>JADJOC010000009.1 GCA_016713965.1 Chitinophagaceae bacterium
CATTTGTTTTTCATGGCAGCATTATTGTAGCCTGCCCCGCAAAATGCAGGGTCACTCGCTACGGAAGTGATGCTATTGGAGAAGCTTTTACTGAAGCGGAGGATAGGAACACGGATAACACGATTTTAAAAGGTTTTTATTCTAATTAGTCGATCCTCAAAAAGTCATTTTTTTTTTTTTTTAGTTTGGGGGACAAAAAATCAGTTGAGTATAAAGTTAAAGAAAGCGAAGCAATTTTAAGGCCCAAAAATAAATTCTACTTTCCATTTATTCATCATTCTTTTAAAATTCATTGCTGCAGCCGCTAATATTACATTGATTGCATCTCCAACTGTACCTTTGAGGTAATTTCTGCTCATTCTGTAATCGTGTTTTAAATGCCCTAATACAGGCTCTATTGCCGCTCTACGTTTATGTCTTTTACGTTTGGTTTGAGTAATCCTTATCTGGCTTTGGTGTGTGTAATGCAGTATGTGTTAATCATTTTAGGCCCCCGGTACCCCTGTCTAAAAAAACATTTTTGGCCTCTTTGTCCATCAGCCTTTCCTATTGTTCTAATACTGAGGGGTGGTGTTTTTGAGTCATGCAGGATTCTGTAAAATTTAATGCCCCAAACAATTACGCCGGTACTTTGTGTTACTAAAAAAGAGGCTTTGCTTCCAAACTCAAATTTTTTATGCCCTTTGCCTTTAGTGTAGCATTTTTTACATCGGGTCCATGAAGGCTGTAAACTTTACCGCTATCGCTTCTTTTTTGTGCTAATACTGGCTTTTAAACAATGATAAATCGGTTGCATTACCTTATTTAAACCATCGGCAGTAAGTTTGCGTTCAAAGCTCCCGTACTAACCGCCTGCTATTGGTTTAATTTTTTTTACCAGCTTTTCCTTGCTTTGCCTGCGCCGGCTTTGTTTTCTCTCTTAAAACGCTGAACAGTGCTTAGTTTTTTACCGTAAACTTATAACTCTGTCTTAGTTCAACCCTTTCTTTTTAGGCCTATGGCCTGACATTTTAACTATCTTTTTGTACAGCTTATCATCGGTTGGATAGGTGATATTTTTTCCTGGACAGTAGTATCCCCACTCAAATTATCAACACCGGCATCTTTAACATTGATACGGATACTTTCTTTAAAATCAATTCTAACCCCGCTTCTCCAATTCGTTTTCTAAACCTCTACTAACTCTGTAGGCCACAAGGTGGTTTTACAGAAAAATAATTTTCTCCGCCAAAGTACTGATAATAGGCATTTTCTGCCCATTGCCCTACTACACTTTCATCACTTAAATTGCGAAGCTGCTTTAAAATCAGCAACGATACCATTAAGCGGATAGGCTTGGCTGATTTGCCCTGGGTTGCACTGTAATGTTTTAAAAGCTTCTTCAAACACATTCCAATCTATCCTGTTTGCCAGTATATAAAGCGGATGAGAATGATTCAACTGCTCTTCAAAACTGCTGTAAAACCATTTTGCACTGTTTTTTGCTTGGATAACATGATACAAATTTGCAGGATTTTTAAGCTCATCTACTTTTCTTGCAGATTTATTTATCCACAAGTGTGTATAAATTATGAATGGTAAGGATTGTAGGGCTTTTTGAGGAACGACTAATTAGCACAGAAAGCAGCAAACTGTTTCTTTGCATTCAATCTAACTGGATTAAAAATTCATTTCATACTCTTACAAATCAATTCTAAAACATGAATACAGAATTAATTGTGCTTTTATAAGCAGTTGGAAAAATGGAACAAACCAAAGAGTTTTGCAACTAAAAGAGCAGATAAAAGAAAGGATATATCAACAACTGAGAATGAATTTTTAGATATAATTGGTGCTGGCAGGGTTATCGGTTATGAAGAATTACAACAGGAATTAAACAAAGCAATCGAACTTCTTGAAATACAGATAAAGATTTAATATTTATTTCAAACTGTGATTACCATTATTTTTAAACAATTATTTAATTACCGTACCGGAGACTTTGGTTATAAAGGGTTTAATATATCTGTACTCATTTTGATAATTTTTTGTTACCAAATAATGGGATTTTTTATAACACTTTCAAATTGCTATTCAAAATTATAGCGTCCAGTTAATATTCCACCGTTCACCAGCTGCCGGATTGCAGTGGAAATACTTTTGCGTATAGCCTTTGGCGTTAGCTGCAAAAGATTGCAACGTAAAGCCGGAACAAATGCTTAATAATGTTACTGTAGTTAAAAAGCCCCAATGATTTTTTTCTTAAATTTTAAATGGCTAATCCACACATATCTACTCCAATAAAAAATAAAATTGCCATTTTGGGGCAATTTTATCAAAATTGAATTTGTATTAAAGATCTATACTTTGTTAATAATCCCTTTTGGTACTGGCTGTGTTTTATTTAGTACGGAAGTAATACTGGATATTACTCCTGCAATATCTGAAAGGTCAGCTGGTACGATCATTGTATTATTAACCTTGGCCAACTTGCCAAATTCATTGAGGGTACTGCTCTGCAACACGAAGGTTCACTGCATTCATTCCCCTTCTTCATTTATTGATCTGGCTATTTCAGTAATACCTTTGCTGTAGCTACGGCAACCAGTTCAATCTCGGCAGCAGTACCGGCAGCTTCATTTATACGTCGTTGCTTTCGCCTTCAGAGCGTGCGATAGCTTCCTGCTTATCTCCTTCGGCCCTGTTTATCTTAGCTTGCTTATCACCTTCAGATTCTGCTATCTTTGCTTTTTTTCGTTCAGCACGCATTTGCTTTTCCATTGCATCTTTTATACTTTGTGGGGCGAAATGTTTTTACTTCATAACGTGAAACTTTTATGCCCCATGGTTCGCTTGCTTTATCAACAGCATCCACGATGCTTCCGTTCACTGTTTCCCCTTTCTTCAAAAGTTTTATCCAGCTCCATTTTTCCAATAATACTACGCATGGTAGTTTGCGAAATCTGAACTACGGCAAATTTATAATTGTCAATTCCGTAAGAAGCTTTCGAGGATCAATAACCTGCAGGTACAAGATACCATCTACCTCCACGGCTATGTTATCTTTTGTAATACATATTTGCGATGCAACATCAATAGCTTGCTCCTTAAGGTTTTGACGATAAGCAACCTTATCTATAAACGGATAAGTATGAAAGCCTGCATCAAGCGTACGATTGCATTTTCCCAACCTTTCAATGATATACACCGATCGCTGCGGCACTACTTTAAAAGTGGATAAAAAAGAAACTAATAGAAATAATATTAAGACTATTAGTATAATGGTTCCTGCTGTCATAATAAAGATTTTGTTGATTTTATAATTAATATAATACTATCATTTCCAATAATAGTTACTTTTTCTCCAGGCTCGATAGTATCCTGGGAGCGGGCATCCCAACTGGTACCTTTAAAATAAATTTTCCCCCTTTGGGCTGGCCCTATAAAAGTTTCTGCTACCCCTGATTTACCTATAAATTCGTCTTCTAAAGTGCTGCTATAACTTTTTTTTCTCCACATTACTTTTTTAAGGCTTTTTCGTAATAATAAAATTGTAAGTATGGAAGTGGCTATAAAAATAAGTAACTGTAAATTGATAGAGAGATCAATAAATAACGAAAGTATTGCAACGACCCAGGCACCAACAGCAAAAAAGAAAAGAATTAACCCAGGCACTACAAATTCGAGCAGAAAAAGCACGAAGCCTATAATGAACCATATTACTGCAGCGTTATAAAAATTCTCCATTATAAATAAAATTAGATGCTTTTACAAGAGTTCAAAGATATATACTAATTCGCTTACCTGAAAGAAATGAAAATATTACTGTATTTTTATTTAAGTACTTAGGGTACTGTCTTGTCCTAAAATAGGTTTACGCAAATTTGATTAAGATGGGTCATAATATTATTCGTCAGTATAAGTCAAATGAGTTGTACTATTTTAGTGATGCAGAGAAAGAATTAATTATTAAGGAGTATTTATCCTATCAACGACGAAGCAAGCTATATGGGAAAAATACACAGGCCGAAAGAAAGAAAATGGTTTGATAGTAAAATGGATGCGCCGTTTAGGTTATGATGTTAATGGATGTCAGCGAAGAGTGATTAGTTTTGCAGAAAGGTTATCTATGTCAAAACGTAGCATTCATAGCTTGGAAGGTGGCGATGCCCAAATTAAAGAATTGGAGGTTCGGATAAAACAATTGGAACAACAACTTAGGAAGCAGAGCAAAAAGCTGTTGCTTTTTCTACGATGATAGATGTAGCAGAACAGCAACTAAAAGTTCCTATTAGAAAAAGTTCAACACCAAACCATAATGGTTATGAAAAGGAATTTCCCCATATAGGCCTTGCCAGGCTATGTGGATGGTTTGGTATTACCCGGCAGGCTCATTATCAGTATAGCTGGTTTTGTTATAGTAGTGATATAGAACAAAAGCTGGTGATAGAAGAGGTGAAGCGCATCCGTTTGTTGCATAGGCGTATGGGCACCCGTAAGCTTTATGAGATGTTACAAAGCTTCATGATTGATAACCAAATAAAAATGGGCAGGGATGCTTTATTTGATTTGCTGGCAGTTCATGGACTACTGGTACGTAAGAAAAGACGTACTACTATAACGACCAACTCAAAGCATTGGTTCAGGCGTTATCCTAATTTAGTGAGAGGGTTTACGCCTTGTGGTATAAACCAGTTATGGGTAAGTGATATTACATACTGGAAAGCAAAGCAGCAGTTCTTTTACATAAGTTTTATAACAGATGCTTACAGCCGTAAGATTGTAGGGTATTCTGTAGCAGAGAATATGGAAAGTGTACACTGTATACAAGCGCTTAAAATAGCCCTTTGCGGCTTGAGGCCGCAGGGCCATTTTAAGCTTACACACCACAGTGACAGGGCTTACAGTATTGTAGTAATAGCTATGTACAATTATTAAATGAAAATAATATTACAATCAGTATGACTGAAAATGGCGACCCTTTAGAAAATGCCTTGCTGAAAGAATTAATGGGATTATAAAGGATGAGTATTTGCAGTTCTGCAAACCTGCAATATTATAGAAGCTAAAGCTATACTTAAGCGGACAGTAAAACTTTATAACCAACAAAGGCCACATATGAGCATAGGTAACCTTACACCAGAGCAAATACATTGTAACATTAACTCAAAAACAGAAAAATTATGGAAAAACTATTATCATTCAAAGCCTAACTTTGAACATCCAAAAAATTACAGTAAATAAAAAACACATTTATATAACCTGTAAACTTATTTTAGGACGAGTCAGTAGCCTGGCTTTGTGCCGGACTTGCAACGGAAAGCCGGAACAGCCATTGAGAAAAGTACCACAATTGATAGCCAAATTATAAAAAAACAAAAAATTATAACCAGTTACATTTTTTACAATAAAATTCGTATTTTGCATACGAAACCTATCGTAATATGAATAGTGCTAAAGTATTAAAACCGACAGAGAGTGAATTGGAAATTTTGCAGGTGCTGTGGAACAATGAAACAGCTACGGTACGTGTAGTGCATGAGGAACTGGCCAAATATAAAGATGCGGGCTATACCACTACGCTTAAGCTGATGCAGATTATGTTTGAAAAGGGCCTGGTAACACGTGACGACTCGAGCAAAACACATATCTATACTGCTGCTGTAAGTAAAGAAAAAACACAAAAACAGTTTTTAAATAAAATGATTGATAAATTGTTTGCAGGGTCTACCGCAAACTTGGTATTACAGGCATTAGGTGGGCACAATGCCAGCAAAGAGGAAATAGAACAAATTGAAAAACTAATTGCTGATATAAAAAACAAATAAATTTTATACCAAATGGCTGCTCTTTCCTATAGCTTTTGCTTAACCATACTACATAGCTTTTGGCAGGCTGGCGCACTGTTGCTTTGTTATAATTTTTTTGAAAAAACTTTTTTAAAAAACGGGCAGCCGTTACAAAAAAGAAATTTTTTATTGTTGCTTGTCAGCTTCCAATTTGCACTTTCTTTTACTACTTTTTATTACTATTTAAATCAATACATGAATGATGGCACCAATAGTGCCGCAGGTTTTTAAACAATAATAATAATTATGACCTGCAAAATTTTTGTGTATGGGTAATGTATTTTTACCTGCTTATAATAATGTATAAATTGCTAAGATTTTTCATAACCTGGAAACACTTTATTTATTCTTTTCATAAAAATTTACAAAAGCCATTAACAGAACATAAACTTTTCTGCTCTCAAAAAGCTTTTCAATTTGGCATAAAAAAACCAGTAAAAATATGGTTGAGCAATTACATAACCACACCTATTACATATGGCTTTTTAAAACCGGCTATTTTATTACCTGTTGCATTGGTAAACCAGCTTACTACTGTACAGGTAGAAACGATAATTTTACATGAACTAAGCCATATAAAAGCAAATGATTATTTGTTTAACTGGATCCTGCTTATTGTTGAAAATATTTTCTTTTTTAATCCCTTTGTACAAATAGCCTGCAATAATATAAGATTGGAAAGAGAGAAAGCATGTGACCTGGAAGTTATTCATTTTAACTATACTCCCATATTATATGCGGAAGTGTTATTACAAATACAAAAAAACATACATCAAGCGGCTTATAAAAAAACACTGCAGTTTCAACTGGCAGCAGTAAAAAACAAGAAACATTTGTTGCACCGCATACAATATTTCACCAATAAAAATTTAAACATAAATTATCATTCTTCACAACATATATTTTTTAAATTTGGATTTTTATTGATTGCTTTATTGTGCTTTATTTTATTATTTAATTTACCGGTAGTAAATATTAAAAGCCACCAGAAGGATAATATAACACAGGTTTTTCCTTTATTAATACCGGGTATAGTAGATGTAATGGAGAGTCCCAATAATATAGTTACATACAATTCCGTTACAGTAACACCAATAAAAATAAAAACACAAAGCATTAAAAATATTGTTGAAAAACCAGTTGAAGAGAGAAAGACAATAACGAAGATTACTAAAAACAAAACCAACAACCCATTACCTGCACCAGATACGAATCAAAATGATGAGTTCATTCAAGTATCATACAATGATGAGGGAGATGTTCAGGGAGAACAAATAACTATCAAGGAAGAAGTATCGGGCTCTGATAAAATTGTATACAAAATATATTATACTGCAAAACATAATGGAAAATGGATTTTAATCCCTGCCATGATAGCTGCCGCCAATCCTACGGATAGTACAGAAAAAACACCTGCCATAGCACATTAAATTATTTCCACAAGGACACAGGCTGATAATTTCCAGTTAAAGGATTTTCTTTTATAACAACGAAATATCTTCTTTATTATAAAGGTTAAATGCATATCTATTTCCATATTTATTAACTCAACGCTGGCTGGTAATTTTTTAGAACGTAAAAAGGGCCATATTGCTATGGCCCTTTGTCTTAGTCATAGTCCAGCACTTATTCTATAAGAATAGAATAAATATAATTCGCATTTTTATTAGTTATTTTTAAAGTATAAATACCTGAGGGTAATTTTTTATTAAGTTGTAGAATTTGAGTTGTTGACCCACCGGGATGATTCATAGCACGCATTGTCATTTGCTGCCCTTGTGTATTATACAGTAACAAAGTATATTGTCCTGGCTCTAATTCTTTTATCCTGATATTTATTTGCAGGCCTCTTACCGGGTTTGGAAATACCGTAATCTCAGGATTACCTATTTTTTGTATTTGCACTGTTTTGCTTATAAAGTAGGTCCCATCATTATATATGCCAAGTACCCTGTAATAATTATTCCCAGTTGGTGCATTCGCATCTAACCACTTATAGTTTTCAATTGCATTGCTTCCTTTTGCATTTACTTCGTACATTTTTGTAAAATTGGTATTATCCAAAGATCTTTCTACCACATACTTTTTAATGCTATTTTCTTCGGCTACGCTCCAATCTACCTGGATATCTTTATCTTTTAGGGTAGCTTTGATAGAAGTAAATGTGCCTGCCTGTGCATTTATGGTTTTAAACACTACTTTAAAACGATTCAGATCAGAAGATGCAGCATCAGTATTTACATTAAACACAATTTTATTAGTATCTGTTAAAGACAAAGAATATTTGGTATGTAAATAGGCATCTTCAAGATAAGCTTCAATATTATTATTTATCTGCTGTGCAAATATTTGCAAAGTATATTGGGGTTTGGTAAGCCTGGCCACATTTAAAAATAATGTATCATCGGTTTGGGGCATTTTGCGGGCATCAATACTTAACGACTGCCCACTGTTTAGTATGGCAATACTTTCACCCGTATTTGGAATTTTTGATGCATCTTCTTTTCCTATTCCATTAGAAAAGAACGGGTCAAAAGCTGTTAATACACCATCAGCTAAAATTGTACCAATGCCGTTGCTATATTGAAGATTAATCGCCATCAGCGGTATCGTATTAGCTTCACTGGACCCATTCTCACCATCCACTTTAAAAGCATTGCCATTAAAGTTGCTCACCTTATCCTGTTCTTCAATCGTCAGTACAGGGGATGCTGCAGTGGTTTGTACAACAAAGCCTTGACCTGGTTGTATGTATTGATTTAAACCGGTTGTTCCTGTAAATGGTGATATTAAAGTGACAGTACCTGTGTTGGTCACAGTAATGTAACCGCCTGTACTGCTTAGGTTAGGATCCCAGCCCCAATAAGTATTGGCCAAATTTGTTCTGCTGATGGTAGTCCAGTCTATTGGTGATGCAAATGGGTTACCCAGTAAAGTATACCTGCCTGTTGTATTAGATAACGGAATAGCTGAAGCAGTAGTATAAGTCTGGTCACCGGTCAATAATATTCCTGTTGCACTAAGTACAGTATTATTTGGCGTAGATGTATTATAAGCATTTAGCCGGTCGCCATAGACAAACATGTAATAAGCCACACCTGCTTTTAATGGTGTATACTTTGTATTTTTTCCATTAGCAGAAGTAAAGCCGGTATACCTCCTGTTTACATCATCATAAGTAAAAAAGGAAGCGTTTTGGGTTTGCTGGTCATACCCGTCACCTACAGTACCGCCAGTAATGAAAGTACCATTATTTCCAGTTACAACATTGCCTTGGTTTTGCCAGTTACCCCAAATAGATAATGCCTCCTCGCCTACACTTAATGTAGGACTGGCGCTGGTGGTTACACTGCTGGTAATCAGGCGGTATTTACGGCGGGCGGGTATATAACGCTCTACGGTAACATTACCCGTTATAGGTGTTCCTGATGCCGACGTAATCTGTGCTACATATGCTACAGTAGTTGAGGTAGATTTTAACGTAAGGTACCCGCCTGTTGCAAGGCTTCCCCCACTTATCGTTAATGCACCAGTCAAATTTAAGGTTCCGCCTAAAGTAACACCTGCGGTATTATTAATGGTTAAATCTTTAATAGTATTGTTTGCAAATGTAGCGGCAGGAATATTTTGAGCAGATGAGCCATTGAATACGATGGTTCCGTCAGCAGCCGTAAATGTTCCACTGTTACTAACGGTACCGCCTATTTGCAATATAGCACTAGTTACCGTTACTGATGCGCCTGATTGTATAGTAAGATCGTTAGATACAGCTGTACCGCTGGCTATCGTAGGATAATTGGATAAAGATGAGGGAATAAGAACATTAGAAGTGCTTATCGGCACACTGCTCGTAGACCAGTTACCTGTAGTATACCAGTTAGTACCAATAGCTCCTGTCCACCTTGGCGTTATAGTCCGCTCACCTATAGCAAAATCATCAAAGGTGGTTAACCCTGTTGCCTGTATAGAAGTGCTCAATGGTGAAGCAATAGATGTCAATGACCAGGTACTCCCATTATAATTTGCCACTCCAAAGTTTGATGTTACCGCACCTGCATCTATATCGCCTGCCACCCAATTGAAGATAACATCAGCAGTTGAAAAGGTTATACCATCCACATTAGTTAATGTCCAATAACGGTTTACGCTAAAATCCGGGATGATATCCGAAGTAGCGATTTGTGGATGTTCTGTTGCTGTAGCTTTTGCCAACAGATTACCACTACCCATTACATTTGCAAATGTAACATCGACAGGCGAGTAATTACTTGCGTCACCTACCTCAAACGTCCTGGAAATATTGGATCCTGTTCCAACATTTTTTGCAAATTCCCATTTACCCATCCGGTACTTTGATCAGCCCCACTTACTGTTCCTGTACCCATTATCAATTTATTAGCATTGGTATAAATTTTACCCAGGGTAAAAGTAACTGTACCTCCGGCAGTAACATCAGTGGCAAGATCAATATATCCTGATGTTTTATTTATCGTCATATTATTAAATGCACCGGTAGACGAAATTCCCTGCACTGCAGTTCCATTAAAAACTATTGTGCCCTGGTTAGAAAAAGTACCACTACTCATGGTCCAGTTGCCGCCTACAGTATGGGTATAGCTGGCTGCATCAAATGTTGCCGCACTTAATGTAAAATTATTTTTCATCGTTATTGCAGATGGTGCAAGCTTTGTGCCACCGGTAGAAAGTGTAAGGTTGCCATATGTAGCAGCAACAGAAACAGTTTGGTTACCACCATAATATTCAACAGTGCTTAGGCTATCCAAAGTATAATTACCAATTGCAGGTAAAGTGTTGGTGCTGCCAATTTTAAGTAATGCATTGGCATATACTGCTAACTGGTTAGTACCACTGCTTCCGGAGTTTTGTGATATGGTTTTGTCTGTTAAATCCAAAATACCACTAACAACATTTACAGCAGTAGCATTGGTTAAATTAGACGAGAGAGTTACGGCTATTGAGGTTGCCTTATTTACATCAAACTGGGCCAAATCATAAGTTCCAGACGAACCGTTAATTGTGCCGGCTGAACTTCCGGTAAATACTATTTTACCAACAGAAGCATCTATTACCCCGCCATTATTGGTAAGGTTATGCTCTACATTAAAATTTGTTCCTGCGGTTATACTTGCTGATGATGCTATGGCTATGTCATAAAATGTCAGGCCATTACTTCCATAAATACTTCCCGCAGTGGAAGACATATCAACAGTAGATGTTTCCGCATTGAAGGTGCCACTACTATATATATATTACCGGCTACAGAATAAGTGTTGGCCCCGGCAGCAAAATCAGATACATCATTAATTATAAAGTTCCTACCGATTGTCCAGTCGTCACCCGGGGTTACTGTTTCAGTATTAGAAATAATTACATCATTAAATGATGGTACACCAATTGTTGTTATTGGATAGGCTGCATCAAAAATAACAGTTCCTGTACTGGTAAATTCCACTCCTGCCAGTTGAACATCTTGCGGCGCTCTTGCCGGTGAAAAAATAATAGTACCCTTGCTGTCTATTGTACCATCATTTGTAACTCTTTCTCCCATAAAAGTATGTATAGTAGAAGCGTCCTGGATTAATGCACCACCACTGCCAATACTAAGATTACCTGCTACTGTCCATGGATCTGCAGAAAAAACCGTATTATTAATATCGAGGTTATTAAATTCGTATGAGCTTGCAGCTCTTAAAGTAGGAGAAACCGTGCCACTAAAAACTACGCCGTTGCTTCCACCAAGTGACATGGCGTTTGTTAAACTAATGGTCTGAGCAGCAGTACCCGAAAAAATAACTGCGCCATTACTAGTAAAAGTTCCTTTATTGGTAAAATCCCCGCTTAATGTTGTGGTACTTGTTGAAGCGTCATAACTGCCCCCTGGTATTATACGCAGTTCATCAATAAAAGTCATATTACCACTGGAGACAGTATAACTGCCATGGATATACGCTTTATTAAAAGTAGTAGTACCTGTAATAGTTTTACTGGTACCAGATAAAATAATAGCACCTGAATTTCCAGGTGATGAAGCTGTAAACGTTCCACTATTTATCCAGTTGCCTGAAAGATTTATTATACCCGAAGTAGCAGTAAATGTAGCACCGCTATTGATAGTCAAATTACCTGCAACCGTTGCAGCACTACCTAAAGTTTTAGCATTGGTAGTACCATTACTAAATATAAGGTGTCCATAAGTTACACCTTCAACAGCTTGTGCAACTGTACCATTATATTCCACAGTACTGCCACTTACAAAAGAATAATTGATATAAGAAGAAGGAAAATTAGCAGCCCCCCCAACTTTTAATGTGGCCCCAGAGCTTACTGAAAATCCACCACCGAGACTGGTAGAGTTAGCAGTAAACGTACTCAGATCCAATGTTCCTGAAGAAACATCTAACCCATTATTAATACTGATATTGCCTGTTAAAGTTGCAGCACCCGAAGATTTATCTATCGTTATAAAATAAAAAGTAGATGCAGAAATGGTACAGCCAGTAGAACCGGAAAAATAAACCCCGGCAATACCCGGAACAAATGTTCCGCTATTAGACCAACTACCTTGGACTTCTGTAACATTGGAGCTGCCCAACAATGTACTCGATGCTGCGATAGAAACGTCCCCTCCTATAGTTAAATAACTGCTTCCAAACTCAAGCCTGCCCACAGTAATAGTAAGATTATTGTTAATGGTAGAAACATCACCGGCCGCAATGCCTGAGGCTTTATTTATGACTAAATTATTATAAGATACCACTCCTACAGCCTGGGCAGCAGAACCATCATAAGTTACCGTACTTGTACTGGGTGTAAATGTACCACTGACATAGTTAAAATCTTTACCGATACTTAATGCCCCGCTACTGCTAAAGGTTATGTTAGCACCGCCGGATTCTGTAAGATTTCCCGACACATTTATAGTTCCCGTACTTGCTGTAAGGTTAATAATGCGGCTGCTCGTTCCATTGCTTAATGCCAAATCACCCCCTACCGTTAATGTCCGAGAGCCCACACTAATGGTGTGAGTACGGTTGGCGCTCCAGGTACCGGTAATATTACCGCCTGTAGTTAATGTGCCACTACTACTTAATGATAAAGTGGCTGCTTGGGCACTTCCAAATTGAATGCTCCTTACTGATCTGGCAGTGGTTATGGAAGGCTGGTTGGTAAAAGCTGCTGTACCAATAAGTACAATATCTGTAGAGGAAGGAGGAGTAGATGGTGTACCTTGCACCGTAGTCCAGTTAGCGGCAGTAGCCCATGCGGTACTTGAAGACCCATCCCAGCGAACTACATTTGGAGTTACATCCCCTATCGTCCAGCGGTTTGTAGCATCCGGTGCTAATGATTTGGTTACAAAATTTGTTGTTGTATTATTGGAGTTCTTGCCAGATACAACCCAAGAAGTACCATTATAACGCCATAACTCCATAGAAGACTCAGTGTTGCCATTCAATTCATCATCTTCATAATGCAATTGTACTGTAGCACCAGAATAAGTGCCAGATACCGAAATATCATAAGTGCGGTTTACAGAACTTCCGTAAGGAAAGTCTGCAATTGCACCTTTAGTAACAGTCATGGTAACAGATGTTACTGAAGGACTTAAAAAAGTAACTGATGTAACCGGGCCTTCAAAAAAATAATTTGTACTACCAGTAAAAGTATGTGTCCTTGTAATTGTCCCCCAAATCAATCCATTTCCTGAGCGTGTAGTTGTTATCGTTAGTGTGTTGGATCCTGTATTGATATTACCGGTAGTCATGGTAAGCGTACCTACATTGATGTTGCTACCCAATGTAACCACATTTGCAGAAGAAGATTTATTAATAGTAAGATTAGTAAAAGTAGTAGCACCTGAAATTGTAGCATTCGAAGAGCCGCTAAATATATTTATGGTATTTACCGAAGTAAAAGCACCGCCATTTATAAAGCTGCCCAAATAATTATGTGTATATGCCAAAGCACCAGCATAAAAAGTAGTCGAAGCATTTATTGTGAGATCGCCATTTACAGTAATATTATTAGATGCTGATTTTGTATTGCCATTAGATACTGTAAGATGATGATAGGTACCCGTTACTACACTTTGGGCACCGGAACTCTTAAATTCTACTGTATTTGGCACTGTAGAGGTTACATTTAAAGTGCCTGTTCTTGTAAAAGTACTGGCTATACCTAATAACGCATTGGCATATAGTTGTAAAGTAGCGCCACTGGAAATAGTAACAGCAAATAAATTTGCTGTTCCATGCAAAGCGCAAGTACCCGAAAACGTTGCTGTACCTGCAGATGCACTAAATGTACCCTGTACAATTAATGAGCTGGTAATCGTAAAACCAACTGCAGTAGTAATGATAGCATTACCCATAATATATAAAGAAGAAAAGATTTTGCACCTGCGCCACTAATTGAATTGCTCAAACCTGACATAGATATAGTGCCTGACGAACAGGTAAGGGTGCCCGTTGCAGACAAGTTACCAGTCAAGGTAAGTGTAGCAGTCGAAGTTCTGAAGCCTGAAGATATGGTAAGATTATTCAAAGTAATTCCCGAACCGTCTATTGTTTTGGAAGCTCCGGTCATTGTTACGGTACCGCCTGAAGCATGCACAAATGTTCCCGGGCCTGAAGTACCAAAATCACCACTTATATTAATTGCATTATTAGTTGCAGTAATACCAAAGCCACTTACAGTGAGGTTATTAAAATTATTGGTTCCGCTGCCACTCATAGCTGTACCGGATCCGGCTAGATTAACAGTGCTGGTGCTTCCGGTAAATGTTCCATTGTTTGCCCAATTACCTTTAATGGTATGAGTAAAGCTTTCTGCATTGAAGGTGGTACTGGTTCCAAGAGTTACATTGCCATCTATAGCAATATTTGCTCCTGCAGTAAAATTTAATGCTGTTCCTGTACCAACAGTAGTAGTAAAATTGCCTGCTATCGTAAAAGCTGAGGCTGAAGTTTTTGTGGCTGTTCCTGAAGTACAACTTAAAACCAGGTTACCATAAGTTTGCGGTGAAATAATTTGCGTGCCTGCACCAGATTTATATTCTACCGTACTCCCTAAACTGAGTGACACTGTAGCAAAATTTGCCGGGAATGGTGAAGTTCCACCAACTCCGCCCATTATAAGCGTAGCATTATTAGCAATACTTAATATCCCTCCCACCACCGAGGTACCGCGGTCGGCTGAAAATGAAGACAAATCGAAAGTACTACCTGCTGTGACAAATATATTACCTGCTGAAGCTGTAGTAGAATTTAATGCCGGTAAGCCACTGCTAAGTGATTTAACTGTAGAGCCACTTATTTTTAGAGTAGAATAAGTATATGATGCATTTATTGATTGAGCTGTGGTATTAGATCCATATTCTACTATACTACCTTCATTTAATATAACCGTCGTACTATAATTTCCTCCAAAAGTAGAAGCGTTTACTTTTGCTACCCCTCCCGATGTTACGGTAATATTACCGCCCGACACCTGGTAAGTGGGGCTTTCTGAGGGATCTATCGTTCCGCTAACCAATAAATTACTTGTTATATTGATATTGATGCCTAATAAAACCGTAGAGCCTGGATTAACGGTAAGGTTTCTAAAAGTACTTACGTTACTCCCCCCAATAGTTTGATTAGTTGCAGCAAAAAATACTGTTGGCAATGGCACACTATTTATTGCGGTATAGGTACCAGAATTTATCCAGTTGCCACGGATAACAATATTTGTATTGCCTTGTGAAAGTGTAGCTCCCGAATTAATGGTTAAATTTCCTGAAATAGTTAATAATTTATTGACGGTAAGTGTGCTGGCTACAGCACCGCCTATGGTAAGATTTGCGCATTCTGCATTTACTGCGATGGTTGGCTGAAAAGCACCTGTAAAACTTGCATCGCCAATAATTGCATTTTGAGTTATTGTTGGCACACCTGCTGTCCAATTACCTGAGGCAGACCATGAAGTACTAACAGCTCCTGTCCAACTGGTTTGTGAAAACCCTTGCTTGATAAAACATAGTAAAGACATTACTATTATATACAAACGTATAAATATTCTCATAGTTTATAAAATATTAGTAAAAAGTCCATAAAAAACCGGATTAATATTTTATAACGTTTAGTTATTATGTTTAGTATAAAAAATAATATGAAATTATTAACTGCATGAATTTTCTGTTATTTCAAAAGTGGTATAAGGTCAAATTCTAATTTTTCAACTACATCACCTTCATTGTCAGGTTTAATTTCAAATGGGATAGAAGCAGGATAAGAAATCATACGTAAATTTTGTAGCTGGTTTTCATCTATCCTGGCCGTATAAGCCCCAGGCGCTAACCCTAGAAAGCTAAAATAACCATCTGCTTCTGAAATAGTGCGGCCAACAAGGTTAGAATTATGATCATAGAAGTTTATCAGAACACGCCCCTTTGATTTTTTTGATTGGGCAATATCATTTAAATATATCATTCCTGAGGCTTCCCCCATTACCGCAACAGGAATTTCTAATACTTTCAAATAATTAGGCTCAACCACCACACTTACAGTCGGATGGCTAATTTTCCAGGCTACATTATCAAAGCTGGCTTTATCCATTTTAATAAAATAATTGGTATAAGCCTCCAACCCTGTTATTTGTATGACAGTATCTTTCAGGTTCTGTTCTACCCGTCCACCATTAACGGTAAAATTTAGCCCAGCAACTTTTGGCTCACCCCTATCACGTTTGCCATTGCAATTAATATCCAGATATGGCAATATTATTAGCCCTCCCAAGCCTACATTACTCAAGTTGTTAAAAATAAATTTCTTATTGTTTTCATTATAAAATATACTCCCCCGGCCAGCTTCAGTTGTTGAAATTGAATTATTGCCCTGCCTTACAGAAAAGGCTGCTTGCATAAAAGAAAAGTTATAACGTATACCTAAAGTAACAAAATTAGTTTTGGCAACTATGTTTTTTTCATATCCCACATTTAAAAACCCGTTACTGGAAATATTTTTATCTATTTCACATTTTAGCATGCTCCACTCTTTGTTATTGTATTGATATTGTGCCTGTGGTGTCATCCTGAATCCTTTAGGCAATCGAAATGTTGCTGAAAAATTAGATGACAGTACAGGGCTGGAAGAAGTGGTGTATATAGCGCTGGTAGTAATATTTGCGCTAACACCAGCAAGAACACCTGATAACAGTAATTCTGCCGTGGTAAATTTTAATCTTGGGATCGTAATCTGGTATAAGCTAAGCCGTGAAAATGCTACAAATTTTTTTGTACGTATTGGAGCAGATAACACTATTCTCCGCTCATCATCAAAATTGTTCATAATAGCAGTTTGCCCTCTTTTATACTTTATATAATTAGCATCCACCTGTAAATTGTATGGCAATTTGAAATTAAAAGTAGTTTTTGCTCTTACACCATAAGTATATTCTGCTGAAAACAATATTTGAGTGCCTGCCCTTATGGAAGCATTTACAAATGGCATAGGTTTTCGTGAGGTGACAGATGAGAGGTATTCAATTCCCCCGCCTGCTGTAACACGGCTATTTAAACCATAATTAAAATTTGCCCTGGTAAAAAGGGTTTTATTTGCATTGCTTACAATACCGGCCGTTACATTATATTCAAATTCACGTGCCGGAAGAAAGCTAAATGGTGTAACAATATTTTGTTCTTGTACCTGCTCTTCGCCCCATGGGCCATAAAAGCGGAATTTAACAATGGAGGAACCATATACTATTGGCACTTCAAAAGTAAAAAAACCTGATGCATCTGCTTTCAGGTAATTGATAAGTATACCGTTAACATATAGTTCCACCATCCATCCGGGCCCTGTTTTACTGCTAATCCTGTAGTTGCCAAAAGAACGCCGGTATGAAGTAGGCGCATTGGTTAGCTGAATGCCATTGACGGGAAAAAGAATAGTAGATATGGCAGATGTATTTACCCGCCCTGCTATTATTTGCCGTAGCCAAGTGCTATTATTGTTTGCGTATCTCCAGCGAAAAAATTGCTGCTGTGTTTTAATTTTGTCAGTTTTATTATAGTCCAGGTAAATGTTTGTTTCCCCTCCTGCTATAATTGCACCTAAACCGAGGTTAATCCGGATGTTATTGATATTGGTTTTATTATTTGTATTTCTTATACCTGTGCTATTCACCTTTTCTTGTGTTGTAATTACAGACCAATCCAACATGCCAAGGTGGAATAAGGAAAATTTTCTTTTAAGTACGGTATCGGCTTTAATTTCTCCGCTAAGCGTACCCCTATTTTGGCGCATAAATTCCTGCTGCATCTCACGAATAGCAGGTAATTCTAATTTTGTATTTAAATTAATGGAAAGGCTACGGATATTAAACACGCATTCTAGTCCGAAGATTTGGCCAAAATAACTGGATTTAAGGTATAAGATATTATCTGTAACAACCATATCTTGTGGGCTAAGATCAAATACTTTATCATAAAATATAATTTGATTTTTTGTTTTATCAATAAGATAAATAGCCTTTGGGTCTATTAAATAGCCTTCAATTTTGTTAAAATCCGTTGCAGGGTTATTCTTAATCTTCAAAAAATCAAATACTTCTTTTACAGGTAAATACACTTGCTCATTATGTATAATAGCAGCCATCTCTATACTACCTATACGCTGTACCGTTAGTAACACAGATATTTCATCATAAATATCGTCGAATTGAGAATATACTGGTTTAGCATAAAAAAAAATGAACAATAAAATGACAATCCATTTTTTACAATTTATACCACAGCTATATCTATTGCTTTTTTTTGATCGATATGCAATGATATTAGCCATTAGTTGTTATGTATAAAGTTGTTTTCAGTCAGTTTTTATTATTCCTGGTTAAAAATTAAATAAAATACCCCGTTATAACTACCCGGGGGATTGGCCGCCGAATTACCTACCGAAATTGATCCCCCTATGTTTATTGGTGTCCGGCCCGGTGGTGATACTACTGTACTGAATGGTGAAGCAGGATTGGAATCACCAATCTGCAAAAGCATAGTACCGCCATTACTTCCGCTTAATATTACATCCGGCCCGTTTAAAATAGAAATAATAGTACCTACCGGGGCTTCTATTTCAAATATGGCCTGAAAATATTGCACACCAAGGTTTAGGGCAGTAACGCTACCGGTAGCTGTACGTGTGCCAGTATTTGATATACTTATTGTACCTCCGGCATTACCATGAGAAAATGCCCCAAAACTTATATTTTGAGTAGTGTATATAGATATGGCCGGATCAAAGGGCAAACTATCAGTTGGTAGCTGTGCAAGGCAATAGCCGGATGTTAAATTTATTAGGATTACAAATAAGAATTTCATCCTTTGAAGCTTTTTTATTTGTATTTCTTCTTTCATTAGTTTTATTCAATAAATATAATATGTTGCATTTTTATAAATTTATTTTAATTATAATTTGATAGAATTGGTATTTTGAGTACAAACTCACTACTGTTTTGAGTTACTGTCTATTTACTTTTTTTTTCTTGATAAAAAAAAGTAACAAAAAAAATCAAGGCTCCGAAAAAATAGTAACAATTGATTTCACATCTTGAATTTGCACTTATGCTACCTAATCCTACAAGTTTATTTTAATTATTATGTAAATATTTTCACTTTCCGAATGTTAGCCCTTTTTCATAAGTCGTATTTTTCCTTTTACCCACCTTAATTTCCTTTTCAACAGGAGAGGAAAGATGCAAGAGACCTATTATTGTAATACTAACTCTGCTTTTGCAAGCTCTATCGGTTTAGGCGATTGGTCTGCATAAACTATATTAAGTTTTCCCAAACTATAATCTACCCCTTCTTTTTTATCTAATTGTAATACAAAATGCCTGGTAATAGTGGGGTTATAAACAGCAATCCCTTTTACCAACCCTACTCGTATTTCTTTGCCGGCAGGGGAAATATAATCGACAGTAATATCCCCATAAACAGACCTGCTTCCAGATCGGTTAAACGTGATTTGCAAAGAATGCACTGTATCTTTATTTACCTGTAATGATAACCCAGAAAGCTTTACATCGGCAGTAAGGTTGCCTACCTGCACAATTATTGGTATTGTTATGCCAAAAACAGGCACCAGCTTTACAGCTATATTCGAATCTTTAGCAGGTGGTGCTTCTTCCGATGCGCCTAAAAGCCCCGGATCTTTTGGGATTGCCCTAAAATATAAATGAGACCGATACTCTCCCTGCTGCAATGTACTTGATTTAGTAAGCTGAAGCTTAAGCGTTTGTGCCTCGTTTGGGGCAAGTATAACCTTGCGGGGGTAATACCTGATATACGGATCAGCAAAAAGCTGCCCCGAATCCGGCGCAGTAATATTTTCAAATTTACCATCTGGGTGCATACGGATTTGTACAAAGGAAACCTGATATATAGCTGTGTCCCTTCCTATATTTGCTAGGTTTAATTCATGTGTTTTTTTTGCCCCTTCAAATACTACCCTTTTTGGGATGATTAAAAGGTTTCCCTGTGCAAATATTTTTGCAGAGAAATTAGTATTAAACGCTAAAAAAAACAATATAATATATGCAACTACTTTTTTATATTCTAATACTTTTACTTTTTTAATATGGTTTCGGCTTATGGGATTTAATGAATACATAGTCAGGATATAAGGATTAATAATTATTCAAAAAACGCTTTAATATAAAATTAATTGTATGTGCATTAAGTTATCACATAATTTTTATACTAAAATATAAAAAGCGCTATATCTATAGCGCTTTTATATTTTACAAATTACTTAGTTATAGTTAACGGTAACATCAAAACCAGTAGAAGTAGTATACGAACCTGCAAGTTGATTTGCAGCGACATTTAATGTAGCACCAACATTAAGCTCTTGTGTACCTGTAGCGTTTAGTGTACCCGTAGTTGCAGGAGTACTCGTAAAAGAGTTAGCTGTCATTTCATCTACCGAATTTGTATGGGTAAGTGTAATATCAGTGGTAGGCAATGTGATTGCATACGTGTAATCTGCCTGCCCATCTACTGTAAAGTTAGCAGCAGTTACAGTACCGGTTACCGCAGGAAGGGTAACACCGAAGTTTTTGTTCTGGTTCCAGCCGGGGTTAAAACAACCGTACCACCAGTAGCAACTTGTACGGCAGCATTACCAAAATTCATATCAACATTTTTTGTAATGCTAATAGGTGTTACAATAGTTGCTGTAATAGTTGCTGTTGCTGTAGCTTGAGCACTAACTTCTGAGGCGAAGCCAAGAGCAATGATTGCTGAGGCGATTAATTTTTTTGTCATTTTTTTAAGTTTTTATGTGATAAGAAGAAAGTAGATATTTACTTCCTGAAATAAAGGTATATATTTAAATTAACATTTATGCAATAAAATTATAATGTATTAAACAGTATAATTACTAAAAATAAAATATTTATTTACAATATGCTGATAATGAATTAATTAATAATTTTTAGTTAATATAAAAACATTAAACTTTATGTGGAATTTACTTAAATATGACAAAAATTACTGAAAATATTTACAAATCCTACTCACATTTTTCCTCATTTTAATGAAAATCGCAAAAACACCAATGTTTAAACAATAAATTGAATAAAAACTATAATACTTAGCTAATCAGTAATACACATAAAAATTTATACTTATATATAATACTAAAAAAATCTGGAGTAACGATTATAATTACTTACAACCTGAAGGACATTGGCCATAATTTGTATTATACTAAAATAAATATATTTTTACCTGATACTTACAGGTATTAATTGATAAAAATATAGCCCTCTATTCTTAAACTTTAACGTGCTATGGTATTAAAAACACAAAGCACGTTTCATCTGAGCTAATTTTCTTCCGTTCAAATGGTTAATCCAATAGGATTGATATACAGCACATCAATGATACTACTTCTAAACCATTCATTCTGGGCTCTACAGGATAAAACTGAAAGTTTTTTCCTGTTTACTTCTTGCCCAAAAATCTCTTTACATATCTCATAGAATTTGCTGAATCTGTCTGGCGTTGTGCATGTCGTTCTCCTATTTTTTGTCAATTGCTGAGAGAACTTCACAACATCAGTTTATTCTTTTTATTATAACTTTATTTGTTAACATTTGTTAATAGCACAACATGTTAATATTTTAAATGTTTTTTATGACAACCGGCACTGCTTTTTTGCAATCAATTATCAAACGGTTACTTTATTATAAAGAGCTTGCAGATAAAACTTTTTTAACACTTGAAGAAAATAACTTTCATTACCAGTATAATGAAGAAAGTAATAGTATTGCAATAATAATACAGCACATAGCCGGCAACATGATCAGCCGGTGGACAGATTTTTTAACTTCAGACGGAGAAAAAGAATGGCGCAACAGGGATAAAGAATTTGAAAAAAAATTGCTTACTAAAGAGGAAATAATTGATTTATGGGAAAAAGGATGGCACTGTTGCATGAGCAGCCTGCAATCTTTAACGGAAGCTGATTTATTAGCAATCATTTATATAAGAGGAGAAAAATTGATTGCCTTAGAGGCTATCAACAGACAACTCGCTCATTATCCTTATCATGTAGGACAAATTATTTATATTGCTAAAATGATAAAAAACAGTAAGTGGCAATCATTATCTATACCTAAAAATGGGTCTGAACAATTTAATGACTTTTTAAAAAAAGATAATATGTTTTAAAGCTGAACATTATATTAAATGTTACCTTCGCGGCCAATAACATATGAAAATGAGAAAAATTTCGATTTTAGTTGTATTAGTAATATTTGTTTTTGTTAATGGGAAGGGGCAAACAAAAATAGCATTAAAAGGCGGTGTGAATTATAGTACAGCAAGGGTATATCATGGTACTGAAAAACAACCCACTGATTACAAATTAGGTGGTAATATTGGTGTGCAGGCGGATATGCCATTTGATGGTGGTTTACATTTTAGCCCGTATATAGCATATAATTTAAAAGGTTTTATCACTCTACCTAAAACAGGTAATATTACCAAAATTGACAATACAATACATTATGTAGAAATGGCACCAAAATTAACTTATCACTTTACTAATGATAAAGCCGGATCATTTACGGCAGGTGCAGGTATGTCTTTAGGCGTAGCAGTAGCTGGCAGAGAAAAAATTACTGATAACGGCGTTACTACAGATGAAAAAATGAAATTCAGTATTGTCAATAAATACGGCTTGTTTGATTTTGGGTTTGTACCGAGCATAGGATACTCTACTAAAAAGATTTTTATAGAAGCGGTTTATCAAATGGGACTTACCAATATTAATAATAATGAAGAAAATGATGGCAGGAATATCAGGAACAGAACCTTTAGTTTAAATCTTGGCTTTTTCTTAAAATAGGATAGCTAATAATTTTTATTTTTCAATATATTATTTAAGCCAATTTTAATATTGCTCAAGCTTCCGTTTCCAACTATTTATAAGATAAAAAATGCTTATAAGTTTATTAATACCTACATACTGATAAATATAAAAAATAGATCAATTTATTGAAACATATTTTTGGTAGTTAAAAAATTACCAGCTTATTCATAAAAAATAGCCAATAAATCCGGTAATCAACTTGGCCATCAGGCTCTAATAGCTATTTTTGCATATAATTTTTTGTCCTGCGTAGATTTTTTAAAATATTAAAGCGAATTTTTTTAGTACTTATTTTATTATTGGTACTATTATATATTGCTGTTAACCTAACCCTGTTCAAAACTGGATAGTAAAAAGTAGCCAGGAACCTCAGAAAAATTACACACCACTGTACAGGTTGACCATGTAAGCTTTTCTTTATTTAATTCAATGATAATAAAAGGAGTGTTAATAAAAGATTTAAATAAAGATACACTACTTTATACAGGGTCAGCAGATGTTAAAATTACAGATTGGTTTTTTTAAAAGATAAGGCTACCTTAAAATATATTGGTTTAAATAATACCCTGGTAAACTTAAAACGTACGGATTCAGTATGGAATTACCAGTTTTTGGTAGATTATTTTTCGAGCCCTAAAAAAAGCACAAGTAACAAAGATTCTCTATCTATAGATTTAAAAATACTTCAAATAGAAAATCTCACTTTTAACCAGGTAGACCAATGGGCAGGAAAAGACATGAAAGTTGCCGTGGAAAAATTGGAGCTCTATGCAGATGATATTAATTTTTTTGACAAGAAAATTTTCATCAATACACTAAATTTCAAATCCCCGGTATTTTCACAATATAATTATCCCGGAAACAGGCCTGTAAGAATAAACACTACTGATGTAGATACTGTTAAAACTGTGGCGCCATTAACAAACTACCAGTGGAATAATGCCGGGTGGAGGGCTGCTGTAGGAAATATAAAAATTACTAATGGCATTTTTAATAATGAGCGAAAAACAGAAAGAGCAATATATACGGATAGGTTTGATGCCCAGCATTTGCATGTTTTTAATATATCCGGTGATATTAAAAATATAAGGTGGGAACATGATACTGTAAAAGCTGCCGTCTCATTATCAGCAAAAGAACGCAGCAAACTGGATATTAAAAAATTTCAGACCAACATGGTGCTGCACCCCCGGTTGATAGAATTCAATGATCTTGATTTACAAATTAATAACAGCAAGCTGGGGAATTATTATGCAATGGAGTATAAAAATATGTCAAAAGACATGGGAGATTTCTTGCATAAAGTAAATTTGGAAGGCCGTTTTAAAAATAGCATTATCCATACTGACGACCTTGCAATTTTTGCCCCCGCACTAAAAAGCTGGAAAAGGATACTTTATATAGACGGACTGGCTAAAGGAACCATCGATAATTTAAGTGCCCGCAATATGATTATTAAAAGCGGTTCCACCTTTTTAGAGGGCAATATTTCATTAAGAGGATTACCAGACATCAATACTACTTTTATAGACTTTAATGCTAACAGCCTGCAAACTAATTATACTGATCTTGCTACTTTTATTCCTTCATTAAAAACCATAACCAGGCCTCAATTAAGTAAATTAGGAACCATTTATTATAAAGGAAATTTTACAGGGTTTGTAAATGATTTTGTAGCCTATGGCAGCTTTAATACAAACCTGGGTTCTCTTACTGCAGATCTTAACATGAAAGTCCCGGCTGGGAAAACCCCTACATATTCAGGAAAAATTTCTACTGCTTCTTTTAAGTTAGGAGAATTTTTTAGCAATAAATTATTAGGCAACATCGCTGCAAGCGGTACAATAAACGGCTCTTCATTTAAAGCACAAAATTTGAATGCCAATTTTATTGGCGACATAAAAAGCATAACAGTTAATAATTACAACTATCAAAATATAAAATAAACGGAGATTTTAAAAATCAAACTTTTACAGGCCGGCTGGACATAAACGACCCAAATTTACAGCTCGAAAATTTACAGGGAACTATCAGGCTTGATAAAGAAAATACCCAATTCAGTTTTGATGCCCTGTTAAAAAATGTACAACTGAAAAATCTTAAATTAACCAATAAAACTTTTCTCTTGCAGGCCATTTCAGCCTCGATTTTACAGGAAACAATATTGACAATTTTTGGGTACCGCTAAGGTTTTTAATGCCACGCTATACAACGACAGTACCAGACTTTCTTTTGATTCTTTATCTATCAAGTCTATGATAGTAAACGATAAAAAATATTTGTCTGTACAATCTAATGAATTAGATGCCAGCCTGGCCGGTAAGTTTAAAATACAGGAATTGCCGGATGCTTTCAAAATATTTTTAAGCAGGTATTATCCTTCATATATTCAAAAACCTGCTTACACCATAAATAACCAGGATTTCAGTTTTTCAATACATACAAAATATGTAAATGATTATGTAAAATTAATAAATGAAAAACTACAAGGATTTGATAACGCACAAATAACAGGCAATTTAAAATTAGACAGTAATTTATTGAGCGTAAATGCATTTATACCTTCATTTAGCTATGATGAAAAAACCTTTATTACTACAAAGCTTGAAAGTGAGGGTAATATTGATTCATTACTGGCAAAAATATCTATAGGTAACGTAGGTATAACCGATAGCCTACATTTTCCTGCAAGTGATTTAACTATCAGGTCTGCTAATAATGTATCAAATATTGAATTAAAAACAAGCGGGAGCAAAACTATAAATAAAGCTGAACTTAATGCAAGCATAAACGCTTAAAGATGGAGTAACGGTACATTTTTTCCTTCTTCATTTATAATAAATGAACAAAAATGGCAACTGGAAAAAGATGGTGAACTTAGTATCCGGAAAAATTTTATTAATGCCAATGAAGTAAATTTTACACAAGGTAACCAGGCAATAACCATTTCTACCGAACTGGACGATGAAACCGATAAGACCAACCTGGTAGCCAGGTTAAAAAAAATAAATATTTATGATTTTTTGCCCCTGTTAGTCAAACAACCAAAATTAGAAGGTTTACTAACGGGTACTGCTACACTAAAAGATCCTTTTGGCAGGCAGGAATTTAGTTTTACCGGTGATATTCAAAGCCTCCTTTTTGAAAATAACCCTGTCGGAAATATTAGTCTCACTGCTGATGTAAATCCATCAACAGGTATAATTGGTTTTACGGCAGCAGCTGATAATGAATTTGCAAAATTTAATGTAAACGGAAAGTACAATTTAAAAGATTCTGTGAACAACCAAATGGATATTGATTTAACAGCAGATAAAATAGCATTGAATACATTGGAGCCTTACCTAGGGAGCATATTTGGAAATATAAATGGCACAGGCATAGGTTACCTTAAATTAAGTGGCACTAAAAAACACATACTGCTGACGGGTAGCGTAACAGTTACTGAGGCTTCTCTAAAAGTTTTATACACACAATGCACTTACTTAATAAAAAACGAAACAATTATTTTTAACCCTGATGAGATAGATTTAGGCTCTATTACTTTGACAGATAAATATGGAAATAAAGGATTGGCAACCGGCAAGCTTTATCATAATTTTTTTAAAGATTTTGAATTTGACAATATAAATGTGTCAACAAATAAGTTATTGCTTTTAAATACAACCAAAAAAGACAACACACAATTTTATGGCAGGGTTATAGGCAGCGCCAGTATGAATATTAACGGGCCTGTTACTGATATGAGAATGAATATAAACGGCAAGCCTTCAAGCAGAGAAAACGACAGCAGCCATATTTATATACCAAGCAGTAACAATAGAGAAGTGGGTTCAATTGATTATATTGAATTTATACAATTTGGCAGTAAAATGGAAAATGAACGTTTGACCAAACCAGGCACTGCTATTTTGGTAGATATGAATATTGAAACAAATCCAGCATGCAAAATTGATGTTATTTTAGATGAATCTACCGGTGATATAATAAAAGCCGTGGGATACGGAAATTTAAATATCAGGGTCGGAAATAAAGAGCCACTTACCATCAGGGGCAAATATGAAATTGAAAGAGGAGAATATACTTTTAATTTCCAGCAATTTGTAGAAAAAGGTTTTACTATAAAAAGAGGAGGATATATCTCCTGGGATAAGCCTGATCCATTTGATGCTACCATTAATATAGAAGCTGAATATTCAGCTAAGGATGTAGATTTCAGCAGCTTTCCTTCACTAAAGGGATACAGGGCTAAAAGTGATGTGGATGTAGTAGCACATTTAACCAACACATTAAAATCACCGGAAATCAGTTTTGAATTTGTATTGCCTGGTAACAGCCCTTATGCACAGGATAATTTTGTGCAATCTAAGCTGGAAGACTTTACAAGAGATAAAAATGAAATGAATAAACAAATAAGCAGCGTACTTATTTTTAATACATTTGTTCAGCAAAACCAGGGCTTTTTGCAAAATCAAAACGCTATATCGATTGGCATTAATACTATCGGTCAGATTTTATCCCGGAGCTTAACAGATTACGTAAACAAATACCTGCAAAAAATCGGCCTTACATTTGACTTTGATGTTAGCTCCAGCAATGATTTAAATGGCTTAAGTGAAAGTTACAGCCAATTGCAGGCTGCAGCAAATTTTGCTTTTTCAAAACAATGGTTTAAAGGCAGATTAATTGTAACCGTTGGTGGTAACGTTGATGTAAATAATCCTTACACGTTAACCAATAAAAATACCAATTCCAGTTTGTTGCTTACACCTGATTTTTCAGCAGAGTGGCTGTTAAGCCAGGATGGCAAGGTACGGGTAATCGGCTTTAGAAGAAGCAATATTGATTTTAGCGTTGGTCAGAGAAACAGGCAGGGCTTAAGCCTGAATTATCGTACAGATTTTGACAGGGTATCAGATATTTTTAAGCCGTCAAATACAACTCCGTTAAGAAAAAATACATTACCCGTAGAATTAATTAAACCTGCCCGGGATACTTTGAAAGTAATCAAAGACACCTTACGCTAGCATTGAATTATGTAATCATATTAATAAGTGCATCTTTTACATTAAACATTTATTAATGTACAATAGATTTAAAATTTTTACACCATTAACACTGGCATTACTTTCTGTATTGATGGTATGTTGTAATACTAATGGTAATGCCAGCAACAACAAAATTAATATGAACGGTAGCATACAATCATTTGAAATAACATTCAGGGTAATGCCAAATCTCCTTGCCATGGATCAGCATATATAATTACAGATAAAAACTTACTATCAGTTTTGATGAAAACAAACGTTCAGTAGACTCATCAGGTAACAGGAAGTTTGATTGCATACAAAAAAGGTTTTCCAGAAAGACCTTGCTAAAACAGACCAATTAATGCAACTGAGTTCAATTGATTTAGATGATTGGGAAGCCGCTCCGGATGAAAGTTGTGAAGGAGGAGTAAGCCATGGCATTATTTTTAAAAAGAAGGAAAGATAAAAGAAATACATTATGGCGGTTGTACAAAAAATTTTGATGAAAATACCAAAATGATTGTAAATTATATTAACAGTCAGATCCCTGAAAAATATAAGATTAATTTATAAAATGTATTACAAAATGTTTTCTTCAATACAACTTATAATGCTATCTTTTTTAATCACATCTTGTGATAATAATTCCGGAAAAAATTATTCTGAAAAAATGAAAATTGTGCCTTTTGAAATTACATTTACAGTTCAGTTTTCTCTTCCTTGCCACGCTATAAAATATACTTTAACCCATAAAGATATCATCGTAGAAGTTTCAGAACGAAATGGTACCTATACAGATTCTTCAGGAAAAAAATATCCCGGTTGCAAATCAAAAATTGCCTATCAGCAAATCACCGGCACATCAAAAGAATTAATTAAATTAAGCAATATCTCTATCGACCAATGGCAAGCAGAGCCCTATGTTGGTGAACTATGCCCCGGAAGCCCCGGTCATTACATCACAATGAATAAAGAAAATAAGAAAAAAGAAATTACTTATTCCGGTTGTAATCAGAAATTTGATGCCAATACCAAAATGATTGTAAATTATATTAACACACAGGTTCCGAAAGAATATAAAATCAATCTTTAAATATTAAACAACTTATGCCCCAGCTTATCTCTTTTTGTTCTTAAATATTTTTCATTATGCTGGTTAGGTTTTATTTCAATAGGTACAGTGTCTATTACCTCCAGTCCATACCCAGATAAGCCCGCCCGCTTTCTTGGATTGTTGCTTATCAATATCATTTTGCTAATGCCCAGGTTTCTCAATATCTGTGCCCCAATACCATAATCCCGTTCATCCATTCCAAAACCCAGCTCTATATTGGCCTGCACAGTATCGCGGCCATTTTCCTGTAATTTATACGCTTTCAATTTATTTAATAACCCTATACCCCTGCCCTCTTGGTTCATGTATAAAATAATGCCTTTGCCTTCTTTTTCTACCATTTGCATTGCAGTATGCAGCTGATCTCCACAATCACAACGCAGGCTGCTTAAAATATCCCCGGTTATACAACTGCTGTGTACCCTGACTAATACAGGCTCATCGTTTTTCCAGCTACCTTTCTTTAATACCAAATGTATTTCGCCGGTATTTAACTGTTGAAAAGCAATCAATTCAAAATTTCCATATTTGGTAGGCATTTTTACAGAAATCTCTTGCTGCACTAATGTTTCTGTTCTTAAACGGTAAGCAATCAAATCTTTGATAGAAATAATCTTTAAATCAAATTTTTTTGCAATTTTCAGTAATTCAGGTAATCTTGCCATCGTACCATCTTCATTCATTATTTCTACCAATACACCGGCAGGTGTAAACCCTGCAAGTCTTGCCAGGTCAATGGTAGCTTCAGTATGTCCTGCCCTTCTTAAAACCCCTCCTTTTTTTGCTTTTAAAGGAAAAATATGCCCTGGCCGTCCCAAATCTTCAGGTTTCGTAGCTGGGTCAATTAAAGCCTGGATTGTTTTAGCCCTGTCAGGCGCAGATATTCCTGTGGTACAGCCATGGCCTAGTAAATCCACACTAACAGTAAAAGCAGTTTCGTGCAAAGCTGTATTATCTTTAACCATTGGCTCCAATCTTAATTCCATACATCTTTCTTCAGTTATAGAAGCACAAATCAGCCCACGTCCATGAATACTCATAAAATTGATCAGTTCAGGAGTTGCGTTTTCAGCTGCGGTAATAAAATCCCCTCATTTTCCCTGTCTTCATCATCTACTACTACCACAAGCTTACCTTTTTATATCTTCTATCGCACTTTCAATATTATCTAACATACAATTCTTTTGCAAAGTTAACCCGTTTAATTATGGTGCATAAAAAAGATACATTTATAATATTGGTAAAATTTATACATTATTTTTTTACAATTAAGGCCATTTAAGAATTTTTTTTATAAATACGTAAATCTTAATAAAGGATAATATTTTGTTAATAATAAATTTCTATACTGATCTATTTATTTAGTTTCTTTGCTCTCGTAAAAAAACAAACTCTTATGTATTGTAAAAAAGTTTTACCCCTTATTCTCGCCATGTTGGCCATATCTGTTATCGTAAATGGACAGGTAACTACCAGTAGCCTTTCGGGATTTGTAAAAAATAGTGAAGGAAGTGTTTTAATTGGTAGCACGATACAATTAACACATACCCCGACTGGAAGCATCTTCAGGACTTCAAGCAGTAAAGATGGCAAATTTGATCTGGTAAATTTAACACCAGGTGGCCCATATACTATTGAGGTCACTAATATAGGCTATGCCACATTTTCAGAAACAATCGGCTCCCTTCCTTTAGGAGAAATCACACGTTTTGATGCAGTGCTGAGCACATCTTCCACCACATTAGGCGGGGTTACAGTTGCTGCTGCCAGAGGCCCTAATGCAAGAAAGAAAACCGGTGCATCTACAAGTATAAGCAAGGAGCAGATTGCTGCGCTTCCTACCTTAAGCAGGAGCTTACAGGATTATACCAGGTTAACGCCGCAGGCTAATGGAAACTCATTTGGTGGTGCAAGTAACCGTTTTAATAATATTACTATTGACGGAGCTGTAAATAATGATGTATTTGGTTTATCCGGTTCAGGTACACCGGGCGGGCAGGCTGCAACTACCCCCATATCATTGGATGCGATCCAGGAAATACAGGTAGTATTAGCTCCATATGATGTATCTTATGGCAACTTTACAGGGGCCGGGGTTAACGCGGTTACCCGTTCAGGAACAAATAAAATGGAAGGCTCTGTTTACTATTTTTTACGCAACCAGAATACTATCGGTAAGGATCCTTTGTCACGTGCAAAATCAACTACTTTCAGTGATAAGCAATACGGATTAAGATTTGGAGGCCCGATCATTAAAAATAAATTATTTTTCTTTCTAAATGGTGAGCTGGCTAGAAGGACGGCCCCAACTCTTTTTAATGCAGGAGAAAAAAATGCATTACTTACAACAGCAGAAGCACAAGAATTGGCTGATACATTACAAGGCAGGTATCAATATAACGTAGGTAATTTTAACGTTGTTAATGCAGAAACCCAAAGTGATAAGGTATTTGGAAGATTAGACTGGAATATTTCAGAAAAAACACCGTTTAACAGTTCGTCATAATTATATTAATGCATATGATGATAATATTTCACGCTCTACAACACTTTTTCGTCTTGGAAATAATGCATACCGCTTTAATAACTCACAAAACATTACAGTTGCTGAATTACGCAGCAATTTTACCAAATCCGTTTCTAATAACCTGATTGTAGGTATGCATAAAATCAGGGGATTTCCGTTCTACCTATGGTACACTTCGTTTTCTTGTTGAAATTACCCACAATTCAGGTACTATACAATTAGGAGCAGAAAGAAGCTCTACTGCTAATGAACTTGATCAAAACATTTTTGAAATAACTGATAATGTAAAGATATTTAAAGGCAAAAACACCTTTACAATAGGTACACATAATGAGTTCTTTAATTTCAGAAATTTATTAATCAACAATCTTAATGGTCGCTGGCGCTTTGGCAATTTAGCTGATTTTTATGCCAACCAACCCCGTCAGTTTGAGGTAACTTTTCCTGCTGATAAAACTACTGCAAGGCCATCTGCCGAATTTAAGGCCGCCCAGCTGGGATTCTATGTACAGGATGAGATACAGGTTAACCCTAAATTCAGGCTTACTGCCGGTTTAAGAGTAGATATGCCGGTTATAAATTCAAAACCTGGTTATAATAAAATAGTTGATTCTACTTTTGAAGGTAAATATAACACACAAAATATCCCTAATAAGCAGCTTTTATTTGCCCCAAGGGTTGGATTTAATTATGATGTAGCGGGTGACAGAAGCGTAATTGTACGTGGTGGAATAGGTATTTTCAGCGGAAGGGTACCATTTGTATGGATTTCAAATCAATTCTCAAATACAGGTTTATTATTAAGAACAACCAGCCAAGTTGATAATACACCTACACAGGCCCCTTTTGGTGTAAATAATGGAGAAGGATTTAATCCTAATGTAAATGAACAAAGCAACATAGGTTCAGGAGGAAATTCTTTCGAAGTGAATTTAATTGATAAAAACTTTAAGCTGCCACAAGTACTTAGATTTAATGCAGCCTCAGATATTAAAATACCTGGTGGTATTAACTTAACATTTGAAACAATGTTTTCTAAAACGATTAACAATGTGTTGTACCAGGATGTTAATTTAACAGCACCTGTTGGAGTGGTAGATCCGGTTTATAACAATGGTTTTGATAAAAGAATAGCTTTTGCAACATCAACTAATGCAAGAAGAAAAAATCCTGTTATTACTAATGCAATTTTAATCACGAATACTAATGAAGGCTATACACTTAATTTAGGAGCTACCATTAATAAAACCTGGAAACATTTCTTCACCCAGTTAGCTTATAACTTTAATTCAGCCACTGATGTAAATAGTGGTGCAAGTTCAACTGCCTTTTCAAACTGGGAGTTTGTGCAAGTGGTTGGAAGCCCAAATGAGCCTCAGTTAGCTACTTCTAATTACCAGCTGCAACACAGGATAACTGGTATTTTTTCATTTAATATGGATTATATAAAACATCTTAGAACTTCTTTTGCTCTCTTTTATAATGGAAATTCAGGTCAGCCATTTACTTACCTTATAAATGGAGACCTTAACAGTGATGGAAGATTTGGGAATGATTTGATGTATGTACCAAGAAACCCGGGTGAAATAAAATTTGTTGACCGTGTAAACTCCCAACAACAAGTTATAGCTACTGCAGCACAGCAGTCTGCAGACTTTGAAGCATTCTATAGCTAATGATTCTTATCTTTCTAAAAGAAGAGGCCAGTACACTGAAAGAAATGGCAGAACACACCTTGGGAGCATGTAATTGATGCCCGCCTTGCACAAGATTTTTATGTTAATATGGGTGATAAAAAACATGCATTTCAATTAACATTTGATGTATTTAATCTTACTAACCTGATTAACAAAGATTGGGGCCGTCAAAATTTTGTAACTAACCAGGCATTTACTATACTAAATACTACAACAGTAGCCGGACAAAAAGGATATAATTTTATCAATCGAGTACCTTGGACCCCATCTTTTGGTTCAAGATGGCAGGGCCAGGTAGGCATAAGGTATACTTTTAACTAATAGTGATAATATACACTTAAATTATATCACAAGGATCCCGGCTATTAATAGCCGGGATCCTTGCATTTAGCTGTTTAATACTTACTTATAAATGTATATTTAATTTTAAAACAGAAGTTATTTTTTATTATTACCATATTAAACCTTAACTTTATAAAATTATTTATTACAACACAAATTTAAAATGGACACTAAAAATCAAGGTACCGTAAAGTTTTTCAATTCTGAAAAAGGATTCGGATTTATTAAAGATGACGGCTCAAACAAAGAAATTTTTGTACATGTGAGCGGATTATCACAAGATGTAAAAGAAGGTGATAAAGTTGAGTTTGACCTGCAAGAAGGAAAAAAAGGTTTGAACGCAGTAAACGTTAGACTAGTAGGATAATTATTTAATAGATTAATCTATAACCCTTACACACATGTAAGGGTTTTTTTATTAAATACTCTTGTTAAAAAGCATAAAATATTCTTTGTCAATAAGATTTGCGTATACATTTGCATTTATTACATAACAATAATAATTAAAATAATGAAAAAAATCGTATTAATAGCTTTTACAGTGATATCAAGCCAGGTTTTTGCGCAAAAAGCCACTGAAAAAATTATTTTAAAAGAAGGACAAAAAATGAATATTAACCAATCTGGTACAGCTAATATGACATTTAATGTTATGGGCCAGGATATTGAAATAACATCAGCTAATGATATCACAACCTTACTTGAAGTTAAAACGATAGCCGACAATAATATTTCATTGGTAAGCACAGTTAAAAAAATGAAAATCTCCAGCCAGGCTATGGGCAATTCACAAAATTATGATTCAGAAAATGCTGCGGATAAAGATTCAGAGATCGGCAAAGCAATGGGAGGAAAATTAAATGTGCCGGAAGAAGTGGTATTGGACAACGCAGGAAAAGAAATTAATTCTAAAAAAACAGAGGATGCAGAAGGTTCTAATCCTATGGAAAAAATGTTTAATCCCAGCACAGGTAATAGTATATCTGCAGCTTTTATGGTATTGCCAGCTAATATTAAAAAAGGTTATACGTGGGTGGATTCTTCTTTAGATGATAAACTTAAAACTATAAAAAAGTATACCATTAAAGATATAAAAGGCAATGAAGCTATAACCGATGTTAACATTATGCTTACAGGTGAAAAAACTGTTAATACACAAGGCATGGAAATGACTATAACATTAAATACAACAACAACAGGTGAGATAACCAGTGATATTACTACAGGCTTGGTAAAAAAGAATGAATTAGTAACAGAAATGAATAATACCGTGGATATGATGGGAAATTCTGGTCCAATGACCGGAAAAGCTACTACAACAATTATTTGTACGCCTGTACAATAATTAACGCTTTTCTTCACCAGCAAAAATTATTTGCATAAACAGATGGTTGTTTATTTATTAGCCCAAGAGCATAATAAGTAAACAACCATTTATAATTTTTATATGTCTATTTCATGCATTTTCCTTTAATTTACAATACAATACTTATTTTATGAACAAAAATTTGGAAAAGCTTAATAGTACTGATAACAATGCAGTGAGGATCCTATTTTCTCTTTACCAGAAAGAAAATAATAACAAGCCGAAGTTTACAACAATGCCAAATCACGAAAACTATAGTCGATTACAAAAAAAATATAAAGAAAAATTTATTTCTTTTATTGTCCTTCTATTTTTCAACTGCCTCCAGTCTCCTCTTTTAGCCCAGGCAAACCGATGGCAGCAAAAGGTAAAATATAATATGATGGTGGATGTGGATGCAGTAACCAACAAGCTTATGGGAAAACAAAAGCTTGAATACTTTAATAATTCTCCAGATAAGCTGGATAAAGTATTTTATCATTTGTATTGGAATGCCTTTCAGCCCAACAGCAGTATGGATGTACGCAGCAGGGAATTAGGAAAAACTGTTATCAACAACCGCCAGGATTGGGACGCAAGGGTGCAAGACCGCATTACTAACTTAAAAGATGATGAAATAGGATATCAAAAAATAGTTTCATTAAAAATGAATGGTGTACCACAACCATTTAAATATCATGAAACAATACTGGAAGTAAATTTAACAAAGGCGATTTTGCCTAATACAAAAGTTATTTTTGATTTGGAGTTTGAAGCACAAATTCCTTTACAAATAAGAAGAAGCGGAAGAGACAATCCCCAAACAGGTGTTAGGTACAGTGTAAGCCAATGGTACCCCAAAATGTGTGAATACGATTATGAGGGATGGCACCCTACTCCATATATCGCCAGGGAATTTTATGGTGTTTGGGGCGATTTTGATGTAACCATTAATATTGATAAAACATATAAACTGGCAGGTACCGGGATATTGGAAAATGCCAATGAAATAGGCTGGGGATATGATGCTGCAGGCACAGAACTTAAACCAACGGCTAAGGATAAACGCAGTTGGCATTTTATTGGCAATAATGTACATGATTTTGTGTGGGCAGCTGATCCCGATTATAAACACATTGTACGCAAAATGCCTAATAACGGGCCTGCAATACATGTTATATATAATTTTATACCCGGTGATACAAAAAATGATGCGGCCTGGACAGCTGTAGCTGATGCAGCTGTTACCGTATTACCTTTTATTGAAAAAAACTTCGGCAAATATCCTTACCCACAATACTCATTTATACAGGGTGGCGATGGTGGGATGGAATACCCCATGGCCACTTTACTGGCAGATTCCCGCCTTGGTACGGTTTTTCATGAATGGATGCACAGCTGGTACCAGATGATGCTGGCTACTAATGAAAGTCTTTACGGCTGGATGGATGAAGGGTTTACTGAATTTGCTACCGATTTGGTAGAAGGATATTACAGGGATAAAGTGACAAGACTGCAGGTAGCCGGTGACGTTACTGCATTAAAAAAACTGGATTCCTTATCCAAATTATTACCACTGGAACATTATTCAAATTATGCAACTTATTTTTACCTGGCAAAAAGCGGGTATGAAGAACCGCTTACAACCCATGCCGATCATTTTAATACTAATTTTGGTTACAGCGCTGCTGCTTATGCAAAAGGATGCGTTTTTATGGAGCAATTAGGCTATATCATCGGAGCAGAGGCAAGGAACAAGTTATTATTGTCTTATTATAATCAATGGCGTTTCAAACATCCAAACAGTAATGATTTCATACAGTTAGCCGAAAATGTTAGCGGATTAAAACTGGATTGGTACAAAAAGAATACTGGTGTAACACTACAAAAACTATCAATTATAAAATTGACAGCCTGTGGGAAGAAAACGGTGTATCAAAGATAAGGTTGGGAAGAATAGGGCAAATCCCCATGCCTATTGATTTACAGCTTACTTTTAAAGATGGAAGTACAGAGTTACACTATATACCGTTAAATTTAATGTATGGCAACAAGCCTGCTGAAAATAAAGGCCAACAAAGAATAGTATACGAGGAATGGAAATGGACACATCCTACATATACAGTAGAAACCAAACGTAAATTGTCTGAATTAACAATTGCCGAAATTGACCCGACCAAGCGTATGGCGGATGTAGACAAAAGCAATAATATCCTCCAACTTAAATGGTAACCAGGTATGGAAATAAGAAGGGCAAAAATTGAAGATGCACAAGTATTATCAAAATTAGCCACAGATACTTTTTTTGATACTTTTACAGGTACTTGTACTGATGAAGATATGAGTGGCTTTATAGAAGAATACTTTAATATTAACCAAGTAAAAAAAGAATTAAAGGATAATAATGACTTTTATTTTTTTGCTGAAATTGACAGTGTGCCTGTAGGATATGTAAGGTTTAAAGAGGATTACCGGAATTTTCCGGTTACAGAAAAATGTAAAGCTTTAGAACTAAAAAGACTATATGTAAAAAAAGGAATTTCATGGCAAAGGTGTTGCACAAAAATTAATGGATTTTGTGATTGAATATGGTACCAGCAATAAATATGAAATGCTGTGGCTCGGTGTTTGGGAGCATAATATAAGAGCACAAAAATTTTACCTGAAATACGGATTTGAAAATTCCGGCTATATACATGATTTTCCAATAGGCACCACTCCACAAACTGATTGGTGGTTTTGGAAATTTTATAAATTTACTATTAGCACAGGTATTTTAAGGTTGTGCCGCACTGAGTTTACTGTTTCACCATAAATAAAATCTTTCACAGCAGTATGACCATGTGCCCCAATTACTAACATATCCGCATTATTTTCATTTACAATGCGTACTATTTCTTTTACCCTGCTTCTGAATCCTAACTTACCGGTAACGGTGTAACCTTTACCTTTTAATTCATCCAGGTAAAATTGCATTTGCTCTTCATCTTTCCTGGTTTCAAAATCATCTGTATATTTTCCTAATAATTTTGCCGGGGCGCTCTCTACAATATGAATCAATAAATATTCCGTAATTTCTTGCCCCTGCCCGATAGCGTAAGAAATTAGTTTAGCATCTGCTTCGCTAAAATCCAAGGCAATGGCTATCTTATTAAAAACAGGTATGGTTATATTTTTTATAGCATTCGCATTAGGGTGGATTTGAATGGAAACTTTTTTCTTACTGTTAATTATAAATGGATGTATAATTACATATAAAAGCAATCCTACAAATAATATCCCGGCCAGGATGATAAGCACCTTCACAATAATATTTACACTGCCGAAAATTCCACTTATTTCATTGACCAGCATTTTTAAATTTAAAAACACGAGTATGCTGGCTATAAGCCATGCCCCGATTTTAGTATAAATTTTTATGGCAAAATTGCCCATTGCTTTTTTATTACTTACAAAATTTATTAAAGGAATAATAGCAAATCCTAATTGCAGGCTTAGCACTACCTGGCTGAAAATCAAAAGTGTATCCACATTTTCTTCACCATATAAAATAATTACAATTAATGCAGGAACTATAGCCAGCAATCTTGTAATCAATCTTCTTAAGAGCGGATTGATACGAAGGCTCAAATAACCTTCCATAATTATTTGCCCTGCCAGCGTACCGGTAATAGTGCTGCTTTGCCCTGCTGCTATTAAGGCAATAGCAAAAAGCGTAGGGGCTAGGTTACCCAAAAAAGCTGGTAAAAGCCGATGAGCTTCTTTTATTTCTGCGACATGGGAATTGCCGGTTTTAAAAAACACAGTTGCAGCCAGGATTAATATGGCTGCATTAACTAAAAAAGCAATATTTAAGGCTATTGTACTGTCTATCCTGTTAAACTTTAGTGCTTGCTTTATACCTGCATCCGTTCTGTCTATTTTCCTGGTTTGAACCAATGCTGAATGTAAGTATAAGTTATGCGGCATTACGGTGGCTCCAATAATACCAATAGCAATGTATAATGCTTCATCAGTTAAATAGGTAGGCATAAAACCTTTAGCGACATCTACAAGAGCAGGTTTTGCAAATATTATTTCTATTAAAAAAGATATAGCTACTATCGCTACAAGAGCAATAATAAACGCCTCCATTTTTCGCATGCCAAGCCGTTGCAAATACAACAGCAAAAAAGTATCCAATACAGTAATAGATACACCCCATACCAGTGGGAGGCCTGTAAGCAACTGTATGCCTATTGCCATACCCAATACTTCTGCCAGGTCGCACGCAGCAATAGCAATTTCTGCAAGGATATACAATGCAAAATTTATAACTTTCGGGTATGCTTCCCTGTTAGCCTGGGCTAAATCCCGGCCCCTTACAATACCCAGCCGTGCAGATAAATCTTGTAAAAGTAATGCCATCAGGTTACTCATTAATAAAACCCAAATTAATGAATAACCAAATTTGCTTCCACCGGCAAGATCGGTAGCCCAATTTCCCGGGTCCATATATCCAACGCTTATTAGGTAAGCAGGACCAAAAAAAGAAAAAATTCTCCTCCACCCTACTTTTTTAGTTGTTGTATCTACACTTTCATGTACTTCACTGAGTGATAAATCGTTATTTTTATTCATACAATTAAAACAAATTTAGCAATATTACAATGGAAACAATAAAAATCAGTTCAGGTTCTCCATGGGAAGACATTATCGGCTATTCACGGGCTGTAAGAACAGGAAATATTATTGAAGTAGCCGGCACTACTGCAATGGATGGCGAAGTTTTAATTGGCAAAGGAAATATTTATGAGCAGACACTATTTATTTTTAATAAAATTGATAAGGTTTTACAGCAAACTGGCGCATGTTTAGAAAATGTAATAAGAACAAGAATGTATGTAACTGATATTTCCTTATGGGAAGAAGTAGGAAAAGCTCATGCACATTTTTTTAAAACAATTAAACCTGTGGCAACAATGGTGGAGGTTAGTAAACTAATTGATGATGATTTATTGATTGAAATAGAAGTTATGGCAATTGTTGAATAATCCTGATTTATAAAACAATTTCATATTTGCCTGGTATTTCCTTATTGATAAATTTTACAATTTGCTTGGTATAATTATCTGAAGGCTTTATACATTGGTATGCAAGCCTGCTTGTTTTATTATATTTTTTTAATTCTACCTGCTCAATCATTCCTCCAGTACAAATAGGATCCATATTTTCTTTGGCACGGTTGGCTTGTTCAAAATCCGCTATAGAAATATGGCTAATTTTTTTTAATTCATCCGAAGTAAATAAATCTTTTGAAAAATAATAATAGATTCGCTGCCTGCCTTATTGGTACTGTCTAAAAAAGTACTTGTATATTTTATCAGGATTTTCTTATCAGTAGCACATATTCAAGGAAGGATTGTGGAAACCTTACGCCTACTTTCGAGTAAGTAATTTCAAATGGTTCAGAACCACCGGATATCTTGTTAGGATTGTTTTGTGCTGAGTTGCACCCGCTACATAATAATAAAAAAAACGATAATAATTGTTTCATAAAAATGATTTTGTATTTTATGCTCATAGTTTAGGTATGAATTGTTCATTCATATTTAAATCGTGACCATATAAGTTATGAATAGCTAAATGTAATACAATGCTTTCTTTATAATATTTTTTAAGATGCATTTATCTTTTAATTTACACATTTTTTTATCAAATGCTAAAAACATTTTATCGTGTATTTTTTACACATTATTGGCCTCATATTACTTTTTTCTAAAAATTACTTTTTATATTGTGCCTTCAAACCAAATAAAATCTTATGAGTTTTGCTTCTTATAAAATCCCATATGCAATTGATGATCGTTTTAAAAAACGTGTGGCTTATTTTTCAATGGAATTTGCCATTCACCAGCCTCTAAAAATTTATAGCGGCGGATTAGGTTATTTAAGTGGCTCACACTTGCGCAGCGCATATGAACTTAAACAAAATTTAGTTGGCATAGGCATTTTGTGGAAATACGGTTATTATGATCAGGCCCGTAACCAGGATCAAACATTGCAAGTAAAATGGAATGAAAAAATATATAATTTTTTAGAAGATACCGGCATAAAATTTCAAATACAAATACACCAGCACCCAGTTTGGGTAAAAGCATTTTACCTTAATCCCGAAACCTTTAAAAGTGCCCCTCTATTTTTATTAAGTACCGATTTGCCGGAAAATGATTATGTATCACAAACGATTACACACAGGCTGTATGATGCCAATGTAGCCACTAAAGTTGCACAGTTTATTTTACTGGGTGTTGGTGGTGCAAAACTGATGGATGAATTAAATTTTAATCCTGAATTGTATCATTTAAATGAAGCACATGCCATCAGTGCGGCATTTTATTTACATAAAAAATTAGGTAGTATAGAAGAGGTAAAAAACGTCTTGTATTTACAACGCATACCCCTGAAGAAGCCGGTAATGAAAAGCATGATATATTTCTTTGCGATAAAATGAGTTATTTCTGTGATATGCCATTAGAACAGGTTCGGAAAATTACAGGCATGCCTGATGATTTATTTAATCACTCCCTAGCTGCTTTGCGTTTTGCAAAATTAGCTAACGGTGTATCACAGCTGCATGGTGAAGTAAGCAGGCAAATGTGGAATAAATATGAAAATATCTGCGAAATTAAAGCCATAACCAATGCACAAAACTGGCGCTACTGGGCAGATAAACAATTGTATTATGCAAAAGAGCAACATAATGATGCTTTATTTGATGACCGCAAAACATACCTGAAAAAAAGGGCTTTGGAAATTGTTGCTGACCAGACAGGCAAACTGATGAAGCCTGATGTGCTTACAGTAGTTTGGGCAAGACGATTTGCCGGCTATAAAAGAGCAGAATTAATTACCAGGGATAATGAACGTTTTGAAGCATTGCTGAACAATAAGAAATATCCTATACAATTTATATGGGCAGGCAAACCTTATCCATTAGATAATCCGGCAATAAGTGATTTTAATCATTTGGTACATTTAAGTAAAAATTATAGCAATGTGGCTGTTTGTATAGGATATGAATTAGCTTTAAGCAAACGGTTAAAACAAGCATCGGATGTATGGCTTAATAACCCACGGGTACCAAGGGAAGCCAGCGGCACAAGTGGTATGACAGCAGCAATGAATGGTTCAGTGAATTTTAGCACTAACGACGGCTGGATCTGCGAATTTATTAACCATGGTAATAATGGATTTTTAGTTCCCCCGGTAGATTATACCAAAATGCATGTACAGGAGCAGGATGAGTATGATTTAAACAAAATATACGATATCCTGGAAAACCAGATTCTGCCTATTTATTATGAACAAAAAGATACCTGGCGCCAGATTGTAAAAAATGGGATGAGGGATGTGCAGTTTCAATTTGACAGCAACCGCATGGCCCAGGAATATTATGATATATTATATAAATAATATGTAAACAATATTCAATAAAAAAGCAATACGTTTATGAAATGTTAAAGCCGGTAAAAACCGGCTTTTTTTTATGTAAATAATTATTCAAATGAATCTTGGTTATAATAGTGGTTATTTTGGTTTCGTTTAAAGCATCCTATATGTAGATAGGATGCTTTAATTTATTTTACGACTTATTAAATCTGATTCAATGAAAGCTAAATGGTTAGTGGCCAGGTGAACGCAATTTGCCAATGCAGTTGATATGATACAGCTGACATAGTAATAAATTTTAGCTTATAAAAAATGCTTCTTATATACATTCATAGCTATTAATCACTTTAAAAAATTATTATGCATTTACCAAAACGTTTACTTTCATTTAAGCACATTTCTACTTTTCTATTATTGTTTTTTGTAGTTAATTATGCAAAGGCGATAGATGGCAAACAAACATCGAAAGCTACGCTACAAACTGTAACTGTGTATAGAAATGGTGCTGAAATGAACCAGCTTGCTAAAGCTGACCTTATTAAGGGTAATAATGAACTGATCATAGAAAACCTTAGCAATGCAGTAGATATAAACAGTATTCGGGTAAGTGTAAACAGTAGTGTAACAGTAATGGGGTTGGAATACAGTACAGATTACTTAAATCCGGAAATTAAAAGTGCATCAATCCGAAATCTGGAAGATTCTATTGACAGGCTAAATACCGATGTAGAAAAAATTAAAACGAATTTAAGTATAACCAATGATTTACTTTCTGTACTTAAAGCAAACAAGGAAATTAAAGGCTCTCAAACAGGATTAAGCGTAAATGAATTGATTAAATTGATGGATTATTATAAATTAAAGTCCATCGAGATTCAAAATGAAATTGCACAATTAAATCAAAAACAAATAAAATTGTTAGCTACAATAGATAAATTGAATATTCAAATAGAAGAGGAAGAAAAAAAGAATACAAAAAGTACCGGTAAACTTATTTTACAATTAAACTGCCTGGTACCCGGAAAATATGATTTCAACCTTTCTTATGTATCACAAAATGCATCCTGGACACCATTTTATGATATAAAAGCAAAAGATATAAAAAGCCCGTTAAAATTAATATACAAAGCTAAAATTTACCAGACTACCGGGTTGGATTGGAAACAGGTAACATTAAGCTTGTCCACCTCATCTCCCAGCCAGACAGGTCTTGCTCCGGTTTTCAGGGCATGGTTTTTAAGTTATATAAACCCTATCAATGTATACAATCAAAATTTGAGGTTAGGCATGAATCGCATACAAAGCTTTGATGATGCTAATAATAAGCAATTAAGTGAAGTTGTAGTTGCTGGTGTTAGCCGAAAAAAATCAATCTCAGGAGATTTAGACTATAGTAAAAACGACCCGATTTATATAGTAAACGGTGTGGAAATGAGTGAATCCGAATTTCAAAAAATAGATAATAGCGGCATTAAATATAAAGAATTTTTAAAAGCTGAAGATGCTTCAAATTTGTATGGCTCAAGAGCTGCAAGTGGGGCTGTGGTAGTAACGCTTAAAGATGGCCTTGAAGATTATATCTCCGTAGCAGATAATGAACTGGATGTTACTTTTGACATTGCATTGCCATATGATGTGCCTACTAACGGAAAAGCACAAACGGCAACATTGACCGAATATGATGTACCTGCCACTTTTAAATATTATTCAGTGCCTAAATTAGACAAAGAAGTTTTTTTGTTGGCTGAAGTGGCAGATTGGGAAAAGCTAAATTTATTACCAGGTGAAGCCAATATAATTTTTGAAGATACTTACATCGGTAAATCTTTTATAGACCCATCCTCAACCCAGGATACACTCAATCTTACTATGGGTAAAGATAAACGTGTAGTGGTAAAAGAGAAAAATTAAAGATTTTAGCAGCACAAAATTTTTGGTGCCAATAAAAAACAAATATTTACTTACGAGATAACTGTAAAAAATAACAAGAAAGACCCGATAAATATTTTATTGAAAGACCAATATCCTATTTCACAAAATAAAGAGGTGGAAGTGGAATTGCTGGAAAGCGCTGATGCTGCAATAAACGAAGAAATTGGCGTACTTACCTGGAAAATCAGTATAGCTCCGGGAGAAGTTAAAAAAATAAGAACAAGTTATAGCGTTAAATATCCTAAAGACAAAACTTTAAATTTAAACTAAAAAATAAATACTGAATCGTCCTAAAATAAGTTGACGGTTTTAAAATATTCCCGGTTTCCTCAAGGAGCCGGGATTTTTGTTTGATGTACCTGTTGTGGCGTTTTCATTTTAAGTTCCAGGTGAGGTCTTTTTTGATTGTATAAAAAATATGCTTTCCTGTACTAATTTTTTTTACCTGTTCTTTAGTTTTTAAAATTCTATCCATACCAAATTCTTCTTTTATGGTCCGGTTCATTCTTTCAGCCAGTGCATTTTCATACGGGTCTCCGTTTTCTGTCATGCTAAGCCTAATATTATTGTTATTACTTAGCGATTCATATTCTTTGCTGCAATACTGCAATCCCTGTCAAGATGATGGATAGTTGGTATATTTTTATTTCTACGTTGCCCGGTTGCCATATGCAATGCTTTAATCATGCTTTCAGTTTCCATTGTATCATCTACAGCATAACCCACTATTTTCCGGCTGTACATATCGGTTATCATATTTAAATAACAGTTGCCTTGCTGGGTCTTCAAATAAGTAATATCACTTACCCAGACTTCATCTGGTTGCTTTACTGTTTTTCCTTTAATGATATTTGGCCATTTTCTTAGCCAGTGCTTACTCATAGTAGTTTGTACATACCTACGCCTGGGCTTGATTTGCAAACCATAATACTGCATTAATGCAAAGAGCTTATCACGGCCAAACTTTAGGTTTTGCTGCTTTAAATCTTCTTTAATGAGATAATAAATCTTACGGGTACCTACCCTGGGTAAGAGTTTTCTTTGATTATCCACTAATTGTTTTACAGCTGCCTGTTTTGCCAATTGTTTAGCAGCATCCTTTGGTTGCTTATATACATATTGACGGCTGTAACCCAAGGTAGCGGCTATAGTTCCGACTGATTGTTTGGTTCCCCTGGTTGTCGGAAGCTGCTTGTGACAAGGGGTAAGTACTTTTTCTGATCTCAGTATTAAACAGATCATCTGCAATATCTATAGCCCTATTCAATATCTGTTTTTCTGCTTCCAGCAACTTGATCTTTTTTCCAATTGGGATATATACGTTTTTGGGGGAGCTTTCTTTTTCATTGGAGTTTTACTTTTCCAATCCAAAGTTCCGTGTTTTCTTAACCATTGCAAAACTGTACTTCTTCCCTGAACTCCATACTTTTTTGGCTCTGCTTATAAGTTAAATAGCCTTTTTCTATTTCATCTACTATTTGCAGTTTAAAAGACAGGCTATAATCTTTTTGAGTCCGTTTACTGAAGTCTTTTTCCCTAATATTTATCATATAAGTCAACTTTTTTGTCAACTTATTCTAGGATCATTCATACTGGTATACAAAAAAGCACCCTGTAAAAATCAGGGTGCTTTTTTTATGTACATTTACTGGCAAAACATAGGTATGAGCTATTCAAAGAATATAGAAATACGATGGAGTGATTTAGATCCTAATTTTCATGTGCGGCATAGCGTGTACTATGATATGGGTGCGTACATAAGGATTTGTTTTTTAACTGAATCAGGAATAACACCATTAACTATGGTGCAGCACCATATTGGCCCTATCATTTTCAGGGAAGAATGCCTGTTCAAAAAAGAAATAAAATTCGGTGATAATATTTCAATCAATCTGCGATTAGATAAACTTTCCACTGATTTTAGCAAGTGGACGATGAAGCATGAAATATGGAAAAACAATGATACACTTGTCGCTTTACTTACTATTGATGGCGCATGGATGGATACCCAATTGCGGAAAATTACTGCCCCGCCTGATATTTTTAAAAAAGGATTTGAAACAATTCCTAAAACAGAAACCTTTAGCAACTAATCTTTTATTTAAGATCTAAAGAAAATAATTAATACACGCAATAACATACCATTGCAATGTTCACTTCAATATTTGATTTATATAAAAAGCATATACAGGATTAACCAGGAGAATCTGGTTATTAAGCGTTGTAATGCTTATCAACCGCAGTGGCGCCATGGTATTACCATACATGACATTTGTATTGTATAAAAAGTGGTTATGGTATAGAGCAAGCCGGGTGGGCGGTAGCTATATATGGTGCTGGCTCTCTGGCCGGAGCATTTCTGGGCGGAAAGATTAGTGATGCAATTGGCTTTTATTATGTCCAGTTTTTTGCACTTTTTGGCGGAGGTATACTTTTTATTATACTAGGACAAACGACAAGCTTTTTATCCTTTGCAATCTGTGTATTTTTTTTAAGCCTGGTCAATGAATCTTTCAGACCTGCAAATGCAGCAGCCATTGCTCATTACAGCACACCACAAAATACCACACAATCTTTTTCCCTGGTAAGACTGGCAGTAAATATCGGTTTTGGCTTAGGTACAGCAGTTGGTGGTTTTTTAGCTTCAATTGATTATCACTTATTATTTTGGGTGGATGGATGCACCAGTATTTGTGCAGCTATATTTCTGTTGTTGATTTTACCCAGGGTGAATGTGGTAAAACAAAAAGACAACCAGGTTAAAAAAAATTATTCCCCTACTGCCGGTTCTCCTTACCGTGATAAAAAATTCTTATGGTTTTTATTATTTCAATTATTATTTGCCATATGCTTTTTCCAGCTTTTCAGTACTGTGCCTATCTTCTTTAAGCTTTCTTTAGGGCTTGATGAATTTTGGATAGGAGCTGTTATGTGCATGAATGGTTTATTAATTGCATTTTTTGAAATGATAATTGTATTTAAACTGGAAGGAAGGCATGCTTATTTAAAATTAATTTATTGGGGCACTTTATTAATGGGGTTGTCATTTTTATTGTTGAATATTCCATTAGCCAGCGGATTGGCCATTGCCTCTTTTTCAATACTAACAATTACAATAGCTGAAATGCTTGGCATGCCTTTTATGAATAGTTATTATATCAGCAGGAGTACACAGGCAAACAGGGGGCAGTATGCAGCGCTATATACCATGGCATGGAGTGCTGCACAAATAATTGGCAGCTACGGCGGCACTAAAATTGCTGCTTTGGCAGGCTACAATAATTTGTGGTGGATAATCAGCGGGATTTGTTTAGTAGCAGGAACAGGATATTTTTGGTTATATAAAAATCATCAGTAAACTGATGTAAAATATTTTATTACCGGCGTTTGCGCTTTGTTCAGCTGCATTGGCAAATATGATTTTATTATTTTAGTTTTTAATTAAAACTAAAATAATCGTTCTTGTACAATATTTCATTATTGAGCTTATATAAGCAATAAAAAATATTTTTGATGTACATAAAAATTGCGCCTATTTTTGAGTTGGGCGTAGGTGTATAAGATATTAACACATTAACTGAAAAGTTAAAAGAAAAAAGATTTACTATTTTGTCAAGTGCCAAAGATTTATTGAAAGAAGAATAATGAGTAAAGAAACCCAGATAGAAGAAAATTTAATCGAGCAACTTAAGGGCCTGAAATACATATATCGCCCAGATATAATTGATAGAAAAACTCTTGAGCAAAACTTCAAAACCAAATTTGAAGCATTCAACCGTGTCCGGCTGTCAGAGAATGAATTTTTAAGACTTCGGGAAGAGATTATTAACCCCGATGTTTTTGCTGCTTCTAAATTTTTGCGTGAAAGGCAATACTTTCAGCGAGAAGATGGTACTCCGCTTCATTACACTTTAGTAAATATCAAAGACTGGTGTAAAAATGACTTTGAAGTTATCAGCCAGCTGCGCATTAATACTGAAAACAGCCATCAACGCTTTGACATCATTTTGCTGATTAACGGCCTGCCTGTGGTGCAAATCGAATTAAAAAAACTGGATATTTCGCCACGAAAAGCAATGCAGCAAATCGTAGATTATAAAAATGAGCCGGGCAATGGTTACGGAAATTCATTGCTTTGTTTTATGCAGTTATTCATTGTGAGTAACCGAACCAACACCTACTATTTTGCCAACAATAAGAATCATCACTTTGCTTTCAATGCAGACGAACAGTTTTTGCCTATTTACCAATTGGCAAATGAAAACAACAAGAAAATTACGCATATAGAAACCTTTACCGAAAAATTTCTAACCAAGTGCACTCTTGGCGAAATGATTAGCAAGTATATGGTGCTTGTGGAGAGTGAACAGAAATTGCTCGTAATGAGACCGTACCAGGTTTATGCAGTGAAAGCAATTGTTGATTGTATAAAGGACAACAGGGGTAACGGCTATATATGGCACACCACAGGTAGCGGGAAAACACTTACTTCTTTCAAAGCTTCTACCCTGCTGAAAGATGACCCTGACATTGAAAAATGTTTATTTGTGGTTGATCGTAAAGACCTTGACCGGCAAACACGTGAAGAGTTTAATAAATTCCAGGAAGGCAGTGTGGAAGAAAACACCAATACCGAAACATTGGTAAGACGATTACTATCTACTGATTATGCTGACAAAGTAATTGTTACCACCATTCAAAAACTGGGTTTGGCTTTGGATGGAACCAACAAGAAAAACTACAAAGAACGCTTAGGATCATTAAGCAAAAAGCGAATCGTATTTATATTTGATGAGTGCCACCGTTCTCAATTTGGCGATAATCATAAAGCGATAAAAGAGTTTTTTTTCCGAATGCTCAATTGTTTGGTTTTACGGGTACGCCTATTTTCCCTAATAATTCTACTTATAAAATTAGGGAAGACCAATATGAAACCTATAAAACTACAGAAGCCATTTTTGAAAAACAATTGCATGCCTATACTATAACCCACGCTATTGATGACAAAAATGTATTGCGTTTTCACATTGATTATTTCAAACGTAATCAGAATGCAAAGCCGGGTGAAGCGATTGCACAACAAGCCGTGGTGGAAGCTATTTTGGACAAGCACGATGCAGCTACCAACCAACGGAAATTCAATGCGGTACTGGCAACCGCTTCTATCAACAATGCTATTGAATATTACCAGCTTTTCAAGGAAATACAGAAAAAGAAACAAACTGAAAACCCGGATTATGCTCCTTTGAATATCGCTTGCGTATTTTCACCACCTGTTCAATTAATTGCCAAAGATGGCGATCAGCAAAGTCAGAAAAACGCAGCAGATATCAAACAGTTTCAGGAAGACTTAACACAGGAGAAAGAAGACAATAAACAAAATCCAGAAGAAAAGAAGAAAGCATTAATAGAAATTATTGCTGACTTCAATCTGCAATACGGTACAAACCACAACATTAACGAATTTGATTTGTATTACCAGGATGTACAAAGACGTATCAAAGACCAGAAATATAGCAACAAAGAGTATCCACACAAAAATAAGATAGACATTACCATAGTGGTGGATATGTTGCTCACAGGTTTTGACAGCAAATACCTGAACTCTTTGTTTGTGGACAAAAACCTAAAATACCACGGATTGATTCAGGCATTTTCCAGAACCAACCGGGTGCTGAACGACACGAAGCCTTATGGCAATATTCTAGATTTTCGTTCGCAACAGGAAGCAGTGAACCAAGCTATTGCACTTTTTCTCTGGGGAAGATAACGGCAGAGCCGAAGAAATTTGGTTGGTTGACCCTGCTCCTGTAATTATTGACAAATTCAAGGAAGCCGTTGAGAAGCTAGGTGTATTTATGCAGGAGCATAATTTGGTAAACGAACCGCAAGAAGTATATAATCTAAAAGGTGATGCAGCAAGGATTGCATTTGTAAAAAATTTTAAAGAAGTACAACGGCTTAAAACGCAGTTAGACCAATACACCGACTTAGACATACAACAAAAGGAAAAAATTGATACCATCTTACCAAAGGAAACTTTTCAAGAATTCCGTAGTTCGTATATAGAAACGGCCAAACAATTCCAGAAAATACAGCAGAAAGAGGGCGACCAGGCACCGCCTGAAATTCAACAGCTGGATTTTGAATTTGTGCTTTTTGCTTCTGCGGTGATTGATTATGACTACATTGTGAACTTGATTGCTGACAGTACGCAAAAGAAACCCACTAAGCAAAAAATGACTAAAGAACAGGTCAAAAACCTGATAAAATCTTTTTCCAACTTAATGAACGAAGAAGATTTAATAGAATTCATAGATGATTTGGATTGGACAAAAAGGTTATAGTGCGGTCGAGATTAAAACATTAATAGACAGATTTCAAGATAACAAATACAACAAAAAACTCGCTGTCATTGCCCATAAAAACGGCTTGCAAACAGCAGACCTGAAAACCTTTGTAGAAAGAATCATGAGCCGGATGATTTTTGACGGTGAAAAGCTCACCGACTTACTAGGGCCTTTAGAGTTGAGTTGGAAAGAACGCAGAGTAAAAGAATTGGCATTGATGGAAGACTTGGTACCACAATTAAAAAAACTTGCACAAGGGCGTGAAATATCAGGATTAGCAGCTTATGAATAACAATAATTCTTTTTTTACCGAAATAAGCGAACTGCTTATACAAGCAAGAACAAATGCATTTAAGGCGGTAAACACCATAATGGTGCAAACTTATTGGCAAATAGGCAGGCGTATTATCGAGGAAGAACAACATGGACAAAACCGTGCTGGCTATGGAGAATATTTGATTTCAAATTTATCCCGTCATTTATCCGATACGCTTGGAAAAGGTTTTTCTGAAGCTAATTTGAAAAACATAAGACAGTTTTATCTTACTTTTCCCGGTTTTGAGCAATTCGATACGCACTGCGTAGCCAATCTTAGCTGGACAAATATTCGATTGATTATGAGGGTTAACGATCCAAAAGAAAGGGAATATTACCTAAAAGAAGCTTCTTCGCAAAACTGGAGTTCACGCCTGTTGGAGCGAAACATAAAAAGCGGTTATTATCATCGTTTACTCTCTACGCAACAGCCCACTTCCGAAACTACGCTTGAAAAACAACATCCTGTTCATTTTATTAAAGACCCTTACATTGCAGAATTTTTAAACCTGCCGGAAGATTTAACAGGAAAAGAATCTGTTTTAGAAAAAGCGTTAATTGGCAACCTGCAACAATTTTTATTGGAACTGGGAAAAGGGTTTTCCTTTGTTGACCGGCAAATGCGTATCAGTACCGAAACATCCCATTTTATGTTGATTTGGTGTTTTACAACTATTTGCTCAAATGTTTTGTGGTAATAGACTTAAAAACCACTAAACTTAACCACGCAGACATTGGACAAATAGATATGTATGTGCGTATGTTTGACACCTTAAAACGAGGAGAAGGCGACAACCCGACCATTGGTATTATACTATGTGCCGAAAAAGACGAAACCATAGTTAAATATTCAGTATTACAAGAAAACAAACAACTTTTTGCATCGAAATACAAAACGCTATTACCCACCGAAGAAGAACTGGCAGAGATGATTGCAACGAGAAACCGTAAATTGCTGGACAAATGAGTAAGGAAAATAAATTAATACCTGAATTGCGTTTTCCTGAGTTTGCGAATGAGGGGGAATGGAAAAAAAATGTTGTTAGCCAAGTGGCTGAATATGAAAATGGAAATGCCCACGAGCAAGACATTGATGAAAAAGGCAAATATGTTGTTGTAAATTCAAAATTTATTTCTACGGGTGGAGAAGTAAGGAAATTTTCTAATTCAGCAAACTGCCTAGCGAAGAAAGATGAAATTTTGATGGTACTTAGTGATGTCCAAAATGGGAAAGCCATTGCTAAATGTTTTTATGTTGACAAGGATAATTTATATACGGTAAATCAACGAATTTGTAAACTAATACCAACAACTGCTCAAAAAATCGCTTCCTGTCTTTCTTCCTTAGATGAAGTAATTACAGCCCATAGCCAAAAGTTAGAGTTGCTCAAAGACCACAATAAAGGCTTGATGCAAAACCTTTTTCCGCAAGAGGGCGAGAAAGTGCCTAAGTATCGGTTTAAGGAGTTTAAAGGTGAGTGGAAAGAAGAATTACTAGGAGATATTTACACATTTAAAGTTACAAATTCATTTACGAGAGATGATTTAAACTATGAAACTGGTTCAGTAAAAAATATTCACTATGGCGATATACACAAGAAATTTGCAACATTATTTGATATAAAAAAAGAAAAAGTTCCTTTTATTAATCCTTCTGTTTCTGTTTCAAAAATTAATCCTGAATGTTATTGTACTGAAGGAGATATAATTTTTGCTGACGCATCTGAAGACTTAAAAGATGTAGGTAAAAGCATAGAAATAGTAAACTTAAACAATGAAAAATTATTATCTGGAATGCACACTTTATTGGCTAAACAGAGAGAAACAAAGTTGATAGTTGGTTTTGGAGGACATTTATTTCGGTCTAATGCGATTAGAATAAAGATTCAAAAATTAGCTCAAGGCACAAAGGTTTTAGGTATTTCATCAGGGAGATTATCAAATATTAAAATATGGTATCCTGAAATCAAAAATGAACAACAAAAAATCGCTTCTTGCCTATCTGCATTGGATGAGCTCATCAAAGCATTAACAGAAAAAATAGAGCAATTGCAGTTACATAAAAAAGGTTTGATGCAGGGTTTGTTTCCAAGGTTGTCTGCACTATAATTTTTTATGAAAGGATAGGCAATGATAAAAGAATATAAATAAAAATCAGGGTAATACTGAAATCAAATAAATCATAATTAAGAACACGAAATGCCCGTTTATTATAAGCTGCAACAATTGGTACGGGGCGAGTCTATTTTTTTGGCAGAAGGTATTATTTCGGTAGGGCTTAAAGCCTTAATCCACTTGGAGGAAGTACATTAGGCACGAGCGATAAATTATTTACAAGCTTACGATTTGGAAGTCGGCCTGTTGATCAGTTTGTTCCATAAAGCCTGGATTTTAAAAGAGTATCAAACAAAAAAATCAAGGCAATACCAAAATAAAATAAATCATAGTGAATGACACAGAAAGACCAACATAAAAAACTAGGCAAAACCCTTTGGGATATAGCAGACAACTTGCGTGGGGCCATGAATGCGGATGATTTCCGTGATTATATGCTTTCATTTCTATTTCTTCGGTATTTGTCGCATAACTATGAAGAATCTGCTAAAAAGGAATTGGGTTCTGATTATCCTAAAACAGATTCGAATATTGTGCCGGAATATGGAGTATCGACACCACTTCAATTATGGTATGAAGGAAATTTGGATGATGCTGAAGAGTTTGAAAAACAAATGCGAAGAAAAATCCATTATGTGATTAAGCCCCAATATTTGTGGAGTAATATTACAGAAATGGCAAGGACCCACGATAATGAATTATTAATAAACTTAGATAAAGGGTTTAAATATATACAAGATGAATCTTTTGATAGTGCATTCCAAGGTTTGTTCTCTGAAATCAATTTAAGTTCTGAAAAGTTGGGAAAAACTCCAACAGATAGAAATAATAAGCTTTGTAAAATTATTACTAAAATTGCCGAGGGTATCGCCGATTTCTCTCCAGATTCTGATACACTCGGAGATGCTTATGAGTATTTAATTGGACAATTTGCCGCAGGTTCAGGCAAAAAAGCGGGTGAATTTTATACTCCGCAACAAATTTCAACAATACTCTCAGAAATTGTGACTTTAGACAGTCAAGACCCTACAACTGGGAAAAAGAAAAAACTGGATAAAGTACTTGATTTTGCCTGTGGTTCGGGTTCGTTGTTACTGAATGTAAGAAAGCGAATTAAAGACAATGGCGGTAGTATCGGTAAAATTTACGGGCAGGAAAAAAACATCACGACGTATAACCTTGCCCGAATGAACATGCTTTTGCACGGTATGAAAGATACAGAGTTTGAGATTTTTAATGGAGATACTTTACTTAACCAATGGGATTTATTAAACGAAATGAATCCTAGCAAAAAAAAAGAATTTGATGCTATTGTTGCCAATCCGCCCTTTAGTTTGCGTTGGGAACCAAACGATACCTTGGCAGAAGATTTTCGTTTCAAAAGTTACGGTTTAGCACCCAAATCAGCAGCCGACTTTGCTTTTCTCTTGCATGGTTTCCACTTTTTAGGAAAAGAAGGTACAATGGCCATCATATTGCCACATGGTGTGTTGTTCCGTGGTGGTGCAGAAGAAAAAATCCGCACTAAATTGCTAAAAGACAATCACATTGATACGGTTATTGGTTTGCCTTCTAACTTATTTTACTCGACAGGTATTCCCGTTTGCATTTTGGTGTTGAAAAAATGTAAAAAGCAAGATGATGTTTTGTTCATCAATGCAAGTGAACATTACGAAAAAGGGAAACGACAAAATACGCTTAGCGAAAATAATATTGAAACCATAGTAGAAACATACAAGTACCGTTATGAAAGAGAACGATATTCTCGGAAAGTTTCAATGGAAGAAATTGAAAAAAACGGCTATAACCTGAACATTTCTCGTTATGTAAGCACATCACTAGATGAAGTACAAATTGACTTAAAAGAGGTAAGCAAAAAATTGGTTTTAATAAATGAAAGCATAAAAACGAATACAAATAAACACAATGAATTTTTAAAAGAATTGAAATTACCACCAATTTAAAAGTAAACGCAATGTGTAAGCAATATGAAATGAGAACTTAAAATGGTTAAAAGGATAGACAGAACATCAGCTGTTAACAGCGGTTTTGTAAAAAAGTGGGTTAAGTCGTTAATGCGTTGGCGTGAGTAGTTGCAGTCCGCCTCAGGCTGAGAACCAAAGCTAAATAATATGTAATATTTCTGCTGCTGACAACCCAAAAATTTATTCCCCCCCACCACTATTACAATTTCACCTTTCACAGCTTTTACATTAAAATAATCATGCACTTCCTGCAAACTGCCCCTTTTGTTTTCTTCAAATTTTTTAGTCAGTTCACGGCTTACGCAACATTGCCTTTCAGCGCCAAAATATTGTATAAAATCTGCCAAGGTTTTTACCAGCCGCATCGGGCTTTCATAAAACACCATGGTGCGTTTCTCCAATTGCAGTTTTTTAATAATGTTTGCCTGCCTTTTTTTAAGGGCAAAAACCCTTCAAAACAAAAACTATTAATAGGCAGGCCGCTATTGACCAGTGCCGGTACAAATGCAGTAGCGCCGGGCAAACAGTTTACTTCAACATTATTTTTTGCGCACTCTCTTACCAATAAAAAGCCGGATCACTGATACCAGGCGTACCTGCATCAGTAAGTAAAGCCATTGTTTTTCCTTGTTGCAACTGGTCGGCAAGGTGAGCTACTATTTTATGCTCATTGTGCTGGTGATAAGGTGTAATAGGTTTTTGTATCTGGTAATGATTAAGTAACACCGATGATGTCCTGGTATCTTCTGCCAAAATTAAATCCACAGACTTTAATACCTCAATGGCCCTTATAGTGATATCTCCTAAATTACCAATAGGTGTAGGAATAATATATAACATAGATGATTAGTTTATTTGTAAATACGTTAAATGTAGAGATGTGAAGAGGTTAAAATGTATTTTGCATTCCGAAAAATAACATATTATCTTAACCAATTAACATATCAACAACTCAACATATCAACAAATTAACAAGTTAACATATTAACTAATAACTTCAATATAAAAATTCTCCATCACAGAATTAGCCAATAATTTTTTTGCAGCTTCGTTTGCAATATCAATAGCTTCTTCTTTACTATTTGCCTCAATTTGTAGTTGAATATTCTTTCCCACTCTTACATCTTTAATCGATGGCAGGCCTAAATTTTGCAAGCTGCCCATTACAGCTTTACCCTGGGGATCCAATAAATCTTTTAAAGGCATCACCTGTACTTGTACTGAAAAAATCATGCATTTATTGTTTATAAAATAAAGATAAAATAATGTACACAATAAAAACTACCGGCACCGCCAGCCATTGTAAAAAAATTGCTGCAACTATTGTTATCAGCAATAAAATTATTTTAGGAATGTTGTTCTTAACCGAAAGGTTTTTAAATTTTAAAGCCATAATGGGCAGCCTGCTTACCATCAACCAGCTTACTGAAAAAATTATTCCGTACAAAACCCATTTATTCAGCAAAATATTTACCACCCAGTCAGTCGGTGAATGCCAGTAGATTAATGGAAAAGATGCAATTAATAATCCTGCAGCAGGGATGGGCACACCTTTAAAACCATAAGATTGTGATTGATCAATATTAAACCTGGCTAAACGGTAAGCCCCGGCACAAGCTATAATAAATGCCGGCATCAACCATAGTATAGAGGTATCAATACCCTCTTGCTCTTTTGCCAGGCTAAGTCGTAAAAATTGATAAACAATCATGGATGGCGCCACGCCAAAACTTACTACATCAGCCAAAGAGTCTAACTGTTTGCCGATCTCAGATGCAGCATTGAAAAGCCTGGCTACAAAACCATCTAAAAAATCAACTACACCGGCAATACCAATAAATAATGATGCCAGCCAGATTTTTTCCGGTATATCTATGTATTGGGCTCCATCATTGGTGTATTGTATTACTATTCCATTTTGCAAGGTAACTACTATGGCCAGGCATCCGAAAAACAGATTTAGTAAAGTAAATATGTTGGGTATTTGTTTCATATTAAGATGACGACCGACGACTGACCACTGACGACCGGTGAAGATCATGTTTATTTTTGTAAAGAATTTTTAAATGCCTGAATTTTAGCTACCAATTTATCTAATTCAGTATAGAATTTATCAAATATTAATTGATTGATATAATTTCTTTTAATTGCAAGATACAAGCAGTTAACCACTTCCAGTGATGATCGCTGAGAATAACCTAAGAATTTTATTTGTTCAGGATTAGATTGCCCCGTAGAACCTTCCGCTATATTTAATGAAATAGAATCAGCTGCCCTTTTCATTTGAGACGTTAAAGAAAACATTTCTTCTTTAGGAAAACTTCTGGTCAAATTATGGACATTATCAGCCATTTCTATTGCCAGCTTCCATATTTCCAGCTTTTCAAACTTAAAAGGCATGGTGTGTATTTATTAGAATATTAGTTAATAATAGAGGCCACCGGCGACAGACCACCGACCACCGAAATGCGAAGATGATAAACACAATATTATAGAAATAAAGAACATCAAATATTACAACTCCATCGGTGGCCTGTTGTCGGTCGTCAGTGGTCGTATTATCTCCTCATCAACGCTTCAATTTCCTCCACCGTTATCGGAATATTTTTCATCAGATCTTTATTGCCATTTTTAGTAATCCAGAAATTATTTTCTATCCTTATTCCCATTTGTTCTTCTTCAATATATATACCAGGCTCTACGGTAAATACCATGCCCGCTTTAATAGGCTCAGTTCTTGTACCAAGGTCATGTACATCTATTCCTAAATGATGAGATATGCCATGATACAAATACTTTCTATATGCCCTGTTCTCCCTGTCTTCATTTTTAATATCGCTTTTTTTAAGCAGTCCTATTTTTTGAAATACAATGCTGGCCTCATCCCCTACTTTTTCGGTGTAATCAATTATACTAATGCCTGGCTTTAAAATACTGGCTGCATAATGATGCAGATGCAGGCAGGCATTATACACTGTTTTTTGTCTTTTTGTAAACTTACCGTTTACAGGAATGGTTCTTGTCAGGTCTGCACAATAATTTCCATATTCTGCGCCAAAATCCATTAAGATCAAATCCCCGTCTTTACATTCCCGCTTGTTTTCTGTATAATGCAAAATCCTTGCATTATCTCCACTGGCAATGATACTTCCATACGCAGGCCCGCTAGCCCTTTGTGATAAAAATGAATGAAATATTTCTGCTTCAATTTCATATTCCATTACTCCCGGTTTAATAAACTGTAGTAATCTTCTAAAAGTATTGTCAGTAATATCAACAGCCTTTTGTATCACTTCAATTTCCAAAGGTGCTTTTACCGCTCTCAATTCTTTTAAAATTTTTGCGCTGCGCTTATATTCATGCAAAGGATATTGTCCCTTCATCATTTGTGCATAGCGATAATCCCTTACAGGAACATGATTAGCCTTCCTGTCATTTTCATTTGTATTTAAATATATAATATCACTTGAATGTACCCACGGTTGCAGCATTCCATCCAATACATCCAGCCATACAATAGTTTCTATTCCTGAAATAGCTCTTGCTTCTGCTGCTCTTAACCTGTGGCCATCCCATTTCTCTTTTAATTCGTTTGGACGTACTAAAACTAATACTTCCCGGTATTTAGGATCAGGATTGCCTGGAAATAAAACCAGCATAGTATCTTCCTGCTCAATGCCTGTAAGCCAGAATAAATCTGAATTTTGTTTAAACTTATATATCGCATCTCCATTACTGGGCAACTCGTCATTACTATTAAAAATCGCTATTGCATTTTTTCCAGCCTTTTACAAATCTTTTCCTGTTTTCAATAAAAATATTGGCATCAAGAGGTAAATATTTCATATAACTGTTTTAATATAGAATTAAATAGCTAAACTTATTCCTTTAAGGCCAGCTAAAAAATTTCCATCGCAATATACATTTTAAATAAATAGTGCCCGTATGGATTTTTTTGTGTACATTTTACACAAAAGAATATAAAAAATTTCAATGTTTTCAAGCAAAAACATTCAATCTTCAATGTTATTTAAAAAAAAAGCTTTGATTTAAATTTTTATAAAAGAAAATTGCTAAAAACTTCTAAAAATATTAAAACAGGAATGGTTTTACTGAATAATTATAAAACAGCTAAACCATACATTTGTATGATATTTGCATAATAATTAAATAATATAAACGATAACTAAAAGATCCATTTATATGTCAATTCCAACAATGTTGGCCATACCAAAAAAGGCACTGATTAATATCGGTTTAAAAATATCAGAAGATATTCATTACCAGCTTTCGGCTGCAGAACTTACTGAGCAAACTTTAAAGAGAGGCGAAGGTGAACTAAATAATACCGGTGCGCTTGTAATAAAAACAGGTGAATTTACAGGCCGGAGCCCTAAAGATAAATTTATTGTAAAAGATAGTTTAACAGCAGACACTGTCCATTGGAATGAATTTAATATTCCCATTGATGAAAAATATTTTGACCAGTTGCAGAAAAAGATGATGTCATACCTGGAAGATAAAGAAATCTGGGTTAGGGATTGTTACGCTTGTGCCGATCCAAAATATCGTTTAAATATAAGGGTGATCAACGAAAATCCATGGAGCAATTTGTTTGCGCATAATATGTTTCTGCGTCCGCAGGAAGAAGAGTTGGAAAACTTTACCCCGGAATGGCATATTATCCAGGCCCCAGGCTTAAAAGCTGATAACAAAGTAGATGGAACAAGACAGCACAATTTTGCAATAGTGAGTTTTACAAAAAAAACTATTTTAATTGGTGGAACTGGTTATACCGGTGAAATGAAGAAAGGAATTTTTACTATTTTAAATTATATCCTTCCGCATAACAAGAATGTATTAAGCATGCATTGCTCAGCTAATATGGGTAATGAAGGTGATACTGCCATATTTTTCGGATTAAGCGGCACAGGAAAAACCACCTTAAGTGCAGATCCGAAAAGACAGCTTATTGGTGATGATGAACATGGGTGGACATCTGATACGGTATTTAATTTTGAAGGCGGATGTTATGCAAAAACAATTGATTTAAGCAAAGAAAAAGAACCGGAAATTTTTAATGCCATCCGCCCCGGAGCATTAGTAGAAAATGTAACATTTATAGATGGAACTAATCAAATTGATTTTAGCAGTAAAAAAATTACAGAAAATACAAGGGTTTGTTATCCGCTACATTTTATCAGTAATGCAATAGAACCTTCTATTGGCAAAATACCTAAAAATATCTTTTTTCTTACCTGCGATGCTTATGGGGTATTACCACCGATAAGTAAGCTTACTGCCTGGCAAGCTATGTACCAGTTTATCAGCGGGTATACTGCAAAAGTAGCCGGTACAGAAGCAGGGGTTACTGAACCAAAGTCTACCTTCAGTGCTTGCTTTGGCGCCCCTTTCCTGCCACTTCACCCGGGGCAGTATGCCGCTATGCTAGGCAAAAAAATGAAAGAAAATAATGTACAAATCTGGTTAATAAATACTGGCTGGAGCGGTGGAAGCTATGGTGTGGGTCACAGGATGAAATTGACCCATACCCGTGCCATGATTACAGCAGCGCTTGAAGGAAAGCTGGATACAGTAAATTATGAAACCCACCCGGTATTTGGTGTTTCTATGCCGGCAAGCTGCCCTAATGTTCCTGCAGAAATATTAAATCCCAGGAATACATGGGATGATAAAGCAGCTTATGATGTGAAAGCAAAAGATCTTGCACAGCAATTTATAAATAACTTTAAAAAATATGAGAGTGGTGTTACAGATGAAATATTAGAAGCTGCACCAAAAGTTTAAATACTAAATTATTCGCTTTAAAGCGATTTATAGAAAGAATAAATCCCCTTTGATAAGGGGATTTATTCTTTCTATATCAATCTACAATAAGACGGTTAATACCAGGGTCTGACTTTAAGTATTGTATTTTACATGCATAGCCCCTGCATAATTTTTTCTGTGATTTACAAATCTGCCAAGCATTAACCTGGCTTTTATTTTCGTATAATTTTTCATTAACATAAAACTCATAGTAAGTATAATTTTCTCTTTTTTCAGGCCATTGGCGTTCTGTATAATCTACTACTATCCCTTGTATGTATACGCCTTCATTTTGATACCGCTCTTCTAATGAGTCTCTTTTTAAAGTTGATATATAAGTAAGTATTCCTACAATTAATGCTATTACAATAAGCATAATTTTATTTCGCTTGTTGTGATCAGCAGTAGCAGGAGGAGAAATTAATTGACCAGGCATATTTATGAAAACAATTTTATTATTTCATTTCAATATCTATAACAGTATTTGAATTACAAAATTATCATTCACCGGGAGATGATTATATATAAATTTAAAACCCTCCTGGACCAGGAGGGTTTTAAATTACAAAATAAGTTTAATAAATTAATTCCTGATAAATGTATTATATGAATCAATTGCAGTATTATAATAACTAAACATATTGCTTTGAGATGCATTTAACCTTTCCCCCCACTCTTCTTTTTCAGATTCGCCGGCATTTTCTAAAGATTCTGCATTTTGAATATATTTTTCTGCACTGGAAATCGCCAAAAGAAGGTTTTTATAAAACTTTGGATAGACATCTAATTTGTAATAGACATCTTTTTTTGAAAAATCTTTCCCTTCGGTCACTTTATTCTTTTCGTATGTTTCTTTTAAATCTGCAAGCTTTTCTTTTACAGCACTAAGATCTGCATTAGGATTGGCAGAGCTGGCTTCCAGGTCATTTAATATATCTTTAAATGCACTCAAATCAGTTTTCATTGGTATCACCAAGTGTTTAATAGGCGATTTTTGCAAAAAAACCATTTCTGCATCACTACTAAGCTTAGAAGCCCTGTTAATTGCCCGCCTCATTTTAGAATATACAGAATCTGCCTGCTCCTCCATACCTTCCATTAATTTATCTGATGTGGAAAAATCATCTGTCGCAAAAGTTTTTTTAGTTAAATAGTCTTCGATGCTGGCGCAATCAGTTTTAATTTTTTTAAACAGCACCTCACACTCACTAAACAGTTGTGGTACACTTTTATCAGGGTATCCGGCAGGTGCCACAGGAATGGCATTATTCCTGTTAGGTATATCTAAATAACTTTTGCTTCCTAAATAATGCACTGATGCGTCTTCATTCTTAGATAATCTTTCTTTGTTACCATCATATGTACTTCTGATTGATTCCATTGTTGTAACTATTTTTGAATTTCTGTTAAAAAATTCAACCAGCTGGTTACCATACTTTATTATAGCTGATGCCTGCGCTTCAGTCCATTTTGGAGTTTTACCCGCAGTGGTATTTTTATTTTGTGCTACTACCATACCGGCAGCCAGACAGCAAATTATTACACACAAAAATGTTTTTAATTTCATAACAATTTATTTTTTATTTTATTTACTTTTTAAAGATGATTTTTAACTGCTATTTACATAAAAATATAAATATTAATTTAAGTATATAGCCATGAAATACAATTATTATTAAAAATTAAAAAATGCACAACCAATTTTTGTTCACAGTTTTTAGAAAAAGTACAATGTGCCACTCCTTTTCCGGCTTTTATCTCGACCTGATTAATTCGTAGGTGTTTCTTAAAATCTATTTCACCAAGGCCATACCATTTATATAAGGTTTCTTTTACACTCCAGGCTATAGTCAGGTAAAGTTGTTTTTGAAGATGATCAATAAGCAATAATTCATTGGCAGATAAAAATTTGTGCTGTATTTTCTCGACTTTGTAAGTACACTGTTCAATATCCACACCTACCCTTTCCGTTTTACTCACCATTACAGCAGCATATTCTTTACAATGACTAATGGAAAAATGATAAACGTCTCCTTGCAAGAAAGGTTTGTTGGTAAAGGCAATTTTTATCAACTCTACCGGAAAACCAGGGAATAAGTACTGCAGCAAATACCTGCCTGCTAAATGCTGCAACCTTTTATGCCAGTGGGTAATATCTTTCTGAAGTGGTACTTTTTGTAAGAAGAAATCCTCATTCTCGGTAATATGCCATACACCAAGTTTTGTATAATCGTTGATATTTTGTTGATAAACCAGTGGCATTCTTCCGATTCAGTATTGAATATTGAAAATTGAATATTTATTTTTACAAAATAACAATTAAACTATTTACGAACCCAACAATTATTATAAACAATGATTCTTAGCGATAAACGGATTTTAGAAGAAATAGATAAAGGAACTATAAAAATAGAACCTTATAACAGGGAACAGTTAGGAAGCAATAGCTACGATGTGCATTTAGGAAAGCACCTGGCTACTTATACAAATAATGAACTGGATGCAAAAAAGCATAATGAAATTGATCATTTTGACATCCCGGAAGAAGGTATTTTATTACTGCCACACAAATTTTACCTGGGTGTAACCCAGGAATATACGGAAACACATGCCCATGTTCCTTTTTTAGAGGGCAAATCATCTACGGGCAGGCTAGGCATAGATATTCATGCAACTGCAGGAAAAGGTGATGTAGGCTTTTGTGGCCACTGGACTTTAGAAATTTCTGTAAAACAACCCGTACGGGTATATGCTGGTATGCCCATCGGCCAGTTAATTTATTTTCCGGTGGATGGTGAAATTGAAGTAAAATATAACCAAAAGAAAAATGCAAAATATAGCGGTCAGCCTGATAAGCCGGTGGAAAGTATGATGTGGAAGAATAGTTTTTAAAAAGACCACCGACGACGGACAACCGACCTCCGATTTGCAAAGATCATTATTTAAAATAAAGTGAATCAGTGGTCGGTTGTCCGTCGTCGGTGGCCACACTTATATTTTTCCGAACTTTTTATAATATGCTATTAAAAATGAAGTAACCTGGTCATAGGCCAGCATTCCCTGGGGCTGTCCATTGCTCTTTAAATATTTTGCATACCCCCATCGTATAAAAGGTTCAACAGGATTTTTATAACGGTTGTTAAAATCTTTCCATTCTTTTAAATCTGCTTTTACCGCAGGCAGCAGCTGTGCCATATACGTTTTAGCACTGGCAGAATCTGTAATCATTAAATTTCTGTTACTGTAAATAGACAGATCAAGATAAAGGGAATAATGAAAAAGTGTATCCGGGCTGTTACTTGCAGCGAGGTAACCTACAAAATTTGCTTCCATTTCTTTTGCGTAGCCTACCTGGTGCGCTACTTCATGGCATGTGGTAAAAGGTTTTAAAAACTCAGGAATGTTTGTATTTACCTGGCTTTCGCCTGTAAAAGGATTATAGTACCCGGTAAACCCGGTATAATTGCCCAGCCAGCCCCACATTGATGGCTTGATGGAGGCAGGATGATAACTTAAAAATGGATAAATGTCTTTTACTTTATTATAAGCTTCACTTACTTTTTCGAACAATTCTTTATTGGAAGGATATGGCCGGGGATTATTGAGCAGCATAGCTTTTGACTCGTTGACCTTGTTTATAAGCAATTGATTAATGTCTTTTAAATCTTCGATGGCATACGGTTGCATATTTAATTGCAGCTGGTGTGCAATCCCCAGGCGGTTATAATTTATACCCCAGAATATATTAAATACGATATAAATTAATCCTGTAATAATAATGGTACGCTGCAATCCTTTTAAAAATTTTTGCTTTGAAATAGTACGTTTGAAAACAGCCACTATAAATTTAATAAAAGAAAAAAGAAGCCAGCCCACTGCAAGGCCATACAGGATATCCCCAAAACTAACAGGCAGCCATCCGGTAATCGTCCTGAAAAATATCCCGATTTTAGGGTAAATAAAAGAAGAATACCCGTTTTCTACCCTAACACTGCTGGCTGAATACCATTTTATAAAAATCACAAGAAAAATAGTAATTGTAATATAAATGCCCACTTTTCGTCTTTGCATATTCCGAAATTAAAAACAGTAGATTACTTAATAATAAATAATAATAAAAATAGTGGCAAATTAGTTCTTTTTCAGTTAAAAATATTACCTTTGCCGTCCTTTAAACCATCCATAATGGCTAATAAACGGGCATTTGAGATTGCATTTGTGGGATTAAAGCCCGGGATCCATGAGTTTAATTATGTTGTGGATGATAAGTTCTTTGTAGAAAAAGGGGCAACTGATATAAATAATATTAAAGCCAACGTTAAGCTTTTGCTTGATAAAAAAACTGGCTTTATGTTATTAAAATTTGAAATAGGCGGAACCGCTAACGTAATTTGCGATAGGTGCGGTAATACTATTTCGCAGGATTTGTGGGATGAATTTAATATGGTAGTAAAACTGGTAGAGAATGCCGAAGAGATGAATGACCAGGAAGAGGATCCGGATGTTTTTTATTTGCCAAGAACAGAAAGCCATTTACAAATAGCTGGCTGGATTTATGAATTTGTACTATTAAGTGTGCCTATGCAGCGCATGTGTAAAATTGAAGAAGTTGGAGGGCCGCAATGCAATAAAGAAGTATTGGAAAAATTGAAATCAATGCAAATAAAAGATTTCGATAATAATGCCAATGATATTTGGAAAGGATTAGACCAGTTTAAAAACAAAAAAAAAAAAGAATAACAATATAAATTAAAAAGATATGCCAAATCCAAATAGGCGCCATTCTCAGCAACGCAGCGCAAAAAGGAGAACTCACTATAAGGCTACAGAACCTACACTGAGTATTGATAAGACAACAGGAGAAACGCATGTTAGGCATCGTGCCCATGTAAGTGAAGGAAAATTATATTATAAAGGAAAAGTAGTGGCTGAAAAAGCACCGCTAAAAGCATAATATTTTAGATTGTATATTCTAAATCCGGTATTCAAAATACCGGGTTTAGAATTTTTTTATTTATAAGCCGTACATTGCATCACTAACTTGCTTAACAGATTGAATATTCTATAACGAAATATAGTTTACGATGAAAATAGGATTGGATATGATGGGTGGCGATTTTGCTCCTCTGGAAGCTGTAAAAGGTGCTGCAGAATTTATTAATGCTACAAAAAACACTGTCCATTTAGTATTAATTGGTGATGAAGCCCAGATAAAACTTCACTTACAATCTTACCCCATTCCTGATGAAAATTATAGTATCGTTCATGCAACGCAGGTAATAGAAATGAACGAGCATCCTACAAAAGCATTAAAAGAAAAGCAACAATCATCTATAGCAATTGGTTTTCAATTATTAGCCACCGGCAAAGCTGATGCTTTTATCAGTGCTGGCAATACAGGTGCTATGATGGTAGGAGCTTTATTCAGCATAAAAACAATCGAGGGAATTTTAAGGCCAACTATTGGAGCTTATATGCCCAGGGAAAACGGCACACTCGGGCTATTGGTAGATGTAGGTTTAAATGCAGATTGCAAACCAGAAAATTTAAACCAGTTTGCAGTGCTGGGATCTTTGTTTGCAAAATATATTTTGAATTTTGACCATCCAAAAGTAGGGCTGGTAAATTTGGGAGAAGAAGAAGGAAAAGGCAATATTCTAGCACAGGCAGCCTACTCTCTTTTAAAAGAGAATAATCAAATAAATTTTATTGGCAACATTGAAGGCAGGGATATTCTGCTGGATAAGGCCGACGTATTAGTTTGTGAAGGATTTACTGGAAATGTAGTTTTAAAATTAGCCGAAAGCATTTATGATATTGTACAACGCCGTAATATAAATGACGAGCATTTCGACCGCTTTAATTTTGAACAATATGGTGGTGTGCCGGTACTTGGCGTATCAAAGCCTGTAATTATCGGCCATGGCATTTCTCATGCTACTGCTTTTAAAAATATGATTCGCATTGCAGTAAGAATGATTGAGACTGATTTGCTGGGGAAGATGAAAGAGAGTTTCAAGGCGAGGATATAGATAATTCTCTGTATTTATTAAATAACAGCAGGTAATAATAGTGGAAAAATCTACTATCAAATAAAATGGAAAGGAATATTTGGTTAAATACCCCTTTCCATTTTATTCTTTAACAATCCGGACTTGATCCGCAAGAGCTTTCACATTCTCCACGACCACAACTAGTGATAGTTATGCAATCTCCACATCCCCAATCGCAATCCCAACATGAATCAGGATGTGACCCGCAATCAACTTCGCAGAAAAGATTTAAGTGCAAAAATTGCGGGATTTTATTTACCTCTAACAGGAAAGAACAGCGTATAAAAAATCGGTTTACCTGGTTTAAAAAATGGGTATTGGAACGACAAACTTATAAGACATTATCAAGGGACAGTGGTTATTCAATAGATACACTTCAACGAACATTTTATACGCTACTTGAGCAAGCGCCTCAGATAAAAATTATTAAAAGAGGCCAGGTAAATCTTAGAATAGATGCTACTTATTTTAAAAAGTTTTGTTTATTGGCTTACCAGGATGATTTAGATGGATATACACAGCTTATCAGATTTTCTGATGGAGAACATTATGTAGAAATTAAAGAGGATTTAGATAACCTTATTCGCTTAGGATTACAATTAGAAAGTATTACCACCGATGGCCATAAAAGCATATTAAAAGCAATCAAAAAATCTATATCTGATGTTAAAGTGCAGCGTTGCCTTGTCCATATCCAGCGTATGTGCCTGTTGTGGCTTACACGCTATCCCAAGCATGAATCAGGCCAGCAACTTCGAGGTTTAATTTTAATGCTGCAGAATAAAAACACACAATGATAAGTTGTTTTGGATTAAACAACTTGATAACTGGTATGTAATACATAAGGTATATATTAATGAGAAAACATTTAAGGAAAATTCTAAAAGATATTGGTACACTCACAAATTATTAAGGCGATCCTATTTTACCATAAAAAGAGCTTTACCTAATATGTTTCATTACTTATCTAACCAAAAATACCTCATACAACAAATGGCATAGAAGGTTACTTTAGCCATTTAAAAAATCATTTAGATTTACACAGGGGTCTTACTCCAAAAAACAGAATCAACTTTATTATGGTATGTATATTTTTCTAACAAAAAATGAGTTTTTAAAGCCATTGGGCTTACCAGAAAATGCATAAAAAAGAGCAGCAAAACGCTGCTCTTTTTTTCAGTATAAGCTCTAATCTTATTGCTGATAAGTTGGTCTCCACCAGAGCTTATTTCCTCTTCAGATTAGATGACGCATTATAAGAATTTTCTTGGAAAAATCCACCAACCATTTTTCAGTACATTACCCATTTTAGATTTTATAGTTATGCTTACTCTTTTAAGGTTTTTCGGCAGTCACCTCATTCTCATAGAGATACGTGTGTATATAATAGATTGATTTGTTACTTTAATTACATAATAATTTTATACTATTTTATTCAAATAACATAGATAAAAAATTTATAATATAATGAATGCAATTAAATAACTGATTATATTAACTAATTCAAATTAAATAACATGAAGGGTAAAACTTGTAAAGAGTTTGTAAAATGTGAGTTTATTTTGAGAAGTTAGAATTTTTCATTTGTGTGAATTAATATTTTTGCCATTTTTAGTATACTAATCTTTGGCAGATAGCTTAAAAGAAAAAGATATCAAGCAATCTCAATATAGGTTGCTTAATATCTTTTTATTATAGTTCAAAAACCAAAAACACTATAACTTAATGTTATGATAGCTAAATCTACACTTCCACCTCTGCATACGCACTAACCGGCTCACAAGTACAAATCAAATTTCTATCACCATGCGTATTGTTCACCCTGCTCACACTTGGCCAGAATTTTTTCTCCCACACATAAGGCAATGGAAAAGCCGCCTGTTCCCTGCTGTAAGCATGCTCCCATTCATTGGCACAGATTACATATTGAGTATGTGGTGCATTTTTTAAAGCGTTATCTACCCTGTCACTTTTCCCTTCTTCTATAGCTTTTATTTCTTTATATATGCTTATCATCGCATCACAAAAGCGGTCAAGCTCAGCTTTATCTTCACTTTCTGTAGGTTCAATCATTATTGTACCCGGTACCGGAAAGCTTAAGGTAGGCGCATGAAATCCATAATCCATTAATCTTTTGGCTACATCTTCTGCCTCTACCCCCGCACTGCTTTTAAACGGCCTTAGGTCTACAATAAATTCATGGGCACAGGTTCCGTTTTTTCCCGTATATAAAATGGGGTAATATTTTTTTAACCTTGCCTTCATATAGTTGGCATTTAAAATAGCATACTCCGTAGATTTTTTTAACCCGGCTGCGCCTAACATTTTAATATACGCATAGCTGATCAATAATATGCTTGCACTGCCAAATGGAGCGGCACTTACAGCATGAAACCGACCACCGACAACCGACCACTGACCACCGTTATCAACCGTTGTTTTTCGTTTGTCGGTCGTCGGTTGCCGGTCGTCTAATGAAGTATGCCCTGGTAAAAAAGGCGCCAGTTTTTCATTTACACAAATCGGCCCCATGCCCGGGCCGCCGCCGCCATGCGGAATAGCAAAGGTTTTATGTAAGTTCAAATGACACACATCTGCCCCGATATTCCCGGGAGATGTTAAACCTACCTGTGCATTCATATTTGCACCATCCATATATACCAAACCTCCATTGTCATGTATTAATGTACAAATTTCTTTTATACTTTCCTCAAATACACCATGTGTGCTTGGATAGGTAACCATAAGACCTGCTAATGAATCTTTATATTTTTCTGCATTTATTTTAAGGTTTGCCACATCAATATTACCAGCTTCATCACATTTGGTAACTACTACTTTAAAGCCAGCCATTACAGCACTTGCCGGGTTAGTCCCATGAGCAGATATGGGTATTAGTATAACATTACGGTGGGCCTCATTTTTCGAAGCATGGTAAGCCTTCATAGTTAACAAACCTGCATACTCGCCTTGGGCACCGCTGTTAGGCTGCAAAGACGTAGCAGCAAAGCCAGTAATATCACTTAGCCAGCTTTCCAGCTCTGTAAATATTTGCTGGTAACCTTTCCACTGATCTGCAGGCGCAAACGGGTGCAGGTTAGCCAACTCCGGCCAGCTTACCGGTATTAACTGTGTAGCAGCATTCAGTTTCATGGTACAGCTGCCTAAGCTGATCATAGAAGAGTTCAGGCTTAAATCTTTATCCTCCAGGCTTTTTAAATAACGCATCATTTCACTCTCACTTCTGTGCGAATGAAAAACCGGATGTAATAAATAAGATGATGTTCTTAACAAATCTCTAGGTATATGATAGTCTTCATAGTCAATTTTACCAGTAGAAGATGAAGTTTTACCTGATGCTTCTGCAAATACTTTTACTATTTGTTGTATATCCTCCAGCGTTGTAGTTTCATCCAGGCTAATTCCCACTACCCCATCACTGTAATAAAAGTTTAGTTCATTAGCATCAGCAACAGCGCTTAACTTTTTTACATCCTTAAATTTAATGTACAATGTATCAAAATATGCGGTATTCATTTGCTGCAGCCCTAACCCACTTAGCTCTTCAGCAAGCTTTTGTGCAAGCAAATGCACCCTGGTGGCAATAGTTTTTAATCCTTCAGCCCCATGATATACGGCATACATAGCGGCCATATTAGCCAGTAAGGCCTGGGCAGTACAAATATTTGAAGTGGCTTTTTCCCTGCGGATATGCTGTTCCCTGGTTTGCAGTGCCATACGCAGGCAACGGTTGCCTTGTACATCAATGCTTACACCAATAATACGGCCGGGTATGTTTCTTTTAAATTCATCTTTAGTGGCAAAAAATGCGGCATGCGGACCGCCGAACCCCATCGGTACGCCAAAACGCTGGGCAGTTCCGATAGCAACATCGGCACCCAGTTCTCCCGGAGGTGTTAACAAAGTTAAAGCCAGTAAATCTGTAGCCATTACTACCTGTGCATTTACCTTATGTGCCTGGTCAATAAAATTTTTATAATTATTTACTGCTCCATTGCTGTCAGGGTATTGTACAATTGCTCCAAAAAAAGATTCATCCAAAGCTACGGTACTATAGTCACCGGTTACTAATTCTATCTGGATGGGTTCTGCACGGGTTAATAAAATATCTTTTGTCTGGGCAAAAATATTCTCATCTACAAAAAACTTCGGTGCTGTTATTTTATCTCCTTTATTTTTATGGTTAAATAACATAGCCATTGCCTCAGCTGCTGCAGTGCCCTCATCCAGCAAGCTGGCATTAGCAATTGGTAAGCCCGTAAGATCGCTTACCATTGTCTGGAAATTCAGTAAGCTTTCCAATCTTCCTTGAGAAATCTCTGCCTGGTAAGGCGTGTATTGTGTATACCATCCCGGGTTTTCAAAAAGGTTTCTTAAAATTACACTGGGAACTATGGTATTATAATAGCCTTTGCCAATATAGCTTTTATAAACTTTGTTAAGAGCAGCTGTTTTTTTTAACTCCTTCAAGTATGTAAATTCACTTACCGGGCCACCCGTTTGCAAAGGTTTTTTAGATCGTATCAAAGCAGGCACTGTCTTATCAATCAACTCATCCAAAGATGATATTCCAATAGTATCCAGCATTGCTGCTGTCTCTTTTTCATTGGGGCCAATATGCCTGCCGGCAAATTCATTTTGTTGCAATTCGAATATATTCATATTACTTATTGAATTTATTTTTTTGTTACCGGCATTTGTACAATGAGCAGCATCGTTGTAGCCTGCCCCGTCTGGAAGCGGGGTCACTCCCTTGTACCACATGCCTTTATTGAGCTTTTTTTGCATTTTACCCGCCGCAAAATTACGATAACAAAACTAGAATTCCTGCCGGAATGTTTAGTACTTTTAGGTTGTGGAAAACTGGGAAATAACTCTAAATGTATGGATGAGGAATTGTTAAAAAACTGGCAAAAAAAATCTGCTGATAATACAAAGCAGTATAAGCAATTTTTACAAAAAGCCGATAAAAATAAAGTATTAAAAGCATTGCCTGCCTTGCATAAAGAAGCTTTTGAAAAAATTAACTGCCTTCAATGTGCCAATTGCTGCAGAAATTATTCCCCCCGTTTTAAAACCCCGGACATTAAACGCATCAGCAAACACCTTAAAATGAAGGAAGGTAGCTTTATTGATACTTATTTACAATTGGACGAGGATGGCGATTATGTGGTAAAAAGCAGACCCTGTCCTTTTTTAAGCGCTGATAACTATTGCAGCATTTATGAACACCGTCCATCTGATTGTGTTCGGTTTCCTTACACAGATGAAGATGTACTAATAAAACGCCCAAATATCACATTAAAGAATGCTACATTCTGCCCAATAGTTCATTTTGTGCTGGAAAGGTTGATAGAAAAGAAATGAATTTTAATAATACTAAAACCAAATGCTGAATCAGAATAAAATTGCACCTTTGACTGTATACATATAATAAAACAACTAAATATTCCTTTTGTAATATGAGAAAATTAATTTTCCTGCTGATTATTTGCTGCATAAATTACTCCCTACCAGCTCAATGGAATTATCCGGCTACAAAAACTGTAGACAGCCTAGATACTTACTTTGGTATAAGTTATAAAGATCCATATCGATGGCTGGAAAACTTTAAAGACGAAGCTGTTACATTATGGTTTAAGCAACAAGCTGATTTAAGTAATTCTATCCTCAATAAAATAGATGGCAGAAATGAACTTATTGCTGAATGGAAAATGCTGGATGTGAAGCAACCCCCTAAAATTAATTCGCGGATTTTTGAAGGCGGAAGAATTTTTTATAAAAAAACCATGCCCGGAGAAAATGTAAGCAAATTGTATTACCGGGAAGGTATAAATGGAAAGGAACAATTATTATTCGACCCAATAACTTATAGTAAAGGCAAAACCCTTTCCATTCAAAGTACATTACCAAGCTATGACGGTAAAAAAATTGCTATTGCTTATGCCGAAGCCGGTGCAGAAATTTCCACTATTAAAGTAATGGATGTAAATACCAGGAAATTCCTTCCTGAAACAATTTATCCCAGTTGGTTCGGACCAATAAGCTGGACATTTGATAACAAAGCGTTTACCTATTTCTCACAAAAAACAGGAGATAATACCAGCCCGGAATTTGAATTAAATACTAAAACTAAATTACATACACTAGGTGAAGATGTTAAAAATGATATTGATTTCTTTAGCAATGAAAGTTATCCTGGCTTGAATATCCAACCTAATGAGCTACCTTTCACTTATTTAAATAAAGATTCTAAGGAATATATTTTTTCAGATTTAAGTAATGTCCGTAATGAATATTTTACTTATTATGCTCCTATATCCCAATTCAATTCAGGTAAAATAGAATGGAAAATTTTGTGTAACCCGGAAGATGAAATTGTGAGAGGCAGAGAGATTATTGGTGATGATGTCTACGCTATTACCCATAAAAATGCTAAAAACTATAAGTTAATACATACTACATTAACAACTCCGGATTGGGACCATGCCGAAACTATCGTAGAAGAAAAATCTGGCCTGACACTGGAATCTATTACGCATTGCAAAAGTTTCCTATTCTTGTCATATAGCGATGGAATAAATCATCACATTTACAAGTATAATTTTAAAGATAAAAAAGTCAGTAAAGTTAAATTACCTTACCCCGGATTAACCACAATTTTTTGTTTAGATAATAAAACAGACGATTGTTTTGTTGGTATTACTTCATGGAATAAACCTTACAGCGAATTTAATTACAATGCTGCTACTGATAAATTTTCTCCCAGCTTGTTTAATAAGCCTCCTGTATACCCTGCCGCTTATAAAAATTTAGTAGTTGAAGAGGTAGAAGTAAAAGGACATGATGGAGTTATGATACCACTTTCAATTATTTACAAAAAGGGAATAAAAAGGAATGGCGCAAATATCTGCTTAATGGATAGTTATGGGGCTTATGGTAGCAGTATGGAACAGAATTTTAGTTACAGAAGAAATTCATTAGCTACAAAGGGAGTCATTATTGCTATACCTCATGTCCGCGGTGGCAGCGAAAAAGGCGAGGATTGGTACAAAGGAGGTTACAAAACTACTAAACCTAACACATGGAAAGATTTTAATAGCTGTGCAGAGTATTTAATTACAAATGGATATACTTCAGCAACTAAATTAGCAGGTACAGGAACAAGCGCTGGTGGTATTTTAATTAGCAGGGCAATTACAGAACGGCCTGATTTATATGCTGCGGCTATTTGCAACGTTGGCTGTGCAAATGCATTGCGTATGGAAGCTACCCCCAATGGACCGGCTAATATTCCAGAATTTGGAACGGTAAAAGATAGTATTGAATGTAGGGCATTGTACGAAATGGATGGCGTACAGCATGTAGTAAAAAACACAAAATATCCTGCAGTCATTTGTGTTGCCGGGTGGAATGACCCACGTGTAATTGCCTGGCAGCCGGGAAAATTTGCAGCTGCATTACAAAATGCTTCTGTATCAGGTAAGCCGGTATTTATGAAAGTAAATTATGATAACGGGCATTTTACTGAAGATAAAAATGTAACCTTTTCAAATTTTGCAGATCAGTTTGCATTTGTTTTGGTGGCAATGCGGACACCCGGATTTTCAACTGAAGAAGTAATTAAGAACAGGTATTAACTAATAAAAATAATGTTTTGTTAAAGGGCTTCAATTCATGTGTAATCAAACCTATTTTTACATCATTAGTATTTTAATACACTTATTTTACATTAAATACCAACAATGAAAAAAATAACTATTCTTTTATTACTAATTAGTTTTTACTCATTTTCATCGCAAGCCCAGCCCGGTACAAAAGTACCTCCTGCAAAAGTCGATTATGATGCTTTCGAAAAATTAACTAATGAAGTAAAGAAACATAGAAAAAACCGGCTGGTTGGCCTGGATAAATTTTTAGAAATGAGCAAAGATGACAATGTAATCATTTTAGATACCCGCTCAGATGCCATGTACGCAGCTAAGCATGTAAAAGGCGCTGTTCATTTAAGCTTCCCGGATTTTACACAGGATAACCTTGCTAAAATAATTCCATCATTTGATACTAAAATTTTAATTTATTGTAATAATAATTTTGAGGGTGATAAGATTTTTTTGCAACAAAATCAGCTGATTTTACCATAAGTAAAAAAACTAAATCAAAAAAAGTTAAATCAAAACCAGTTACACTTGCCTTAAATATTCCAACGTACATTAATTTATATGGTTATGGCTATAGAAATGTCTATGAATTATCCGAATTTGTACCGGTATCTGACAGCAGGATCCAGTTTGAAGGAACAAGCACTAAAGAAAATATTAGTATGCAGTTATAACCTGGGTTTTAATTAACAAGCAGTGAACCAAACTAGATTGGCAGGAGTTTCAAATTAATAACATGGATAGAAAGAAACTTATTGTTAGCACATCACTAACAAGCCGCGGTTGGTGTCCCTACCACCCGCAAAAAATGGGCAATAAAAGTTCATTTTTAACAGGCTCTAAGTAATCTGCTATAAATGCATAATAAAAGCTTATAAGATTTCAAGCATTCCTGGCCTAACCACATATATAGTATTTAGAACGATAATTAACCTGATAATACAATTTTATTGCTATTTTATAGTTATAGCTGTTAATTATCATTATCCAGATACCATTTGTCTATAGTATGAAAAATCAGCCCTTTTATAATCTTGATAGCACTAACAATTTGGTAATGTACTGAAAAATGGTTGGTGGATTTTTCCAAGAAAATTCTTACAATGCGTCATCTAATCTGAAGAGGAAATAAGCTCTGGTGGAGACCAACTTATCAGCAATAAGATTAGAGCTTATACTGAAAAAAGAGCAGCGTTTTGCTGCTCTTTTTTATGCATTTTCTGGTAAGCCCAATGGCTTTAAAAACTCATTTTTTGTTAGAAAAATATACATACCACTTAATAAAGTTGATTCTGTTTTTTGGAGTAAGACCCTGTGTAAATCTAAATGATTTTTTAAATGGCTAAAGTAACCTTCTATGCCATTTGTTGTATGAGGTATTTTTGGGTTAGATAAGTAATGAAACATATTAGGTAAAGCTCTTTTATGGTAAAATAGGATCGCCTTAATAATTTGTGAGTGTACCAATATCTTTTAGAATTTTCCTTAAATGTTTTCTCATTAATATATACCTTATGTATTACATACCAGTTATCAAGTTGTTTAATCCAAAACAACTTATCATTGTGTGTTTTTATTCTCAGCAGCATTAAAATTAAACCTCGAAGTTGCTGGCCTGATTCATGCTTGGGATAGCGTGTAAGCCACAACAGGCACATACGCTGGATATGGACAAGGCAACGCTGCACTTTAACATCAGATATAGATTTTTTGATTGCTTTTAATATGCTTTTATGGCCATCGGTGGTAATACTTTCTAATTGTAATCCTAAGCGAATAAGGTTATCTAAATCCTCTTTAATTTCTACATAATGTTCTCCATCAGAAAATCTGATAAGCTGTGTATATCCATCTAAATCATCCTGGTAAGCCAATAAACAAAACTTTTTAAAATAAGTAGCATCTATTCTAAGATTTACCTGGCCTCTTTTAATAATTTTTATCTGAGGCGCTTGCTCAAGTAGCGTATAAAATGTTCGTTGAAGTGTATCTATTGAATAACCACTGTCCCTTGATAATGTCTTATAAGTTTGTCGTTCCAATACCCATTTTTTAAACCAGGTAAACCGATTTTTTATACGCTGTTCTTTCCTGTTAGAGGTAAATAAAATCCCGCAATTTTTGCACTTAAATCTTTGTTTACCATGGCGTTTTCCCCAGCCAATTACCTTCAGCTGCCCACATGACCAGCATCGCTTTTTTTTGAAATGTTCATAAAAAATAAAAGTTTGATGAAACACGTTTCATCAAACTTCTGTCAAATCTTTTACTATAATACTTCTTAGCAGTTTTTAACAACCATTTTTCAGTATTATACCTTTTTTTCAATTATGTATATAATTGAACTGCATTTTTCTTTATTGTAAAAGGCTTTCCAATTGGATCTTAATCCATTCCACATGGCTTTTATAAAATTATTTTTCCCGTTTCTATATTGTTCACTTAATAAACAAACATAAAAGCTATCAAACCACATTGGTTTAATTTTTTTTATCTGCATACCATGCTGCAATAATATTTTTTTCATACTATTTGGGCTGAAATGATATAAATGCCGCGGTACATCATAAGCAGCCCAATGCTCCTGGTAAATTTGTGCATCTTTTGCAGTATAGTTAGGCACTGCAATAAATAATACCCCATCATCTTTTAATACATTGCTGATTTGCTTTAAATAACCATGAAGATTGTGCACATGTTCCAATACATGCCACATGGTAACAGCGTTATAAGTTAAAGAAGGAAAATCAAATAATACCTCCGGTAATTGTGGAGAAACCTGGTATAATTCAGCAGCTATTTTTCTGGCATCAGCATCAGGTTCTAGGCCTGTAACACTCCATCCGAAATGTTTCATAGTATTTAAAAAAGCTCCGGTACCGCAACCGATATCTAATACTTTGCCATTTCGTAATCCGGTTGCTTTAGTTATTATATTTCTTTTAGAACGCAGCGTTTTTTTACGCACCTGGTGATATAACCAATTAATCAAACCTGTTTTTGTATTGGTGTGAGAAATATAACTATCGGATTTGTAAAAAGGGCCTATGTCTGATTCGGCCGGTATATTTTGTGTAAACCTGCCTGTACAACCGGTGCACTGCCATATATCAAAATCCTGCCGGGATACGGTATGATCTTTTACCGTTAACTGATGTTGTATATTAACACTACCACACAAGGGACATTGCTGATATTGAACCATTAAAAAAAATTGATAATGTAAACTAAAAAATACCTGTACAATTGCCGAACATACTTGTATTATTGCTACTGTTAAAATAAGTTAACAGCATAACAATGGCAATGCAAACCAGAATAATTGCCCAAATCCACCACAGGCTTTTTTTTGCGGGGGCTTCTTCATTAAAAAAGTCTGCCATTACAGTATTGGTACTTTCCTTATCTCCCACTAAAATTGCATGTTCTGCCTGTGGATGAACTACCCTTTCAGCTGGTACATCCGGTAAATACGCTTCTGGTAATGGGTATTCAATAAATTGTATTTTTCCATTTGATGTTACAGAAAATCGCCTACCAAGGGCATGCTAAAAAAGTATCGGCATCTAATTTATTTTTAATGTTACTGCTGTAGGCTTCTATTTGCCTATTGGCTTCAGCTATAGAAATATTCTTTTGTTCAGCTATAAATTCAATCAAATTATTTAATGCGGTTGGTGCACTATTATTAAATAGGATAACCGGCTTTGGAGCAGTTTTACGTTTACTTACAAAATCGTTTTCGGCATACTTATTTTCAATTATTAAATTACCTATGCCGGGGAGGGGGCATTGCTTTCGTGTAAATAAATAAGTGACAAATAATTGATCCATAACAATGATTATAACGCCAAAGATAACATTAACATTGATTAATAATAAGTTTAAAATTCATTGTACCAGATTAATTCAACCTGGCAAAAAAATCTTTAATAAAATATTTTATCATAAAAAAAATTGATAGCTTAGTAATGCAAAAAATGTAAGTGGTAATACAATCTTATTTCAACAAAGTTGAATAATTGTAGCCCGCTATAATTAAACCGCATATATTATCCATATTTTTGATTCAAAAATTACCTTAATTTATTATTATGAAAAAATTATTATCCACTAAATATTCCACCAGTTCGTTTAGCGCTGCAATGCTTATTTTACGTTTAGGCCTTGGTATTTTGATGCTGCATCATGGATATGGCAAGCTTACTCATTTTGGATCTATGCAAGGTAAGTTTATGAATTTTATGGGATTGGGCCCTAAAATATCTTTAGCACTGGTAGTATTTGCAGAATTTTTCTGTTCAATATTTTTAATACTGGGATTATTTACGAGGCTAAGTACCATACCTTTAATTATCACTATGTGTGTAGCTTTGTTTAAAGCACATCATGCTGATTTTTTTGGAGAAGGCCAGGTAGCTGCTCTATATCTTACAGGATATTTGGTATTACTATTTGTAGGACCAGGAAGAGCTAGCATAGATGGGATGGCAGGAAAATAAATTTGAAAAATGTTTATCACCGAAACGCAAATACGGGTTCATTACGCACTTACTGACCAGATGGGTGTAGTGTATTATGGCCATTATGCCCAATTTTATGAAATCGGCCGCACGGAAGCCATACGACAGATTGGTTTTACTTATAAAGAAATAGAAGCGTTAGGTATTATCATGCCAGTGGTAGAAATACATAGCAAATTTTTAAAGCCGGCTAAATATGATGATTTAATAACTATAAAACCACTCTTAAAGAACTACCAGTGGATCATAAAATAGTTTTTCATGCTGAAATTTATAATGAAAAAAATAAACTACTGAACACCGGCATAGTAACCTTGTTTTTTATAGAAGCCAAAACCATGAAGCGTGCCAGCATGCCAGCTATATTAAAAGAAAAGCTGGAGCAATACTTTATTTAAACCCTGTAATAATCCCCACGCCAGTTTCTAATTTCCATTTTAATTTGCCTGGCTGTAAGTTTTTCTTCAATTGCCCTTTTAGCTAAAGCAACAAACTCATCATCACCTGCAAATCGCAGCGCTATTATTTGGCCCAGCCTCAACCTGCTGTCCATTCTTTCATGGGTTAATAAAAAATACCTGAAGCTTTCCTCCACACGGATAGCCCTGTCCTGCGCTTTTAAAGCAAACTTCCGGCTAAACCATAAAATAAATCCTAATGCAATGGCAATACCACAGATCAGTAATGCATTGAATACATCTGCGTTTTTATTAAATGCATTACATAAATTAATAAAAGCACCTACTAAAATGGTCAACACCAATAATAAAGCTACGCCATGATAAATGGGTACCAGCTGTGTATGATTTTTAAAATTTTGTTGTTTCATTGGGCGATTTTTTGATGGTTATTATAAAAAAATACAAGTCATTAAAGATAGATACTCATAATGGCAAAATTTAATTATCAAAAGTAAAAGATTTAATTTTGAATTATGCAATCCATACAAGCTTCCATCATCACAATAGGCGATGAATTATTAATAGGCCAAGTAATAGACACCAACAGCGCCTGGATGGCACAACAGCTTAATCATGCCGGGATACGTGTAATACGACGGGTAGCAGTAGGCGATGTATGGGATGAAATATGGCAGGCGCTGGAGGAAGAAACAAAAATTGCTGATATTATTTTAATTACTGGCGGCCTCGGCCCTACTGCTGATGATATTACCAAACCTTTGCTTTGCAAATATTTTAATGGTAAAATGGTAGTAAACCAAGAGGCCTTAAAAAATGTGCAACATATTTTTGAAAATATTTTAAAACGCCCCATGATTGAGCGTAATGCCAAACAGGCAGAAGTTCCTGATACATGTACTGTTATTCAGAATAAAAGGGAACGGCCCCAGGCATGTGGGTTTAATAAAAACAATAAAATATTTGTAAGCATGCCAGGTGTACCGTATGAAATGAAAGGAATGATGGAAGAGTACGTAATTCCGGCTTTATTACAACAATTCAAACCACCACATATTACCCATCGCACTTTACTTACCGCAGGTATTGGCGAATCTTATTTAGCCGAGCTGATAAAAGATTTTGAAACAGCATTGCCATCTTACATAAAACTAGCTTACCTGCCTGGTTATGGATTGTTAAGGCTTCGTTTATCCTCTACCGGGGGTGATAAGGAAAAAGTAGAAAAAGACATACAGCAGCAATTTGATGAATTACAGATTTTGGTGAAAGATTACCTGGTTTCCAACCTTGATGAAACTATGGAAGAAGTAGTGGCCAAACTACTCCTGTCTAACAACAAAACTGTTTCCACTGCTGAAAGTTGTACCAGCGGGCACATTGCACAGCTTTTTACTGCTATGGCCGGAGCTTCAGCTTATTACAATGGCAGCGTGATAAGTTATTCCTACCAGGCCAAGGAAGATTTGTTGCAGGTAAATCATGAAACTTTAACCAACAAAGGGGCTGTAAGCGAAGAAGTAGTGATAGAAATGGCCAAAGGTGCATTAGCAAACCTTAAAAGTGATTTTACAATTGCGGTATCCGGCATAATGGGCCCCGGTGGCGGCCTCCCTGACAAACCTGTAGGCACAGTTTGGGTGGCAGTAGCCAGCAAACAAAAAATAAAAACAAATAAATTTCAGTTTAGGTTCGACAGGCAACGCAATATACAGCTTACGGCAATGAATGCGCTGAATATGCTGAGACAGTTTATATTGGATAATCCTTAATTTAATAACACGAATTACACGAATGTTAAAATAAAATTTGTATTAATTCGTGTAATTCGTTATAATTCGTGTTATAAGATAGTCAAACAGGATTAAGCACAACCAATATGGTCTGTTACACATAAATAATTACCTTTGGCCGTGATTTTAAAATTTACCATAAAATAATCTCAAATAAAATAGCCATATGAGTTTAGTTGATTTAGTAATGCCCAAATTAGGCGAAAGCATTATGGAAGCCACCATTTTAAAATGGTATAAGAAAAAGGGCGATATAATTAAACAAGATGAAACACTGTTGGATATTGCAACGGATAAAGTAGATAGCGAAGTGCCTTCAACAGCAGAAGGTGTGATTGAAGATATATTATTTAACGAAAATGATGTGGTGCCTATTGGTACTGTAATCGCAAAAATAAGAGTAGGCGCTACCAGTTCAACTGCTACCGCTGCACAGGCCCCAACCCCGCAATATGAAGAAGCAAAAGTAATAGAGCATATCCCTTATCAACCTGCTGCCAGTCAACCAATTAACCAATCAACCAATAACGCTGTACGCTTTTATTCGCCCCTGGTTTTAAATATTGCACAGCAGGAAGGCATCAGCATGACGGAATTAGAAAATATACCTGGTACCGGGCAGGATGGAAGAATAAGCAAAAAGGATATTTTGTCTTATGTAGGTGTAAAAAAAGGTGGGCAATCGACCACCGACCACCGACCACCGACCACCGGGCAACAACCAACACAACAGGCCACTGTCATTTCAACTACTCAACCCCAAACTTCAAACCAGCAACTTCAAACCACCAACAACGACCAACGATCAACGGCCAACAATAATTTGCCAACCGTATACACCGGCAATGTGGAAATTATTGAAATGGACCGCATGCGCAAATTGATTGCCAAGCACATGGTAGACAGTAAACATACCAGCGCACATGTTACAAGCTTTGCAGAATGCGATGTGACCAACCTGGTATTGTGGAGGGAAAAAGTAAAAAAAGATTTTGAAAAAAGGGAAGGCGAAAAAATTACATTCACCCCATTATTTATAGAAGCCATTGTAAAGTGTATTAAAAAATATCCATGGCTCAGCAGCTCTGTTGACGGTGATAAAATTATTATAAAAAAAGATTTGAATATCGGCATGGCCACCGCATTGCCAAGTGGTAATTTAATTGTACCAGTAATAAAAAATGCCGACCAGTTAAATTTAACAGGCCTCACCAAACAGGTGAACGGCTTAGCCAATGCAGCCCGTACAGGAAAATTAAAACCGGATGATACCACAGGTGGTACATTTACTTTAACTAATGTAGGCACTTTCGGAAGCATTATGGGTACGCCAATCATCAACCAGCCGCAGGTAGCTATTATGGCTGTAGGTGCTATTAAAAAAAGGCCGGTGGTAGTAGAAACCCCACAAGGCGACAGCATTGCGATCCGCCATATGATGTACATTTCATTAAGTTACGATCACCGGATTATCGACGGGGGGCTGGGTTCTACCTTTTTAAATGCAGTATCCAAAGAACTCGAAAATTTTGACAGCAGCAGAACGATTTAATTCAATATCATTTTTAAAGATCAGTTCAATATCATTTAAAGATCAGGCGGAAGTATAAAAGCTTCCGCTTTTATTTTTTGCTATGTTACGGGCAGTTGTTTTTATGGCGGCATCGTTGCCACGCTCGGTTCATCGGCAGTGCTGCTATTTGGCTTTTATAGTAGCGAAATTATTTAACTCCCATCTCCATCATCGCCTTATCGGACCAAAAAATGGCTTTTCCTTCGATTCAATTCTTTTTTGCACTAAAGAATAAGGAAATGCTGTATAAAAAAATGGAATTTGGCAAAAGATGATATCCCCTATTTTTATTCATCAGATAAATTTTATAGATCGGCATTGCAGGATTTTAATTTTAACTAACTTGTATAATGAGTTGGACGGGTAAAAGGAAGAAGGTTCGTGAAATACTTACCCGGGCGGCAGGGAATAAAAATTAGCTTATTTTTATATACAATATCTTAAAACAACTTATGAAAAGTACTTACATTTTGATAATGCTGGCCTTCCTTTCTTGTAATAGCAAAATAAGGCAGCAAAACTACCCTGTTCTAAAAAATGATACTACCACAAATAAATCAGAAGACGAGTATTTTTCGTATGACGATGAATATCCAAAAAACACTGTTATTAAATATGAAGACTTTACAATTGAAATTTTAAATTATCAGGTTCAAAATGAAGTAAATGAATTAGAAATAAAAGATACACTTGCGCTTGAAGAATGGATTGGAAGTAATTTAATAAACAGAAAAATAAATATCAAAACTCCTCATAAAAAACTCAAATTTATTATTGAATATTCTTTTAATGATTTAATAGAAGAGCAATATGATAATTCTCGCAGTAAAGATTTTGAAAAATGGGAAAGAACCAGAAACAGGTGGGAAGGGTTTACACCATATCAAAAAATAGAAGAATTAGGTAAAAACGAATTCAAATTTCCAAATATTGAATGGTGGGATTACTGTGAAAAATTAAGAAAGAAAGAATTGAGCTTAAAAGATACGCTTGTTAATCTAAGTGGCGAAGCAGATAATATTGCAACACTGATTTATAAGGAAAAACCAGCGCTACATTCTGTAGAAAACATTTTTATAAAAATAACAGTCATTAAAAAAAATAAAAAGAGCATAAAATATTTAAAAATTATAACAAGTAAAGGGTGTTGAAATATTATTCAATACCATTATACGTTCGTAATTTTTTTTTTACTCCAAGCAACGTTTCCCGCTACAGAACGTTGCAATAAGTATAAAGCATTTACCTTTGCTGGCCGCACTTTGCCCTGCACAAAGAAGCAGTAATTTATAAATAATAAATATTAAAAACCAAAAATCAGATTAATGAAAGAATTAGAATTAAAGGCTATTGACTTTAAAGAATCCCTTCCAGTTTGCTACGAAGACCTGGAACCTTTTTTAATGAAAGAATTAAATAGCCTTAGGGAAAAACTTATCCTGTTGCCAGACGATGCGGATACTAAAACCAAAATGTCTTTATTCCAGCAGACAGTTGAAAATTTAAATACTGTAGAAGACAACGAGGAAATAGAGAGCACAATTGATACGGAAGAACGTGAAGGCTTATGCGATGCCCTTTATAAAATGGGAACTCTTGTCGGATTGGATGAATCAACCGACTACCTTGATAATTGGAGAAACTGGTAACAGGGAAAAACTTCCGCTCCGCATTTAGCTTCTTTTACTCACCCTTGTTTAAAAATTTTTAAGCATTGATAAACCATTCCTTTAGTGGCAAGGCCATGGAAACATGTAAAAAGACAATATAACAAGTAAAATGACAAATAAAAAGCTCATCATAACAACAGGAACAATTCTGGTAAACAAAAACATAGAAAACGTGTTTGATTTTTTTGCTGATCCCGGCAACGACCACTTGTGGAGGGCAGAAATAAACCAAAGCAATGTAGACGGGCAATTGCAATCAGGCGTGACAGTTTCTGAGTATTCCTACTTATCCAAAAAAGCACCTGATAATTTAGTATTACTAAAATGTATACTGTTTGACAAAAACAGCATTGCAACATTTGAAACTCCCGACAACGCTAATTTTTACCTGAAAAGCCAACGACAAGTAAAAGCTGTTGCAGATAACATTACAGAAATTGTTTACACACTTGAATTTGACCCTGCGATTGTAAAATTTGCATTGGGCTTTGCATTGCCTAAATTCATTATTTCTTTAAAAGCAAATGCAGACATAAAAAAATATTTACGTAAACTAAAAATAATTTTAGAAAAAAACGAGAACGTTTGACAGAATAAATAACCATATCACAATGCATCCGGACGAAATAAATAGACAAGAACATTTTAGCACTTTATAGAATGGCAAAGTATCAATATAAATTAGTCTGCGACCTTAAAATTATTCCTAAAAGCTTCATTACAGTAGCGGATAAGTTAGAAATATCATTACCCTGTATTAATTGCCAAAGAACACATAGAACAATAATATTTGAGGGTGTTAATAAAAAGGGGATTTGTACGCCAAGTGAAAAATGTACCGGGTTTCCTGGGAGCCTAATAAACAGAGAAATCATAAAGGAATCAGATGGAATCAAAATAAATTTTCTAATTGAGTTTGACTATCAGCCATTTGTTGATTTAAAATATAAAGTAGAATCTAAATTTGAAAATAATTGGGCCAGAGTCTATTTCTCTATCAGGTGCGCTGAATGTCAAAAGGAAAAAACTATTTCTACTCAGGAAAACCTTGTAAGACCTTTTAATCACAAATGTGAATGTGGAAATATCTTATTTAGGGAAGAAGAAAGCCCTTTTGAATATATATTAATTGAAATAAACTAATTGATTATCGCTTCTCTTCCCAGGCGGGGTTTTCATCTCCAGCCCGGCAGCCCAGGCATGAAACCCCGATGTATGCATACCCTTTAAAACAAAAAAACGCCAATTGCTTAAGCCGGTATAATATCTTTTAATCAAAAAAAATTCAAATTTATAAAGTGGGTTAACTAATTTTATAAAGTACAATTACATCGGGGTCTCATGCTTAGATAAAAAAGTACTATGACGATAACTAATTTTTTAATTGCCTGCTCAGCTTTGCTTATCCTTTCAGTTATTATGTCTGTCAGATCTATTCGAAAAAAAGGCGGCATGATGGATATTCAAAATAATCAGCTTCTTGATTGGGAACCATTTGATTTTTTAGAGAAACACTTTAATATTCCAAGAATGCAGAGAGTAAACTTTATAGGAATATTCAAAAACGGAATCAGGGAAGATTATTTTTATTTGAGTGTTGCAGATAAAATAAGTTTAGATGAAAAGAACGCCTACATTTTTGTCAGAAAAAAAATTAGCATTTTTGAAAAAAAATGGATCTATGTACTTTGGCTTGCTCTTTTGTTACCGTTTATTTTACGGGTTATTCCAATACAAAAAGGAATATTAGATAAATTTATCGATTTTATGCCGCTTATCGTTATGGCCTTCGCCTTATATAAATTGCGTTCAAAACCATATAAAGATGAATTACTTTTGATTCAAAAAAACATCTTACAAAAGATGTACGCATTTCTGTATAACGATAATTTTTTTGACAAAATTGAGTTAGAAGTTAGGTTAACAAAATTTGCCAGGGCAAGAGTTCCGTCTAATTATTATGATTTACCTAAAATTATCTCCCAGATAAATGAAAAGAAAAGTAAAACATAGCCATTTTATTGCCGGGTTTTTAATTGCCTGTATTGAGTAATGGTATTCTCTTACCAGCAGGTTTTTATCTATAGCTACGCAGCCCCAAATGTATGCATACTCTTCCTTCCCAGCGGGGTCTTCATAGCCGGGCTTGGCAGCGTAAGCATTAGACCCCGATGTATGCATACTCTTTAAAACAAAAAAACGCCAATTGCTTAAGCCGGTATAATACCTTTTAATCAAAAAAAATTTAAATTTATAAAGTGGGTTAACTAATTTTATAAAGTACAATTACATCAGGGTCTCATGCTTGCGCTATTAGCCAGAGATATGAAGGCCGTGATGGGAAAAAATTTAAAGATCAGGCGGAAGCATAAAAGCTTCCGCTTTTATTTTGTTGTGTTATTGGCAGTTGATCATTGAGCGTCATCGTTGTGTCACTCACTTGTACGGAATATCATTGTTGGGCTTTTATTCTATTTTGCTTAAAAAGATTATTACGCCTATTTTTGAATTAAGTGCAATTTTAAAAAATACCACATGAATTTCAATTTCGTTGCAAGTCACAATTTAGATTTGTGCAGTTTTAAAGACATAGAAAAGTTCGTAGATGACTATCCAGACTTTCAGACTGTTGTGTTGAATGATGAAGATGAACTTAAAGTATTGCTTGAGTTAATGGGAATTCCTGATGCAGTTTGCATTAATGTAAATAGTCCTGAATTCTCTAAATATTGGGATTTATCGGCTTATCAACTTCCCGAATTGAGTGACGAACAATTTGATCAATTTTATGAGAATTGGATTCAAAAATCAAGTAGAGACAATAATATGGATGAATATGGCAGTCTAATTTTCTTACAACAACTTAGTTCAAAATGGAATAAATTAAATTACCGGTTGATTGTGAAAGAAAATGACTAGCTGCTAATGAAAAAATTATTAATACACAAATTAGAGAACTAAAAAAATGAAATTACTTTGGTGTTGGAGATGTAAAATGGAAGTTCCTATGCTTAACGAAGAGGAATATGCAAAGGCCTATGAATTGTACGGTCAGGGAGTGAAAAATATTCATGAAAATAGCAGCCGTTTAGTTCGCTTCAAACCCCTTTTAGATTATTACAAAAAGTTACAGGATGGGATGAAACAGAGCCAAATGCTATCATGCATCACCGAATTGCACAATATGGACCACCTTGTGATAACTGTAGCAAACCATACAGAACACCCATGGCAACTTTTTGTGCCGCTTGTGGCAATAAAAGAAAGCTGTAATGTTCTGCCCTGGTTAGTCTTTCACCAACCAATCGCTTAGGATATAAAGGTAGCACCAGCAAAATATTATCGAATAATATTATACGTCGTAAAATTTTAAAAAAGAATAAGACATTTACTTAACAATAAGTAACATTCGTATATTTGAACCCAGACCCGAAAACTAGCTATATGAATTATGACCGGTGCCCTAATTGCAATAAATCCCTGAATGGTTTTTTAAGTGCAAATTTATTACTTCAATCAAAAGTTGATTTTATTAATAAGCACCTTAACGAAAACAAAGATGCATACTGCACCAGTTGTTCCAAACCTTTGCTGAATAAAATTGCACAACATTTTAATAAATAAAAAAGTGAAATTGAAAAACGCTTACAACAAATTATACATTACATTCCTGTAATTACAAGCCCTGCGCCGGTAAAATGGGATTATGAAGTAATTGGTATGGTAACAGCACAAACTACATCAGGTACAGGATTTTTAACTGAACTATCCCGCAGCTTTAATGATTTTTTTGGTTCAGGCTCTAATACAACCAACCAAAAAATTGGAAGGGCAACAAATTTATGCAAAGCAGATTTAAGGGTGCAATGTGTAAGGCAAGGTGGAAATGCAGTTATTTCAACAGATATTGACTTTAATGAGATTGGCTCAGGCAGTACAAATATGCTAATGGTATGTATGGCGGGTACAGCAATACGGGTAACAGATATGACAAACTTTAGTATCAAAAGCAGGGATACAATTGTAGAAATTATTGAGCTAACTGAAAAGCTTGAGGCGATTGCGGAGATGCCGAAATAGGAATTTTAACATATAGGGTAAATAGAGAGATATGTATGTAATTTCTAGGCAATTTGTATTCCTATAACTCCCTAGAATTAATAATATTTTCTTACATCAAACTCCGAATATGAAAGAAAAAAATAAGGTGCCTGTATCGATACATTTATTGAATACAAATCTTTTTGAGGGTACATCTTTTAATGATACAATTAGAGAACTAATAGAACGAGTTAATAAAGAAGATGAATTTCTAACTGAAGCAAAATTCTCACGTGATGAATTCGGCAATTTTTCTGTTAGGCTTTTTTACTCACATTTAGTATACCCACCTAAATGGAGAGGTTTCTTTGACCCCATACTAAATAGAAACTCCGCTTTACGAAAAGCAGAAAATGTTAGCTATTCTTTTGTATGCTTTGTAGGTTTAGATGAAAATATTTTTGCTATCACTGGAGGTTTTGGAGCACAAAAGGTTAGTCACATGATGATTCCAGATTTTGGCTTAGAAATTCTGGTGAGGCTTTTTGACAAAAATAGCAAAGTAGTTAAAAATATACAAGACCGTGGTTTAACTGGTAATATTCTTGGACAAACTAAGTTTTATAGAGGTGATCAACGCTTTTCCGATGAAAATCAATTTGGGAAAATCTTTAAACAAGTTCAAGCTGAATTAAACAAGGAACTGTTAAAAGAAACTTTTGGATTCACTGAAGGTCAATTAAAACGAAGTAAATCCGCTTGTATGGCAAAAGACTCATTTCAGATTAATAAATCGGTTGATTTCGATACTATGCTTACTTTAATTTCAAAGTTAGCTGCAATAATGAATAAAAAACCAAAATTTTCTCTTAATAAGGTTGAACATCTTTCCAAAAGGAAAATGCAAAATCTCCAACTTATTGAAAAACTTGATAGTTGGGCGATAAATATTTTATATAATGACTGCGTGAAAGGAGACGATCCAGATGTTGACTTTTGCCATTTTAAATTTGATACTTTTCTTAACGCAGATTTAATTCAAATTCTAATTGAAAAAGGTAATCCAATTGAAGTTCCGAGACACTCTACCTTTGGCGATATTGTACGACTATTAAAAAAAAATGGAGATTACATTGACGATGATGAACTTTTATTTAAAGCAAGTGTACTCGATAGAATAATTGTTTCCTATGATAATGATGGCCAAAAGTTAACAAGTGATAGTATTTTTGAACATGTGCATGGTGAATTCACCTATGAGAACAAGACTTATTTTCTAATGGATAAAGAATGGTACACCATAAGACCTTCTTTCATTAAAGACCTAAATGAAGAGTGTTCTGAGGTTTTAAAATATGCTTGGGATAATTCAACTCTAACTGAATTATTCAATATCAAAGAACGGGAGTCAACATATAATCAAAAGTATCTTAACAAAGCAAATTACTATGTATTTGATACAATAACTCCATATAACATAGAGCCATGCGACATAATGAAGTATGATGACACGAGCATCCAGTTAATTCATGTAAAGAAAGGATTTGATAATTCAATAAGAGATTTAACATCACAAATAGCTATTTCAGCAAAGCTTATTCAGCAGGATTTAAGAAGTGGTTTTGAATATATTGAACGTGTTCAAAAACTTACACAAAAGAGCAAAAGAGGAGAATTGAGCAAACAAAAATTTCCACAACATGGACTTCCTTTCATATTCAAAGGAAAACCCCCTCAACAAATAACATTTTGTCTTGCTTTTGTTGATAAAAGTACAAGAAATCGAAACTTAAAAGATCATATAAATCTGTTCAACTCAAATATTGCAAAATTCTCATTACTTGAACTGAGAAATACTCTTCTCCTAATGGGTTTTAGCTTTAAGATAATACAAATAAAAAAAGAGTAACATTTACACAAACCATATGACTTTTCTACCCACACTACAGTTTAGCTATGAAAACCCCAATATTGAAACTCTTTAAACATAAAACGGTATTAAGCAGGTATAATACATTCATCTCAAAAAATTATAAATTTATAAAGTGAGTTTAACTAATTTTATAAATACCGTACCTACAATAATACCTGTTAGTTAACGGGAATTAAAATAGACAAAATTTACTATTATGAACTTTATAGAATTTCACGAAAAGATAACACAAAATTTACCAAATTTAGTTCTCAAAACAAATTACATAAGTGGAAATACAAACTTCCAATACGATGCTATCGAATTAATAAAACTCAGACAAACAATAAATTTTGTTGAGGACATCCCTTATATTCAGAAAGAAATTTTAGAATTAAAAAAATCATGGCTCTTTCAGTCAATGTCTGACAACCAAAAAATTAATTCCTCCCAAAATATTGAAGTAGATAACCTTGTCAAGTTAATAGTAATAAAACTTGGAACTTTTAAAGAAATAGCTGAAACATCGAAATTATTTGGCAGTAACGAATCAATTCTTATAAGAATACCAGAAATTCAATCATTTGATAATTTGGCAAAGTATGCTTCCGATTTTAAGAAGGCAATTGAGCTACCAATATTAGATGATAGTATTAAAGGAGAAGTAAATATCTTAAGTGCGGATGAAGGCTCTATTATTTTTTATATATCTGTTGGAACGATTGCAGCAGTAAAATTAGTTGCAGGGATTTGCTGGGCCGCAGGTGTTATTAAAAAGAAAAATGCAGAGGCAAAAATTTTTGAACAGCATGCAAAAACTTTAGAGTTAAAAAATGATGCACTTACTACTTTTGTTGAAGCTCAGAAAGTACAATTGAAAAATATTCTAGATTCAGAAGCCAATGCTATAGCCAATAAAATGTATAATCATAATGAACCTGAGACAATTGAGAGATTAAAATTATCAATTTCTACGGTTGCTGAACTTATTGATAGAGGAGTACAAATATTGCCTATAAGTAAAGACGAAGAAATACAGAAAAGTTTTCCTGATTATAATAAAATGAGTTTGATTGAATCTAGTATCAAGCAAATTACTTCAGAAAATTAACTACATTAATATTGGTATTCTCTAATTTAGCGCAACCATGCAGCTTAGCTCATGCATAACGTACTTGTTACCAAATAAAATATTCATAAATTAAATACAACCCATTCTATAAATTACAAAAAAAGGCGCCAACCACGCAGCTTTATCCTCACCTCCCCAACTCCCCTCTCAACCTCGCAATCTCCTCATCTTTTTCCTTTATCGTCCTTTCCAATATTTCCACAATTTTATCAACAAGATTAAATGTTGGCTGATAACTAATCACGGCAGCTTGATCGTGATTATGAATCGTATTAGCCACAATACTTATTGCCGCTTCCTCATCAAAGTTTTCTATCGCCTGCACAGGCACTTTCAAAGCCTTTGCCACTTCTTCTAAAATCGCAGGTTCAATCTCTTCTTTCGCCTCTAGCCGGGAGATTTTAATTTGTGTCCAGTCATCGCCCATATCAGCAGCTAAAGCATCCTGTTTTATCCCCAGCATTTGCCTGAACCGGGTTATATTTTTTCCCTGATGAATTTTCTTTTCCATAGTAGTTTTAATATAAAATCCGGGCTAAGGTAACTATTTTCGTATTATTATTTATGAATTAAATTCCTGATCTCTTACAGCTAAAATATCATCGCAACGTCCCGTAACCGGGGACGTTGCCCGGAATGAGGACGAGACAAGGTTCGTGAGACATGAACCTGGGCGAGTAAGTACAAAATATGGCCTAAGCTATAAGCCCTGCATGAAACAACCGCCATTTGGAAACAATACCAATAATTGGTATTTTTGAAAATAAAATAAACCGCAAATGGCAAAAAATACTTCAATCCTTTTAGGCGACTATTTTGATCAATTTATCAGCCAGCAAATTGAAACAGGAAAATTTTCATCTGTAAGTGAAGTGGTAAGGGCAGCATTACGGCTTTTTGAGCAGGAAGAAAGCAAAAAAGGCGAACTGATCAAAGAACTAAAAAAAAGGGGAAAAGTCTGGCTTTGTGCAAAACTTCGACCGTAAGAAATTTGTGAAAGGCCTTCATCAGAAATACGCAAACTGATGGGTTATAAAATCAGCGTTAAAGCAGCAGATGATATTAAAAATATCTGGCTCTATACTTTTGAGAATTGGTCGGTAGAACAAGCAGACAGGTACATCAACCTGATTTTAGATGAAATTGAATATTTAGCTGAGCACCCTATGGCCGGAAAAGACTTTAGCTACATTAGAAAAGATTACAGGTGTTCTAAAGTGAAATCCCATATTGTATTTTACAGAAAAAATAAAACCAAAACGAGATAGAGGTCATCAGGATTTTACACCAACGTATGGATATTGAGACCCGGTTAAATGACTAAAATCGGTCCTGGTGTTTCATCGGAAAAGGCAAAGAATTCTTTCCTGGCAACGTTTTTCCCTAAAAGGGATGTTGCAGTAAAGTAAAGAATATCAAATTTTATCAAAACTTCTTTTAGAATTAACGCAACGCCCCATAACCGTTACCCGGAATACAGCAATTATTTATTAACTTGTAATTATAACAATAAAAAACTAGCGATGAGCGAAAAATTATTTACAGGAAAATTTGGTTCATGTTGCAATGATCTTAAAGATGCAATGGATCCGGGCATAGTTCCGAATTCCTTTTTCAGGGTTGAAGAAAATGGGGTATTATATCAAACAATTGGTTATATAGACACAGAGGATGGCCCGGGATTTTTTGATCAGGCAGTGATTTTTTGTCCTTTTTGCGGAAAGCAATTACAGGATAAAGATGAAATAAATTCTAAATAAATTTGCAGTATTCTTTCCTGGCCTCGTACCGGAGACATTGATTGAAAGGATGTGTTCCGGCCGGTGAGGACACCAGCCGGGGAAGAAAAATGTCTACCCGAAGCATTGCTCAGAACAAAAACCAATCCCGTGCAAATCCGCTCAATCCGCTTCATCCGTGTTCCTATCCTCCGCTTTTATAAAAGTTCCACATAGGTATGCCGATGCAGTGAGTGACACAACGATGATGCCACAGGGAACCAATGCCGGTAACAAAAAAAAAATTATTTGTCTTCCCCCCTCACCTCTATCAAATGCGCTGCTTCCAACAGTTTGGTAAGGTGAAAATAAATAGCCAGCAAATCCATTTCCACCGGTTCGGTATTTTTGGTCAACGCATAAGTTAAAATTTCCTGCAAATCCTGCAGCCATATATGCAAAGGCTGGTAAGAAAAAATTTAGTAAACGCCCGGTAAGGGTCCACATACTCTTTTATAGATAACGCTTTGGGGAAATAATCCCACTAACCGCAGGTATCATGCCGACTGCAATACCATTTTTTATTAAAGAGATCTTCTTTGGGTATGGCGTAATGCTTTTTCGTTTTGCCTTTGCGGATCACATCAGCAGCACGGATGAGCGACTCAAGCATTTTATATTCAAACAGTAAATTGCCAGGGGCATTTTTGTAAAAGATTTTATTGGAGCAAACATGGAGCAACATTCCTTTAACCAGTTTACGGTAATGGGCAATATCGCCATGGTCAAAAAAAGCTGCAATAACCTGGTAAGGGTCGGTGATAACTTCCTTATACCAGTAAAAAGTGGCCAGGCTGTCGTGTGGTTTTATCATAGGTGAGTTTTTAATGATATTAGGTGTTGTATTAATTAATTCAAGCTACTAGTTGCTTTTTATTACCTTATAGTTACTAATTATGATTGTTCTTTTTTGCTTGCCCAAAAAAGAACCAAAAAAAGGCATCCGAAAACGATTACATCCCGTTTTCGGAATTGTTCCCTGATGTAGCTGTAGTACTACTGTAGCTTCAGCTTTTTTATCATTATTGTGCAAATTATAATTAGCAGCCTGAGTTAATTATTCAAAATAGCAGCTTCTTTGATGCATATAATATTTCCAAAATGATTATTTTAATCGGCCGGATGAATATTTTATTCACAGGATAATTAAATAATTAAACAGTGGCTATAATAGAACAGTGCCGTATCTATAAAGCGATTTATTCCAGGCAGCGTCTCCTGAAAGGATTGTAGAAATTCAAATAAACTTTTTGCTATATTTGAACATTGGGAATCCTTATCTGCTTCGGTGCTAAAAAGCCCCACCTGCATAAAGCCCCGAGAGGTTAGCGGTAATTTTTAAACCATCACCCAATAATTTACAAGCGTATTTATGCGGACAATTATTTTGACAATAGTGTTTATTTTTTCCCTGGCTAATATTTTCGGACAAGTAATAAATCCGAAACTTACAATCTCACATTTAACAGGAGATTTTTATATTTATACAACTTACAATACCTACGAAGGCAATCAAATACCTGCAAATGGGATGTATCTTGTCACTAATAATGGTGTTGTTATGTTTGATACTCCTTGGGACACAACACAATTTCAACCATTGCTTGACAGCATACAATTAAAGCATAATAAAACTGTGGTAATGTGTTTTGCAACCCATTGGCATAGCGACAGAACAGAAGGACTTGAATATTACAAGCAACAGGGAATTAAAACCTATACTACTGTGCTTACCGATGAATTAAGTAAAAAAAATAATAAGAAAAGGGCTGAAATTTTAATGACAAAGGATACTGTCTTTAATGTTGGACAATATTTTTTTGAAACTTATTATCCAGGGCAAGGGCATACTACAGACAATATTGTAATATGGTTTAAGAAGGAAAAAATTCTCTACGGTGGGTGTTTAATAAAAGGTGTTGATAACGATGATTTGGGTTATTTAGGAGATGCAAATGTAACAGCATATGCATCTACCCTAAAAAAAGTTCAGAAAAAATACAGAAACCCAAAGTTTATAATCATATCACATAGCGATTGGAATAACATCAATTCATTGAAGCATTCTTTAATGATGGCAAAAGAACTTAAAAAGAAAAACTCCCGCTAACAACGGGATTTTGCGTCAGCGGGGCGTTTACCGGGCCGTTGGTGGCAATTAATAACAAAAAACGAAGTATGAAAAAATTGAAACTTTTTCTTATAGCAACAAGCTTATTAGCCGTATTGACAAACCATTCCTATGCGCAAGGTTGTAGTGACGCAGGCTTTTGCACTATTAACAGCTTTAAGCCTGGTAGTACAGCCAATACAGAATCAATAAACAACCAATTTAAAATTGGCGCTTTCTTTGGCAGTGCAGATAATTCTATTTTTGTTTATGGCAACTATTTAGAATACAATAGGCAGTTAAATGAAAAATTTGGTGTTGACTTAAAATTGACGACACTTGCTCAAAATGGGAATGGGCTTTCTGTTTTTGGACTTTCTGATGTTTTCCTAAATACAAATTATAGAGCAAACGAAAAAATCAAACTCACTTTGGGTATGAAATTTCCATTGACAAATGCAAGTAAATCGCTTAATAATCTTCCATTACCCATGGACTACCAGGCAAGTTTAGGAACATTCGACCTAATCTTTGGAGTTGGGTATGAAATAAAGAATTTACAAATTGTTGCAGCAATCCAACAACCTTTAACGCAAAATGACAACCATTTTCTTGCCAGCAGTTATCCTGCAAACTCAAAACTATTTTCGTTCCAATCTACTAATCAATTTAAGCGAAGTGGTGATGTGCTACTGAGAGTTTCATACCCGGTTTCATTAAACCAAAAACTAACATTGACACCTAGTATATTGCCTATTTATCATTTGGCAAAAGACAAATACACTGATGAATTAAATATTGAAAAAGAAATTATTGGCTCCCAGGGATTGACACTGAATGGCAATATTTATTTAGACTATAGGGTTAACAGTAAAAATACAATCCAAATTAATATGGGTATACCCTTTATGGTTAGAGATGTACGACCAGATGGCTTAACAAGAAGTTTTATTGCAAATATTGAATATGGTATTAAATTTTAACTGCCACTAACATTGGTGACTGATGCACAACTATCTTTAACATAAGTCTCCAATTCATTTGTTGGTACCCACTCACTTTATCTTTGCACAACACCAATGGCGTAAAATAACTCCGCAGGGTTCAACAAAATTGCTAAAATATTGGACTCCTATGGAGTCCGGTAGGCTTGTTTATTTTTTCTAGAAATATTTTACTCCTACGGAGTATCTAAGTAATTTTTTTGAACATTTATAATTTGCAACATTTTAAACCATATTTTCTTTTTTCCACCCTGGTCGGTGTCCTCACCGACCGGAATACAACGAGCTAAATACTGGTCGGCGAGGACACCGACCAGGGAAAATAAAGATCCGCAAAGGTATACCGTACAAGGGAGTGACCCCGCCTTCGGACGGGGCAGGCTACAACGATGATGACCAATGAACAAAATGTTTGTATCAAAAAAATTTTCTTTTTTATATTTACAAAAACTACACTTATGGGAAAAGGAAGAGTAGAAGCTTTCAGCGATGGCGTTTTGGCCATTATCATCACCATCATGGTATTGGAAATGAAAGTTCCCCATGGTACAAGTATCAACGAACTTAAGTCACTTATTCCAATATTTATAAGCTACATCCTCAGCTTTATTTATATTGGCATTTACTGGAATAACCACCATCACATGATGCACAGTATAGAGCATGTAAATGGTAAAGTTTTATGGGCCAATATGCATTTGCTTTTCTGGCTGTCATTAATTCCTTTTGCTACCGGCTGGATGGGTGAAAACCATTTTGCTACTTTACCTGTTGCCGTATATGGCTTTGTATTATTAATGTGTGCAGTAGCTTACCATATTTTAGCCCGTTTACTTGCCCACCTGCATGGTAAAGATTCTATTATTGCTACTGCAATCGGAAAAGATAAAAAAGGCAAAGCCTCTGTAATTATTTATACAATAGCTGTATGTTTATGTTTTATACATCCATCAATAGGCATAGCATTGTACACCATCGTAGCTGCAATATGGTTTATCCCCGACAAAAGAATTGAAAAAAAATTAGAAGAAGAAGAAAAATGAATAACCGTGGAGACGGAGAGCCGCAGAGAGATAATAACACTGCGCCTCTCCGTCTCCACGGTTATTCTTAATTAATATCTTTCCCTTCTGCAAGCATTTTCACAAAACCTTCCACGGCCTCTTTATTAACTTTATCAGGTGCCTGCGGCTGTGCCAGCTTTGCATATTTTAAAGCATTTTTAAAATCTCCGTTGGCGGAGTAGCCCTGGCCAGCCCCACATTAGTGGTAAAAATATTAGGATTTTTTTGCGCATTTAATTTAAATGCTTCCAAAGCCAAAACTGCTTTTTTACTTTTTAATAATTGCCGGCCGTAATTGTGCAGTTCCTGCATGGTAGCCAAAGGCATGGCTGCTTTCATCAATTCATCTGCTTCTGTGGTTTTGTTTAATTTATTTAACACCGCAGCTTTTGTGCTTAAAGTTTTAAAGTTTTTTTGTCCTACAAATACCCCGTTAATAGCATAATCACTCCATTGCAATGCTTCATCCAGGTTAGTGTTGCGCTCTATACAAAAATTTATAGCCTGTACCATGGCATCAGTATTAAACCCTTCATTATTTCTCAGTTGACGCCTGAAGCTTTCTATTTGTGTTTTTACATAATCCACTTCCACCTTAAAAGGAATTTTTATTTTTTCCCAGAGCAATGCTACCGTTGCAGCATTTTCCGTTTGGTCCATAAACTCATACTTTAACCTTTCAACACTTTCGTTTAATGGAACTGTTTTTACATCTATCCTTAATGCATCTTCTTTTTCATTATAAAAATAAGAACCCCAAGAGGTGGAATTATTACTGAAAATAAGTGTAGCGCTTCCCTCTCCCATTGCAATAAAAAAACCATACTTGCCTGCTTTTAAAGGTTTGCCTTCAATCATTACATCCGTGCTAAAAGTGAAAGTGGTATTTTCATTAGCACCTGCACGCCATGGTGCAGCTTTGCTGGTGCCAAATCCCAGGTCTGCAAATCCTTTATGTACCAGCTCTCCCCATATTTTTCCTTCTCTGCCATTTACGGCTGGCCTGTCATAATGAATTGTTACATCGGTAATGCCAATTTGTTCGGTAACGGAAGCTCTTTTATTACCTCCGTTTGCAGCAGTAAGCAAAGCTTGTGCAAAAGAAAAATTAAATGACAATAATGCAATAAAAAAAGTAAAAAGTATTTTATGTTTCATAGCAGTTGATTTTTATTGTTAAATATAAATGCTGGTTGTAAAATATATTATTTGATAATGATGAACGGCAATATTTTTTTGTAAGATTTTTTGTAATGAATACCCGGCAAATTTTAAATATATTTTTTAAGCTGCTCCGCAAACATTACAGGATTTTCCAACTCCGGGAAATGCCCTTCATTTTCAAATAAAACACTTGTGCATTTTTTAAAATATTGCTGCACGGTTTTTTTATCCGTTTTTCTATGGGTGCGGTCTTTTTCGCCCCAGATTATTAAAACTTCCTGTTCAATTTTTTCTGAACCATTATAAAGTGAACCGCCCAAAAAGCCCTGGAAAGCTGAAGCGAGGCAGTAAGCAGCACCTTGTGCAAGTGTATGATTGCAAATGCATAAATACTTATCATCATACTTATCTTTGGGCAATGCAATTTTATACCAGTGCTTAGCTACAGTTTTTTTAAATGATTGCATTAATAACTGGCCGATAACCGGTGTGCCTATCAGTCCTTTAAAATCCACCCGTTTTGCCCATTGCTTTTGTTGCTCCCATGAAGGTGTTTGCACGGAAATTATCTTGTCAATTAAATCCGGTCTTGTTTTTGCCATCTCAAAAGCTATAAAACCAGCAACGCAGGGAAAGCATACCAAACAGTTTTTAAGCGCTAATGCATCAAAAAAATCAATAACAATTTGTACAGCTTCATTTAATGTAAATGAAAAATTCTTTTGCGTGGGAATAGAAAAACCAAAGCCGGGTAATTCCAATATAATGACATTAAAGTCGTCTTTTAATAAATTATACAATTCATCATAATGCTCAATGGTATTTGGCGCATCAGGAATAAATACAATATTACGGCTTCCGTTTCCACTGATTTTATATCGGATAACCGCACCCGGGAGCTCAATAAACCGGGTATTACCGGCAAATTTTTTTGCCAGGACTTTTCTCCTCTTTTTTACCAGCGAATACGTATCTATCCATGTACCTTTCATTGGGAATATTTATAGCGGATTAATATTTGATAAAACTAAAGTTAATATTTAATTAATTAGAAATATTTTTGCTGTAAATTATTTAATGTGAGTGCTCCTGTATTTTTGATAACGCCACCTTTTACGCAGTTAAATACACCGTATCCGGCTACCGCATATTTAAAGGGTTTCTTAAATACCAAAGGCATAACTTCTTTCCAGGCTGATCTTGGTATTGAAGTAACATTGGAGCTATTTTCTAAAAAAGGGCTGACAGCATTATTTGGCCAGGCCAATGCTACCACTATTTTATCAGCCAATACAAAAAGGATTTTTAGTTTACAAAATGATTATATAAATACTATTGATGCTGTTATAAATTTTTTACAAGGCAATAATTCTACCCTCGCACATTTAATTTGCAAAAGGGGCTTTTTACCGGAAGCCGGCCGCTTTGCACAACTGGATGATTTAAAATGGGCTTTTGGCAATATGGGCACACAGGATAAAGCCAAACACCTGGCCACGATGTACCTGGAAGATTTATCAGATTTTATTAAAGAATGTATTGACGAGCATTTTGGCTTTAGCAGGTATGCGGAAAGGTTAGGAAGGTCTGCCAATAGCTTTGATGAGCTGTATGAAGCTTTACAAAAAGAGTATACTTTTATTGATAAAATATTAATTGAAGTTTTAAAAATAAAATAGCAGTTATACAACCAAAGCTGGTAGCCATTTCTGTTCCTTTTCCCGGCAATTTATATACAGCGTTGCGCTGCGGGCAATGGATCAAAAAAATTTACCCGGATATCAAAATAGCCATGGGTGGTGGCTTTGCCAATACCGAACTGCGTTCTTTATCAGATGTACGGGTTTTTGAATTTTTTGATTTTATTTGCCTGGATGATGGCGAAGCACCTTTGGAAAATTTGGTGCATTTTATAGAAGGAACAAAAACAATTGATGACCTTAAACGGACTTTTACATTAATTGATGGCAAAGTAACGTTTATTAATAACGCAGTTTGTACAGATTACAAACAGGGGCAAGTGGGTACACCTGATTACAGCGATTTTTTTTTGGATAAATATATCTCTGCCATAGAAATAATTAACCCCATGCACAGCCTTTGGGGTGATGGCCGGTGGAACAAACTAACAATGGCGCATGGTTGCTATTGGGGTAAATGTACTTTTGCGATATTTCATTAGACTATATAAAAAATTATGAGCCCGTTACTGCACAATTGCTGTGCGACCGCATGGAAGAAATGGTCATACAAACCGGGCAAACGGGTTTCCATTTTGTAGATGAAGCTGCCCCCCCGGCTTTAATGCGTGAACTGGCTTTGGAAATTATAAGAAGAAAAATCATTGTAAGCTGGTGGACGAATATCCGCTTTGAAAAAAGCTTTACCCGTGACCTGTGCCTGCTACTTAAAGCTTCAGGCTGTATTGGTGTTTCCGGCGGGCTGGAGGTAGCCTCCGACCGTTTGCTGGCATTAATCGAAAAAGGGATAACGGTAGCGCAGGTGGCAAGGGTAAATAAAAATTTTACCGAAGCCGGTATCATGGTACATGCTTACTTAATGTATGGCTTTCCTACACAAACCGCACAGGAAACTATTGACTCATTGGAAATGGTAAGGCAATTGTTTGAAGCAGGTGTTTTACAATCGGCATTCTGGCACCAGTTTACCATGACTGCACATAGCCCCGTAGGCTTAAACCCCGAAAAATATAAAGTTAAAAAACTAACTGAAGCTACAGGCACATTTGCCAATAATGATATTGTGCATGAGGATCCAACAGGTGCAGATCATGATGCTTTCAGCTTTGGGCTAAAAAAATCCCTGCTCAATTTTATGCATGGAAATTGCCTGGATTATTCTTTAAACAAATGGTTTGATTTTAAAGTACCAAAAACTACTGTACCATCGCATTATATTGCCGATATTTTATCGCAGGAAGAGTATATTATGCATAAACCCACAGCAAAAAATTATTTGGCTGGGGAATACACCAGTAGTAGAAAAATTTACCAAATCAAAAAGGGTAGTCAATGGGAAATGATGTCTTTAACTTTTGAAACGAAAACTGAAACTATTACAATAAATGTGGATCAGCAAAAAGGCGAATGGCTGGAAAAAATGGTAACACAATTATCAATTTATAACAATAAAGGATATACGCTAAAAGATGTTAAAGAGAGTTACGAAGCTGCAGGCCTGGAAGACTTTGAGCTTTTTTGGGATAATAAACCTGTAAGCACACTATATAAAGCCGGGTTGTTAAAATTATAAATAAAAATAAATAAACTATTAAATGAAAAATATATTTTGGATAAATTTAGCAATGCTTTTTCTCATACCGGATCTCCGTGCAGGTAGTTATGCAGATACAGCTATAATTAAAACACATCTTACTACAATTACCAAAAATAACGGTTATAGAACCCATGATAATATTGCATTATTAAATAGCACTGCCGAATATATTTATAATGAATTTAAGCAACATGCAGATACAGTTTATTACCAGGAATATTCTGCCAATGGCCAGGTGTATAAAAATGTAATTTGTTCCTTTGGGATTAAAAATTCTAAAAGTATTATTGTAGGCGCTCATTATGATGTTTGTGATAAACAGGAAGGTGCAGATGATAATGCAAGCGGTATAGTCGGTTTATTGGAGCTTTCACGGCTTTTAAAAAACAAAAAGCTTAACTATAAAATTGATTTAGTGGCCTTTACCTTAGAAGAACCTCCGTATTTCAGAACTAAATTAATGGGAAGTTATATCCATGCCAAATCTTTAATTGATAATAAAACCAATGTTCATGGAATGATATCATTGGAAATGATAGGATATTTTAAAGATGCAAAAAAAACTCAAACATATCCGCTGGGCATTTTAAAAGTACTGTATGGCAGCAGGGGAAATTATATTACTTTGGTGAAGAAATTTGGTGCAGGAAACTTTGTCAGGCAATTTGCAAAGCAGTTTAAAAAAACAAAATTCATAAAAACAAAAAAATTTACGGGGCCGGCATATCTGCCCGGGATTGATTTTTCGGATCATTTAAACTATTGGTTATTTGGAATTAATGCCCTTATGATCACTGATACCTCTTTTTACCGTAATAAAAATTATCATGAAACTACAGACACTTTAGAAACTTTGGATATAGGAAGAATGGCTAAAGTTATTGACGGGGTTTTTGAAGCATTACTAAATTTAAAATAGTTATGTTAGAAATAAATAAAGTCCATCATATTGCAATTATCTGTTCTGATTATCAACAATCAAAACACTTTTATTGTACTGTTTTAGGACTTACTGTGATCAGGGAAATATACAGAAAAGAAAGGGAGTCTTATAAACTCGATCTTGATCTTGCGCTTAATGGTGAATATATTATAGAACTTTTTTCTTTTCCTGATCCGCCGCAGCGTTTGTCCGGGCCGGAAGCCACCGGGCTAAGGCACCTGGCATTTGAAGTAAATGATATTGATAAATCAATTAAAATATTAGAAGAAAAAGGAATTATAACAGAACCAGTCAGGACAGACGAACACACGGGAAAACGATTTACCTTTATTTTTGATCCTGATAATTTACCGATAGAATTATACGAAAAATAAGATTATTATAAAAACTCATGCAACAATCAACTTCAAATATTTTATTGGTAAGGCCATCAAATTTTATTTTTAATGCTGAAACAGCTGTTTCCAATTCATTTCAAAATGATCTTACTAACCACAACGCAGTAACAATTAGTAAAAAAGCATTGGATGAATTTGAAAATTTTGCAACAATGCTACAAGAAAAAGGTATAAATGTTTTTATTATTAACGATACTGAATTTCCTCAAAAACCTGATGCCATTTTCCCTAACAATTGGGTAAGTTTTCATGCTGATGGAACAATTATTTTGTATCCTATGCATGCACCTAACAGGCGTAATGAAAGACGAAATGATATCATTGATGAAATAAAAGAAAAATTTACAGTAAATAATGTAATTGATTTATCAGGCCATGAAAAAGAAAACAAATTTTTAGAAGGTACGGGAAGCATTATTTTTGACCACATCAATAAGTTGGCTTATGCCTGCATTTCTCCAAGAACAGACAAGGATTTATTTATTAAAGTAGCAGATCTGCTGAAATATAAACCGGTTTATTTTTACTCTTATGATAAAAAAGGTAAAGAAATTTATCATACAAATGTGATGATGTGTATTGCTGAAAACTTTGCAGTAATTTGCCTGGAAAGTATCAGCAATGAAGATGAAAAAAAAGCTGTAATTAAATCTTTTACCGAAACCCGTCACCAAATTATTGATATAAATTTTGAGCAGATGAACCATTTTGCAGGCAATATGCTTGCTTTAAAAACCAGTCACAATAAAGATATTCTTGCATTATCGCAAAGTGCATTTAATATTTTAACCAGAGTTCAAACAAAAGCAATTGAAAAGTTTTGTGAAATGGTGCCGCTTCCCATTCATACTATTGAAACTGTTGGAGGCGGCAGCGCAAGGTGTATGATTGCGGAAATTTTTTTACCCAGAAAATAATACTGATGATTCAATTAAAAGGAACTGCAAAATATTTTTGTTAATAATAGCTTTCTGGGCTGGTTTGCATTAATAGCACAATTCTATACTCTTGCCAAAAGCAGGAATATATCACTCGGAGAAGTTATAATTTTTTATTTAAGCTTTTTTACTATTCTTACAAATTTAACAGTCGCTATTTGCACAACATTAATTTTGATAAAATCGGGAAATTTTTTTACAAAACCTTCCACAATTACAGCTATTGCTGTTTATATCTTTATCGTAGGGGCTGTTTATAATTTTATACTAAGACCTTTGTGGAACCCTGTAGGCCTCCAAAAGCTGGTGGATGAATTACTGCATTCAGTTATTCCAGGTATGTTTTTAATATTTTGGTTGATGTTTGTTCCCAAAAATAACCTAAAATGGAAAAATACTTTTTCATGGCAAATTTTTCCTTTTACATATATGGTGTACATTATTGTCAGGGGAGAAATAACAAATCAATATCCTTATCCATTTATTGATGTAAGTAAACTGGGTTATGCAACAGCTCTTACGAATGCATCATGGTTATGCATAGTATTTATGGTATTTTCAGTAATATTAATTGCAGGTGCAAAAGCATTGAGTGACAAAAAAAAAATTGTTAAATAATTTCATAACCAATAGGCTTAAACGAATAATTATTCGACATTTCTGCCGAGCAGGCAGTAAGTCCCACAATTAAATCCATTTTTGCTTCAATAACTATGTAATCCCCCGCCTTGCTTTTGGGCGGCAATACCGCCACTTTTCCGGTGCCGCCATCTACAGTAACATGCATAAAAATATTAAAGCTGATAGGGATTTCATCCGGGCCAATGCCATATTCTTTTAAAGCTGCATGCAAATTACCAAAACATCCACGGTGTGGTTGCTCATGCCCATAAACTATTTTAAAAGTTTCTGCGCTGCAAGGCGTTAATAGAAAATCATGTCGGCCAACGGTATCTTCAATAATTTCAAACATTACATTGCTACGGTTGGAATAAAAAGGATGACCTGTAGTTAGGAAAATAGTTTCAGCATAATCTATCGTACGACCAGACGACAGGTATTCTGCTTTATCATGCAAATTGTAACATACAAAATCCGACACCTGCTCGCCTTTGATATCTATTATTTTTAACTGTTGACCTTTTTTAATATAAAAGCTACACCGCTACGTGGTGGAATTATTTGTATTGTCTGCATGATTTATTTTTAAAGGGCATTGCCATGTTTTATCATATTTGCGGCCACTGTATTGGTACACTTCCGATGATTTTCCAAAGTCTTCCAGCATGGGGTTAATTGAACCGGATAAAGCGGTATCACGTTTGCGCACTACATCTTGCATCCGTTCGTATTTTTCCTCTTCCCGTAATTTTTCAAATTGGATATGAGGGTTGAATACTAAGGCAGGATATGTAAACCTACGGGCAGGCCTGCTGCTTAGCGGGTGCAGACCGATAATAAAAAAAGCTTCCTCTTTTAAGCTAAAACTAAAATTTTGGGAAAATGGATCAGCGTCTACACGTTTGTCATACTTATAATTTACAGCATCCAGGTCAATTAAATCCTGTAATTTCCTCCATAATAATTCATCAAACTGTTTTTCATTTTTTATTTCAGGTTGTTTGAAAATAACAGCAGCACTGTGAAATGATTTTTCTGTATTTCTAAAGCTATCAACAAACTCATATACAAACTTTAGAATTGCTGCATTTTCTTGCGGGCATGACAGGTTTTCTGCAACCATACATTTCATTTGCTGCAGGGCTACAGTAGCTTTGGCGGCAAGACACGGAAAATCTTTATTGCCCAGGTAAGCTAAATATTCTTCAATAATTATTTTATTTTCAATTGCTGTCATTATTCAATGATGTATTGATCAGTATAAAGCTATTCAATATAAAAAATTGTGCCACAAAAAGTTCAGGCTTTTTTTATCGATATAAAAATTCAGCTGGGTAAAAAATGACCCATAATTACAATTCAAAATTTTTATCCAGCTCCTTAAGCATTCTAAAGTGCTTTTTAGCATTTTTTAAAAAGCTTTTACCTTTTTGATAACCCCAATAAGGTATACCTTTTTTATGATTGTATCTGGATATTTTGTACAAAACCTTCCAATGTTGCAGAACTATCTGGTACGCTTTGATTAATGTATTGCCATTGCCATAAATATGATGCGGCTCTGCACCACAGCCATTATATTCCAAAATGGTAAAATTTTTGCCTTGTTTAAGGTCTTCAACAGATGCACATTTGATATCATACCGGCCATAATAAAAATGCTTGGTATAATTGCTCAGGTCATCAAATACATGTAGCAACCTTTCATCTTTTTCATGCTCCAGGCTTACCAACCTTCCGCCACGGCTTAAATTTAATGCCTGTGATAAAATAAATATTTCGCCGGCAGGTAAAACTGTGTTCAATTTTTTTTCATGCTTGGATTTCATTTCTTCCAAACGAAAAGCAACACGGGAATAGTTCAACATCAACTCCTCTAAAGTTGATGTTCCATCGCCTGTCACTTCTAAAAATTCTTTTTCAAAAAACCGGTAATAGTTCCTTTTTGTTGATCGGGAAAGCGATAATAAAATACGCTTACTTCAATTGGGTAGGGCGCAAGTTCCTGTAGCATATAATCAACCAGCATTATTGCATGGTACTTTCTCAGTTGTTCTTCATTTTCAATTTTACGGAACATAAAGCCCATCATACCCACATCTGGTTTCACGCCGATAGGAAAAGAAAAATTATTACTTTGAAAAAGTTGTACCACTTCTTCGACAGATAATGTTGGTGAAATGTAAACGGTTTTGGGATAACTCCCTGGTGGCAACTGATCATACATTTCTTTTTTGCTTTCTCCTTCAAAACCGCCAAAAGTTAATGAAGGATTGGATGGCGTGAAAAACCATAGCGAGCCTGATCGCATGCAATGCCATAGCCATACAGGCGCTATGGGAATGTATTTGGCAAGGTAATGCCAGGTTTCCCAATGTGCAATGCGGTAAATAAATTTTTTGAGGCTCATCTTTATCAAAAATAGGGCTTTTAAAATATTTGATGATTGGCAGTTAAGCTGAACAGGGAAACCAGGTCGGGAAGAAGTATAAAAGCTTACGCTTTTATTTTTGTGTTGTTACGGGCAGTTGTTTTTCATAGCATCATCGTTGCCACGCTCGGTTCATCGATATACCTTTGTTGGGCTTTAATCGGAGCGATTGATATTATTAATTGAAGGCTATAAAAATAATACGGAATATTAGTAATGTTAATAATGTTGTGTATCCAGACCGCAGACAAACAAAAACTGACCAAAATTTTGTAACTTGCAACCAATAATATAGACAAATTTAGAATGGATGAATTAATACAAAATATAAAAAATTTAGCAGAAGTTTATTCAGCAAACTTAAAAGGTAAAATTGAAGCAAGAACAGAGGAAATGAAAGCTGACGACAACTCTCATTATCTTATATATCGTGTATTAGGAATTTCACTAGAGCAAGGACAACTAATCGACTCATATCAGAACACAGGACGTTTTTTATATAAATATGCTGGCTCTTTTCTTGAAGTAGCAGCTACATTATGTTTGAATTATAAATTTCCTGATGGAATTAAAACAAGAGTAAAAAATACTATTGGTCAAAGACCAAAAACATTTGAAATTGACTTTTTAAATGATAATGACGCTATTGAAGTTAAATGGAAAGATGCTACCACTGATGGAGATCACATTACAAAAGAACATACAAGAGTTCAAGTCATTAGAGCTCACGGTTATAAACCTATTCGAGTTATGTTCTTTTATCCACAAAGAGTACAAGCTATTAGAATTCAACAAACTTTAAAAACACTTTATTCTGGTGTTGAAGGTGAATATTATGGAGGTGATGAAGCTTGGGAGTATTTAAAAGAATATTCTGGCATTGACTTAAAAGCTGTATTAACAGAAATCGCTAACGAAAGAACACCTCAAGATGGAAACTGATAAAATCATTCACGGGAATTGTGTTGAAAAGCTCAAAGAAATTGAAGCTAACTTTGTTGATTTGATTTACTTTGACCCACCTTTTTTTACCCAAAAAAAGCATTCTCTTGCAAATAAGGATAACTCAAAAATTTATGAATTTGATGATAAGTACAATTCTATCGAAGAATACTTGACCCTTATTGAAAGCGTTTTAGAGCAATCAAAACGTGTACTTAAAAACACAGGGAGTGTTTTTCTACATTGCGACAAAACTGCATCACATAATATTAGAGTTGTTTTGGATAAAGTTTTTGGACGTGAAAATTTCCAAAGTGAAATTATTTGGTCATATAAACGATGGTCAAATGCAAAAAAGGACTTTTAAATTCTCACCAAGTAATATTATTTTACTCAAAAACACAGGATTTTAAATTTAATACACTTTACACTGACTATTCTGCTACAACAAATCTTGACCAAATTTTACAAGACAGGGAAAGGAATGAAAATGGAAAATCAGTTTATAAAAGAGATGAGGACGGAAACCCTATTTTAGGGAAAGAAAAAAAAGGTGTACCACTTTCAGATGTTTGGGAAATACCATATTTAAATCCAAAAGCAAAAGAAAGAACAGGTTATCCAACTCAGAAACCCGTCTTATTATTAAATCAAATTCTGAATATCGCAACTGACGAAGACGATTTAGTTGTTGACCCATTTTGCGGAAGTGGAACAACTTGCGTTTCTGCAAAGTCATTAAAAAGAAATTATATTGGAATAGATATTTCTGCTGATGCAGTTGAACTAGCAAATTCTCGGTTACACGAAATGATAGTTTCTACATCTAACTTATTGAGCAAAGGAACAAACGAATATTTTGAAAAAACAGACAAAGAACTTGCAATACTTCAAAATATAAATGCTTTTCCTGTCCAACGTAATTTAGGTATTGATGGTTTTTTAAAAGAACATTGCGACGGGACACCTGTACCTGTAAAAATTCAAACAGAACACGAAAGCATTGAAGATGCTGTTGAAAAACTAGAAAAAGCTACTTACGGAAAAAACTATAAAATGAAAATCTTAATCCAAACAAAAGAAACTGGAATAAGCAGACTTTTTGGATTTGAGACAGACGTAACAATATTAAAATCCCTTGAATTACAAACGAAAGAACTGGCGAACAAAAAAAATGAACGCCTAAAAAGGGTTTTGCTAAATGGGGTAAGTGCTAAATTGAACGGTAGTAATTCTATTAAGCTTTAGTGCAAAACTGAACATTTGTGCTTCGGAATCCACCACTCCGCAAAGCCCCAAAATGTTGTACGCTATGCACCCTAACGTCAGGTGTAATTTATGACAACCGACAACAACAAGACAATGATAACAATTGACAACTATTTAGACAGCCATTATATACACCGAAGCAACTGGTTGAGAGCTGCTGTTCTTGGAGCAAATGATGGAATAATTTCAATTTCAAGTCTTGCCATTGGTGTTGCTGCTGCAAGTTCGACAAGAGCGCCTATTGTTTTAGCAACAGTCGCAGGACTCGTGGCAGGGGCTTTATCAATGGCAGCAGGTGAATATGTTTCAGTAAGTTCTCAAACGGATACAGAAAAAGCAGACATTCAAAGAGAGATTAAGGAACGTAAAGAAATGCCAGAAGAGGAACTGAATATTTTGGCTCAAATCTATGAGAAGCGAGGACTGAAAAAAGAAACGGCAATGCAAGTAGCTATTGAATTAACCGAAAAAGATGCTTTGGGAACCCACATTAGAGACGAGTTAGGTATTAATGAGATAAGCCAGGCAAATCCAATCCAAGCAGCATTAGCGTCTGGTTCAGCCTTTACAGTTGGTGGCGTGTTACCGCTTTTGGCAATTCTTTTTGCACCAGTTAAAGAAATGGAATATTGGCTTTATGGCTCAACCATAATTTTTTTAATTATCTTAGGAACATTGGCTGCCAAAACAGGTGGTTCAAGTATTCCAAAAGCTATTTTGCGAATTACTATTTGGGGCACAATTGCAATGGGCTTATCTGCTTTAGTTGGCTACATATTCGGTGTTAGGGTATAATTATAAAATCAAAAGTTATGAACGGAGCACATTGGCATTTAGTGGTAAATCATTTACCACTCATTTTTCCTATTACAGGAGTAATCGTAATAGTTACAGGACTTGTTTCAAAATCAGAAGCGGTAAAGCGAACGGCATTTATGATTTTTATTTTGGGTGCTTTTGCTGCAATTGTGGCAATGTCAACAGGCGAAGGAGCAGAAGATGTTGTGGAAAATATAAATGGAGTTTCTGAGAACTATATCAAAAGCCATGAAGAAACGGCTGAAACATTCTCTGTGCTTTCTTATATTTTAGGAGGCATTTCTTTAATTGGACTTTGGACAAGTTTTAAGCAAAAAACCTTCTCAAATATTGTTGCAATTGGAACATTAGTCTTCGCCATTGTAGTATTATTTTTTGCTAAACAAACAGGAACAACAGGCGGAGAAATCAGACATACAGAAATTAGAAGCGGAAATAGTGCTCCAGCGACACAAAACAATAACAATGAAAAAGGCAAGGACAAGGACGACTAAAAATTACGCTTAACATTGGTTTGGCAATATAGCGGCAGATGTAATTCTATTGAACTTTTGTGCTAAAAATCTACCACATTGCCAAGCCTCGAACGTTAGCTTTCTGTTATCTTAAAAATCTATACTATTTGACTATTTTAAAATAAGTTTTGATAAAATAATTCATAATGCAACAAACTAAAGATTTTAAAGGTCGCTTATTGACCTCTCTTGCAGAAATTGCAGAAGAAAAATTATATCAAAGGGTGATTTTATTCTCAAAGAAGGACAAGTGGAGAGGAATTTATATTTTATCGAGGCAGGCGCTGTGAGAGTTTTTTTATTAACTGAATTTGAAGAACAAACGATCAGGTTTGGGTACAAAGGTTCTTTTATAAACTCTCTAACCTCTTTCATTAATGAAACACCTTCTGAGTTTTATATTGAAGCGCTTAGAAAATCTACTATAAAAATAATTAGTAAATCTGCCTTGGTAAATATGGCACATGAAAATATAGAAACCCTTAAAGAATACGCATCTTTGCTTGAACAATCCATTAAACAACAAATTGAAAGGGAAATTGATTTATTAACTGTTTCACCTTTAGAAAGATTAAAGAGGGTGTTAAAAAGGAGCCCTAACCTTTTCCAGGAGATTCCACTAAAATATATTGCTTCTTATTTAAGAATGACACCGGAAACGTTGAGCAGAATCCGTAATTATTGATTTGAATCAATTCATTTAAAAAATTTATTTTTCAACTTTGTATAAAATTACATTATGCAAATAGAAAATAAACAACTCATTGATGATCTTCTGGAAAGAATAGATAGATCAACTGCTCTTGTACAAAAATTTAAGGAAATTAGTATTGAAAAATTAAACTATAAAAAAAGTAAGGATAAGTGGAGTTTGCTGGAATGTATTGAACACCTGAATTTATACGGGGATTTTTATCTTCCAGAAATAGAAAAAAGAATTTTAACTCAAAAGTCTACAGCAAATAGTAATATATTCAAAAGTGGAATTATCGGAAATTATTTTGCAAATTTAATGCAGGTAAAAAATGGGAAAATAAAAAAAATGAAATCACCGAAAGATAAAAACCCCGCAAACTCACAACTAAGTGTAACAATACTTGACAGATTTTTAAAGCAACAGGAAAAATTGAAACTACTTTTAATTCAATCCCTTAACGTTGATCTTACAAAAACAAAAACAGCTATTTCACTTACAAATCTTATTAAACTCAGGCTTGGTGATACTTTTAGATTTTTAATTTATCATATCGAAAGGCATATTTTGCAGGCGCAACAAACTCAAGCGTGATCGCATATACCCGTAAAAAATTGCCTTCAAAGCGACATTTCCGGCACAGGATGTTGCGTTAGTCAAAGTGCAAAGAAAGTAGTAAATGATTATTTTATATTTTCAAATATCTCAACCATTTATCGCAACGTCCTGTAGCCAGAGACGTTGCTCGGAATGAAAACGAAATGCGATCCGCCTGAGAGACTGTTTAAGAATTTACATCAATTATTGTTATGTGGAAAAGTGGAAAAAAAGGCTGTAGTTAATTGTAGGATTTATCACTAATTGAGAATTACAACAAACGCAATTAGTATGATAAGCTACCCTACCTGTTTAAACGACAGCCAATGGCAAGTTATGAAAAGCTTTTTGAATATAAAAAGGAAACGTAAGCATGATTTGCGACAAATTCTGAATGCCATTTTTTATTTGGTTAAAACAGGCTGCCAATGGCGTATGCTTCCTGGTGAATTTCCAAAGTGGCAGATAGTATATTACTATTTTAACCGGTGGAAAACCCTGGGGGTTATCGAAAAGGTCCGATGCTTTTTAGTAAAATTGTTAAGGGTGAAACAAGGTAAAAGCACCGAACCTTCTGTAGGCATCTTGGATGCCCAGTCGGTTAAAAGTACATTGGTAAGCAAGAGCAGCAATACCGGTTATGATGGAGGTAAAAAAATCAAAGGGATAAAACGGCATATTGTAGTAGATGCTTCAGGGTTGTTACTTTGTATAGTGGTTCACCCTGCAAGCATGGCCGATAGAAAAGGGGGAAAAGTTGTATTAGAAAAACTTAGTAACCGTTGGCATGGGATTAAAAAAATATTTGCTGATGGAGCTTACCCATTACCAGGCAAAGCAGCAGAAAAAAACCAGGTGCTGGGGGATATGAAATGGAGGTGGTAAAGCGTTCTGAATTAAAAGGGTTTAAAGTAGTTCCCAAAAGATGGGTGGTGGAAAGAACTTTTGCATGGAACGAGACAAACAGGAGGAATGCTAAGAGTTATGAGAGACTTTCTAATACTGCTGAAACAGTTACTGAAATCTCTGCTATCCGATTAATGTTAAAACAATTTGACACTTAAATTCTTAAACAGTCTCTCAGGCGGACAGGCTACAATGATGCCGCTATGAAAAACTGAAGCTCGTAACAAAAAATTTGCATCCCTGGTCGGGTGAAGACACCGACCGGGGAAAAACAAAAGGCATCTTAAAGATGCCTTTTGTTTTTAAAAATTTATTCACTTGCCCCATGGCAATTTTTAAACTTTTTACCACTACCGCAAGGGCAGGGATCATTACGGCCGATTTTAGGATCTGCCTTTATAGGCTCTTGCTTTACTGCGGGTGAAGGATCAATGTATTCATTATCCTGCGAAGCATACTCACGGCCACCTGTACTCGATGTAGCAAACTCTTCTTTACGCTGGCGCATATTGCTCATATCAGTCTTCTTCTCTTTCCCTTCTTTTATAGAAGCATCTTTTGTTTGTTCCATTGGTATTCCGCAATGGCACAAAAAGCTTACAATATTTTTATTGACTTCATCATCCATTTGTTTAAATGCGCTGAAGGCTTCAATTTTATAAATTACTAATGGATCTTTTTGCTCATATCCGGCAGTTTGCACGCTATGACGCAGGTCATCCATTGCCCTTAAATGCTCTTTCCATGCATCATCAATTAATGCCAGGGTAATAGAACGTTCCAAAGCATTATTTAATTCCACTCCTTCTGTAGCTAAATATTTATCCAGGCTGGTTAATACCTGTACGCCTCTTTTGCCATCAGTAAAAGGCACGGCTACATTTTCGATATGATTGCCTTGCGTTGCCCGGATATTTTTTATAATGGGCAGGGTTTGTGCTACCATGGCTTCGCTTTTACGCCTGTACTGGGTTATTGCTTCATTGTATAAACGCTCGGATAATGTAGGTACATCAACCTTATTTAATTCCTCGGCAGTAATGGCAGTATCAATACCAAAATTCATGATAGCAGTCAGTTTAAACCCTTCATGATCATTGCCTTCTTTAAAAGAATTGATTAATCCTTCTGCTACAGAATAAAAAGCATTATCCAGGTCTAATGCAAGGCGTTCGCCAAACAAAGCATGGTTGCGTTTGCCATACACTACATTACGCTGTTTGTTCATCACATCATCGTATTCAAGCAAACGCTTACGTATTCCAAAATTATTTTCTTCTACTTTTTTCTGTGCCCTTTCAATAGATTTGGAGATCATGCTATGCTGTATCACTTCACCTTCTTTGTATCCCATCCTGTCCATCAGGCCGGCAATACGTTCACTGCCAAACATACGCATCAGGTTATCTTCCAGCGATACAAAAAACTGTGATGTTCCCGGATCTCCCTGGCGTCCTGCCCTACCCCGAAGCTGCCTGTCTACCCGCCTGCTCTCGTGACGCTCGGTGCCTAAAATGGCAAGTCCGCCAGATTCTTTTACACCAGTGCCTAGTTTAATATCAGTACCACGTCCGGCCATGTTGGTAGCAATAGTAACTGCACCTGCAAAGCCTGCCTCTGCCACTATCTGCGCTTCCCTGGCATGTTGCTTGGCATTTAATACATTGTGTGGGATATTTTTTTGCTTAAGCATCCTTGCCAGTAATTCACTAATTTCTACAGAAGTGGTACCTACAAGCGTTGGCCTTCCTGCAGCTCTTAATTTTTCAATTTCATCAATTACCGCTTTATATTTTTCTCTTTTGGTTTTATACACCAAGTCTTGCTCATCTTTCCTGATGGCTTTTACATTTGTAGGTATGGATACCACATCCAATTTATAAATACTCCAGAATTCCCCGGCTTCAGTTTCGGCAGTACCTGTCATACCAGCCAGTTTATGATACATCCTGAAATAGTTCTGTAAAGTAACCGTAGCGTAAGTTTGAGTGGATGCTTCAATTTTTACGTTTTCTTTGGCTTCTATTGCCTGGTGCAAGCCGTCGCTATAACGCCTTCCATCCAATATACGTCCTGTCTGTTCGTCAACAATTTTTACTGCGCCATCCATTACCACGTACTCCGTATCTTTATCAAATAAGGTGTAGGCTTTTAGCAATTGCTGTACGGTGTGTATCCTGTCTGCTTTTACTGCATATTCATTTAGTAAAATTTCTTTACTGTGCAATTTTTCTTCTGCTGGCAATTCCGTTTTTCTATTTCTGCCAATTTGGTAGAAATATCCGGAAGAACAAAAAACTCAGGGTCTTCCCCGCTACGGGTAATTAATTGTATGCCTTTATCTGTAAGATCAACCTGGTTATTTTTTTCATCGATGTTAAAAAACAATTCTGCATCTACCTTAGGCATTTCTTTTTGCTGGTCAGCGAGGTAATAATTTTCGCTTTTTTGCAATTTTACCCTGATGCCCGGCTCACTTAAATATTTAATTAAAGCACCATTTTTAGGTAACCCCCTATGTGCCCTCATCAATGCCAGGCCACCATCTTTAGGGTCATCATTGCCTTCGGCTATTTTTCTCTTTGCTTCTATTAAATATTGGTTTACAGCTTTGCGTTGTTCTTCTACCAGCTTTTCTATCCTGGGTCTTAAATCAAAAAATTGCTGTGTATCATTATTATGTCCTACAGGCCCGCTTATAATCAAAGGCGTTCTGGCATCATCAATTAATACACTATCCACTTCATCTACCATAGCAAAATGGTGCTTGCGCTGTACCATTTCTTCCGGGGTATGCACCATATTATCCCTTAAATAGTCAAAGCCAAATTCGTTGTTGGTACCATAAACAATATCAGCATTGTAAGCTTTTCGCCTGGCATCACTGTTAGGTTCGTGTTTATCAATACAATCCACCCGTAAGCCCAGCCATTCAAAAATTGGTCCGTTCCATTCACTATCCCTCCTAGCGAGGTAATCATTAACCGTAACTATGTGTACACCTTCGCCTGCCAATGCATTTAAATAAGAAGGAAGCGTACTTACCAGCGTTTTACCCTCGCCGGTAGCCATCTCTGCAATTTTTCCGCTATGCAAAACGGCACCGCCAATCAGCTGTACATCATAATGCACCATATTCCAGGTTACGCTGGCACCCCCGGCGAGCCATGTATTTTTATAAATAGATTTACCATTTTCAATAATGATATGCTCCTTTTTTGCAGCCAGTTCGATATCTAATTCTGTGGCAGTACTTTCAAGCGTAGCATTTTCTTTAAACCTCCGGCTTGTTTCTTTTACTACTGCAAAAGCTTCTGGTAACAATTCATTTAATACTTCTTCAATTTGTTTGTCCTTTGCTTTTTTTAATTCATCTACCTCTTTATAAATTGTATCACGGCCATTGATATCAGTAGCCGGTAAATTTTCAGCAGTTTGTTTTTGAGTAATTATCTGCTCATTAATATTTTTAAGATGAGATTGTATCCTTTCACGAAATTCATTCGTTTTATTTCGTAATTGGTCATTAGCTAAAGATTGGTACTGTGCAAAAAAATTATTTATTTTCTGAATCTGGGGTGTAATTTTTTTGACATCTTTTTCACTTTTGTTACCGCCAAAAATTTTTGAGATAAGACCGGCCATAAAATTCCGTGTTATTTGGTATTGGGTAAATAAATTTATTAATAATCAGTATCCAATCAAATTTAATGCTTAAAATAAAATTAGCCAAAATGACAGGGCGGCAAAGGTACGAATTAGTTGGCGGATTTACCAGTAGTGTATAGCTTATAATAATGATCGATAATAACTTTACAAATAATTAAATTTTTGCGAGAATAACGCTAAGACTTATTTTTAAACCCTACAGTAAGCATCTTATTAAATTAATTCACTCTTACTTTTTATTGGACAGGCCTTATTTTTAATTAAAACAAATTACGTATGATTTTACGAATTACTTCGTAAAATCATACGTAATTTGTTCCAGGCATCTGAATTATATCAATACTTAAATTCTTTTACAGTCATTGCAGGTATTAATTTATATAACTTAGCAATAATTTTAGCCAATTAATTTTCTAATTGCTTTATACGATTTTCAACATCTGCGTTTTTTTATTCAATTGCTCAATACTGGCTCTTTGCTGATCTATGCTTTATTGGTATAAATACTAATTAATATTTTCATATTCATCATTTAATATATAAACACCTTGGATTAACTGCGCTATTTTGACAAAACTTTGCCGGATAATATATTTTACCAAGTTTATTTTCATAATCACCTTTAGCTTACCTTTGCACACCAAAATATTACCAGGAAAAATTATAAATAAATAAATATGAGTGGCGCTTTAAAAGAGGTACGTAACAGGATAAAAAGTGTTCAAAGTACCCAACAAATTACCAAAGCCATGAAAATGGTAAGCGCAGCAAAATTGCGGCGTGCCCAGGATGCTATTACACAAATGAGGCCTTATGCCCAAAAATTGCAGGAGATGCTTGCAAATATTGTAAGCAATAGTGAAGGGAGTGCTAATACTTCGTTAGCTACTGAAAGAACCATTGAAAAAGTATTGATTATCATTGTTACCAGTGACCGGGGCTTATGCGGCGGATATAACAGCAACCTGATCAAATTGGCCAAACAAATCATTAGAGAAAAATATCCTGTTCAATATAGCAAAGGCAATGTAAAAATATTGCCAATAGGCAAAAAAGGATATGAGCATTTTAATAAGAACAGTTTTAAAGTAATAGATAAATTTTGGGATATTTTTACCGGGCTTAGCTTTGATAAAGTGCAAACTGCTGCTCAATATGCAATGGAAGCTTTTGAAGCTAAAGAATTAGATGCGGTAGAGCTTGTATATAGTGAATTTAAAAATGCAGCAACACAAGTATATATTGGTGAGCAATTTTTGCCGGTTAAGAAAAATAACAATACCACTACTCAAAATAAAACAGGTTTTATATTTGAGCCGGGCAAAGAAGTATTGATTGCAGAATTGATGCCCAAAATTTTAAATACGCAACTATTCAAAGCTGTATTAGACGGCAATGCCAGCGAACATGGTGCAAGAATGACAGCCATGGACAAAGCGAGCGACAACGCAAATGAATTATTAAAATCTTTAAAAATCAGTTATAACAGGGCAAGACAGGCAGCCATTACTACAGAATTAACAGAAATTGTTAGCGGTGCGGCTGCATTGAATGGTTAACAAATCGTTGTCCGCTGACCGTTGGTTGCATTGACTAACAACGAACATCGAACAACGATCAACGATAAAAACATGGAACTTTCTCAAATAATCCCACATATTGAAGCATTAATATTTGCCAGCGAAAAGCCGCTCAATACTCCAGAATTGACAGAGTTGATAAACAATGCATTAGGATTTATTGAAGACAGGGCAGGTATAGAACAGGTAGAAACTGCCATAGAAGGCATCCAGGAAAAATATGCCGCAGAATTTTATGCATTTGAGCTGAAACAAAGTGGTGGTGGCTGGCAATTTTTAACCAAAAAAGAATACCACAAAACTGTAGCACTCTTAAACGGAGACCGCTTTTTAAAACGCCTTTCTACCGCAGCTATAGAAACCTTGGCTATTATTGCTTATAAACAACCCATCACCAAAAGTGAAATGGAAGCTATCCGTGGGGTAAACTGTGATTATGCCGTACAAAAATTACTGGAAAAAGACCTGGTAATTATAGCAGGCCGAAATGAAGATGCCGTAGGCAAGCCTTTAATTTATGCCACTTCTAAATCTTTTATGGATTATTTTGGTATTAACAGTGCTGATGAATTGCCAAAAATAAACGAAATATTAATGGAAGAACTGGTACAAGCCACAGTGATGAATAATACCGCTATTGAAGAAGAAATTTCAGATGATGAAAGTACCGTTCTAAACGAAGAAAAAGAGATTATACAAGATAATACTGAAAATACTGAACTTGAAACGCTTCAAAAATAATTGCAATTTTCTTTTTATAAAATCTTCCGCAAAAAATCTGTTTATTCTCACAACGAGTTTCAATTTCGTATTTTTGCAGTATGCCACAAACTTTATCAAAACAGCAATTGGTTGATGTTGCCAACGAATTTGGAACACCAGTGTATGTTTATCATGCAGAAAAAATTGCAGAACAATATCAAAATTTAAAAACAGCTTTTGCTACCTGTAATGCGCAATTTTTTTACGCCTGCAAATCACTTACCAATATTAATATTCTGCAATATATTCAGTCAATCGGCGCTTCGTTAGATTGCGTAAGTATTAATGAAGTAAAATTAGGTTTAATGGCGGGCTTTAAACCAGCTAATATCCTCTATACTCCCAATTGTGTAGACTTTGATGAAATTTTAGAAGCCAAAAATTTAAAGGTAAATATCAACATAGATAATATTTCAATTTTAGAGCAATTTGGCAATAAATTTGGTGCCACCTATCCTGTCTGCATTCGCCTAAACCCACATATTATGGCTGGTGGAAATTTTAAGATTAGTACGGGCCACGTTGATAGTAAATTTGGTATCTCTATCCACCAGATGCGGCACATAGAAAGAGTGGTAAAAACTACCGGGTTAAATGTAGAAGGCATACACATGCATACCGGCAGCGAAATAAAGGACATCAATGTTTTTTTAGAAGGGCTCGAGGTAATGTTCACCATGGCCGGCCATTTTCCCGATTTAAAATATATAGATTTAGGTAGTGGTTTTAAAGTACCTTATCAACCCGGGGATCCTGAAACTGACATTACCCCCCCTGGGAGAAAAAGTGGCACAGGCTTTTAACAATTACGAAAAAGAAACAGGGAAAAAATTACAGGTATGGTTTGAGCCCGGCAAATATTTAGTAAGCCAGTCAGGATATTTTGTTGTAAAAGCAAATGTGATAAAGCAGACCCCTGCTACCGTTTTTGCCGGTGTAAACAGCGGATTTAATCACCTCATCCGCCCCATGATGTATGAAGCTTACCACCATATAGAAAATATCAGTAACAACAACGCACCCGAACGTATCTATACCGTGGTGGGTAATATTTGTGAAACAGATACCTTTGCCTGGGACAGGAAAATAACCGAAATCCGTGAAGGTGATTATCTTGTTTTTTATAATGCCGGTGCATATGGCTTTGAAATGTCATCCAATTTTAATTCCCGCTTAAAACCAGCCGAAGTACTGGTAAAAGATGGCAAGCCCCATTTAATCCGCAAGAGAGATGTGTTTGAAGATTTATTAAGAAACCAGGTAATCAATGAAAAATTAAAAATGAAGAATTAAAAATTTTTATTGCGAAGTATTTTTTGTTACCGGCATTTGTTTTTCATGGCATCATCATTGTAGCCTGCCACGTCCGGAGGCGGGGTCACTCACTTGTGCTGTATACCAATAATCATCTTTAATTATTTTTTATTATTAATTTAAACTATTCTGCCAATTCTTCGTTCTTAATTTTTAATTGTTTATGTTTTATTATTATCGCTCCTGCGGAGCGACTACTTATTGCATTCTAAACCAATTCTTCATTTTTAATTATTAATTGATAAAGCTTAAATTACAGTATGAAAAAAATACTCACCACGCTTCTATACTTATTTTTTATTGCAAATATTTTTGCGCAGCAAACAAAGTTATACAATCCTGAGGCTGATGCTGCTACGGATATTTCCAATGCAATTAAAAAAGCAAAAGAAGAGCATAAGTTTATATTGTTGCAAGCCGGTGGCAACTGGTGCAGCTGGTGCATAGAATTTGCAAGGTTTTGCAAGGCTGATCCAACTATTGATTCATTAATAAACAACAGCTTTGTTTGGTACCACTTAAATTATAGCAAAGAAAACCGCAACAAAAAAATATTTGAACAATATGCCTTTCCGCAAAGATTCGGCTTCCCGGTTTTTATCATTTTAGATGAAAATGGCCAGCGTGTACATACCCAAAGTAGTGAGTATCTTGAAAACGGTAAAAAAAGTTATGACAAAAATAAAGTAATGTCCTTTTTAGAAATGTGGAGCCCGGCAGCTTTGGATGCAGGTAAGTATGAAGAGTAAGGGTAATAAGGTATTAAGGTAATTTAGTATTGAGGTATTATTTTTTAGTATCTTTCCTTATTGAAATTAACCCAATACCCAATACATGACTTCAGCCAATAAATTCTTACGATTAATAAAGCACCCCATAAAATTCAGGTTATTTTTATTACTGAAACTGCCCAGCGCTTTTTTTAGTGGGGTAAGAATTAAATACGCCGATGAAAAAAATGCATTACTATCGTTCCGTATAAATGGTTTAGTCAAAACCCTTTTAAAAGCACTTATTTTGCCTGCCTGGCGATGGCAGCAGAAACCAGCACCGGCATTTTAGCTTTATTACACATTTATAAACGCAAGCCTGCTATAAGTATGCTGGTTACAAATTTAAAAGCCGAGTTTGTAAAAAAAGCTACAGGAAAAACTTTCTTTACTTGTAATGACGGGTTGTTGATTCAACAAACAATTGAAGAAAGTATTGCAACCGGGGAAGGAAAAACTTTCACCACTACATCCACAGGCATTAACAAACAAAATGAAATAGTAGCTGTTTTTCATATCACCTGGTCATTCAAAGCAAAGACAACATAGTTTTATCTTCTTTTTGCAGCTATTGTAGTACTTTCGCTACTGGTCTGGCGGTCTACGTCTGATCCAGCCATCTTCGCATAAATTAAAGCTAAATAGTAGCAGATGAATGGAGCGTCCACCGCCTATGGCGGGGCACAGCGCCAATAAAGATTAATCAGGGAACAAATGCGTGGAACAAAAAATTTAATTACTACATGACTCAAAATAAATCTAAAGAATTACAAAAACAGCAGGCATTGGAATATCATTCCAAAGGCCGGCCGGGCAAAATTGAAGTAGTACCTACCAAAGAAGCTAAAACACAAAGAGACCTTTCTTTGGCCTATTCGCCAGGTGTAGCAGCACCATGCTTGGAGATAAAAGAAAATATTGAAGATGTATATAAATATACTGCAAAAGGAAACCTCGTAGGTGTTATCAGCAATGGCACAGCAGTTTTGGGGCTGGGCAATATTGGTCCGGAAGCCAGCAAACCTGTAATGGAAGGCAAAGGTGTATTATTCAAAATATTTGCAGATATAGATGTATTTGATATTGAAATCAATGAAACTGATCCTGATAAATTTGTTCAGATCGTAAAATCCCTTGAACCAACTTTTGGAGGTATCAATTTAGAAGATATCAAAGCACCGGAATGTTTTTATATTGAACAAAAATTAAAAGAGCAGCTAAGCATACCCGTTATGCATGATGACCAGCATGGTACGGCTATCATAAGCGCTGCTGCTTTGATAAATGCACTGGTTTTACAAAAAAGAAAATTGAAAAAGTAAAATTTGTAGTCAATGGGGCAGAGTGCTGCTGCTATGGCCTGCATGAAATTGTATGTATCTATCGGTGCCCGGTACGAAAATTTTATAGTTTTTGATAAAGACGGGATTTTATATAAAGGAAGACCAGATATAGAAGAATTGAAATATAATTTTTGTGTGGACGAAAAATATAAAAATTATGATTTGATAAAAGCACTTAAAGATGCCGATGTATTTTTAGGTTTAAGTGTGGGTAATGTAGTAACAGCGGATATGATAAAGTCAATGGCAAAAAATCCTATTGTATTTGCGATGGCCAATCCCGACCCGGAAATTACTTATACTATTGCGGTTGCTGCAAGAAAAGATATTATCATGGCTACCGGCCGTAGTGATTTTCCTAACCAGGTAAATAATGTATTAGGATTCCCATATATTTTTCGTGGTGCCCTGGACGTTAGGGCAACTGAAATAAATGAAGCCATGAAAATTGCAGCAGTTAAAGCCCTTGCAGAGCTTACTAAAACCCCGGTACCGGATATTGTAAACCTAGCATACAATGAAAAAAATATTTCATTTGGCCCTTCATATATTATTCCAAAGCCATTAGACCCACGCCTGCTGGCTACTATTGCCCCTGCCGTAGCAAAAGCCGCAATTGTCAGCGGAGTGGCAAGGCTGCCTATCACTGACTGGGAAGAATATGTACTGCAACTGAACAAACGCTTAGGTTTGGATAACCAATTAAGCAGGGTGATTGGAAACAAAGCCCGTAAAGACCCTAAAAGGGTAGTTTTGCAGATGCAGAAAATGCGAAAATTTTAAAAGCAGCACAACTGGTTTTAGATGAAGGTGTTGGTTATCCAATATTGCTTGGCGATGAGAATAAAATTAAAAGAATAGCTGCTGCCAATAGCGTTGACCTGGAAGGAATGCCTATTATGAACCCAAAAGATGATAGCCAGGAAGAATTAAGAAAAAAATATGGAGAAATATTTTTTACTAAACGCCAGCGCAAAGGTGTAAACAGGTATGAAGCTTATAAAGCCATGAAGGACAGAAACCATTTTGGTTGTATGTTGGTAGAAACAGGCGAAGCTGATTGCATGATAAGTGGATTAAGCCGTAATTACCCGGATACGATAAGGCCAGCTATACAAATCATCGGAACAGATACAGGCGTGAAAAAAATCGCAGGCATGTACATCATGTTTACCAAACGTGGGCCTTTATTTTTAGCAGATACTACGGTAAATTTTAATCCTACTGCAGAAGAGCTTGCAGAAATTACCTTACTGGTAGCAAAAGAAGTACGGTCATTCAATATAAAGCCCAGAGTAGCCATGTTATGCTATAGCAATTTTGGAAGCAGCGATTCTGCAGAAGCCAATTTAGTACGTACCGCCCGGGAAATTGTAAAACAAAAAGCGCCTGATCTTATTTGTGATGGTGAGCTACAGGGAATATTAGCATTTAATAAAGAAATTTTGCGTGATAACTACCCTTTTACAGAATTACTGGAAGGAGAAGTAAATACATTGATTTTTCCAAATTTGTCTGCAGGTAATATTGCTTATAATTTATTGCAGGAAGTAGGCGGTGCTGATTCTATCGGCCCTATTTTACTAGGGCTGAAAAAACCCGTACATGTGTTACAACTGGGAAGTTCAATACGGTCAATTTTTAACATGGTATTAGTAGCCGTAGTAGATGCACAAATGAAATCACAGCAGAATACCCAGGAACTGGTAAGCAAAAGCAAATGGTGGAAGCGCTTTAAGAAGGATAAGGAATAAGAAACAGAAAAATAAATAATAAAAAGGTAGAAATTTTCTTATTCCTTATTCCTTATTTATAAAATCTTAAATTTGTTGAATGACTTTTTTTAATCATTTCGGCCGTTATATTTTAATGATAAAGGGCATGTTTACCCGGCCCGAAAATATCCGGATGTACTGGAAGGAATTTATGCACCAGTGTTCAGAAATAGGCATTGGCTCATTTGGAATTGTAGCTATCATTTCAGTTTTTATGGGGGCGGTAAGCACAGTACAAACAGCTTACCAGTTAGTTAGCCCGTTAATTTCAAAATCAACTATAGCACAAATTGTAAGAGATACAGTGATATTAGAGTTTGCCCCCACCTTAGTATGTATTGTTTTGGCAGGTGTGGTAGGCAGTAAAATAGCGAGTGAGCTGGGCAATATGAGGGTAAGTGAACAAATAGATGCTTTGGAAATTATGGGCATCAATACCAAAGCGTATTTAATAATGCCAAAAATTTTGGCAGCGCTGATTACCATTCCTATGCTGGTAGTTTTGGCCATGTGTTTAGGTATCTGGGGAGGCAGGCTGGCAGGATCTGCAGCAGGCATATTATCTACCCAAACCTATGACAGGGGGCTAATGGAAAATTTTATGCCATACAATGTGAATTTCGCATTGATCAAAGCGTACACATTTGCTTTAATTATAAGTTCTATACCGGCATATTATGGATACCATGTAAAAGGTGGTGCCTTAGAAATAGGCCGGTCCAGCACTACTTCTGTAGTAGTAAGCTGTGTGATGATTTTATTTGCAGATTATATTTTAGCAGCATTGCTGTTGTAATACAGCAACAAGCTACAAGGGAGAAGCTGCAAGAGAAGAAAAATGATTTCAAAAGATGCTTTGTAAAAAATAAAATAATTAAATAATAATGCTTCTCTCCTTGCAGCTAATAATCTTGAAGCTAATATTTTATGAAAGATTTTAAAAGATTAATTGTTTGGCAAAAAGGTTTTCGACTGGCTGTTGATTGTCATAAATTTTGCAAAAAGCTACCGCCTGAAGAAAAGTATGAATTAGGATCCCAATTAAGACGTGCTTGTTTTTCAATATCTTTGAATATTGCTGAAGGCAGTGCTAAAGCCACAAATGCTCATAAAAAACTATTTCTGGAAAATGCCTTAGGGAGTGCTTATGAAGTAGAAACTTTATTGCTAGCTATTATGGTTGGTACATTAATCAATAAATTTTTAATATAATGTAAAGCAAATTGCGGCATCTTAAGCTACATACTTGTATCTTGTAGCTAATTACTTGCAGCTTAAACAATATGATTGAATTTAAAAATATAAAGAAAAGTTTTGGCGATAAACTGGTATTAAATGATGTTAGTCATATTATGGAAACCGGCAAAGCGAATTTAATTATCGGTTCCAGCGGAAGTGGCAAAACTGTTTTGCAAAAATGCCTGGTTGGTTTGTTTGAACCCGATGAAGGTAAAATTATTTACGATGGTGTAAACTTTACTGATATGACTGAAGAAGACCGTAAACAAATAAGACAACAAATAGGAATGCTTTTTCAGGGCTCTGCATTATTTGACAGCATGACAGTGGAGCAAAATATAATGTTTCCTTTGGACATGTTTTCCAAAATGAAGCTTTCCGAAAGACGCAAAAGGGTAAATGAAGTTTTGGACAGGGTTCAGCTTAAAGATGCCAATAAAAAATTTCCGGCAGAGATAAGTGGTGGTATGAAAAAAAGAGTGGGTATTGCCAGGGCTATTGTATTAAATCCTAAATATTTATTTTGTGATGAGCCCAATTCAGGATTGGATCCGCAGACGAGTATGGTAATTGACAAGCTGATTTATGAAATTACCAAAGAGTTTAATATGACTACGGTGATCAATACACATGATATGAACAGTGTGATGGAAATAGGCGATAATATTTTATACATGAACCAAGGCCAAAAAGAATGGACGGGAAATAACAAGGAAATCATATTCAGTAAAAATGAATTATTGAACAGTTTTATTTTTGCATCGGAATTTTTGCAGGATGCCAAAGATATGCGTATGCTGGAAGCCAAAGGCAAAATTGATGATGACAGGAATATGGATGAGTTGTTGAAGTAAACTATATTTTTCATTCCAGTTTTTAACAAAATGATGAATCACATTAACTCAAATAAAATAAACCTTATTTAAAATGAAAAAGCAAATTGACAAATTAGAATACTGGTTGTGGGTTATTGTAATATTTTGTGGTGTACTATCAGTAGTTGCAGTTTCAATTTCAGCATATTATTCAGGGCATATAGTGCATTTGTACAAATTATCTTTACCGGCTATAATTATTATAATTGCTATTGTACAAATAAGATCACATAAAAGAAGAAGAATAATATAATTATTAATTTTTTGCATCTGAATTTTTGCAGGATGCCAAAGATATGGGTATGTTAAAGGCAAAATTGATGATGTCAGAAATATGGACGAGTTGTTGAAATAATGTTTCATTAAGATAAAAGATGCAAACTTTTTAAGTCACTTCTTACTTATTAAAAAATGCCGGATAAAGATCAAAAAATACAAAGCCTTATTGAGCACAATGATGAACTGGAAAATTATTTCAGAAATACCATTATTCCCCAATTATTTGTAGATGGTGATTTAAAATTACAGAAGTTCACCCCTCCCGCTATGAAACAATTCAGCCTGGCTGATACTGATGTAGGAAGGCCGATTGCAGATATCAAAGAAAATTTTCGTTTTCCAACTATAATTGATAATATTCAACAGGTGATTGATAGTAATGAAATCCTGGAAAAAGAAATTCAAACTACTGACCTGAGATGGTACCAAATGAATATCATACCTTATATAAGAAGAAAAGATAATAAAACCGATGGCGTAATTATCACTTTTGTAGAAATCACCAGGCGTATAAAAGATTTAAAAGAACTGGAAAAGTTAATAGCTGACCATGAAATTTTATTAGATACAATTTCTCATGACATAAAAAACCCGCTTGCTAACCTGGTAATGGCGATAGACTTATTTAAGAATATGTCACCAGACGATGAGCAGCAATTCCAAATTCTTTTAAAAATTGTAGATAATGCTTTGATGAAAATGCATACAATCATTACCGAGCTGACTGAGGTAAGAAAAAAGGAGCATAAATACCAAACTGAAGAAGATTTGTTAAATTTTGAACATATTTTAGAAGATGTGCGCCTTACACTTAATGATAATATTGTTGAATCCGGTGCGATAATCAAAAGCGAAATCAATGTCTCTGAAATAACTTTCTCCAGAAGAAAATTAAGAAGCATAATGTATAACCTGGTAAGCAATGCCATAAAATTTAAATCTACTAACCGCCCACCGGAAATTATTATCAAAACAATACTGGAAAATGATTTTATAATTATTTCTGTTAAGGATAATGGCATAGGTATCGAAGCAAATAAACTGGATGCTATATTTTCAAAATATTACCGGTTGGAAAATGCTATCGAGGTTCTGGCATTGGATTATACCTGGTAAAAGAAGTTGTAAGCAGTGCCGGGGGGAAGATTTTAGTAAATAGCCAGGTCGGTAAAGGAACTGAATTTAAGGTTTATTTAAAAGCAGGGTAAGGAATTATTTTCAATATACATCAGCAGGTAATTAATCTTTTTCAATGAGGCTTGGAGCATATTTCTCGCCAGGTTCTTCCAAAAAAGCAGCACATAATTTTCTTTTGCTATTTGAAGGCAAAGCACATATGTTCTTAATAGAATTTTTTCTATTTGCTGCATAAAGAACAAAAAGTATAAGGGAGTGACACAACCGGGGCTAAATAGCAGCACTAAAGCCGGTTACAAAATCCTTATTTTATCCTCCATATTTTCCCTTATTTTTGCGCTCAATTAAATAAATACTATGGCAGTTTTAGTCAATAAAAATTCAAAAATTATTGTTCAGGGGTTTACTGGTACCGAAGGTAGCTTTCATGCTACACAAATGATTGAGTATGGTACAAATGTAGTTGGTGGCGTTACGCCAAACAAAGGCGGCACCAAACATTTGGATAAGCCTGTTTTTAATACAGTGGCTGATGCGGTAAAAACTACTGGTGCTGATGTAAGCATTATTTTTGTGCCCCCGGCATTTGCCGCTGATGCAATAATGGAAGCTGCTGATGCAGGCATTGCTTTAGTGGTGTGCATTACAGAAGGCATTCCGGTACAGGACATGGTAAAAGTAAAAAATTTTTTACAAGGAACTAATACAAGATTAATAGGGCCAAACTGCCCTGGTGTGATTACTGCCGATGAATGCAAAGTAGGTATTATGCCTGGTTTTATATTTAAAAAAGGCAGGATTGGTATTGTATCCAAATCCGGTACACTTACGTATGAAGCAGCAGACCAAGTTGCAAAAGCCGGCCTAGGCATATCCACCGCCATTGGTATTGGCGGCGATCCTATCATTGGCACTACTACCAAAGAAGCTATAGAATTATTTATGAATGATCCTGATACGGATGCTATTGTAATGATTGGCGAAATTGGTGGTGGTATGGAAGCCGAAGCTGCACAGTATATAAAATCTACCGGCAATAAAAAACCGGTTGTTGGTTTTATTGCCGGCCAAACTGCCCCTCCAGGCCGTCGTATGGGCCATGCAGGCGCTATCGTTGGCGGTGCTGATGACACTGCAGCTGCTAAAATGAAAATCATGGCTGAATGTGGCATTCATGTGGCAGCCAGCCCGGCTGATATTGGAAAAACTATGTCTGAGGCATTAAAAAAATAAAAAAAGGAGGAGCATAAGCTCCTCCACCCTTTAAAAACTAAAACTACAACCACAAATTATTTTTGAACAGTTTCCAGGTATTTTATAAATTCTTCCTTATTACTGTTAAAACCAAATAAGTCTTTTAAAGTATAATAATTGTTTTTATCTGTAGTAAATTTATACATGTATTTAGCCAGCTCAAGCTTAATATCATCTTGCCAAAATAATCCTATTAATTCTTTTACCTGTAATGTAGAAAAATAGTTGTTATTAATGGCTAGTTTTGCCACAGATAACTTGTCGGCATCACGAAATTCGCTTTTAATAGCAGATTTTAGTTGCTCCAAAGACTCGCTGGTAATCGTTTCAGGCATAAAATTCCAATTATTTGAGCTACCATTCCATTCATTATCCTGGTTATTTTCATTGCCAATCATTCTTTCATCTATAAATGCTTTTCCAAACCTGTTAATCACAATATCAATATGGTATGTAGATTTTACCATAATATTTCCATTATATACCAGTTTATAATTGCCTTTTTTATTCCACTTGGTATTTTTATTCCACTTAGAATTTTGCTGGTAAATTTTGATAGTATGATTACCGTTGCTTAAATTATTAAGAGAAAAATCTGTATTGTTGCTATTATATTTATTGCCATCAATCATTATTCTTAAAGAAGAATTACCAAAACTACTAATGGTTAACCGGGCTGGTTCGTAATAAGCAAATGAAGCAGTGGTAGTGCAAATGATTAATAAAAGTGTAATAATTTTTTTCATAATAGATTGTTTGGCGAAGTAAATTCAAATTGCATGCCGTATATTGTTTCATAATGCACAATAAAACGTTAAAGAAATATAACAACCTTATTTATGAAATGTTTGCAGGTGATGCATCTAACATTTGATTCCAATAATTAAACCCTCATTATGTTTTTAAAAAAGCGTGCCTTTCTAAGTGTTATTTTATTATCATTGTTTGTACATACTATGGCCCAAAAAAACAATTATGAAAAAAACTGGGAAAAAGTAAAAGACCTGGAAGATAAAGGCTTACCTAAGTCTACATTGAGTGAAGTTTTAACTATTTATAACCTGGCAAAAAAAAGCAATGATGATGCCCAGCAGATAAAAGCCTGCATGTTTCAAATAAAATACAGGGGCATGATAGAAGAAGACCATGCTGAAAACAACATTTTTTTTGTAGATACTTTAATAGCAAATGCCAAAGCCCCGGCAAAGAATATTTTACAAAATATGCAGGCGCAAATGTTCTGGCAGTATTTTCAACAAAACCGCTGGAAATTTTATAACCGTACCACTTTACAACAGGAAAATAGCAAGGACATAAGTACCTGGAGCCTGGATAAATTGCATGAAACCATATCTTCATTATACAAAGCATCATTGGCAAATGAAAAACTATTGCAAGATACCAGGATAGATAATATTGACCCGATTATTATTAAAGGAGAAAATACCAAGGAATTGCGCCCAACACTGTACGATTTTTTAGCCCACAGGTCTTTAGAATATTTTATGAATACAGAAGTAGAGTTAACCAAACCTGCTTATTATTTTACTATTACCGAAGAAGCTGCATTTGCACCTGTTGCGCAATTTATCAAAACAAAATTTAATACAAAAGACACCGCATCTTTACAATACAATGCATTACTCCTGTTGCAGGATCTACTGAGTTTTCACCAGGATGATAAAACACCCGATGCATTAATGGATGTTGACATTACCAGGTTATCATTTGTATATCAAAAATCTGTTGCGGAAAATAAAGAAAAACTGTATGAAGAAGCGCTCAAAGAAATAGAAACGAAATATAATAATAACCCCATATCAGCCCTGGCATCACACTTAAGAGCGCAAATATATCATAAAAAAGGACAGCAATATCAACCATATACGCAAACAGAGAATCAATATGAAATAAAAAGGGCTAAAGAACTATGTGAACAAACAGCAGCTAAATTTCCTGGTTCAGAAGGTGGTATCAATTGTAAAAATCTTATTGCGCAAATAATAAAGCCATACATTAACATACAAACAGAGGAAGTAAACATCCCGGGTCAGCCATTCAGGAATTTAGTTACTTACAGAAATGTACAAAAATTGTACATCAGGATAATTAAAACAACCAGGGAAGAATTGAAAAGAATTGAAGAAAAAAAATATGAACAATATAATTATAAATGGAAAGAATACATTGCCTTAAAAGCACAAAGTTCTTTTACTGTTGATTTACCCAGCCTGCAGGATTATCAGCAACACAGCACAGAAATAAAGGCAGATCCATTAAACCCGGGTATTTATATTATTTTAACAAGCACAAACCCATCTTTTTCATTTGATAACAATTTATTGGTAAAACAGGTAACCCGTGTAAGCAATATTAGTTTTATAAACAATGATAAAGATTATTATGTTTTGCATAGGGATAATGGAAAGCCTTTGGTAAACACAAACGTGCAGGTGTGGAGAAAAGAATATAATTATAAAACCAGTAAATATCAAACCTATAAAGGCGAACAATACCAAACAGATAAAAACGGATATTTTAAACTGGATTTAAAGAAAACAGACAATGAAAGATATTTTTCATTACAGCTCCAGCATGAAAACGACGAACTTTTTTTGGATAATGAAAAGTATTACAATGTTTATAACAGCTATGAAACTCCTGTAAAACCGATCACTTATTTATTTACTGATCGTTCTATTTATCGGCCGGGGCAAACTATTTATTTTAAAGGCATTGTACTGCGCCGGGAAAAAAAATGCTGCCAACAGTAAAATAATGCCTGCTTACAATACTACTATATTTTTAAATGATGCTAATGGCCAAATGGCAAATGAAATAAAAGTAACAACTAATGAATTCGGATCATTTAATGGCTCATTTAAATTACCTGAAGGTTTGTTAAATGGCAATTTTTCTTTACATGATCAAAATACTAGTGGGTCAAAATATTTTAAGGTAGAAGAATACAAACGTCCTAAATTTTATGTAGAAGTAAACAAACCAACAGGCACCTATCGTTTAAATGACAGTGTACAGGTAACGGGTATTGGCAAAGCTTATGCCGGAAATAATATTGACGGGGCTAAAGTAACGTATAGGATTACACGAAGAGTACAATACCCGTATTGGTGGTGGTGGGGTGGTTACGGAAGATATGGTTATGGAAGAAATGAACAGGTAGAAATTACAAATGGCGAAGTAAAAACCGATGAAAAAGGCGAATTCAAAATCACATTTAAAGCCATACCCGATGCCAGTGCAGATAAAAAAGGGCAGCCGGTTTTTTATTATGAAGTAAACACCGATATAACTGATATCAATGGAGAAACGAGGAGTGGCAGTACGTATGTAGCGGTTGCCTATCAAATGCTCCAGTTAAATATCAATACACCGGATAATATTGCGGCAGATAATCTGAAAGAGCTGAATATCACCTCTACAAATATGAATGGCATTCACGAAAAAGCTACAGTAAATGTAAGCATACATAAAGTAAAATCTCCCAATAAAATATTCAGGGAAAGATATTGGCAAATGCCTGACCTGTTTACCATGAGTAAAGAAGAATATCAGAATTATTTTCCATACGACATATACAAAGATGAAAATGATAATACAAAATGGCCGTTAGGCGATAGGATATTGGATAAATCAGACACTACAAACCTGGATGGGCAATGGGCAATAGGCAATAAAAAATTAATAGCAGGCTGGTATAAAATTATTGCTACTGCAAAAGATAAATATGGTGAAGATGTAAGAACAGAAAAGTATATCAGGCTTACTGATGAAAAACAAAATCCAAGAGAGATAGGTGAAGCTATTGCCATTGATACTAAAAAAATCTTCCCTGCAACCCGGAGAAAAAATTAATTATACCATTAAATCAGGCTTTGATAATGTTTGGCTTATCCACACACTGACTAAGGTGAATAATAAAAAAACTGTTTCTTATTTAGATTTAAATAACCGCAAATCATTTGAATTGCCTGTAAGTGAGCAAGACCGTGGCGGCATGGGCATTGATTTTGCATTTATTCAGCATAACCGGGTTTATATCGGTAGCGAAAATTTTTCTATCCCCTGGAGCAATAAGGATTTGGAAATAAACTACCAGACTTTCAGGGATAAATTACTACCCGGCAGCAAAGAAACTTACACAGTTAAGGTAAGCGGCAACAAAGGCGATAAAGTATCTGCCGAAATTTTAGCAAGCATGTATGATGCCAGCCTGGATCAATATAACCCACATTATTGGGACAGGTTCAGCATATTTCCTTATCAATATAGTTATGTTAATTGGGAAAAAAGTGGCTTTACACAAAAAAATTCTGAAGAGTTTCATAACATTCCCACTGACTATGCTTATTACAAATCAAAAATTTATGACCGCTTGCTTTTTCAAACGAAAATTATTATGTAAGGTTTCGTGGTTATTACGCTGACCAGGCTTATCCAATGTCAGCTCCGTCAGAAAGTAGATTACAAGAAGTAGTAGTAAATGCACTAGGAGCAAAGGAGTCTAAAGACAATAAGAAAACTGGATATTTCAAAGATACTGATAGTGATGGTATTTCAGATAAATTTGATAATGAAAAAGCACCCCCGCCACCGCCACAAAAGTCCAGTGATGGCAATCCCTCACCCGTTCAAGTCCGAAAAAACTTCAATGAAACGGCATTCTTTTTACCCGAGTTAAAAACCGATCCCAATGGCAATGTTTCATTCAGCTTTACCATACCTGAAGCATTAACCACTTGGAAGCTAATGACATTTGCGCATACAAAAGATTTATCAAGCGGCTACATAGAAAAAACTTTGGTTACACAAAAACCTTTGATGGTACAAGCTAATGCACCACGTTTTATGAGAGAAGGTGATAAAATAGAATTCAGTGCCAAAGTGGTTAATTTAAGTGATAAAGAAATTACCGGTACGGCTCAGCTGGAATTGATAAATACTACAACAAATGCCCCGGTTGACGGGTGGTTTAAAAATATTTTTCCTGTTCAGCATTTTACCATTGCAACCGGGCAAAGCGGCGCTGTAAAATTCCCGATAGAAATTCCGTTTAACTTTAATTCAGCGCTTACTTACAGGATTATAGCTAAAGCAGGCAATGCATCTGATGGAGAAGAAATGGCTTTGCCGGTACTTGTTAATCGTATGCTCGTTACCGAGAGTTTACCATTAAACCTTCGTGGCATAAATAAAAAAGATTTTAAATTCGAAAAATTATTAAATAGCGCTAACAGCTCCAGTATCAGCAATCATGCTTTAACAGTAGAATATACCAGCAACCCGGCATGGTATGCAGTACAGTCGTTACCATATTTAATGGAGTATCCTTATGAGTGTGCGGAGCAAACTTTTAACCGTTATTATGCAAATATCCTGGCAACCAATATTGCCAATTCAATGCCCAAAATAAAAGCGGTATTTGAAAAATGGAAAACTGCTGATACAGCCGCACTTTTATCTAACCTGCAAAAAAATGAAGAATTAAAATCAGCTTTGTTGCAAGAAACCCCGTGGGTGCTGGAAGCTAAAAACGAAAGCCAGCAAAAGAAAAATATCGCTTTATTGTTTGATATGGTGCGTATGAGTGCAGAAGCTAGCAAAGCTTTTAATAAATTAAAAGATTTGCAAAGCAGCAATGGTGGATTTGTATGGTTTAAAGGCGGACCGGATGACAGGTACATGACCCAATATATTATTTCAGGTATAGGGCATTTGCGCAAATTAAATGCTTTACCGGACAATGAATATGGGAAAATAAAGACAATGTTAAATGCAGCCATCTCCTACCTGGATATGAAAATAAAAGAAGATTATGATTACCTTATAAAATATAAGTCTGACCTTAAAGACAACCATACCGGCTATACACAAATCCAGTATCTATACATGCGTAGCTTTTTTTCCTGAGTATAAAATAAATAGTTCTACGCAAACTGCGTACAACTATTACCGTGATCAAACAAAAAGTATTGGCTCGGTAACAGCAAATACATGCAGGCAATGATCGCTCTGTCGCTACACAGAACCGATGATAAAACAACACCAGCTGCCATCATAAAATCTTTAAAAGAAAATGCAATTATTAAAGAAGAAATGGGCATGTACTGGAAAGAATATACCGAAAGTGGCAGGTACTATTGGTATCAGGCCCTATTGAAACCCAGGCGATGATGATTGAGGCCTTTAGCGATGTTGATAAAAACAGCAACACAGTAGATGATTTAAAAACCTGGTTGCTAAAGCAAAAACAAACGCAAAGCTGGAGCAGTACTAAAGCAACTGCTGAAGCATGTTATGCATTGTTATTAGGCGGCAGTAACTGGCTGGCTGAAGAAAAAGAAGTAGTGATTACTTTGGGTGGGCAGCAACTCGAATCAATCTCCACGTCCCCCTCTCCCAACGGAGAGGGCCGGGGTGAGGTTGAAGCAGGCACCGGATATTTTAAAAAACGTATCGAAGGGGATAAAGTAAAACCGGAAATGGGTAATATTTCTGTAACAATCAACCAGTCAACCAATCAACCAATTAGCAAATCAACAAGCTGGGGTTCAGTATACTGGCAATATTTTGAAGACCTGGATAAAATTACTCCGGCAGAAACTCCGCTTAAGCTTACTAAAAAATTATTCATACAAAAGAATAGTGACCGTGGTCCTCAGCTTCAAGCCATTGGAGACAATGCCGAACTTAAAGTAGGTGACAAAGTAAAAGTAAGAATAGAGCTGAGAGCGGACAGGGACATGGAATATGTACACATGAAAGATATGAGAGCTGCATGTATGGAACCTACCAATGTAATCAGCCGGTACAAATACCAGGATGGATTAGGTTATTACGAAAGCACAAAAGATGCCAGTACAAATTTTTCTTCAGCTATACTCCTAAAGGAACTTACGTATTCGAATACACGCTTTTCGTAACACATGAAGGTAATTTCAGTAACGGCATTACATCCATACAATGTATGTATGCTCCTGAATTTACTGCACACAGCGAAGGTATACGGGTAAGCGTGGCAGAGTAACCTGCTTACTTTATTTTACGGAAGTCAAGTTTTAAAAACTTGACTTCCGTAAATAACTCACTGTGAGCTGCGCAACGGTATGCGGTACAAGTGAGTGACACAACGATGATGCTACAAAGAGCTAAAGCTGGTAACAAAAATTTATTACCAATAAATAATAGTTTTATATATTTTTGGAAAAACTAATTATTTAATGTCAGGCACTAACTCTTACTCTGTACCATCACGCTACAGGAAAATGGAAAATTTTCATATACTTTTCTGGCTGATCAAAGATGTAAGCTGGTGCATGATCTGGAAACCCCTGGGTATTATTATGATTTTTCCCACCCTCATCATTGCCATTATCATTACATTCCGTACCCGGCAATTTATGTCGGAGCTATGCCACAATTTAGCCATCATATTATGGATAAGCGCTAATTCCTATTGGATGATAAGCGAATTTTTACATTTTGACGAGGTGCCAGTTTTTAAAGTATACACGCTTAAACAGCTGTCGATCATTCCATTTGTATTAGGCATACTTTGCATGGCATACTATTACCTGCTTTGGAAACCTTCACACAAAAATTCAGAAAAAACGATGTAAATCACTACGCATTTCATTTATCTTTGCCAACTTGTAAATCAGCGCAGGCGTAACTGTAGTAAAAGCTCCGCTTTTAAAAATACTTTTGTTACCAGCAGTAGTACTTTAATCAGCTTCAGTGGCGTCGCACTCTTGTACAAAAATCATTATTCAACATTATTCACAACACTGATTTTCCAATTCATGGCAATTCGTGTATTTCGTGGCAAAAAAAATAAACAATGTATCGTACACATACTTGCGGACAACTGAGATTAACTGATATTAATACAACCGTAACCCTTGCCGGTTGGGTACAAACCGTCCGTAAGTTCGGTAGCATTACTTTTGTAGATTTAAGAGACCGCTATGGCATTACACAATTATTATTTTCAGAAAGCTTAAATACAGCTTTAGAAGCCAACCCCCTGGGCAGGGAATTTGTTTTACAAATAAAAGGAATAGTAAACGAACGTAGTAATAAAAACAATCAAATCCCAACCGGCGAAATAGAAATAAATGTAGCATCATTTAATATTTTAAATAAGTCTGTAGTGCCCCCTTTCACCATACAGGATGATACCGACGGCGGTGATGATTTGCGAATGAAATACCGCTATCTTGACCTTAGAAGAAATGCTATTAAAAAAAATATAGAGCTCCGGTATGCGGTAAACCGCAGCGCCAGAAATTATTTACACCAGAATAATTTCATGGATATAGAAACACCATTTTTAATAAAGAGCACACCGGAAGGCGCAAGGGATTTTGTAGTACCCAGCAGGATGAATGCAGGGCAGTTTTATGCATTGCCGCAAAGCCCCCAAACTTTTAAACAATTATTAATGGTAAGCGGTTATGACCGTTATTATCAAATTGTAAAATGCTTTAGGGATGAAGATCTCCGTGCCGACAGGCAACCCGAGTTTACACAAATAGATTGCGAAATGGCGTTTGTAGAGCAGGAAGATATTTTAAATATGTTTGAAGGTCTGGTAAAGCAAATTTTCAAAGATGTAAAAAAGTATTGACTATGCTGAGCAAATACAAAGAATAAACTGGGAAGAAGCTATGTGGCAATACGGAAATGACAAACCGGATATCCGCTTTAAAATGCAGCTGTGCAATTTAAAGTTCCCTTCGCATGTTTTTCCCGGGAAAGAAAACATCTCATCGTTAATTAGTAATGCAGGCTTTGGTGTTTTTGATGATGCAGAAACTGTAATCGCTTTTGCAGTAAAGGGTTGCAGCGAATATACCCGTAAACAAACTGATGAGCTAACGGAGTGGGTTAAACGCCCACAAATAGGAATGAAGGGCTTAGTATTTATTAAATATAATGCTGACGGTACTTTTAAAAGCAGTGTAGATAAATTTTATAACGAGGAAAAATTAAAAGCAATTGCCAGTGCTGCACATGCACAGCCAGGTGATTTAATTTTAATTCTTGCTGGTGCTGAAGAAAAGACCAGAAAAGCAATAAGCGATCTTCGTTTATACATGGCCGATAAATTAGGCCTGAGGAAACCTGATGAATTTAAATTATTATGGGTGCTGGATTTCCCGTTATTTGAATATGATGAAGAAGGGAACCGCTGGGTAGCTCGCCATCATCCTTTTACATCACCAAAACCAGATCATATAGAAATAATGATCAATAATAATCCTTTGATTGAAAATGCCGGCAAATACCTGGAACATCCATATGCCAATATTAAAGCCAATGCCTATGATATGGTATTGAATGGCAATGAAATTGGCGGGGGTTCTATCCGTATTTTTCAAAGGGAATTGCAGGAAAAAATGTTTGCCGCTTTAGGAATGAGTAGTGAAGAAGCCTTACATAAATTTGGGTTTTTACTAGGCGCATTTGAATATGGCGCACCGCCACATGGCGGTATTGCCTTTGGTTTTGACAGGCTTTGTGCTATCCTGGGCGGCAGCGAAAGCATAAGGGATTTCATCGCCTTTCCAAAAAATAACAGCGGCCGGGATGTAATGCTGGATGCTCCAAGTAGTGTAGATAATAAGCAATTGGAAGAATTGCAAATTAACCTTGCTTTAAAAAACAAGTAAATATTCTAAAATAATATTAACATTAAAAGCGCTATTATCAGCGCTTTTTAATTTATTTTATGCCATGAAACTAAAATTACTTATAGTGAGTTTGGCACTTTACGGGAATGTACATGTAAATGCACAACAGGATACCTCACTGTTTGTAAAAGATGCACTTAAAGAAAACCGGGTAAAAGAATATAAAAATATTGTAAAAAATGGCATTACTAAGAATTTATCATTACCCCTAAATGATAGTACAGAAGAATATTGGCAGAATGCTTTTTGGTCAATGGAATTAATTAGCTATAAATCTTCATGGGTAAAAATTAAAATTAATACTGCGTTCGATTCTATACAAAATAGAAGTTTGGATTTTCAAAGAGCTTTGCTTGAATTAGCATATAGTAATTATAAAAAAGATTATGTATTCCCCGTAAATCAATTGATAAAAAATACCGATGATGCTAAAATATTTGCTATGTGCAGTGAGTATTTATTGCAAAATGATACTACAGAAAAAACTTTCAGTTTTATCACATCCTTATTAGCTGAAAAGTTTATTAAAGACAAAGACGATCCGATAATTAAAATGCTTAATGAAAGATTGCAGTATTTTTCAAAATTAATTTCCAAAAAGAATACCGAAATAACTGGTCCAAAAAATATCCTGAAAGATATTTTAAATAAAAGTGTACTTCCTAATTCAGTAATTGTTTATAGTTTTCAGCGGAGAAATCGCAATTATCCGGGCCTGGCTATCATTAGAAATAAAGAAGGCAATATTATTACAAATGAAAATGGGGCTATCATTTCCATACCACAGCTGGCAAGGAGTGTAAGCAACCTGCCGGGATATTTAACGAATGGTAATACACCTGAGGGTATTTTTAGAATGGATGGATTTGATACATCCCTGAGTGGTTATATTGGGCCCACCACTAACATCCAGCTTACTATGCCACATGAAAATAGCATAACACATTTTCTAAAGGACAGCACTATAACGGATAGCACATGGAATGAAAAGTATTATAAAGCCATATTGCCTGATAGCTGGAAAAATTACTCGCCTATTTATCAAACGTATTATGCCGGCAAAGCCGGGAGAGCAGAAATAATTGCACACGGCACTACTGTTAATCCTGAATATTATAAATCCGAACCTTACTACCCGCTTACCCCTACACAAGGATGTTTGTGCACAAAAGAGATATGGAGTGAGGAAAACGGTAAACGATTGCAAAGCAATCAACAGAAACTGGTAGACACAGTACAGCAGGCAGGTGGCCCCGATGGATATTTAATAGTAATAGAATTAGACGACAAAAATAAACCTGTTACTATAGAAGAGTTAATCTCTTATTTACCTAAATAATATTTATGAATTGACTTATGAATTCATACAATTTGAAATTACAATAGAATTATCAAATTAATTCAACTCCAATTTTAAATATTTACCCGTAAAGCTATTTTTCACCGCAATTAAATCTTCGGGTATACCCTCAAATAAAACCAAGCCTCCCCCATCACCGCCTTCAGGACCAATATCAATAACATGATCTGCAACTTTTATTACATCCATATTATGCTCAATTACCAAAACGGTATTGCCTTTATCCACCAATTTATTTAATACCGCCAACAGCTGCTGTATATCCTGAAAATGCAGGCCCGTGGTAGGTTCGTCCAAAATATAGAATGTTTTTCCCGTATCTTTTTTTGCCAGTTCAGTTGACAGTTTTACCCTTTGTGCTTCGCCCCCGCTGAGTGTAACAGAGCTTTGTCCTACAGTAATGTATCCAAGCCCTACATCCTGCAACACTTTTACCTTCCTGTAAATATAAGGCACAGGCTGAAAAAATTCTACCGCTTCATCTACCGTCATATCCAACACATCGCTTATAGATTTGCCTTTGTACCTGATTTCTAAAGTTTCCCTATTATACCTTTTACCATTACATTTTTCGCAATGCACATATACATCCGGCAAAAAATTCATTTCAATCACACGCATACCGCCCCCTTCACAAACCTCACATCTACCGCTTTTCACATTAAAGGAAAAACGCCCTGCTGTATATCCTCTTATTTTAGCTTCAGGCACTGAGGCAAATAAAGTTCGGATATCTGTAAAAAATCCACAATAAGTAGCCGGGTTACTCCTGGGAGTACGGCCGATAGGGCTTTGATCAATTTCTATTACCTTATCAATATTTTCCAGCCCCTTTATGGTTTTATAAGCCAGAGGATTTGCCTTGGAATTATAGCAGTATTTATTTAGTAAAGGGTATAAGGTTTCATTTATCAAAGTAGATTTTCCACTGCCGCTTACCCCTGTTACCAATATTAATTTTCCTAAAGGAAACTTTACTTCTATATTTTTTAAATTATTACCGCTTGCCCCTTTTATTTCTAAAAACTTTCCGATGCCCTTTCGCCTTTCTTTTGGTACATCGATATTTTTTTTGCCATTTAAATATTGTGAAGTTTCTGATGATGAAGCTAATACTTCTGCAGCTGTGCCTTGCACTACAATCTCTCCACCATATTTTCCAGCTTTTGGCCCAATATCCACTAAGTAATCGGCTGCCAGCATAATGTCTTTATCATGCTCAACCACTAACACGCTATTACCAATATCCCTTAAATTTTTTAACGCACCAATCAGTCGCTGGTTATCTCTTTGGTGCAAGCCAATACTAGGTTCATCTAAAATATAAGTAATTCCTTGTAATTGCGAGCCTATTTGCGTGGCCAGCCTTATCCTTTGCGATTCGCCGCCACTTAGAGTTTTTGAAGGCCTGCTTAAAGAAAGATAAGTTAAACCTACATCCAGTAAAAACTGTAATCGTTCCCTGATTTCCTTCAATACATCTTTAGCAATAGCGTTTTGCTTTGCCGTTAGTCTCTTTTCAACCCCGGCAAACCAATGCATCAATTTATCAAGATTAAGAGAAGATAAGGTAGCAATATTGGTATCATCCACTTTAAACCATAAGCTTTCCTTTTTTAATCTTGCTCCGTTACAAGTTGGACAATTTTTTAAATCCATAAATTTCTCTACCCACTCTCTTGTGGCTTCAGTAGTTGTAGCACCTGCAAACCATCTTTTAAGCATAGGAATTATTCCTTCAAATGGCGCATTCTCGACAGTGCTTGTAATAGTTTCCTCTTCAAAACTTAATAGCTCATCATTCTCATCTTCATTTATCTCTGTTTTTCCATACAACAAAATATTTAACGCAGTAGCAGATAAATCTTTAATGGGTTTATCTATACTTATTTTATTTTTTCTGGCAATAGCTTCTACACTTTTAAATAAATATGCTTCTCTCTGCTCTCCCAAAGGTGCTATACCACCATCTTTTATTGATAAATTTTTATCAGGTAAAACTGCATCCATATTTATGGCATATACATTTCCTAAACCTTTGCAGGCAGGGCAAGCGCCATAAGGGCTGTTGAATGAAAATGCATTAGGGGAAGGTTCTTCATAACTAATACCGGTATCCTCACACATTAATTGTTTACTGTATTGTACTACTTTGTTATCCTCATTTATTAATAAGAACATCAGGTCTTTACCTACCTGTAATGTTTTTTGCACACTTTGGCTAATCCTAAGCTTCATATCGCTGGTTACAGCTAACCTGTCTATCACTACTTCAATATCATGAATCTTATAACGGTCTAACTGCATTTTTGGTGCAAGGTCTTTCAATTCTCCATCTACTCTTACCTTAACGTATCCTTTCTTTCTTATGTCTTCAAACAATTCCCGGTAATGCCCCTTACGCCCCCTTACCAAAGGAGCAAGCAAGCTTATTTTTTTATTTACAAATTTTTTAAAAATATTATCAACAATTTCTTCTTCACTAAACTTGATCATTTTTTTGCCGGTATTATAACTATACGCTTCGCCGATCCGGGCATAAAGCAGGCGTAAAAAATCATACACTTCAGTTATTGTGCCTACTGTACTTCGGGGATTTTTATTGGTTGTTTTCTGTTCAATAGAAATCACCGGTGACAGCCCGGTAATTTTATCAACGTCTGGCCGCTCCATATCGCCTACGAACTGGCGAGCATAAGCGCTAAAGCTTTCCATATACCTTCGCTGGCCTTCATTGTAAATGGTATCAAATGCCAGGGATGATTTTCCGCTGCCGCTTACACCTGTAAAAACCACTAATTTATTTTTAGGAATTTTAATATCAATATTTTTTAAATTGTGTTCCCGGGCACCAAACACTTCAATATATTCTTGTGGAGAATAGGTTGGGATAAGATCTGAAGATTCTGCTATTGTTTTTTGTTTAGTTTTTTTCTGAGCCATGTACAACAAATATACAAACAAATTGTAAGCGTTTTTGTCGCATCATATCTATTTAACTAAATTGCATCATATAATTTAATAACAATGATTTTTAATCTATTTGGAAGTAAAAAACAGCCGGAACCGCAAGGCCAAATTACTGATTATGTATATGCTGGCAACCAAGGCAAAACGAATGCATTAATAACATTGGCAAAGAAAATGTTAACACTATTTTTATAGCATGGTTTGTTGATTCGGTAACAGAATTGAGAAAAATATTTATACAAAATAACCTTGATGAAAATAAAATTATGGAAGCTAAATATTTCCATATAGGCGCATTGCAAAATACAACTCCTGTTTTTATTGAACATTACCCTATCCTACAAAAAGAGTTAGATTTTTTAGATAAATTCCATATACAAAAAATTTCTGTGTATAGCTCTCTTGATGAACCAATGTTTGAGCATTTCGGCAGCGGAAAAATAAAGCCAATGATTAAATTTTTAGGCATGAAAGAAGATGAGCCAATTGTACATGCGATGGTGTCAAAATCAATTGCCGGAGCCCAACAAAAAATTGCCGACAAAATCATAATAGATCAACATGCAAATTCGCAGAAAGAATGGTTATTAAAAAATTTAAAATAAAATATTTATAAAAAAAGTGATTAAGAACTTTGGGTGCACCCCAAGTTCTTAATCACTTACACAGTTTATGAAACAATACCAGTTCCATAACTGGAACTTTTTTATTTTATAAATGTTTCTTTCTACTAAAATGGTAAATCATCCTCTACTACAGGTGCAGAAACATTACTAGTATTGGTATTAGAATAAGATGGGGTATTTACAGTATTAGCTATAATATTATTATTCGTTCCAGTACCCTGCTGGCCTTCTTTATTACTACCCAGTAATTGCAAATTGCTTACCCTCATCCGCAATGTAGCAGCTGCCTGGTTTTCTTTATTCATATAAGCATCAGCTTCAGGAGAACCTTCTGCGTATATCATTTGTCCACGTTTCAGGTATTGCCCCACAGCAGTGCGGTCTGTCCAGTAAGCACATTCTACCCAGGTAGTTCTTTCTTTTTGATTACCTGTGCTATCTTTATAGCGTTCGGTATGTGCTACACTAAAATTAATTACATTTTTACCATTAACTTCTTTAATAATGCAATCTTTACCAAGGTTACCTACAATTTGTAATTTAATCATAACTGTTTTTTTTAATTATTAATCGATGTATCTGAATTTATATTACGTGTTAAATTTCTTATTAATAACTTGCATTCCGCTTTAAAACTCCCAACTCCCAACTCCCAACTCCCAACTCCCAACTCCCAACTCCCAACTCCCAACTCCAAACTCCCAACTCCCAACTTTTAACTTTTCATTCTTTTTCTTTTTCAAAGTGCTTACCTGGTCCTGCAAGTTATTAACGAGGTTAGCTAAAGTATTTACATCCCATCTTTGTTGTACGGCTACTTTACTCACTACAGCTTGTGCCGCCCACAGCTCTATTACATCATCAGTATTTACCTGGTAAGGTTGAAAACTGGGATTATCGCTTACCAGGGTTAATTTATTTTTAGCACGGTTATTTTTCACTACTCTTTTATAAACAATTCCTTCATTACGGCTTACAACAATATAAGCAGCATTATTTTTTATTTCTTCCGTATCATCTACCTTTTCTCCTACAATAATACTGCCGCTGGGTGTAGGCAACATGCTATCTCCAATTATTTCAAAAGCCCTGTAATTACCTCCTGCAAGCATGGGTAAGGTGAAAGTATTTAATTCATCTATAAATTCAGTATCTGCATATCCTGCCAAATAACCAGCTGCTGCTTTTACGGGTACAAAGTGTATAACATTCCTGTCGGCAGACATCATCTTTTGTTGCCTGCGCTTGGCCAGGTAATTATTACTTTCATTACTTAATTCTTTTAATAACAACTCATCCAGACTTAGCTTAAAAATATCAGCTACAATTTCCAATACCTCTAAACGGGGATCCGCCCTCTCTTCTTCATATGCACCAATGAGCGAACGTTTAATATTAAGTTTATTTGCAAACTCTTCTTGTGTCCAACCACGAAGTTTGCGTAAATATTTAAGATTTTTGCCTGCTTGTGACATAACTCAACTAATTTGATTAGTACAAATATACTAAATTATTTAGTTTACCAAAATTTTTCTTAAAAAAAGAAATAAATTACTGAACATAATTTTTGCAAACTCCTGTCTTGCACCTTGCGTGCCTAACTTACCTTATTTTTGCACAAACTCGTTTCTATGAATATGACTTATGTTTTATATGCACACAATATTTTAAGATGGGGCGTGCTGCTATTTGGCTTATGGACAGTATTAAATGCACTGACAGGCGTGCTGGCTAAAAGAAGGTATAACAATAATGACAACCGCAGCAACCTGCTGTTTATGGTATTTTGTGATATACAATTACTTATCGGGCTGGTTCTTTATTTTAATGGTGCCTGGTTTACGATGATTAAAACCGATGCCAAAGAAGTAATGAAAGATAGTGCTATGCGTTTTTTTGCAGTAGAGCATATTTTAATGATGGTCATCGCATGGCTGCTGGTACACGTAGGAAGAAGCATGGTGAAACGCAGCAATAACGACGCAAAAAAACATAAAAAAATGCTCGTATATTTCGGCCTTGCCTTCATAATCATTTTAGCAATGATTCCATGGCCCTTTCGCTCACCAGGTATTGGCAGGGCATTATTTCCACAATTTAATTAATAAATCAACAGACTAAATAAATGGTAAAGAAAGCTAAAAAAGAAGAACCTGTTATACTTATTACCAATGATGACGGAATAACTGCACCGGGTATACGCAATTTGGTAGAGGCTGTAAAAGGGCTCGGAAAAATTGTAGTGGTGGCACCGGATAAGCCTCAAAGCGGCATGGGGCATGCCATCACCATTGGGCATCCTTTGCGGATGACACCGGTACATTTTTTTGAAGGCATAGAAGCCTGGCAAACCAATGGCACCCCGGTAGATTGCGTAAAATTAGCGGTAGACAAAGTACTGCATGGCAAACCTACCATTTGCCTCAGCGGTGTTAATCACGGGGCCAATCATTCTATCAATGTAATATACAGCGGTACCATGAGTGCTGCCATGGAAGCCAGTATAGAAAGCATACCCAGCATAGGTTTTTCTTTACTCGATTACAGTATTGACGCTGATTTTACAGCCTCAAGATTTTACATACATCAAATAGTAAGCACATTTCTTAAGCAGAAAATGGATAAGCATTTATTATTGAATGTAAATATCCCTGCAGTAGATAAAAAGCTGATTAAAGGTGTTAAACTCTGCCGCCAAGCTTATGCAAAATATGAAGAAGATTTTGATGAACGCAGCGATCCTCATGGAAAAAAATATTTTTGGCTCACTGGCGAATTTGTAAATTTTGATAAAGGAAAAGATACTGATGTATGGGCTTTAAAAAATAATTATATCAGCGTTGTTCCGGTACAGTTCGATCTTACTAATTACAAATTAAAACAACAGCTTTCAAAAAATAAGCTTTTTGTATGATCCTTAAAAAAGACAGCTTTCAGCTAGGCGCAGTACTTGGATTTATCGGCCCGATGATTGGCATATTAATTTTTAAGTGGGCAAAATTAAAGTTGCTAAGTTTTAAAGAGGCATTTCAATACATGTACCTGGAGCCCGGCCATAAAACTCTTACCGTAGCCTTAAGCCTGGCGCTGCTGGCCAATGCAGTTTTATTTACATTTTATATTAATGCACAAAAAGACAAAACTGCCAAAGGTATATTTATTGTTACCTGCATATACGGGTTGCTGGTATTAGGGTTAAAAACTTTTGGGTAATTTTTTTGGGGGGCCGAACATTTTATCTTTGATCAGCTGTATTGGCTGCCTGCCCCGTCCGAAGGCGGGGTCGCACTCTTGTACAACATCTCTTTATTCATCTATTTTTACCGCAGAGGCGCAAAGCCGCAGAGAGAAATACCAAATATTTGCGGATCTTTGCAACTCTGCGTCTTTGCGGTTATATTAAAAAAAATGAAGTACTACATCATTGCAGGAGAAGCCAGCGGCGATTTACATGGCAGCCATCTAATCAAAGAGCTGCAGAAGCTTGATGCCAATGCTGTTGTACGCTGCTGGGGCGGCGATAAAATGCAGGCTGCCGGTGCTACCGTTGTAAAACATTATAAAGACCTGGCTTTTATGGGCTTTATAGAAGTGATAAAAAACTTACGCACTATCTTTCGGAATATAGCTTTTTGTAAAAAAGACATCCTAAATAATCGCCCTGATGTTTTAATATTAATTGATTATCCCGGTTTTAATTTGCGCATAGCCAAATGGGCAAAAGACCAGGGCATAAAAATCATTTATTACATTTCGCCGCAGGTATGGGCATGGAAAGAAGGCCGGGTAAATTTGATAAAAAAGTGCGTAGATAAAATGCTCGTTATTCTACCTTTTGAAAAGGAGTTTTATAAAAAATGGAATTACGAAGTAGACTATGTCGGGCACCCTTTGGTAGAAGTGATAACCAATGAAAAATTAAGAATTAAAAATGAAGAATTAGAAAACGACCACCGACAACTGACCACTTACGACCGAAATATAATAACTGTTGATCAGCGAATCCCAAACCTCAAACCCCAAACCTCAAACCCCAAACCAGAAACTTCAAACCTTATTGCACTTCTACCAGGAAGCAGAAAACAGGAAATTTTAAAAAAATTACCGATCATGCTTCAGGTAGCCAAATATTTTCCGGAATATGAGTTTGTTGTAGCAAAAGCCCCGGGCTGGACAAAAATTTTTACGATACTTTATTGGCTCCATATAATAATGTAACCTCGGTAGAAAACAAAACTTATCATCTTTTAGCAAATGCTAAAGCTGCATTAGTAACCAGCGGCACTGCTACCCTGGAAACTGCCTTGTTTGGCGTACCGCAGGTAGTATGTTACAAAGGCAACGCTATTTCCTACCAGATTGCAAAGCGGCTGATTAAAATAAAATTTATCAGCCTGGTTAATTTAATAATGGATAAAGAGGTGGTAAAAGAATTAATCCAGGAAAACCTTACCGTTGAAAATTTAAAAAAAGAATTGGATAATTTATTAAATAATGAGCCAAGAAAAGAACAAATAAAGGATGATTACTCAAGACTTAAAAACCTGTTGCAACAAGGTGGTAATGCATCAGCTAGTGCAGCAAAAATTATTATTTCCGCAATAACTTAACGGCTAAAATAATCATTGCAGCTAAAAATAAAAGTATGGATAAACGGTTTATCCCATGCATGTATCCTACCCATTTAGTTACCGGGGTATCAGGATCTTTTTTACGCAGGTATAAATATTCGGCTATTTGTTTGAGTACGCTCATTTTACAAAATTAACAAAATATAAAAATAATTAAAGCAAATTACTTTGTTAAAAATTAGATATGCAAAACTAAAATTGTTCATTTTTCGTAATTAAAAAAAATAAAGTTTATATGAAAAATATTCTGGCCGTATTTGTTTTACTTATATCGGTAAGCTGCACTGCGCAAACTAAAAAGTATGCTATTATAAAAACAGATGCTGAGTGGAAAAAATTATTAACTAAAGAACAGTTTGAAGTAACAAGAAAAAAAAGGAACTGAAGCTGCTTATACCGGCAAATTATGGGATAATCATAAAAAGGGCATTTATCAATGCATTTGCTGCAAACAGGAATTATTCAGTTCGGCCCATAAGTTTGACAGCGGAACGGGATGGCCAAGCTTTTACCAGCCATCTGTAAAAGCTAATGTAGAGGAAGAAGCTGATACCAGTTTTGGTATGCAGCGGACTGAAGTTAATTGCAGCAGGTGTGGTGCTCATTTAGGACATGTATTTGATGATGGGCCAAAGCCTACTGGATTACGGTATTGCATTAATTCAGCTTCATTATCTTTTGTAAAAAATAGCGTGATAACTGATTTTATTAACAAGATAAATGACTATCAATTTTAATAGCTGCAAAAGATTTTTATTGTGTGGTTTCATATATTAAAATTAGGTATCAGTGCAATGGCAAATAAAAATATGGATAGAGGGAAAATCTTATTTTTGTTTATAAATCTTAATCTATGGAAGATATAGTTGCTTTAAAAGTTAAATTAAAGTCAGGTGAATGCAGGTACTTAATGACTTGGGGAAGGATCCAGGATAGCGTAGATCCGGAACCGCTAGAAACTTTAATGGCAGAAAAAATTTCTTTTGGAGTAGAAATAGAATCTGTTACATTATGTAAAACTTTACAGGAAGCCTCGAAAGAACCCCTTTTTTTGAAGCTCTTTTACATTTTCACAAACAAAAATTCCGTATGGAGAAAATTATGAAAAGTGGAGAATGGAAATGGATGAATTAATGTGTAAAGGTAAAGAGGTATATAGATTGGGAATTCGAGAGCCATTGCTTTAGTAAGCTTTGATATGCAAGATGCTGAAGTAAATTATGGCCACTGTAGTGCAATTAAGCGATGTATTTAATAATCGACCCAACCTACAGGACTGAAATATTATATTATTATATTGATTCCGCCTCATTTTATTTTGTAAAAAAGTAAATTGTCTAAAGACTAGTATAATTTCATGAATAATTAGTTAGCAATAAGGCATTGCCTAGCAATAAAAGAAGTTTTCTCTTCTACGTTTACTTTTACCACTGCTGATTTTTGTCCCATATATTCCCACTGAACGGTAAATTCATTGCCATATTTTTTGATTAAGCCAGCACCAGGAATAGTCCAGGTAGCTCCGCATGTTTGGGATTCATTTATACGTATAGTTTTATCACCACCGATTGCTTCAAGGCCGTTGTATAAATTCCTTGGATTATCAAGCTGACCATTAATATAAAAATTAACGTTTTTACTTCGGTTGCTTACCCCCAAATCTGGTATGGGCTTATCCGTTTTATTGGTCACTTTAAGTGTGAAAACCATAATATCCACTGGGGAATTTGAAATAACCGAATCTACTGTGAATTCTACTAAATTTTCAATTTTTACAAATCCTGTATTTTTCTTTTTTTGAGAAAAAGTCATTTTACAAGAAATTAATATTACCAATACCAAAATTATCCGTTGCATTATAAGGCTTTTATAATTGATGCAATTACAAGAGGTTTTTACACAAATTAAAAAGGTTATTTTTCCTGCCAAAAAGATTATTATTTAAAATACTTACTAATTTGCAGGAATGATCAAACGGGTTTTAGTATTATTAAAAAAGATATCTTGCTGGAATGGAGACAGCAACATAGTTTCTATGGAGTATTATTATACATTGCTGCTACCGTGTATGTTTTATTTCTTAGTATAGACAAACCTGGTGCAGATACCTGGAACGGGCTATTTTGGATGATACAATTATTTATATGTGTAAATGCTGTAGCGAAAAGTTTTTTACAGGAAAGTAAAGGCAGGTTATTATATTTTTACAGCATTGCCTCACCGGTGGAATTTATTATCAGCAAACTACTACACAATATTTTTTTAATGGTGCTGATGAGTATAATCAGTCTCTTACTTTTTTATACATTTTTATCAAACCCCTTACATAACAGTTTACAATTTTTAGGTATTGTATTTCTTGGAGGTACCAGCATCAGCCTTGTATTTACATTAATGAGTGCTATTGCAGCAAAAGCGCAACAGAATGCTGCATTAATAGCCATCCTGGGTTTCCCTATTATTTTACCACAATTATTATTATTAATGCGGTTAAGCAAAGCAGCCTTTGGTGAAATATTTAAAGAGGGTATGGTATTTCAATTAACCGGGTTAATTATTGGCCTGGATATATTGGTTATTGCCATGGCAACCGTATTGTTCCCCTATTTGTGGAAAGAGTGAAGAATCGACGACGGACAACCGACGACCGAGAGATGCAACTGGTGGTCCGTCGTCGGTGGTCGGTGGTCTTTTTCTCCAGTATTATATCTTTATTTCAACTCGTTTATTTACCTTTGCGCCAATTACAAATATTGTAATATTTAAGTGAAAAAAAGCTGGTGGAAAATATTATCTTTTGTATTATTGACCTATACTGTTGTAGGCGGCTTTTTAATGGATGTTCCCCGCTTAGCCATTCTTAATGAATCTATCCGCAATTTATACTTTCATGTTTGCATGTGGTTTAGTATGATGATTTTATTTATCATCAGTGTAGTGTACAGTATAAAATACCTAAGCGGTTTTGATTATAAAAATGACATTTACGCAAAAAACTTTGCCAAACTGGGTGCATTTTTAGGAATTCTAGGTTATGCCACAGGCGCTATATGGGCAAATTATACCTGGGTAGCTGATCAAAACCAGTCTTTAGCCAGCGTATTAAAAGAACCTAAATTGTTAGGTGCTGCCATAGCTTTATTAATCTATGGTGCCTACTTTGTATTGAGAAGTTCTTTTACCGATATTGATAAACGTGCAAGGATAAGTGCAGTATATAATATTTTTGCTTTTGTTATGCTTTTTCCGAGCATATGGATAATACCCCGCCTGGTAGGCAGCCTGCATCCCGGAGCACCGGGAAGCGATAGCGGTAACCCGGCCTTAAATTTTAAAGATATAGACAGCCGTTTGCGGATGATATTTTACCCGGCAATTATAGGTTGGACTTTATTAGGTATTTGGATATCAACTTTAAAAATAAGGCTGGAACTAATAAAAGATAAAAACTTGTTGAATGGCTAATAAAAAAAGAAATTTATACCTGCAGTGCCCCAAATTTATAGGATGTTTACTTTTTTTAATTTTAAATTTACCCACCTTTGCGCAGGATAAACCTGAAATGGCAGATGTAATGCGGAGCAACGGAAAAATTTATGTAGTGGTTGCAGTATGCCTCACTATATTAATTGGGTTATTTGTATATGTTTTTGCTTTAGATAGGAAGATAAAAAAGATGGAGAAAGATAATTAAATTAAAGGGATTAGAGATTAGGGATTAGGGATTTGTAATTGGGAATTAGGAGAAAGGTGCATCAAAAAATCAATTCAGCTCCGTAGGAGCGATATGTTTACTAACAAAATATAATTAAAGAAAAATTAAAATCAATATCATGTCAGCACATCAGCCGTATAGTTTTTTTCAAAGTGTGGAAAGAAGCTTTGATAAAGCCGCCAAATTTACCAATTGGGATTTGGGAATATTAGAACAAATTAAAGCCTGTAACAGCGTTTACCAAATGCGTTTCCCGGTAAAACGTGATGATGGCACCATAGAAGTTATAGAAGCTTACAGGGTGCAGCACAGTCATCATAAAACGCCCTGTAATGGTGGTATCCGCTTTAGTGATGAAGTAAACCAGGATGAGGTGATGGCATTGGCTAGCTTGATGACTTACAAATGTGCTATTGTAAACGTACCGTTTGGCGGTGGCAAAGGTGGTATTAAAATTAATCCCCGCAATTACAGCGTATACGAATTAGAAAAAATTACCCGGCGCTATACCAGCGAACTGGTAAAAAAGAATTTTATCGGTCCGGGTACTGATGTGCCTGCGCCTGATTACGGAACCGGCGAAAGGGAAATGGCATGGATAGTAGATACATATGCTTCCTTAAAACCAGGAGAAATTGATGCTGCAGGCTGCGTAACCGGCAAGCCCGTTACCCAGGGCGGTGTACGTGGAAGAAAAGAAGCGACAGGACTGGGCGTATTTTTTGGTATAAGAGAGGTATGCAATATGGTGGACACCATGCAAAAACTGGGTTTATCACCAGGAATAGCAGGAAAAACAGTAGTAGTACAAGGATTAGGTAACGTAGGATACCATACCGCTAAATTTTTTAGAGAGTCCGGCGCTAAAGTTGTAGCCCTTGCAGAATACGAAGGTGCCATTTATAATCCCGAAGGCTTAAATGAAGAAGAGGTATTCCAACATAGAAAAAATTCAGGATCTATTTTATATTTCCCAGGCTCTGTTAACCTGGCTAACACTTCGGATGCATTGGAATTAGAATGCGATATTTTAATACCTGCAGCATTAGAAAATGTAATTAATGGCGAAAATGCCCCAAGGGTAAAAGCTAAAATAATTGGCGAAGCTGCCAATGGCCCGTGTACCCCCGAAGCAGATGATGTTTTTATACAAAAAGGTATTTTATGTGTGCCTGATATGTATTTGAATGCAGGTGGTGTAACGGTTAGTTATTTTGAATGGTTAAAAAACCTTAGCCATGTACGTTATGGCCGCATGGAAAAACGCTTTACTGAAAATATGAATTCCCGTATACTTGGCCAGATAGAAGAAATGAGCGGCAAACAGGTAAATGATATTGAACGCAAATTTATTTTGCACGGGCCGGAAGAAGTGGATTTAGTGCACAGCGGTTTGGAAGAAACCATGATCACTGCCACAAGGGAAATTATGGATATCTGGATAGCTAATCCGTCCATCCCAGATATGCGTACGGCTGCCTATGTAAATGCAATTAATAAAGTAGCCAACAGTTATGGGGAGTTAGGCATTTTCCAATAAGGATAAAAAGTAAGAATAAGAAAGATGTACTCAAAATGAGTACAGCTTTTTATTACTGCATATTTATTTTAAAAAATACATTTGGGGCTGTGGACAGTTGTACAAGTTTCAACATTTGTTCCGGCTATCACTGCAAGTCCTCGCCACAAATCCATCGCACATTTCCTTCAGCTGTGGGCTTTCCGTTCTATCCGGCAGCCCAATGTCATTTAGTTAAAAATTGTACTTTGCTAATATCACCCTTTCAGGGTTGTTATGCTTATTGTGATTGCTTATTTATCTATCTATAATAATTACATCCCTTCGGGATTACTAACCCCGAAGGGGTGCCATTACTGTAGTGATCAATAGCAAAAAATATTCAAAACCCTGAAAGGGTGACATTAGTTCCTTAGTTAAATGACATTGTCCGGCAGCCATTCATCAGTTGAATTTTATTGAGCTTATTATAACCGCAGAGACGCAAAGCCGCTGAGAAAAAATCTTATTACGCTTTTAAATTACTAATCTCTGCGGCTTTGCGTCTCTGCGGTTATAAATTTATAAAATAAATTCCGGCAACGCTTCCACTTCTTTCAATTCCATATCCACATTTTCAAAAGCATAGCAATACGCCCCATTCGTAATTACAATAAAAGGCACTTGCAAAGTAATATTGTACCGTAATGCCTGGTCTAGTACTTTTCTATCCAGGGAAACTTCCATTCCCTTACATTCTACCACCAGCCAGGGCAAATGATTTTTATCATACACTACTATATCATATCTTTTTTTTAATTCGCCTAAATTGATTTCTTTTTCTACAGATATTAAAGAAGAGGGATAATGCATTACTTCAATTAAATATTGCAAAAAATTTTGCCGCACCCATTCTTCGGGAGTCAACAGCACCCAGCGTTTTCTTATAGCATCAAAGATAAATTCCTGTTTGTTTTCAGTTTTTATTTTTGGCTGGTATGGCGGGTATTCAATTTTAATCATGCTATAATGATAAATAATTTTGTAATTTTAGCAATTACCTTGATGCACAAAGGTATGCTGTACAAGTGAGTGACCCCGCCTTCGGACGGGGCAAGCTACAACAATGACGACACAAGGTACAAATGCCGGTAACAAAAAAATAAAAATTAATGAAGACAAAAGAAGAAATAGTAAACAACTGGCTGCCCAGGTATACAGGACAAAAATTAGAAAACTTTGGAGAATATATTTTATTGACCAATTTTAGCAATTATCTAAACATGTTTGCCGAGTGGAATGGCGTGGAAATTATAGGAAGGGACAGGCCCATGCAATGCGCCACAGCTGATAATATTACATTAATTAATTTTGGCATGGGCAGCCCGGGTGCTGCTACAGTAATGGATTTGCTGACTGCCATAAAACCTAAAGCGGTTTTATTTTTAGGCAAATGTGGTGGTTTAAAAAAGAGAAATAAAATTGGCGATTTGATACTACCTATTGCTGCCATTAGAGGCGAAGGTACCAGTAACGATTACCTGCCTGCAGAAGTGCCTGCATTACCTGCATTTGCATTGCAGAAAGCCATTTCTACCACCATCAGGGATTATGAATGTGATTACTGGACCGGTGTATGCTACACCACCAACCGCAGGGTTTGGGAGCATGACGAAATATTTAAGGAGTACTTACAAAAAATAAGGGCTTATGCCATTGATATGGAAACCGCCACTATTTTTACAGTGGGTTTTTACAATAAAATCCCTACAGGTGCTTTATTATTAGTAAGTGACAGCCCGATGGTACCTGAAGGTGTGAAAACTGAAGCCAGCGATAAAAATGTTACGGCCGAATTTGTAGAGCGGCATTTAAAAATTGGGGTGGACTCACTGAAACAATTAATTAATGATGGCATGACAGTGAGGCACTTGAAATTTTAATCTATTTTACCGCGAAGGCGCTAAGATGCAAAGTTTCGCTAAATTATACTGTATTTTCCGCCTTATTAAACTTAGCGCCTTTGCGTGAAAAACTTATTGAATGCAGCCATTGCTTACCATAAAAAATTTAAGCATACAATTTAAGAATGAAGGCCCCGCAACCACTGTAGTAAAAAACAGCAATATCGAAATATTGCCTGGAGAAATTGTTGCCATTGTAGGCGAAAGTGGCTCCGGAAAATCTGTTACAGCTTTATCTTTATTACAACTGCTACCTTCTTCTGCCGTAATTAATGGCGAAATTTTATTTACAGAAAACAATACAGCCACAGTAGATTTATTAAAGTTATCGGGTGAAAATTTAAGGCAGATCCGGGGATCAGCTATATCTATGATTTTCCAGGAACCCATGACATCGCTTAACCCGGTATTTACCTGTGGCAGGCAGATAATGGAAACTATTCAATTGCATCAAAAAGTACCTGCAAAAATTGCAAAGCAAAAAACAATTGAACTGTTTGAAAAAGTAAAGCTGCCTGATCCTTCGTCTATTCTTAACCGATATCCTCATGAATTAAGCGGAGGCCAGAAGCAGCGGGTAATGATTGCTATGGCCATGAGTTGTAACCCTTCTTTATTGATTGCTGATGAGCCTACCACTGCCCTGGATGTAACTGTACAAAAAACCATCCTGGAATTAATAAAAGAGCTGCAATTCAACATGGGTGTAATATTAATTACCCACGACTTTGGCGTAGTAGCCGACATTGCTGATAAAATTGTGGTGATGTATAAAGGTGAAATTGTAGAGCAGGGAACAGCCAAAAATATATTACAACATCCGCAGCATGCGTATACAAGAGCACTGTTGAATTGTCGGCCTGCCTTGCACCCAAAGGGTATGCGGCTGCCGGTGCTCAGCGACTTTATTGAAAATGGGAAAACGCAAGCTTTACACAACAAGCCGCAAATACAATCCCCGATAAGCAATGATGCTGTATTAGAGGTGCAAAATTTAAAAGTATATTTTCCATTAAAAAAGAGTTTTTTTTCAAAAAATCAACAATTTTTTAAGGCAGTAGATGATGTAACCTTTGAGGTAAAAAAAGGAGAAACAGTAGGACTGGTTGGAGAAAGCGGCTGTGGCAAAACAACTCTTGGACGAACTATATTGCATTTAATAAAAGCAAGCAGCGGCAAAATATTATTAAATAATAAAGATATTACCAGGCTTAATGATAATGCTTTCAGGCCAATAAGAAAAAATTTACAAATTGTTTTCCAGGATCCATATGGCTCTTTAAACCCCCGGCTTACCATTGGCGATGCTATTGTAGAACCGCTTAAAATACATGGGATTTTATCTAACAATGCACAAAGAAAAGAAAGGGTAACAGAGCTGCTGAAAAAGTTAATTTGCTACCCGAACATTTTAACAGGTATCCCCACCAGTTTAGTGGTGGCCAGCGTCAGCGTATTTGTATTGCCCGTGCCTTAGTGTTAAATCCTTCTTTTTTAATTTTTGATGAAAGCGTATCTGCGCTAGACGTAAGTGTGCAGGCACAAATACTTAATTTATTAAATGATTTAAAATCTGAATTTAACTTTACTTCTATTTTTATATCACACGATTTATCCGTGGTAAGATATATCAGCGACAGGATACTGGTAATGCATGCAGGTAAAATAGTTGAGCAAGGCAATGCTGCTGATATATATACGAATCCCCAGCATATTTATACCCAAAAATTAATAGAAGCTATTCCTGGTAAAAGCCTTTAATTATCATAATAATCAGGATAGCCCATGCCATAATTGGTATTCTCATAAAAATATTTACCGCCTTTATGCATTGAAATCAACAGCTGCTTGAGCTGTTGATGAAACTGGTTAATTTCCGGCTCATCATCTTTTAATTTTTTATCCGTCATAAAAACAAGTGTTTTTTCAATGCTTATTACTTTTTCATCTTCAGGAAGCAAGCCGCTAATTCCAATCTTCCAGTCATCCTCTTTTTTTACTTTGTATTTAAAAAAATATACAACTCCACTTTTTAAGTTGTAAGAAGCAGCAGTTTTGCCCATAAAAACTGTTGAGTCAATTTTGGTATAATTTTTACACCCAATTAAAAAAGCCCTTGCCACCTCTAATTGATTATTATACGTTGCAGGAAACTTATCCAGCCGTTTTATTTTTTGCAAAGCAGTATACAGATCAGCCCTTATCTCGCTTTTATCAGCCAACTGTTTGAAAATACTATCTTTCACCTGCTTATTATTTTTAAGCAGCAATGTGGCAAATTTGAGTTGCACTTTGGGATCTTTGGAAACCACCAGTTTATCAAATATTTTTTTTACTGCCGGGTTATTATCATAAAATGGCATTAACAAAACAGCATTATTATATAAATTATCATTTTTATTATAGTTATAATTATTATAATCATAAGTATTATAATTCTCCATCACGCTGTTTCCATCTTCCTTTTTAAATTCGGCTTCCATTAATTTACCATCTTTTGATAGCTGTTTTTTTAATTCAACTTTTGCATCAAAATAAATTTTGTAAAAATAGCTTTCGTAATCTTTTGGTTTGATGTAGCCGCTATCTGCAAGTTTTGCCAATAACTGTAATATTTTAGGCTTGTAATCCTCTAAAACAGTTAGTTCTAAAAATTCAGGAAACAAATTTCTGGCAAGCTGCAAACTATCAGATAACCCATCCAGGAATACGTAATCATAATTATTTTCCACAACTGGCGGATCTTGCAAAATAAGCTCTTTCAATAAACTAAATGAAGACCTGGTTTGCTGATTGATTAATGCGGCTAGTATTGAATTTTGAAATATGCTTGTATCGGCAGTTTGCTCATATAATTTTTTTAAGTAATCAATTATTACAGGTTTGGAAGTATCTTTTATAAAACCTAATTGGGCAATTAAACTTGACTTGATATCCAGATATTTTTTATCTGATTTTTTTAGCCTGCTGATTGATGCTATTAAAAGAGGAATATCAGTTTCATCAAAATATACACTAGGAATAGCTTGAACCGCTCTACTGTTTGTTACACTGTCAGTACTAAAGAGATCATCAAAAAAAATATTAGTTTTACTTTTCAACAATAGCGTAGCAGGCTTATTATTAAGAGGTAAAAAAGAATTATAAAAAGAATCAATAAAAATACTTTTATTATTTGTTGTGTCTCCCATACTTACCATGCTATACAACGCATTATCTTTTAACAATATCATCCTATTTACCTGCTTTGAAGATGCTGTATCCCTTACAGAAAACCTGTAGCCTTTTGCAGTACTATTCATTTGAAACGAATCAATGTGGGACAATATCAAATCTTTATTTTCTAAATAACTATCAATTTCCTCTTTCCAGAATTTAGCCGTGTCCCTGATATGAAAATATTTAGGGTAAGTCTGTACATTTACATTAACAGCTTCGCCGGTAATTTTATTTTTGAAGAATCCGTTCCTTGTTTTTGACCAATAAGTAATATATGGGCTGCTTTCTTCGGTTTTTTCTACAAGTGCCCTTAAATCTTCATCTATTACAGGAATTACTGCTGATTGTACAGAAAAATTCATAAAAGTATCAACATAATTTTTGGTATCATTATATTGGTATTTTTCAAATTTAAAACTGTTCAAAAAAGGCTCTACTGTTTTTTTATCATTTTTTGTACGGGCAGCTACTACATAATAATCGGGGCCACTAATAAAATACCTGGCAAAAACTGTTGATTGGTCTTTTAATTTTTCAGTAGTATAAATTGATGGATATCCTTTAAAAGAAACTACTTTTCTATCTAACTGCTTATCAAAAAAATCAGCACTTCTAAAAGATTCTTCTGACATATGTAAATCAAATGTATCTGCTTCCAAAATTCTGAAATTCAATAAGCTTTTCTTAAAAACCAGGTATGCATTTCCTGTAGATTTATCAATTGCTTCATACTCCCACCTTTCATCATTATCAATATTTGTATTGAGATATGCTACAGGCTGGTGTGGCATTTGAATAGCAAAACCACCCTGCTGGGGGGAAAAGGTATAATTGCCCGTATTTAATTTTTTTAATTTTATAGAAGAGAAAAATTTTGTAGCTTCTTTACCCTGGATATAGTTTTCTTTGCCGGCCATTTTAAAAATAAGAATTTCAAAAGGAGAAACGAATATATTATATCGCTGTAGATCTCCTATTCTTGTTCTGTTAACTATATCATACCCCTGGTAGCCATTGTTATTGATAACCTGCTTGGAAATTATTTTTCCGGGAATATTTTCGTATAGCATGCTATCCACTTCTTTTAATATTTCCTTTTCAGATTTTCCTATAAATGCAGCATGGGTTTTTACCCTGGTTATTAAATAATAACATCCGTTAGTCATATCAGAAAACTGTTGCCTGTCTAATCTTTGATAAGCCTCATTCAAATCATACAGCTTTCCCGGAACAGATACACTATAAAAGCTATCCTCAGCCTGTTGCGGATAAAAGGGTAATGGCACGCTTAATTTATCAATTGATTCTTTTTGCTTAGCATCCCTGTCGCTCATTTTTATAGGCCTTAAAGTATATCCTTTTTGCCTTAATAATTCAATCACACCCCTATCGCCGGGTAAATGCGCTACGCCTACACCAACAAATAAGGAACTGTTTTTTAAAATAGTATCAATAGAATAAGCCTGGATCTCATTTCTTTTGTATAAAAATTTTTCTCTAAAAGCCGCAGAGCGTTCCACTTTTTTATCCAGTGAATCCATCAAATCCAAATCATTTTTTCTATAAGCATCCTGAATTTTTGTCTCTATATCATACATAGATTCATCTCCTTCAGTATAAATATTAGTTTTTTTCTCCTTTGCCATATCAGCATATGCTTCTACTAATATTTTTTCCGATTCATAGTAATTTTCCACACCTGTAGCTCTCTTTCCTAATTTTCTGCCTGTTTGAAAAATGTATAAATCCAAAAAAGTGTCTTCCTCAAAATCTTCTTTTTACTTTGTAAGTTCTGTATAAAAGGCTATTTACTACTGCCGGCTCTGTACTAATTGCAAGCCTGAGCTCCTCCTGGTATTTAGGAGATTTTAAAAGAATTTTCAGTAAAAAGTCGTTTTACGGAGCCTGCGCATATTTATAATAATTTTTCTTAGCTTGTTCCAGTTTTACCATTTCGCCCTGCCACACATCAGGATTAAGCTCAAGCGCTACAGCATCCACACTCCTTATCGCATGATAAAAAGAATCACTCAAATGAAATACCATTTTATTGCTTACATGCATAGTGCCGAATAAATAAGACGGCTTAGTTAGTCCATTACCGGTTATTTCCCATAACAAGCTTGGATATTTGGGTGCTTTTTTCACCTGCGAAAAAGATTCAAAAAAAAGAAAAACTGATAGAAAAACTAATGTAAGGTGCTTGCTGTGCATAAACCGTTGGTTAATTATTTTATATAGTAAGAGATGCAATATGGTGTAATAATGCACAAAGAAAAATAATATAATTGTATTATCATATTATAATATCGGTTAGCATTAAATACGTTTTAATTTTTTGCATGAAATGCACTACCTTCGCGGTCTCAAAATCATGCCGTAACATGATAAATGCCCTGTTAAACGGGCTAAATCTCTGCAAATGCAGTACAGGCATGTGATTGTAATAAAAAAAACAAGTGACTCACAGGAAATTATCACAGTTTAGATTTGACCTTCCACTAAATTTAATTGCCCAGCACCCTACAAAAAAACGGGAAGATAGCCGGATGATGGTTATTGACCGTAAAACAGGTGAAATTGAAAACAAGCATTTTAAAGACATCATGGATTATTTTGATGATAAAGATGTTTTTGTTGTAAATAATACCAAAGTATTTCCTGCCCGGATGTATGGCCGTAAAGAAAAAACAGGTGCAAAAATTGAAGTGTTTTTATTGCGTGAACTGAATAAGCCCAATAAATTATGGGACGTAATTGTAGATCCCGCCAGGAAAATAAGAGTAGGTAATAAACTTTATTTTGGTGAAAATGATGAACTGGTGGCAGAAGTAATTGATAATACTACCAGCCGGGGTCGGACTATCAGGTTTTTATGGGATGGTACTGATGAGGAATTCCGCCAGATGCTGGAAATAATGGGGGAAACACCTTTGCCGAAATATATTAAACGCAAACCTGAAGAAGAAGATAAAGAACGGTATCAGACTGTATATGCCAAATTTGAAGGTGCAGTAGCGGCCCCAACTGCCGGTTTACATTTTAGCAAAGAACTCATAAAAAGATTGGAAATTAAAGGTATTCGCTTTGCGGAGGTTACTTTACACACAGGGTTAGGTACATTCAGACCTATAGAAGTGGAAGACTTGAGCAAGCACAAAATGGATGCTGAATATTACCATATTGGAGAAACTGCATGCCAGGTAGTAAATAAAGCTAAAGAAAAACATCACCGTATATGCTCAATCGGCACTACCACAATGAGGGCCATGGAATCATCTTTTACGGCACAAAAGTTATTGAAATCGTCTGAGGGATGGACTAATAATTTTATTCATCCCCCATATAATTTTAATATCGCTGATGCATTGGTTACCAATTTTCATTTACCAAAAACCAGCTTATTGATAATGGCTTGTGCTTTTGCAGGGTATGATTTAATGATGGAAGCGTATAAAAAAGCTATCAAAGATAAATACCGCTTTTTCAGCTATGGCGATGCGATGTTGATCATATAATATTTAAAATGAGATAAATTTTTTAACCCTTCAAATTTTGAAGGGTTTTTTGCATAAAAAAAGGGCCAGAATAAATATTCAGCCCCGTTATAAATCTAATATTCTATTAAAAACATATAAATAACGAAAATATAGAAAGCTTATTGTGTGATATGAAAATTATTTTAATTAGTCGTTCCTCAAAAAGCCCTACAATCCTTTACCATTCATAATTTATACACACTTATGGATAAATAAATCTGCAAGAAAAGTAGAAATGAGCTTAAAAATCCTGCAAATTTGTATCATGTTATCCAAGCAAAAAAAACAGTGCACAAATTGGTTTTTACAGCAGTTTTGAAGAGCAGTTGAATCATTCTCATCCGCTTTATATTCTGGCAAACAGGATTGATTGGAATGTGTTTGAAGAAGCTTTTAAAAACATTACAGTGCAACCAGGGCAAACCAGCCAAGCCTATCCGCTTAATGGTATCGTTGCTGATTTTAAAGCAGCTTCGCAATTTAAGTGATGAAAGTGTAGTAGGGCAATGGGCAGAAAATGCCTATTATCAGTACTTTGGCGGAGAAAAATTATTTTCTGTAAAACCACCTTGTGTGCCTACAGAGTTAGTAGAGTTTAGAAAACGAATTGGAGAAGCAGGGTCAGAATTGATTTTAAAGAAAGTATCCGTATCAATGGTAAAGATGCCGATGATGATAATTTGAGTGGGGATACTACTGTACAGGGAAAAATATCACCTATCCAACCGATGATAAGCTGTACAAAAAGATAATTGTAAAATGTCAGGCCATAGGCCTAAAAGAAAGGGGTGGAACTAAGACAGAGTTATAAGTTTACGGTAAAAAAATAAGCGCTGTTCAGCGTTTTAAGAAAAACAAAGCCGGCGCAGGCAAAGCAAGAAAAGCTGGTAAAAAAATTAAAACAATAGCAGGCAGGTTAGTACGGGAGCTTGAACGCAAACTTACTGCCGATAGTTTAAACAGGTATGCAACCGATTTATCATTGTTTAAAACAGTATTAGCACAAAAAGAAGCGATAGCGGTAAAGTTTACAGCCTTCATGAACCCGATGTAAAATGCTACACTAAAGGCAAAGGGCATAAAAATTTGAGTTTGGAAGCAAAGCCTCTTTTTTAGTAACACAAAGTACCGGCGTAATTGTTGGGGCATTAAATTTTACAGAATCCTGCATGACTCAAAACACTACCCTCAAGTATTAGAACAATATGAAAGGCTGATGGACAAAGAGGCTAAAAATGTTTTTTTACAGGGGTACCGGGGCCTAAAATGATTAACAATACTGCATTACACACACCCAAAACCAGATAAGGACATTACTCAAACCAAACGCAAAGACATAACGCAGAGCGGCAATAGAGCCTGTAATAGGGCATTTAAAACACGATTACAGAATGAGCAGAAATTACCTCAAAGGTACAGTTGGAGATGCAATCAATGTAATATTAGCGGCTGCAGCAATGAATTTTAAAAGAATGATGAATAAATGGAAAGTAGAATTTATTTTTGGGCCTTAAAATTGCTTCGCTTCTTTAACTTTTATACTCAACTGATTTTTTGTCCCAAACTAAAAATGACTTTTTGAGGATCGACTAATTACTAAGCTTAAACATCCTTATAAAGGATAAAAAAGGGCCGGAATGGATATTCAGCCCTGTTTATAAATCTAATATTCTATTAAAAACAATGTAAAGAACGTAATAATTTAGTTCATTATTGTCAATAAACTGTAATATTTTATGTTCAAACATTGATTAGCGACATAATTAATTCACTAATAATTAATTACTTTTATTTAAAAAATAATCCGTTCATGAAATCTATCCATCAATGGCTGGCTGAATATGGTGAAAGCCATCAAAATAAAACTAACAAAGCCATCCCCTGGATTTCTATGATATAAAAAAATAAATTTACAATTATTTTATGCTACTTTATTCACATATTCTTTTTGCTTATTAACACAGGATACTACCCTTGCTATTAATTTATTTTTTACCGCATTTAACACACTCATTTTATTTTTTCCTTCGGCCTACTTTTCGTTCATAATATTGCTTTAAATCAACATCTAATTTTACTGCAGTAAGGGATGCCATATGTAGATTGCATTTCAATTTTTATTTGCCATACTATGTACTTTAGTTTTCCCCCTTACACTGGTACCGGATGAATATTCAAATGGGGCTACACCACAATAGCATGCCAATTTTCTGCAATCATTCATCACAGAAAAACCGTTGGTATAAATGATAAAATTGATACCTGTAACAAACCCAATTCCTACTACAGAGGTGATAAATTTATAAAGCTGTTTTAAATTGTCATCGGCATTTACAATTTCAATGATTTTTTGCTTCTACAGATTTCAAATCTTTATCAACTGCTTCAATTGATTTTTTTATAGTTTTTCGAATCAATGTTGCCATTTCTTTATTACCCACATCTTCAAACTCACCAATTGGAGTAAGTAATCTTTTTTGTGTTTCCACTAATCTTTCTCTTAAAGATGCTAAGTGCTTAATCTTATCAACTGTAGCATCCATTGGCTTCCAAAGGCGTATTCGGTCTAAATTTTTAGAGCAATAAATAGCAATTCGTTTTGAATCTATCTTGTCATTTTGCCTCTTTCTAATGCTGTTGATTTTTTAATTCTGGAAGCATGCTCTACCCAAATATCTATGGTATTAATAGCTAAAAAATTGGTGAGTGTAAAACAATAAAGTCCTGTGGCTTCCATGCAAAAATTGTCTCATTAACTACAATATTTAAGTTCTTTAGCCACTGTGAAAGCTCTTTCATGCCTACATTGTCGTTGGCAAATTTTTGATGTGTAATTTGTTGCAAATGAAGCAAAGCGATGTCTACTGTCTTTTTTTGAAATGTCTACTCCAAAAAAAATAATTGTACTGTTTCATAATTTTTATTTTTTTAACAATCAGTGATATAAGTTTCTTTGAAACCTTAATAATAAGTCCTGTCGACTAAATTTCTATCCGAAGCATCTTATATCAAAAAAGAGCCTGTCTTAATCCAAGGATATACCATTATGTATGCTCGTGTCCATAGTGCACAGGCTCTTTAGGATTGTAATTATCCACAAATTTAAGTTGTCAACAAAGAAAAAAGAAGCAAAAAAAGAAAGTAGTAATAGTAATTAAACTTATAATAATATTCATAAGGCAAATCTAAAGGATATGTGTTCCAGCTATATTCTTTTCTATTTTGGGATTATTGTACAGTATCAAGCTGCCATTAAGTATAGCTGGCCTGCACATTAATGCAGGCATCATCATTTTAGCAGTAGTAACTATTTATTATCTCACGCTTTCTAAAACACTATGGGTCGGGATGCTCTTATTTTCATTGGCCTGTGCAGCCATATGTTATGCCATAGAATTATCAGGAATAATACCACTTTGGGCAGTTTTATGGCCATAAAATTGAAGGTAAAAAACCATCTTTTTTAAAAGATATCCAATATTTAATGATGGGACCGGCCTGGTTAATGAGCTTTATTTATAAAAAACTGGGAATTTCATTGTAGCATGAAAAAATTAAAGGATAAACGTGAAATTTTTGAAATTCTTTTTTCCCCCGCACATTTGATATTTCACAAATTTACAATCCAAACAATCCTTCATTCAACAGCTGCAATGTTTCTTCTTTATTATTTCTTGCAATCAGTAATGATACATTATGTCGGCTGCCGCCATAACTTACCATCCTTACAGGTATAGTTGCAATAGCAGCAAATAACTTTTGTAACACTTCTTTGGTTTCTGTTATTTCGTTGCCAACAATTGACACGATGGTTTGGTTTGTATCTATTTCCACTGTGCCAAAAGCTTCCAGCTCTTTAATTATGGCAGCAAGCTGCAAATCATTATCAATAGTGACTGATACGCCTACTTCAGATGTAGTTACCATATCAATGGAAGTTTTGTATTTTTCAAATACTTCAAATATTTTACGTAAAAAACCATATGCCAGCAGCATCCTGCTGCTTTTAATTTTTATAGCAGTTATTCCGTCTTTTGCAGCTACGGCTTTTACACCTACGCTTCCGGCCTGTTCTGTAATAAGAGTTCCCTTTGCCGAAGGTTGCAAGGTGTTTAACAATTTAACAGGCACATTAAAATACTGTGCCGGCCAAATACTTGCAGGATGCAAAATTTTAGCACCAAAATAAGCCAACTCTGCCGCTTCTTCAAAGCTTAATTGCTCAATAGGAAATGTTTTATTAACCACCCGTGGGTCATTATTATGCATACCGTCAATATCTGTCCATATTTCGCACACAGAAGCATTGACAGCCGCTGCTATTAATGAAGCGCTGTAATCGCTGCCTCCTCTTTTTAAATTGTCTACTTCTCCCCTGGCATTGCGGCAAATGTATCCTTGGGTTACAAATATTTTTTTATCCCCGTGTTTTTTTATAAGCTGGGCCAATTTTACTTTTATAGCCCCAATCTGCGGTTCATCGTTGGCATCAACGGTCATAAAATCAAGAGCTGGCAATAACACGTAATCAAGACCTTGCTGTTCAAGATAAACACAAAATAATTTAGTGCTTAATAATTCTCCCTGGGCCAGTATATCTTTATTTAAAGCTTCACTAAAAGATATTTTTAAAATGATCTGCAAAAATTCAAAATGCTCCTGTATAATTTTTTCGGCATCACCCAAAGCTTGTTTTGAAGTAAGGAGCTCCTTGCTAAATTGCCGGTAATGCTGTTCTAATTGATCTATAAGTTGCCTGGCCCCGGATTTATTACCGTATGCCATTGCCGTACTGATTTCTATTAATGCATTGGTAGTACCGCTAAGCGCTGATAAAACCACTATCTTATTTTCACTATCATGATTAATTAAAACAGCTACTTCCTGCATGCGCTGGGGCTTGCCTACACTGGTGCCGCCAAACTTCATTACTTTCATATCAGTTAGTTAAGAATTATTAAAGTTGTGCAAATGTATTTTATTAGGCACAGATTTTACAGATTAGCGCAAAAAAATATGCTCAATAAAGGTATGCCGTACAAGGGAGTGACCCCGCCTCCGGACGGGGCAGGCTACAACGATGTACCACAAAGTACAAATGTCCGTGACAAAAATATTCTTACCGTTTTTTCCCTTATCGGCAATTTTATATAGCCGGAAAGACGAAAAATTATTGAAAACATACTTAGCGAACTTAGCGCCTTCCCATCTTTGCGGTTAAATCAACTCCACTGAAAACTTCTTCTCCAATTCTATCAGATCATTTATTACAGGCTGCAATAATTGTATGCCGTTTTTCTTTCTTTCTGCTTCCATTATTCTTTCCGGCTCCCCGGGAATAAGCACCGACTGCTCACCCTCAACCGTTTTAGCCGATTTAAAACGCTGTATCCATTTATCCATATGCTGTTTAAAATCATCTGCCGGCCTAAAGGCATCAATACGCATGGCACCAAAAAAATGTCCAATTCCTTCACCTGGCATATTTTCCGGCATGGGTACATATGCAGGAAACGGTGGTACCCAGGGGCCATAATTGGCACCACTTAATATAGCACTAAAAATATCAACGATGGCGCCTAATGCATAACCTTTATGGCTGCCATGGGCTGCATCGCCACCCAAAGGCAATAATGCGCCGCCATTTTTTAATTCATGAGCATTAGTACTGGTATTGCCATTTTTATCCTGCACCCAACCTGCTGGCGTATCTGAGTTTTTTCTTTGAAGCATTTCCAATTTTCCATTGGCAGCAGTTGTTGTAGCAAAATCCGCAACAAAAGCTGGTTCATTTCCGGCAGGTATTGCCACTGCAATAGGATTGGTGCGCAGCAAGCTTTCTATTGAAAAAGTTGGCGCCAGCAAAGGTGAAGCATTCGTCATGGCTATACCGATCATCTCATTATCCAAAGCCATCATGGCATGATGGCCTGCTATGCCAAAGTGATTGCTGTTTTTTACGCTTACCCATCCTGTACCCACATTTTTTGCTTTATCAATGGCTATTTGCATCGCAGCAGGCGCCACTACCAGTCCCAGCCCGGCATCGCCATCCACTACCGCAGTGCTGGGCGTTTCATGTACAATTTTTATAGCAGGTTTTGCATTTACCCTTTTGGCTTCCCATAAGCGTACATAGCCACTGAGCCTCGCCACACCATGACTATCTATGCCTCTCAAATCTGCCGACAGTAAAGCTTTGGTAGCAATAGCAGCATCCGTTGCATTACAGCCAATTTGTAAAAAAACGGATTGTGTAAAAGCAAACAGCTGCCCGTAGGTAAATTTTTTTTCCATATTGCAAAAGTATCGGATTAAATTAATTTTATTGCTAACGGCTACGCCGTTCGTAAACTTTGGGTTACCAGCATTAGTTCCCTGATTAAGCTTTAGTGGCGCTGTGTCCCGCCATAGGCGGTGGTCGCTCCATTCATCTGCGGTATTGCTATTGAGCTTAAGAAGTCAAGTTTTAAAAACTTGGCTTCTTAAATAAGTAAGTGTATATAAGTTTCATAAATTTGCATTCCAAATTAACAATTCAACATATTAACATATCAACTACACATGGGAAGAATATTTGAAGTAAGAAAGAGCGCCATGTTTGCCCGCTGGGATAAAATGGCAAAAAATTTTACCCGTATTGGCAAAGAGATAGCTATTGCTGTAAAAGCTGCAGGGCCGGATCCTGATAATAACCCTGCTTTAAGAAGGTGCTACTTAAATGCCAAAGCCTGCAACATGCCTAAAGACCGTGTAGAGGCTGCCATCAAAAGGGCAATGGGCAAGGATACCAGCAGCTATGAAGAAATTGTATACGAAGGGTATGCCCCGCATGGTGTGGCAGTGCTTGTAGAAACGGCTACTGATAACTCTACCAGAACTGTTGCCAATGTACGGATGCATTTTACTAAAAGTGGTGGTGCATTAGGTACCAGTGGCAGTGTTGCATTTACGTTTACCCGTATGGGTGAGTTTACCATCAAAAAAGACAACCTGAATATTGAAGACCTTGAATTGGAATTGATTGATTACGGCCTGGAAGAAATTGGCGAAAATGAAGAAGGTAATATAGTTATCCGTACAGCTTTTACTGAATTCGGGCACATGAATAAAGCTTTGGAAGAAAAAGGCATTGAAGTGATTACCGCCGAACTTACCCGGATACCAGGCAACACAGTGGAATTAAGTGATGAGCAAGCCCAGGATGTATTTAAATTAGTAGATAAATTAGAACAGGATGAAGATGTGCAGAAAGTGTATCATAATTTGAAGTAAAGCTGTTTCAAGTTTCAAGTTTGGAGTTTCAGGTTTGAGGTTTGGAGTTTGAGGTTATTGAGCATAGCCATTTATCTATCAACTAACTATTATTTTTATCGGCCATTGGCTATCGACCATTGCCAAATAAAAAAGAACTAACAACTCTAATTCTCTAACCATAAACTTCAAACTATATCATTCCGCCATCATTTCCTTCACCACTTGCATAACATCTTCTGCATTTGGCTTACTAAAATAATCGCCATCACTGCCATAAGAAGGCCGGTGAGCTTTACCGGTAATCGTACGTGGAGAAACATCCAGGTATTTATAGCCACCCTGCTCTTCCATTACTTTATTAAACATATAAGCTGCTGCACCACCCGGTACATCTTCATCTATAAAAACAATACGGCTGGTTTTTTTAAGCGATTGCACAATCAAATGATTGATATCGAAAGGCAATAAGGTTTGCACATCTACTACCTCACAACTTATATTTTGCTGTTGCAAGGTTTCTGCAGCTTCCTGTACTATCCTTAATGTAGAACCATAAGAAACCAACGTAATATCTTCACCTTCTTTTATCACTTCAGGAATACCCAGCGGTACTGTGTATGCCAATAAATTTGATGGTAATTTTTCTTTAAGCCTGTACCCATTTAAACATTCAATAATTAAACCCGGGTCGTTGCTCTGCAAAAGAGTATTATACATACCAACCGCCTGCACCATATTACGTGGCACGCAAACATACATACCACGAAGGGCATTAATAATCATCCCCATGGGAGAGCCACTATGCCAAATACCTTCCAACCGGTGGCCCCGTGTACGAACAATTAATGGCACACTTTGCTGGCCTGCTGTTCTAAAGTGAAGTGTACTAACGTCATCGCTTAGGGGCTGCAAGCCATACAATAAATAATCCAGGTATTGTATTTCCGCAATAGGGCGTAATCCACGCAGTGCCAGTCCAATACCCTGCCCTATAATAGTTAATTCACGAATACCCGTATCAAAAATCCGTTGTTCACCGTGCTTTTCCTGCAAACCGCTAAAGCCCTGGTTTACATCCCCAATAAAACCTAAATCTTCCCCAAAAGCAACTACCTTTTTATTAGAATCAAATAATACATCAAAATAATTATTAAGCACTTCATATCCATTTACTATAGGCGCATCGTCTTTAAAATAAGGTTTTATTACCGGTACTTTTAATGCAGATTTTGGGCCTTCGTTATACAAAAACGAATTATAAAGTTTTGCATTCTCGGCTTTGTATGCAAAGTAAAAATTTTTAAGTTCATTTTTATCTGCATCCGGGCCTGCCATCTCTAAGGCCGTAGCTACAGTTTTTAATATTTCTCTCCGAAGAGGTTCTTTATTATTTTGCAATGCTGTAACCAGCTTTTGAAGCGAAGGATTACTTAATATAATATCATTTAACAAAGCAAGGGCTTTATCAGCCTGTTTCTTTATTGGATTTATATATTTATCCCAGGCATTTTGCTTGCTTTCTTTTACAAACTGTCTTGCATTTTCTTCTATTTCAGTTAACTCTGCTTCTTCTGCCAAAGCATTGGCTAAGATCCATTCCTTCATTTTCTTTAAGCAATCCCATTCTTTTTCCCAGGCTAACCGGTCTTGCTTTTTATAACGTTCATGACTACCCGAAGTGGAATGTCCTTGAGGTTGGGTAATTTCTTCAACATGAAAAATAGCTGGTGTATGTGTATCCCTTATTTTCTGTATCGCAGGCTCAAGCACTTCACACATGCCTGCATAATCCCAACCTTTTAATTTATAAATATCGATACCATTTGTTGCCTCAGTTTTTTGAAAACCGCTTAGAGCAGAGGAGATTGAACCTTTTGTAGTTTGATATTCTTTAGGCACTGAAATTCCATACCCATCATCCCATACAAAAACAGCCAATGGTACCTGTAGCACACCTGCAGCATTTATGGTTTTCCCAAAAATGTCCTTCAGATGTAGAAGCATCGCCGATAGTACAAAAGCATACTTCATTACCGTTGGTACTCAAATTTTTATATTCGTGTAATTCCGGCACATTCCTGAATATTTTTGATGAGAATGCAAGCCCGAGCGCCCTTAACATCTGGCTTGCTGTAGGCGCCATATCACTGCTCACATTTTTTATATTGGCAATATCAAGCCATTCACCACTCTCATCTACAATTTTGGTTGAAAAATGCGCATTCATTTGCCTGCCGGCACTAAAAGGATCATTATTTACATCAGGATCGGCATATAATTGTGAAAAAGCTATTAATATTAGCAAGGCCTGCGGCAAACATAAAAGTCTGGTCCTGTAGTATCCCGCCCTGAAATCACCGGGCATAAAAAATTTAGCTGCTGCTACTTGTGCCACTTCCTTACCATCTCCAAATATGCCAAATTTGGCTTTGCCAGTAAGTACTTCTTTACGGCCAAGCAAACTGGTTTCCCTGCTTTCACAAATTATCCTGTAATCTTTCAAAACCTCGTTTTGGAAGTTCTCAAAACTTAATTTTTCCTGTAAAGCGGTTTCATTATTATTTTGTATATCCATATTTTAAAAATGAAGGCAAAAATAGAGAATTAAACCTGCTATTTTGTTAAAAAATCAATTATACCTTAACAATTTATATCTAATAGATACGTTTTTGTATCTTTGGAATAGTATTTGAAAATTAAAGTTGACAATCATTTACAGAAAATATAATCTCACAATGAAACGCACATTTATAGTATTTGCCACATTTTTCATAATTGGTTCTTCTACAGCACAAACCAACACTAAGCCTGCAAAGGCTACAGGAATTACAGCCACAGAGACAATTAAAACACCAGAAGCCCTCGGATTAAAAGAAAATGAATATGATTTTGGTAAAATACCGCAAGATAAACCTGTTACCCATGTTTTTGAAGTGGTAAACTATGGTACTGATTCTTTAAAAATTTCTAATGTTGCTGCCAGTTGTGGGTGTACTACTCCGGAGTGGGAAAGAAATAAAGCAATTGAACCTAACGGGAGCAGTGAGATAAAAGTGGGGTATAATGCAGCATCACCCGGTACATTTGCAAAGACAATTACTATTACTTACAATGATGGTCAAACTAAGGTAATAACTATTAAAGGTGAAGTATGGTCTACACCAGCTACGTCTGCGCCGGAAAATAAAAGTCTTGAAAGTTTAAAAAATTAAATTATATAAAAAACAAAATAAGCAAAAATGAAAAAATTACTTTTTACAATAGCGGCTTTTACCATAGCTACTTTTACATATGCGCAAAAGACAGCAGCTGATGTGGCAAAATTTGAAAATGAAACTATTGAACTTGGCGCTGTTAAGCAGAATAGTCCTGCTACCGCAAAATTTATAGTAACTAATATTAGCAACGAGCCGTTGATAATTGAACAGGCAAACCCTACCTGTGGTTGTACTATTTCTGATTATACAAAAGAGCCCATAGCCCCTGGCAAAACCGGGTATATCAATGCTACTTATAATGCAGCTAGTGCAGGGCATTTTGATAAACACCTTACAGTAAAATTTGCTGGTGTAGATGAAATGAAAACTATTACTATTTCAGGAGATGTAAAAGCTGGTGAAGAATCAGATGCAAATACTGCTACTGAAGTAAGGTCTTCTGAAACTGTTACCCCGGTTACCCCAGTAGTTGCTAAAACAGCCCCAGCTAAAAAGAAAACAGCTGCTAAAAAAACAACTACAAAGAAATAAGTTTACTTACAATATTTTATTTGGCCTTCAATAGTATTGGAGGTTTTTTTATGGACGAAATAAATAACTATTATTTATAAAACAGGTATTTAATTATCAATTGTAAATAGTTAGAATAAATACACCGGGAATTTAGGGAGTTAAAAAGCCAAAGCCATGCTTGATAGCATGGCTTTGGCTTTTTATTGATTATTTATTTACTACTATTAGAAATCAATATTTTTTCTAATTTTTCAAGGCGTGCTTTTACTTCAGCATTTTCTGTTTCAAGCTTTTTAATAATTTGCTGCTGCTGAAGGATATTTTCTTTTTCTGCAGTTAAATTGTCCTGTACTGCTTTTATTTGGTCCTGCTGTTATTTTCTACCCTGTATAGCTATAGCAGGCATTTGAGGATATTTTACGGATAAAAGCCCTTTTTCATTCTTTGTTATCAGTTCCGGGAATTGCTGTTCAATTTCCTGTGCGCTGAAACCTATTTGGTGAGTAGAAGGATATGTTTCCTTGTCTTTAAAAAAATAGCTGATAGGCTGGATATTTTTTATATTTTTCAAAACGCTTTCCAGAGGTTGAATTTCTTCTTTTAAACGGATATCTGAAGGACAAACTACGCCATTATTAGCAGTTACTTTTCCATTAACCCATAAATCCCCTAAACGGGTAACATATAAGGCATCTCTTCTTATCCCCTCACCTGTACCATTACCAATTTGGAATATCCTATCTGTACATATCGGATTTAAATTTACAGGCATTTTTTCATTAAAACGCCCTATTGCCATGCCGCCTATTGCATTAGAAAATGTCTCTTCCCCAAATGCTGAGGAATATTTGTTATTTGCAGTACTTTTAAACCCGGTTGCCATGGAATTGGATCCAATTGCTTTTACCTGGTTACCTAGAGCTACAGAACCAAACCCTGAAGCAGTCGCAGATTGACCCATTGCTATAGTATTTGTATTAGTAGCTTCTGTGTTATTGCCCATTGCTACAGAATAAATTCCTGAAGCTTTTACATTAGAACCCACTGCAAACGAGCCCATACCAATATTATCAGCATCCCACTCTGTATTAAGTGCTATTCCAGCCCTGAATGCATGACGGGCCGGCAACCACATTAACCTGGTACCAGGCCCTGCTTCTGGAATAAAGTCATCGATAACATCAGAATAGTTTCCTGCTAATAAGGTAGCGCCTTTGCCAATCCTTAATGCTTCCATACTATTAGTTTTAAATACAACATCCTGTTCATTAATTGTTCCAATAAAGTTATCATCAGTAGTAATAGGATTCCCAGTTAATAACCACGCATTTTCTTCAGTTAATACCCTTACCCATTTCGCATCAAAAGGGCCCCCGGCATTTTGATAATATCCTTTTCTTAAAGGAAATATATTTAAATCGTCATTGGTATTATATACTAATAAACTATGGGCAGGCTCGGGTATAGTATTTTTATCCTGGATACCGGCTAAAGATAACCTGGGTATAAGTACACCTTTTTTTGTAGATATAACATCCAACATTGCAGAAGTATCAGGTTTTGATTTTTCAAGACTAATTGCTACACCCTGGGCATGTAAAAAAGATGGAATACTGATAATAAATATCAGCCCGATTAAATAGCTAAAAGGCTTCATAATTTAATTTATAGATTTATAATATTGTTTAAAATAAAAATACTTTTTGTAGAAAGTGAAAATACTAAAAATACAATAATAAGCTTGTGAACAAATTCCTTGTTTGGTGTTATTACTATAAAAAAATAAGCTGTTGAAAAAAAAATTGTCAACAGCTTAAAAAATAATATTTTATCTATATAATTATAATATATAGTAAAAAAAATTACTATTATTTTACATTACTCTTTAATACTTCCTGCATTTGTATTTGTAGTTGTTTTATTTGTTTTTCCAGTTCGATATTTTTACTGTTAAGTATATTAATAAGTTCTTGTTGCTCTTTTATAGCTTGTATAGCTACAGCAGACATTTGTGCATAATTTACTGCTAAATATCCTTCTTGATTTTTTACTACCAATTCAGGGAATTCTTTTTCTATTTCCTGGGCGCTAAAACCTATCTGGTGCATTGCTGTATAATGTTGTTTATCTTTAAAATTATAAGTTATTGGTTGTATGTTATTAATGCTAGCTAAAGCAAATTGCAGTGGCTTAATATTTTCTTTTAAACGTATATCAGAAGAATTGACATGATTAAGAGCAGTGCTGACACCTGCTAAAGTCATGTTACCATTTTTATAAACAGTTAAAGCATTGGTGCGGTTTAAGAAATTAGTACCATTTCCTATTTGAAAAAGAGGATCAGTATTAGCACTGATTGCACCATTTACATTTGGAAAATTTGCAATATTGTACATTCCTATTGCCAATGAGCCGTACGCCTGGGTAACAGTTCCTACGCCAAGGGCAACAGAAGCCCTTCCTAAAGATTGTGAGTTATCTCCCAATGCAGTAGAATAATTACCGTCTGCTATAGTTTTAAAACCTATAGCTGTAGAACCTTCTTTATTAGCTTTACTTTCGCTACCCATTGCAAAACTATTAGTTGCAGCTGCAGAATTTTTAAACCCAAAAACAATAGAATGACTTCCACCGGCTGTATTCCCTTCTCCAAAAGATACAGAACCAATACCTGTAGCTTTATTCCCAAAACCGGCTGCAAAAGCAGCATCTTGCGAAGCTAATGTATTATATCCCATAGCTACACTATAATTAGCAGTAGCATTATTATTGATCCCTATGGCTACAGCTCCTATTTTAGTAGCACTATTATTACTGCCAATTGCAAAAGAGTAAGCGCCTAAAGCGTTATTTATATGCCCTATTGTAACAGCATGTAACCCGGCTGCTTCGCCACCGCCTAATGCAACTGCACCTTCAGCACTGGCTATCGCGGCATTTCCAATGGCAATAGAATTTAATCCACTTGCTTTTGAAAAATAACCGCCTGCGATTGAGTTTGCCCCGGCTGCGGTATTTAAATCTCCAAAGGCTACAGCGTTAGTTGCTGATGCCACTGTTTTATATCCTGATGCCATAGCACCTTTACCACTCGCCAAAGTCCTGTCTCCAAGTGCAGTGGCGGCTATTGCACTTACTAATACAGAATCTCCTATTGCCAAACTATGCCTTGCTCCGCCTGTAGTACTGGAAAAAGTTCCCCCGGCGATAGATGATGCACCTGCGGCTTTTGTAAATGACCCAAAGGCTACAGAAAAATTACCTGATGCAACTGTATTGGAGCCCAATGTTAATGAGGCATTGCCGGAAGAGATGGTATTTGCTCCTGTAGCTATTGCTTCAGTACCAGAGGCTGTAGTAACCGAGCCAAATGATACGCTATTTGAACCAGAGGTAATAGTTCTAAAACCACTGGCAAAAGAATTGGATCCGCCAGCAACAGTGCTATCACCTATCGCTAAAGAATATGTTGCTGCAGCAAGCGTTGTTGTTCTGTTTCCTGCTGCAATACAGCCTTGGCCCACTGCTTTTGAACTTATTCCGAAAGTAGTAGAAGCTGTTCCTGAAGAAATATTTTTATTTCCAAATGCTGCTGCAAAATTTCCGGATACAGTATTTTTCTCTCCGGCAACAAAACTTACTTGGCCAGAAGCCACATTACCACTTCCCGTTGCAAATGCGGCTAGGCCAACGGCCCTTGAATGATGGCCGGAAGCGAATGCAGCCATTCCGGTTGCTTCCGTGCTATCACCTATTGCCATGGAGTAAAGCGCAATGGCTGATGTGCCATGATTTAGTGCTACAGATGATCCACCTTTGGCCATTGTATTAATTCCGACAGCAAACGATCCGGGTCCTACATTATCGTCATCCCACTGATTACCGTTTACTACGCCTGCCCTTAAAGCATATCTTCTGGGTGACCACATTAATCTTGCCCCCGGGCCGATATAAGGCATCCCGCCAGAACCTCCCATGGCAAGTAAGCCGCCATCGGCTTTTATCCATACCCGGCGGGTATTATTGGTCCTGAATACCAAATCAACACTATCAATATTGCCCAGAAAATTGTGAGAATCCAATCCGGTATTACCAGTTATTGACCAGCCACTCTCTCCATGTCCGTTACCAGTCGATAATTTTGTCCACATCGGAGACCCGGGAATTTTACTGCTGTTATAATAAAACCCTTCATCTTGTCCATTTATATTAGTGTAAATCAATAAACTATAGGCTGCATTGGGAACAGTGATAGCGTCATTTACACTTTTTAATTGAGGGATGTTAGGTATTAGCAGCCCTTTGTTAAGAGATCGTATATGCAGCATTGCAGAGGAATTTGGTGTTTTTGTTCCAATGCCTACACCCTGGGCTTTAACAGAAAAATTAATGAGAAATAGTAAAATAAGGTTTGATAAAAGGGTTTTGAGCACCCTCAGTTGGTTTGGTTTCATATAAGTTTTTTAATACTGGATAAGGCATTATTTTAGACAAATAATGTTTGCTTTAAAAAAAGCATTTATTTTTATCAGTGAATACTTAACAAGAAGTATTGATACTATTTTTTTAATATTTCATTTACTAAATTTTTCAGTTCATCAATTTGTTTTTGCTGAGAAATATTTTCGGCTTGTACTTTATTATTAAACTGTTTTTGCTCAAGATTATTATCCTGCAAGGCTTTTATATTTTTTTGCTGGGCATTAATAATTACCTGTTGTTCTTTAATAGCCTGTAATAGCACAGCTGTCATATTTGCATACCCTACAGATAAATATCCTTTATCATCTTTTCTTACCAGCTCCGGAAATTCTTTTTCTATTTCTTGTGCGCTGAACCCAATTTGGCGTTGTAACGGGTACGCCTGTCCATCTTTAAAATCATAACTAATAGGCTGTATATGGCTGATCTTGTCTAATATTTTTGCCAAAGGCTGAATATTTTTTTTAAGGCGGATATCTGAAGCATCAGTAACAATACCTTTTACAAAAATATCACCGTTGCTTTCTATACGCATTAAAGTAGAGTTATTAACGTCACGAAAGGAATAAATGTCATTAGCATTAAAATTCCTAAATTTTATACCACCGCCATAAATGATATTTCCATAATCTGTGCTTCCCTCTGATTCCAGGCGAATGTGCTTATCCCATTCTCCCCCAACTAGTCCTTTTAAATGAAATAATGCTTCAGGATTAGCAGTTGTATTGATACCAGTTTTAGCATTAAAAAGTACAGTAACAGCATTTCTTCGTTCGTTATCAGCAGTACCGGTACCATTGCCAATTTGAAAAATGGGCTGATTGCCTTTAGGGGCTTTAGGCAAATCTTCGTAACCGAATTTATTATAGGCACCTATTACAAAACTTGCATACGCACTAGTATATAGTCCTTTTCCTATAACAGCCGAATAATCTCCTATCGTCCCCGCTTCGCTTCCCATTGATAATGATGCCTCACCGCCGGTGTAAGTATCTTGACCTAATGCTACTGAATATTTTCCAAGCGCATGATTTGCAGCGCCCATAGCTACGCTAGAAGTATTTTCTGCACTAGAAGTACCTGCGGCAAATCCATAATTTGCCTCAGGTTTTGTGATGCCATCGTTTAGCGCCACAGACCTGTCGCCCATAGCATTAGCACCACTTCCGGCAGCAAATGAATGGAGGCCATTGGCTGTACTTCCATACCCCATTGCCACTGCATAATCTGCAGTAGCAGTACTACTACCTGTAGCAACAGCATAATTACCGATTGCTGTTGCAGTACCAAAAACAGCGCTATAATTTCCTATTGCATCCGATTTTATTCCTGAGGCGAATGAACCAATGCCCTCAGCTTTGCTATTATCACCTACAGCCATAGAATTTATACCTAAAGCTGATGTTTCATAACCCATAGCAGTTGAATACTGCCCATCAGCCAGTGTATGGTAGCCTGTAGCCAAAGAGTTATCCCCACCTGCTACTGCGCTATCTCCCATAGCTATCGCAGTATTTCCCCAGGCTTCTGCTTTAAAACCAATAGCAGTTGATACACTGCCAGAGGCTTTGGTACGCAAACCCATAGCTGTTGTATTAAAATTATCGGAAAGCGTTTCATTCCCCATGGCAGTTGAAAATATCCCCCAGGCTTTTGTTTTATATCCTATGGCCGTAGCATAAGGCAAGTTTGCATTTGTTTGATAGCCAATAGCTGTTGAGTAATCCCCCTCAGCTATTGTCCGATTGCCCATAGCAGTTGAAACTTTGCCTTGTGCAAAAGTTTTATAGCCCATTGCCAGCGAAGTATCCCCGGAAGCAATAGTGTAAGCACCAAAAGCAAAGGAATTTTTACCAGTAGCCTCTGTTTTATAACCTATTGATGTAGCTAAATTTTTTGTTGCAATAGCTTCATTACCCATGGCTATGGAAGAAGAACCTATAGCTTTTGTAAAAGCACCACTAGCAAAAGAATTACTGCCTGTCGCATGTGTGCCCCCGCCAGATGCAAAAGAATGCTCACCCAATGCCTTGGTATTTCTGCCGCTGGCAAAAGAGTATAAGCCAATACTATCTTCATCCCAATTTTCGATACCAGTTTCTGTTATAGCTCCTGCTCTAAAAGCAGCTTTAGCAGGTATCCACATCATTCTGTTACCTAACCCGTATCTTGGTGTCGTTCCTGTGGCATCCCCAGTAAATAACATAGCCCCGCCCGTTTTTATTTGCAATGTCAATATCCCATTCCTTTTAAATACAACATCTTCATCAATATTAGTGCCCATATAATTTACATCATCACTTACATCATCGTTGCCTCCCGTAAGCCATGCCGGGCTAACGGATGCGACACCCAGCTTTACCCATAAAGGATTATCCGGAGTTTTACTATTATAATAATACCCTTCACCATAAAGCATATTTGCACCTGTATGATATACAAGCAAACTATGTGCAGGTGATGTTATAGTTTCGGCATCATTGATATTTTTTAAGGCTACCCTTGGAACTAATAAACCTTTGTTAGTTGAAGAAATGTCCAGTATTGCTGAACCATCTGCCTTAGCGCCAGTAGAATTAATGCCAACATTCTGGGCCAAACTTATATTGAATGAGCATATTACAGCTACTGTAAAACCTATCTTTCTATCGTATAAAGACTTCATAATAACAATTTAAAAATTAATAATTAAGCTGTAGTTTTCAGTAATACGTATAAAATACATGTAAAATAATAGTATTTTTACTTAAATAAAAGTAAATGTACCCTTACTTGCTGATTACCTGCAATATTTGTGCTAGAATTGCCCAACTAATAAATAGCTAGATAATCTTTAATATATTTGAAAAAAACTTGTATTTTAATATAGTTTCCCAACATATTTTATATGAAAAATTTAAAAAAAATTATATTACTTAATATATTGTTAGGATGCAATATTTTATATGCCCAAACAGATACTGTTTTACTATATAAACGCTTTCCTGCAATTCCTCCATTTACGCTTACTAAAGTTCCTGATAGCACTAAATTTTCAAAGGCAGATTTACAGAAAAGAAAAGCAACCATTATAATGATTTTTAGTCCTGATTGTGAGCATTGCCAGCATGAGGTAAACGAGTTAAAAGCTAATATCAATTTATTTAAAAAAATACAAATTGTTATGGCTTCGCCTGTTGATTATAAATTTGTAAAAAATTTTATGATGAATACAAACTAAGTAACTATCCGAATATTATTATGGGCAGAGATCCCAATTATATATTAGGTACTTTTTATTCTATTAAATCATTTCCTGCACTATTTTTATATAACAAAAAAGGCAAATTTGTAAAAACATTTGACAGACACCTCCCTGTACAAGAAATTGCTGAGGCTTTATGATTTAACAATATAGTAGATGTTTATTTAAAATATTACATTTTAAAAATAAACTTAGTTTAATAAATATTTACCTTTGCGCACAAATAATTAATCATAAATAAATATTTTTGATATGAAAGTTACTGTTGTTGGAGCAGGTGCAGTTGGTGCCACTTGTGCAGATAATATTGCCCGGAAGGAATTATGTGAAGAATTAGTATTATTAGATATTAAAGAAGGACTTGCTGAAGGTAAAGCAATAGATATGATGCAAACTGCTACATTGTTAGGCTTTGATACTAAAGTAACTGGCAGCACCAACGATTACACAAAAACTGCGGGCAGTAATGTGGTAGTCATTACATCAGGCATACCCCGTAAACCCGGTATGACAAGGGAAGAGCTGATTGGCATAAATGCCGGCATTGTAAAAGGTGTTACTCAAAATATTTTAAAACATTCTCCTGATGCTATTATTATTGTTATCAGCAATCCAATGGATACAATGACATATTTAGCATTGCAATCAAGCGGGTTGCCGAAAAACAGGATTATAGGCATGGGTGGAATTTTAGACAGCAGCCGCTTTAAATATTATTTATCTACTGTAATAGGTTGCACAGCTAATGATTTGCAAGGCGTTGTAATTGGCGGCCATGGAGATACTACTATGATACCTTTGGCCAGACTGGCTACTTACCAGGGTACTCCTGTAAGTAATTATTTAAATGCTGAAAAGCTACAGAAAGTGGTAGCAGATACAATGGTTGGCGGTGCTACGCTTACAGGATTATTAGGTACCAGCGCATGGTATGCGCCAGGTGCTGCCGGGGCTGCCTTGGTAGAAAGTATTATACGTGATGAGAAGAAGCTTTTCCCATGCTGTGTTAGCCTTGATGGAGAATATGGCCAGAAAGATATTTGCCTGGGCGTACCGGTAATCATTGGGAAAAATGGCTGGGAAAAAATTATAGACTATAAATTAAATGACGAAGAGCAGGCAGCATTTAATAAAAGTGCAGATGCTGTACGCAGCATGAATGGTGTGTTAAGCACTTTAACCATCTAAGTTATTCATACAGGAATAAAGACAGCTGGTTTTCTATTTTAATTCTTTTTGCTACAATTTCTGATGCAAAATATTATTATTGAGCATCCCATTGGAATAATCAATTCGTTTATTCCAATGGGTAATAATTTAATTAAAACATTTGTTACCTGTGTATTATTTACTTGGTAAGTACCTGGCATGTTTCAAAAATAATTCCTAAAATTGCATAAGCAGTTGCTTTAATTACCACAGAAGCCAATACAAATGCTGTTTCTGTAACGGTAGTAACTGCCAATTTTCTCTTGCTGAAGAGCCTTTACTCAACTGCCACTAATATAAATTGTGCAATCTGGATTATAATTCTTTTTACAGAATAAATATTAAATTAACTTATCCCATCCACTATTGCTTCTTTATGGATTTTTTGTATTAATCCCTGTAATACTTTACCGGGGCCAACTTCTGTAAAATGAGTAGCGCCATCGCTTGTCATAGCCTGAATGCTTTGAGACCATTTAACAGCCCCTGTCAACTGTTCAATTAAGTTTGACTTTATTTCATCAGCATTTATTACCGGCTTTGCAACTACATTTTGATATACCGGGCAAACAGCATTATTAAATTTCGCATTATTTATAGCTTCTGCCAATTCTTCTTTTGCAGGCAACATTAATGGTGAATGGAAAGCCCCGCCAACAGGCAATACCAAAGCCCTTTTTGCACCGGCAGTTTTTAATCTTTCACAAGCCATTTCAATACCTTTTATAGAACCGCTGATTACCAATTGTCCCGGGCTGTTATAATTAGCAGGCACTACGATTTCTTCTGTTTCTCTTTTTATAGCAGCGCATATTTCTTCCACTACTTCATCTGGCAAAGACAAAATTGCTGCCATAGTTGAAGGGTTTTGCTCACAGGCTTTTTGCATGGCTTTTGCACGGATTGATACAAGCTGTAAAGCATCTTTAAAGTTTAAAACTTTACAGGCTACCAAAGCAGAAAATTCTCCTAAAGAATGCCCGGCCACCATATCCGGTTTTATATTTTCCAATGTTTGAAAAGCAATAACCGAATGTAAAAAAACAGCAGGCTGTGTAACATTGGTTTGCTTTAAATCTTCACCAGTACCGTTGAACATTATATCTGATATTTTGAAACCTAAAATATCATTGGCTTCTTCAAACAGTTTTTTTGAAATGTCATTATCTAAATATAAGTTTTTGCCCATCCCCGAAAATTGCGAGCCTTGGCCGGGAAAAATATATGCATGTTTCATTTGATAGTATTTACACAAAGAAATAAAAAATAGCTGAGAAGAAGTGTGGCAACTTCCAATTTTTATAAAGATATGCCTGTAAAGAATGCTGGTTTATAATGCAAACTGAATAGCAATCCTACTGATGAATGGCTGCCGGATGGCAGCGTAAATACTTTTGCGTATAGCCCTGTGCGCTAGCCAGCAAAAGATTGCAGCGTATAGCCGGAACAGTAGCTAAATAAAGTTACAAATGCACACAGCCCCAAATAACTAATAAAAAAATCAATGCAATTTTGCGCTTATCAATTTTAAAAACTCACTTCTTGTTTCATTTTTTGCAAACTCCCGCAAAAGGCCGAAGTTGTAGTTACTGAGTTTTGTTTTTGCACGCCTCTCATCATCATGCATAAATGTGAAGCTTCTATTACTACGGCTACACCCAGAGGATTTAAAGTTTCCTGTATAGCGTTTAATATTTGGTGTGTCAATCTTTCCTGAACCTGCAGCCGTCTGCTGTATACATCCACAACCCTTGCAATCTTGCTTAATCCTGTTATCCAACCGTTAGGGATATATGCTACATGGGCTTTACCATAAAAAGGCAACATGTGATGCTCACACATGCTGTACAATTCTATATCTTTTACAATAACCATTTCACTTACATCTTCGTGGAATTTGGCAGAATTTAAAATGGCATTTGCATCCTGCTGATATCCCTGGGTTAAAAACTGCATGGCTTTTGCGAGTCTTTCCGGGGTTTTTTCCAGCCCTTCCCTGGCAGGGTCTTCCCCTAATAAACCTAATGTATCTTTATAATTTTTTACCAGTCCTTCTGTAACGTCTTTATCGTATTGATCAATTTTTGTGTATGCCATTATAATATTATTACGTTATTATTAATTTACAGGGTACTCTACAAAATTTCTCTCCGTTTCATATAACCTGATTTGCAACTCGAGGGCCGGATTTATTTTTTCCTTCAAAATATTATAAATTACTATTGCTATATTTTCTGCTGACGGGATTAAGTTTTTAAATTCGAGGGTATCTTCATTAAGATTCTTGTGATCAAATTTTTGGATGATATTCTCCTGGATGATGTCGCTTAAAATTTTCAAATCCATCACATAGCCTGTCTCAGAATTGGGCTCTCCAATTAATTTTACGATCAATTCATAATTATGCCCGTGATAATTTGGGTTATTACATTTACCGAATACTTTGGCATTAGTTGCGTCATCCCAGCCCGGATTATGCAAGCGATGTGCTGCATTAAAATGTTCTTTCCTGTAAACTGCTACTTTAGTGTTCATAATTTACCTTAATTAAATTTTAATGCTGATAAGTTAATAATAACAACTTCCAAATTCTTACTTACCTACTGCTATTTTCTCCGAAATACTCAACGTATATTCTTGGAGTTTCGTAAAGTTTTAAACAGTGCAGTTTTACATTTCCGGGCAGATGTGGCGCTAATTGGTTCCAAATGGCCAAAACTAAATTTTCGATAGAGCAAATTTTATCTTTCATAAAATCCACATCTACATTTAAATTTTTATGATCGAGTTTATCTATAATATGTTCTTTAACGATTATACTCAACTTTTTTACATCAAACACAAACCCGGTGTCCGGATCCGGGTTACCCTTTAAAGTTACATGCAATTCAAAATTGTGACCATGCCAGTTTTCATTGGCACATTTGCCATACACAATTTCATTCTGCTCCCTGTTCCATGAAGGATTATACAATTTATGAGCTGCATTAAAATGTTCTATACGAGTAATAAATACCATTTTTTATCTCTGAAAATTTTTGCAAAGGTAATTAAGAAAACCCTAAAATGTGCTGCTGAACAACGAAATTTGCAGTATGAAAATTTTATTGACAGCTGCAACAGAACAAGAAATTAAGCCCTTCTTTGATGAACCCTTAGATACAGAAATATTAATTACCGGAGTTGGCAGTTCAATTACAATTTACCAGCTACAAAAGAAATTACAACAAAGTGATTACGACCACTTTTACAAAAAAAACAATTACTATCTAAATTTGATGCTCAAATTGAAAGCATGGAGGGTGCTGCATTACAATATGTTTGTTTACAGGAAAAAATTCCGTTTATACAAATCAGAGGGATAAGTAATTATGTAGGAGAAAGGGATAAATTAAAATGGAAAATGAAAGAAGCCATTTTTAATTTAAATATTGAATTGAAAAATATTGTTAAGAAATTAAATGAAATTAAATGAAGTTCAGTATTGGATTTTCTCCTTGCCCAAATGACACTTTTATTTTTGATGCTTTGGTAAACAAAAAAATAGATACGGAAAATATAGAGTTTGAGGCTGTTTTGGAAGATGTGGAAACGCTTAATCAATGGGCTTTGCAAGGTAAACTTGATATTACAAAATTAAGCTACGGGGTATTGCCATTGGTTTTGGATAAATATGCCATACTCAACAGCGGCAGTGCTTTAGGCAAAGGTGTGGGGCCTTTATTAATTAAAAATGAAGAATTAAAAATTAAAAATGTAGAAGACAATTTGGTAGCAATACCAGGAAGAAACACAACTGCCCATTTGCTTTTTTTATTGGCATACCCTGCTGCAAAAAATAAAGTTTTTTTAAGATATGATGAAATAGAAAATTTTGTTTTGGAAAACAAAGGGCTTGGTGTAATTATACATGAAAACCGTTTTACCTACGAACAAAAAGGATTAAAGAAAATAATGGACCTAGGCGATTTTTGGGAAATACAAACTAATAATCCTATACCACTCGGAGGAATTGTTATTAAAAAAACTATCGATGTGCTAACACAGCGGAATATTGATTTATTGATTAAAAAAAGCATTGAATATGCTTTCTCTAATTATCCTGTACTAAGCACTTACACCTGCCTGCATGCGCAGGAAATGGATGAAACCATAATGCGTAAGCATATTGATTTATACGTAAATGATTTTTCTATCAATCTAGGTAACGAAGGGAAATGTGCAATACAAAAATTGCTCGAAATTTACCAGCGGGTAAATAAAATTAAAATTGATAGTGAAAATATATTTGTGAGTTAATTAGAGTATTATTTTTCTTTTCTCAACGCTTTGGCATATACTTCCAAACATCTTTTCCGTGCAAATTCATGACCAACTATAGGTTTTGGATAATTAAATTCCTGAAATTCAGGCACCCATTTTTTTATATACTTTAATTCCGGATCAAATTTTTTTGTTTGCAGATAAGGATTAAATATCCTGAAATATGGAGCAGCATCACAGCCACTTCCTGCAGCCCATTGCCAACCCCCATTATTTGAAGCCAGGTCAAAATCCAATAATTTTTGTGCAAAATAAGCCTCGCCAAGTCTCCAGTCCAATAACAAATGCTTGCATAAAAATGAAGCGGTAATCATCCTTACCCGGTTGTGCATAAAGCCTGTGCTATTTAATTCCCTCATACCTGCATCTACAATAGGATAACCTGTTTTTCCGGTACACCATTGCTCAAATTCACCATTATCACGGCGCCACTCAATATTATCATACGCTGGTTTAAATGCTTTTCCTTTTCCAACATGAGGGAAATGCCACAATATCATTTGATAAAAATCCCGCCATATTAGTTCATTTAAAAATGTTTGATCCACGTCTTTACTAAAATTTGCCAGTTGTCGAATGCTTATTGTACCAAACCTCAGGTGCACACCTAATTTTGAAGTTCCTGCAATAGCAGGAAAATCTCTTTGCACATGATACTTTTGTATTAATTCATTATCTAATTGTTTGGAGGGAAAGGACTGGCCTGTATCTTTAAAACCCATTTCTGATAATGATGGAAAAACCTGGGCAGGTTGCTTGTAAAAATTGTTTGAATACTTTTCTGTTGGATATATTTTTAAATGAAACCCAGTTAAAACCTCTTTCCATTTTCTGCTATATGGTGTAAAAACAGTATAAGGTTTATCATCATCTTTTAATACTTCATCTTTTTCCAGTAAAACATGATCTTTAAAAGTATGGAATGAAACTCCTTTTTTATTTGCAAGATTTTCAATAGCATTATCTCTTTCTTGTGCATAAGGTTCATAATCATGATTTAGAAAAATTTTTTCAACATCATATTTTAAAAATAAGTTTTCAAAAGCATCAGTTGGTGTAGCATACATTACTTGTAACGATGAGTTGTACTTATTTAAATTATTTTGCATTTCTTTCAATGCGCTATAAATAAATGAAACCCGCCCGTCGTCCTTATCTTCCAGTTTATCTAAAATATTTTTATCAAAAATAAATAACGGCAATACCGGGATATTTTGCTTTAACGCATGGTATAAACCTGCATTGTCATTAAGTCTTAAATCTCTTCGAAACCAGAAGATATTTATTTTTTGCATAGCATAATTTTATCAAGATTATTATTTAGCTTAAACTAGCAATAATCTTACAGTTTTTTTTTAAATAATAATTTATAGAATACAAAAAACAAAAGAAATAGTTCAATTATCGAACAACTCAGCATATATTTTTGGGATAGAAATATTTACAAATTCTACTTCGTCTATTTGCTTTACCCAACGGATGTTATATATAACGTTACATAAAAAAATTTCATCTGCACTTTTTAATTCATTTTCTGTAATCGATGTTTCTTCAATTATCCAACCGGCTGCTAACAATTTTTTGATAATATTCTTACGCATCACACCGGCTATACATCCTTCCTGCAAAGCAGGGGTTTTTAATATGCCATCTTTTATTATAAAAACATTAGCAATTGTACTATCACAAATATTAGAGGCTGAATTTAATATAATGGCATCATTCCATTTTTCTTTTTTTGCATGCAGGGCAGCCATGGCATAAGGCAGGTAGTTGCTATGCTTTATATTACTGATAGCATCACAACTTTTTCTTACATCCCTGTAAATACCAGTAATCAATCCATTATTATTAAGACTCTCATTGCCTTCTGCCAATTCCCAAACCTGTATCACATAATTAGGGAAATTATTTTTTGCATCATATAAGCCGCCATCACCTTTAAAAACCTGGACTCTTATCCTTACATATTTTTGCAAACTATTTTTTTGTACAAGTTCCTGTATTTGTTCCGATAAAACCGAAGGAGTAAAATGTTTAAGTTTATCAAACTGCAATATCTGCATACCTTTCCATAAACGGGCAAAATGCTCATCTTCAAACAGAATTGTACCGTTTACACATTTCATTGTTTCAACCAACCCATCCCCATAGCGTAGACCCCTGTTTCCAGGGCCTATAATAGCTGCATCCTCTTTGAAAATTTTGCCGTTAAAATTAAAATAACCCCTGTACAAATATATTATAAAGTCATCCCGTAATATAAACAAAAAAGCCTCATAATTAATGAGACTTTTTCTTATAAAGTACGGATAGATATTTTGGATTAAATAAATTATACTTCGCCGCTGATAATTTTATGTTTTACTGCATACATAATTAATCCTGCAGTACTTTTTGCTCCTGTTTTTACTTTAAGTTTATCTCGTATGGCCTCTACAGTACGTGGACTTAAATCTACCATATCTGCTATTTCTTTAGTGCTTTTTTCTTCACACATCAGCTTTAAAATAGTACTTTCCTTATCAGTTAACTTAGGCTCCTGCGATGCAAGCCTATCAGGTATTATAAAATTACGCTGTTTTAAATTATTTAATAATGCATTGTTCGTTAAGCTGTTAAAATAATATTCCTGCTCAAAACAGGTTTTAATAGCTTCATAAATAATTTCACTATCGCTGGTTTTAGTTAAAAAGCTGTTAGCACCAAGTTCCATTAATTTTGTAATCATGCTATGGTCATCCATCATAGTAAGCATAATGACACGGAGATGGGGATAAAGCTTTTTAATTTCTGGTAAAGTAGCGATCCCATCCATAACCGGCATTTGAATGTCTAATAATATCACATCAGCTTCTACAATTTTAAGCATGGTTAACAGATGCATGCCGTTATCCGCTTCTGCAATTACTTTTACATCTTTTTGATATCCCAATGCTGCTTTTACACCAGCCCTGTAAAGAACATGATCATCAGCAATGATCACTTTTATTGGTTTTGTAGATTCACTTGGAGGAATCATTTTATTATAATTTGAGATGGTATTATATAATGTATTCATATCTTAAGCATTGATTGCAAGGTCTTACTATATTTTTATATTTAAAAGAGTGTATTTACCCTATGTTCATATTAGGAATTTTACTATGATATCATTCGTACTAAAAATAAACTCATATTGCACCTTCTAACAATGCATATTTATACTATAACGTAGATAGAAGGTAAAAATTATATAGAAGGTTATTTTAATTGGTATTATTTAACTTCGCAGTCAAATGCTAGAAAAAATTTTAATCCTCGATTTTGGATCGCAATATACACAGCTGATAGCCAGGGCCGTAAGGGAAGCAAATGTGTACTGTGAAATAGTACCTTACCATCAAAAAAATATTTATGAGCCGGGGCTCAAAGGTATCATTTTGTCAGGTTCTCCTTTTTCAGTTAATGAAGAGAATGCCCCGGTAGTAGATGTGTTGGGAATGGCAGCCAGGGTTCCGGTTATGGGTATTTGTTATGGTGCACAGTTAACCGCCAAAATATTAGGAGGAACTGTAGAAAAAAGTGATAAAAGAGAATATGGCAGGGCTACACTAAGTATAGAGAAGGATGATGTGCTATTTTATGGTATAAAAAATAACAGCCAGGTTTGGATGAGCCATAGTGATACCATAAAAAAATTACCAGGAGAATGTGAAATATTGGGCATTACACAAAGTATCCCTATCGCAGCCTTTAAAAATAATTTCCAGGAAAATATTGTTTACGGGTTACAATTCCACCCGGAAGTATACCACTCTGATGAAGGAAAAACAATGATTAAGAATTTTTTGGTACAAATTTGTGGGTGTACCCAAAGCTGGACGGCAGCATCATTTGTAGATGAAACTGTTGCGGAATTAAAACAAAAAATTGGCAACAAAAAAGTAATAATGGCTCTTAGCGGAGGAGTAGATAGCACTGTTGCCGCTACGCTGATACATAAAGCTATTGGTAAAAACTTATATGGTATTTTTGTGGATAATGGTTTACTAAGAAAAGGTGAGTTTGAACAGGTACTAAAAACCTATGAAAAAATAGGGTTAAATGTTAAAGGCATAGATGCCAAAGAACTATTTTATTCAGCTTTGGAAGGAAAAACAGATCCTGAAGAGAAAAGAAAAATAATAGGCGGGCTTTTTATTGAAGTGTTCGACAGAGAAGCCCACAATATAACAGGTATAGATATGTTGGGCCAAGGCACTATTTATCCCGACGTAATAGAATCTTTATCGGTACATGGGCCATCAGCTACTATAAAATCTCATCACAATGTTGGGGGGCTGCCCGATACCATGAAACTGGAATTAGTAGAACCTTTGCGCTATTTATTTAAAGATGAGGTAAGGCGTGTGGGAGCAGAAGCCGGGGTACCAGCTGAAATTTTATCCAGGCATCCTTTCCCGGGCCCTGGCCTGTCCATAAGGATTTTGGGTGATATCACCCCCGAAAAAATACGATTATTACAAGATGCAGATGCAATATATACTGAAGGTTTAAAAAAATATGATTTATATCACACTATCTGGCAGGCAGGTGCCATACTTTTGCCGGTAAAAAGTGTAGGCGTAATGGGTGATGAAAGAACTTATGAATTTACCGTAGCTTTAAGAGCGGTAACTTCAGTTGACGGCATGACTGCCGACTGGGCGCATTTGCCTTATGATTTTTTAGCTCATGTATCCAATGAGATTATTAATAATGTAAAAGGTATTAACAGGGTAGTATACGACATCAGCAGTAAACCCCCGGCTACAATTGAATGGGAATAAGCAAAATTATTATGAAAGATTTTAATTATGAATAAAAAATTAATATACGCAGCATTTTTTTTAGCAGCAATATCTTTTTCTCATACAGCTGTTGCACAGTCAAGCACTACAAACTTACCTACTTATAAAATAGCTATTTTTGCCCCTTTATATTTAGATTCTGTATTTGATGAAAATAACACGCTCAGGCTTAAACAGGGTATTCCAAAATTTATAAACCCCGGCTTGGAATTTATTCATGGTGCACAGGTGGCATTAGATTCCATGCATTTATCCGGAGAAAATGTAGATGCGTATATTTATGATTCTAAATCAACTTCAAAATCAATTCCTGACCTTATTGATAATAAAGATCTGGATAACATAGACCTGATTATCGGTTCTGTAAAAGATATAGAATTAAAGCAACTGGCTGATTTTGCTTTTACGCAAAAAATTCCATTTGTTTCTGCAACCTATCCTAACGATGGCGGGATAACTTCAAATCCATATTTTATAATTCCCAACTCAACACTCAAATCCCATTGTGAAGCGATTTATAGTTTTGTATTTCAAACCCATGGTGGGGATAAAGTATTTCTTTGCAGAAAAAAAGGTTCCCAGGAAGATAAAGTAGCTGCCTATTTTAAAAATATTAATGAGCCGGACGGAAAACCTTTGGTAAACATACAAACCATTAATTTTGATAGCAGTATAAGTAAGCAATTACTTCTCAACAAGCTGGATAGCAACAGGCAAACTGTTATCATTGGCGGCAGTCTTGATGAAAATTTTGCTGCAAACCTGGCCAATTTATCTAAAAGTTTATCAAAAGTATATTCCATTACTTTAATAGGAATGCCAAACTGGGAAAATTTCAACTCTTTATATAAAAAAGACGCTTACAAAGATTTTCCTATTTACTTTACATCACCGTATTTTAATGACAAAACCGATAATTACAGCAACATATTGAAAAATGCGTTTTCGAAAAGATATAAGGGAAAACCTACCGATATGGCTTATAAAGGTTTTGAGACAGTATACTTATTTACTAAGCTCTTAACACGGCACCCGGATGATTTTATGGAGCATTTAAATGATACTACTGATAAAGTGTTTAATGATTTTAATTTTAAACCTATTTCATTAAAAAAATCCAAAACCCCGGATTATATTGAGAATAAGCACGTTTATTTTATTCAAATATTAAATGGAGTTTTATCCAAAGCCTGGTAATAAGAAATTTATCAAAAAAAATACTGCCAATAGAAAAAGTAATTTAGTTTATAATCAACGTTATTATTTCAATGGCATTAATAGAATTTACCAATAAAGGACTTTTTTGCAGGCAGGGGAATTTTTTTATAGATCCCTGGAAACCGGTAGAAAAAGCAATTATTACCCATGCCCACAGCGATCATGCCAGGTACGGCCACCAGTATTACCTGTGCCATCATTTTACAAAACCAATATTGCAGTTACGATTAGGTGATAATAATTATCAAAGCATAGATTGGAACGAACCTGTTTATATTAATAACGTAAAAATTACTTTACACCCTGCCGGGCACATTATTGGCTCAGCACAAATACGGGTGGAGTATCAAGGCGAAGTATGGGTAATCAGTGGAGATTATAAATTAGAAAATGATGGGCTAAGCGGTGCATTTGAACCTGTGCCATGCAATTTTTTTATAACAGAATCTACCTTTGGATTACCCATTTATAAATGGAAGCCGCAGCAGGAAATTTACACCGACATCAAAAATTGGGTACTAAAAAATAATGCAGACAAAAAAACCAGTGTAATATTTGCCTACAGCCTGGGCAAAGCACAAAGAATACTACCACCACTGGCAGAATTAGGTTTACCCATTTTTGTACATGGGGCCGTTTATAATACACATCAAACTCTAATAAATAATGGATGGCAATTGCCACTGGTACACAGGGTAACTAATGATTTAAAAAAAGAAGAATTTTTAGGGAATATTATAATAGCGCCTGGCAGCGCAGAAGGATCACCATGGATGAAAAAATTCAGCCCTTACAGCATAGGCGTATGCAGCGGGTGGATGCAGGTAAGGGGCAATGTAAAAAGAAGAAATGCCGATGCAGGTTTTGCACTAAGCGATCATGCAGATTGGGACGGATTATTACAAACGGTAAAGCAAACCGGCGCAGAAAAAGTATTTGCTACACATGGCTTCCAGGCTGCCTTTAGCCGTTACTTAAACGAGCAGGGCATTGCTGCCGAAGAAGTAAAAACCGAATACGGCAGTGAAGAAGAACCTGTTTCCGAATAAAAATAAATATTATAATTCGTCAATTTAAATACGATCAATGACGAACAAAATTTGAAGCTACAGTAGTACAAAAGCTAAATCAGGGAACTAACCCGAAAACGGGATGTAATCCCCGCTTCCAGACGGGGCAGGCTGTTTTCGGGCGGCTTTTTCGCCTGTCCCGTCCGAAGGCGGGAGTTACTTTTTTTCCGCAAAAAAAGTGACAATGATTATTTAGCACTAAACCCATTCATATTAACTTGCAACAAACCCCAATTCTTAAAATTATCACATGCATGCATTTGCAAAATTGGTCAACATTGTAGGCACCAGTACAAAAACAAATGAAAAGCTACAAGCTTTGGTTGACTATTTTTCTATTGCCAATGATACCGATAAGCTATGGGTAATTGCCATATTCAGTGGAAGAAGGCCAAAAAGAATCATCTCAAGCACTATTTTACAAAAGTGGTGTGCAGAGCTTACCGGTATTCCCCAATGGCTGTTTGAGGAAAGCTATCATACTGTAGGCGACCTGGCAGAAACCATTACTTTATTATTTCCTGATAAAAATAATTTTCAAACAGCCAACAGGTCACTTTCCTATTACCTCGAAGAATTTATCCGCCTGGAAAAAGAAAGCGAAGAAAAAATCCGAAACTTTATTTTTACCTCATGGAATGAGTTAAACAGCAATGAAAAATTCGTATTCAATAAATTAATTACAGGCAGTTTCAGGATCGGGGTATCACAGCAAACCATAGTAAATGCCTTGGCAAAAACAGTTAACATTTCTCCATCTATTATTGCCCACCGGATAAGTGGCAACTGGCACCCGGTTACCACAAGTTTTGATAAATTGCTTAGTCATAATGAAGAAGAAGCCGATGCTTCCAAACCTTACCCTTTTTATTTATCCTATGCGATAGAAAAAGATTTAAACGTAATAACATCTTCCGAAGAATGGCAGGCAGAATGGAAATGGGATGGCATCAGGGGCCAAATTATAAAACGTCATAACGAAATATTTGTATGGAGCCGGGGTGAAGAACTAATGACAGAAAAATTCCCGGAATATTTGCCTTTGCAAAATTTATTGCCAAACGGTGTAGTTATTGATGGAGAAATTATTTGCTTACGACCCGATGAAAATATCATACATCCCCTACCCTTTTCAGCTCTGCAGACCCGTATCGGAAGAAAAAATATTACAAAAAAACAATTGCTCGAAGCCCCGGTATCGTTTATTGCCTATGATATTATAGAACATGATGGAACAGATATCAGGAACAGCAGCCTGGCAGAAAGGCGGCAGATTTTAGAATCAATTATATCAGCTGCAAATCATCCGGCACTAAAAATATCGCCAATAATCGAGTACGCAAGTTTGAAAGAATTAGAAGAAATAAGAAGCCGCTCAAGAGAAATAAACAGCGAAGGCATCATGCTGAAAAGAAAAAACTCCACGTACCAGGTAGGCCGTATGACTCGTCCTAAAATAAGTTTACAGGTTATATAAATGTGTTTTTTATTTACTGTAATTTTTTGGATGTTCAAAGTTAGGCTTTGAATGATAATAGTTTTTCCATAATTTTTCTGTTTTTAAGTTAATGTTACAATGTATTTGCTCTGGTGTAAGGTTACCTATGCTCATATGTGGCCTTTGTTGGTTATAAAGTTTTACTGTCCGCTTAAGTATAGCTTTAGCTTCTATAATATTTGCAGGTTTGCAGAACTGCAAATACTCATCCTTATAATCCCATTAATTCTTTCAGCAAGGGCATTTTCTAAAGGGTCGCCATTTTCAGTCATACTGATTGTAATATTATTTTCATTTAATAATTGTACATAGCTATTACTACAATACTGTAAGCCCCTGTCACTGTGGTGTGTAAGCTTAAAATGGCCCTGCGGCCTCAAGCCGCAAAGGGCTATTTTAAGCGCTTGTATACAGTGTACACTTTCCATATTCTCTGCTACAGAATACCCTACAATCTTACGGCTGTAAGCATCTGTTATAAAACTTATGTAAAAGAACTGCTGCTTTGCTTTCCAGTATGTAATATCACTTACCCATAACTGGTTTATACCACAAGGCGTAAACCCTCTCACTAAATTAGGATAACGCCTGAACCAATGCTTTGAGTTGGTCGTTATAGTAGTACGTCTTTTCTTACGTACCAGTAGTCCATGAACTGCCAGCAAATCAAATAAAGCATCCCTGCCCATTTTTATTTGGTTATCAATCATGAAGCTTTGTAACATCTCATAAAGCTTACGGGTGCCCATACGCCTATGCAACAAACGGATGCGCTTCACCTCTTCTATCACCAGCTTTTGTTCTATATCACTACTATAACAAAACCAGCTATACTGATAATGAGCCTGCCGGGTAATACCAAACCATCCACATAGCCTGGCAAGGCCTATATGGGGGAATTCCCTTTTCATAACCATTATGGTTTGGTGTTGAACTTTTTTCTAATAGGAACTTTTAGTTGCTGTTCTGCTACATCTATCATCGTAGAAAAAGCAACAGCTTTTTGCTCTGCTTCCTTAAGTTGTTGTTCCAATTGTTTTATCCGAACCTCCAATTCTTTAATTTGGGCATCGCCACCTTCCAAGCTATGAATGCTACGTTTTGACATAGATAACCTTTCTGCAAAACTAATCACTCTTCGCTGACATCCATTAACATCATAACCTAAACGGCGCATCCATTTTACTATCAAACCATTTTCTTTCTTTCGGCCTGTGTATTTTTCCCATATAGCTTGCTTCGTCGTTGGATAGGATAAATACTCCTTAATAATTAATTCTTTCTCTGCATCACTAAAATAGTACAACTCATTTGACTTATACTGACGAATAATATTATGACCCATCTTAATCAAATTTGCGTAAACCTATTTTAGGACAAGACAGTAAAAGAGGCGACTGGTGGAAATGGAAAATTGATCCGCTGGTGATAGATGCAGTAATGATTTACGCACAAAAAGGACACGGCAGGCGAAGCAATTTATACACCGATTATACCTTTGCATTAAAAGATGGCGACAAACTGGTAAGCTTTACCAAAGCCTACAGCGGCCTTACTGATAAAGAATTTGCACAGGTAGATGCTTTTGTAAAAAGAAACTCCATAGAAAAATTCGGGCCGGTACGCACCGTAAAACCAGAGCTGGTTTTGAAATAGCTTTTTGAAGGCATTGCAGCCAGCAACAGGCATAAAAGCGGCATTGCCTTGCGATTTCCCCGGATCAGCAGGTGGCGGCAGGACAAAAAACCTGATGAAATAAATACGTTGGACGATCTTAAAAAAATATTAGAGCAGTACAATTTTACTGGTGATAAATAATACAATTTGGGGCTGTCAGCAGCATACCTTTATTGAACTTTTGTCCGGGCTATCCGTTGCAATATTTTTGCGCTAACGCACAAGGCTATACGCAAAATATTTCCACTGCTATCCCGCAGCCATTTAACAGTTGAATTATTATTAAGCGACATTTATTTAGGCCCCATAAAATTAAGCTGTCCCTCTTAGCTTGTATTGTGACAAAGTCACTGAAGAACATAAAGCTTACGAAGCTGGAAGCTTCGAAGAGCAGCAGCGCTCTTATGAATTGCACCGCTCTTTAGAGCGGTGATGAAGAATTATCTTTTTTACTGTAGCTAGCCACTATCCTTAAATTATTATTGATGGCTAAAGCCATTATTAAAATTTATTTATTCTTTTTATTCTCCGTCCTAAAGGATGGAGTTATGCAAGCAAAACTATCCAAATAAAAGATGAATTAAATTTAACTGCTGAAAAGCTGCCGGATAGTGGATACCCTCCCGCATTTTGCGGGATGAGGAGTAGCAGCGAATAGCCGGGACTAAAGCTAAATAAAGATGCCAAAGCCGGTAGCCAAATCAATTTTTATCATTAATTTGGATTATTAACATTGTTTGTCGTATTTTTACTAAAAATATTAGTAATTTGTGTATAATAAAATTATAAACATGGCTTATTCCGCAGCATCAATAGCACATGAGTTTGTTAAAAAGGAATTGAAGAAGGATATCCTGTAACGCAAATGAAACTACAAAAAATGGTTTATTTTGCACAAGGTGTCCATTTGGCTTTGTACCAGGAGCCTTTAATAAAAGATATTTTCCAGGCCTGGAAATATGGCCCTGTGGTGCCTGGTATTTATCATACGTATAAATTTTATGGCAGCTCGCCCATTACCAATACGGAATGGGTAATGGATCAGGAAGAAATGGAACAAGTGAAAATTAATAACAAGGCAAAGGAAACTGTAGATTACACCTGGGGGTTATTAAAAGAAACCAATACGGTTAAATTATCCAACTGGACACATGAAGACGGGTCGCCGTGGAAGCAAAATTATATAGACGATGCCAATGATGTGGTTATCCCTAATGACGATATAAAAAAATATTTTGAACGCTTTTTAGATAAATAATTAAATGCCCGTACCTAATTTTAACACAGCAGTTTTAAACTCTGTAATAGAAGATCAATCTCCTGAAACGGGATCTTTTGTGCAGGAGAAAACTTATTTGAATCATGAAATAGAAATACAGGTAAGGCTTGAAGAGCTTAAAACACTCCAGGAGCATAATAAAACCTTATCTCAAAACAATAATGAAAGAAAGAAATATGCCAAATGCATATTTGCCCTTACTATAGTCTGGGCTGCCTTAATTTTTTATCATACTTTTTATGGTAGGAAGAAAAAACCTGGATATTTCCGATAACATTATTATTACTTTAATAAGCTCTACTACTGTTAACTTTTTTGGCTTTTTTGTTTTGGTAATCAAATACCTGTTTAATACAGAAAATATGATGATCATGAAAAAGAAAAAATCAAAAAGTAGTTAGGCTGATCAATTATTATTTTATTTTTGGTTTCAACCATACATGCCTTTTGCAAATAAAAAAAACTCCCGGGTATAAAATCATCCAGGCCTGGCTGGATAAAAAAGGTTATCACCCGTTTAGCTTCCAAGAAGAAGCCTGGCAATATATTATCAACCAGGAAAGTGGTATTGTAAATGCTCCAACAGGTTGCGGAAAAACCTTTTCTGTTTTTTTAGGCGCTGTTATCCAATTCATCAACCGACATCCTGCAACTTACCTATCCAAAAAAAATAACGGCTTACAATTACTATGGATAACTCCATTAAGAGCGCTGGCCAAAGATATTGGCAGGGCAATGGAAGAAGTAATTGTTGAATTGGGAATGAGCTGGAAAACAGGCATCAGAAATGGGGATACAGAAATAAGCATCAGGCAAAAACAAAAAAAGCAGATGCCCGAAGTGCTGATCATCACCCCTGAAAGTTTGCATTTGTTGCTGGCACAAAAAAATTATCCGCTGGTTTTTGAAAACCTAAAAATTATTGCTGTAGATGAATGGCACGAAATATTAGGCAGCAAAAGAGGCGTTCAGGTAGAGCTGGCAATTTCCAGGATAGTTAACATCAAACCCCAAACTTCAAACTTTCAACCATGCCTTTGGGGTATTTCTGCAACCATTGGTAATTTAGAGCAGGCAAAAGAAGTGCTGCTTTCTCCGTTGGAAAAAGAAGGTGTAATTGTAAAAGCCAACATTAAAAAAAATATTCAAATTGAATCTATCATCCCGGATGAAATTGAAAAATATCCCTGGGCCGGTCACCTGGGCATAAAGCTGGCAGAAAAAGTGTTGCCTATTATTTATAACAGTAAAACCACTCTAATATTTATCAATACCCGTGGCATGAGTGAGCGCTGGTACCAGACTTTGTTAAACATAGCGCCGGACCTGGCAGGCGCTATTGCCCTGCACCATGGAAGTATTGAGCAACCCTTACGCTTGTGGGTAGAAGATGCACTGCATGAAGGAAAATTAAAAGCAGTGGTATGTACAGCCAGTCTGGATCTTGGTGTGGATTTCAGGCCGGTAGAAACTGTCATTCAGGTAGGCAGCCCAAAAGGCGTTGCCAGGTTTTTGCAAAGAGCAGGAAGAAGCGGCGGCACTAAAAACAGCTATTGAAGAAAATTATATCGAAAGCAAAATACCGCGGTTGCTTTGCTTTGATGTATTGGTACAATATGCCTGCACTATAGCAATTTCTGATGGTTTTTACGCAGCAGATATTTTTAAAGAAGTAAAAAGCACTTTTTGCTTCAGCGATATTACAGAGCAGGAGTGGCAGGAAATTTTACTTTTTATTACAGCAGGTGGCATTGCTTTACAACAATATGATGATTATAAAAAAGTAGAGATTATTGATGGGCTGTATAAAATAAATAACCGCCGTGTGGCGATGCGGCACCGGATGCATATCGGCACTATTGTCAGCGATGCCATGATAAAAGTAAAATTTTTAAGCGGTGGATTTATCGGGGTGATAGAAGAATGGTTTATCGCCAGGTTACAACCGGGGGATGTATTCACTTTAGCAGGAAGGAATGTAGAGTTTATCATGATAAAAGAAATGACTGTTTTGGTAAAAAGAAGCACTTCTAAAAAATCTATTGTACCAAGCTGGATGGGCGGAAGAATACCTTTATCTGCTAACTTGGGAGAAACGTTGAGAAAAACATTAGATAAAGCGGCTTCCCCGGATAATGCTGTACCGGAATTAATTGCACTATTGCCATTGTTTGCCTTACAAGCTAAATTATCTTTTATACCCAAGCAAAATGAATTATTAATAGAACAGATTGAAACCCGTGACGGCTTTCACCTTTTTGTATACCCTTTTGAAGGAAGGCTGGTGCATGAATCGATGGCAGCTATTTTAGCTTACCGAATCAGTAAAATTATGCCGATTACTTTTCATTTGCCATGAACGATTATGGATTTGAATTATTAAGCGACCAGCCCATACCGGTAGATGATACAAATGTGCATGAATTATTTTCACCGGAAAATTTACTGGCAGATATCCAGAGAAGTGTGAATGCAACGGAGATGGCTAAACGAAAATTTAGGGATATATCCGTTATTGGTGGATTAATATTCCAGGGTTACCCCGGAGAATATAAAAAAGCCCGGCATTTACAATCTTCTGCCGGACTGTTATTTAATGTTTTTGCAGAATACGATGCCAATAATTTATTGCTGCGCCAGGCTTATAATGAAGTAATGGAGCAGCAAATGGAAGAAGCCAGGCTACGCAGCATGCTGGTACGAATTCAAAAAAGTAAAATTATACTTTCTTTTCCCGAAAGGCTTACGCCATTTTGTTTTCCTATAAAAGTAGACAGCATGAGAGAAAACCTGACCTCAGAAAAATTAGAGGATAGGATTAAAAAAATGCAGCAGCAATTAGAAAAATAAATTAATAAATTAAATATTTACGCTGAGTAGTATATAATATTATAAAAGCAACCGGGAATAACATCAACAGTAAATAAAACCCAGAAAACATTCCGAATCCTACAAAAAATATACTGGCACCTAAAGGTAATATTTCACCAACCAGCCACAACATATAACCCTGTTTTTTAAGTTTGCGCATTTGCAAAGCGCCAAAAAAACATAATGCCACGCCTACAAGTCCTAAAATTAAAATAGGCACTTTATTTTCCATAGCTTTTCTCGACATTTCTATCATTTCCGGTGTCATCATACTCTTTACAAATGCTGGTGCATCTGCTATTTTATCCTGTGCTGCTATCACATCATTATATGATTTTTCTGCATTAATGAATGACCATATACTACCAATTAATCCTAAAGCACAGCCAATAAAAGTTAATATGGTTAAAACATTTAGTCCTGATGGCAATTGAGGTTTGCCTTCGGCAAAATCTAAAACATTAGTATTATCCTGGTTCATAAAATAACATTTAATTAAAAAAATTGTTACGCTTATAATCAAAGATATTTAAAATTTATACCAATTTTCAATTTTACCTTTGCAGCAATGGAACAATTCATTAAACATAAAATACATAATCATACATTCATTTTATCAGGTAACCGGTGCATTTTTTGGGAAGAAAAGAAGAGTTTGATTTTATCAGATTTACATTTAGGCAAAACCGGGCATTTTAGAAAAAATGGAATAGCCGTACCACAAAATATTTATAAGGATGATATGCACCGGCTTGTTGATGCCATACAGTTCTTTAAGCCTGGTAATTTAATTATTGTCGGAGATATGTTTCATAGCCGGGAAAATAATGAAATGGGCTTATTTTTAAAATGGAGAAATGATTTAAGTAGTCGATCCTCAAAAAGTCATTTTTACTTTGGGGACAAAAATCAGTTGAGTATAAAAGTTAAAGAAGCGAAGCAATTTTAAGGCCCAAAAATAAATTCTACTTTCCATTTATTCATCATTCTTTTAAAATTCATTGTTGCAGCCGCTAATATTACATTGATTGCATCTCCAACTGTACCTTTGAGGTAATTTCTGCTCATTCTATAATCGTGTTTTAAATGCCCTATTACAGGCTCTATTGCCGCTCTGCGTTTATGTCTTTTGCGTTTGGTTTGAGTAATGTCCTTATCTGGCTTTGGTGTGTGTAATGCAGTATTGTTAATCATTTTAGGCCCCCGGTACCCCCTGTCTAAAAAAACATTTTTAGCCTCTTTGTCCATCAGCCTTTCATATTGTTCTAATACTGCCGGTAGTGTTTTTGAGTCATGCAGGGATTCTGTAAATTTAATGCCCCAACAATTACACCGCTACTTTGTGTTACTAAAAAAGAAGCTTTGCTGCCAAACTCAAATCTTTTATGCTCTTTGCCTTTAGTGTAGCATTTTACATCGGGTTCATGAAGACTGTAAACTTTACCGCTATCGCTTCTCTTTTGTGCTAATACTGTTTTAAACAATGATAAATGTGTTGCATACCGGTTTAAACTATCGGCAGTAAGTGTGCGTTCAAGCTCCCGTACTAACCTGCCTGCTATTGTTTTAATTTTTTACCAGCTTTCCTTGCTTTGCCTGCGCCGTCTTTGTTTTTCTTAAAACGCTGAACAGTGCTTATTTTTTTATCGTGAACTTACAACTCTGTCTTAGTTCCAGGCTTTCTTTTAGGGCTATGGCCTGACATTTTACAATTATCTTTTTGTACAGCTTATCATCGGTTGGATAGGTGATATTTTTTTCCTGTACAGTGGTATCCCCACTCAAATTATCATCATCGGCATCTTTACCATTGATACGGATACTTTCTTTAAAAATCAATTCTGCCCCAGCTTCTCCAATTCGTTTTCTAAATTCTACTAACTCTGTAGCCACACAAGGTGGTTTTACAGAAAATAATTTTTCTCCGCCAAAGTATTGATAATAGGCATTTTCCGCCCATTGCTCTACTACACTTTGGTCACTTAAATTGCGGACTTGCTTTAAAATCAGCAACGATACCATTAACCGGATAGGCTTGGCTGGTTTGCCCTGGGTTGCACTGTAATGTTTTTTAAAAGCTTCTTCAAACACATTCCAATCAATCCTGTTTGCCAGTATATAAAGCGGATGAGAATGATTCAACTGCTCTTCAAAACTGCTGTAAAAACCAATTTGTGCATTGTTTTTTTGCTTTGCTAACATGATACAAATTTGCAAGATTTTTAAGCTTCTTTATACTTTTCCTGCAGATTTATTTATCCATAATTGTGTATAAATTATGAATGGTAAAGGATTGTAGGGCTTTTTGAGGAACGACTAAGTAACCTTACAATTCAGTTGGTAAAAGGCAATCATGATATTTTATCGAAAGCATGGTATACAAAAGCTAATATAGAAGTAATAAATGACCATTTAATGATAGAAGAATTTTATTTTACCCATGACATGTCAGATTGTAAAGATACTCCGGGGTGTTATGTTTTTTCAGGCCATGTTCATCCAAGCATAACTATTAAAGGTTTGGGCCGACAAGCACTGCAACTGCCTTGTTTTTATTTTGCCAAAGATCATGCTATCTTGCCTGCATTTGGAAAGTTTACCGGCAATTTTCCTGTAAAATCCAACAAAGGAACGGATGTGTATGCGATAATGCCTGCCAATGCAAGCAAAGGTGAAAAAGGTGGTGTAATAAAAGTTTAATTTTATTGATTAGACTAACAAGCTATTTTTTGCAAACGTAGATAAAGCTACATAGTAGTACTGACGATGAACGGATTGTGACCCCGCCTTCGGACGGGGCAGGCAGCAACGATGATGCTATGAAAAACAAAAGCTGGCAACAAAATTACACCCTCCTTCTTTCCAACTCTTTTTTTATCAATGCCAGTTCCCTACCTGTTTGCCCTGCTACTGAACTGTTTTCTCTTGCCCTTCGCATTAAATAAGGTATTACGTCTTTGATTGGCCCAAAAGGAAGATACTTGCTAACCGGGCAGCCTGCCTTTGCCAGGTTAAATGTAATATTATCACTCATGCCATACAACTGCGAAAAATGTATGTTAGGGTGAGTTAGTGGCAGACCATTTTGCACCAATAATTCTGTGGCTAACAGATTGCTGTATTCATTATGCGTAGCCACAATTACAAATAATTTATCAATGTTGGCAACACAAAATGCTATGGCCTCATTGTAATCTTTATCACAGGTATTTTTATCAGGTTGTATAGGTGAGGAATAATTTAATTCCAAAGCCCGTGCCCTTTCTTTTTCCATATAGGCACCCCTAACCAGTTTTACACCCAAAATAAAATTACGTTCCTGTGCAGCACCGAAAGAATCTTTTAAAAACTGTAACCTGTCGTGGCGGTACAATTGGATAGTATTATACACTACTGCTTTGGTTTTATTAAAGCTGTCCATCATTAAAACAGTCAGTGCATCTACCGGGTCCTGTATCCAGCTTTCTTCGGCATCAACTAAAATACCTACATTTTTTTTTGATGCCACTTCGCATAATTTCATCATGCGCAGCCTTACTTTATGCCATTCTTCTTTTTCGCCGGCCGGCAAATTATCTATAACATATAAATACCGTTTCATTAAAGTTCCGTCAGCCTTATTCATCAAATTATCTATCTTTTCTAATAAAGTAAAACGGGCAAACCCGGTTACCTTAATGCTCATAAATGGCACATTGGGTTGCGTGGCAGCATAATTAATTACTTTTAAAAATTCTTCTGTTGCATGATCAAAACCCGCTTCTCCATCATCGCCACCTTCTACTCCATAATCTAATATTACCTGCACATTATATTCAGCTAATTTTTTTGCCACAATTGCAGTTTCATCTAACGTTTCACCACCTACAAATTGCTGGAAAATTGTAGAACGGATAATAGATTTAGTAAATGGCAAATGCCACTTTATGGCAAAGGGCGTTAATTTAAGACCCAGGTTAACGAGCCAGGGTTTGCCCATGGATGAAAAAAGGAAATGTGCTTTTTTGAGTGCTGCATCAGTTTTTGCTGCGAAAGCATAGGCTGTATTTTCAAAAGAGATGGTATTTTTTTCCTGCTTGCCTGGTTCGTCAAGTTGCTTATCATTCATTTGTTTAAATTCAAACTGCTTATAAATCTGAAGAATAAATTATTGTATAAAAATAGCAAACCAAAAACAATAAACCATAAACAATATATCTTTGCAAAAAACTATATGATGGAAATGGAATCGAAAAAGGCTGCCAATAGCTTTACAATTATGAATGAATTGGTACTTCCTAACGATACTAATATTTTTGGTAATTTAATGGGTGGCCGCTTAATGTACTGGATGGATATTGCAGCAGGTATGGCAGCAGCAAAGCATTGCAATGCTCCCTGCATGACAGCCAGCGTAGATAATATTTCTTTTAAAAACCCTATAAAATTGGGTAACATTGTACATATAGAGGCCAAAGTAAGCAGGGCATTTAATACTTCGATGGAAATACACCTTAAAGTATGGGGAGAGGATACCTTACATCAGTATCAATACGAAAGTAATGAGGCGTATCTTACTTTTGTAGCGTTAGACCCTAACAGGAAGCCGCGGCCAATTCCGCAGATAGTGCCGGAAACCGAGGAGGAAAAACGTTTATTTGAAGGCGCATTAAGAAGAAGACAATTACGTTTGGTACTAGGTGGTAAAATGAAAGCTCAGGATGCAGAAGAGTTAAAGGCGCTTTTTGTAGAGTAGCGTGGGTGTGATAGAGTATAAATATAAAAATTGAATACATTATACTTTACTTTGCTCCGCATGATGCCTTCCCTTTAGCATAAATTTTTTGCTCTGTTCAATGGCATCCATTACTACAGCCAAGATATTTTCTGTAGTATCGTTATAATCTATTACCAAAGGCTCTTTAAATGTAACAGACAAAACAGAGCCCTTCTTTTTATACCGCAATCCTTTTTTATCAAAAGCACGCCAAAATCCATTAATAATTACCGGAACTACAATTGGCTTATTTAGCTTTATGATTAAAGCAGTGCCTTTTCTTCCGGGGGCAAAGGGTTTAGTGGTTCCCTGGGGAAAAGTTATTATCCAGTTTTTTTCTAATGCCCTTGTAATTTTTCTTGTATCCGCAGGATCCAGGCCACGCCTTACCTCCTTACCTTCCGATTTCCAGGTACGCTTAACCGTTAGTGCCCCGCCTAGTGCAAGCAGTTTACTGATCCATGTACTTTTCATGGTTTCTTCTGCTGCCACATACTTTACCCGGGTGAAAGGCCACAATAGATAAAAAGGTACGCCTAAACCATTTTTCTTTCTCCAACTGACCGCACAAAAGATATTCAAGAAAGTAATTACATCTGCAAAATAAGTCTGGTGATTACTTACAAATAAAACGTTTCGCTTAGGTAACTTTTGCAAATTTTCCATCCCGGTAATCCTCAACTTATTTACAATATTTAACATAGGATAGGAAAATAAACCTACTATAGAATATATAGTTCCTTTAACTAATCTTGATTCTTTAAAATAAGTAAGCCACCTTTTCATTAATAATTACTTTTAATTTAACACGCTTATGCAATTTATAAAAACTCTGGTTTAATTTAGCTTTTTATAACCTGCACTCATACATATAAATGATGAAATATAATACGGTAATATTTGATATGGATGGTTTATTAATAGATTCTGAGCCGCTTTGGTATGAAGCTGCCAATGAAGTATTTGCCCAATATGGAAAACATTTATCTGCTGCAGAATATGCCGATACAACAGGCCTGCGGACTAAAGAATTTGTAGAATGGTGGTTTACGAAAATGAGTATACCCCCTGACCATGCCGATGAGGCAAAAAATGATATAATAAAATTAGTAATTAAAAAAGTTAAACAAAAAGCAAAGCCACTACCGGGTTTGCAGCATATTTTTAATTTTTTTATTACAAAAAAATATAAAATAGGCCTGGCTACTTCATCACCTGTAGACTTAATAAATGAAGTAATAGACTATTTAAAAATTAAAAATTATTTACAGGCAATAAGCTCGGCAGAGGATTTGCCTTTCGGCAAGCCACACCCGCAAGTATATCTTAATTGCGCAGATAGCTTAGGAGTATCACCTGCCCAATGTATTTGTTTTGAAGATTCATTTAATGGAATGATTGCTGCTAAAGCAGCAAAATGAAATGCGTTGTGGTACCCACAGCCAAAGAATTTCAACAATTAAAATGGCACGCTGCAGATTTAAAAATATCTTCTTTACTTAATTTTAACGAACTAGTATTACAAAGTTTATAATTCTTAAAAAAAATGACACCATATTTGGCTATTGTTAAAAAATAACTATTCTGAAACTAAAGTAAATATTATTTGCATGTTTAGCAGTTATACTTATTGCATCAGCTTCTTACTCACAAAAAGATGAGACTTTAAAAGATGCGCTTTCGAATACTACGTGGGTAGGAAAAAGTGGAAATACAGATATTGCTTTTCAATTTGGAGAAGATACTAAAGTAACATTCTTAGCCAAAGGCATCAATTCCCTTGAGGAAGATAAATACAGAGGTACATATACTTATTCAGCTACTACTTTGCTAGTTACTGTTGCCTCTGCTGATTTAACTCAGAAATTTTCATTTGGAGGAGTTTTAAATGCTAATACGATTATCGGTACTTGGGGCCAAGGGGCAAATACTTCAGGTGGAGGTACCTTTAACATAACTAAACAATAAATAATATCTGTACTTAAAATTAATAGCCGCTGATATTATCAGCGGCTATTAATTTTGATACATAAAATGCAAAAAGCCGAGAATTGCTTCCCGGCTTTTAAAGCTATTTTTTACAAAAATTAAGCTATTTCAACTTCAGCACCAGCTTCTGTTAATTTAGTTTTTAATTCTTCCGCAGTTGCTTTATCAACGCCTTCTTTAACTGGTTTTGGAGCACCATCCACTAAATCTTTAGCTTCTTTAAGACCTAAACCTGTTAATTCTTTAACGATTTTAACAACAGCTAATTTGTTAGGACCGCCGCTTTTTAAAACAACATTGAAAGATGTTTTTTCCTCAACAGCAGCAGCACCGCCACCGCCGTCACTCATCACTACTGCAGCTGCAGCTGGCTCAATACCATATTCTGATTTTAAAAATTCTGCTAACTCCTGTACTTCTTTTACTGTTAAGCCTACTAAGCTTTCAGCTAATGTTTTTACGTCTGCCATAATGTTTAATTTTTTCCGCCTTCATTGTTATTCACTCCGGCGGAGGGGTTTAAAAAAATTTTTTGTTCCCATTAACCCGGGAGGGGTATATATTAGATGTTGAAATGTTAATTTGTTAAATGGTTGATTTGTTAATCAGGATGTACCTTCAATAGTTACATTCTACCAACTATCAACTATCAACTATCAACTATCAACTATCAACTATCAACTATCAACAATCAATAAATCAACTAAGCTTCAACCGGCGCAGCAGTTTCTGTAACTTCAGGCCTGTTTTGCAATGCACCAATTACACGCTGAATAGGAGATTGTAATAATCCAATCACTTCACCAATTAATTCATTTTTAGTTTTGATTTGTGTAAGCGATTTCAATTGGTTATCACCTACAAAAACATCACCATTTATAAATGCAGCTTTAAGTTCAGGTTTTTCACCTTTGCTTTCTTTTCTGAAACTACTTAAAATTAATGCTGGTTCTTTAGGGTTTTCGCTGAATAATAATGCAGTTACATTATGCAAAGAATCATATACTCCTGCATATTTTTCTGCATCAATACTTTCCAAAGCTTTTTTAATCAAAGTATTTTTAGCCACTTTCATCTCTACTTTTTTATCAAAGCAATGACGGCGCAGATTAGTTACCTGTGCTACAGAAAGACTTTCTGTATTAGTAATATAAAAATTATTGTACTGAGAGAATTTGTCTTTAAGCAATTCTATCACTTCATTTTTTTCTTGTTTTGTCATAACAAATATTTTGTGCCTTTCATCACCTCTCCTTCGGAGAGGCCGGAGAGGTCTTAGTTTTGAACAGATTTTGTGTCAATTGCAATGCCCGGGCTCATGGTACTGGCCATGCTTACCCCTTTTAAATAAGTACCTTTTGATGTAGAAGGCTTTAATTTAATAATTGCATTAATAAGTTCTATGCCATTTTCAGCAATTTTTTCAGGTGTAAAGCTTACCCTTCCGATAGAAGCATGAATAATTCCTACTTTATCTACTTTAAAAGCAATTTTACCACCTTTCAAATCAGTTATAGCACCTGCAACATCATTGGTAACGGTACCTGTTTTAGAGTTAGGCATTAAGTTACGTGGACCTAATACTTTACCTAACCTACCAATTTTTGGCATTACAGAAGGAGTGGCTACAATAACATCAATATCTGTCCATCCACCTTCAATTTTCGTTATATATTCATCTAATCCTACATGATCCGCACCGGCTGCTTTCGCTTCGGCTTCTTTATCAGGCGTACATAATACCAAAACACGTTTGGTTTTTCCTGTACCATGCGGCAAGGAAACCGTACCACGGATAGCCTGGTCAGCTTTTTTAGGATCTACACCTAATTTAATGTGCAAATCAACTGAACTGTCAAATTTTGTTGTATTAATTTCTTTTACCAGGGAAGACGCTTCTTTTAAAGAATACGCTTTATTAGCATCAACCTTAGTATTGGCTACTTTTCTTTTTTTCGTAATCATTTCTACAATTTTTTAAGGTTGATAATTAATTTTCCCAGGGAGCTTTTCCTTCAACAGTTAAACCCATGCTGCGTGCAGTACCGGCTACCATGTTCATGGCGCTGTTGAAGGAAAAAGCATTCAGGTCAGCCATTTTATCTTTGGCAATTTCTTCTACCTGTGCCCAGGTAACTTTTCCAACTTTTACACGATTGGGTTCTTTGCTACCGCTTTGTAATTTTGCAGCATCCATTAACTGAACTGCAGCCGGCGGTGTTTTGATGATAAATTCGAAAGATTTGTCTGCATAAACCGTAATCAATACCGGAAGTACTTTACCTGGTTTATCTTGGGTCCTGGCATTAAATTGCTTACAGAACTCCATGATATTCACACCTTTGGAACCTAAAGCAGGTCCGATTGGCGGTGCTGGATTGGCTTGTCCTCCTTTACACTGGAGCTTAACATAGCCTGTGATCTCTTTTGCCATTGTTTTAATTTTTTGGTGATAGCGTTATAATAAAATTATCATAACTCCCAAGTCAATATTATTCTATTAAGAACTTTTTTGGGATGGCAAAGGTAAGAAAATAAATGTAAATTTCAACTTACAGGGCTAAAAAAATCCCACGATACTCCGTGGAACTGTAATTACTTATAATATCAGCCGATTAAATCACCAAAATACCATCAGCTTTTACCAACACTTCTTTTTTAGGGGCTGTTATCGCTTCAATTTCTTCTTTGCTTTTACCGGCATCTTCCGCATAATGTTTTAGCATATCTACAGAAGTTTCTTTAATGGCAGCCGTACCATTTACTACTATAGTTTTACCATTCATCGCCAAAGGCACAAAAAATGCATGGTTATTCATCCTGATCATAATATTCCCCGTAGCCGTTTTCATTTTTAACCAGCAGCCTTCTGCTTTGCATACTTCCACTACTTCACCTTTTACTTTTACTGCTGTACTTTCTTTATCTTTTAAGGTAACTGCCAGGTCATCTGCATTTATAGCGCCCTCTTCAGTAGTTTTTATACCAAAAGTCATTCCTTTATCAGCCGGCCCTTCTGGCGCCTGTGCTAATAATAAAGTTGCAGAAAATAATGCAGGAATTAAAAATAAAGTAATCTTCTTCATAAATTTTTATTTACAATTTTTAAAGATGCGAAAATAATAAAATTATTTTACACATATTGTTAAAGCCGGTAATACTTTCGTTTCCGCAATAATCTTCTTTTAATTCTTCGCAACAGCCTTCTCCTTTGAAGAAGGGATGAGGCATTTTATTTGGGGCTGTGAACTTGCAATACTATTTTCAGCATTGATCCGGCTAAAAAGATTGCATCCATTTTCCTTCTCTGTAGGAGAAGGTGTCCGCCTAAGAGACTGTTTAAGAATTTAAGTGTCAAATTGTTTTAACATTAATCGGATAGCAGAGATTTCAGTAACTGTTTCAGCAGTATTAGAAAGTCTCTCATAACTCTTAGCATTCCTCCTGTTTGTCTCGTTCCATGCAAAAGTTCTTTCCACCACCCATCTTTTGGGAACTACTTTAAACCCTTTTAATTCAGAACGCTTTACCACCTCCATTTCATATCCCCCAGCACCTGGTTTTTTTCTGCTGCTTTGCCTGGTAATGGGTAAGCTCCATCAGCAAATATTTTTTTAATCCCATGCCAACGGTTACTAAGTTTTTCTAATACAACTTTTCCCCCTTTTCTATCGGCCATGCTTGCAGGGTGAACCACTATACAAAGTAACAACCCTGAAGCATCTACTACAATATGCCGTTTTATCCCTTTGATTTTTTACCTCCATCATAACCGGTATTGCTGCTCTTGCTTACCAATGTACTTTTAACCGACTGGGCATCCAAGATGCCTACAAAGTTCGGTGCTTTACCTTGTTTCACCCTTAACAATTTTACTAAAAGCATCGGACCTTTTCGATAACCCCAGGGTTTTCCACCGGTTACAATAGTAATATACTATCTGCCACTTTGGAAATTCACCAGGAAGCATACGCCATTGGCAGCCTGTTTTAACCAAATAAAAAATGGCATTCAGAATTTGTCGCAAATCATGCTTACGTTTCCTTTTTATATTCAAAAGCTTTTCATAACTTGCCATTGGCTGTCGTTTAAACAGGTAGGGTAGCTTATCATACTAATTGCGTTTGTTGTAATTCTCAATTAGTGATAAATCCTACAATTAACTACAGCCTTTTTTTCCACTTTTCCACATAACAATAATTGATGTAAATTCTTAAACAGTCTCTTAGGCGGACGGATGAGGTTTACAAGTCCGGCGCAATAGCCCGGCACTGTCTTGTCCTAAAATAGGTTTACAGGTTATATAAATGTGTTTTTTATTTACTGTAATTTTTTGGATGTTCAAAGTTAGGCTTTGAATGATAATAGTTTTTCCATAATTTTTCTGTTTTTTAAGTTAATGTTACAATGTATTTGCTCTGGTGTAAGGTTACCTATGCTCATATGTGGCCTTTGTTGGTTATAAAGTTTTACTGTCCGCTTAAGTATAGCTTTAGCTTCTATAATATTTGCAGGTTTGCAGAACTGCAAATACTCATCCTTTATAATCCCATTAATTCTTTCAGCAAGGGCATTTTCTAAAGGGTCGCCATTTTCAGTCATACTGATTGTAATATTATTTTCATTTAATAATTGTACATAGCTATTACTACAATACTGTAAGCCCCTGTCACTGTGGTGTGTAAGCTTAAAATGGCCCTGCGGCCTCAAGCCGCAAAGGGCTATTTTAAGCGCTTGCTCCAGTGTACACTTTCCATATTCTCTGCTACAGAATACCCTACAATCTTACGGCTGTAAGCATCTGTTATAAAACTTATGTAAAAGAACTGCTGCTTTGCTTTCCAGTATGTAATATCACTTACCCATAACTGGTTTATACCACAAGGCGTAAACCCTCTCACTAAATTAGGATAACGCCTGAACCAATGCTTTGAGTTGGTCGTTATAGTAGTACGTCTTTCTTACGTACCAGTAGTCCATGAACTGCCAGCAAATCAAATAAAGCATCCCTGCCCATTTTTATTTGGTTATCAATCATGAAGCTTTGTAACATCTCATAAAGCTTACGGGTGCCCATACGCCTATGCAACAAACGGATGCGCTTCACCTCTTCTATCACCAGCTTTTGTTCTATATCACTACTATAACAAAACCAGCTATACTGATAATGAGCCTGCCGGGTAATACCAAACCATCCACATAGCCTGGCAAGGCCTATATGGGGAATTCCTTTTCATAACCATTATGGTTTGGTGTTGAACTTTTTCTAATAGGAACTTTTAGTTGCTGTTCTGCTACATCTATCATCGTAGAAAAAGCAACAGCTTTTGCTCTGCTTCCTTAAGTTGTTGTTCCAATTGTTTTATCCGAACCTCCAATTCTTTAATTTGGGCATCGCCACCTTCCAAGCTATGAATGCTACGTTTTGACATAGATAACCTTTCTGCAAAACTAATCACTCTTCGCTGACATCCATTAACATCATAACCTAAACGGCGCATCCATTTTACTATCAAACCATTTTCTTTCTTTCGGCCTGTGTATTTTTCCCATATAGCTTGCTTCGTCGTTGGATAGGATAAATACTCCTTAATAATTAATTCTTTCTCTGCATCACTAAAATAGTACAACTCATTTGACTTATACTGACGAATAATATTATGACCCATCTTAATCAAATTTGCGTAAACCTATTTTAGGACAAGACACTCAAATCCTCACCGGTCTTTTCACTCAATCCGGCAGCCATTGAACTTTTTCATTCCTTTTTCAACTTTTATCGAAATATATTAATGTTGAACTCCTACGGAGTTCAGGGCAATTTCTACTATTCTGCTACAAACATATCGCTCCTATGGAGCTAAACAATTAATTTTCATTTATTACTACTAATATTATCATTCCTACGGAGCTTAAATTTATTAGTAAATTTTTAGTTATCAATCATTTCCTTATGTCATTTAATTTTTATCTAAAAGATAATCCTTTAAATTTTTATACGCTGCTTCCATTACTACGCTTTTCTTTCTTTTTCCTAATAAAGATAATATTGCGACAGGCATAGCAATTTTTTCATTAATTATGGGTTCCACTACATCATAAAATTTTACAGGATGGGCCGTTTCCAAAATCATTCCTTTCGTACCAGGCTTATCCAGTAAATAATTTTGCAATGCAGCAAATGCAACTGCACCATGCGGATCAAGTAAATAATTATTGTTTTGATACACTTCTTTTATCGTTGCAATGGTTTCTGAATCAGTAATGCTGCTGCTGCTCATTACCTTTTTTAACGATAAAAACTGTTGCTGGAAAATTTCTAAAATCCGAATAAAATTACTTGGGCTGCCTACATCCATTGCATTGGATAAAGTCGCAACAGCCGTTGCAGGTTTATAATTACCGGTTTGTAAATATTGGGGAACCACGGCATTGGCATTACACGCTGCAATAAAATGCTGCACGGGCAGCCCTGAATGATGTGCCAGCAATCCTGCGCAAATATTGCCAAAATTACCACTCGGCACTGCTATTACTGGCAGGTTTTTTTTATTAGCCCATTGCTGGTATGCAAAAAAATAATAAAACTGCTGCGGCAGCCACCGGGCTACATTTATAGAATTAGCAGAAGTAAGAAAAAGCTGCTCATTCAAATCAGCATCAGCAAACGCCTGCTTTACCATTTGCTGGCAATCATCAAAATTGCCTTTTACTTCCAGCGCCGAAATATTTTTTCCTAAAGCAGTTAACTGCAATTCCTGCACACTGCTTACTTTCCCCGAAGGATAGAGAATTACTACATCCACACCATCTACACCATAAAACCCGTTAGCTACAGCCCCACCTGTATCGCCAGACGTAGCTACTAAAACCGTTATTTTTTTGAGTTATTTTTACAAAATATCCCAGGCACCTGCTCATAAAACCTGGCACCCACATCTTTAAAAGCTAATGTAGGCCCATGAAAAAGTTCTAAAGAAAAAACATTATCTGTAACGGGTACCAATGGGAAATCAAAAGATATAGTTTGTGCTACTATACTTCTTAATTCATCTGCAGGAATACAATTTCCAATATATGGTTGTATTATCTGGTATGCCATTTTCTTCTTTGCTAAGATGCTCAATATTTTCAAAAAAACTTTTGGTAAGACAGGCATATGCTCAGGAAAATACAATCCTTTATCCGGCGCCTGCCCTTTGATGGTAGCTTCTTTAAAATCTACTTTTGGCGATTGTTTATTGGTACTGAAATATTGCATAATTTATTTTTTTTACCGCGAAGACACTGAACATTTTACCGCAGAGGCGCTGAGACGCTGAGTTTTTTTTATAATTCATTGCAACTTTCTGCGGCTTTGCGTCTCTGCGGTTATTTATTCGATAATTTTTACCCCATCATAATTAATAGCAGTTACGTAAGTATGATAGTCAATTCCGATTTTATCATAAACATTTTTCATTACTTTTTCAATAACTTCCGCAGTAATTTTTTCCATGCTTAGCATAAATAAGGATGGCCCTGACCCGGAAATACCTCCTCCCAGCGCACCGGCTTCTTTGCATTGTTTTTTTATTTCATTAAAGCCCGGAATTAAAACACTTCTAGCCGGTTCAACAATTACATCTTCCAAAGAACGGCCTATTAATTCATAATCGCTTTTCATTAAACCAGCTACCAGCCCGGCCACATTACCCCATTGTTTAACGGCATCTTTTAATAATACTCTTTCAGGCAATATTTTACGGGCATCTGCTGTGCGGATTTCTATTTGCGGATGTATTACTGTTATATATAATGGTGGCGCAGGAATAACAATAATATCTAAAGGAAACATGGATCGTATTAATGTAACACCTCCATAAATACAGGGCGCTACGTTATCAGCATGCTGCACACCGGAAGCTACTTCTTCACCAAACATGGCGAAGCGTACCAAATCTTTTTTATCAAATATATTACCTAATAAGTGGTTGGCAGCTACTACTGCGCCTGCTGCACTTGCTGCACTAGAGCCCAATCCGCTACCTGGCTTAATACTTTTATAAATGATAATTTCAAATCCTGTATTAATGTTGCATTCCTTTAGCATTTGCACTAAAGGAGCCCCGGCTGTATTTTGAAGTGGGTCTAGCGGTAATGGATACCCGTTAGCACTGCGTATAACGATAGTATTTTCTTTGAGGAGGGCTACTTCCATTATATCAGCAGGCTCATTGATACAAAGGCCTAAAATGTCAAAGCCACAAACGAGGTTGGCTACTGTTGCCGGTGAGGATACTTTTATTGTTGCCATCTTTATTAGTCTACAAATTAATTACTGCTACTTTTTTTCAGAAAATATGCGACACTTTACTTTTGCCTTGACGCAAAAGTAACAAAAAGTCAAGGCAGGAACGATTACAGCCCGTTCCTGCCTTGCAGCTTTATTTAACTTTTGTACTACTGTAGCTTCAACAGTAGTGCTTTACTCTTAATTCAATGTAGCATGATAATAACATCTCTTTAATATGGATTAAACCTAGGTTATTATCAGCACCTTAAATTAATTCAGATATAAAATAAATAAAGTTACCCAAAGATATGCCGATGAAAGGATTGCGACGCAACGATGATGCCATGAAAAACTACTGCCGGTACCAAAATAAATTACACTCTTGCGGCTCTTATAATATCAGCAAATACACCCGAAGCCGTAACTTCAGCCCCTGCCCCTGCACCTTTTACCACCAACGGCTGGTCTGCATACCTGTTAGTATAAAACAATACTACATTATCTTTTCCATATAAGTGATAAAAATCATGCTGTGCATCAATATGCTGCAACCCTACTTTCGCTTTCCCATTTTCATAAGCGGCTACAAATTTTAATTTAGCCCCTGTTGTTTTGGCTGCTTCATATAATTTTCTAAAATGATCTTCATGCCTGAGCATCTCTTTATAAAAATCATCTACACTACCCTGCATGCATGATGGTGGCATGAAAGAACTATTTTCAATATCCTCCATTTCAATTTTTTCACCGGCTTCTCTTGCCAAAATCATAATTTTTCGCATTACATCCATGCCACTTAAATCAAGCCGTGGGTCGGGTTCGGTGTATCCTTCGTCTTGCGCCTGCTGTACAATGGTTGCAAATGGTTTTTCGCCATTATAATTGTTAAAAACATAGTTTAAAGTACCGCTTAATACAGCTTGCATTTTATTGATTGTATCACCGCTTCTCAACAAATCATTTAATGTACTTATAATCGGCAAGCCTGCGCCTACATTGGTTTCAAAAAGAAATAACGAATTGTATTCCCTGGCTTTATGTTTTAATTCTTTGTAAACGTTAAATGCAGATGAGCAGGCTATTTTATTACAAGCTACCACCGATATGCTTTTTTCAAATAATTCCTGGTAACATTCAGCAACGGTATTGCTTGCGGTAACATCGGCAAAAATACTATTGCGCAAATTTTTGGAGCTAATGGTATGGACAAATGAGTTGATATCCATTGGTCCGGCATTTTCCAAATCCTGTTGCCAGGTATTTAATGAAATACCGTCTTCATTAATCAGCATTTTTTTACTACTGGCCAGGCCAACTAATTTTATATTCAGCCTTAGGTGTTGCTGAAGATATTCATGTTGTTGAAGCATTTGGGCTAATAATTTTTTTCCTACATTGCCTACGCCTGTTATAAAAAGGTTCACTTGTTTGTTGCTCGTTTCAAAAAAGTCTTCATGCAGGATATTGATTGCTTTTTTAACATCTTTTGCAGCCACTACTGCTGATATATTTTTTTCTGATGAGCCTTGTGCTATCGCTCTTACATTTACACCATTGCGACCAAGAGCTGCAAACATTTTACCGCAAATACCAGGATGATTTTTCATATTATCACCTACCAAAGCAATAATTGCAAGATCATTTTCTATAATTAAAGGCTCTACTTTTTTAGCTGCTATTTCAAAAGCAAAAGTATTATCCACCGCTTCTTTTGCTTTAAGTGCGGCTATTTCATCTACACCCACACAAATAGAATGCTCAGATGAGCCTTGAGTAATAAATATCACATTAATTTTTGGTCGGATAATGTGCCGAATAATCTTTTGGAAAACCTGGTATCCCTACCATACCGCTACCTTCCAGGCTTAACAAAGTAATTTTATTAATGCTGGAAATGCCGCGGATTTTACTTCCGTTTTTTAATGCCTGGTGCTGGATTAATGTACCGGTATCGCCTGGAGCAAAAGTATTTTTTATCCAGGTAGGAATAGCCTTAGCCATTACGGGCTGTATGGTAGGCGGATAAATAACTTTTGCGCCAAAATGTGATAACTCCATTGCTTCCTGGTAAGAAATCTGTGGTATTATTTTAGCATTGGCTACGAGCCTTGGATCAGCAGTCATCATGCCGCTTACATCTGTCCAGATTTCTAAAACTTCAGCATGCGTTGCTGCTGCAAGTATGGCTGCAGTATAATCGCTACCCCTCTTCCTAAAGTTGTAGTATTCCCTTGCTCGTCAGCGGCAATAAAGCCAGGGAAAATTATAAGTTTACGGGTATTATTTTTTAAATAGCTGTTAATGTTTTTTTTTCAGTTGCAGGGAAATCTACGATAGCATGTCCAAAACCAGAGTCTGTTTTTATCAATTCTCTTGAATCTTTCCACTCCACGTCAATGTCATCTTCAAGTAGTACCGCTGTAATGATCTGTGAAGACAACAACTCACCATAACTTACTATTTTATCTTTAATCCTGTTTGATAATTCTCCCAGCAAATAAACACCATTACAAATATCTTCTATTTCATTACAGCGTTTTTTTACATTGCTTAACACACTGCTGTGATGTGCTATCGGTAATAATGATTTTGCTGTTTCAAGATGCCTGTTTTCCAGTTCTTTTAATATTTCTTTATAGGATTCACTGCCTGAGGCTGCAATAGTGCCACACTTCAATAAAATATCAGTAACCCCGCTCAAGGCTGATACGGCTACAAAGGTGGTATCTTTTATCATTGCGGCTTTTACAATACTAATTACCTTGTTAATGTTTTCTGCATTAGCAACTGATGTACCACCAAATTTTAAAACCTGCATAATAATATTAGTTAAAACATTTCATGAACAACGATTCAATTATAACCCTTATAATAAAATATTATGAAAAAAAATTATACTTTTAATTCTTATTTTAAAGATATAAGTAATCTAAATAGTATAACGGAAAGGTGTAAATGTATATTGCTTATTATGATGACAATAAAAAACCATTCTTTACAGAATGGTTTTTTATGCATATTATAATTTATAATTTGGTTAGATTAATTTTTCTACCTGCATGTAGCTTAACTCTACCGGTGTGGCCCTTCCAAATATTTTTACCTGTACTTTTAATTTTTTCTTTTCATCATTTACTTCTTCAATCACACCATTAAAATCATTAAACGGCCCATCAATAATCTTGATTGTTTCACCTACAATAAACGGTTCGCTCATTGTCATACCGCCAGCATCGCTCATTTCATCTACCTTACCCAGCATTTTATTTACTTCTGCCTTACGTAAAGAAATAATATTTCCTTTAGATCCTTTACCATCTGTTAAAAAGTGCATTACATTGCTGATATTGCTCATATGCTGAATCATATCATCATTTAATTTCCCATTTACCACTTCAATCATGATATAGCCGGGATAAAAATTCCGCTCCCTCATTACTTTTTTACCATTTAAAACCTTATATACTTTCTCGACCGGCAAAAAAATCTGCTTCACTGTATTGTCCCAGCCATTGCGTACAATATCTTTATCCAAATATTCTTTTACTTTACGTTCTTTGCCGCTTACTACCCGGAGCACATACCATTTGCTTTCCTTTTCTGTTGCCGGTGTGGTTGACACTTCTGATTCCATAATTATCCTTTAAATAAAGAGTAAATACATTTTAATGCCCCGTTGGATACAAAATCCATTACAGCTACTACTGCTGTAATTACTCTTGTCGATCCTAATACAATCCTAGTAGACTGCTGTAATTGCTCCCAGGTAGGCCAGGTTACTTTTTCTACCAATTCTTTATAAGAATCCCTGAGATATGCTGTAAATTTATTCATATAAATTAAAAATGTGCAATGAAAAATGTGCATATATGCATATATGCAAATGTGCAAATAAAAAATCATTGAATTATTATTTGCAAATCTGCACATGGGCAAATTTGCATATTCAATTGCACGGGCACTAGGATTCGAACCCAGATCAAAGGTTTTGGAGACCCGTATGCTACCGTTGCACCATGCCCGTAAAAACAAATTAGCTAACTAGCAAATTTGCTAATTAGCTAATTCTATTATCAAAGATACTTATCTTTTTATTACTTTACAACTTCAGTTACCTGGCCGGCACCTACTGTACGGCCACCTTCACGAATCGCAAATTTCAATCCTTTTTCCATAGCGATTGGTTGTATCAACGTAACGTTCAATGAAGTATTATCACCTGGCATAACCATTTCAGTACCAGCATTTAAAGTAACCTCGCCAGTTACGTCTGTAGTACGGAAATAGAACTGAGGACGATATTTGTTAAAAAATGGAGTATGACGTCCACCTTCTTCTTTGCTTAATACATATACTTCACCTTTAAATTCTGTATGCGGAGTGATAGAACCTGGTTTGCAAAGTACCATACCACGACGGATTTGAGTTTTCTCAATACCACGTAATAATAAACCTGCGTTATCACCAGCTTCACCTTCATCCAATAATTTCTTAAACATCTCAACACCTGTAACTGTAGAAGTCAATGGTTTTTCCATCAAACCTACAATTTCAATACCTTCACCAACTTTGATACGGCCTCTTTCAATACGACCGGTAGCTACAGTACCACGGCCAGTGATAGAGAATACATCCTCAACACTCATCAAAAATGGCAAATCAACTAAACGTGGAGGTAATGGAATATAACTATCAACAGCATCCATTAATTCATCAATTTTAGCCATCCATTTTTCTTCACCAGCCAAAGCGCCGGTTGCAGATCCCTGGATAATCGGTGTATTATCACCATCAAAACCATAAGAAGTTAATAATTCACGAATCTCCATTTCTACTAACTCCAATAATTCAGGATCGTCTACCAAATCCACTTTGTTCATAAAAACAACAATCTGGGGAACACCTACCTGGCGGGCCAATAAGATATGTTCTTTAGTTTGTGGCATAGGACCATCGGTAGCAGCAACTACAAGGATAGCACCATCCATCTGTGCAGCACCTGTAATCATATTTTTCACATAATCAGCATGTCCCGGACAATCTACGTGTGCATAGTGGCGGGCAGCAGTTGCATACTCTACGTGAGCTGTATTAATTGTAATACCCCTTTCTTTTTCTTCAGGAGCACCATCAATATCATCATAGTTCTTTTTTTCCGCTAAACCTTTTTTTGACAAAACATCGGTTATAGCGGCTGTTAGGGTTGTTTTACCATGATCCACGTGACCTATAGTACCAACGTTTAAGTGGGGCTTATCCCTCTTGAAAGATTCTTTTGCCATTGTTTATTTTTTAATAATTGTTTTGAAATTGGTTGTTATTTAAAGTCTGTAAACCATAGACTTTTATGTTTTTGTACTAAGCTTTTGTACTGCTATTTAGCTGCATTGGCGTCGCACTCTTGTACTTTATCATCTTTATTCAGCTTCTATTGAAGCGTAGAAGAAGAGCTGTTGATGAGAATTGAACTCACGACCTCTTCCTTACCAAGGAAGTGCTCTACCCCTGAGCTACAACAGCTTGTGTTGTGTAGCTGACAGTTGACTGCTGTTAGTTGACAGTTTTTAAAAAACTGCCAACTGCCATCTCTCATCTAACAACTTAAATGAGCGGAAGACCGGGCTCGAACCGGCCACCTGAAGCTTGGAAGGCTACCGCTCTACCAAATGAGCTACTTCCGCAAAACCAATATGCAAATAAGCAAATGTGCCAATATGCAAATTTAAAAGAACTAACATTCAAAATTTGCACATTTGCCCATTGGCACATTTGCAAATTTATTTAGTGGGCAGAGTAGGTTTCGAACCTACGTACTCGTGAGAGAACAGATTTACAGTCTGTCGCCTTTAACCACTCGGCCATCTGCCCGTAATATGATCAGCCAAAAATTGGCAAATCATAACCCGAGCCGAAGAAGGGAGTCGAACCCCCGACCTGCTGATTACAAATCAGCTGCTCTACCAACTGAGCTACTTCGGCTTAATAACAAAGAACTGCTTTCCCTATTTTTAGGGATGCAAAGGTAAGTGAAAATGATTAACGGAAAAATTTTAGAAAAGATTTTTTTAATAAATATTGCTTATGGTGTTAAAAACTATTGGATATGGTAATTCAGTATAAAAAAAGAGCCTCCAAATTGGAGGCTCTTTTTTTATACTGCTGCAAATTTTTCTTTTTTTCGCTTTATTTGTGTTATCACAGAGTTCATGGCAGTATCAAAACTTTCTTCAAATGATTTTGATGATTGCTTTACAAAAAAATCATGACGTGGGATATGAACTTTTATCTCTGCTACTTTATCTTTAATCGTATGCACTACATTATCTAATTTTAAATATACATCCACTTTGGTTATCCTGTCGTGAAATTGGGTAAGCTTGGATAGCTTTTTCTGTACATAGGATAATAAATTAGCATCCGCATCAAAATGGTGGGTTTGAATGTTTACGTTCATACAAGCATAATTTTAACGGTTAAAAAATAGTAAAACTAAATAATGTAGATAACTATAGCATAGGCTTTCTTTAAAAATTGCTGATTATAAAGTTAATAAAAAATAAGCAAAAATCAAATTAAAAGTACGTTATTTTTTGGGGCAAATGCCGTAAAAATACCCGTTACTAAAGGATTACAAGTAAACATCACTGGTGGCCATATAAGGAAAAACAGATGGCGGATATTTAACCCGGGCTAAAAATAACCCTTGCGATGGGACTGAAAAATCTGCCCGGGTATTATCATAAGATTGTATAATGGATTTAAATTGCTCCAGGGTAATTTTTCCTTTACCTACCAGTAGCATTGTACCAACCAGCCCTTTTACCATACCACGCAAAAAACGGTTGGCTGTAACAGTATATAAAAATTGCTGCCCAGGCAATTCTTCCCACCGGCTTTCGCTGATGGCACATTCAAATGTTTTTACCTGTGAATGCTTTTTAGAAAAGGTAGTAAAATTATTGTGCGCCATTATTTCAGCAGCTGCTTGTTGCAATAAGGGTATATCAATTGGATATGGACAATAAAATGCAGTATGCTGCAGAAATGGATTTTTATATTGGTAAATGTGGTACTTATAAGATCTGGATTGGGCATCGAACCTGCAATGGGCATCATCAGCTACTTGTAAGATCGATTTGACTACTATATCTTCAGGCAAAATTGCATTTAAGTGATATATATCTTTATTTGTATTATCAAGAGAATACAGCACATCAAAATGAAAAAAATTTTGTAAGGCATGCACACCGGCATCGGTACGGGACGAACCTGTAAGCTGAAAAGTATTTTTATAATAAACCTGCAAAGCTTTCTCTACTTCAGCTTGTATGGAGTTGGCATTATTTTGTATCTGAAATCCGGCATAGCCGGTTCCTTTGTATGATAGCTCGATAAAATAGCGTGGCATGTAAACTTTAAGCTTTAAGGGTGAATCATTGCTTTAAAACGATTAATAAAATAGTCATCGCTCAATTGATTTTGTAAAGTGTTAAAATTATGCAGGTCAAATACCGAAGGATAAGCAACATCGTAAAATTTGTATTTATCCTGGTCTTTTAAAAATAATAAACTTAAATTTTTAACCTGCTCTGTTGTATAACATCTACTTTTAAAATTTTTCTTGGCAACGGATATCATATCATCATCATTTTTTTCTGCCGCCATTTTTTTACGTAAATTAAGAAAATCTTCTTCGTCCGCTAAACGCTTACAACTGCTATTGATTCTTCTTTCTAATATTACTATGTCATTTTTTATATCAGTATTTTCTGAAATCACACTTGTAGTTATTTCATTTTTTGCAGTTGTATTATCCACTGCTGCACTATCAGTGACTATTTTTGAATTTGATGACTCAATATTGGAAGATTTATCAACCGGGGTTGAATCTGCACGTAATACCTGCTCAGGATTTTCATTGCCTTGTAATTCCTGTAATGGTATAAATAATTGTACCGTATCCATATGATCAGGCGAAATATCTATAAACACCATGTTAACGCCTTCATCATTTTGAACTTCAGATAATTTTTTGATACTGCTAATAGCTGCGTTTTCTATAATCCGGGGCTTAGGAGGTGTGATAAACTGTAAAGTATCTTCCTGGCTATGGGCTACCTGGCCTATATTGGAAGAATCTATTGTAGAAGATGACACCTGTGCACTTTCACTATTGAGTGACTGTTTATCAGAGATACCAGCCATAATTATATCCAAAGATTGAAGATTAAATAAACCCCAGCCTTTTTCACCAAAATTTTTGATAATAAACCCTATATCTTTTGCACCAATACTATAATTAAAGGTTTGTTCCGGTAATCCATTTTTAGGAAATCCAACCTGAAAGCTATAACTTCCTTCTGCCAATTTTGGAATAATTACGTACCCGCTTTCCGAAGAACTGAATACCTTTTTATTAAGCTTTATATAAAAGGGTTGCTTATTATCCATTTGCAGGTACATAAAACGGTTTTGCTGGGCAGATAATATATAGCTGCAACAAAAAAAATATATCGAAACAATTATTTTCATTTTAACATTGATATTTTTGCGATGCAAATTTATTTTATAAGTCGTCCACATAATTAAAAACGATAACAAAGCTAACTAATATGATTGACTTACCATTTATATAAAAACAAACAGTTTTTAATGAAACTGATACTATTTTTGAAGTTCTTAATAACAACACATGAAGAAAATTTTTTTGATTTTGGCATTTGCCACAGGCCCAATATTATTGATGGCCCAGCACAGCAATGAACCCCAGGATACCAGCTGGAAAAAAATATACCGGGGTAGCGCTACATTAGTAAATGACCTGGTACATACCAAACTGGATGTAAAATTTGATTATACAAAAGCATGGATGTATGGCAAAGCATGGGTTACCTTAAAGCCTCATTTTTATGCTACAGATTCTTTAACGCTTGATGCAAAAGGAATGGAAATAAAAGAAGTTGCCATAGTTAATGGAAGCGCCAAACAACCTTTAAAGTACCAGTACGATGGCGCAGAATTAATTATCAAGCTAAACAAAGTCTACAAAGGTGGGGAAAAATATACAGTATATATTGATTATATAAGCAAGCCTAATGAACTGAAAGTAAAAGGCAGTGCAGCTATCACAGATGCAAAAGGTTTATATTTTGTTAACCCGACCGGCGAAGAAAAAAATAAGCCTACACAAATATGGACACAAGGCGAAACTGAAGCCAGTAGCGTATGGATGCCTACTATTGATAAACCCAATCAAAAAAGTACGGAAGAAATTTATATGACTGTACCTGATAAATATGTAACCCTCAGTAACGGCTTACTGATTAATCAGAAAAAAAACAATGATGGTACAAGAACAGATTATTGGAAAATGGATCTTCCGCATGCACCTTATCTCTTTTTTATGGCAGTAGGAGATTTTTCAATTGTTAAAGATAGCTATAAGGGTAAGGAAGTAAGCTATTATGTATAAAAAGAATATGCGCCTGTAGCACGAAAAATATTTGGCAATACACCGGAAATGATGAAATTCTATTCAGAAAAATTAGGTGTAGAATATCCTTGGGCTAAATATGCCCAAATTGTTGGAAGGGATTATGTAAGCGGGGCGATGGAGAATACCACAGCTACCTTACACCAGGAAAGTGCTTATCAAAATGCCAGGGAATTAACTGAAGGTATAGGATGGGAAAGTACTATTGCCCATGAACTATTTCACCAGTGGTTTGGTGATTTGGTTACGGCAGAAAGCTGGAGCAACCTTACTGTAAATGAAAGCTTTGCCAATTATAGTGAGGTATTATGGCATGAATATAAATATGGTAAAGATGACGGTGATGCCCATAATTATACCGATATGCTTGGATACCTGCAACCCGGTAATGAGAAGAAAGATTTAGTACGTTTCAAGTATGCTGATAAAGAAGATATGTTTGATGGGGTAAGCTACAACAAAGGCGGTAGGATCTTGCATATGCTTCGCAATTATTTAGGCGATGACGCTTTTTTCAAATCATTAAACAATTATTTAACTACCAATAAATTTAAAACCGGTGAAGCCGGGCAACTACGGCTTGCTTTTGAAGAAGTAACAGGGCAGGACTTAAACTGGTATTGGAATCAATGGTATTATGGAAGCGGGCATCCGGAATTAAAAATTGATTATAATTATGATGATGCAACCGGTAAAGCAACCGCTATAATTGAACAAACACAAAAATCGGGTAAAATATTCCGTTTGCCCATAGCTATCGATGTATATAATGGTTCAGTTAAAAAACGTTATAAAGTATGGATTGAAAATAAGACAGACTCCTTTACTTTTAATTATACAAAACGTCCTGATTTGATAAACGTAGATGCTGATAAAATTTTATTAGGCCTTAAAAAAGATAATAAAACTGCTGAGAACTATGTTCATCAAATTAAAAATGCGCCTTTATATATGGATAGAAAAGAAGCATTAGATTATTTTGCAAAAAATAATATGCCTGAACTGGCAGAAGGCCTTAAAGATAAATATGCCCCATTGCGCAAAAGTACTATTACAAAGTTAGCTGCCTCAAAACTGGCTGCTGATGCTGCAATTGTTAAAACTATTGAAGCGATGGCTAATACTGATAAAGATAAAAAAACAAGAGCAGCGGCCATTAAATTTTTAGCAAAAAATAAAGATGCCAAATACAAATCTTTATATGAGAAAAACCTTAGCGATAGCAGTTATTCTGTTGCAGGCGCTTCACTAGATGCTTTAGCAGCATTAGAACCTTCAACAGCTTATGAACTGGCAAAAAAATATAGTAATGATGCAAAAGGCGGGTTGGGCGAAATCGTGGGTGACATAATAATGGCGCAAGGCAATGAAGCTGATTTTGATTTTATAGCCACTAAATACAATCAGATGCCTTTGAGCCAGGAAAAAGTTGAAGGTACTCCTGCATTTTGTGCTTACCTGGAAAAAGTGAATAACCTGGATAATGTAAAAAGCGGTATTGATATGGTTATTAAATTCAGAAATGCTGTTCCTGACCAATACAAAGGATTTATTGACCCTGTTGTTATCAGTTCATTAAATAAGTTAGCAAAAGCAAAAGGTGTTGAAATTGAAAAATATATTTCAGAAAAAATGAAATAAAAAATTAATTAACATAATATAAGAGAGCCGCTATGTATAAAGCGGCTCTCTTAATATACCAAAAAATTAAAATAATTAAATTCTAAAATGTGCAAATGCTTTGTTGGCTTCTGCCATACGGTGTGTATCTTCTTTCTTTTTAAAAGCAGCACCTTCACCTTTGCTGGCGGCAACGATTTCGTTGGCTAATTTATCAGCCATGCTACGGCCATTCCTGTCACGACTATAGCGTACCATCCATTTAATGCTTAAAGAAATTTTTCTGTCAGCACGAACCTCTGATGGAATTTGAAAGGTAGCACCACCAATACGGCGGCTACGTACTTCTACACCCGGAGTAATGTTTGCTAATGCTTTTTTCCATACTTCATAACCAGTTTCACCGGTTATTTTGGTAACTTTATCTAAAGCATCATAAAAAATAGTGTATGCACCGCTTTTCTTCCCTTCCCACATTAAGTTGTTAACGAAACGAGTTACCAACTTATCGTTGAATTTTGGATCTGGTGCTAATGGAAGCTTCTTGGCTTGTGCTTTACGCATTGTTTTATATTTTTAAAAAATTATCTGCCGATCTCCGTCTGATAAATTTTGTCAGACGGAAACCAGCAGACAAAATGATTATTTTTTTGCTTTTTTGGTTCCGTATTTACTACGGCTTTGTTTACGGTCTTTTACACCTGCAGTATCCAAACTGCCACGTACAATATGATAACGCACACCTGGCAAATCTTTTACCCTTCCGCCACGTATCAATACGATTGAGTGCTCCTGCAAATTGTGACCTTCACCTGGTATATAAGCAATTACCTCAATTTTATTGGTTAAACGCACTTTGGCTACTTTACGCAAAGCCGAATTAGGCTTTTTAGGCGTTGTTGTATATACCCTTGTACATACCCCACGGCGTTGAGGGCAAGCATCCAAAGCTCTTGATTTGCTTTTTGCTTTAATGATTTCTCTTCCTTTTCTAACTAATTGTTGTATAGTTGGCATTATTGACCATTATTTTTAGGACGGCAAAGGTAGGAAATTAATTAATAATTAAAAATTAAAAATTAAAAATTTTTTTAGTGTTTAAAATCTAATAAAAAACCACCTGGTGCAGGTGGTAAAAATTAATATATATTTCTGTACCTAGTCTACTTTATACATCCAATTATGAATATCTGGCACTTTGCCGTATCGTATGGCATTTAACCGGGCTTTAAGCGCCGGAGCCGTATTCCATTGCTCTACACTAAATTTCATCACATAATCTTTATAGCGCAGTTCTTTTATCAGGGAAATAGTAGCAGCAGTGCCTGTTCCAAATACTTCATGCAATATACCAGCTTTGTGTGCTTCTATAATTTCATCAATACTTAAAGCTTTTTCTTCCACAGTAAAACCCATTTCTTTCAAAACTGCCATTGCGCTATCCCTTGTTATGCCGGCTAAAATAGTTCCGGCTCCCAAATCAGGAGTAATGGCCTTATTTCCGATAATAAAAAATACATTCATGGTACCGCACTCCTGTACATATTTGTGTTCATATGCATCTGTCCATAATACCTGGTCGTACCCAATCTTTTTTGCTTCTGCTGTGGCAAACATAGCTGAGCCGTAATTACCTGCTGCTTTTGCATAACCAACACCCCCAGGTACAGCCCGTACATATTTTTCTTCCACATAAATACGCATTGGCGCATTGTAATAAGGTCCTGTAGGGCTTAAGATAATCATAAACTTATATTTCTCACTAGGCTTTACGCCAATCATTTCATCGGTACTAAACATAAATGGACGGATATATAAAGAATGATCTTCTTTTTGTGGTATCCAGTTGCTATCAAGGCTTACCAGTAATTTTAGACCTTCCATAAAAATTTCTTCCGGTACGGCAGGCATTTGCATGCGTTCTGCAGAAATATTAAACCTTTTGAAATTATCCTGTGGCCTGAATATTGCAGCCTCACCTTTATCGTTTTTATATGCTTTTATTCCTTCAAAGATAGACTGACCATAATGTATAGCTGCTAAAGATGGTTCTATTAACAATGGCTGGTATGGTTTTATTTCAGGAGTTTTCCATTCACCATCCTCATAATCAACCTCTAACATATGATCCGTAAAGTATTTACCAAACGGTATATTACTGAGGTTGATATCATTAAGCTTACTACGCTCAACTTTTGTTATATTAAAATCGGCGGCTGCAATCATATTCGTAATTTTACAACAAAGAAACGAAAAAAATATTAGTACTTATTACCATTTATATGAGTTTAGATAATATTCAATTACCTGCAATTGTTCTTCAAGATTTATTTAAAAAAGGCTTGATTGATTCGAAAATCAACCAAATAAAAACTGTTTCTGCGATAAAAGAAAAAATTGAGTTTTTAGGAAAAAATGAAGGCAAAATACTCATTTTGGTTAATCATCCCGATTGCGTTTTTTTACCTGATGCAGAGCTTAATTTTTTAATAGGTATTTTAACGGCTTGCAAGCTAACCTTAAATGATGTTGCTATTGTAAATTTTTGCAATAATAAAAAACTGAATTATGAACAGCTGCAACAATTTTTTGATGCTGCTAAAATATTTGCATTTGATGTGTTAATGAGTGATATTCTTTTGCCTTTGCAATTTCCTGTGTACCAAGTGCAGCAATATAATGAAATAATTTATATGCATGCGCCACCTTTACAATTTTTAAAACAAAATAAGGAAGAAAAATTAAAGCTTTGTGCAAGCTTACAAAAAATATTTTCCATTTAGAATCAAGTTTATGCAACAACTCATTTTCGCTACTAATAATTCAAACAAAATAAAAGAAATAAAGGCTGTTTTAAAAGGGAAATTTGATATTATTACCTTGGAAGAAGCGGGGATAGATATTGATATTCCTGAACCGCATGATACATTGGAGGCTAATGCATTTGAAAAGGCCAGAGTAATTTATGGATTAACCAAAAAAAATTGTTTTAGTGAAGATACCGGTCTTGAAGTACAGGCGCTAAATAATGAGCCGGGAGTAAAAAGTGCCCGCTATGCAGGTGAAAAAAGATCTTTTAAAGATAATATCAAATTACTGCTAACCAACTTGCAGCAAGAGGAAAATAGAAAAGCGAGGTTTAGAACAGTTATTTCATTAATACTAAATAAAAAAGAATATCAGTTTGAAGGCATTTGTGAAGGGTATATTGCAAAAGAGGAGAAGGGTAATAATGGGTTTGGATATGATGCAGTTTTTATTCCTGCCGACAGCAATAAAACTTTTGCTGAAATGAATATGGAGGAAAAAAATAAATACAGCCATAGAAAAAAAGCTGTGCAAAAACTGATTGATTTTTTGGATGGATTAGAACACTGATAAAGCGGATAAAACGGATTACCGCAGAAAAATTGCTGACATTGAAAATTATAAACTAACAAGCGGATGTATTGGCTTCAATAAGCTTAATAGCAGTACTGCTGATGAACGGATTGATTATTATTTCTTTTCCTCAAAAAGAATTAATAACAGAACAAAGTTCGCAACGATGATGCCATGAAAAACTAATGCTGGTATCAAATAAGAATTAATTTATTAATTAAAAATGGCTAAAATAAAAATAGTTTTTCCGGATAAGGAACTGATCGCCGTAACCATACCGGTTCGCATCAGCGATATTGGTGAAGTTAGTAAGGTATCTTTTGAATTGTTGTATGAATTATCTGTACAAAGAAATAACGAAATTAAAATTTTGGCTTTGTCAAGCACAAACATGGTTTGTTATAATTATCAAATTAAAAAAGTAGCGCCTTTGCCTGAGGTATGCAAAAGCATATTGATCATTTAAAATTATTTTTCATTCCAGATTTTCCAGCTGGCCTCTGCTTGTGCAATTAACATATCGTATCCGTTTTTTATGGTAGCACCTGCCTGTTCGCCTTTTTGTAAAAAAATGGTTTTGGCCGGTTTGTAAATCAAATCAAAGAGGTAATGGTTTGTATTTAATAAATGATAAGGTATGTCGGGAAAAGTATTTTTATCGGGATGCATGCCTGCAGGAGTACAATTAATAATAATGTTATATTCATTTATAATTTCTTTTGAAATAGACTCATAGCTAATTATTCCGCGATCAAAATTTTCATTCCTTGAAACAATAATAAAAGAAATATTTAATTTTTTAAGCACATATTGCACTGCTTTTGATGCTCCGCCAGTGCCAAGCACCAATGCCTTTTTATGATGTGGCTTTAATAATGGTAAAAATGATAATTCAAAGCCAACAATATCCGTATTGTAAGCGGTTAATTTATTTCCGGAAATTTTTATGCTGTTAGTGGCACCTATGTATTTCACTTCTTCTGATAATTCTGTAACGTAAGGAAGCACCTGTTCTTTGTAGGGTATGGTTACGCTTAGCCCTTTTAAACCGGAATTCTGGGCCATTATAGCGGGGAATTCTGTAATAGATTCAATGGCAAAGGTTTTATATACACAATCAGACAAATTTTCCCGGATAAATTTTTCGGTAAAATATTGCTTGGAGAAAGAATGCGTTAAAGGATAACCAATTAAACCATACAATTCCATAATTACCGCATTTCTTTATCCAGGTACAGATTAAAAGTATCACCACGTAAACCGATACGCATGGCTTCCAGGGGTATAACCTCGGTTGGTGCAATATTACCCAGGTTTACATTGCATCCAATAAGTTCCAGAAAGTATAGCTGTTGGGCTTTTTGTGGTGCTTCCCAGATAATTTGCTCTTCCGGGATCTGTGTTAAGATTTCCTGTACCAGCCCTTCCCGTACTTCACCAGTGCCGCGGTAAATTCCTACATTTCCTGCTTCTCTTGCTTCAGCAATTACATAAGTTGATCCTGCACTTAACTCTGCTCTCATGAGCTCTATCCATTTATAGGGGGGATAATATGAGCCGCATCTTTGCTACCTACCTCACTTAACACGGTTCCGTGTTTGCATAATTTTTCAATGTATCCACATTTCTCTGCATGGGGGATAGTAATAGAGCCATCACTTACTTCCATCAGTGATATGCCAAATTCTTTACATACACTAATATATTCTTCAAACTGGTTGCGAATTAAAAAGGCCTCAAATAAAGTACCGCCAAAATAAACGGGCATATTATAAGAGCGGTATACTTCCAGTTTTTCTTTAAGATTAGGGGTTACATATGATGTTCCAAAACCAAGCTTTACCATATCCACGTGTGGATCTGCCACACTCATAAAATTCTTGGCTTCCTGTACGCTTAAACCTTTATCCATCACCATAGTAATACCATGTATACGTGGCTTAATGTTCCTTTCAGGAATCTGAGGAGAGGTTAAAATTCATGTTGGATTATTTATAATGCGGCAAAGATAACCACTAGTAACCAAAAGGCAATAATGCATTACAAAGAAACCCGTAATGGATATTATTTATTTTTTTTAAATTTAGCAATTAATTCAACCACCTGCTGATTCTGCAATAATGACGGGTTAACTGCAATAAATTTTTTAATCAATTTTGGGTTGTGAGACATTCCCAATTCCAGTTGTATTAATGCATCTTTGGATTTTGATAAAGCAAAAAATGCAAGACTTTTATAAAATAAAAAAACAGGTTTGGCATCTGTTTGTTCATGTGCAAAAAATGCATACTCCAACATATCTTCAAAAAGCTCTGCTTTATATAAACAATTTAATAATTCTATCCATCCACTTGTTTTTTTTGGCCTTACCCTCACAACATTTCCTAAATAAGTAATGGCATCTTCAAGTCGGCCTATTTCCATATAACATTGTCCCATAGCTAAATTATACTCAGGCTGCAGTGTATGCATTTGAAGTGCAGTTTCCAAAGATTTTATTGCAGTTTCCCAATTGGCTTCATTCATATAGGTACGGGCAATTTTATACTGCAGCTGGCTATCATCTTTATTCAGGTGGCTGGCTTTTTTATAATTAAACCTGGCCTGGGCATAATTGCCCAGTTTATCGTAGCAATGGCCAATGGCTTCATATATCACTTCTTCGGGCCTGGATAATTCCAATACTTTTTCTAAAACTTCTATAGCATCTTTGTACTTACGCAAACGCATATACGCATCACCCATATTACGCCATGCATAATCAAATTTTTCATCAATAGCTACGGCATACTGGTATGCATCTATTCCTTTTTCGTATAATTTAAGGCCTTGGTAAGCGGCTCCTAAATTAAACCAGGCCAATTCATTAAAAGGATAATCTTCAATAATTTTCTGGTGTAATTTTATTCCTTCTTCATTACGTCCGGTAAAATCTGTCCAAAAACATATTTTATATAATGCTTCTTCATTAACAGGATCAATTGACAAAATCATTTTTAAGCAATCAAATACCTTGTCAAAATCTTCATAATCATCATATACATCGGCCAGTTCAAATAAAAGATCTATTTTTTCTTCCCCATCAAAATTTTCGAGGGCTGCCTCTAATACAGATGCAGCTTTTTGCTGTTGATCTAAAGCCAGGTAAGCTTCAGTTTTTAAGATATACAAAGTGCTGTCAGAGGAATGTAATATTTCTGCCTGTTCAAGTACTTCAAGCGCTTCTTTGTAAAAACGTAGTGCCAGCAGCATATCTGCCTTTTTTAAAAGCAATGCTGCTGAATAAGGATATTGCTCAATCCCATATTCAGCTGCTTCTAAAGCCTGCTGCGTCTGTTCTTTTTCATCAAAATACTCAATAATTCTTTCAAAAGACTCCTCCTCTATAAAAGATGGGCGTTTGCCAGCCTTTAAATTTTCAAACTGCTGTAATAGTTCTTTTAATTCTTCCTTATCGTGCTGAAATGGATTATTCATCTTTTCTTCAATCGGTTAATGTAATTTAAGTATTTTCTTTATGAATTAACCAATTTTTCCTTAAAATCAAAGAAAAGTTAAAATATTTGATGAATGGTATATGTATAATTTAAAAAATTTGTTATATTTGTTTAATAAAATGTTAATCTCAATGAAACAAGTAAGCAAAATAGTACTAATAATGTGTGCCTTTATAGGTTCTACATTAAGTAGTATGGCTGACAGGGGGATTGGCAAAAAAAGCAAAAATAAGGTATGGCTAAATATAGCTAGCCCTTCTTCCTCTTTAAAAAATTCAATATCGTTCAACCTGAAAATGGGTTTAAAATATACAGGTAGCTTACTTGCACCGCAAGAAAATACAAACAAGCATATTTTAAATAATACGTTGGTTACTTATCAAAAAGGTAATGCCGTATATATTATTCCATATAAACAGAAAATTATTATACCGGATGTGAAACAAAATTATACCGGATTTAAATTGATCTTAAGAGCTTCTAAATAAAAAAACTTCATATTTAATATGAAGTTTTTTATTTAGATCCATTTATTAATCACGGCTACAAATTTTCCAACATATCTTTTGTCATTTTTTCCAGGTCAAAATCTTCTTTCCACCCCCAATCTTTCCTGGCTACGCTATCATCAATACTACTCGGCCAGCTATTAGCAATTTGCTGCCTGTAATCTGGTACATAAGAAATAAAAAACTTGGGAATATGCTTCTTTATTTCTGCGGCAATTTCTTTTGGAGAAAAACTCATGCCGGATATATTGTAAGAAGTGCGTACAGAAACCTTTGAAGCCGGCGCTTCCATTAGCTCAATAGTAGCCCTGATGGCATCAGGCATATACATCATAGGCAAGTACGTATCTTCTTCTAAAAAACATTCATACTTTTTTTCACTTAATGCTTCATGAAAAATTTCTACCGCATAATCAGTTGTGCCACCACCCGGCGCACTTTTATAGCTTATTAAGCCTGGGTAACGAATACTTCTTACATCAATACCATACCGGTTAAAATAATAATTGCACCAAAATTCACCGGCATACTTACTAATGCCGTATACAGTAGTAGGTTCTATAATAGTTTGCTGCGGACAATTTTTTTTGGGGCTTGTAGGACCAAATACCGCGATACTGCTTGGCCAGTAAACCTTAGACAACTTTTCTTCTTTGGCAATATCCAAAACATTAAGCAGGCTTTGCATATTTAAGTTCCATGCCAGGTTGGGATTTTTTTCGCCGGTGGCGGATAAAATAGCTGCCAGCAAATATATTTGTGTAATATTTTGGCGGACTACCTGAACATGCAGCATCTCCTTATTCATCACATCCAGGCTCACATAAGGCCCGGTACCTTTTAATAAATTATTTTCTTCCCGAAGATCAGAAGCTATCACATTGGCATCGCCATATATTTTTCTTAGTGCCAGCGTAAGCTCTACCCCTATTTGACCGGATGCACCTATTACTAATATTTTTTCTTTAACCATAATTTTTCTTTAGGATGATTGTAAACTAACAACCAAAAAACAATGACCGCAAGATAATAAAAATGCTCCTGCTTCTACTAATATATCGCTCCCACAGAGGTGATAATTCTTAATATATTTCCCATCTAATTCCTAATTACTAATACTAATCCTCAATACCCAATTACCTAATCCGTATCTTAGCAAAATGGAAGATTATTTATCTAAAATTTTTAATCATCAGCAATATAATCCCAACAATTTTTTTTTAATTGCCGGACCATGTGTTGTAGAAAGTGATGAAACTGTATTTAACATCGCAGAAAAAACCACTGGGATCTGCAAAAATTAAATATTCCTACGTTTTTAAAGCTTCTTACCGAAAAACAAATCGTACACGTGCTACTTCATTTACCGGTATTGGTGATGAAAAAGCATTGGCATTGATACAAAAAGTTGGACAGCAATTTAATCTTCCTACAACTACAGATATCCATACAGCAGAAGAGGCTTCGATAGCAGCTCAATATGTGGATATTTTACAAATTCCTGCTTTTTTATGCAGGCAAACAGATTTATTATTAGCTGCAGCGGCTACAGGTAAAATAGTAAATGTAAAAAAAGGGCAATTTTTAAGCGGTCCGTCGATGAAATTTGCTGTAGAAAAAATTAAATCTGCAGGAAATAATAAAATACTATTAACAGAAAGAGGCAATACATTTGGCTACCAGGATTTAGTGGTTGATTATAGAAATATACCGTGGATGAAAGAACATAATGTGCCGGTAGTAATGGATTGTACACATTCTTTGCAACAACCCAACCAAACCAGCGGGGTAACAGGTGGTAACCCTAAACTGATTGAAACTATTGCCAAAGCTGCAATAGCTACCGGTGCAGATGGATTATTTATAGAAACACATCCTAATCCTGCTGAAGCTAAAAGTGATGGAGCTAATATGCTAAAGTTAGATTTACTTGAACCTTTATTGGAAAAGTTGGTGAGGTTGAGGGAAGCGGTAGTATAAAGGTTAATTTGTTGAAATGGGAAAATGCAATATTTATATTTAGAAAAACATCTTTACATATTAACAAATCAACATCTTCACATAATTACAAATACCTCAAAGGATTCCTTCTTGCATTCAAAATATACCGTTTGATATTCATCCAAAATGCCAAAAAGAAATATACAACTACCGGAGACCCCATTGTTGCAAAAGAAATATAAATAAAATACTTACGAATGGTGGAAGTGGCAATACCCATTTTTTCACCGATGGCAGTACAAACGCCAAATACATGCCACTCAATAAAATGTTTAAAACGGTTCATACTGCTAATTTAAAAAATAATCCTGTAACTCTTCCTTAATTATTAACAAATTTGCCCTGTTTTTCATAATTTTGTAGCTTCCAATGACTATTAATTAGCCCATTTAAAAATTTTCAACTTATTTAATATTATGGCTTTCGATATAGAAATGATCAAAACGGTGTATAAAAATTTTGCAAACAAAGTAAATACAGCCCGTAAAATGGTGGGTAAACCACTCACCCTCACCGAAAAAATATTATATGCTCATCTTACAGAAGGCAATGCAAGCAAAGCTTACGAACGAGGGAAAGATTATGTAGATTTTGCACCGGACCGTGTGGCCATGCAGGATGCTACCGCCCAAATGGCCTTACTTCAATTTATGCAAAGTGGCAGAACTAAAGTAGCTGTACCCAGCACTGTACATTGCGATCATTTAATAGAAGCAAAAGTAAATAGTAAAACAGACCTTAACAGAGCAGTATTTGAAAGCAGCGAAGTATATAATTTTTTGGCTTCTGTAAGTAATAAATATGGTATTGGCTTTTGGAAACCCGGCGCAGGCATTATCCACCAGGTAGTATTAGAAAATTATGCTTTCCCTGGCGGGATGATGATAGGAACAGACAGCCATACCGTAAACGCAGGCGGCCTGGGTAAGATAGCTATAGGCGTAGGTGGCGCAGATGCCTGTGATGTAATGGCAGGATTGCCATGGGAATTAAAGATGCCTAAGTTAATCGGTGTAAAACTAACAGGAAAACTTAATGGTTGGGCTGCACCCAAAGATGTAATACTAAAAGTTGCTGGTATCCTTACCGTAAAGGGTGGTACAGGCGCTGTGGTAGAATATTTTGGGGAAGGGGCTGTTAATCTGAGCTGTACCGGAAAAGGAACCATTTGCAATATGGGAGCCGAAGTAGGAGCTACTACTTCTACTTTTGGATATGATGAAAGTATGGGCCGTTATTTAAAAGCAACGGGCAGAGAAGAAATTGCCAACCTGGCTGACGGGATAAAAGAATACTTAACCGGAGATAAGGAAGTATATGATAACCCCGAGGCATATTTTGACCAGGTGATTGAAATAGACCTCAATACCTTAGAGCCACACTTAAATGGCCCTTTTACCCCTGATTTAGCAACGCCTATTTCTAAAGTGAAAGAAACGGCTATTGCTCACGGATGGCCGATGAAAATTGAAGTAGGCTTGATTGGGAGCTGCACCAACAGCAGTTACGAAGATATAAGCCGTGCCGTAAGCCTTGCCAGGCAGGTAGCAGACAAAGGTTTAAAATTAAATAGTGAATTTACCATTACTCCTGGTAGCGAACAGGTAAGATACACTATTGAAAGAGATGGGTTTTTAGAAGCTTTTGATAAAATAGGCGCTACCGTTTTTGCTAATGCCTGTGGCCCTTGTATAGGCATGTGGGATAGAATGGGTGCAGAAAAACAAGAAAAAAATACCATCGTTCATTCTTTCAACCGCAACTTTGCAAAACGTGCCGATGGCAATCCCAATACCTATGCTTTTGTAGGCTCACCGGAGCTGGTAACAGCCCTGGCTATTGCAGGTGATTTATCTTTTAATCCTTTAACAGATACTTTAATCAATAATAAAGGAGAAGCCGTAAAGTTAGATCCCCCCACAGGTTATGAACTTCCGCCAAAAGGCTTTGCTGTGGAAGATCCCGGCTACCAAAAGCCTGCTGATGACGGAAGCGGGGTAATAGTGAAAGTAGCCCCTGACAGTAAGCGTTTGCAATTACTAGATCCGTTCCCCGCCTGGGAAGGTGTGGATTTAAAAGGATTAAAATTATTAATAAAAGCAAAAGGAAAATGTACCACTGATCATATTAGTATGGCTGGCCCGTGGTTAAAATTTCGTGGCCATCTAGATAATATCAGCAATAACATGTTGATAGGCGCTGTGAATTTTTTTAATGAAAAAACAGACCTGGTAAAAAATCAGCTTACAGGAGAATATGGCCATGTACCAGCTACACAAAGAGCTTATAAAGCAGCCGGAATAGGCAGCATAGTGGTAGGTGATGAAAATTATGGTGAAGGATCAAGCAGGGAGCATGCTGCAATGGAGCCCCGTCATTTAGGTGTAAGGGCAGTATTGGTAAAAAGCTTTGCCAGGATCCATGAAACCAATTTAAAAAAACAGGGCATGCTTGCATTAACATTTTGTAATAAAGAAGATTATGATAAAATCCTGGAAGATGATACTATAGATATTGAAGGGCTATTATCTTTTACACCTAATAAATCTTTGCATGTAGTTTTACATCATACAGATGGATCAATTGAAACTATATTAGTTAACCATACTTATAATGAGCAGCAAATTGAATGGTTTAAAGCAGGTGGTGCATTAAATATTATCCGGAAAGAATTTGCAGAAAAACAATAGTATATCTAATATTTATCGCACATAATATTAGTATAGGTTAATTATAAACTTTGTGCCATTTTATTTTTTTTAAAAATAATTTGTAAAATAAGTTTTTTGTTTAATGTTTAAACATTATATTTGTTTTACAATAATATACTAAAACGCTATACTAATAAAAACAGTTATCTTAGCAATATAAAGTAATAACCCTAGTGAGTTACTTATATTTAAATCGGTAAAAACGCTTGTCCAAAAAGACCTATAAATTGAACCCGTCATAACAATGGCGGGTTTTTATTTACTTTGTATCACTAAATTGCATCAAACCAAACTTTTTTATCATTATCCCAGTCTCCGTTATAGTTGATGGTGAGCTCCTCTCCTTCCTCAATTTTTCTTACAGTTTTTACAAAAATTGTATTATCCTCAAAATTCATAAAATATTCGCAATTACTTTTATAACTATGGTTATAGATAGGCAGATAACCTAATGCCATACAACACAAGGCATTATCCTTGCCCCAGTCAAAAATATAATCATGCAATAAAGTTTTATCCAGGTAAAACCTGTCAGCTTTTGTCATTACAATTACAGGTGCAACTTCTATTATAGTACCGGCAGCAATTTTTTTTGTGGTAAATACGCCCCTGCCTTTATCTTTAATATCATCAATGAATAAACAAGATGTACGCATGCTAATTTTGTTAAACAAATCAAGTAATTTGCAATGCGAAAATAATTGATAGTTGCCAGCTACATATATTTACCAGTATAGTATACTTCAAGCCGTATAAGAATATGCAATGTTTTTATCGAAGAATTGAAAATTAAGAGTTAATAGTTTATGTAATTCTGGATTGTGTTTTTGGTTGATATGTTGAAAAAAATCATTGATTGCCTGATGAAATTTTGTTGGTGCATCATAATACCGGGCATTTAATATTTGTTTTTTTGTAAACTTCCATAACCTTTCAGTGATATTTAGAGTAGGGGAATAAGGCGGTAAAACTTTTAGCATGGCTTCCCCCGGGCTTCTTGGTGGTTGCCCTGTAAAGGATTCAATTATACTGGATGAATGTTTTTCCAGTTCGTTTTCATTGGTACCGTAACCTACTTTATAATGGCTTCATAGCTGCCTTGTTTATAGGCTTTTATCCACTCAATAATACTGTTATAATGGGCATCCGCCAGTTCCCCGATTTTTTCATTGGATAAACTAAGGCCCCCTTTAAGGTAAAGGCAATGCAATCATTTTTGAACAAGGGGTCAGTAGTAGTGCTATCTTTCGTAATTTAATTGTACAAGTTTCGCAGAACTTAATTTAAAAATTGCAAGCATCTTCTGAAGCCGTTTCCAAAGGCACTTAGTTTTTTGTCATATATTGATTGCACATTTTTAGGGTGTGGGAAGTATTGCTTTGCTACTACCGTAAAACCGAACAAAGGAATTCTATTATACTCCTTATATATATTAACATTTTTCCAAATCGTAGATAGACTTCAAATAAGACTATAAGATTAGGTATTTTGAGCTCAAAGTTACTATAGTATTGAGTTACTTTCTATTTACTTTTTTTTCTTGATAAAAAAAGTAATAAAAAATCAAGGCTGCGAAAAATAGCTAAAATTTACTCCGTTCCGCTACAGCGAAAAAAGCTAAACTTAAACTTTTGTACACTAATGAACTAATACAATCATTAGCTTTTGTACTTTATATCATCATTTTCGCTGCTTTACGCTCCACTTTGCAAATTTCTTAACGCTATTTTTTCGAGGCCGGCTAACAGGCCTTATTAAAAAACAGTAGTAAGTAATTTCAGATCTTTAATTTGCGCTTATTTTACCTAATCCTATATGACTATAATGTTTAATAAATTAAAGTATAATGATACAAATATTTAAACAAAGTTGATATAATGGTGTAAAATATAAAAAATAGTTATAAAAATTTTAATATATAAAGTAATTTTCATAGATTTATCCCAGTTTAAAATTAACCTTAACCAAAATAAAACTAGTAAAGGCACTTTTAAGTAAATCCAAAACTAGCTGCAATTAATTTTACCTAATCCGGACATGAAAATAATTATATCCACATTATTATCCTTGATCTTCACATTTTCAAGCTACGCACAGGGAAACCATGTATTTACCGGTGGAGAAATATCCAATTTCATGGCAGTAAATCTTTCTACGCCTGGTACACAGACCTGGAATACAGACAGGGCAGCGCTGCCAGGTTATTTTAGTGCTGTAAATTCAGCTATTTATACCGGGGCATCTGACGCAGCGCATGTAAATGGCTATATGAAAAAATATGGTAACCAGGCTTTTACTTTTGCAGTAGGGAGCGGTAGTGATTTAAGGGCTCTTAGTATAAGTGCCCCCGCTTCTGCTACAGATGCATATGCCGTGGCATGGATAAGTGGCGACCCGGGTAACAACCAGGATCCAACTGCACCTAACGCAGGCGCACATCCTACTGCTTCATTTTCTTCACCCATTATTGCAGTTAGCAATGTAGGGCAATGGGATTGGCAGGTAGGTAATGCTGGTAATTTAGGAACTGGTACTACCGGTACCGGCGCTGGATTAACCATAAGCGTAAGCATACCGGATATGACTTTATTTGCAGAAACTTTAAATTTACGTTTAGTAGGCTGGAACGGTACAAGCTGGATTGATTTAAGTGGTGCATCTACAGCTACAGGTAATAATGAAGATGATATTTTAAGCGGCACCATGGTGGCCGGTATTACAGCAATAGGGATTGGTAGTGTGTAAATAATACTTCCCATAAAATTAAAAACCTTTACAGCCATAGCCAGCAAATGTGATGCCCTGTTGAGATGGATTACTTCAGAGGAAATCAATGCGGATAAATTTACTATTGAACAAAGCAAAGATGGTTTAAACTATACACCAGTAGCCAGCATAAATGCTTTAGGCAATATGCAAGGAAGCAGCTATAGCTTATTGGTTACACAACCAACTGACAAAGCCTACTACCGCTTGAAAATGATAGACAAAAACGGATCATATACTTATTCACCTGTTAAATTATGTACCACCAATTGCAGCATAAAAGAATACATGTCCATTTATCCTAATCCTGTAATAAGCAATGTTAATGTACAGTTGAGCTTTGAAACAGCCTACCAGGGTAAGGCTACCCTTATCATAACCAATGCACAAGGCCAGCAAGTAATGAATAGGACCGAGCAAATTTCAAAAGGGGCTAATAAAATAGTGATAGAAATTGACAGAATTGCAGCAGGAACATACTATATCAAGCTAATAGACGTTGATGGAGAAGTTATCGGAACTGTTCAAAAATTGATCAAACAATAAAATGTTACTTAATAAAGATTTCAAATTTTTGATAATGTTCAATAATAAACAGGTTTTTACCTCACTTTTAAAGGGAGGATTAAAATGAGGAAACAAAAAAAGAAAAATAAAACAGGTTAATAAATTAATTTATATAAAATATACTTATTCCAATTGTACATGATAAACCAGTATTTATATAGAGGCATAGTTTTATTGGTATTAATTATATCAATATCCCTTAGCCCTAAGCTTTTTTCTCAAATAAAGGTAGGTAATAACCCTGCATCCATCAATGCTAATGCGATGCTGGATGTAGAATCTACCAATAAAGGCTTGCTTTTACCGAGGCTCTCACTTGCATCCACTATCAACCCCTCCCCTTTAAGCAATTTTGTAGCGGGTATGTTTGTGTACAATACCGTTACTGCCGGAGATGTTACCCCGGGGCTTTATTATAGTGATGGTGCACAGTGGATAAAAGTAAATGGTGCAGCAAACAATAACAGTGGCTGGGGGTTGATGGGTAATGCCGGCACCACACCTGGCACCGATTTTTTAGGCACTACAGATAACCAGGATTTAATTTTTAAGACCAATAGTCAGGAAAGGTTACGTATAAAAAACAATGGCTGGACTGGTATTGGAACCAGTTCGCCCCAGGCAGCCTTGCAGGTTAAAGGCCAAATAATAATAGATACGCTGCAAAGTGGAAATAAAGATACCGACAGCATATTGGTAGCTGATGCTACAGGCAGGGTAAAAAGAATTTCCTCTGCTAGTTACTCATCACAGGTAGTAAGCAACCTTGAAATAGTTGCCAATAATGGACAAACTGCCTTTACTACACCGGATACCATAACCGATGCCAATAAAATTTTTTTATACCGCAATGGGGTACTGATTTCATTTTCAGTTTTTAACAATACTACCATCCTGTCGGAAATTGCTGCTGTACAAGGCGATGAGATAAAAATAATTCAATTACTTTAATACAAAACCAACACTTATCAATTTAAAAGAAAACCATCATGAAAAAGAAAATTTTATTTTTAATCGGAGTTACAATAACACTCAGTTACGCTGTAACCGCCCAAAAAGTAAGTACAAAAGTCATTGACAATAAGGGTACCATTAAATGGGTATTAGATAGTTCAACCGCAGTAATTACTAAGGCTGATAGCACCCTCTTATTTGTTACACCCACACAATTAAATGACAGCCTGAGTGGTTACATAAAAGGTGCCCAAAACGGGCTTACCAAAACCGGGCAGATAGTAAAATTAGGTGGCACCTTATCAGAAGTAACTACTATTGCTACCAGCGGTGCCAACTTTTTAGCCATTACCGGTTTGCAGTCAGGATCATCAGCTACCGATAGCATAATGGTAATTGACCCGAGTAACAATCAGGTAAAATTTATTTCTGCAGCCTCTTTATTTAATGCCCTTACCTTTAGTAATGGATTAACCAAGACGGGAAATGAGGTAAAATTAGGTGGTACTTTAACTGCACCTACAACCATTACCACTGACGCTACCAATGTATTAAAAATTGCAGGGTTAGAAAGCGGTAATTTGTCAACAGACAGCCTTGTAGTAGCCACTTCAGACGGTACTTTAAAAAGAGTAAGTTCAGAGACGCTCTTACAAAGTGGCGATCAGAACTTCAGTGCGGCGTTAAACCAGGCAGTGTATAATGTTGCCAATATGCCTGCTACAGTTTCAAAAGTATGGGTATTTAGAAACGGGGCTAAATTGTTAGTTACTACAGATTATACAGCTACAGCCGGTACAGTTACCTTAACTGGGCCTATGGCAGCACTGGTTGAAGCAAATGATGTAATAGAAGTTCAGTGGGTGAAATAATAATTTTAATAAATAATATGCTGTAAAGTTAATGGTGACATGTTGCTTCTTTTCAGGTGAAAGGCTGGCATAAAATATAATAAACTTTATATTTTATGCTAACGTTTCACAATTAACATTACTTTAAATAATAAGTTGCACAAAGCAACGATTAACTAGTATGAGAAAAAGCCTCCTGATCCTTATGTTGTTTTGTGTAGCTATTAAAGGGGTTACGCAGATAGTTATTACACCCAAAGGATCTAAAGTAGTAATAGATAGTAGTAAATGGAATTTATCCGGTAGCAATATCTATAATAAAAATAGTGGTAATGTTGGCTTTGGCACAACAAATCCATTATACAAAGTAGATATTAATGCCACCACAAACCCAATAAGATTAGGAGGGTTAGTTGCGGGGCTGGCTACTGACAGCTTGTTAACCACTTTAAATGGAGTGGTAAGAAAAACAGCTATTCATCAGCTTATAACAGATAGCACTACCGCCAGCAATGGCCTTACCCTTACAGATAACGATGTACGTTTGGGCGGTAATTTAACACAGGCCACAACCCTGACCAGCAACAGCAATACCTTAACCTTTGCCACAGGCGGATCGGCTTTGAATATTACCGGGCTTACAAGGTCACCATCTACACCAACTATTACAGATAGCATAGTAATGCTTAATAATAGTACAGGGTTGTTACGCATCATGCATGCAGATTCTCTTCTTAGAAATGCTTGGATTTTAAAAGGTAATATCGCTAACAGTACAGATTTTTTAGGTACACTAAACAATTTGCCTTTAAATTTTAGAATTAATAATATACGTAGGGGCGTAATGGGTAGCGAAACATTAGCAGCATACACTACTTTGAGTTTAGATGGCAGCCATGTTGCTAAATCATTTTCATCAGGTGTAACTGGTATAACCAATAGCCTCGATCTTGGTATTGATGGAAATGCATCGCAGGCAGTAAATGTAAGCGGGACTATAGTGGGTATTGATAATTTATCATATTTAAGGTCTTCAGGTTCTGCTGGGACACTTCGTGGGCAAAGGAATAGAATTTGGGCTATCAATAGCAACGCAATAACAAATACGGATGGGGTTTTTAATGAGTACAGGATTGAAGGTGTCAGTGCCCAATTAACTAATATAAAGAATTTTAATACCGAATTAAGAACGACTGCAGGAGCTAAAATAACCAATTATTACAGCATGTTTAATAGTACCAATGGTTCGCCGTTAGTAACCAATTTTTATGGAACTTACTTCCAGGGAAATACCTCTGTAAATAATATAACAAATTATTATACCCACTACCAGGAAGATTTGGGAAATGATACAAAAAAGTATTTTTTATATTACAATGGAAATGGTGCCACTACACAGCCAGTAGTAGTAAACGCTCTTGGAAACTTAGGATTAGGTATAACTAATCCCACCTCTCAGTTACATACAAATGGCTCAGTAAGGTTTAGTGGTTTGGGAACTAATACAACAAACACAAATATGGTAACTACCGATGGTGCTGGTAATTTAACCACAAGGAATTTAAGCAGCCTGCTTATGCCTGACAGCACAACTGCTAGTAATGGATTAACCCTTTCTGGGAAAAATGTACAGCTTGGTGGAAATTTAACACAAGCAACTACCATTACCAACAATAGTAACGCATTGACCTTTGCCACAGGTGGAACCGCCTTAAATATTACCGGCCTTACAGCCGGGGCATCTACCGATAGTGTGGTAACGGTTAATACGGCTACCGGAAGAATAAACCGCATTGCCCCCGGTTCATTACCCAATAGTACTACCGCCAGCAATGGCCTAACCCTTACAGGTACCGATGTACGTTTGGGTGGTAATTTAACACAAGCCACTACCCTGACCAACAACAGCAATGCCTTAACCTTTGCCACAGGTGGAACCGCATTAAATATTACCGGGCTTACCGCCGGGGCTTCAACCGATAGTTTATTAACGGTTAATACGGCTACCGGAAGAATAAACCAGGTGGCCGTAGGCAGGTTGCCTGATAATACTACCGCCAGCAACGGTCTTACCCTTACAGGTACCGATGTACGTTTGGGTGGTAATTTAACACAGGCCACTACCGTAACCAATAACAGCAATGCCTTAACCTTTGCCACAGGTGGAACCGCATTAAATATTACCGGGCTTACCGCAGGGGCTTCAACAGACAGTGTGGTAACGGTTAATACGGCTACCGGAAGAATAAACCAGGTGGCCGTAGGCAGGTTGCCTGATAATACTACCGCCAGCAACGGTCTTACCCTTACAGGTACCGATGTACGTTTGGGTGGTAATTTAACACAGGCCACTACCCTGACCAACAACAGCAATACTTTAACCGTTGCCACAGGCGGATCGGCCTTAAATATTACCGGGCTTACCGCCGGGGCTTCAACCGATAGTTTATTAACGGTTAATACGGCTACCGGAAGGGTCAACCGTATTGCTACAGGCTCAATAACACAAATACAAAATGTTACGACTACCAACCTGGCATTAACGTTAAATAATACACATTATACGGTAATTGTAACAGCCAATGTAAATATTACTTTACCTCCTGCCAATGCAAATAAAGGTCGGATTTATATCGTTAAAAAGACCTTTAACGGATCAAGTACTATAAGCACTTATATAAATACCAATGGCTCGTCTTCTACTGCATTGCCCCGGGGGGTAAGGCAGCTACAAAGCGATGGAACAAACTGGCAACAGATAAACTAATAAGCAGTGTTTCAGGTTAATTTTTTGTATTTCATTAAATTTAGAAAGCTTATGTAACCCTACTTTTTTCTCCCGAAAACCGGACAGGTTGTTCCTGCCATACAGTTCAACTTTTACTACTGTAGCGTCATCAATTGTTGTTTACGCTTTCATTTCAACAATACTTATTTGCTTAAATAATTCCGATTTATTATATTTGCGTAACCAACTCAAATATATATGGCTTACACAATTGATCTTTCTTCTGATGAGGTTTCAGCATTAAAGAGACTAAGACGCAGCGAAAAAGATGGGAAAATACTTCGTCGCTACCAATGTATTTGGATGGCGCATGAAGGGTTTCCTAAAAAGAAATAGCCACTACTCTCGGTATTAATATAGACACTGTAACCGATTGGATTAAGCTGTTTAATAAAGCCCGGTTGGGAGGCTTAAGTAAATTGCATTATGAAGGCAGAAGGCCCTCTGCTTTGGATGCTATTAAAGATTTACTGATAAAGCATATCAGGGAGCAATCCATCGGCAAGCTTTCTGAGTTGCAGGATTTTTTAGAAACCAAGCATTCAATTACAGTAGAGCATAGTTGGTTAAGCCGCTATTGTAAAAAAAACTCCATTGCTCTTATAAAAAGACAAGACTGATTCCAGGAAAAATTCCCTCAGAACAAATACAGGAATCTTTCATACAATTGATGGATCAACTTTATAGGTGTGCCTGTAATGATGATAAAGAAATATTATTGTATTTAGACCCTATGCACCAGATACACAATAATGAAAACGATTACGCCTGGCAACCAACAGGGCTTAAGGGCACTAAAAAAGTGTTGGCCAACACTGGAAGAAAGCGACTCAATATTATTGGTGCAGTTAACCCGGTAACTTTTGAACCAACTATTATGCTGACAGAAGAAAATTGTTGTGCCGAAGTGATAGAAGCATTTTTAGGAGAATTAAGACAACAGTATTCTAGTGCTACCAGTATCTGTATTATTTTAGATAATGCAAGATACCAGCGTAGTTATATTGTACAGGAAAAAGCAAAAAAATTGGGCATTGACCTTATTTATTTACCCCCTTATAGTCCAAACTTAAACTTAATAGAAAGATTATGGCGGTATTTTAAAAAGAAAATAATGAAGAATAAATACTACGAAAATTATACTTTATTTGAAAATGCCGTTGAAACATTTTTCCAGACTTTTAATGACAGGATTGCAGATATGAAATCCTTATTAAACTTTAAATTCGGAATTATTAAAGCAAATTAGTAAAACAAAAAAATCAAGGCTGCGAATAAATAGCTAAAATTTACTTCGTTGCGCTTTAGCGAAAAAGCTAAACTTGAACTTTTGTACACTAATGAACCAATACAATTATCAGCTTTTTTACTTTATATTATCATTTTCGCTGCTTTACGCTTCACTTTGTAAATTTCTTTACGCTATTTTTTCGAGGCCGGGTAACAAACCTTATTAAAAAACAGTAGTAATACCAATGTGAAATATAAAACAGTCCATTTAATTTTACCTCATCCCCAGCCCTTCTCCAAGGGAGAGGGGGGCGTTGGATTGTTTTATATTTCACATTGGTATAAGTAATTTCAGATCTTTAATTTGCGCTTATTCTACCTAATCCTAATAATTTATTTTACAGTAGCTTATTTTTTCTTAAAAATGTATTATTGTAAACATTCATTAATGCGGATAAAAAATGAAGGGTTACCGTATTTTTATAATAAACAGGTACTTCATGCAGCCTCTTACCCGAAATTAAATAAATAGATAAGATTTCAATTAAGTTTTGTCTTATCTATAAATAATCACAACATATTCACTAAATTGCACAGTCAAAAAACACCAGCTATAATTATGTTATTTAAATTAATATATTACTTCTGGCTTTTATAAGATTCATTTAAAAAAAAATTTATGTGTGGAATAGTAGGATATACAGGGCCTAAGAAAGCTTATCCAATTATTATTAAGGGATTAAAGAGATTAGAGTACCGTGGCTATGATAGTACTGGTGTTGCACTGTTAGGCAACAGCGGCTTAAAAGTATATAAAAAGAAAGGCCGTGTGGCCGATTTGGAAGATTATATAGTAGGTAAAAATGTACAAGCTAATACCGGCATTGGACATACAAGATGGGCTACCCATGGAGAACCCAGTGATATAAATGCCCATCCGCATAGTTCTGCCAGTGGTAAATTGGCTATGATACATAATGGAATTATAGAAAATTATGCACAGCTAAAACAAGAACTAACTAACAAAGGCTATACTTTTAAGAGTGAAACTGATACTGAAGTATTATTGAACTTTATTGAAGACATTAAAAATAATAATAACTGTAATTTAGAAGAGGCAGTAAGAATAGCTTTAAAAAGGGTAACCGGCGCATATGTAATATTATTAATTGAAGAAGATAAGCCTGATACAATTATTGCCGCAAGAAAAGGCAGCCCCCTTGTGATAGGGATAGGTAAAGGAGAACATTTTTTAGGATCAGATGCCTCACCAATGCTTGAATATACCAAAGAAGTAGTTTATGTAAATGATTATGAGCTGGCGATTGTAAAGCCTGATGAGCTAATCCTAAAGAACTTAGGCAATGAAAAGATTACCCCTTTTGTTACCAAGCTTGACCTGGAATTAGCTGCAATAGAAAAAGGCGGTTATGATCATTTTATGCTAAAAGAAATATTTGAGCAGCCCAGCACAATTTATGATTGTTTGCGTGGCAGGCTCGACGCTGCCAATGGCACTATTACGATGAGCGGGGTAATGGATAATATGGAACAATTAAAAGCTGCCAAAAGAATTATTATTGTTGCATGCGGTACCAGCTGGCATGCCGGACTGGTAGCAGAATATATTTTTGAAGAATTATGCCGCACCCCTGTTGAAGTGGAATATGCATCTGAGTTTAGATATAGAAACCCAATTATTAATAAAGGAGATGTGATAATAGCCATATCTCAAAGTGGGGAAACTGCCGATACGCTTGTAGCTATAGAAAAAGCTAAAGAGCAGGGCGCAATAATTTTTGGGATAGTAAATGTAGTGGGGTCTTCCATAGCACGCATATCCTGTGGTGGTGCCTATACGCATGCCGGCCCTGAAATAGGTGTAGCTTCTACCAAAGCATTTACCGGTCAACTGGCAGTATTAATAATGATGGCCTTAAAAATTGCAAAAGAAAAAGGTACAATCACTATTGAAAGGTATCAAAGTTTACTGGTAGAACTGGAGCAGGTACCAGACAAAGTAGCATCATTATTAAAGAATGCAGACCAGCTGAAAATAATAGCTGAAAAATATAAAGGAGCAACAGATGCATTATATTTAGGAAGAGGATACAACTTTCCTATCGCTTTAGAAGGAGCTTTAAAACTAAAAGAAATATCTTATATACATGCAGAGGGCTATCCTGCGGCAGAAATGAAACATGGGCCGATAGCCCTGGTTGACGAAAATTTACCGGTAATATTTGTTGCTACCAAAGACAGCTATCATGAAAAAATAATAAGTAATATACAAGAAATAAAGGCCCGCAAAGGAATGGTAATTGCTATAATAACTGAAGGTGATGAGGCAATTCCTGCTTTAGCAAATGATGTATTTTTGTACCCCATGCTGATGAAATTATTGCACCACTGCTAAGCTGTATTCCTTTACAATTACTGTCTTACTACATTGGAATTGCAAAAGGGGTAGATGTAGACAAACCGAGAAATCTTGCAAAAAGCGTAACTGTGGAATAAATGATTGACAGGTGAATAAATAATTATAATTACTGTAATAATTATTTATTATTAATTAATAATTATTAATCATCCTCTGATGAATATCATACAAAAACATCCCATAAATAACCTCGGTTATAATTTTATAGAAAAAAAATATATCCCAAAAGGAAAAGATGAATACTATTTAAGGTATGAACAAAATAAAAATAATGTTGAATACCGCCAACTAACTGCTTATGAAATTGAACTGCTAGTTCATAACAGGAATACTTCTGACGATTGGAATAAAATATTAGTGTCGCAATCTTTTAATGCAGAACTTGTAAAAAACTGTAAATTTTTTGGGTTAATAAGAATAGGGAATTTAGAACCGTACTATTTGGAATTTCATAACCTTAGAATGCCGGTAGGTTTATACAACAGTACTATTATAAGTTGCGATTTTGGAAATAATGTTTGTATAGATAATGTTAATTATTTAAGTCATTATATCATTGGGGATGATGTGATGATAGCTAATGTAAATGAAATAACAGCTACAGAATTAGCGAGGTTTGGGAACGGCATAATTAAAGAAGGGGAAGAAGAGAAAGTGAGGATATGGATGGAGCTCAGAAATGAAAATGGTGGAAGAAGTGTAGCGCCCTTTGATGGCATGTTGCCAGGTGATGCTTATTTGTGGAGCCACTATAGAGATAATGATGCTTTATTTGAAAAATTTAAAGAATTTACCCAAAAAAAATTCAGTTCACAACGGGGTTGTTATGGTACCATAGGGGATAGAACTGTTATTAAAAATTCTAAGATTATTAAAGATGTAAAAATAGGCACTGATGCCTATTTAAAAGGTGCCAATAAATTAAAAAACCTCACCATAAATAGCGATAAAGAAAGAAAATCACAAATTGGCGAAGGTTGTGAACTGGTAAATGGAATTGTGGGATATGGTTGCAGAATTTTTTATGGTGTAAAAGCCGTAAGGTTTGTTTTGGCTTCACACTCACAACTTAAATATGGTGCCAGGCTTATTAATTCTTACCTGGGAAATAACAGTACTATATCATGCTGCGAAGTTTTAAATTCTTTAATATTTCCTGCACATGAACAACATCATAACAATTCTTTTTTGTGCGCAGCAATGGTAATGGGGCAAAGTAATATTGCTGCAGGAGCCACTATCGGAAGCAACCATAATAGCAGAAGTGCAGATGGCGAAATTATTACCGGCCGGGGTTTCTGGCCGGGACTTTGTGTAAGCTTAAAGCACAATTCTAAATTTGCATCCTTCACTATTATTGCAAAAGGTGACTTCCCCGCCGAATTAAATATCCCTATACCTTTTAGCTTAATTATAAATGATGTGGCCCATGACAAATTAGTAGTAATGCCGGGGTATTGGTTTATGTATAATATGTATGCGCTGGCCCGTAATTCGTCTAAATATATTGACAGGGATAAAAGAACTCAAAAAATACAAAATGTTGAATACAACTTTTTTAGCACCGGATACTATTAATGAATTATTTTCTGCAATAAAATTATTACAATCTTTGCCGTTGGATAAAAACGGCAGTACAACGGTTAGTGGTTGGGAAAATACGAATAGGACAACTGAAATTGTTAAAGCAGATAAGGCATTGCATATTTTTAAAGAACTAATTATTTATTACGCAATGATGGAGATGGTGGAAAATATTCAAAGGGAAAATATTTCTGATTTTGATATATTGAAAAAAAGTATTTCAGCTAAAACCCAACGCAGTGAATGGCAAAATATTGGCGGGCAATTGATACAGGTTTCTGCGGTAGAAAAATTAAAAAAAGACATAATATCTAACAAAATAAACAGTTGGGATGAAGTGCATGAATTTTATATACAGCAAGGTAAAAACTATCAATTGGATAAGCTGAACCATGCCTACACTTCTTTATTAGAAATATTAAATATTACACCAAAACAGTTTACGGCTAAAGCTTTTAAAGAATTATTACAACAAAGCATAGCTACTAAAGAATGGATGTGCAAAGGCATTTACGATTCCAGGGCAAAAGATTACCAAAGCTCTTTTAGAAAAATGGTATATGAAACCACAGCGGAAATGAATAATGTTTTAGGGAAATTGGAAAATAATGTTTTTATACAACAACAGCTGGCCGAATTGGATCAAATGAAAAAGCAGGTAAAAATTTTAGTAAAAAAAATGAAATTGTAAATATGGTAAAATGGATTAACAGGCATCTCCGCAGGCGTTTACATTTAAATGTATAAGTATAGTATTACAATTTGAAATTTTGATTTTAAAAAAAGCTAAACAATGATTCAACTGTTGAATGGATGCCGGATAGAAATGAAAAGCCCGGATCCGCCACAGGCGGAGGGGACTTGTAATGAATAGCCGGAACTGAAGCTGAATAGTAATATAAAGTTGACAGCCACTAATAATTAATTTAATATGACAGACCACTTAAATAATTTTTCTGAAGAAACAGGTTGCCCCAAATGCAGCAGCTTACTTATAAAACCTGTAAAATATACCTGGTGGGGCGGTGTGATAGGCCCCAAATTATTGCACCATACCAAATGTGAAGAATGTAAATATACATTTAACAGTAAGACAAGAAAATCGAATAAAAACGGAATAATTATTTATTCCGTAATAGTATTTGTTGTTTTCTTTTTAGTTTTCTTTTTTCTCAGGATGAGGTATTAATAAAATAATTTATTGCCAGGTCGTATCCTGCAAGGCCCAATCCGCTTATTACGCCTACAGCTTTTGCAGATACATGAGATATTTTCCTAAAATCTTCCCTGCTGAAAATATTTGAAATATGCACTTCAATAACCGGGATAGTTATAGCTGCCATAGCATCCCCTATCGCTATTGAAGTATGCGTATAACCACCTGGATTGAATACAATACCATCATAGGTAAATCCGACTTTTTGTAATTGATTGATAAGTTCCCCTTCAATGTTACTTTGAAAATACTCAAAGGCAACATCAGGAAATTTTGCCTTTAACTTTTCAAAAAAAAGATCGAAAGATTCATTCCCATAAATGTCTATTTCACGCTTGCCCAATAAATTTAAATTAGGGCCGTTGATGATTGCTATTTTCATATGCAAATTTCATACATTATTCCAAATAAATAATTTATTACTGATTTTTAAATACTGATACAATTTGATAAAAAATCCTTTCAGCCAAGCTGAGTTTTTTTGTTACAATATCTGCCTGGCCATGTAATTGCTGTGCAAAAGGAATTTGCTTTTTATAAGAAGTAGTTAATCCATTAGTTAATTTTACTTTAACGGCATATTGCTTATCATTAGGGATTAATGATATTGAGGTTACCTCTCCATATAAAATTCCATATTCCTGATAGGGATAGCCATCCAGTTTAATATTTACCGTTTCCCCTTCTTTTACTTTTCCGGCACCGGAAACAGAAATATTCACTTTACCAATAATTGTACTATCAGCATCTTTTGGAATAATACCTATTATATCTTCATTTGCTTTAATAAACTGCTTGTTGTTAATAAATCTAAAAAAAGACACTTTGCCTTCTACGGGAGTTCTTAATACATATTCTTTTTCCCAGTTGGCAAAGTCGTTCTTTAATTGCTCATAAGCCTGGTCAACAGATATTTTATATTTATTTTCTTCCTGCAGGTTTTGCATGCTTAAATCAATAATGCTTTCTTTTAATTCTTCTATCCGGCTTAGCATATTTAACTCATCTTGTTGATTGGTAACGAGGCTGGATTGCTTTTGTAAAAATACTTTTTCGCTGTTTCTTAACTCCTGCTCTGCAATCGTATTATTTTTAAAAAGGCTTCTGTCAATTTCATAATCTTTTTTTATAAGGCTTAATTCTTTATTCATCAGAGATGTTTTTTCCTTCGTTTTGGCAAACATTTTCTGATATTGACTAATTTGCTGTTGCTTGGAAACAATTTTATTTTGATAATAATTTAAACGTTTGTATAATTTATAATCATCAATAGCTTTATATAATATCAAATAAGGTGCTTGAAGATCGCCCAGTTTTTTATTGGTGGTAAGTTCCGGCCGGTTAAGAAGATAGCTCATTAAATAATTACCTTGCTCTGCGTACAAAAGTAAGTTTCTTAAAAAAAATATATCAGCGCTATCTGCGGTATTTTGAATAATAGCGAGATAATCGTTAGCTTTTACCAATTGGTTTTCATGCACCAATAAATCGATGCTGCCATTATTTTTTGCAACAATTTTAATGGGTTCATTTTCTTTTGTTAAAACAATTTCTGCTTTAATGATGTCAGAATAATTTACCAATAAACTAATTAAAAATAATGCCAGGAAAACAAAAAACATAATACTCATGCCCCACCTGGTGAGCTTTGAAGGCTCTTTGGTAAGCACTATCCTGGCTTCTTCATTCCGTAACCGTTCTTCTACTGACATATCAAAATTATTTACCTAACTCTAATTGATTTTTTACTAAATTATAATAAAAGCCTTTTTTCTGTACTAATAATTCATGATCTCCTATTTCTACAATTTTTCCTTTATCCAATACTACTATCTGGTCGGCCTTACGTACGGTACTTAACCGGTGTGCCACTACAATTATTGTTTTGTTTATATAAAATTCTTCTAATTGCCCTACAATATTTTTTTCATTATTTGCATCAAGGGCGCTGGTAGCCTCATCAAAAAACAGGTACAATGGATTTTTATACACTGCCCTGGCGATTAATATACGTTGTTTTTGGCCATGGCTGAGACCAGCACCTTCCCTTCCAATTTTAGTATCGTAAGCCATGGGTAATTTTTCAATTACTTCGGTAAGGTTAGATACTTTTACAGCATAATCCAGCCTTTTTGATCCACCTCATCTTTACTTAAAGTGATATTAGTACGGATAGTATCAGAGAAAATATATCCATCCTGCATTACTACCCCACATTGTGAACGCCAAAAATTAATATTAAAATCATCAATATTTACTTCGCCTACTCTTATATTGCCCCCGCTAATTTTATAAAAACCCAGGATAAGCTTTAATAAGGTGGTTTTACCACTACCACTGGTACCTACAATAGCTGTGACTTTATTTTGGGGTATAGATAAGGATAAATCCTGTAATACGGGTTCAGTATCAATATTATATTTAAAACTTAAGTTATCAAGATAAATAGTTTTATCTGTTGGCAACTGGCTAACATCACCCACATTCAACTCTTCTTCTGCCTGTATATCGTGCACTTCAGAAATCCTTTCCATACTTATTTTTGCATCTTGTCCGGATTGGAAAAAATCTATAATTTGCCTGATAGGCCCGTTCAACTGGCCAATCATGTATTGTGCAGCCAGCATCATACCTAAGGTCATATCCCCATTAATAACAGCTTTAGCCGCCAGGTATGAAATAAAAATATTTTTTATTTCATTTAAAAATACGCTACCGGCCCTTTGTGTTTGGTTAAGGGATAGCATATCAATTTTATTTTTAAATGCTTTTATCTGTATCCCTTCCCATTCCGATTGCTTTTCTTTATGATAATTATTAAGTTTTATTTCGCTAATCCCTTCTATTGTTTCAATCATCTGGCTCCTGTTTTCAGAAGCCACATCAAAACGCCTGTTGTCCATTATTTTCCTTTTTTTAAGGAAAAATAAAATCCAACATACAGAAATAGTACTGCCTACAATAAATACCAGGAAAATAAGCGGGTTGTAAATGAGCAATACCGAACCAAAAATAACTATGGTAAGTACAGTATAAATAATTGACAGCACTGAATTGGTAAGAAAAGATTCCACCCGTTGGTGGTCCATCACCCGCTGCAGCAAATCGCCTATTCTTCTGTTGCCGAAAAAAGAAAGGGGAAGACGCATTAATTTTTCTAAAAAATCTGCAATTAATGATACACTCACCCGGTTGGTAATGTACAACAATATCCAGCCCCTTATAAAATCTACCGCAGTTTGGCTGGCCGTAAGCACCAATTGTGCTATTAAAATAAGATTTACAAAACCTATATCCCTGTTGGTTATACCATTATCAACAATTGACTGTGTTAAAAAAGGAAAAATCAATTGTAAAGCACTGCCAATAAATATCCCTATGCCTAATTGGATTAGATATTTTTTATAGGAGCCAAAATAAGGGATCAGGAAACGCCAGGATTTGGAAGATATTTTTTCTTTAACATCGCCTTTTAGCCTGAAAAATTCATTGCCGGGGGTAAGCAGGAGTACCACCCCTTCTTCCTGGTTTTCATTACCAGTCCATCCTTTCAAAAAATCTTTTATTTTATAGGTAATTAAGCCGATAGCAGGGTCTGCTACATATATTTTATTTCTTTTAATTTTATATACCACTACAAAGTGAACATTATTCCACGGTATGATGCAGGGAAGAATTAAACCGTCTTTTAATTGGGAAAAATTTGGTGCTAAAATTTGTGTTTTAAATCCTATACTTTCAGCGGCATTTGATATTTGCAAAATAGTGGTGCCTGCTCTTGTAAGACCGCTTTTGGCCCTTAAAGTATTGGCACTATAATATTTTCCATAGTGTTGCGCCAGCATTCGCAAACAAGAAGGGCCGCAATCATTATGATCTAATTGGCTGAAATAAGTAAATTTGCTCAAACAGTTTTTTTTAAAAAATTTATTTTACCTGATTAATACTTCATAGCAGTATGAAAGAGAATAATCTGCAAATTTATTGAATATAATGATATTTTCTAAATTAATATATTATTACAATTATTAATATTACTATAAATCAAAGATTGAGCTATATTTCATTTAATCCTTTTCAATACGTGGTAATGTACTGAAAAATGGTTGGTGGATTTTTCCAAGAAAATTCTTATAATGCGTCATCTAATCTGAAGAGGAAATAAGCTCTGGTGGAGACCAACTTATCAGCAATACGATTAGAGCTTATACTGAAAAAGAGCAGCGTTTTGCTGCTCTTTTTATGCATTTTCTGGTAAGCCCAATGGCTTTAAAAACTCATTTTTTGTTAGAAAAATATACATACCACTTAATAAAGTTGATTCTGTTTTTTGGAGTAAGACCCCTGTGTAAATCTAAATGATTTTTTAAATGGCTAAAGTAACCTTCTATGCCATTTGTTGTATGAGGTATTTTTGGGTTAGATAAGTAATGAAACATATTAGGTAAAGCTCTTTTTTATGGTAAAATAGGATCGCCTTAATAATTTGTGAGTGTACCAATATCTTTTAGAATTTTCCTTAAATGTTTTCTCATTAATATATACCTTATGTATTACATACCAGTTATCAAGTTGTTTAATCCAAAACAACTTATCATTGTGTGTTTTTATTCTCAGCAGCATTAAAATTAAACCTCGAAGTTGCTGGCCTGATTCATGCTTGGGATAGCGTGTAAGCCACAACAGGCACATACGCTGGATATGGACAAGGCAACGCTGCACTTTAACATCAGATAGCGATTTTTTGATTGCTTTTAATATGCTTTTATGGCCATCGGTGGTAATACTTTCTAATTGTAATCCTAAGCGAATAAGGTTATCTAAATCCTCTTTAATTTCTACATAATGTTTCTCCATCAGAAAATCTGATAAGCTGTGTATATCCATCTAAATCATCCTGGTAAGCCAATAAACAAAACTTTTTAAAATAAGTAGCATCTATTCTAAGATTTACCTGGCCTCTTTTAATAATTTTTATCTGAGGCGCTTGCTCAAGTAGCGTATAAAATGTTCGTTGAAGTGTATCTATTGAATAACCACTGTCCCTTGATAATGTCTTATAAGTTTGTCGTTCCAATACCCATTTTTTAAACCAGGTAAACCGATTTTTTATACGCTGTTCTTTCCTGTTAGAGGTAAATAAAATCCCGCAATTTTTGCACTTAAATCTTTGTTTACCATGGCGTTTTCCCCAGCCAATTACCTTCAGCTGCCCACATGACCAGCATCGCTTTTTTTTGAAATGTTCATAAAAAATAAAAGTTTGATGAAACACGTTTCATCAAACTTCTGTCAAATCTTTTACTATAATACTTCTTAGCAGTTTTTAACAACCATTTTTCAGTATTATACCAAGTTTTAGCGCTTTATTCCACCCTCACTTGCTTTTTCACCAATGCACCTTCGTTAATTTCTGGAATAAACTTTCTTTCCTGCACAAGATAGCCATTACCTCTTTCGCAAATGTGCACTTTTAAATTTTCTACGCTAAATGGGTTACCATCAGGAATATCAGCAATATTACTATGCGCTATATCATGTCCGTCAATAATAATTACACACCCGCTGCCTATGGCTTCCATTTTATTTCCATTAGTAATAATCATACCAGTATCCTCTCCCAGCCCTATGCCAATACAGGCCGGATTAGTGGCCACAGCCTGCGCTAATCTACCAAAACGCCCTCTTTTTTCAAAATGGCTGTCTATGGTAACATTTTCTAAAAAACCCAGTCCTGTAGTGATTTTTACTTCGCCCTTTAAATGAGCCCGGGTAGCATTACCTTCGTATATCATAGTTTTACCCATAGCCATAGCTCCGGCGCTGGTACCTGCAATTAAAAAATTTTCTTCTGTACGTAATCTTTGTAAAATGATCTGTAAAAAAGATGTGCCGCCAAAAGTGCTGCTCAGCCTTAACTGGTTGCCGCCGCTGAACATAACAGTATCGCATACACGAATCCGCTCCAGGTACTCTTCATTAGCTGCATCGGCCCTGTTGCGGATATGTATAAGGCCCACATTAGTGCACCCTATTTTTCCAAAGGCATTTAAATAATTATCCCCTACTTCGTAAGGTATCATGCTGGCTGTAGTAACTACCTCTATTCTGGCTAAAGAGCCTCCAACCTCCTGAACAATGCGTCTTAAAATACCTAATTCAAAAAAATTAAGGTTATTGCGGTGGATTTCTCCTTTCTCAAGGTCTGTGCCCTTATCCTCTGCACCACCTATAGCTATTAATTTCCCTTTAGCAGATTGCATTAAAAATCTTATTTATTTGATGACACAAAATTAAGGATTAAATTGCCTTGTTTCCATACTATTGGCAGTATAATTAAAAAAGCACACTTGTTTTTTTTGCAGAGCAAGATGATTTGGTTAATTTCCATTTTTGGTTCGTATGTCTGAAAGAAAATAACCGCAGAGGCGGAGAGGCGCAGCTTTATAGTTCTTTGCGGCTCCCCGTCTCTGCGGTTAAAATAAAAAAAGATGAACAAAGCTATACAGTACAAGAGAGTGACCCCGCCTTCGCGGACGGGGCAGGCTATAACAATGGTGCCATGAAAAACAAATGCCGATAAAAAAAATAAATAACACTTAACAAACTGCTTACATGAAAATTGTAGAAATTAAAATATTAAGAGGGCCAAATTACTGGAGCATCCGCCGTACCAAGCTTATTCAAATGAAATTGGATTTAGAGGAAATGGAACAACGGCCTACCAATTCTATTGATGGATTTGCAGAACGGATAGAGAAAATGTTTCCCAGCATGTTTGAGCACCGATGTAGCGAAGGTAAGCCCGGTGGCTTTTTTGAACGGGTACAGGAAGGCACTTGGATGGGGCATGTAATAGAGCATGTTGCTTTGGAATTGCAGACTTTAGCCGGAATGGATACTGGCTTTGGCCGTACACGGGGCACAGGAAAACCAGGGGAATATAATGTAGTATTCAGTTACATGGAAGAAGATGCAGGGGTGTATGCAGCCAAAGCCGCTGTAAGAATTTGTGAGGCGCTTACCAATAATGCTCCATATCCGCTTGAAGAAGATATCATGCAGTTAAGAGAAATAAGAGAGAACACAAGGTTAGGCCCAAGCACCGGCTGTATTGTGGATGAAGCTGCTAAAAGAGGTATTCCGCATATGAGGCTCAATAAGCACTCGCTGGTACAATTAGGTTATGGTGTGCATCAAAAAAGAATAAGAGCAACTATCGCTTCTACTACCAGTAATATTGCAGTTGATATTGCCGGGGATAAAGAAGAAACAAAAAACCTGCTTGCAGCTGCGGAAATACCTGTGCCCAAAGGTGATGTGGTAAGAAGTGAAGAAGGATTAAAAGATGCTATTGACAAAATCGGCTATCCGATTGTTATAAAACCTATTGACGGCAATCATGGCAAAGGCAATACCACTAATATTACCACCTGGGAACAAGCACTGCAAGCCTTTGAGGCAGCCCAGCTTTATGGCAGAAATTCGATTGTAGAAAAATATATTACCGGCTTTGATTTCAGGATTTTAGTAATCAATTATAAGTTTGTGTGTGCTGCATTACGTACACCTGCAAGCGTAACAGGCGATGGAAAAAACACCATACAATGGTTGATTGATGAAACCAATAAAGATCCACGCAGGGGGTACGGGCACGAAAAAGTGCTTACACAAATAACCATTGACCGGGACACACACAAAATGCTCAAGGAAAAAGGCTATACACTTGATACTATTCCTTCAAAAGATGAATTGGTACTGGTAAAATCAACAGCGAATTTAAGCACCGGTGGTACTTCCACCGATGTTACAGATGAGGTACACCCTGCGAATATTTTTATGTGTGAGCGTATAGCCAAAATTATCGGTCTGGATATTTGCGGCATTGATATTATGGCTACTGATTTGCGTACACCCGTTACCCAAAACGGCGGGGCTGTGCTGGAAGTAAACGCAGCACCGGGATTCAGAATGCACATAGAACCTTCAGTAGGCTTGCCACGTAATGTAGCGGAGCCGGTAGTAGATATGCTTTTTCCTAAGGGAAGTGCAGGCCGTATCCCTATCATCGCTGTTACAGGTACTAATGGAAAAACCACTACCACCCGTCTTATTGCACATGTTGCCAAAAGTGTAGGAAAAAAAGTGGGCTACACTACCAGTGATGGTGTGTATATCCAGAATCAATTAATGATGAGGGGTGATTGTACAGGCCCTATTTCATCACAGTTTGTATTAAAAGACCCAACAGTAGATTTTGCGGTATTGGAATGTGCCAGGGGTGGTATTTTGAAAACCGGGCTGGCTTTTAGAAATTGCGATGTAGCCATTGTTACCAATGTAGCATCGGACCACATGGGCCTGGGCGGCATTAATACCATAGAACAAATGGCGAAAGTAAAAGCCATTTTGCCAGAAACGGTTTTTCCCAGCGGATACGCTGTATTAAATGCAGATGATGATTTGGTATATGACATGAAAAAAACCTGGAGTGCAACGTAGCATTATTCAGTATGGATGAAAATAATCCACGGATAAAAAAACATTGTGCCAAAGGAGGCCTGGCCACTATACTGGAAAATGGTTATATCAGCATCATGAAAGGCACTTGGAAAATAAGGGTGATGCCTGCAAAAGATATCCCGCTTACCTATGAAGGAAAAGCAGTGCATAACATCAACAATTGCCTGCCTGCAGTAATGGCTGCATACCTGTACAGGGATATTACTATTGAAGATATCCGTGCAGCGCTTAGCTCATTTCAGCCCTCCAGCACACAAACACCCGGAAGATTGAACTTTTTCCATTTCAAAAAAATTACCTTTTTAGCTGATTTTGCCCACAACCCACACGGTTTAAGGCTGTTGTGCGATTTTATCAGCAAGCTGGATTATAAAATCAAAATTGGTGTAATCAGCGGTACAGGCGACAGGCGTGATGAAGATATCCGGGAACTGGGAGAAATTTCAGCCCAGCATTTTGATGAAATCATTATCAGGTGCGATAAAAACCTGCGTGGCAGAACTGCCGATGAAATTATTGGCTTGCTAAAAGAAGGTATTGCCAAGGTAAACCCTACCGTGCCCACCATGACTATCGCTAATGAAAATGAAGCCCTGGAGTATATTTATAATCACCAGAAAGAAGGCGCATTATACACCATTATGTGCGATGTGGTAGCCGGGGCTTTGGATAAAATAAAGGAATTGAAAGAAAGGGAAGCAGCAGCAATGGTTTAATAAATAAAAAACCATTTGGAAGAAAATAATTTAAGGCTTACTTTTGCATTCCCTAATTCAAAAATGTGAGTACGATTGGGTTATGGTGTAAAGGTAGCACAACAGATTTTGATTCTGTTTGTCTAGGTTCGAATCCTAGTAACCCAACAAAAAACCTCAGGCAAGCCTGGGGTTTTTTTATTTGATTTGGTTATAAGCTTTTGTGCAGCTATTGAGCTTTAGTTGTGTCACTCACTTGTACCATATATCAATATTGATCTTTCTTTTACCGCGGAGGCGCAAAGCCGCGGAGAGGTACAATATTATTTCTCCCCCTCTGTAGTCCGATGTGGCAGCTTAAATTATTTGTTTTTTCCATATTATCATCTATAATTTCCTATCCTTTTTAAATATAGGCTAGGAAATGACAGTAATTGCAAAAAAGTTGAATAATTTTATGCAAAATGAGCAAATTCTGAATCTCAATTTTAAAACCACAAAAATGAAAAAAATAATACTAAGTATTTGCGTGATGTTGTCCCAAACAACATTTGCACAGAAACAAGCTGAAGTGAATTTAGAATTACATGATGGAAATGTGATCAAAGGAACTGCAAGTTTTAATGACATTGACCTTACAACGGCTTTGGTAAATTGAGCATACCGGTCGGGAAAGTAGGAAGCATCACAATTGGTTATGGTAAGGACAGATCTTCTGCTGATAAGGTCCTGTCGAGCATTAAATTATTAAGCGGAAGCAACAATGATGATGAAGCAAGAAAGAATGCTTACGACGATCTTGTAAAACTAGGTTTGAAAGCCTTAACCACATTGGAAGATTGGTATGCCGATCCTAAGAACGCTACCGAAAGTGATTATACTGGTGATTACACAGTAGATAATGCTTATGAAGAGATCAAAGCAAATAACAATATCAGCGGAAGCAGCACGGCCGAAGATGTGGTGAATATTGATAATAACTATACCATGGGTGGTACTTATAATTTTACAAAGCTTGATGTAAAAACAGAATACGGAACATTAAATATCCCAAAAGAAAAGATCAAAACAATTGATATTTTCGTTCCAACAGGGACAGGTGGAGAACAGATCTTTAAATTGATGGGAAACAAACATATCAGTGGAAATACAAATGGGGGCTGGTATAAAACAGGTATTACCTTAAAGCAAGGACAGAAGTTTTCATTGAGTGCAACCGGGGAAGTTACCTTAGCAAGTTTAAGTAATAGTGTGTATAAACCTAATGGAAAGACCAAGGCTAGTTCAACTGATGATAGCGATGAGGATTCCGAAGGAAGCAGTTCTTCTTATCCTAAATACGGAATGCTTGTATATAAGATCGGCGAAAGCGCATACGATGCTTTAAAAGCCGGCTCTAAATTTAACGGAACTGCAAAAACAAGTGGCATGCTTTATATTTCGATCTATGAAACTGTTTTTAATGCAAGTAATAAAGGTTCGTATAATGTTAGAATAACGGTTAATAAATAATAGATCATCAATGTATTACAAAAAGATCAGAATTTCCTAATCCGCCATTACTAACTTAATAGGCATTTATTAATTTTCTTATAAATTAAAATCCCGGGCATGCCCGGGATTTTTTCTGGTTGGTTACCAGCTTAGGCCGTACTATTGAGCTTTATTGGCGTCGCACTCTTCTACAACATATCTATATTGACCTTTAATTATTTTTTGTTATTAAACATGCCTCCCCTACGTAGCCGAAAACGCAATTTATTTTGTTTGCTACTACTAATATATCGCTGCTCTGCAGCTATTACATTTTGCCAAAAATTTCGCACCTTTGCATACTTAAATAATACCCAATACCCAATACCCAATACCCAATACCCAATACCCAATACCCAATACCCAATACCCAATACCCAATACCCAATACCCAACACCCAATTACTAATTACTAATTCCCCACCACCTCTCCAATCATTTTCCCCACACACCCATTAGGCATTTGTATTTGCAGCATGGCAGCAATAGTTGGTGCAATATCCGTCATGTAAGTTTCGCGGTTGGTTTTGCCGGGTTTGATATTTTTACCAAACCATAATAAAGGTATGTGAGCATCATAAGGATTCCATACCCCGTGGCTTGTACCGGTATTTTGCCAGGCATCAAAGTAGCCTGGCTTAGGCACAAATTGTATATCGCCACTGCGCTTTTGAGCATACCCGTTAATCATCCTGGTTTTTATTGGTTCAGGAATGGTAGCTTCGGTAAGTTCATTTAATTCATAAGCATCCACTACATACTCTTTTTGCTGTAAAAACTTAATAATTGCGTCATGTACTTCTTCAACAGATTTACCTTGTTTTTCTATCTCAAAATTATTAACATACACCTGGTAATTTTGAACTTGTTGTATCATATTTTTTAACCCGGATTGTTGCTCTACTCTTTCGTTCAACTCTTTTTTTAATACATTTTCATTAAAGCCGCCTGCCGGTATTTTATGATCGCTTAAAAAAGCGGGCACATGTGCTGCACCATGATCTGCGGTTAAAAAAACAGTATAATTATTTTTACCAATTTTAATATCCAGGTATTGTAAAAACGAAGCTATATCTTTATCCAGGCGCAAATAAGTATCCTGCGCTTCTATAGAATTAGGCCCAAACCAATGGCCAATATAATCTGTAGAAGAAATGCTGATGGCTAAAAAATCGGTAACATTATTGCCGCCCATTTTTTCATTTTCAATGGTAGTTTTCGCAAAATCAAATGTATAGCTGGCTGCGTAAGGTGTATATTTAAATGCTTCGTATTTAAAACTATCTAGTGCGGAAAGCTTGTGCGGAAAAGTAACTGTTTTTTCTCCTTTGATTGGTGTTTCATATTTGTTGCCGTCTGCAGTACTGAGTGTATATTTTTCTATCGGTAATAAGGTATTCCAGTCTTTGCTCATATAATTGGCAACAGGGTCTTTGCTGTTAAAATTGTTTACCCAGCCTGGCAATTCGCTCATGTAAAAAGTACTGGTAATCCATTTGCCCACTTTATCATCATACCAGTAAGCCGCATTGGCGCTGTGGCCGGCAGGTAAAATTGCTCCCCGGTCTTTTAAAGCAATGCCAATTACTTTACTTTTAAAATTGGTGCTCAACCGTAATTCATCGGTAATGGTGGTTGTCCATAAATTATTAGGGCTCATTTTTCCGGCTTTGGTAGAGCTGCCTACGGTGGCTACAGAAGTATCTTGTGTGCAATACATATTTTTACCAGTGCTTTTTTCAAACCAGTCGTTGCCTACAATTCCATTAATTGCCGGTACGCTGCCGGTATAAATGCAACTGTGGCCTACTGCTGTGTACGTAGGCACATAAGGGATAAAAGTATTTTCGCAGCTAAAGCCATGGTTAAGCAAACGTTTAAATCCACCGGAACCATACAAATCATTGAAGCGGTACAAATAATCCCAGCGCATTTGGTCTATAACGATGCCGACGATGAGCTTGGGTTTGGGGGTTTGGGGTTGGGCGAAAGAAAAATAAGAAATAAGGAATAAAAAATAAAAAATAAAGAAATATTTGCGATACATAAAAATTATTTTACTTCAAATGGTGCAACATCACCAACATCAAAGATAACAAGATACCATTTACCGTTAATATAAGCCATATAAAAATCTAAATCCCAATCTTCATAAGGTGTGTATACAACTCTACGGCACTTGGATTCTATAAATTTTATAGCAGGCAGGCTTTTCTTATAATATTTTTGTTCGCTACTGTTCCCGTTAATTATCCAGAATTCAGCTAAAGTTACAAGGGGCTTATCTTTTATAAACCGGTTAGCAAAAAAGCCCTTTTTTTTCCAAAAAATTTCCCCATTTACATCTCGGTCCCATTTTGGTAAACTACCAAGTTGTAAAGGGGTTTTTCTAAAATCAGGTTTATCTAATTCTATATCTTCCAGGTGATATTCTTTGTCAATTTTCTTTTCGTTTGTGAATATAGGCATTGTTCCACAGTAAGGAGAAGATATTATATACAGGCCATACTTTGGATGAATATAACTATTTATTTTTTTTGTATCTTTTTTATAAAAAGCTTCTACTACACCTTTACAAGCTGTAACAAAAGCAGCTTCTTTTTTGCTTTGTGCTATTAAAAAAAAATAAAAAATAATAAAAAAACTAAAATAACAGGTTTGCGAACCATAGAATAACTTATTTAATATTAATAATTATGCACAAATTTGATAGGCAGGTTCAACAACTGTAAAATAGCATTTGTGATTGATATAAGCCATCTGGAAAACCAATCCATTTTTTCCACAAGTAAAAATAACCACACGAGATTTTTTCTGAAAAGATTTTATAGCATTTAATTTTTTTACAGAAATTTTTTCATCAAAATATTCAAAAATTTCAGAAAGATGAGTGGGTGTTTTTATACTATCTGCAAAAAAGCCCTCTTTATTCCAGGAGACACCACAATTCCATTGGGGTAATTCACTAAACTGTAATGTGGTTTTTGCAAAATCTGGTTGCGTTAAATCAATATATTTAAACCACATTATGCTATCATTACGCAACATTGCGTCATTCCTGGTAATTTCCTTCTGATTTTCATATAAATCTCCAAATCCTGATTAATATATTTTATAAAGTCCATAAACTGGATGAATATATTTATTTAATTTACTTACGTTTTTTCTGTAAATACCTTCTACTATATCTTTACAAGCAATAACAAAATCAGCTTCTTTTTTGCTGGCTTTGGTTTGTGCAAATGAGGAATAAGCGATAAGCAAAGAAAATACAGGTAAAATCCTTTTAAAATGCATATAAACTGTTTAAGTAGAGATAATATTATGTATAGATGGTTTTTTAAACTGAAATGCACAATTAAGCCGAAAATAATTTTTTAAGCACAAAACCGTAATTTTGCCGCATATTTTATGAGGAAGTCAAGTTTCTAAAACTTGACTTCCTCATAAAATATTTAAATAAAAGCTTAATAGCAGTACTGCCGATGAACGGAGCGTCGCCAATGAAGCTCAATCCGGGTACTACTGCCGATAACCAAAAAAATAAAAACTACAGATATGGATGTTTTTGACAAACTAGTAAAAGACGGTGGCTCACTGGGCCAGTATATGGACAGGGCACATGGATATTTTGCATTCCCAAAACTGGAAGGTGAGCTAGGGTCCCGTATGCAATTCAGGGGCAAGGAAATGATTGTGTGGAGCCTGAATAATTATTTAGGTTTGGTAAACCACCCGGAAGTGCGACAAGTAGATACGGAAGCCGCTGCAAAATACGGCATGGGCAACCCGATGGGTGCCAGGATGATGAGCGGCAATACTGCCAAACATGAAGAACTGGAAAAAGTGATCAGTGAATTTGTGAATAGGGAAGACACGATGCTGCTCAACTTTGGTTATCAGGGTATCATGAGCTGTATTGATGCATTGGTAAACCGCCGTGATGTGATTGTGTATGATGCAGAATCACATGCCTGCATTGTAGATGGTGTACGCCTGCACATGGGTCATCGCTATGCATTTAAGCACAACGATATTGAAGATTGCGAAAAGCAATTGCAACGGGCCACTGAAATGGCTGCAAAAAATGGTGGGGGCATTTTATTAATCACTGAAGGAGTGTTTGGCATGGATGGTGAGCAGGGTATTTTAAAAGAAATTGTTGAGCTGAAGAAAAAATATGAGTTCCGCATTTTAATAGATGATGCACATGGCTTTGGCTATATGGGCCCAACCGGCGCCGGCGCAGATGAAGCACAGGGTTGCCAGGATGGGATTGATTTGTACTTCAGCACGTTTGTAAAAAGCATGGGCAGTATTGGTGCATTTATCAGCGGGCCTAAAGCGGTGCTTAAATATTTACGGTATAATGTAAGATCACAAATATTTGCAAAGAGCCTGCCGTTAATGATTGTAGAAGGCATGCTTACCCGAATGGAAATGGTAAAAAACATGCCTGAGCTGCGTAAAAAATTATGGCAAAATGTAGAGCATTTGCAAAATGGATTAAAAGAGCGTGGCTTTGATATTGGTCATACCAACTCACCTGTTACACCTATTTATATGAAAGGCGATGTGCCGGAAGCCACACAAATGGTGATGGACTTGCGGGAAAATTATCATATTTTTTGTTCGATAGTTGTGTACCCGGTTATTCCCAAAGGTGATATTATTTATCGCCTCATCCCCACTGCTTCTCATAGCGACGAAGATATTGATTTGACATTGAAAGCTTTTGAAGCTACCAAGAAGAAATTAGATGCGGGGAAGTATAAAGCAGAGAAGATTCCGGATATGGCAGAGAGGGTTTAAGGTTTGGAGTTGCCCGGCTTCACCGTGCGGATAGAATATTTTGTACCTGGGTTTTGTGCTGCTATTTAGCTTGGGTGGCAAATATGATTTTGTTATTCTAGTTTTAATAAAAACTAAAATAACCACTCTTGTACAGCGCATCTTATGAACCTTTTATTCAGCTGTTATCTTTTAATAATTATTTTTTACAAATATTTTATTTTATTCGTTTTTTATAATCAATGTATGTATTGAATATTCAATACATACATTGATGGATTGAGCCATAAAATTAATTATGGATATAAAGCCTTAAAAGCTGCTTTATCACAAGTTGAAAAGTTAGTCCATGACCCTGAAAAAACTTCACGCATTATGGAAGATGAATTAGTATTTGTATTACAAGAACTGGTACCAGTTGTAATTAAATATCCACTGGCTGCATTATCAGTATGCATTAATCCTATGGCATGGCCTAATTCATGAACTGCTAATGCTAATTTCTGATTGGCAGTTAAGCTTCCTAAATTCTGATATTGTAAATTAACCTTACTTTCATTACCTGGATTACCATCAGCTGTAGGAACCCGTGTGTACGCAGCTTTATCAGTAGGTTGATAATATGCATAGGTTACCCGTATTGCATCGGGTGCACTACAAAGACAATTTTTAAAAGTAATTTTACCGCCTACGCTGTTCCATTTGGTAATGGCATTTGCATAAGCTGTTCTCCAGACAGCAGGCAAGCCAGGATCTATGCTAACATCTATAACTCTGGGATAAGGACTAACTTTATAATAAGAGCGATAGTGTTTAGAATTACTACTGGTTTCAGGTAGCTTATAATTTTTCCAAAAATCTTTCTTAGCAAAAACCATATCTCCTTCAACTATGAAATCATCGGGAGTTTCTTCAATAGATTTGCTGTTAAATTTATACTCAGCAACCAGGTAGTTAAATATTTTTTGATCTTCAGGCTTACTAGCAGAGACTTCAGTCTGGTGTCTGTTTTCTACTTTGGTACATCCAATTGAATTTAATAGAATAATGGATGAGAGGGCAGCTAAAGCTGCATTGTTTTTTTTCATAGTGCAAAAATTAAAATTGCCTACTCTGTTTAAAAGACGGTTTTCGGCATACCCGTTAACATGAAAGTTCACTATAATTTTTCATAACAACTTAATGTTATATCGCAATTTAAATAATTTTAAGAAAAGCAATCAAGTTTTTCATAAATAGCAAATATTAATTCTGAAATTATTAAAACCACTGGTTCTTATAATGTAGTACATCGCACATTTATAAGTTGGTTGCAATCACATTTATCATAATATTTAGGATGTTCTAAGTCTTAATTACTGTTATTTACTGCTTAAATATAATTTTACTAATTATAATGGGTAATTTTGTAGCAATCATTTCATATGAAAAAAATAGCCTACCTATTGCTACTCGCCTGCCTGGTTACTTTTCAAAGCTGCTTTGAAATTATCGAACAGGTTTTTTTAAAAAATGATGGTTCAGGAAATTTTCAGCTTACTATAAACCTAAGTAAAAGTAAAACGAAGATTAACTCCATCATGAAAATGAAAACCGTAAACGGCCACCCGGTTCCTTCTGAAGAACAAGTAAGGCAAAAAATAAAAACAATAGAAAATACGGTTTCAAAAACTGATGGTATCAGTAATGTAAAAACCACGATAGATTTTGATAATTATATAGCTACTATAAGCTGTGATTTTAGTAAAGTGTCCCAGTTAAATGCTGCTGTAAAAAATATCAACGATAAAGAAAATGGCAAAACAAAAAGTGTTGAAAATATTTACGAGTATAATGCAAGTACCGCCACGTTTTCAAGGCTTAATAAATTTTCGCTCAAAAAAGATTATAATAAAATGAGTAATGCTGATAAAGAAGTATTTACAACTGCTAATTATACCGCCATTTACAAATTTGAATCAAGTGTAACCACAGCATCTAACAGAGCTGCCAAAATATCTCCAAGCAAAAAAGCAATTATGTTAAAGCAAAATGCGCTGGATGTAATTACAAATAATAAATCAATTGAAAATAAAATAAATTTAACCAAATAATAATGAAAAACATCCTCTTTGCTGTGTACCTCATCTGCACAGCATTTACAACAACAAAAGCCCAAAATTTATTAATCAAAGTACCTTCAACATCTACAGCAGTAATAAAATATTCCGGTGATAATTTTAATAAAAATATGCCCCTGAAAAAAGTAGATGGCTACAGCTTTATTAAAAATAACTTTTTTAAGCTGCTAAATGTTGATACGCTTACCTCTGTACAGCAAATGGGAATAGATTTTGAAAAAGATACTTATCAATATGTTTCCATGGAAGATTCTGCGATGAGCTTTGTAACACTACTACATTTGAAAAGCGTACCACAGTTTTTACAATTCATTAAAACATCTTATGGCACTTCTATTAAAACAGAGAAAAAAAATGGCTTTGAGTTCTTACCTGTTTCTGCCAATGCATACGTAGGCTGGAATGAAAATGTGGCAATAATAGTAAACACCAGCTACCGTTCAGGTAAAAGTTATTATGATGAGTATCCATATACTTCAGAAACAATAACCACCACAACAGAAGTAGTAGCAGATACAACTTTTACTTACACTGATACTGCCCGTTTAGCTCCAGTAGAAGAAACGAAGAAAAAAAATCCTGCAAAAAAAGCCCCTGCGAAAAAGAAAACTACAGTTTCTCCAAAAAAGAATACTACAACAAAAAAGAGTCCTGAAAAAACGAAAACTCCAATGGAAGATGTAGAAATATATGATGAACAAACAACAACTGTGGTAGAAGCTCCAATAGAAGACTATGACTATGAATATAAAAGTAAATATTACATACAGGATAGCATTGACCGTATGAAAAGAGAGCTGTGGTATCAACAACAGGACATGATTGCTAAAACTAAACAGCAGAAAACGGCAGAAAAAATAATGGGAAATACATTTACCGGGAATATTTTTTCTATAGAAAATGAATTAAGCTACAAAAAAGTAATTGATCCGGCGGCACATGCAAGTGTATGGTTTAATTATGAAAATTTTTCAAAACAATACTGGAATGCTTATTTATTCAGAAGCGCTTACTATATGTTTGGCTCAATGCCCAATTACATTAAAGACACTACAGATGGTTTTAAAACCGGCATGAACATTTATTTTGATAAAGATAAAATGCAAATAGATCAAAAAGTATTTTCGGCCAATCCCCAAATTGCAAAATTGGGCGCAGCAGTGATGGATAGCAAACAAAATACTTCTTTTATAAATTATGTTAACCCTGATAATATTGGCTATTTATCAATGAGTATTAATACTGAGGCCATGGCTAATTATTACTACACGATAATGAAAAGCTATGCAAGAAGTTATTCATTTTTAAGTGAATATGCCGATTTGGTAGATTTATACATTGATATGCTTGAAATTGCAATTGATGAAAAGGGAATTTCAGATTTAATGCCGGGTAACTTTTTATTTGTAATGCATGATATGAAAACTAAATTGGTAAATTATACAGATTATGAATACGATAGTGAATACAATGCAAAAAAGGTCACCAAAACAAAAAAAGAACTTTCGCCTGATTTTTCATTTGCTATGGAAACCAAAAGAGAGGATTTTATGCAAAAAATTGCAAATATCCCTTTGAAATATGCAGAGAAAGGAAAGTTTAATTACAAACAAAAAGGTGGTTATTATGAATTAGCTTTTTCAGGAGAAAAATACCCTATTACCAGCTTATATTTTATTGTAAAAGATGGCAAGGCTATAGTAACAACTTCTAAAGATGTAATTGATATGACATTGAATAACACCACATTTAGTACAGATAAAGACACAAAAAAATCTATACTTAATAATAATTATTCTGTGAAAATAAATTCACAAAAATTATTGGAAAAGCTATCTGGTGAATTCAGTACCGATGTAAATAAAGAGGTAAGTAATTACCTGGTACAAAATATTGGCGATATTAAGATAGAAAGCAATTACAAAAATGATATGATACAAAGTACAGGCATAATGAATATTAACGGAAAACATACCAATAGCCTTGAATTTTTATTTGACATGATTGAAGATATCAATAACATGATTGAAAAGGAAAAACTACAAAGGAAAACAGACTAGATGACAAAAAAGAAATGGGCATTACTTATATTATTCGCAATAGCAATATTCGGGTACATAAAATTTTTTTATAAAACTTATAATGAAACTAATATTGCCCAAAGTGCTGACTGCATTATTGCACTTGATGTAAAAAAAATTACCAATACCATAATCTGGAATACAATTACAACGCCCAGCCAATGGAAAACAGGCAATATTTTTTCGCCTGGCAGTAGCGATGAAGTGAATTGGAAAGACATGGTAAAAATTCCGGACTATATTTTTACTTTTCATGTTCGCAACCAACCTGCCAACACCTGGCATACCGTATTACAGGTTAAAGATGAAAATGATTTTACAAAAGGCTTGCAACATTATAATTTTAAAAAGCTAAACAATAATGAATATTTCTGTGAAAAATTTGGCATTCTGATTTTTAAAGATGACGATAAAATTTTAGTAACAAATGCAAGTGTAGAGAATCATAAATATTTATTAGATGTAGCACATGAACTTTTTACTAAAAAAACATATATAGCAAAGGAAACAATTAAAAAAATTATTGCTGCAAAAAGTCATATGGCTGTACATATTAAAAAAAATAGTTTTTTACAGGAAGATGCCATCATTACCGGGAATTTTGATAAAAACAAAATTGAGATTAACGGTACCATTAAACCCCATAAACAATACAGTTTTCCTGAAAATTATTTTAGCTATCCTGATAGTTCGTTATGTTCGATTGGCTTTACACAACCTTCTCGTGGCGTATACCTTTTGTTAGAAGAGAATAGTAAAAATAAAATTTCAAAAGCGCTTGACATGAATATTGATTCATTGTTTCTGGAAAACAATAAATCATATAGTGTAGATTTAGCAGCTATTGAATCCCGGGCGGATTCAGCCATTACTTATGCTTACGATGATGACTTTAATAAGGTAGAAAAAGTAGTTGTAAATAATATAGATGAACCAGTGTTTAATTTTATTATTAGTGGGAGCAATGCTGACAACATCTATACGTATTTTAATCGTACCGGCAAGCTGGAAAAGACTAATAAAGGCGAACTTTTTACAGGGATGCCACTTGTAAAATCTTACTGCAGCATTACAAATAAAAATGAATTACAGATCACTTCAGATAACTATCAATTTTTAGCATCGGGTAAAAACATTAACTGCATGCTTTGTATGAACTTATTTTTTACTAAAATTCCCTCCCCTTTACTTAAATACCTGCCTGACAGTTTAATAAAAACTATTAAGAATTTAAGTTCTTTACAAATATTTGGAAAAAAAGAAAAAGACCAGATTTTGGTCAATTGCAAATTGAATAAAAAGAAAAATGATTTGCCTTTGATATATTAGTTATCCCTGATTATTTTAAAAATCGTTTATTGCCTTTTTTATTACTACCATGGTGTCCGCCATTCCTCCTACAATACCATAACCATTGCGTATATTATTGTACACTATTACGGCTTCGCTTAATGGGTCGCCTTCTTTTGATCCTTGCTGATTTACACTCTTTAAATATTTATAAGCATCAGGTGTAAGGTTTACTAATTCTATTGCTACATAGTTTAATTCATCTGAGTAGTAGTCGAAATTTATATCTAATGTAAGTTGCTTTCCGCTAAATTTTTCATCTGTAAAAAAGTTTGCCAGCTCTTGCTCATCCCCGGATATGCTTGGAGGATTTAGGTCAAAATTTACCAGAGTAAAAGAAAAATAATCTGCCCTGTTGATTTCCAATTGATTCATATTATTCATACCTGCTTTAAAAATCCGAAGCCTGTAAAAATTAGTTTCATCAATTTTATCATGCAATTTTATCTGCGCTTTATATGCATTATCACCGACTTTAGTTAACTTAACGCCATGCACAAAGGGCTTTGAAGGTACGATGTCACTTCCTTCCGCATCATCCATATTATTTGCTGATGCTTTTAAAGTATATGTTTTTCCTTCTTTCGCTTTGATAGAAGATACAAAATATTTCACCGAATTAAATGTTACTTCTGTCATCATTTCCTTAAAAACATCATTTTCATATAAGCCAATTGCAGCACCGGGTGGTATACTAAAACCATTTATATTATATAATTGAGTACTATTAGTAACTTTTGCATAAATTATGCTATCGCTTGTTATTAATGAGTTAAGTACTATTTTATCGGGTTCAAATGGCAAATCAATTTCTACCCTTTTATCTTTAGTACAAGAAAGAATGAAGGAAACAAAAAACAATAATAAGTAAAAAATATTTATTTTTCTTTTCATAATTATTTAAAATTTTATACCATAAGAAATGCTTGGTAAGATAGGCAGAATACTGGTACCCAATAAAACTGCCTTTTTACTATTACTCTCATTATACCTCTGCAAGGTGTAGAAAAAAGGATTTTGCTGGTTATATGCATTATACAAACTAAAATTCCATGATTTTTCGTAACGGCGTTTTTTCTTTTTCCAGGTAATGCCAAAATCAAGCCTGTGATAATTTAAAAGCCTGAATTGGTTGCGCCCTTGTATATATTGAATAGGTTGGTTATTAATATAAGGGTTATTATAAGGAGAAGTTTCCTGCATACTTTCATAATTAGCAATGGGTACGGTAAAAGGGTTCCCTGTTTGAAATTGCCAACTTCCGGACACTTCCCAATGTGTATTAAGGACATATACTGCTGCCACTTCAAAATCATGCCGGCGGTCATACTTATAATCAAACTCTTTTCCATAATTGATAGTAGGAAAAATTCTTTTACTATGGCTAAGTGTATATCCAATCCAGCCTTTTAACTTACCGGTATTTTTTTGAACTAAAAATTCAATGCCATATGATTTCCCTTTTCCGGCTTCTACTTTGGTGTCCCATGCTGATGTAGACGAATTTAGATAACTGGTTCCCTCCTTATATTCAATCACTCCATTCATTTTTTTATAATAACTTTCAATACTTATATCAATTTTATTATCAAATATTGCTTTTGCAAATCCTAATGAAATTTGGCGGCTTAACATCGGTTTTACTTTATCTGTAGATGGCACCCACAAATCCGTTGGTAAACTGGTAGAATTACTACTTAATAAATGCACATATTGATTCATATGAGTGTAAGATACTTTTAAGGCAACATCCTGTGGTAGCAAATACCTTAAGCCAATACGGGGTTGTATAGAGCTATACCATTGTGTTTGTGCTTTAAATGCGCTGGCATGCACGCCGGCATTTATTTTAAGTTTAGAAGAAAGCTGCCAGTCATCCTCCCCATATATGGAGAATTCTGCCAATTTCTGTTTGTTATTATTAAATGTAGTATCAATTTCAGTAGCCTGGGAATTACTGGATTTTAAAGAAAATACTCCGGGAGTAAAAAATGTTGCAGGGCTGATGCGCCAAATTTAACGCTATGCTCCGGGCGGGGCCTGTAATCAAAATCTATCCTCGATCCGACATCATAAATACTGGAAAAATATTTAATAGCTGACATATCTGTAGCACCATTTTTCCCGGAAGTTATTGCCAGGTCTGACAACAATTTATATCTTGTAAAATTTATTAAGGTGTTTGCAAAAAGCTTTTTACTAAATACATGGTTCCATCTTACCGCACTAATAATATTACCCCATCCTCCTTCTATTTTATCGTCTTGAAAATACTCTGTCCCAATATACAGGTTTCTGAATTTTAGCACATCACCGCCCTGGTAAAAACTAAAAAACAACCTGTCTTTTGAAGAAAGTATATGATGCAATTTTAAATTTATGTCATAAAAATAAGCTGCAAATTTTTTCACTTCTTTTTCCTGGGATTTAAGTAAAGGTTCAGCTATTAAATCCAGGTAAGTTCTTCTTCCGGAAATTAAAAATGAAGTTTTATCTTTTTTAAGCGGGCCTTCTAAAGTAAAGCTGGCAGCTAATAGCCCTATATTAGCTTCGCCATGTATTTGCTTCATATTGCCATCTTTGGTAACAATATCCACTACGGATGACAACCTGCTTCCAAAACGGGCAGGAAAACCTCCTTTATACACATCTACATTTTTTAAAGCACTGGTATTAAATGTAGAAAAAATACCAAATAAATGAGAGGCATTGTATACCGGCGTTCCATCCAGCAACATTAAATTTTGATCAGGTGTGCCGCCCCTAACTAAGATACCACTTGTACCTTCTGTACCCTGGCTTATTCCAGGAAGCAGTTGCAATGTTTTTAATACATCTGCTTCACCAAAAAAACGAGGCATGTTTTTTATAATTGATACAGGAACATTAACTTTACTCATTTGCGATTGTTCCTGTATGGGAACATTTTTAGTAGCTGCAACAATGATTTCTTCTAATTCCCTATTTGATTTCAATTTCACTGTAAGTTGCATATCGGTATCAAAACCAGTGTTATTGTGATACAATTTATACCCGCTATAAGAAACTATTAATTCAGAAATACTTCCTGTCACTGTGATTGAAAAAAATCCATAATTATTAGTAATAGTACCTTTTTCTATGCCAGGTATGTAAATGCTTGCACCAGGTAACTTCTCTCCTGTTTCTTCATCTTCCACAAACCCACTAATGGTTATTGTATTCGCATTAGTTTCATTTATATTGCCCCTTTTAATTATGGGTATAATGATAATTTGCTGACCGGTAAACTGATATTTAATATTATTTTTCTTTAAACTAATATTTAAAAAATCAGCTAAACTGTAAGTACCCCCTTTTAATGTAATTTTTTTTTGAAGTTGCTCATCGGTATTACTATATGCAATTTTTAAATTGTACTCTCTTTCAAGCAGATTACAAATTTTAAGTACAGATATAGCTTGGTTTTGTACAACTATTTTTTTAGATAAGTCCTGGCCAAAAGCAGCTGCTATAAAATGTATAAAAAAATTAAAATACCAGTTCCCTTTATAAAATTTTTAATCATAAATCTTTATCTTATTCTGTAAGTAGAATCATTTATATGTTCAATAGTTATACCGGTTAGTGTACTAATCGTTTCTAAAGCTTTGTCTAATGGCTCACTGCTTAAATCGATAGTGTACGACGCTTTATTTTGTGCAGGCAGTTCATTTACAAACTTTATCCGATATACTTTTTCTATTGTATTTAAAATATCGCTAAAACCTGTATTCGCAAATTTTAATTTTTCAAAGGCCGAAAACACCTCTATTTTTTTATCAGTACCACTAAGTGAAAGCTCCTGCCCCGCAATTAATTTATACACCTTATTATTTAAAGAGTCGTCAATTTTGACCACACCTTCTGTTACTTTTACATTAAAATAATTATTTGATGGCTCCTGGATGATACTAAATGCGGTGCCTAAAACTGTTAATTTTCTATCATTCATATTTATAATAAAAGGTTTAGCACTATCCTTTGCTATTTCAAAAAAACCATTTCCCCTAAGCTGAACTATCCTGCTTTCATCATTATAATTATTGGCAACTAAAAGTTCCGCATCTTTTTGCAGTTTAACTTTAGTGCCATCCTTCAATTGAAAAGCAGCCAGCCCTTTATAATTTTTAATATCATTATCCGAATAAATAAATTTATATAAGATCGCGGCAGCCAAGATAATAATTGCACATGCTGCAGCCCACCAGATTTTTTGTTTACCGGAATAGTTCAATCTAACTACTTTGCTTTCTGCTTTTATATTTATGCGTTGCTCAAATTTTTTCCAGGCATCATTTGTATTAAATTCTAATTCTTTTTTACCTGAACCTGAAATTATTCTACTAATATTAAATAAAACCGATGCATTTCCAGGCTTTTGCTTTAACCATTCTTCTACTTCCTGGTTTTCATCTGCTGATGTTTCCATTGCAAGGTATTTAGCCAATAACGCTAAAAGGTCTTCAGATAAATATATACTTTCTATATGTTGCATAAACAAATCTGTTAATTAGATGAAAAAATGTATTAATACCCCTACGTGAATGAAAGAAATTATTATTAATAATAAATGTTCGATAGAGGAGTATAAAATTTTTAATGCTTTCCCTATATGATTTTCCACAGTTTTAACGGAAATATTCAATTGTTCGGCAATTTGCCTGTGCTTAAGTTGTTGATCCCTGCTTAATAAAAATACTTCCCGGCATTTTTCAGGTAAGGTTGTAATGGCTTCCTGTAATGATGTCTCTAATTGCTTATTTTCAATGTGTGATTCATTTACAGAAAGATTACCGGGCAAATATTCTTCAGGCAGCATACCAGGCGAAGACGTTTTTTTCCTATGGTACTCATATGCTTTATTACGTATTGCTGTAAATAAGTAAGCTTTCGGAGAAGTTTGAATATCAATGGTGGCTTTTTTCTCCCATAATTTTAAAAATACATCCTGCACCACTTCTTCGGCGTCGGCAGTATTTTTCATAAAGCTATATGCAAACCTTACACAATCTGCATAATGTGAACGAAAGAGCTGCTCAAATTCAATTTGGTTTTTCATTAAAAAAATGGTTAATGATAGGGGGAATATTACTTTTCTGCATCTTATAAAAAGTATACAAACATATAATCATTAAATAACTATTAAAAATTAAAAATTAAAAAGTTTAATTTATTTACTATTTGCTTTATTGCTTTAATAGCAATACTATTTTCAGCTTGCACAGATAAGCCAGCGCCAACCCAGGCAAATTTGATAAATGGGAAATGGGAAGTTGTAAGCATTCAAATTAAGACGGTTACAAATGGTGATATAGAAAACGAAAGCTACATTGGTAAGCCATCAGACTTTGTTAATTTTAAAGATGACAATACTGTTCAAAGCTCTGTCGATGAAATAGGTGAAACCGTACTATACAAAATTTTGCCGGATAATAAGGTAAGTATTGACAATGAAATTTTTGATATAAAAACACTTACAACAAATACATGTATACTATATTCTAAAACGGTTATTGATAATAATAATTCTGAAGAGCAAACAATAAGCTTAAAAAATAATTTGTACTTACTGCGAAGGCTGCCATCCTTCGCAGTTTACATATGTTAAATACTTTACTGAAACTATTTAAGTTCTCGTAACAAATATCAATTAGTAAAGCATCAAAGCAATTATAATAATGAAAAAATACATAACGATAACAACATGTTTGATTGCATCAGCAATGGGCTTACTTTCTTTACATAAAAAAAACAGAGCGGATATTTCGCCGGCAGAATTATTGAATGCGAAATGGAAGGTGATAAATATACAATACAAAATAATAGATAATGATGTTAACATATCTGCACACGATTATATAGGTTCTCCGACAGATTACATGGCCTTCACCAACAATAATAAAATTTACAGGCTTATTCATAGTGTAAAAGATGTTGTTCCCTATATACTAATTTCAGAAAACAAAATTTTATGTGATGAGGATACCATTATTATTAAAAAACTAACAGATCAGTACTGTACGCTTAATTTAAGAAACGGCTCAAAAAATAATTATACCGAACAGGTAATAAATTTAAAAAAATAATTTACCGGTAAATTTATTCTCGTTGAATCTAAAAATTCCAATACACATCTCCAAAATGGATGCAATCTTTTTAGCAGGAAATCAAGATAAATATATAGCCGGAGTTGACAGCCGCAATTAATGATTACCAGTCTTTTTTTAATACTTTTATAAATTCCGGAAAAGTTTGTGTTTTGTAAGCACCGTTACCAAAAAACTTTAAAGGCGCTTCAATTTCTGCTGGCTTTAAAAAACCTGATAAAGGTGCAGGTTGGGCACCAGGTGCTGATAAAAAAACAGTGCTGGGAAACTCTAACCGCCCATATAGTAAGTATATGGCCAGTTGATTTGCCCTGTTTGCTACATCATAGCCATAAGTTTTTCCTGCAAAAGAAATAGAATCTGTTGATTCTGCATTGAACTTAACAGCATAATAATTTTCATTGATATACTTTGCCACTTTTTCATTGGCATACGTTTGCTTATCCATTACTTTGCACCAGCCACACCAGTTGGTATATACATCTATTAAAACAGGCTTGGGGTTACCGGCATATGCTTTTTCTAATTCTGCAAAAGTGATCCAATTTATTTTTTCTTTAATGGCATAATGTGCTGTACTTAATATAAAAATGCTTATTAGAATAAAAAAATACTTAACTTTTTGCATAAAAAATTGTTTAGTAGCTTTAAATTAATTAACGACATACCAATGAATAAAATTGTTGTAGCTATTACCGGGGCCAGTGGCTCTGTATATGCAAAATTATTATTAAAAAAGTTAATGCTATCCAAAGATCAATGGGATGAACTTTCTGTAGTAATGACAGATAATGCTAAAAAAGTATGGAAAACTGAATTGGGAGATGATAGTTATGAAAAGCTACAGGTAAAATTTTATGCTGCGCAAGATTTTAATGCCCCTTTTGCATCCGGGTCAGCACAATATAATATTATGATAATAATACCTTGTAGCATGGGTACTTTAGGCAGGATAGCTTCGGGAATTTCTAATGACCTGATCACACGTGCAGCAGATGTAATGTTAAAAGAAAGAAAAAAACTGATATGTGTGGCACGGGAAACACCTTACAGTTTAATTCATATAAAAAATATGGAGGCTATTACTTTAGCCGGAGGAATTATTTGTCCTGCCACTCCGTCTTTTTATAATAAACCGGTAACCATTGAAGATGCTGCAGCCACTGTAGTAGACAGGGTGCTTGCTCTTGCCGGAATTATTATTGATAGCTACAGATGGGGCAGTGAATAATTAAAAAATAAGAATGAAAAATGAAATGAAGAATCAAAAGTTGATTATCCTATACAGTTTTAATTCTTATTTTTTAATTCTTAATTATCTCAAATCTTCCACATGCACTCCCGGATATTTCTTTTCATCAAATTGAAAAGTACCATCTGCCACTGCAGCTTTTGTATTCATTCCATTTACAGAATAAGTATATTTATTTCTTGTATTTTCAAATACCGTGGTAGAGCTAATGGTTTTAGTAGCTTTATTTACATTTACCAGTACTTTAAAAAAAAGGCTTGCTTTTATCAATAGGTGTTAACTCAATTTCCTGTATGCCCTTTTTTTTCGCCATTTAATTTGTACAAAAAATCTTTATCATAAAAATTAGTAAATAGTTTTTGTGGTGTAATAGTACTATTGTTAGATGGGTCTAACTTAGTGATAGTAACTTCGTTGGCGGATTTATCCAAAGTCCACACATTACTGCCATCACAAAATACTTCCTGACCGGGTAAAGATAAACGGTACTTAGTACCCTTCATATAAACAGTTCCTGTTTTTGAACCTATATTTTTACCGGCTCCATTTTCAATTTTTAAAGAAAATTTAGACTGTACAGAAGTAAAGCTTTTGAACTTAGCGCTTACTGCATCTAATATTTTTTTTGCTTCCGGATCACTTTTACCCATACCGGCCGGCTGGGCAAATGCTATACCACCTACCATCAAAGTGGCCATAAAGCTTGCGAACAATTTTTCATAAAATATTTATTAGTTGATTTAAATCCCGTTTTTAAAGACGGATGCAAAGATATGTGAATAGACTTGCTTCATTGCCTGTAGTTTAATACTATTAATTAATAAAATGTTAATGTAAAGCTTAATTAGGAAATACTTTGTGCCATACTATATTTAATTCCAAATTAATAGTATTTTACATCACTTCAACACAACTCCCCTATTGATTCTTTTGTACATCATTATTTATATAAAAAATGAAAGAAAAGAATATTGCCCTATTTCAAAGGGATACTTATGTGCCATCTGGATTTACTAAATTTTTATGGTGGCTTTCCACTACCGAAAAAGAAATTTTGGCTGATGCTGCCATCGACCGGAACCGGTACAGTATTATCGGGATGACAGTACTGGCTACATGGACATTTGCCACATTTGCCTGGACTTACTTTTTTTTCACTGTAGTGAATTCTATACTGATAGCTGTACTCCTGGGTATATTTATGGGTGCTATAATTTTAACAATTGACAGAGCTTTAATTAAAGGCATTACCAAATACAATAAAAATAAACTGCTACCGCTTTTATTCCGGGGATTATTGGCATTAACAATAGGCACTTTTATGGCACAGCCTGCTGTATTATATATGTTTGATAAAGAAATAAAATTGCAGACTTCATTAGACAATGAAAACAAGAAAATGATTAAGCGCCAGGAGCTGGATTCATTATATAAAAACAGCAAGGAAGAACTTTTACAAAAAAAATCCGTTATTCAAAATGAATTAGCCGGTAAGTACAACGAGGTGATGAAGGCAAGAGAAAATTTTTTATCGGAAACGGATGGAAGTGGAGGTTCGGGTAAAGTGGGTATTAAAGATATAGCCTTAGCAAAACAAAATGAATATCAAAAAATAGATGCGGAATACCAAAATAAACTGGTAAAAGATGAATTAGAGTTGCACAATATTGATTCATCACTAAATGTACTGGAAACCACTATAAAAAAAGAAGAGGAATTATTTACACATTATCTGAATAACGGGTTTCTAACCAGAACCGAAGCATTGAACAATTTATTAAAAAGTAATGCTGCCCTTCAATTTCGCTACTACCTTATTATTTTTATTTTAATGCTGATAGAATTAATGCCTGTGATTGCAAAAACTATGCTGCCTTCGGGAACTTATGATGAAAAAGTATTGCTAAGAGAAAATATGGAAAAAGAAATTGCACATTTTAATATAAAAAAAGAACAACAGTTAAATGAGCTATATAATACTATTGCCTTTGAGAATAATGAAGAAGTAATAACCGATTTTTTTTCTGACATCAAAAACCTTCGTAGAGAAAAATCAAAAAGAAATTCCCGAAAATGGGAAGAAGAAGATAATCAAACCTTTGATGCGCTTTGGGAAAAACTGAAAAAGAAATACTGGCTAAGCAGGAAAACTAGTATTTTTTTTGAAAAATATTGATTTAATAATTTTTACTTCCAGTAAGTGCCGATGTATATTACTGCTATACATTAAAAAGAATGCTATCTATAAATAGTTAGGATATTTGTATTTTAAAGCGGGGTATTTTCAATTAAAGAATTATTCCGGCAGCGGAGTAACATCGTCAGTCTGTAAACCCCGCTGTAAAGAAGCTTTTTGCATTTATGACTTTCTTTTAAGCTTGTCCATACCCTCATTTTTATTGGAGGGTTTGCCATCTGAGGTTTCTTCCTCCGAAGTGCCGTCAGTGGAAGTTCCCCCAATCATTTCCTGCTTTACAATTTTATAGGTAAATTTTGCACCACCATTCCATACATTGCTTTTTAGCCGTGTTTCAGCGGTCTTTAATGATGACTCTTTGTCTTTACCAAACCCTACTCCATAAACAAATCTTTTACATCCATTTTTATCACTAACATTAGTTGACAGAATAGTAAGGAAATTTCCATAAGAATCTGAACTATTACTTACCACATCAATAAATAAATCGGAATTCTTATACTGTTACTGTTCTCCATATTTTTCCTGTAGTGCTTCTTTTGCTTCACGGCCTAATTTAGTACCAGACGTGGACCCTGATACAATTTTAAACTCAGGTAAACAGGTTGGGGTCACACATTTTTTATCCACTCTTATTTTAGCAAATGCAACAAAAATATTAGTTGTCTGTGCAAGGGTCGAAGCAGTAATAAATACTGCTATTGACATAAATAAAATTTTCATTTTATAAAATTTATATTTTTTTTAATAAATGTTTGTAAAAATATCAAGAATAGAATAACAGATGAATAAAACTATTCGATTACATAAGCTAATAAAAATTATTTTGCTTTTATACAATTTTACAGTTTTTACATCAGCAACATAAATCATATAAATAATAATACTAAAAAAATTATTCCTTTAGCGCAGGTCTTTATAGAAAGCCGTAGATTAAACCCCACCAAAAACTACCAAACCTCTGACGGGTTTTGGAAAAATAAAAAAAGACATATTAACAAAGAAGGAAACCAATAACATATTATTTTGTTTTTTAATATATCATAAAGTGGTAACAACCATTTATTATAATTATAGATTATAGATTATCGATAAAAGCATATTTTCCATATCTTTATAAGTATAAAAAAAACTTATAAAATCTAATATGAAAAAACTTTATCTTACCCCGGTGCTGCTTATATTATTTACAGCTTCCTACTCACAACAAATTTTTTATGCAAGGCTGGTATTGGGATTATCCTAAAACAGCCAAAGGTGCCAGTTGGGCAGATACCTTACGCTTAAAAGCAGGGCAATTAAAAACTTCCGGCTTTACCCATGTATGGTTCCCCCCACATGCTGTAGCCAGCTTTGGCAACAATAGCAATGGCTACGACCCCAAAGACCTTTTTATTGGTAATCAAACTACCGGCTTAGGAACACGACCAGCTTTAAATAATATGCTAAAAGAATTTACCGCCAAGGGCTTGGCCCCGGTTGGAGATTTGATTTACAATCATCGGGATGGTGGCGCACCGGAAGTAAATGTTCCGGTTAAAGATTATATCACCACTCATTACAAAGCCAATAAACAACCTTTCCCATCAGACAGGTACAGGTGCATAATCCCTCTGGGCGGCAATAGTGGTAATGGTGCCGGCGATTACTTTTTTAAAGTAAGTTCTAAAACAGCGGATGCTAAATTTTTCAACTTCGGTTATAAAATATACGTACAAACCAATAAGGTACAATGGCAAAATTTAGCCGATCAAAATGAAACTGAACCCAATGGCGGCAGCGATTGTGGAGAAAACGGCTTATCTACTACAATCCAACTGGGAAGAAATATGAATGCAAAAGTTGATGCACAAGGCTGCCTTACTGATGAATTTAAACTAAGCATAACTGCCAATGATTTTAATGGAGCAGGTGATACGCTTTTTATTTCCTTAAATAATAGCGGAAGTTATTCAGACCATCGTATTTATGGCGTTTGGAGCTCTGCAAAAAATCAGGATATAATAAGCCAGCTTAAATACCAGACTTTTACAGACTTTACCAAAATGCCCAGTGGCCGTGGACAGATGAACTTTGAATTTTTTAAGCCACACTCTGCCAATGCTGCTTCCACCTTTTTAGATGGCGATTGGGATTCGATGCTTTTCTTTTATGATTACGACCAATCACAAAAACGTACAAAGGACACACTTATCAATTATACAAAATGGAATTGGACCGATTTGGGTGTACGGGGCATACGCATGGATGCGGTGAAACATTTCAGCCCTCAGTTTGTAGGCGAAATGCTCAATAGCATGAATGCATCCAACATGAACCCCAGCTTGGTGGTAGGTGAATTGTTTAGCACAGATGCCAATGAATTAAAAGGATGGGTAAATAGTGTAAACGCTGCCATGACACCAGCAGCTAAAGCTGCCATTTCTCCAAAAATATTTGATTTTACCCTTCGGGAAAATTTGCGTAAAGCCTGTGATGATGATGCTTTTGATGTAAGGAATGTTTTCACCGGAAGTTTACGTGATTTAGGGCTGAGCGGATTTAATGTAGTAACTTTTGCCAATAACCACGATTTCAGGCAAGCCACGGGTTTTGAATCGCTAATAAGAAAGAACCCTAACTTGGCGTATGCTTATATTTTAACCAATAACCAGTTAGGCGTACCAACAGTTTTTTATCCTGACTATTATGGATACCCCAAGCCTAAAGATGGGCTTTATGCTTATCATCCCACCAATTTACCTGCCTTAAAGACAGAAATTGATGCTTTGATAAAAGTTTTAAAAACTAATATTTCAGGTTCACCATCTGTAGATTATTTAAACAGGTTTAATACGCCTTACAGCAGCAATTTTATTTCAGGATCTTCTAATAAAGCAATGATTTATCAGCTAAAAGGTGCCTTTAAACAAGGCTATTCCCGTGATATTATTGTAGCAATAAATTTTGGTACTTCTACTTTAAAAGTTGATCACCAGATCAATACCAATAATGGCGCTATTAAGCCCGGCGTGAAGTTTACCGACATACTAAAGCGTTCTGCTTTTCCTTTTGCTGTGGTTAGTGCCAGCAACCAGATTTATATGGAAGTACCTGCAAAAGTTATTCCGTATGGGTTAGGGACATTCCTATTATCTTAAAAGCGGCTACCCTAAAAGCGACAAATGTTGACCCATTTGATGTGCAAATTTTCCCTAACCCTGTTAAAGGAGAAAATTTAAGTTTGGGGGTTACTAATCCTAAAGCGCAGGCAATGGACGTAAAAATATATGATATTAATGGCCGGCAAGTATTTCAACAAACCATTAACAGTAATGCTAGCAGAGGAAATTATCAAGTACCTGTTGCAAAACTGGCCGCAGGCAACTATACTGTAGTAATTAATAACGGTGAAGAAGAAATCAGGAAACAATTTGTAAAAAATTAGTGGGGACGTGACAGATGAAAAGTAAGAAGGGAATAATATAACTACGATAATTTGTAACTACAACATCTTAACCTATTACCCAACTTAATACAAGAGGCTGCACCAATAAGCAGCCTCTTTTTATTAACGCAATACCTTATTTTTGCCAGCCATGGCAAAAATAGCTTCAGAAACCCCTTTAATGCAGCAGCATAATGCCATCAAGGCCAAATACCCTGATGCAATTTTGCTATTCCGTGTAGGTGATTTTTACGAAACTTTTGGCCAGGATGCTATCACTTCTTCAGCGGTACTGGGCATTACTTTAACTAAAAGAAATAATGGTAACGCTGCATCCGCAGAACTGGCCGGCTTTCCACATCATGCTTTGGACACTTACCTTCATAAATTGGTTAAAGCTGGTTACCGGGTAGCTATTTGCGACCAGCTGGAAGATCCCAAACAAGCAAAAGGAATTGTAAAACGTGGAGTTACAGAATTGGTAACACCCGGTGTAGCCACCAACGATAAATTACTGGAACACAATGCCAACAATTTTTTAGCGGCATTACATTTTAATGATAATAATATAGGTATTGCATTTTTAGACATGAGCACAGGTGAATTTTTTATCGCCGAAGGAGACAAAGAATACATTGATAAATTATTGCAAAGCCTAAAGCCTGCAGAAGTAATTTTTCAGCGCCAGCAACAAAAATATTTTAAAGAAATATTTGGAACAAAATTTTTCACTTACTCTCTGGATGAATGGATTTTTGCGCAAACCTATGCACAGGAAAATTTATTAAAACATTTTGGTACACATAGCTTAAAAGGGTTTGGTATAGAAGGGTTAATACCAGGAATAATCGCAGCAGGAGCTGTTTTACATTATTTAAAAGATACAGAACACCCCAACCTTGGCCATATAACTTCCATTCAAAGGATAAACCGGGAAGAACATTTATGGATGGACCGTTTTACCATCAGGAACCTAGAACTGTTTGGTGGTACAGAAGGCAGTTATACTTTATTAAAAGTGTTGGATAATACCGTATCCCCAATGGGTGCAAGGCTATTAAAGCGATGGATGATATTACCGCTTAATGAAATCACCAAAATTAATGAACGGTTAAATGCGGTAGAATTTTTTATCAAAGAAATAAATACCAGGAATAAAATCACCCAACATATTAAGCAAGCCGGGGATGTAGAAAGACTGGTAAGCAAGATACCTTTAAAAAAAATAAACCCCAGGGAAGTATTACAGATTGCAAGAGGTTTACAACAAAGTGAATTGATAAAACAACTTTGTGAGTCTTCATCCAATAATTATATAAAACGTCTGGGCGATTCTATAAACCCTTGTAAATATATTTTAGATAAAATTTTAAAAGAGGTAAATGAAAATCCCCCTGTTGCTGCAACTAAAGGCGGAACTATAGCCAATGGCATAAACGACGAACTGGATGAACTAAGAAAAATTGCCAGCGGAGGAAAAGAATACCTGATAGAGCTCCAACAAAAAGAAGCTTTGGCCACAGGTATTTCTTCTTTAAAAATAAGTTTCAATAATGTATTTGGTTATTACCTGGAAGTAACCAACTTACATAAAAATAAAGTTCCTCAAACCTGGATACGCAAGCAAACGTTAGCCAATGCGGAAAGATATATCACCCCGGAATTAAAAGTGTATGAAGAAAAAATTGTAGGTGCTGAGGATAAAATTTTGCAAATCGAAATGCAGCTGTTTGAAAAACTATTAAGTGAGCTGCAGGATTATATCGCCCCAATGCAAACAAACGGGCATGTAATGGCAGTGCTAGATTGCCTGTCCTGCTTTGCCAATAATGCCTTACAATTCAATTATAAAAAACCATACATACAGGATAATAATATCCTGGAATTAAAAGATAGCCGTCACCCTGTAATTGAAAGAACTTTGCCAATTGGGGAGCAATATATTACCAATGATATTTTTCTTGATCCGGATACACAACAAATAATTATTTTAACCGGGCCAAACATGAGCGGTAAAAGTGCAATTCTACGGCAAACGGCATTGATAACTTTGATGGCACATATGGGCAGTTTTGTACCGGCCGGTGATGCTAAAATTCCTTTGACTGATAAAATTTTTACAAGGGTTGGTGCAAATGATAACCTTAGCGGCGGCGAAAGTACTTTTATGGTAGAGATGAATGAAACTGCAAGTATCATCAATAACATTACTTCCCGCAGTTTGATCTTGCTCGATGAAATTGGAAGAGGCACATCTACCTATGATGGTATTTCTATTGCCTGGAGCATTGTAGAATATTTACATAATAATAAGTGTTGCCCCAAAACATTATTTGCAACCCACTACCATGAATTAAATGAGCTGGAAAACAAACTTCCCCGGGTGAAAAATTATCATGTTACAAACAAAGAAGCAGGTAACAAAATTATTTTTTTAAGAAAGCTGGCACCCGGAGGAAGCACACACAGCTTTGGTATTCATGTAGCCCGTATGGCGGGTATGCCGCCCGTGCTGATAGAGCGGGCCAATGAAATCTTATTACAGCTGGAAGAAAAACATGTGGATTCTTCTATTGAAAAAACTGTTAAACAACTAAACACTCCAAAAATGCAGCTGAGCATTTTAGATGTACATTCAATTACTTTTGAACAGATAAGAAAATTACTGAATGCTGTAGATGTTAACCGGCTTACTCCTGTAGAAGCTTTATTGAAATTGCAGGAGATAAAAGGGAAAGTGAAATAAATATTGTACAATAAAGCTCGTATACAATTTTAATGAAAAATTGTATACGATTCAATAATTAAGTATATTGCAATATTATTAAAATCAAATATTTAAAAATGAAACAGTTGAAATTAGATTCCTTACAAATTGACATGCTAACTCCAAAAGTACAAAAAGCAATTACAGGTGGGTTTAAATGGACTGCTAAACCTCCTACAGGATTTTCTGTTGTAGTGCCTGCTGTGTTGACTGCTACTCCAATTGTTATTAAAAAAATTAATTAAAATTATTTACAATAAAAAAAGACGCTTATATTTTAGCGTCTTTTTTTATTGTGACCATATACTATTACTTATAATTAATTGCTTATCCAGCTCACTCATTTCATCTAAAAAATAATGCCTTATATTGTTAATGGCAACTTCATCTTAAAATATAATAGTTTATAAAAAAAGTAGTGTATTAAATAATTTATTAATCCAAAAGGCTGTTTTATTAAATTTTGCAGCTTTTTACAAACAAAACTCTTTTCTTTACAAAGAGTAACTATATATGTTGTTACCTATTTATTTATAATCTAAATTTTATTAAAAATGAGAAAGAACATTAAATTAGAAAGCTTGCAAGCCGAGCTTTTTACTGACAAGGCAAAAAACGCTATTGTTGGAGGAAAAAATGGCTTGTTGGCCCTCCAGGTGGTCCAATTCTAGTTCCTACTCCTCCTCCTACCCCTACTGGTACAACTTCTGTTGATTATCAAGGAAATCCTAATGATTGTGATTTTTAATAAGAAGAAAAATATATTACATAAAACTGCGAAGGCATAACCTTCGCAGTTTTATTTGTTTACAATACAGCTTACACTTACTTATTCTCTACCCCTGCTCGATTTAACCTGTCATTAATAGCCCTGCCAATTCCTTTATCCGGAAAAATTTCAGCTAATATCACATCTACATTTAATTCATCAATTGTTCTTAATGCAGCAAATAAATTTTTTGCTGCTTCATCTAAATTACCAGAAGGAGAAAGTATAAACTGATTACTTAATGGAAGTACACTATACTGTTTAAAAAAGCTAATTGTTGCGACCCGCTTGCCTGCAAATTGCAGTAATAATTGATTAATATCGCCGGTATATAAAGCCGTATCCGGCGCATAGTGTGATTTTAGCTGGCCGGCAGTTTCTGGTTTATTAAGTCCAAATGTGTTTTCTACAATTATTTTTTCTTGCAAAACTGTTTCTATTTCTTCCACACTTATGCCGCCTACCCGATATAGAATTACCTGTTCATTTTCACCAAAACCAATAATAGTAGATTCCAAGCCTACCTCAGCAACGCCCCCATCTAAAATATACGGAATTTTACCAGATAAATTTTTAAATACATGCTGTGCTGTAGTCGGACTAATATACCCAAAAGGATTAGCACTTGGCGCAGCAACCGGGAAATCAAGAGATGCTAATAATGCTAAAGTTAAGGGATGATCAGGAATCCGGATAGCTACTTTTGCATTACCCGCAGTAACCAAATCTGGTATAATATCCTGCTTATCAAATAAAAAAGTTAATGGGCCGGGACAAAATTTTTTTGCTAAAATCTCTGCCTTTGCAGGAATATTTTTTACATATTTTTCCATCTGCTCCCAATTGGCACAATGAACGATAAGTGGGTTAAACCGGGGCCTGTTTTTTACTTCAAAAATTTTTAATACTGCATCCTCATCCAGGGCATTAGCCGCTAAGCCATACACCGTTTCAGTAGGGATAGCTACCAAATCACCATTACAAAGAAATTCTTTGGCTAATTCTATATCAGTACCGGTTATTGTTTGCATAATATACCCGCAAATATACTTGCACTTATAGGATTTCGCAATATCTAACTCCGCATTTATGCATCCAAAGCATCTTTATTGTATTTTTATAATATGGCAAATAAATTTTTCTTATTAATAATTGCTGTTTTTTTAATGAAATTTAGTTGGGCGCAGCCCTGCAATACGCTGGGGCAAAATCCCGGTACAGCTTTCCCGGTATGCGGTACTGCTGTTTTTAACCAGGCTGATGTGCCGATTTGTGGCAACAAAAGTATTCCCGGGGCATGCAATGGAAATTTATTTTCTGATAAAAATCCTTTCTGGTATAAAATCACCTGCTTTACTTCAGGTACTTTAGGCTTTGTAATTACTCCCGCCGATTTAGGCGATGATTATGATTGGCAATTATTCGATATCACCAACCGTAACCCTAATGATGTGTATACTGATGCTTCATTATTTGTAGCCTGTAACTGGAGTGGGGAAACCGGTGTTACCGGGGCCTCTGCTGCCGGCAATTCATTAGTAAGATGTGAAGGTGGCGGAGTGCCGTTATTTAGTTCTATGCCCAATTTAATTGCCGGTCATACCTATATTTTATTAATTAGCCATTTTACAGATTCGCAAAGCGGTTATGCTTTAGAATTCAAAGGAGGAACGGCTAATATTACTGATCCGCTCGATCCTCATTTAGCAACTGCCCGGGCATCATGTGATGGTGCTAAAGCTACCATAAAATTAAATAAAAGAATAAAATGCAATAGCCTGAGCGCTAATGGCTCAGAATTTACATTACTGCCTGCCCTGGCTACTGTAACAGCAGCCACTGGCTTTAATTGTAATAATGGTTTTGATATGGACTCGCTTGTGCTTACACTTAGTAACCAGCTGCCGCCAGGTGATTATACTATTACTATAAAAAATGGCGTTGATGCCAATACGCTAAAAGATAATTGTGATAAAACCATACCCGCTGGCGAAAATATACCTTTAACTGTTTTTCCTATTCAGCCCACCCCAATGGACAGTTTAACAAAAATTGGCTGTGCACCCGGTCAATTGCAGTTGGTATTTAAAGATCCTATCAAATGTAATTCCATCGCTGCGAATGGAAGCGATTTTTTAGTAACCGGTACGTTACCCGTTACCGTTACCGGGGCTTCAGGTAATTGTAATAACGGGGTTACTAATGTTATCACCGTTACCTTATCACAACCCATTCAACAGCAGGGGAATTTTTCTATCAAACTGGCACATGGTAACGATGGGAACACTATTATTAATGAATGCGGGCAGGAAACACCAGCTGGTGCCAATATTGATTTTTCTACGGCAGATATAGTATCGGCCACTTTTACTTATAACATCAATAGCGGTTGTAAAACAGATATTATCGATTATTTTCATGATGGCGCAAATGGTGTAAATGAATGGAAATGGAATTTTGATAATTCAATAAATAAAACAGAACAAAATACTTCAATGGCATATGCTACACCAGGCGAAAAGCAAGCTTCACTTTTTGTAAGCAACGGCACTTGCACAGATTTCAAAACTGTAAATATTCTTTTGCCAGATAAAATAAAAGCAGCATTTGAAGCCAGTGCAGTTGTATGCCCGGGGGATAATGCAACATTTATAAATAACAGTACCGGAAATATTATCAGTTACTTATGGGATTTTGGAAACGGTAACACCAGCATGCTTCAAAACCCGCTGGCACAGCAGTACCCGGCAGCGGACGTTACTAAAAATTTCCCTGTTCAATTAGTAGTAAGTGATGGCAATTGCAATGATACGGCAACACAAAATATTAAAGTAGTAAACAATTGTTACATAGCCGTTCCTAATGCATTTACGCCAAACAAGGATGGATTGAATGATTATTTATATCCATTGAATGCGTTTAAAGCCGCTGATTTAACCTTTAGGGTATATAACCGTTTCGGGCAATTATTATTCAGTACTGCCGACTGGACAAATAAATGGGACGGTACTTTTAAAGGTAAAGATGTGGAGCCTGGTACATATGTCTGGTTATTACATTACACCCATACAGATACTAAAAAAAGAATTGAACAAAAAGGTACTACGGTATTGATAAGATAACAATTATTTTACGGCATAGCTTCGCTATGCTAGATTTGTGTTACCAGCTTTTGTTCATTGATATTCTTTATAGGCTGCCTGCCCCGTCCGAAGGCGGGGTCGCACTCTTGTACAGCATATCTTTATTGAGCTTTTACCTAAGCAAATATATTTTTACGTAAAAAATAACACCTGATTTTTATTAACATCTTCCTGCACCCAGGAAGTATAAGTTATTTATCCGCATTACTATGATCATCTTTATTTAAATTGCGACACTTACACATATCAATTATGCAAAACAACACAGTTTACTACAACGATTATTTACAATTAGATAAAATATTAAACGCACAACAACCCGAAAGCAGCAAGAAAGGTAATAAACCTGCGCATGATGAAATGCTGTTCATCATCGTTCACCAGGCATGCGAATTATGGTTTAAGCAAATCCTGTTTGAAATAGATTCTGTAATAGTAATAATGAGCAAACCGGCTTTGAATGACAATTCACCCGATCTGCAAACTATTGTCCATCGGTTAAACAGGGTTATTACCATACTAAAAATCCTTGTACAACAGATAGATATAATGGAAACAATGACGCCGATGGATTTTTTAGATTTCAGGGATATGTTGAGGCCGGCATCCGGTTTTCAAAGCTGGCAATTTAAAATTATAGAAGCAAAGCTGGGTTTAAAGTTTGAGCACAGGCATGGCCAACATTATTATACTTCGCAATTAAACGAAAAAGATATCGCTGCTGTAAAAGACGCTGAAAAAAATAAATCAGTAATAGAGTTATTAAACACCTGGCTGGAGCGTATGCCCTTTATTAATGAACCTTCTTTTTGGGTAAATTACAACTCTATTTCCGGCAAAAAAGAAAATCCTGTATTCTGGAATGATTATGAACATATTTATATAAATAGTTTAGCCGAAGGTGAAAAAAATAATGAAACATTTTTTAAAGAGATATTTAATGCTTCACCAATAAATAAAGACAGGCAGTTAAGCCCTTTTGCCTGCAGGTCGGCTTTATTTATCATGTTGTATCACGGTTATCCGATGCTGGAATTACCTTTTCAGTTATTAGACAAACTGATTGAAATTGACAATCAATTTGGTAATTGGCGCAACAGGCATATTAATATGGTACAGCGCATGATCGGCACAAGAATTGGCACGGGGGGCAGCACTGGTGCAGGGTATCTAAAATCCGCAATGGATAAGCACTTTATTTTTAAGGAATTATCACAACTTAACAGCTTTTTAATTGAGAGAAAAAATCTACCGGTTTTACCTAAGGAGTTAACGGAGAAGCTGGGGTATAATTTTTAACTATTCAATTTGCTTTTTAGAAAATTGTTCCAAAAAAGTTACTTTTCGAAGGCTTTGCCCATAAGTGTTCGAAGAGCAGAAAACCGCTTCAACAATTTTTGGCCCTTCTGGAGTATTATAAAAAAGGCTACTCTTAGAGTAGCCTATTGTTTTTTATTAGAATATTATAATGTTATAATAATTTATTAAAATGACATTGCGATATTTTTAGGCCCTTCCGGTGCATGCGTATAACCTACCAGCACACCATTTTTATATATTGGTCTCAATTCTCCAGTTTGTTTTGGTGGTTGTATTGGGTTATGACCACCAAATACTTCACTAAAATTTTGATCAAAAATTGTAGATTTCAAGCTTTCTAATTTTTTAGGCTGTTTCATTTTAATAAAATTATAGATTTTACGCTTACTCTTTGTACGATTTTCAGCTTTCTCGTTTATTAGATACAATTTATCTAATTTTCTACTAAAAAATAAGCGAAATTCATAAAATATTAGTTTCAATTAACGAAACTGCCTTCTGGCTTAACGAAAAGATATAATTAATTAATATTCAGGCATTAATAAAAAAATTTCATTAAAAACAGCCAGTTCTGTAAGAAAGGAAAAATCTTTTACGGTTTAGATAATTTTTATATAAAAAAACATGGAAATATCTTCCATGTTTTAATAATACAGTTCTTAAATATTAATTACTATCTGAAACTTTTCCTTTCCTTAGGGGCATATGTCCGTTTTCTCCCCTCATCACTAGGTCTTTTAAATCCTCCATCAGCTTCATTCATCCTGATTGTCCGGTTATTATACTTTTTCCGTCCATCGATTTTATCATTTTTCCGGCCTCAGCTTTATCGATTTCTACCCAACTGTTCATATCCCTCATATCGATTTTACCCAGTACTTCTTTCTTTAAATTACTTTCATCTAAAATAAATTGTAAAAAGCTTGCTTTATAAAAACCATCTTTAATACCAAGATTAATAAAAAGTCGGGTATAGCCATTATCTGCCCTGTTTCCATATGCAGGCCTGCCTGATTGATCGCCGCCCCTGTTATTATCCATACTTCTCCTATCCCTTAAATCATTCCTGTTTAAGTCTTCAGCATTTTCATAATATTTTAAAAAATGATCAAATTCTAAAGCTGCCACCCGTTGTAATACTTCTTCTTTACTTACATGTGCAAACTTTTCCTGCAAATCATCCATATAGGTTTCATAATCACCATGTGAAGTATCAGCCTGCATTAATTTATCCATAAAATGGAAAAACTGTTTTCTGCATACATCTTTTCCTGTAGGGATATCTAATTTATGAAATTGTGCATTAGTAATTCTTTCGAGTTGTTTTATTTTGAAAGTTTCCCTGCTATGGCAAATAGAAATACAAATACCGGTTTTTCCTGCACGGGCTGTACGGCCACTTCTATGTGTATATACCTCAATATCATCTGGTAGTTCAAAATTGATAACATGTGTAACGCCTTCTACATCTATGCCACGGGCAGCCACATCTGTAGCAATTAATAGCTGGATGCTTTTTTGACGGAAACGGCCCATTACCTTATCTCGTTGTTGTTGTGTAAGATCGCCGTGTAATGCTTCAATGTCATAACCCTCTTTTACCAGTCTTTCGGCAATTTCCTGGGCATCTGCTTTGGTCCTTGTAAAAATAATGCCGTACATACCCGGGTTAAAATCTACTAGGCGTTTTAAAGTTTCATAACGGTGATGGGCGGCTGCTACATAAAATTGGTGATCAATATTTACATTTGCAGTATTCTTTTTTCCTACGGTAACCTCTTTGGGGTTATCCATATAGTTTTTAGAAATGGCCCTTACTTCGGGAGGCATGGTGGCGCTAAACAACCAGGTACTTTCTCTATTAATTGTATTTTTTAGTACAAAATCAATATCCTCTCTAAAACCCATATTTAGCATTTCGTCGGCTTCATCTAGCACTACATATTTTACCTTTTGCAAATCGATGGCTTTGCGTTCTATCAAATCTATTAACCTGCCGGGGGTAGCTACTACAATTTGTACTCCTTTTTTTAAGTTACGGATTTGCATGGTTATTGATGTACCGCCATATACCGCTTCAGTAAAAATCCCCTTGCTATGTTTTTTAAAAGATTCCAAATCATTGGTTATTTGCAAACACAATTCCCTAGTAGGGCATACAATTAAAGCTTGCGGATGCTTTTGGTCAACTTGAATTAATTGTAGTAATGGAAAACCAAATGCAGCTGTTTTGCCAGTCCCGGTTTGTGCAAGGCCAACAAAATCTGTTGTGCCGGATAATAAAACCGGAATTGCTTTTTCCTGTATTGGTGTAGGGTTTTCAAAACCTAAATCTGTAATGGCTTGCACTAACTGTGTGTTCAAGCCTAATGCTTCAAATGCATTCATTGTTATAATTATTTAAATGAAGACCTAATAATGCTACTGCAATACATGCGGCCAAAATATTTTGATCGTCACATGTAATGCTTCTGGCCGTTGGGGAGGAAAAGTGCACTAGATTAGAAAAACCTTATTTGCCTGTTTACAACAGCAACTGAGCATGTCATGCAATTCTCAGTCCTAATAGCCGCAAAGTTAAGGGTTTATATTTAGATATTCAATATATATGTAGTTTAAATATTATAATATATAATTGGCACACATTGTCGTTTATACATTGCTGTTACTATAATATTTATAAACATCTTACTGTCCATATATATCACAATAAAAAATATCGTTTAAATTTATACGTAATTTCTATTAACAATGTTTTACAATTTTTATTTTCAAAAGTGGTATAATAATTGAAAAAGATAACTTGCACAAAATTTTAATTATATGTATAAAAAATTATTTGTTCTCATTTTAATTACCCAGGTAAGTATATGTTCTTTTTCCCAAAAAATTAAATTTGGAATAAAAGGTGGAGCTACTGGAGCAAGAATATCCGGAGATGCTTTTAACGGCGAATACAAATATGGCTTTCATGCAGGTGCTTTTGCAGAAATCGGGTTAGGTGATAAATTTGCTCTACAACCTGAAGTGTTGTTTAACCAGGTGAGTTCCGATACTGCCAGCAATGTAAATGAAGTATATCAAAATTTATTTAAAAATAATGTTAAGCTTAGTTACTTAAGTATTCCTTTGTTACTAAGTTATAAACCAAGTAATATATTATCTGTACAGGCCGGTCCACAATTTGGAATTTTGATTGATAAAAGCAAAAACGGTATAGAAAATGGTAAATCAGCTTTTAAAAGCGGAGATTTATCTCTGCTGGGAGGTGTACAGCTACATCTGTCTAACTTTAGAATATATGGCACGTATGCTATCGGCCTTAGTAATTTAAATGATGTGGATGATAAAGATAAATGGACTAGCCAGAATTTTCAGATTGGTGTGGGCATGACATTGTAAAATTTAAACTTATGCTACTAGTAAAGGTATTGTTTGCACCAATACCTTTACTAGTAGCATAAATTGTTTTGTTTTTTATAAGCAACTGATTTAGTTTGTTAGTATTTCCAGGTAGAATATAATAATATAGTTCAGTTAGATATTATTTATTATGCCAATATTTTTCTATAAACTTCCATTACATCAGCACCACACCTTTGCGAAGTAAAATTTTGCGCATGCAGCCACCCTTTTTCTTTCATTTCATCAGATACGAAAATATTAGTGGCAATGGTATTCATCGCCTCAGCCATTTCATTTTCATCATAAGGATTTATATACCATGCCGCATCTCCACCGGTTTCAGGCAAGCAGGATAAATTTGACGTAATTACTGGTAGCCTGCTCCATAAAGCTTCCAAAACAGGAATGCCAAAGCCTTCATAAATACTGGGATATATCATGGCCGTAGCCATTTGGTAAATAGCAGGAAAGTCAACTCCTGTTTTAAAATTAACGGATGTTTGCGCCGCTTCTGTTTCTGAAAGAAAAATAATTTTACCTGCTAGATTATTCTCAGCTATATACTTTTTTACAGCTTTAATATATTCATCTCCTTTACCAATTACAACAAGAGGTAAATTGTTTTTTTCTTTCAAAAGATTAATTGCCTTGCAAATTATAAGCAGGTTTTTTCTTTCGATAACAGATCCTACGTATAAAAAAAACTGGCTGGGCAAATTATATAATTTTTTTATGCGCTGCTTTTCTTTCTCAGCAATTGTATTGGCAAATATCGGATTGCAACTTTGATAACAGACAGTAATTTTATCGGGATTTATTTTATACAATTCAATGATGTCTGTTTTAGTTTGTTTACTTATCGCAATAATATGATTGGCATTAGTGCAGGCATATTTAAATTTTTTCCTGTAAATATTTACATCGATAAAATTAAATTGGTTTGGATATCTCTCAAAAATCAAATCATGTATAGTTACTACAGAAGGTATGCCTGTTTGTTTTATTCCAATAAGTATTTCATGACTAAGCCCGTGATACAGGTCAATTTTGTTTTTTATTAAATCCTTTTTTATGCCACTGCTTCGCCATGCAGATGGGAATAATTTATCAATAAAATGTTCCGGGACAATAGTTTTAATATTGCTAAAAGGTGCAGTATTAAATAAATCAGTTTTTTCGGTTGCGAAAAGATAATACTCGTTTTCTTTAAAATAAGTAGCTAAAGTGCCAATAAGCGTTCTGCTATAATTACCAAGCCCGGTAACATTTTTAAAAGCCCTTTTTGCATCAAAGCCTATTTTCAATTTTTTTATTTTTTGTAAAGTAAAACTATAGTTGTCAAATCTTCAAATTGGCATTATTTAAAATTGCGAGTATGTTTGTAAAAAATAAAATATGGATGCAAAAGAATTGATACAAGCAGCATGGGCAAACAAGGAGTTGCTAAGAGATGCAGTTTATGCTGATGCAGTACGTAATGTAATTGAAGAAATAGATAAGGGAAAGTTAAGGACGGCCGAGCAGGTGAACAATACCTGGCGGGTAAATGAATGGGTAAAGCAGGCCATTTTATTATATTTTGGCATTCAGCAAATGGAAACATATACTTTGCCGCCGTTTGAATTTTATGATAAAATGAAATTAAAAAAAGATTATGCTTCATTGGGTGTAAGGGCCGTGCCGCATGCGGTGGCAAGGTATGGCGCCTACCTTGCAAAAAATGTTGTGTTGATGCCATCATACGTAAATATTGGTGCTTATGTAGATGAAGGCACGATGGTAGATACCTGGGCTACAGTAGGCAGTTGTGCACAAATTGGCAAAGGTGTGCATTTAAGCGGAGGAGTAGGCATTGGCGGTGTGCTGGAACCTTTACAAGCCAGCCCGGTTATTGTAGAAGACGGATGCTTTATCGGTAGCCGCTGCATTGTGGTAGAAGGGGTAAGGGTAGAAAAAGAAGCTGTACTCGGTGCTAATGTAGTATTAACCCAATCAACAAAAATTATTGATGTAAGTAATAAAGAGCCCATAGAGTTCAGGGGTGTAGTTCCGGCACGCAGCGTGGTAATTCCAGGCAGTTATATAAAAAAATTCCCTGCAGGCGAGTATAGTGTAAGCTGTGCGCTGATTATTGGAAAGCGAAAACCCTCAACGGATTTAAAAACCAGTTTAAATGATGCTTTAAGGGATTTTAATGTATCAGTTTAACTGAAAACTGCTTCGCAGGTTTTTAAATTTTGTTACCAGCAGTGTATTGTTTTGGCATCATCGTTGCCAATGTTTATTCTTTTACTATGTGTTGTTGTAACCTCAAAAGTTTACTTAATGAAGCTGTTTAAACTTTTATTAATAAGACTACTATAGGTGCGAAGATGGCCGGTGGGACACCGGCCACGGCAGGCTTAAATGAATATGATATACTCCTCTACACTTTTTACTTACTCTGATTTACTTTCATTACAATTGTTCTAAAAATTTCATTTAAATCACGTTCTCTGGAATCCTTTGTCCATGCCAAAGGAATATTAAGATAATTCCATTCTATTTTCCCATCCTGTTTTATACCTAACGCATAACCATATTTATCTTCCATCTTATTAATGCTCATGCCTTCTTCCCCCAATTTATCGGTATAAAAAATAAGATAATTTGCAATTGCGCATGTATATACCCCAAAATTGCTGCCAATATCTTTACCCTTTTCTTTGATAAATTTTTTAATCAAATCATAATTATTTTTATTAAAGTAGTTTAAATTTTGAATCATAGAATCTTCCACGCCATCAATTGGATAGTATCTAAAATAAAAATTATTGTTTTCGATTTCTCGGTATAGGGCTACATAATTTATGAGATTATCTCCTTCATACAATACTGCCCTATATTTTATACCATGTATTATTATATCTTTTGATAAAAGAATTAAAGCCCCGGATGTTCCTTTTGACAGACGGGTATCTATATCCATTACTTGTATATCTCCTTTAATTAAAGCATCCTTATCATTTTTTGGATTTGTAATAGTTTTGTATGAACCATTTCCCAAAAACATATCATTTGTGGATGCAGCTACAAAATTTTCTATTCTTTTGTGATATATTTTTTGCATAATAACATCTACCGTGTCATACTTGGTTGTTTGACTTTGGCAAAAAGCAGTATTTAAAAGCAGTAGTAGAGTAAAAAATACAAATTTCATTTTTATAGATGTTATTGTGAAAAATAAGCGGCCCTGAATGAAGTAAGATGCAATTATTTAGAAAATTACATAGCATGGATAAAGATAAATAGTAGTACAAATGTTGAACGGAGCGTCGCCACCGAAGCTCAATCAGGGCAATAAAGCTGGTAACCAAAAAAATTTACACCAAATCTTTTAATTGTTTCACTACTAGATCAATTTCTTCTTTCGTATTGTATTTACTAAAACTAAAGCGTACTGTAACCTGGTTGGGATTGTTGTTAATGGCACGTATTACATGGCTTCCGGCATCTGCACCGCTGGTACAGGCACTGCCACCACTGGCGCAAATGTGATGGATATCAAGATTATATAAGATCATTTCTGATTTTTCTGTTTTAGGAAAGCTGACACTTAACAAAGTATATAAACTCTGGCCTAATACATCACCGTTAAAAGCTACCCCGGGAATATTTTTTTTCAGTTCATCATACATGTAACTTTTTAATGTGCCAATATAAGCACTGTCTTTTTCATAATTTGCAGTAGCCAATTCCAATGCTTTTGCAAAACCTACAATACCATAAATATTTTCGGTACCCGCCCTCATATTACGTTCTTGTCCACCACCATGTACCAATGGTTCTATTTTTACATTTTCGTTGATGTACAATATGCCGATCCCTTTAGGGCCGTGAAATTTATGTGCTGCGCCGGTAATAAAATGTACGGGGGTATTGCGCAGATCGAAAGGAAAGTGACCTACAGTTTGCACAGTATCACAATGAAAAATAGCATTGTATAATTTGCATAAATTACCTACAGCGTTTATATCAAGTATATTACCAATTTCATTATTGGCATGCATTAAGGTAACCAATGTTTTTTCTTTTGAGGCTGCCAGAAGCTTTTCCAGATCTTTGATATCAACATGGCCATTTGGTAATAATTTTACATAACTAACAGTTGCTATATCTAGGTTATGCAAATGCTGCACGGTATGCAATGTTGCATGGTGCTCGATAGGCGAAGAGATAATATGCTTACAGCCTAAGTCCCTTACGCTAGCTGTAATGGCAGTATTACTGCTTTCGGTACCGCCACTGGTAAAAAACACTTCTGCAGGATGTGCATTTAATATTTTTGCTACTGATTTTCGTGCTGTTTCTATTGCCATTCTGGTTTCCCGGCCATAGGAATAAATAGATGACGGGTTGCCAAAATTATCTTTTAAAAATGGCAGCATTGCATCCAAAACATCGTGATCCAGTGGAGTTGTAGCTGCATTATCAAAATATATTCTATTCATAATCTTTAGATGATAGCTGATAGATATAAGATGACGGGAATACCCTTGCTGCCATCTATCATCTTGCATCTGTCAACGCTTTTTACATTACTTCACTGATATCCTGCATAAAACGTTTGGCAATATTATATGCAGTTGTTTCAAAATTACTTTCGGCATAAATACGTATGATGGGTTCTGTATTGCTGGTGCGTAAGTGTACCCAATCATTATCAAACTCCACCTTTAAACCATCTTCGGTATTTATAGGCTGGTTTTTATATTTAGCTTTTATTTTATCAAAAATATCTTTTACATCAATCCCCTCGCCAAGTGTAATTTTATTTTTGCTTATAAAATAATCAGGATAGGTATTACGTAATTGCTTAATTGTTTTTTGGCTATGGGCAAGATGTGTTAAAAATAATGCAATACCAATTAAAGCATCCCGGCCATAATGTAAATCGGGTACTATAATGCCGCCATTGCCTTCACCGCCAATTACTGCATCTACTTCTTTCATTTTATTAACTACATTTACTTCCCCTACTGCACTTGAAAAATATTCGCCACCATGCCTTACCGTTATATCTTTTAATGCTTTAGTGGATGACATGTTGCTAACAGTATTTCCCTTACGCTTACTTAATACATAATCTGCTACTGCGACTAAGGTATATTCTTCACCAAACATGCTGCCATCTTCGCATACAAAGCAAAGCCTGTCTACATCCGGATCTACAGCTATTCCCAAATGGGCTTTATTTTTTACTACTGCATTACCCAACTCTGCCAAATGCTCTGGCAATGGCTCAGGGTTATGGGCAAACCTTCCATTAACTTCATCATTAATAACAATTACATCTTTAACGCCCAAAGCTTTTAATAAAGCTGGCACTGCTATAGCCCCGCTACTATTGATGGCATCCACCACTATTTTAAATTTTTCTTTTTTTATAGCAGCTACATCCACAAGCCCATAATTCACAATAGCTTCAATATGTTTTGCCAGGTACGTATCATCTTTCTTATAGATGCCTAGCTGATCTATGGTAGAAAAATTAAAATCTTCTTTTTCTGCCAATTCCAGGATTAATTTTCCTTCTTCATTACTGATGAATTCGCCCTGGTCATTTAATAGCTGGAAAGCATTCCATTCTTTAGGGTTGTGACTTGCTGTTAAAATTATTCCACCCGCTGCATTTTCAGCCTTTACTGCCATTTCTATAGTAGGGGTAGTGCTAAGATCAAGATCAATTACGAAAAACCCTAATGCTACCAGTGTATTGGATACAAGCCCTTTTACCATTTCACCGCTTATTCTTCCATCCCTTCCTATTATTACTTTTTTTACAGCAGCGCCCTCAATATTATTTTGTTGTAGCAACCATGTACCGTATGCTGCTGTAAACTTTACTATATCAATAGGTGTAAGGTTTTCGCCAGGCTTATTGCCAATTGTACCTCTAATTCCGGAAATGCTTTTTATTAATGCCATTCTCTATATAATTTGGACAGCAAATATACAAATTTGGAATTTGATGTTTGGAATTAGACCTTTACCACATGAAACAAGCATGGTTTAAAAACTGGTTTAACTCCCCGTACTATCATTTGCTGTATTTTAACAGGGATGAACAGGAAGCTGCAGCCTTTATCAATAAGCTCATCCTGCACCTGCAACCACCTGCCGGAAGCACTATGCTTGATGTAGCCTGCGGAAAAGGGAGGCATTCTATCCAGATGGCTAATAATGGTTTTGATGTAACCGGGATTGATTTAAGTGAAGAAAGCATCGCTGAAGCATTAGAGCATGAACGGGAAAACCTGCATTTTTTTACGCATGATATGCGTTTGCCTTTTTGCATCAATTATTTTGATTATGCGTTTAATTTTTTTACCAGCTTTGGGTATTTTAAAACCCGGAGGGAGCATGACAATACCATAAGAACTATTGCCCAGTCTATTAAACCTAATGGAACCTTTGTAATGGACTACTTAAATGTACATTATGCTGAAGACCACGTTGTTCATTTATCGGAAAAAGAAATAGAGGGGGTAAATTTTGTAATTACCAAATGGTTTGACGAAACACATTTTTATAAAAAAATTGTAGTAAAAGATGAAGTTTTAAGCGTGCCACTAGAATACACGGAAAAAGTAGCCAAATTTAGTCTGGGCGATTTTACTGATATGCTTGCTTACCAGGGTTTGCAAATACAGGAAGTATTTGGGAATTATGATTTTGACAACTATGATATAAAAAAATCGCCGAGGTTAATTATGGTTGCTAAAAAAATTCGCTAAATCATATGATTATTTAGCAGGATTCTGAGGTGCAAGCGCCGGAGCTCCCATTGTATAATTCTCAGTTGAAGGTGATTTTTTATTATCCTTTTTTGCAGCTTTACCAGGAGAAGGTGCTACAAATTGACCTCTGCCTGTACTGCCTACAGAAACTTTTACCGTATCATTTTTGATGTCAACATTCCCAACTATAGTTTCTGCTGTATCAGTCGGCAACATAGCTATATCCCCCATAATTTCTATTTCCGGATTATTGCAGGTTTTTTTAGTAGTATCTATAGGTGCTGCTATTATGCCAATAGTATGTGTCCTTTTAGGAACTGTATCTGTAGCATTTATTACAAATTCGGTACCGGTTACTGTTCCATTGCTATTAGTGCAGGAGTACAGGGTTGTGCCAAACACAACCAGGGAGATCAAAATAAATTTTTTTAAGAAAGAAGGCTGCTTATATATTAAATAAGAAGGTATTTCAATTTTGATATTATCTACCTGCTGTTGGTTAAACCTGCCACATAATTTTTCATGGGCGTGCTGTATAAAATAATTTTGCACTTCATCATCGCTCATTTTTGTAAAATCAACTACCACTTTGCTGCATTGGCCGCAAAAAGCACCCTGACCTTGTGGGATCATTTCACTCCATTTTTCATGGCAGGGTTTAGGAATATTTATTTTATGCATAATAAATGATTTGTAATAAGATGCAGGATGAGGGAAATTGCATAAAAAACCGCCCGGTAACAGGCGGTTTTTTCATTTAACTTTATTTTCTCTTTTGCTATAATAATTATTTTTAATTAAAAGCTTTAGGCATTGCCACAATTATATGTGGAACTGAATTCTTAGTAGAAAAATAATCTTTTCTGGAAGTCCCATCTAAATTCATCCTGCCAACTAAACTGATAGAAGAATTGGGCAAATCCTGGAAAAGATTGTAAAATATTTTACTTCCAGGCAAGATATCAAAAGAAAAAACAGAACCCTTTCCAGGATCAGTTGCTTCAAAAAGTTTTTTCCAACCAGTTCCTGAAGTATTTAAACTCCATAACCTGAATTTTCTTGGTTGATTACTATTGGTATGGGTAGACAAAAACAGTTTCCCATTATCTACTTTAAGCAAAGGTGTAAATAGACCATTATTTATATGAACATTTAGATTTTCGCCAGCTATTAGTGATGACAATTTTTTCTCTTGTGTACCATCTAAATTCATAACAAAAATACCATTTTCTTTTGCAACATATATTTTTCTGCCATTAAAATCTATTGCCAATGCCTGGATAAATTCCTTATTATCTTTATCGGTCCCGTCATAAATCATTTTCCTATTAGTTCCATCAATATCTGCACTCCATAAGTCAGCAGTAGCTGTATAAAATAATTTTGCATTATCCGGGCTGATTACAGTTGTTGCACTAGGCCTTGGCTCAGGATTGTACTTTGGCACATAATCTGTTTTATTAATTTGGAAATTAACTGTAGAAAGCCTTCGCATAGCAAAGCCGGTTGTTGTTAATATTTCATCTGTATCGGTATTATAATTCCAATCCCAAATCTCCTCAGTAAATCTTCCATACTCATTAAACGGATCAGTAACTAACGCTTTTTTTTGTAACTATTGGTACAGGATTATTAAGATTATCTATTCTATACAGATTAAAAGAATTTGCTCCGATTTTTTCGACAAAAAATGCTGCTGGCGCTACTACTGGTATGGGAATTACTTTACCAGCCGATAAGCCCGCATTTTCTTTTGTTCCTGGGATTATTCCATTATCCTTTTTACATGAGGTAGTAAACATAGCCCCGATTGCTAGGGCTGCTAATAATTTTTTCATTTTGTTTTGTTTTGTTTTATAAAGTATTGATTACATTGCTAAAGTATACCATACAAATCAGCTGCGTTTTCGGAACTTAACTGAACTTGTAAACTTAATATCTGAACGGGAAGAATCTATAACTGATTGAAATATTATATACCTAAAAAATTATAAAAAAGAACTATTGCTATTATGCAAGTATGCAAAGCGCCTCATTTAGAATGAGGCGCTTTTTAAATAAAATACACGTTGCTAATTATTAATTACCAACATCTGCCGTTACTACTGTATTGATATAAGTACCAAAAAATAACGGCTTTAAACCAGTTCCATCCATTTTTACTTTAGTTACAACAGAAGTATGCTTTTGTAAATTCTGATTAAACTCCCTTTTGCTAAATACGACGGTATTGGCTGAAGGTACAATATCAAAAGTGAAAGTATGGTTGTCATCAGTATATTGCACTTGCGCTATTTTTTTAATAGTATTAAGATTGCCTAATGCATCCATACTGTAAATTCTCCTTATTTTCTGGCTTGCCACTATACTGCTAAAAAATATTTTATGATGCAAGGCATCATATCTTATTTCACTTTCCAAAAATGTCTCTCCCAATTTTGCTGGCACAAAAATTTTTGCTATTCCTGATTGATGTAATTTACTTACATAAATATTTCCATCGGCTATGGGTACGTATATTACATTATCATCAAAATTTATTTCACCGCCGGCAAGTGGGGGCTTAGGATTATTTTGAGCTACATAATCAACTATAGTATGATCATTTGTACCATCCATTTGCATGCTGCGAAGCTGCGGTCCCGGGTTCCACCAATTGCCCCAGGAGAAATAGTATAATTTTTTATCCGGGCCTACTCTTAACACAGTGGCACCTTGTGCAGTATTATTCAAACTAAGTTTCGAATTAGTTCTTGAGGGAATAAAACACCTGTTAAGTTCAGTTCCTTTAGCAACTACCATCCTATTTAAAAAAGGATTGTATATTACCCGTTGGCGGGGCATGCCCGGAGCCGATACCATATTAAATACGTTGGATCGCATATTATTAAATAAAGCAACATTTACAAGTGCTGCCTTTTTTTCAACTATAGAATTTGCAGTTCCGATATTTTTTATAGCATATAGGGTATCCTTATCTATAAAATATACTAATGGTTTATATGACTCCGTAGCAGGCTCGTTGCTTGCTATATCCTTATTTTGTTGTGGCAATAAATCATTTTGCTTTGTACAGGCTGTAAATACCAATGCTACAGTTAGCAATCCAAAAGATAGTTTTTTCATTTTTTTAAGTCTTGTTTCGAAGTTGAATAAAACTGTATAATCCAAAATAAGCTGGTAAATTCCTAGTCTTAATTAACAGATCTGTGTTTTCACTTAATAAATGATTATAAAGTGGTGATAATGAATGAAATTCATAATAAAAACCCTCAAGAAATTATCAATAATTAATTTTTATTATTCACCAACATATGCCTTGAAGTTTCATAAATAGCAGAAGTGACCTCGGAAAGATGTTTTTTTACAGAATCCTGCTGGTATTTTGTTAACGTAGGGAGATTATCCTTTACAGGTAATAGTTCTTCTTTATCAAAGCGGATATTTTTTCTAAAAAAATAATGATCGGTAACTACACCTATCCATCCCGGCGCATGATAAATTATAAATGCAGCATGTTCGTAAGGTTTATCGTCCAGCAAATTTCTCCCCAGTGTACTATTGGTATAAGGTTGCTGTATTAATGAGGCGATAGTAGGCAAAACATCTATTTGGGAGGCAACAGTGGTAATTTTTTGAGGTAATAATAAAGACGGCGCATAAATTAGCAAAGGGATATGCTCATCGCCCAGGCGTTGCTCTGTCCATACTTTGGGATACATGGCATTTGCATTCCCTTCTACACCATGATCACCAACAAATACAAAAATGGTATTATCAAAATAGGATTGCTGCCTTGCAGCTTCCATAAATTTTTTATAACAATAATCAGTATAACAAAAAGCATTGAATTCTTCCTGCGAATCAAACCCATACTTCTTTAAAGTATCTTTGGCAATTTCATTTATAACAAAATCCTTATCCTCTTCAGGAATATTAAAAGGCCGGTGGTTATCTGCTGTTTGTATAATAGCAAAAAAGGGTTTCTGCTGCTTTGCCAAAACATCATTTGCTTCTAAAAATAAATTCTTATCGCTTATACCCCATACATTTAAAGGCTGAGATTTGTATTTTCCTTCTTCATAAATATTAATATTCCTGATATTAGAAATTAACCCTTTGAAGTTATTAAACTGGCTTCTTCCCCCTATAAAATAAAACTTTTCGTACCCTTCAAAATCATTAATAATAGTACGATGTTTTACTGTAGCTTCATTGCGTGTGGCAAATTTTGACAGCTGCACATCAGGAATACCTGTAATGGTTGCAAATACACCACGTGCCGTACCAAATGTGGGCGAAAAACATCTTTCAAAAAAAATACCCTGCTCACACATTGCATTAAAATAAGGCGTAGAGTTTAATGGGTTTCCACTCATAGAGCTTTTATACATGCTAAAACTTTCGCAAATCACCAAAATAATATTAGGCTGGCTTTCTAATGCTTTACTATTGGGGTGCTCTACCCGTGAGTATAAATTTTTAACACGCTCATACCGCGAAAGATTTAAAAAGTCTGCTATAACCGGGTAATATTCTTTTGCTTTTGTATTATATGATGGTATCCGGAAACGTAATGTGGTAAAGAAATTCTGGAAAGGATTTAGTGCCAGGTTGCTTTTAAATTCATCATTTAAATTAAAAGCCCTGAAGTAAGTAAGCGGCTTTAAAGTAAAAAAGCCATACATGAACCATGCTAAAATAATAATTGCAGCTAAATGCCATCTTTTACGATAAGAAAATTTATGTACGTTTATATTTCTTTCCGCTATATCCACATGTGTTTTTCTAAAAATAGCAATCATCATCAAAACTGCTCCCAGCAAACCACCCGTTATCCAGATTATCGGGTAACTTTCCCAAATCATTTGCAAACTCTCCTTTGGATCTTCAACAAAAATTAAAGCATCAGCATTCAGCCTGGCATTAATGTAGGCGAACTGCCCCAAATCTGCCCCGAAAAAGAATAAAACAAGCAGGGTGATTATGCCTAAATATATCGTCCACATTTTTTTTCTGCCCTCACTATAAAACGGGGATAGTTTGGGGAATAGAGATAACAAGGCTATAGGCATTAATAAAAAAGCTATCCACCTTAAATCATATTTCAATCCTAAAGCAAAAGCAGGGCCGAGAGAAAAAAGGCTTATCCCTGCAGGTTTAAAAATAACAACTATAACTACCCGGAATAAAGTGAAAATACACAGGTAAATCACGAATAATTTAATCAGCCATTGTATAGTTTTAGGAACTCTCCACTTAAGCATCATTGTATATCTTCTTTTCGTTGCACCTGTAAAGGTACCAATCTATATTAATGTTTTTTCTTATTATTTAACAGTAAATATTTAGCCGTTTCATAATAAGCTTCGGTAAGCGTACGCAAATATTTTTTTTTGGTATTAATAACCTCGTTACCTGGTACCGAACCGCTGCTTATAACTGAGAGTAACTCTTCTTTACCACTCTTTATATTTTTCAAATAGTAATATTCATTATCAATCAAGCCGATTGTTTTTACATCATGATCGATAATAAATGCAAATTTTTGTTTTCCGGCAACACTGGTATCTGCCAGGTTTCTGCCAAAGGTATTATTAGTATAAGATGCTCCTGTCAAAGATGCTATGGTAGGCAGAATATCCACTTGTGAGCAGATCTCCCCTACTCTGCCCGGCTGGATGATTTTTGGCGCATAAAATAACAAAGGTACATGCTCGGCAGTAAGGCCATTTTCAGTCCAGATTTTTGGAAACATGTTACCGGCATTGCCTCTTATACCATGATCACCTACAAATACAAAAATAGTATTATCAAAATATTTTTCCCTGGCGGCGGCTTCCATAAACTTTTGATAACAAAAATCAGTATACCTGAAGGCATTAAATTCATCATTATTTTCAAATCCGTATTTTTTTAAAGAGTCGGCAGGTATAATAATTTTTTTAAATTCTGCCTCATCTTCTTTTGGTATGGTATAAGGACGGTGATTGTCCGCAGTTTGAATAATAGCAAAAAAAGGAGACTGCTGTTTGGCCAAAATTGCATTTGATTCCAAGAATAAATTTTTATCACTTACTCCCCATACATCCACTTTTGGAGATTCATAATCTTCCTGCTCATACAAATGCAATGATTTAATATTATTAGTAAGCAATCCCCGGATATTAGCCCAAGTGGCGCTGCCACCTAAAAAATAAAAATTATTATATCCTTTAAAATCATTAATAATTGTATGCTGGTCTACTGCATTAGGATTACGGCTGGCTGTACGTGGACTTTCTACATCCGGGATACCCGTAATGATAGCCCACACACCTCGTGCAGTGCCATAAGCGGGTGTAAAACAACGGTCAAAAAATAATCCTTTTTTACTTAGCTCATTAAAATACGGGGTAGTATTTAAAGGATTGCCATACATACTGCTTTTGTAAGCGCTGAAGCTTTCGCAGATAACTAATACTACATTCGGCTTGCTGGCAATAGTGTCTGGAATAATATAATTACGTTTAAAATTGAGCTGTACACTATCTAAATTTTTAACGCCTAAATAATTCGCCATCAGCAAATAACCAGACTTTATTTTTTTTATATCATAAGTGGAATTCCTAAAGCTTAACGTACTAAAAAAACTTTGGAAGGGGTTAAGGGCCACATTAGATTTAAAATCATCATTCAATGTAAAGGCATCGCTCCAGCGCAGAGGGTACTGACCTATTCTTCCAAATACAGCTGCACCAAGCAATAAAAAACTTATGATGTACAATAAAAAAAATTTCCTTTTGTCAGTAACATATAATTGTTGTTGCCGCAATAAAAGCCATCCGAAAAATATACGGACAGCAAAAAGTAACAGTATAAATAAAATTAAAATTTTCAGTAGCGGGTAAGTTTGCCACATCATATTAAATGATATGCCTGCATCCGCTGCATAGTTTAGTACAGATGCATTCAGCCGCTGATGCAGGTAATCATAATGATAAAAATCTATTACATAAAAAAATAACAGTATGATAAAAAATAACGGCAGCAAAAAATTCCAAATTTTTTTTGCATTGGAGTATTTAAATGGATTTAGCCTGGCAATAGAAGAACCAAACAGAATGATTATTCCAACAATTCCAATGATCCGCAGATCATATCTTAAACCTAAAAGAAAAACCTTTGCACTAAATAAATAACCGGCTGGCCTGTAATGAAAAAAAAATATAAGCCTGAACAGTGTCATTACTACTAAAAAAGTTAACAACACTAAAAATATCCATCTTAATAGTACAGGAAAATTTTTTCACAAACAACATTTTTATTTACTTTAAGCAAAATGCTAAGTTAGTTTAATTATTTTTGATCAAAAGTTGGTTTCAACTGTCTTATAAAATGAAAGCTATTTTACAATACGACCAATACTTATTTAGAATAATTAATAATTATTGGCAAAATGATTTTTTGACTGGCTGATGCCCCTATTGCGCAATTCCACTCTCTGGGTACCTTTATATTTTTTTTTATTATTGCTTATTACCATTAATTTTAAAAATAACGGCTGGTGGTGGGTAATATTTGGTGCCTGTACAGCTATAATAACAGATTTTGTAAGCAGCAGCATCATTAAGCAGAACATTATCCGTATAAGGCCGTGTAATGATCCTGATATTGCCAGCTGGGTAAGGGTGCTGGTAGGCTACAGGCCACAAAGCAGCAGCTTTACCTCATCCCATGCAGCCAATCATTTTGGAATAGCTACCTATTATTTTATAACATTAAAAGAAAAATTCAAATGGTGGCCGTATTTATTCTTTTTTTGGGCATTTAGCATATCCATTGCCCAGGTTTATGTAGGGGTGCATTATCCGATTGATATAACTTGTGGCGCATTGATTGGAATACTTATCGGATATTTGTGTGGCAGATCATTCAATAAACAATTCATTTTAACCTAAAACTGTATTTTGGCAGAAATATTAATTATTCTTGGACTTATAGTTATTAATGGTATTTTTTCGATGGCCGAAATCGCCCTGGTCTCAGCCCGTAAGTAAAGATTGGAGTCACAAGCCAATAAAGGTGATGAAAAAGCCAAAGCTGCATTGGAATTGGCTAAACATCCAGATGTTTTTTTATCTACTGTACAGGTTGGGATTACACTTATTGGTATTTTAACAGGTATTTTTTCCGGCGAAAAATTAAAAATGCCTATACTTAATTTTTTGAACCGTTTTGAGTGGCTGCAAAATTACAGCAACGGGGTAGCCACTACAATTATTGTAATTATCATTACATATTTTACATTAGTATTGGGTGAATTGGTGCCTAAAAGAATAGGGCTTGCCAAACCGGAACAGATTGCTAAAAATTTTGCAACTCCCATGAGTTGGTTAAGCAAAATTGCTTTCCCGTTCATTTGGCTGTTAACCAATTCCACACATGTAATAGTTAAACTATTTAATTTAAAGGTGAACGACAACCAGGTAACTGAGGAAGAGATAAAAGCCATGATAAGTGAAGGTAGCGAGCATGGTGCCATAGATGAAGAGGAAAAAGATATTATTGAAAGGATTTTTCACCTGGGAGACAGGAATATTACTTCTTTAATGACACACCGTACAGATATTGAATGGTTTGATATTAAAGACTCAGTACAAACTGTAAAAGATAAATTTGACAAAATACCTTACTCTACCTATCCTGTATGTGATAAAATAGTGGATGAAATCAAAGGTATAATTTATATAAAAGATTTGCTAAAAGCCTCGGCTGATAAAAAATTAAGCGATTTTATAAAACCGGCATTATTTGTACCTGAAAACAATAATCCTTACCAGCTTTTAGAAAAAATAAAGCAAACTAAAATACACAGCTGTTTTATAGTAAATGAATATGGTACGCTTGAAGGCATGATTACATTGAATGATATTTTAGAAGCTATTGTTGGCGATATGCCACAGACAGGACAGGATGAATATGGAATTGTAGAAAGAAATGACGGCAGCTTTTAGTGGATGCCCAAATCCTTTTTACGATTTCTTAAGCAAGTTTGAAAAAACAGAATGGATGAATGAAGGTGAACATGAATTTGATACACTGGCAGGTTTTGTATTACATGAATTGGAAAGGATACCTACCACCGGGGAAACGTTTGAATGGAAAGGATTTCAATTTGAAATTATAGATATGGACGGGCAACGGATTGATAAGCTACTGATTAAAATATCTGAAGAAATTAAAGAAAATATGGACGATGAATAAAGCCTTCGGTAATGCTATACCTCAATACATAAATCAGAACTCAAAACTAATAGTATTGTCAGGATAATTCAGCTTGCTGCTCTTTCGGTTACCCTTAACTGTTACATGAACAATATTTACTTGTTCTTTTCTGTAATCATATAGAATATTATTTACAACAATCATTTTATTTACTTCAGCAATATTATTCACCTGCCAGTAACTGTATATTGCCTCTTCAATTTGTTCATAGCCTACATAACTCAAACTAACTGATTTATTATTAATTTTAAAAAAAAGATTCTTTTGTATATAATCGCTTACCAGCTTATCCATTGCTGCTTTATCTTTTGGATGCAATATATCTACCGGGCATTTACAATTCTGCCGTAAGGTTTTTTCAAAATCATCTGTAAATATTTTACAGCTTATCTCCAGGGATTTTTGATTAACATCATGCTCAATTTCGGTAACACTTATATAAAACGGATGTACATTATGCCCTTTATCCGGAGGAGAAAAGAAAGCATTACTGGCCAGGCCAGCCATTAAAAACCATTTAAAAAATATTGATACCATTCAGCAAATGTATTAGCTTTTGTTACATACAATTAAGATATTTGATTATCAAAATTAACCACAATGGTCATAACTATTAATAATAATGAATGATTTTGCATTTTATTTTGATTTAGGCTGGCGTCATATTATTAGCATTGATGCGCTGGATCATATACTTTTTGTAATTGTACTAGCTGCATTGTATTTGCTAAAAAACTGGAAACAGGTGCTTATTTTAGTCACGGCATTTACCATTGGGCATTCTTTAACATTAGCATTAAGTGTGTATGATTTGGTGAGGATAAATGGCAAATGGGTAGAATTTTTAATTCCGTGTACTATTATGGCTACAGCAATTTTTAATATCCGGCAAAAAAGTTTACAGCCTGGGTCACTTAAATTAAACTATTTTTTAGCGCTGATTTTTGGTTTAATACACGGTTTGGGCTTTGCAAACACCATCAGGTTTATGTTGGCAAAAAATGAAAAAATTGCTTTGCCTTTGTTTAGTTTTAATGTAGGATTAGAAGCAGGACAAATTATTATAGTAACAGGCATTTTATTATTAAGCTACCTTTTTGTGCAGGTAATTTTAATAAAAAGAAAATGGTGGATATGGGCTTTGTCGTCCGTGGCTTTTTGTATAGCTTTGAAAATGGCTTGGGAAAGATGGCCGTTCGAGTAAATTAAAAATTAAAAATTAAAAATTGATAAAAATCATAACAGTAAGCTCCGTAGGAGCGATATGTTAGATTAACAAAATATAATTAAAGATTAATAAAGATAGTATAGTACAAGGGAGTGACACAACGATGTTGAGCTAAGGTATAATGCCGGTAAACAAAATAAAATAAACGGCGAATAGCCGGTTAATAAAAATAAATCTCTTTCATAATGAAACAGCTAACGATATTGCTATTGATCCTGTTATTTACAGTTTGTAATTATGCACAGGATATAAAAAATAATCCTGGCAGCAACCATGGCAATAAATTTGAACAATTAGGAACAATTTTACCTACACCTAATGAGTATCGTACAGCCAGCGGTGCACCGGGCCCAAAATACTGGCAGCAACGGTGTGATTATGATATTACCTGCGAACTGGATGAGCCTAACAGAAAATTAAGCGGTAAAGAAACCATTACCTATTTTAATAACTCACCGGATGTGCTTAACTACCTTTGGTTTCAGTTAGATGAAAATGAACATAGTACTAAAAATAATGCAGGTTATCAAAATCCAAGTACTATGCCAACTACTGTTACCGGGCAAGACCTTATGCGATTGAGCGGAAAATTGGATAAAGAGTATGGTGTAAACATTTTAAAACTAACAGGTGCAGCAGGTAAGGCTTTACCATATACCATTAATAAAACAATGATGAGGGTAGATTTGCCACAACCGCTAAAGCCCGGGCAAAAATTTATTGTAAAAATTGACTGGAACTACAATATTATAGAGCGTACAAAATATGGTGGCCGTGGTGGGTTTGAATATTTTCCTGAAGATGGGAATGATTTATATACTATTTCTCAATGGTATCCCCGCCTTTGTGTATATAGCGATTTCCAGGGATGGCAAAACCACCAGTTTGCAGGCGGCGGTGAATTTGCGCTTACCTTTGGAAATTTTAAAGTAACCATGACTGTACCGGCAGATCACATTGTAATGGCGACAGGGCAGTGTCAAAACTACCAACAGGTACTTACACCTGCACAATACACCCGCTGGCAAACTGCTCAAAATGCAAAAGACATTACCGAAATTGTAACACTTGATGAGGCTAAAGCCGCAGAAAAAAACAAAAGCACACAAAAGAAAACATGGATTTTTAAAGCAGATATGGTTCGTGATTTTGCCTGGGGAAGCAGCCGTAAATTTATCTGGGATGCAATGCCAACAACAGTGGAAGGTAAAAAAATAATGTGCATGAGCGCTTACGGAAAAGAAGCGTATCACCTATACCGTAAGTTTAGTACCAAAGTAGTAGCACATACTATAAAAACATATTCTAAATTTACTATTCCCTATCCTTACCCGGTAGCACAAAGCATTGAAGCAGCCAACGGTATGGAATACCCGATGATATGCTTTAATTATGGCCGTACGGAAAAGACGGAACTTATAGTGAAGCTATAAAAAATGGAATGTTAGGTGTAGTCATTCATGAAGTTGGCCACAATTTTTTTCCTATGATTATCAACAGCGATGAAAGACAGTGGTCATGGATGGACGAAGGCCTAAATTCTTTTTGCCAAACGCTTACCGAAGAATTGTGGGACAATAAATTTCCTTCCAACCGTGGCGCTGCCTATAAAATAACGGATTATATGAGGCTGCCTAAAGACCAGCTGGAGCCTATTATGACCAATAGTGAAAACATTATAAGTTTCGGGGCAAATGCTTATGGCAAACCGGCTATTGGCTTAAATATTTTAAGGGAAACTATTATGGGCAGGGAATTATTTGATTTTTCTTTTAGAGAGTATGCCCGCAGGTGGGCTTTCAAACATCCCACCCCGGCAGATTTATTCAGAACCATGGAAGATGCCAGTGGTGAAGATTTAGATTGGTATTGGCGAGGCTGGTTTTACAGCACCGATCCCTGCGATATTTCTTTGGATAGTGTAAAATGGTCTAACCTGGCACAAAATGAAAATCAGGTAACTTCCAGTACTTCTTTGCAACCCATTGCAAAACCCATTTTAAACCCATATGATGATATTTCAAAAATCAGGAACCGGGAAGACAAAACAATTGTTTTTGCTACTGATGCAGACAAAAGCCTGCAGGATTTTTATTGGAAATATGCACGGGGGATGGTTAAGGTAGACACTACTGCCGCTACAATTATTACACCTGCTGTTACAGATACTTTTACCACAGAACAAAAAAATCAGATTGCAGGCACAAAAAATTTATACGAACTAAGTTTTAGCAATAAAGGTGGTTTAGTAATGCCAATAATTATTGAATGGACCTTTAAAGATGGCACTAAAGAAATGACCAGGATACCAGTGCAGATATGGAGAAAAAATGAAAATAAAGTAGTAAAAACTTTTGTAAAAGATAAAGAAGTAGCTTCTATAAAAATAGATCCGTTGCGTGAAACTGCTGATATTAATGAGGGAAATAATGCATGGCCGAGCATTACTACAGCTAGTAAATTCCAATTGTTTAAATCCAGGTCAGGGGCAACCCGGGGTGGGGCTACAGGTGCGGCAAACCCCATGCAGAGAGAAATAAAATAAATTTGCTGGCGCAAATTTTAATATTGTGTTATCAACCTTTGTACCCTGTGGCAGCATCGTTGCCACGCTCGGTTCATCGGCATACCTGTAGGCATCATTAATTATATTTTGTTATAAACATATCGCTCCTGCGGAGCTAAAATAAATTTATTGATCTGCTGCTACTGATGCCGCTCCTATGGAGCTGATTATATTTTTTACTTTTTCACTTTTGTTTCTTTGCCTTCGGTAAAATAATCAGTAGCTTTAATCAAGCAATTATTTTGTATGAAAAATTTATTTTTTCTCATTTCTATATTTTTTTGCATAAGCGCATATGCAGGCACGGTAGATACTGCAATTACATTTAGCGCAGGAATGCAAAAACAAATAAAATGTGTAGTAATAAAGCCAGATAATTACAAAACCCAACAATCAAAATTTCCTGTGGTTTATTTATTACATGGATATAGTGGCAGCTACAATAACTGGATAAAGAGAGTGCCGGAGCTTAAAGCATATGCAGATGCCTATCAAATGATTATTGTTTGCCCGGATGGGGGATACAGCAGCTGGTATTTTGACAGCCCTATAGATACTGCTTTTAAATATGAAACTTATATTTCACAGGAGTTGGTAGCATTTATTGATAAAAAATATAAAACTTTAGCAGATAAAGAGCACCGGGCTATTACAGGATTAAGTATGGGCGGTCATGGCGGCTTGTTTTTAGGCCTGCGCCATGCAGATATTTTTGGTGCTGCAGGCAGCATAAGTGGTGGCTTGGATTTATACGAAAGCAGGAGCAAATACGATATTATAAAGCGTATTGGTGATACGATTACCCATGCACAACGCTGGAAAGAGTGGAGCATCATTAATTTAATAGAAAAATATAGTAACACCAATAGCAAACTCATTATAGACTGTGGGATTAATGATTTTTTTATTGCCAGTAACAGGTTAGTGCATAAAAAAATGAACGAATTAAAAATTAAACATGATTATACGGAACGACCTGGAGAGCATAATTGGGATTACTGGAAAAATTCTATCCCCTACCAGCTATTATTTTTTAAACGATTTTTTGATAACAATTGCCGGGAGGTAAAGGGAGCTGAATAAAAATTTAGCTGGTGAATGGCTGCGGGATAGTAATGAAAAGCAGGTGAAGGTTTGCGACACGGTTTTGTGCCGGACTAGTAAAACCTCATCCGTCCGCCTTAGCGGCCACCTTCTCCTTTTGGAGAAGGGAAATGGATGTAATCTTTTAGCCCAGACTAAAGTTGAATAAGGGTGCTAAAGTTTACAACCCAAAATTTTACTAATTAATTAAATTGCATTTCCGGTATATCCCCATCTACAATTAATTTGCCGACAGTTTTGCTAATAATTTCCTCAACTGAAACCCCGGGTGCCCTTTCCAGTAATTTAAATCCGTTATCTGTAACATCCAAAACCGCTATTTCCGTAACAATTTTCCTAACACAGCGTACACCCGTAAGCGGTAGGGAGCAGGCAGGCAATAACTTCGATTCTCCTTTGGGGTTAGTATGCATCATTGCTACAATAATATTTTTTGCGCTGGCTACGAGGTCCATTGCCCCGCCCATACCTTTTACCATTTTACCGGGAATTTTCCAATTAGCTATATCCCCGTTCTCGCTTACTTCCATAGCTCCTAATACCGTCAGATCAACTTTACCGGCCCTTATCATACCAAAGCTCATGGCACTGTCAAAAAAGGCAGATCCGGGCAAAGTGGTAATTGTTTGCTTACCTGCATTGATCAGGTCTGCATCCTCTTCACCCTGCAAAGGAAAGGGGCCCATGCCCAGCAAACCATTTTCACTTTGTAATACTACATTTATACCGGAAGGAATATAATTAGCTACCAATGTGGGAATACCGATTCCTAAATTTACATAGAAGCCATCTTGCAATTCTTTTGCAATCCGTTGAGCTATCTGGTTTTTATCTAGCATAATATTTTTTGAAGTTTATTATCTTTGACTCTTTTTATTTATTAGCACATTAGCTTCTTACTGTCCTCTGCTCAATTCTTTTTTCATAATTTTTTCCCTCAAAAATCCTGTGCACATAAATTCCGGGAGTATGGATATAGTTAGCATCAAGTTCACCTGCTGGCACCAATTCTTCTACTTCTGCAATAGTTATTTTACCAGCCATCGCCATTAAAGGATTAAAATTCCTGGCAGTATCCTTGTAAATCAAATTGCCATCTGTATCTCCTTTCCAGGCTTTTACCAATGCATAATCTGCATCAAAAGCATATTCTAATAAATGATCTTTTCCATTAAAGTTTCTTACCTCTTTGCCATTAGCTACTTCTGTACCCACACCTGCTGGTGTAAATATAGCAGGCATACCATAACCGGCCGCCATGCACCTGGTAGCCAAAGTGCCTTGTGGGATTAATTCCACTTCAAGTTCTCCGCTTAATAACTGCCGCTCAAATTCAGCATTTTCACCCACATATGATGAGATCATCTTTTTTACCTGCTTTTTTTGCAATAATAACCCAATGCCAAAATCATCTACACCTGCATTATTACTAATGCAGGTCAAATCTTTTACTCCCATTTTTACTAAAGAGGCTATACAGTTTTCGGGTATACCGCATAAGCCAAATCCTCCCAGCATAATAATGCTGCCATCTTTTACATCAAACAAGCTATCATTTGCATTCTTAAATACTTTATTCATTATTGAACAAATTTAATTAAAGTGTCTTTTACTGGAAATACTGATGATTTATTTTTCTCATGAATATTATAGGTGGCTCTGGATGCATATGTCACTATACTATCCAATAAAGCCTGCATTAATTCTGTATGTTGTGCATAAAAATTATAACTCTTATAAAATTTTTCCCTGGATATTTTATGGATATTAAATACTTCACTTTGAAGAAGGGCACTTTCTTCCTGTAGCTTTTTTGTAGAATCTTTTTTAACAATTTCATCAACTAATGCATCTGCTTTTGATATGTCCCAAAGTACCAGCTGCATTTTAGAAGGTTGCAATACATCGCCAGGAATTTTAGTTTTCTGGTTACATGCCCATAGTAGCACTACGAATAATAATGAAAACACTACTTTCATTTCAGCTCTTCTTTATATTGGGAAGAATTATTTAAATCTAATTTTTGAAGTAATTCACTAGCTCTTATTTTATCCTGCGGCAGGGCTTTTGAAAATATGTTTATCAGTTCTGTAGATTTACCCTGGAAAAAGAATTGAAGGATCATGGTATTCTGATTATCAGCATTAAAATTACTCAGCAAGTTTAATACACTTAACAATTCAGCCCTTGCAGCAGCATTATCATCATAAAACTTATCCATTGCCTTGTAGTAATTATAATATATATCATGCATAATAGCATACCTGCTATTCAACATATTTTCTGTTAACCAATACCTGTTTCTTTTGCCATCAAAAGCTTTCCACCCTGAAATATTCCTGCCTTCAGGGGCATTATTAATCACATTTTGTGCTTTTTGAAAATAAATATCGCCACCTTTTGGAGAAAATGAATCATAATCAAATCCTAATATCATATAAGCATAATATGCAAATACTGCGCTAAGGTTTGATACAAGTGCGTCAGAACCTGTAACACGGTTATCATTAAACTCCACCTGCTGAAATTCAATATACTTAAATGCTATATTATCATCTTTAAAATTAATAATGGGAGAAAGGTAAGATGTATTAAAAACCGGCCGGGCTGCCTGGATGGTCAATGATGCATTGTATACATTAACTTCATCTGTTGATTCAAGGTTCAAAAAAAATTACACTCAATTTTTTCATTAACTGAAAAATTATCTGCTGTCCATTTCCTGTTATTTAAAAAATTATTTAAAGCCGTTTGCAGGGTTACAAAAGCATTTCTATTAACATTATTAGCTACACGGCTGGCTGATACAGATACCTGTGCTGTCAGCTCCTGTGCTGATAAGCAATTGGTAATAAAAACAAAAAATGCAACAAGAATTATTTTATTCATGTAGTCTGTTTATTATAGTATGTACAATATCTTCTGCCACTGCTTTCTTTGATTTTACATCAAATGGATATTCATTACCCTTATTATCAAAAATAGTTATTTTATTAGTATCATATCCAAATCCTGCTCCCTCGTCATTTAATGAATTTAATACAATCAAATCTGCGTTTTTTTCTGTAAGTTTTTTTAATGCATTTTCTTTTTCATTATGGGTTTCTAAAGAAAACCCGACAAGAAGCTGGTGTGGTTGTTTTTTTTCGCCAAGGCTTAACAAAATATCTTTTGTTTTGGCCAATGTTACTGTAAACGTTTCACTACTTTTTTTTATTTTTTGATCTTCCACTTTTAAAGGGGCATAATCTGCAACTGCGGCGCTCATTACAGCAATATCAGCCTCGATGAATTCTTGTTGTGCTGCATCATACATTTCACTTGCTGTTATAATATTAATCACCTTAATGCCTTCCGGCACTTTTTCAGATGTTGGACCAAGAATTAAAGTAACAGTAGCCCCCTTACTATAAAAATTTTCAGCCAATGCGATACCCATTTTTCCTGATGAATGATTGCCTATAAAACGTACCGGGTCAATAGCTTCGTACGTTGGCCCGGCAGTAATTAATACTTTTTTTCCTTTTAAAGATTCTCTGCTTTCGAAATGATTATTCAGCCATGTAATTATCTCTTCGGGTTCTGCCATTCTTCCGTCACCGGTAAGTCCGCTGGCCAACTCTCCATTATTTACTGGTATTATATGATTACCAAAAGCTTCAATTATTTTTAGATTATTCTTAGTTGATGCATGGTTCCACATATCTTCATCCATTGCCGGAGCAACAACTATTTTGCAGGTTGCTGAAAGATAAACTGCCATTAAAAGATTATCGCATGCGCCATGCGCCATTTTTGATAGTGTATTACAGCTTAGCGGTGCTATCAACATTATATCAGCCCATCTGCCCAGCATTACATGATTAGCCCAGTCATTTTCACTAAAAAGATTATATAATACAGGATTTTTTGAGAGTGTGCTTAATGTTAGAGGCGATATAAAGTCTGTAGCACTTGGTGTCATTATTACTCTTACTTCTGCGCCAGCTTTACATAACAGCCGTATTAATACAGCTGATTTATATGCCGCAATACTTCCTGTTATCCCTACAAGTATTTTTTTTCTTTTTAACATAAATAAAAACGACGGATATACCGTCGTTAAAATTAAAACTTCTTAATTAAAGATATTGCTAAATTAATAATATTTATCAGCTAAATAAATCTTCATCATTTTTACGGAAATAAACTTTATCTTCCATAAACTCTGTAGTAGCTAATAAAGCAGGGTTGGGCATTCTTTCATAAGCTTTTGATATTTCTATCTGCTCTTTGTTTTCATGTATTTCCTCCAAACTGTCTGTATGGCTCGCAAACTCTTCGAGTTTATTATGCAATTCTTCTTTAATTGTTATATTGATTTGGTTGGCACGCTTAGCCATAACAGCAATTGATTCATATAAATTGCCGGTTTTATCTTTTAAATCAGCTAGGTTTTTTGGTTCTACTACATTGGTTGTACTAGCGCTTAACTGACGACGAAGTTTGCTCATTTTTTATTTCTTTAATGTTATTAAGACTAAGATTACTATATGATTCAGCTGTTTTAAGTAATTTACTATCAGGATACCTGTCTACAAAATCCTGGTATTCACTAATTACCTTTTCAAAACGCTCAATTTGTTTTTCTGTTATACTCATTTTTGCATACTTATAATATGCTTTTACTACCATTAATTTATACTCCTCCCCATTTGTTGATTCCGGATAATTATTTAAGAGGGTAGAAAAAGAAAGAGCCGCTGCCCTAAAGGATCGTAAATTATAATATAGCTGTGCGGCATTATATTCTTTACTTTCCAATTTAGCCCTGCAAAGGGTAATTATCCCTATCGCATCTTTTACTTTTGACGACTCAGGGTGTGTATTGATGAACGTTTGCATCATCCCCATGGACTTAACCGTATTTGTTTGCTCTAATTCAACTTTAGGTGATTGCTTATAAAAGCAGTAGGCACGCATATAATCCACTTCCTCACTGTTGGCGCTATTAGGAAATACTTCTAAAAAACCTTTAAAAAGGTTTTCTGCATCACGGTATTGTTTCTGATAATAAAAACAATACGCATATTTATAATACAATTCTTCAAATTTTTGTGTTCCCTTAAATATAGGGAAAAGCTCTTCGTACAATTGCTGGGCGTACTTATACTTTTTATCAGCATAATACTTATCAGCCATAGTAAGCTTATACTCAAAATCTTTACTTTTCAGTACTTTATTAAATTTATTACAAGCACTTATTAAAAATATTAAAAATAAACCGGCACTTATAGATTTTATTATCCTCATAAAGATTGCAAAATTAATACATTTTCATCAAAAATGATGGTAAATAAATGAATATCCAAAAAAATGACGTTAATCATTTGATAAAGGGATTACCCTAAGATTATTGATAAATTTAAAACAGTTTAATTAATAGGATTAGGTATTTTGAGCTCAAAGTTACTATGGTATTGAATTACCTTCTATTCACTTTTTTTCTTGATAAAAAAGTAACAAAAAAATCAAGGCTGCGAATAAATAGCTAAAATTTACTCCGTTGCGCTACAGCGAAAAAGCTAAACTTAAACTTTTGTATACTAATGAACTAATACAAATATCAACTTTTGTACTTTGCATCATCATTTTCGCTGCTTTACACTTCACTTTGCAAATTTCTTTACGCTATTTTTTCGAGGCCGTTGTAGCAGGTCTTATTAAAAAAACAGTAGGTGAGTAATTTCACATATTGAATTTCCGCTTATTCTACCTATTCCTATAATCTAAATTACTAAAGCTTTTCAATGATCTTCATATTATAATTAAAAAAACCCTCCCAAAAAATGGGAGGGTAATCATTGAGCAAAAAGTGAAAAATATTAATTAGTTACACTTAATATCTACTGTATTATTATCACCGCCATCTTTTTCACAATTAGTACTAACCCTGTCAGAACTGATACCTTCGCTTCCTTCTAAATAATCTTTGATAGCTTGTAGTCTTTTTTCACATACAGCCTGAGATGGTTTACTTGTAGTTGGATAGCCAGTAATTGTGATAGAGCAATCTGCACCCATTTTCATTTTAGAAGCTACTGTAGCTAGCATCGCTTTAGCATCGCTGCTCAATGTAGTAGAATTTCCTTTGAATGAAAGGCTTGGGTAATCACAAGCGCAATCCTTATCTACTATAGGTCTTTTGTCCTCGCAACATGCAGGATCCGGGCATTTACCAATACCATCTGCATCAACTGGTTGACACTCTGTAGGAGTGATCAATTGCTTGTCTTTACAATCAGGAACACCATCACCATCTGTATCTTTAGTTACACCGTGTGTATCAACCGGGCAATCAGCAGGTGTATTTGGTTCCCTGTCAAGGGCATCTAACACGCCATCGCCATCAGCATCATCAAATTTAGGATTGTTACGTGCTATACGATCTTTACGTAATTGATCATATGCATAATCCAATGGATTTAACCACCACAATGGTTCAACTGCTTTAGATCCAAGGTTAAAATTTAAACCAAGAGATAAGAAGTTGTAAGAATCGAAATCACTTGTTAATGCAGCATCACCTGTTGGATGCTCTTGCCAGCGCTGACCGTCTAGTAAATCGTCTTTAACAATAGTAAAACGATCTTCTAGAGCCAAATTAACACGTTTGCCTAACCTGATTGCGATACCGCCTAATACAGTTCCAGAAGGCTTAAGTGTATTTTTACCCATCTTAGGCCTACTTTCCCCTTGATTTTCAGCTTCTGTTTCATAAGTATCATCCATACCATCTTTAAGGGCTTTTAATATATCTTTCCTGTTATCATAATTAGATCCATCTAAACTATTAAATAAAGCTGTATAAGTATTGCCACCTGCGTCACGTGCGTTAACCATTGTATTATACAACGTAGCACCGACACCACCACCAGCATACATTACAAGACTTGTTTTATTTTTATGAAAACGGATGTTATTTAAAGTAACAATACCTTGTAACCCTAGATCCTGCATGGCGGTTTTGTAGTTATAAAACACATTATCAGTTGCAGGATTGTAACCTGCCCAGGCTTTGTTTTTACCATAATTCCTTGCCTGACGCCAGTTTTGACCTTTTGCTGTGAAATTCACATATTGGGCTCTTAATGAGAACACATAACCGAATGCTTTCCTTATGTGTGCTTCAAAACCTAGTCCTGGGACTACAGTTGAAACGTCACCGCCAATATTACCTGTACCAACTGAAGCACCTATTTCCCACATATTACGTGGTTTAGCTGGAAAGTTGTAAGTGTTGTTCCAGAATTCGTTTTGCTGTGGTAACCTTTTTGAAGGTATTACAGAAGAGTCATAAACATCATAGCTTCCTCCTACTTGAGCGAAGGCTCCTGATGTTAGTAGGGTAAATAACCCAAATAAAAGTTTGTACTTTTTGCTTGCCATAACTGTTGATTATTATTTTATTACGAGTTGATTGAGTGCAAAAGTACCGATTGAAAACCAAATATCAAATTTTTTTATAAAAAAATTAAGTTTTCAAATTTTTACTTCACACAAATAATGATTATTATGAACCAGACACTTGTTTTGGTTCATATGCTGCATCGAAGATAGGTTTTTTAATAAATAAAAATAATTTTATTTATTAAAAAACCTATCTGCTGCAATAATTTACTTTGCCGGGTATGTTTACTGCACTATATTGCTGCTTATTTTATATGGATTTTATAAAGCATGTCATAGGGGAAGAACTCATCATTTTTGAAAAGAAGTTCGCAGAGGCTGTAAAAGGCCAGGCACCGCTACTAGATAGGATAATGAAATATATTATTAAACGCAAAGGCAAACAATTACGTCCGATGTTTGTTTTTTAAGTGCTAAACTGCATGGCAATATTAATGAAAGCACTTACAGGGCTGCGGCACTTGTGGAGTTGCTGCATACAGCAACGCTTGTACATGATGATGTAGTGGATGAATCCTTTGAACGCAGGGGCTTTTTTTCTATAAATGCTTTATGGAAAAACAAAATAGCTGTTTTGGTAGGTGATTATTTATTATCCAAAGGATTGTTGCTCTCTACATCTAATAATGATTTTGAACATTTACACCTACTTTCTGAAGCAGTAAAGCAAATGAGCGAAGGTGAGCTGTTACAAATAGAAAAAGCCAGGAAATTAAATTTGGATGAGGCTATCTATTTTGAAATAATCAGGAACAAAACCGCTTCGCTACTATCCTCTGCTTGTGCGGTAGGTGCCTACAGCACCAGTAAAGACAAAATGTTACTGATAAAATGAAATTATTTGGGGAAAAAGTAGGTATTGCCTTTCAGATAAAAGATGATTTGTTTGATTATGGTAAAGAAGATATTGGTAAACCTACCGGCAATGATATAAAGGGAAAAAAATTGACCTTACCATTAATATATACCCTTAATAAAATAACTGCAGGCAAAAGAAGAGAGCTTATTTATATTATTAAAAACGAAAATACAGAGGCTAAAAAAGTTAAGTATGTTATTGATACTGTTGTAGAAACAGGTGGGATTAAATATGCTACGGAAAAAATGCTGGCATACCGTGACGAAGCATTGGATATATTAAATGAGTTTCCCAACAATGAAATACGTACTGCATTAGAAAAATTAGTAAGATACACAACCGATAGAAAATATTGATTTTCCAGAATACAGAATACCTGATTTATGATGCACAAGAGATGGAACCTGATAAAAGAAAATACACCAGCAACAGACCTATTACAAAAAGATTTGAATATAAACAGGTGTGTTTGTAATATTTTAGTACAGTATGGAATTGATACTTATGAAAAGGCCAGGCAATACTTCAGGCCGCAGATAAGTCAATTGCATGATTCATGGTTGATGAAGGATATGGACACTGCTGTAGATAGAATAATTACAGCAACTCGCAATAAAGAAAAAATTTTGATATTTGGAGATTATGATGTTGATGGAACAACAAGCGTAGCACTAATGTACCAATTTTTATGTTCCATTTATGATGAGCGGCTATTAGAATTTTATATTCCTCACCGGTATAAAGAAGGATATGGAATTAGCAAGATGGGAATAGATTATGCTAAAGAAAATAATTTTTCCCTTATCATCTCTTTAGACTGTGGTATTAAATCTATAGAGTTAATTGCATACGCAAAGACCCTTGAAATTGATTTTATAGTTTGCGACCATCACTTACCAGATATAACTTTGCCCCCTGCAGTTGCTATACTTAACCCAAAACAAAAAGATTGCAATTATCCATACAAAGAATTATGCGGATGTGGTGTTGGGTTTAAATTAATAACAGCACTCACCCAACATTTAAAACTGGATGAACAATATTATTTAAAATATACAGACCTGGTAGCTACCGCAATAGCAGCAGATATTGTACCCATGAATGGCGAAAACAGGATCTTATCTTATTATGGACTAAAAAAAATAAATGAGGATCCATGTGCTGGTATAAAAGCTTTAATACAACTGGCTGGCATTAACAGTAAATTGAGCATTAATAACGTAGTATTTATTATAGCCCCAAGAGTAAACGCAGCCGGCAGAATGGATGATGCCCGGAAGGCAGTACAATTATTTATAGAGAAAGATTATACCAAAGCCTTGGTATATGCTGAGCAACTGCATAGTGATAATACGAATAGAAAGGAAGCAGACAGCAGCATCACAGAAGAAGCTTTGGCTATTATCGAAAACAACTCTTTGCTCATTAATAAAAAATCAAGCGTAGTATATAAAGAGCACTGGCATAAAGGTGTGGTAGGCATTGTAGCCAGCAGGATGATTGAAAAATACTTCAGGCCAACGGTAGTACTTACACGAAGTGGGGAAATTGTAGCTGGCAGTGCCAGGAGCGTACCCGGTTTTAATTTGTATGAAGCTATTCATGAATGCAGGGAACATTTATTAGGTTATGGCGGACATTTTGCTGCTGCAGGTTTATCCATGCTGCCGGAAAATGTAGATCTGTTTACTGCAAAATTTGATGAGGCGGTATGTAAGGTTATTACTGACGAACAACTGATACCTGAAATAATTATTAATGCTGAAATAAAATTTAGTGAAATAAAAGAATCTTTATACAAAATTATTTGCCAGATGGAACCATTTGGACCAGATAATATGCGGCCGGTTTTTATAGCAAAAAATGTGGCTGACACAGGCTATTCAAAAATTGTAAAAGAACAGCATATAAAATTTATAGTAAAACAGGATAATATTTCGCTTTCAGGCATTGGCTTTAATCTGGCTGAAAAATTTACAATTATTCAATCGCAACAACCTTTTGATATTGTATTTACTTTGGATGAAAATGAATGGAATGGGAATAAGAATATTCAGTTGAAAGTGATAGATATAAAAAGTGCAGCCAATGATAGTTTATTTTAAATATTTTTTTTACTTAGCTTATCATTGGAATATAAAAATTGCAGCTTACATACTTTATCATGAAATTAAAGGAGAAAAAAAATTAAAAATCCATACTACTGGTATAGATAAGTTGAAATCTTTAGACAAAAAAGACATTGATATTTCTCATGCAACTATTTATATGCCCGTTAGCTACACTATCATTGGAGGTGCTTTAAATTATCTCTCATCAAATAATAAAAACCATTTTTTAGATATTGGCTGTGGTAAAGGCAGGGCGATGTGTATGGCCGCACATAAAGGTTTTAAAAAAATAACCGGTATCGATTTTTCAAAGGAATTGTGCAATAAAGCAACTGATAATTTAACGATAACGAAAAAAATAATTTCGGATATTAATTTTAAAATATTTAACAACGACGCTTTTTATTTTGAAATTCCTGATGATGTAGATTGTATTTTTTTATTTAATCCTTTTGATGAAATAATTATGAGTGGGGTAGTAGAAAATATTCTAATTTCTTTAGAAAAAAAACCCAGGAAACTTTTTGTTATTTATGCTAATCCTTTGCATAAAGAGTTATTTATTGGTGCAGGTTTTAAAGAAGTTTATTATACTATTAAGATGAAATACCTGGAAGTGAGTGTTTTGGAAAATATTATTGCTGCTTACTGATTTTACTTAATTCTTAACAAAGAGGACAAATTTTTCAAACTTGACCTCTTTGTTTTTGTACTTGGCTTTTGTGCTGCTATTAAACTTTAGTGGCGCTGTGCCCCGCAATATGCGGTGGTCGCACTCTTGTACAAGTTGTTATTTATTCAGCTTTAATTATGTTTTGTTGTATAAGCTCCATAAAGGTATGCGGTACAAGTGAGTGACACAACGATGGTGCCATGAAAAACAAATGCTGGTATCAAAAAAAATAAATTTATTTTAATTCATCAGCTCCACACTCCTGTTTATAAACGCTGTTAAATCATTTCCTTTTAATAATCCCTGCGAAAGCAGCGCCAGGTCAGCCAGGTTCCTCACTTGCTTTTCCTGCTTTTCTTTTTCTTCTACTGCTAAAATATTTCTATAAATGCTATGATTTCCATTAACAGTAAGCGTTACTTCATCAGGCATATTTGCATAAAAGCTGGCCATGCCCCCACCGCCTGTAGCAGCCATATCCTTCATCCTGCGCATCATTTCGGGCCTGGTAGCTACTACCGGCGGCGTGCCTGCGCTTAAGCCTTTTACTTCTACGCTAACATGCAAATCAGGTATTTGGATACCAAATAGTTCCTGCAATTTTGTTTCCTCTTCTTTACTTAGAACACTGTCTGTGTTTTCCTGCTTGTCAATTAAATTATCTGTTATATCAGCATCTACCCTAGTAAATTGCACACCTTCCCATTTTATTTCTATATTATTGATAAATGCAGCATCTACCAAAGTTTCCATTTTTACTACTTTATATCCTTTGGCAATGGCTTGCTGGATGTATGCATCCTGCTGCACCGGATTGGTAGTGTATAAGACTACATGTTTACCTTCCTTATTTTTTTGCAGGGTTTCTGTAGCCATTTTATATTCATCTAAAGTGTAAAATTTATTTTCGCCGGCGGTTTCAAAAATGTTGAACTTATTTGCTTTTTCTAAAAATTTATCATCGGTCATCATACCATACTTAACAAACAATCCCAGGCTCTCCCATTTTTCTTCAAATGCAGCTCTGTCTTTATTAAAAATTTCTTCTAATTTATCAGCTACTTTTTTGGTAATGTGTGCATTAATTTTGCGTACGTTAGGATCGCCCTGCAAGTAACTGCGACTAACATTTAAAGGAATATCCGGACTATCAATCACACCATGCAATAGCATTAAAAATTCTGGTACAATATCTTTTACCTCATCGGTAACAAATACCTGGTTGCTGTACAATTGTATTTTATCTTTCTGAATTTCGTAGCTCTGCTTTATTTTGGGGAAATATAATATCCCGGTTAGGTTAAAAGGATAATCTACATTTAAATGTATCCAGAATAGGGGTGCTTCACTAAAAGGATATAATTCTTTATAAAAACCCTGGTAATCTTCAGTAGTTAAATCAGCCGGCTTTTTTGTCCAGGCCGGTGCGATATTGTTAATTTGCTTGTCTTCAAAAAAAACAGGTACAGGTAAAAATTTACAGAATTTTTCCAGGATAGCCCTTACTTTATCAGCTTCTAAAAATTCTTTCGATTCTTCATTAATATGTAAAATAATATCAGTTCCCCTTTCTTCTTTATCAACTTCTTCTAAAGAAAATTCAGGACTTCCATCACATTCCCATTTTACTGCAGGGCTTTCTTTAAAAGATTTGGTAACTACTTCTACCTGATCACTTACCATAAATGAAGAATAAAACCCTAAACCGAAATGGCCGATGATATTATTTTCATTCTGGCCTTTATATTTTTCCAGGAATTCTTCAGCCCCGCTAAAAGCGACTTGGTTTAAATATTTGTCAACCTCTTCAGCTGTCATCCCAATTCCCCTATCGGAAATAGCCAATGTTTTGTTTTCTGCATTAATTTTTATATCAATTCTTAATTCGCCCAGGTCACCCTTGGCCTCCCCGATGGATGATAAAGTTTTTAATTTTTGGGTAGCGTCTACTGCATTACTTACCAATTCACGTAAAAAAATGTCATGTTCGCTATATAAAAACTTCTTAATTATTGGAAAAATATTCTCTGTCTGAACCCGGATATTACCTTTTTGCATATAAAAATCGTTTGAATTTACCTGTAGTCAAAGAAAATGCCAGACTAAACATACTGACAGGATGGCAACTATTGTTAATAAATTATTAATATCCAAATATCTTATAAATAGATTTTAAAAATTAGCTTTGTGATCCACAAAAACATTTTATGCATAAATCTAATACATTTTTAACCTTATTACTGTGTTTAATCAGTATTTCAGGGTTCTCACAAACTAATATACATTATTGGGATTTTACTGCTGGTGATGGGCCGGGGCCAAATAAATGGCCAAGCCCGATAGCTGCCACTACTACTGTAAATGGAGGGACGCTTACTCATAACTTTACTGCAACAGATAATTTTGGCGGCAGTACGTTAGATTTTATGGGATTTGTTACCCCTGCAAATACCAAATCTTTTTGTCCGATAGGGCTGGCGAATAATGGCAATGCTTTAATTTTAAATGTATCAACAGTAGGATTTAATGATATCAAATTATCTTATGCCACCCAAGGCTCTGGTACTGGTTTTACTACTCAAACAGTAGATTATTCTATTGATGGGATGAATTTTATCAATATAACTTCGTTTCCAAACACAAATGTTGCACCTTTTGTGTTAAAAACAATTGACTTTACTGCTATTCCTGGCGTAAATAACAATCCTGATTTTAAAGTAAGGATTACAGTAGCAGGTGCTGTTAGTGCTAATGGCAATAACCGCTTCGATAACATCCGCCTTTCAGGTGCCGCCCTTGCTAAATCAATCAGCATTGCAGCAGGGGTTAATGCAGCAGAGCCTAATACCAATGGCACTTTTACAATAAACTTTGTACCTGCTACCACCAACAACACTACTTTTGATTATACTTTAAATGGTACTGCTACTTTTGCAACAGATTATGGGGTTTCGCTTTCAGGCAACCCGCCAAATCTGGTTGCGGCAAACGGAACCATTACCGTACCTCCCGGAACAGGAAGCATTACAGCTACTATTGCCCCGGTTGACGACGTTTTGGATGAAGGATTAGAAAATATCAATTTTACTTTATCTAACCCTGGTGATGGCTATATCATTAATAATGGAAATGCAAGCATTAATTTATTCGATAATGATGCAGCACCTACTTCTTACAGTTTTGATTTTCAAACCTGCAATGGCTCATTGAGCGATGGATTTACTGAATTTAGTGTAGCTGGCCCTCAATTATGGGCCTGTACTACGTTCGGGCACAATGCAAACGATCCCGATGGCTTGCTTAATACTCCCAGCGCAGTGCAAATGAATGGCTTTGCAAATAATGTAAATACATTAAATGAAGACTGGTTGATTTCACCACAGCTTAATTTGACAGCTTTTGATTTTCCTTTGCTTTCTTTTTTTAGCAGAACGGCATTTAATGGTGCTCCTTTAGAATTAAAGATTTCTACAAATTATATAGGAGGCAACCCTAATTTAGCCACCTGGACTACATTAAATGGGAAATTTCCTGCCACAGGCAGCAATAAATGGACACTTTCTAGCAATACCGACCTTACGAATTTTAAACAAAATAATGTACACATAGCTTGGGTATACCATTCAACAAATGCTGATGGTTCCCGATGGACCCTGGATAATATAAAAATTGATAACTCACTAGTACAGCCACCAGCACCGCTACCAACAATTTCAGTTAATCCCGGTGGAATAAATTTTGGATTTGTAGCTAAAGGCAATACTTCTACAAAAAGCTTTGTGGTTACAGGAAATGACCTTACTGAAGATATTGTTCTTAATTCGACATCGAATTTTACCATATCAACAGATCCAAATATAGACTTTAGCAACAATCTTATTTTGGATGATGCTTTGGTAAATAATATACCACAAACCATTTTTGTGAAATTTGCACCTTCACAGGCTGATGTAAATTACAACAGCATTGTTACCGCTACCAGTTCTGGTATTAATAAGCAGGTAAGTGTAAGTGGCAATAGCATAGGTTTTGAAAAATCACTTGAACTAGTGAACTGGAATTTAGAGTGGTTTGGAAGCCCGGATGAAAATCCCGTTAATGATGATGTACAACAAGCGAATGTAGAAACCATTACTGAAAATATTGCTGCAGATATATTTGCTTTTGAAGAAGTAGTGAATGAAACAAGGCTGCAAAATGTAGTCAATCATTTAAATGCAGTATATGGACCCGGAACCTACAGTTCTATTGTTAGTAATTATGGCTCACACACCAATCCATTCGACCCGGATATTATTTTCGCATTGAACACATCTCAAAAACTGGCTTTTGTTTATAAAACAGCAATGTTTAGTAACATTACTACAGAAGCATTATTATCATCTGGAATAAATACACCGGCAGATGTTATCGATCCGGACTATGACAGTTGGGCAAGCGGACGTTATCCATTTATGATGAAAGCTGATGTAAATGTAAATGGGATCATTAAAACAATACGTTTTGTTGTAATACATGCTAAAGCAAATACAGGTAATCTTATAGAGTCTTATAACAGAAGGAAAGCCGGTGCAGATGCTTTGCATACTTATTTTAATACAAATTTTCCTGATGATAATATTATTTTATTAGGTGATTTTAATGATGACCTAGATGAAACCATTACGGTAGGAATAGATCCTAAAATAACTTCTTATTCCAGCTTTACAAATGATGGGGCAAATTTCTTCTCGCCTACTTTATCATTAAGCTTGCAAGGGCAAAAATCCACTACGGGCTTTAATGATGTAATAGATCATCAAATGCTTTCTAATGAAATGCAGGAACTTTACTTGCCAAATTCTGTAGCTATACTAACTGATGTTGAAAATTTGGTTACCAATTATAGCAGCACAACAACTGATCACTACCCTGTTTTCAGCCGTTATGCTTTTGACCCGCTTATTATTTTACCTGTTACGCTGCTTACTTTTACTGCAGCAAAACATGATAAAGCAGTACAATTAGATTGGGCAACTACACAGGAAATTAACAGCAAACATTTTATTGTTGAAAGGTCTGCTGATGGAATAAACTGGGCAGCTATTGCAACGGCAAATGCCGCAGGCAATAGTAATACACAGAAAAATTATTCTTATACAGACAACAAACCGTTAAACAGCGCTAATTTCTATCGCTTAAAATTGGTGGATGCTGATGAGAAATTTAAATATTCTGCTGTTAGAAAAGTCATATTTGAAACTAATTATAAAGTATCAATATCCCCTAATCCTGCTGTAACCTATTTCAATGTAAAAATTGATAATAAGGATAATGCAGCAAATGTGACTATTAAAGTGATAAACGCAAATGGAGCGGTTGTGTACAGAACAACTACTACCCAACCATCTTTTAAAGTAAATACTTCATCATTTGCAAAAGGATTATATACAATTCAGGTAGAAAATTCAGGTAAAATGGTGACAGAAAGGATAGTAGTGCAATAGAAAATATAAATATATAAAAAAAGCCTTAAGGAAATTCTTAAGGCTTTTTTTATACAAAAATTAATTACGCTGAAATATTTACCTGCCCTTCAGTAAGCAAAGGCATATTTTTAAACCGCAAAATTATATTAGCCACAGTTACCACATCTTTTTGACAATAGGTAGCAATACGGCTGCAATCTTTATCCTGCCAATACACTTTGCCAACCATGCTTCCATCAATATCATCTTTAGGAGAGGGAACACCTAAACAAGCTGCCAATAAGCTTAATGATGTAAAATTTTATAATCGCCAAACCGCCAGCATTGGAAGGTATCCACAATGTTAGTTTCCCAGGGCTTCATATTTTGAAAATCAAGATAAGGGGGAATAGATAAATTATTAATCAGCATCCTTCTGCATAAAAAGGGTATATCAAATTCTTTAATATTATGCCCTGTAAAACACCATTTACTATTTAGTTATTCCTGCCCTTTGCTCATATAATTCTGATACAGTAGTATTCTCCGGCAAAGTCCTTTTTACTTTTTCTTCCCATAAATGTTTCCAGTGCTCATCTAAATTTTGAAAATTATTTTTTTCGGATACGGTTTCTATATCAATAATTATTAAATTATTGAGCTCTATATTTTGCATGTTACTAAAAAAATTTATTAAAAATACTGAATAATTGGAACTCTGATATAGTTTTAAATCTACGACATCTGCAGAAATTATAATAACCTGAGTTCGTATTAATCATTTATTTGGGACAATATTTATCTTAAAATAAAAAGCCTGCAATTAATTGCAGGCTTACAAGGTAATTGTACAGTCAGAATATATATTATCAATGTCCACAAACCAACCTGGTCTAATATTTTTATTATGACTATTAAATTTCTTAATAGCTTACTTAGCTTTTAAAAAATTATTTTATTTTTAAAATTCTATGTTTTATTATAGTATTATTTATTTTAATACTGATAATGTAAGTTCCTTTTGATAATTTATCTAATTTATCAAATAAAATAATATTGGGTCCTGCATTTATATGAAATGTTTTTGTAAAAAGTGTTCTTCCTGTATTGTCTATTAAATCTGCAAAAGCCTGCTGTGCATTATCTGCTATAATTTCTACCTGTATTTTATCTACAAACGGATTAGGAGATATTTTACTAATCACACCGATATTTTTCAACTTAATATTAATAATTTTACTATACTTAAATGTACCATCATTATTAATCATCTTTAAACGATAAAAAACATCTTTATTATAAAATTTATCATCTTTAAAAAAATATAAAGTTTTGCCTTGGTTTCCTTTTGCTACACACTGTCCAATCAATTCAAAATGGATTGCATCATAGCTACTCTCTATTTCAAACTTGCTCATTTCATATTCATTTTCCGTACTCCATTCTAGTAAAATATTTCTTTCAGTTTTTCTACCACTAAAACTGATAAGTGATAAAGGCAATATAATATCATCTACAGTAACGGCCCCTATAGCTTCAGGTGATATGCATGTGGTAATACCACTTAATGAAGTGGCCTTTACAGCTACTTTATATATACCCATGATTAAGTAAGGAACTGTGGTAAGCTGTAAGTTTCCATTGGCTGTAGCCCACTTGCCCACTCCCAGTGAACTTCCTGTTGCAGAATCTGCTAAAGCATAGAATGTTCCTGTTACCGCATTGGAAATTGTATATGTAACTGTTTCGTTAGTCACTATAGTAGTATCAACCGGCGAAATTAGTGCTGCAGCAGGTGTAGGCGAACATACAATTGTTGCTGCCGATGCAGCACAGGCTGCTTCCTGCTTACCACTTTCCTGTACACCAATAGTAAGTATACCATTAGAGTACAAAGTATTAGTAGGTGTGTTATTAACCGTTATAGGTCCCCAAGACGTGCCTGAGGTAGTGGTACTGCCTATCAATACGCCATCTAAATAAAGATTAACAGTAGTGGTAGCAAAAGATCCTGTTAATGTACCTGAAATTGAAACAGCTCCAGATCCGATTGGAGTACCTGATATAGATCCGCAACGGCCTGTAGAAGTAGCACCGGCAGCAATATATGTAGCCGAAGCCTGGCTCACCCCACAACTGCCGTTTTGAGCAGTAGCATAATATGATGTAGCAGCAATAGCATTATAAGTAGCAGGCAGAGTGCCCACATTATCTGTAGACCATGTACCATTGGCCTGCACCGTAGTAGTTGCTACCAAAGTGGCAGGGGTTGAATACACTCTTATTACTGTACCTACCCCATCGCCGGAAGTTCCTGTAATTGGTAAATTAGCCGTAATCTGATTATTACCATCTGCAAGAATAATTGGCGGATTGGTAAAACAAACCACAGTTTTTGATACAGCGGTGCTTACACAATTGCCTGCCGCTTGTGCTATTATTACAACCACATCATTATTAGAAAATGATAAATTACTAAAGGTATAGGCCCCGCCAGCAGCAGTGGTAGAAGCTGTTAATACACCATTTGTATACAACCTTACCGTAGAGTTGGCAACTGCTGTACCGGATACAATAGTAGTGGAATTATATAACGTAGTTTGCGTAACTGTAGGAGTGGCAGTAGCCGTCAAATTTATACAAGCTCCAAAAATAGGTACAGACTCACATAATGCTATTTCTGTGTTTGTAAAAAAATAATAGCCATTAGGAATATCATTTGGCCCCCACTACATGGATCAGGCCCGCCGCTATTGTTTGCACCATTATATTCCCAATGTGTGGCATCCGTATAGGTTATATTAAATCCGGAAGGAGAAACGGGCACACCATCAGTAGCATATAAAGTAGGTACGCCGCCTGCAGCCATAACATAAATTTTTACAGATGCATTAGATACCCGGGTACCACTAAAGCCCCTTCTACTGGTATTACAAATAAAGGCTGCACCAACTATTGAACTCATATTGGTACTGTTACAACTGCTAGCTACTACCGCATTACTGGCTTGGCACATAGATTCACCAGAAGCCTGGGCTTTAGCTGTAATTGTATCACCATTGGCAATAGTTAAACTATTTACCGACCAGGGTACACCTGATGCAACATTAAGTACTGAACCTGCAAAAACACCATTTTTATATACCGTAATATCTGCAGTAGATGCCGCCGACAATAATGAAGACTTTACCCAGGTTCCTGAAATATTTACAACACCGGTGCTAATAGGTGAATTAACTGTTGGCGCAGCAGTACACATTGCACCCGGGCCGCTTAGATCATTTAATGTAAATGGTGGCTGCCCATCTATAAAATCTTCATACGCTTTATTGGTATTAGGGTACAAATCGTCATTTACACCATAAATATCTGATTTGGGACCACCGATGGCAGCCTGGGGAGACATTACCGTTGTGGATGTAAATCGTATAGGAGAATCAGCCGTAAGGTTAAAAGGAGCTGCCTGCAAATCAGAAAAAGGAATATAAAAATCCATAAAAAAGTCAGGATCACCGTTATCATTAGTAGCAGCAATAGAAACCTGCGACATCTCCTGCCAATTAGAATATGATTTAACTAAAGTGGGGGAGCTTGTACCATCTACATTATAAATTGCTATTCTAAAGTTTGTTTCTAAAACAATTTCTATTTCAAAACCAGGGTTACCGTTTGTGCCGGTAGTAGCCGGTAAGTAATTAGGATCGGCATTAGCACCTGTAGCCCCAAATTTTCCATCAGTATCCAACATTACGCTATACCCTTTGGAACCGGGCATTATAGAGCCAAGCCGGAAACGATACAAAACTTGTGTACCGTTAAAATAATAATAAAACCCATCATCACCTGCATCAGGAACAAAATCAGTAAAATTACGGTCAGGCCCTCTGCGCAAATCCCCATATGGCTCAATAGAATAAGACCGGACAACCTTATAAGCTATTTCAGAAGTGCCAACATCGTCTGAAGTAAAGCCCGTATTATTGAAAGAGGAATACCCATCCCCATTAGGGTCTAATATCTGCCTGCCTGCTATGCTGGTAGCTTGGCGATTAATAAAACCAGGGATTTGGGAAAAATTTTTTAAAAAAATAAAACTAAAAATAAATGTTAAGCAATAATGTCTAAAATATAATTTCATAAACGGCTTTTGGCCTTAAACGAAATAAAAGAATAAATAGTATGCCAAGTAATAAAAAAACAGCTTTTTTTAAACGGGTTAAATTAATAATAACCTGAGTTCGGGATAAGAAAATTTAAAAAATTATAAGTGAAGCTGTTTAAACTTTTATTAATAGGACTACTATAGGTGCGAAGATGGCCGGTGGGGACACCGGCCACGGCAGGCTGCCGCGGTCGGTGTCCCCACCAACCGCAATATAATCAGCATCAATCTTTAAAATCATTAAAAGTTTAAACAGCTTCTATTTATAAAATTCAATATTATCCATCATTATTATTCCTTTTGGATAATTTGGATTAATAAAATGCAATGAAACGGATTTTACCTTTTTTATATCAATATTTTTAAATTGACTCAAGGGCAGTAAAAATGATTGCATGTACGACTTTGTACTTGCCGGGTAAAATGAAACGGGAATAGTCAGCGGAACGAAGCTGGATTTTGTACCATTATCATCCACTATCTGTGCATAAAAACTTTGTTCTTTATCCTGCTGGTTAAGATAATGTGGAATTATACCCACCCTGATGCTTAAATGATTGTACGATGATAAATCTGTTTTATTGCTAAAAGGAAAATCAATTACAGGAGCCGGTTTATTGTTACTTTGCTGCCAGCCTATGGCCATGGCTTCTGTTCCATGAAATGATGTTGCATTTAAAAGAGCGGCTTTATTAACTTTTACATTTACTGTAGCTGAAGGGTAAGTAATAGTACCGCCATAATGGGTAACCTTATCAGCATTGTCATTTTTAAAATTGGTTAGTACCAGTTTTTCACCATCCACATGCTGTTGCGATATTTTTATCGATGGGTCCATAGATGGAATTTTAACTTGGTATTTAAAAAACTGGTTGTACCCGGCTTTTTTATTGATGTGCAATTGCAAAAAGGCATTAATGTAGCCTTTAATAATATGCTGTTCGGGCATGCTCACGCTTTGTTCAGATATATAATCAGTACTATTGTCGCAAAAAGTTACATGATTTAGTCCTTTAATAAAAACCATATCTTTAACAAAATTTGTATTCCCCCATTCATATCCTGCATCATCGAAAAATTTAAAGCCTGTTCTTCTGACATTGACTATTTTATCCATATCGCCGTGTACATCTACATCAGCAGACCCATATATTACCAAAAGAGATGTAGTGCTGGTTAAAGGAAACTTTTCCAGCATATCCATATTTGCAGGTGAAGGAGCTAAAGCTATCACACTTTTTACATTCTTTATTTTTGCAAACTCAGTTAAGTCACTTACTGCTTCTCCCCCACCACGGCTATGGCCCATTAACACCATATCATTGGTTATTCTGCCTTTTAGTGGAGATGAATTGTGGTTATATAAATAATTGATATGCCCGGTTATACTATTCCTAATAGCTGCTGCTTTTTCCGGGCTTTTATAATCCTTCGAAGGCCAGCTTATAGAAGCTACATAAAATCCCTGACTTGCCAAATGTGAACACAATACTGAATAATTTTCAAATCCGCCTGTTCCATTTCCATGTAAAAAAAGTATCAACGGACCGGGAGTTATAATTTCCTGTTGAGGGTAATATACCTTCCCTATTTTATCTAGGACCAAAGCATTAGGATTAGGTTCTCTATTGATTGGCAGTTGATACACTACAGACCCCACTCCCCATACTCCTTTTTTGGTAGGATCAAGAGTAGCATTGCTAAGAATAAATTTTTCCTTAAATTGATCCTGTTGTGCAGGTATAACAAACTCCTCATGTTTACAGGAAATTAAAAAAATACACGTAAAAGCTAATACTGCGAATGCAGATGCTGGATTTTTCATTTTTAATAGAATTTAGATTTTAAAAATTGCCTTCTATAATAAATTAGATTTGTTATTCAATATACTTATACATATTCATATTATACATACAAATATATCATTACCGTAATTTTACTTAACGGATACGTATTTCTACTTAACAAACAAAGCCCCCATCTTTTGGATGGGGGCTTACTATACTTTATAATTTTCTATTCTTCTACTTTCATTTTACCTTTTGCCTTAGCCATTACTTCTTCTGCAATATTATTTGGCGCAGGAGAATAGTGGCTGAACTCCATAGTGGAAGTAGCACGGCCACTGGATAATGAACGCAATTGTGTAACATAACCAAACATTTCGCTTAATGGAACTTTGGCTTTAATCACCTGTACACCATGCTTGCTATCCATACCTTCCAACATACCGCGGCGACGGTTAAGATCACCCGTCACATCACCCATGTATTGATCGGGAGTTAGCACTTCCACTTTCATAATCGGTTCAAGCAAAGTAGGCTTAGCTTTACGGCCTGCTTCACGGTAGCCTTGTTTGGCACACAATTCAAAGCTCATCGCATCACTATCCACCTGGTGGAAACTACCATCAAATACACGTACTTTCATACTTTCCATTGGATATCCGGCAAGCACGCCTGTTGTCATGGCACTTTCAAAACCTTTTTGAATGGCTGGAACAAATTCTTTTGGAATTGATCCGCCAAACAAACCATTTACAAACTGGAAGTTTGACTTACCTTCTTTTAAAAACTCTTCGTCGGCAGGCCCAATTTCAAATACGATATCGGCAAATTTACCGCGGCCGCCGGTTTGTTTTTTCAACGTTTCACGGTGTTCGATACTATTTTGAAAAGCTTCTTTATAAGCTACCTGGGGCGCACCCTGATTGATTTCCACTTTAAATTCACGTTTCATCCTGTCCACGATAATTTCTAGGTGCAACTCACCCATACCACTCAAAATGGTCTGGCCGGTTTCTTCATCCGTTTTCACACGTAGCGTAGGATCTTCTTCTACCAGCTTAGCAATTGCCATACCCATTTTATCCACATCGGCTTGGGTTTTTGGTTCTACCGCCACAGAAATAACTGGTTCAGGGAAGGTCATTGCTTCCAATACTATCGGGTTATCTTCATTACACAAAGTATCACCAGTTTTAATATCTTTAAAACCTACCGCAGCACCAATATCCCCTGCTTCAATATAATCAACCGGGTTTTGCTTATTGGCATGCATCTGCATGATACGGCTAATACGCTCATTCTTACCTGTACGGGTATTTAATACATAACTACCACTGTCTAATCTGCCGCTATAAGCCCGGAAGAATGCCAGTCGGCCCACAAACGGATCCGTCATAATTTTAAATGCCAATGCACTAAATGGTTCTTTAGGATCACAATGACGAAGAATTTCTTCGCCAGTATCAGGATTGGTTCCTTTTACTGCCTCAATATCCATTGGCCCTGGCAAGTAACGCACAATTGCATCCAACGCCGTTTGTACCCCTTTATTTTTAAAAGAAGAACCGCACATCATCGGGATAATGGAAATATCAATCGTAGCCTTACGGATAGCCGCATGAATTTCTGCTTCGGTAATCGTGTTAGGATCATCAAAGAATTTTTCCAATAATTTATCATCATAATCAGCTACTGCTTCAATCAAATGCTGCCTCCATTCGTTTACTTCTTCTATCATATCTTCAGGAATAGGTACTTCATTAAAAGTCATACCCTGCCCTGCTTCATCCCATATCATTCCTTTCATAGTAATCAAATCTACCACACCTTTAAAACCATCTTCGGCACCAATTGGCAATTGCAAAGGCACGGCTTTAGCGCCCAGCATTTCTTTCACCTGTTTTACCACGTTTAAAAAATCAGCACCGGCACGGTCCATTTTATTTACAAACCCTACACGTGGCACTTTGTATTTGTTGGCCTGGCGCCAAACGGTTTCACTCTGCGGTTCTACACCACTAACAGCACAAAACAACGCCAGTAACCCATCTAAAACCCGCAAAGAACGTTCTACCTCTACAGTAAAATCCACGTGGCCCGGGGTATCAATAATGTTGAATTTATATTGCTTTGTATCTGCTGTTTTTTTATTTTGAACCATCGGAAAATTCCAAAAGCATGTAGTAGCGGCAGAAGTAATGGTGATACCCCTTTCCTGCTCCTGCGCCATCCAGTCCATGGTAGCGGCACCATCATGCACCTCACCAATTTTATGATTCACACCGGTGTAATATAAAATACGCTCGGTGGTAGTGGTTTTGCCTGCATCTATATGAGCGGCAATACCAAAGTTTCGTTGATAACGTAAATCTGCCATTTTATTTAATTAAGAATTAAGAATTAATTTTTTTTGTACCCGGCCTTTGAATAAATATTAAGCTTCATTGGCGTCGCACTCTTGTACTGTATTTCTTTATTGAACTTTTATCTAAGCGGAATGCTTCGATCTCCCTGTGGGCAAGTCCCCTTTAGGGGATTTAGGGGTTTTGATATGATAAAATTATACTCTCATAATATGCTAAATTGTTCAACGCCATCTGGTAATCTTGCTGAAGCTTTTAGCGCCGCAAAGGTACAATCATTTTTTGTAATTGCAAATAGCAAAACCAACAATAGATAATATGGCTTGCCAGATACAATAATTATACAAATGCCGACAACAAGAAAAATAAAAACCCCGACCCATTAGTGGCTTGGCACAATTTAATTTTTTATCAAGTTTATAAATTCATCAAACAAATACCTGCTGTCATGTGGGCCTGGTGTAGACTCAGGATGATATTGAACGGAAAAAACAGGTTTATTTTTTATACGAATCCCTTCAATGCTGTTATCATTCAAATTAACATGAGTAATTTCTATATCAGCATTTGCAGCAACAGCGTTTGCATTGATTCCAAATCCATGATTTTGCGTGGTAATTTCACTTTTACCGGTAATAATATTTTTTACAGGATGGTTTAATCCTCTATGGCCATGAGACATTTTAAATGTAGGAATGTCATTGGCTAAAGCTAATAGCTGGTGCCCCAGGCAAATACCAAACAGAGGCTTATTTGCTGCTAAAATTTGTTTAACAGTATTTACTGCATAGGTCATAGGCTGCGGATCGCCGGGACCATTGCTTACGAAGTAACCTTTAGGGTTAAATGTATTCAATTCATCTATCGTAGCTTTTGCATTAAAAACCTTTACATAAGCCCCTCTTTCTACCAGGCAGTTTAATATATTTTTTTTAATACCAAAATCCAGCACAGCAATTCTCAAATCACTGCTTTCGCTACCTATGCAATAAGGCGTACCAGTACTTACTGCCGAGGCAAATTCCAGGCCATTCATACTAGGCACTTCCTTTAATTGTTTTTGCAGATACTCAATACTATGCCCCTCAGATGATATAATGCAATTCATAGCTCCATGTGTGCGGATATGAGTTACCAAAGCCCTGGTATCGATACCGTTAATGGCTACCAGGTTATTATGTATAAAATAATCTTGCAAAGAATCCTGGGCAAGCTGGCGGCTGTATTTTTCTTCTAAATTTCGGCCTATAATTCCTTTGACCTTTACACCGGTACTTTCTACATCTAAAGCTGAGGTGCCATAATTTCCTACATGCACATTATTCATTATCAATATCTGCCCATAATAGCTCGGATCAGTAAATACTTCCTGGTATCCGGTCATGCCGGTATTAAAGCAAATTTCACCGGTAGTAGTACCGATTTTACCAAAAGCTGTTCCGGTAAAAACAGAGCCATCTTGTAAAATTAAATATGCATTGGAAAAAGATGTATTGAGCATAGAAACGTTTTGCAAAGGAAATAAATTGGTTATAAATAAAGCAAATAAAATTTATGCAAATTATACTATTAATATTTATTTTACCCGGGATGTAACTAATTAATATATTGCAACATTATAAACTTCACATAATAACAATAAAAAACTCCGATAAAAAATATCGGAGTTTATATAAAAATACATCACTAATTATGCTTCAGTTTGTTCGGTAGCAGTTTCGTCTGTCTTTGTTTCAGGAGTTTCAGCTGTTGTTTCTGTAGCTTTCTTTTTAGCACCACCAGACCTACGTGTTTTTTTAGCTGGCTCAGCAGCTTCTTTAATACCTTTGCCGTAAATTTCATTAAAATCTACCAGTTCAATCATTGCCAATTCTGCATTATCACCAATCCTTTTTCCTAGTTTAATGATACGTGTATAACCACCCGGGCGGCTGGCAATTTTAGGGCCTACTACGGTAAATAATTCTTTAACTGCATGTTTATCATTTAAATAACTAAAAACAATACGGTGGTTATGCATAATCACTTCCTTAGTATCAGTTTTTTTAGTTTTTGTAAGAATTGGCTCAATATAGGTACGCAATGCTTTAGCCTTGGCCAAAGTAGTTGTAATTTTTTTGTGCGTAATTAACTGGCAGCCCAAATTCATTAAAAGAGCCTTCCTGTGAGAAGCAGTTCTGCTTAAGTTGTTTGTTTTGTCTCCGTGACGCATGACGTTTAATTTATTTCACTTACACCGTGTCAGGAATTGTAAGCTACTTGTGAATATTTGCCAATGTGCAGATATGCAAATGTGCAAATGAAAATAATGTAATTAATGCTTTGTAATAAGAAATACTAAGTTTATAAGCTTAAAATTTATTGATGTATTATTTTTGCAAACCTGCACATTGGCTGATTAGCACATTATTTACTCATCATCAATTTTCAGCTTACTTAAATCCATACCAAAACCTAAGCCTCTTTCATTCAGCACCTGTTCTATTTCACTTAAAGATTTTTGGCCAAAGTTTCTGAATTTCATCAAATCTTCCTGCTCATACTGTACCAGTTCGCTTAATGAGTTGATTTTGGCAGCTTTTAAGCAATTGAAGGCACGTACAGATAGGTCTAAATCTTCCAAAGGTGTTTTCAACATTTTGCGTAATTGCAAAGTATGCTCATCTACCAGATCCTCTTTTTTATCTTCTTTAGAGTCAAAAGTGATATTCTCATCAGTGATGATCATCAAATGCTGAATCAAAATACGGCTTGCTTGCTTAACCGCTTCTTCCGGATGAATAGTGCCATCTGTAATTACCTCCATTACTAATTTTTCAAAATCAGTACGTTGTTCCACCCTGGTATTCTCGATAGTATATTTCACATTTTTGATAGGCGTGTAAATAGCATCTACAGCTACATATCCAAAATGAGAACTTTTTTCTTTATTTTCTTCTGCAGGTACATAACCACGGCCTTTACCAATAGTGATATCAATATCCAGTTTTGAGCTGATATCCATTGTACAAATTAATAATTCAGGGTTCATTACTTCAAAAGCAAGCGATGCTTCCCCAATATTGCCGGCAGTAAATTCTGTTTTATTTTTAATGGAAAGTGTAACCTTTTCAAAATTAACTTCCTGGTCTACTTTCTTTTTAAAACGTACTTGCTTTAAGTTTAAAATAATTTCTGTCACATCTTCGGTAATACCCTTTAAAGTAGCAAATTCATGATCTGCACCTGAAATATTAATTCCGATTATTGCATAACCTTCCAATGAATTTAATAAAACCCTGCGAAGGGCATTGCCAATAGTCACTCCATAACCGGGTTCTAAAGGACGAAATTCAAATTGGGCTTCAAAATCATTTGCTTTTTGCAAAACAATTTTATCAGGCTTAACAAAATTTAAGATGGCCATTTGTATTTTGTTGTTTTAATGTTTAAAATTTTGGTGACGAGCTTTACCAACTCTACTCATCATCGTTGTGTCACTCACTTATACTTTTCCAGCAGTATGCAGCATTACTTAAACTTTACACAGGAGATTTTTCTGTGATCAGTTAGCTGTCATCTTACTTACTGTATAATTCTACAATCAGTTGTTCTTTAATATTTTCAGGAACGCTTTCCCTTTCCGGGTAAGCAATAAAAGTACCTTTCATATCTTTTTCGCTCCAGTCTAACCAGTTGAATTTTGCATTTTTACCACGCAGGTTGCCTGAAATAGAGGTATTGGCAGCACTTTTATTTTTCAAACCAATTACATCACCCGGCTTGCAGCTGTAAGAAGGTACGTTCAGTACTTCGCCATTTATAGTAATATGCTTATGAGATACCAATTGGCGGGCACCCTGGCGGCTTGGTGAAATCCCCATTCTAAATACGGTATTGTCCAACCTGGCCTCTAATAATTTAATTAAATTTTCACCCGTAACACCTTTACGTCTTGAAGCTTCTTCAAATGTTTTGCGGAATTGTTTCTCTAATACACCGTAAGTGTATTTTGCTTTTTGCTTTTCTCTTAACTGTAAAGCATATTCGCCTAAAGTTTTACGCTTGCGGGTAGCACCATGCATACCCGGAGGATTACTGTTTTTTGTTAACCATTTGCCGTTTCCGGTAATTGGCTCTCCGAATATCCTGGAGATTTTAGTTTTGGGGCCTGTGTAACGTGCCATAATTTATTAAAATGTTCCGCTTTTTTTTGATGGTGTATTGATCAGTAAAAACGGTAAAAATGAATCAAACACCCTTAATTAATTAATAATTGATAATTAATAATGGAAATTTTTTTAGATCTATAAATTATCCATTATCACATTCTCAATTACCTATACTCTTCTCTTTTTAGGAGGACGACAACCATTGTGAGGCAAAGGAGTAATATCTTTAATCATTGCTATTTCAATACCATTTTGTGATAAAGAACGAATAGCACCTTCGCGGCCTGAGCCAGGACCTTTTACATATACATCTACTCTTTTCAAGCCTGCATCTACTGCTACCTTAGCCGCATCCGCACCTGCCATTTGAGCAGCATACGGTGTATTTTTTTTGCTGCCTTTAAAGCCCATTTTACCTGCAGATGACCATGATATTACCTGGCCCTGCTTATTGGTTAAGCTGATAATAATGTTATTAAAACTTGCTACGATGTGTGCATCTCCGTAGCTATCAACCTTTACCACTCTTTTTTTCGTGGATGCTTTTCCAGCTTGGGCTTTTCCGCCTTGTGCTTTTGCCATAATTTTCTTTATTAGGTAATCTTTTAAAAAAATCCGATATTATCGAACCGGAACCAACCCTCCTGCCAACTTATTAAGCTATCCGGTGTTTGTTCCAAAAATTTAAGTCTTATAAATATAATTTGCAGATTTGCAAATTCAATTATTTTTTAGCCACTTTCTTTTTACCAGCTACTGTTTTACGCTTACCTTTTCTTGTACGGCTGTTGGTACGGGTACGTTGGCCACGAACCGGCAAACCTTTACGATGGCGCAAACCACGGTAACAAGCTATATCCAATAAACGTTTAATGTTCATTTGAGTTTCACTACGCAAAGCACCTTCAGTTTTAAATTCGCTATTAATTACGTTACGGATGGCAGTTTGCTCATCATCATTCCACTGATTCACTTTTTTATTTACATCAATTCCAGCTTTGCCTAAAATGTACTGAGCAGTAGAACGGCCAATACCATAAATGTAAGTAAGGCCAATTTCCCCTCTTTTATTTTTTGGTAAATCTATACCGGCAATACGAGCCATGCTTTTTTGTTAAATTGTTAATATGTTAATTTGTTAATATGTTAATTGGTTAAGATACAATCTGAATAATTAAATATTTTAGTATTTTCTAGTACCCAATACCTAATTACCAATTCCCAATTACTATCCTTGCTTTTGCTTAAAGCGTGGATTTTTCTTATTAATAACGTACAGCCTTCCTTTCCTTCTTACGATTTTACAGTCTACGCTGCGTTTTTTGATGGAAGCTCTAACCTTCATTTGATTTCTTTTTAATAATTTTATTAATCCTGCCAATAATTAATTGACATTTATTTATACCTGAATATTATCCTTCCCCTTGTTAAATCGTATGGGCTCATTTCTACACCTACTTTATCTCCTGGCAAAATGCGTATGTAGTGCATTCTCATTTTACCTGAAATGGTGGCCAAAATTTCGTGCCCATTTTCCAATTTTACCTTGAACATAGCATTGCTAAGCGCTTCAACTATTGATCCGTCTTGTTTAATAAGTGCCTGTTTTGCCATAATTTTTGGGAGCGCAAAGATAGGAAGATTTTATTTAATTATTACAAAAAACAATGAATTTATCCACATTTATACATAGATAAGCTTATCTCTGGGAAATTTTAATAGAAATTAGTATACAAAAACTGTTATTTAAGTATTTAACTAGCTAAATGCAGCTTCATTTAAGTGCACTTTAGTCATATCAAGAAAGTGATTTTGCAGCTGGTGTACAAAAATGGGCTGCATGATGTGTCTTTTTTCATCGCGGTACCATATTTCAAATTTAGAAAAGTTGCCTTCAGTCGGCAATAACATCCGGAAAGCGCCTTTTAAATATTTCACAGTGCCGTCTGCATTGATTTGTTTAGTGAATTTTAGTTTTAACAGTTGTTCTTCATTTAAAGGTATGGGGCTTAATTGATCCAACTCGTACCAAAAGTCCTGGGTGCCATTATTTACGCATATTTGCTTTTCATTAGTATTGATGGCTGTTATTTCTCCCTGCTTCAAATCTCCTTCATTATTTACAATCACAAAGTCACCAGCTTTAAGTTCATTAAATTTCATCATAATATTTTTTTAAGTAAATCGAATATAAGAATTTTTATTAAATGTGCTACAAATGCACTAGAGTAAAAAAATATAACCGCAGAGGCGCTGAGCCGCAGAGAAACGCAAAAAATTCTTATTATATTTAACTCTGCGGCTCAGCGCCTCTGCGGTTAAAAAGAAAATAATAACAAATAAAGATTGCGTAAAGATATGCGGTACAAGTGAGTGACCCCGCCTTCGGACGGGGCAGGCTACAACGATGCTGAACAAAGAAATATTGCCGGTAACAAAACAATTTGATGTGCCATCAAATTACTCCGCCCAGCTCATAACATATCCTTTGTTTTCTATAGTAATGGCATCGGTAGTTAATTGCAACGGGTGAAAAGTATCTATCATTACGGCTAGTGCATTGGTAGCTTGAGCACCTATGCTTTTTTGCACTGCCCCGGGATGTGGACCGTGTGGTATGCCGCGTGGATGCAAATTGATCATGCCACGGGTAACATGCTTGCGGCTCATAAAATCGCCATCGACATAATACAATACTTCATCACTATCGATATTACTGTGATTGTAAGGCGTCGGTATGGCCTCTGGATGATAATCAAATAAGCGGGGTACAAAAGAGCATATCACAAAATTGTGTGCATCAAAAGTTTGGTGCACTGGTGGTGGCTGGTGCACCCTGCCGGTTATGGGTTCAAAATTATGTATGGAAAATGCGTACGGGTAGCAACATCCATCCCATCCTACCACATCAAAAGGGTGGTGGGCATAATGGATGCCATACAACATTCCTTTCTTTTTGGTTTTGATAATAAAGTCCCCGGATTCATCATGCGTTTCCAAATGATGTGGTGTTCTTATATCCCTTTCGCAATATGGTGAATGCTCTAACAGCTGGCCATAAGGGCTTAAATATCGCTTAGGGTAACGGATAGGGCTAAACGATTCTATAATTAATAAACGATTGACTTCGGTATTAAAGTGTACCTGGTGAATTGTACCCCGAGGGATAACTAAATAGTCTCCATACCCAAAATCAATATTACCATACATGGTTTTTAAAACTCCACTTCCTTCGTGTACAAAAACCACTTCATCCGCATCGGCATTTTTATAAAAATAATTAGTGGTGCTTTGCTTTGGAGCTGCTAAAACAATATGCACATCATTATTAACCAGCACAGGCTTACGGCTTTGCAGGTAATCTTTTTCAGGTTGTATATTAAAGCCTTCAAAGCTGCGGTGCTGCAGCATTTTTTCTTCCGCGATTTTAGGTTGTACATTTATCGGTTCATCCGTTTTAATAATTTCTGTAGGCGGGTAATGGTGGTACAATAAGGAATAATCATTGCTGAAACCTTCGGTGCTGAACAATTGCTCTGCATATAAACTGCCGTCTGGTTTGCGGAATTGTGTATGTCTTTTAGGGGGTATAATTCCTAAAGTATGATAATGTGGCATTGTGAAAATTAAAAATGAAAAATTAAGAATTAAGAATGAAGCATAAAAACATTAATAATTTTTGCATAAGGCTAACATGAGAAAATAGTATTTCCATGTACGTTTATCTATATAATATGTAAAATTTCGATAGAACGGCATTGATTTTTTTTGTTTTCTAAAGTTACAAAATGATAAGCAATAATTACTTGTTGGGATAAAGCTTAACAGAATTATTTCGCATGCAGGAAACTTTAAAACCTGGCTACAATCTTAAAATTCAATAACCTTGGCGTTAAGCGATTGGGGATGCTGTAGGTATTATTATCAAAATCTTTTATCAACTGGTAAGAAATGGTATTCGGCCTGTCGATAAGATTGAATACTTCCAGGCTGGCCCAGATATTTTCAAAATCTTTAAAAGGGCTGTGACTTCTTCTACTGGATTTTTCGCTGAGCAATTGGGCGCTAAAACCAATATCGGCCCTTATGTAAGGTTCTATAATCAACCCGTTGCGATATTTTACACTGTTAGGAATATTGTAGCTCATATTACTTCCGTACAACAGGTTTACATGCACTTTAAAATTTTTGTTGGTAGATAAATAATCTTCTAAAAATAAGCCTACGGTAATTAACCTGTCCGTAGGGCGGCGCAGCCAACCCACTTCATTTTGTATACTATCCACAGGTACCTGATCGGCAGTATTTGCAGTGATTTTTTCGCCCCCGGCATTTAAATAATCATAATAAAAATCATTATCAATATTTTCTTTGGTTCTCATAATACCAATGCTTAGCCAGCTTTCTGCATCTTTAACCAACTCGCCAAAAACCTTGCTTCTATACCTGTAGCATAAGCTTTTGCATTGTTATTACCAGCATACCTGATTTTTACATTATCAATATCAGAAGGTATCACATCTTTTAAGCTTTTATAATAGGCTTCTGCAGTTATTCTAAAAGGCCTTTCCCTCATGCCTTTAAAACTATAATCCACCCCTGCCACAACCTGGTAGCTTTTTTGTGCTTTTACCTGGGTATTCAAAGTTGCATCATACCTGCGAAGCTCCCTGTAAAATGGCGGCTGATTATAAATGCCTGTTGCTAATTTTAATACCACATCTTTTTTCCAGTTGGGCTTCCAGCTTAGTTGTGCCCGGGGGCTCACTAAAAATTCTTTATTCAACGAATTATAATTGTAGCGCACCCCTGCCTGCAAAGAAATATCCTGTGTGCTATCGCCCAGCCTGATGTTATCTTGTATATAACCGCTGAATTTTTGTATGGATAAATCTGCAGTTGAGTTTAGCACTTTAAATAATTGCAATTGTGCAGGGTTATGTGGTAAAGAATAACCGGCTGAATCCTGGTATTCCCATTCAGCCAGCTTATCCAAAATTTTCGTATGCTCGATGGTGTTACCCCATTGAAAAAATGTTGGCCCTTATCCAGGCTGCCTTTGTGGCTGGCATTCCATACCTGTATGTTTAAAGAATTCCTGGCATAATTTTGATAATACCCTGCACCTAAAGGATTTACTATTTGTCCAAATGTATTGCTGCTGTTATCAAAATCCCTGTCGCCAAAAAGATAAGTGCCTGCAATATCAAAGTTTTCATTCTCCTTATTTTGAAAATGGCTAAGCATCCATTTCAGTCTTAATTTTTTGCTGGGTGAATGAATGATGCTTAACCCCGCCAAACTGGTTTTATACGCATCCCTTTCATGCCCTTCAAAGAAAATATCCAAACCTAAATTAGCGGTAAAAAGTGGAGAAAAAACTGAAGATGTTTTTTGGGCAGATTCAGGAAAAAATGTAAACCTTGTTGCGGATAAATTACCTAACAATTCTAACTGTAGCTTTTCATTTACTTTATAAGTAAGATAGCCTTGCACATCGGAAGAATTAGGGATATAAGAGCCGCTGGTTTCCTGGCTGCTGAGTAAATTTCTATTGCTTTTATTCCTTACCCCCAATAAATAAGTTACATTACCTTTCTTTGCCGCACCTTCAATGTGCAGGCCCTGTTCCAATAAACTAACATATACTGATCCGCCAAAGGTTTTAGGTTTTTTGTATTGAATATCCAGCACGCTGCTCATTTTATCACCATATTTCGCCTGAAAACCCCCGTTATAAAAATTTATATTTCTTGCCAGTTCGGGATTAATAAAACTAAGCCCTTCCTGTTGGCCGCTGCGGACCAGGTATGGCCGGAAAATTTCAAAATCATTCAGGTAAATTAAATTTTCATCATAGTTTCCGCCACGTACACTGTATTGCGAAGTGAGCTCGTTATTGCTACCTACCAAAACCTTAATCAGCCCTTCTACGCCACCAATGGTGCTAGGCAATGTAAGGGCATTTTTAGGATTAATTTTAGTTAGGCCTAGTTCTTTTCTTTCTCTTTCATCACTTATAATTATTGTTTCTAAGGTTTGAGCACCTGGTAAAAGTCTCACAGTAATGTTTTCTTCTTCATCGCTGCTCAGGAAAAAGTTTTTTTGAACTGTAACATATCCTGTATAGCTGAATAACAAAGCAAAAGATTTATCAGGCTTTACTTTAATTTTAAAATATCCGCTATCATTTGTGGTTACCCCGGAGGTGTTGCCTAAAATAATAACTGATACTTTTGGCAAAGGGTTTTCATTTTCATCTAACACAACTCCGCTTATCAATGCACTTTTTTTTTGTGCCTGCAATTGCGAACAACTTATCAAAAGAAAAAGGGCTATAAAAAATCTCATAGGTTGAAGATAAAATATTTTATGCTTTGACATAAGTTTAAATGGCATTATCACCAAAGTAATTTACATAGCTTTTAAAGCCGCAATAGTTTCCTTAGGATTACCCGCATTAAAAATTGCGCTTCCGGCCACCAAAACATCAGCACCGGCAGCTATAATTGATGGTGCATTTTCTACAGTTACCCCCCCATCTATTTCTATTTTTACATTCAATGATTGTTCAGTAATCATTTGTTTCAACTGCTTAATTTTATTAATAGTTGCCGGAATAAAAGACTGGCCGCCAAAACCGGGGTTTACACTCATAAGGCATACCAGGTCAATATCTCCTAAAATATTTTTTAAATAATCAACAGGTGTATGTGGGTTTATGGCTACCCCTGCCTGCATGCCTAAACCTTTATTTGCTGGATGTTCCGGTGAAGGTGTGTACAAGCCTCTATGTGTACAGTTAAAATATCAGCCCCCGCTTTTTTAAATGCTTCGGCATATTTTTCGGGCTCTTCTATCATGAGATGCACATCACAAATTTTTGTGGTAGCTTTTTTAAAAAATTCAACCAACATCGGGCCAAAACTAATATTCGGAACAAACCGGCCATCCATTACATCCAGATGAAACCAATCGGCCTGGCTTTGATTAAGCATATCACAATCTTGCTGTAGCTGTAAAAAATTTGCTGATAAAAGCGAAGGGGCAATTAGTGGCATTGGTTATTTGTTAATTGGTTAGTTAATTTGTTAAAATATTAAGATGTGGAAATGTTATTTGTTGTGATTGTAATAAATTATTACATTCCAGTATTTCATACATTCCATGGTTCACATTTCCACATCTTTACTTTGCACCCATCCTTACAAGAGCATCCTGTGCTTCTATATAATCTTTGTTATAAAAAAGGGCCGTTTTATATTCTTCTATTGCTTCATTGATTTTTTGCAGTTTTTCCAGGCATCGGCCACGCCAGTAATATCCTTCAGTAATGCTTTAGGATTTTTGTTGCTGCATATAATGAACCTAATTCCATTACATATTGAGGGGCAGGATAAATATCCAGCAGTTTTTCATATGCTTTTATGGCATTTACCGTATCGTAATTTTCAAAATATAGAGTAGCTTTCATTTCCCAAAACCTGGCTAAACTACTATCTTTTTGCAAAACTTCATTTGCAGTAGCCAAAGCCATATCATAATTATTATTAGAACGGTAGTACTGTATAAGGTATTCTTTTAGCGATAATGAATCAGGATATTTTTTTATGCTTTCTTTTAATTCTGTTTCTCTGGAGATTGGAACTGTGGCAGGTTCATCAGGCTTTTCTTCGTTAGTACAACTACTTACTAAAAAAGCTAATACAATTAAAATAATTAATGGCTTCATATTTTTATTATTGCAAAATTAACTGCATTTTTTGCGATCTGACAATTTTTTGACAAACAAGCTTGCTACCTAACTTACCTTCGCCAACTAAAATAACTAAATAATGCGTTTTACTTCTGTTTTTCTATTATCAGCTTTGTTTATTATTATTTGTCCTGGCATTGCTAATGGGCAACAAAGTGTTAACAAGATAGTATTAAATGATACTATTCTTTTTGCGGGTGAAAAAACATTTTTCCAACGTGCAACAATTAACTTTTGGCGGTGATAATGCAGAAGCATATTTTAGCTTTGATGGCAAATATTTAATTTTTCAAAAGTCTAATGTAAAAGAAGGAATTGAATGTGACCAGATTTGGATGGGCAAGATACCTACAACCCCGGATGAGAAATTTAAACCCAAATTAGTAAGTACAGGCACCGGAAGAACTACTTGTGCCTATTTTATGCCGGATGGTAAGCATATCATTTATGGCAGTACGCATTTGGGTGATAAAGCTTGCCCGCCGGTACCAGACAGGAGCAAATATGGTAATAAATATATCTGGCCTATTTATAGCAGCTTTGATATTTTTAAAGCGGATACCAGTGGTAAAATTGTACAGCAACTTACTACGGCTGACGGATATGATGCAGAAGCCACAGTTTCGCCCAAAGGTGATAAAATTTTGTTTACTTCAATGAGAGATGGCGATCTGGATTTATATACCATGGATCTGGATGGAAAAAATGTAAAGCGCATAACCGATATGCTGGGATACGACGGCGGTGCATGGTTTAGCCCGGATGGAAGCAAAATAATCTGGAGAGCCAGCAGACCTGAAACTGAAGAAGAAATTAAAGAATACAAGGAGTTATTATCTCAAAATCTTGTAGCGCCCACGCATATGGAAGTATGGGTTGCTAATGCCGATGGCACCAATGCACGCCAGATAACTTTTTTGGAGCAAGCCAACTGGGCACCTAATTTTACGCCTGACGGGCAACATATAATTTTTTGCAGTAATCATGAATACAAAAGGGGTTTTCCTTTTAACATGTACTTATGTGACCTGGATGGAAAAAATATCGAAAAAATAAGCAGGGATAAAGGCTTTGATGCTTTTCCAATGTTTAGTCCTGATGGTAAAAAAGTAGTTTTTTGCAGCAACAGGAATAATGGAGGAACAAGAGATACTAATATTTTTATTGCCGATTGGGTTGAGTAGGACCTCATCCCAGCCCTTCTCCAAAAAAGGAGAAGGGTGTTGCGAAGATTAATAAGAAGAACGTAGCTGAAAAGGGCTTACTTTTTCACAAATCTTGTGATGATATTTTTTCCTTTGTACTCATAAATTGCCTGGCTAGTACCACTCTGAGTTTACTAAATAATTATGTTTTAAGCAAGATTAAATGCCTTATTTCTTATTTTACCTATTCCCCAATTCTATTACTTCACAATTTTTTATTTCCTTTCCATTAATTACAAACCGGATTACAGTTCTCACTTTGTGCCAGTTTTGCTTTCCGGCTGCGCCGGGATTTATATGCAGGCATTGCAGCACATCATCATACATCACTTTTAAAATATGCGAATGGCCGCTGATACAAATTTGTGGCTTGTGAATCAGCAATTCTTTTTTTGTCACCGGATTATATTTTGGCGGATAACCACCGATATGCCTCATCATTACTTTTACTCCTTCGCATGTAAATACTAATTGTTCAGGATATACGCTCCTAACATCTTGTCCGTCAATATTCCCATATACACCTCTTAATTTTATTTTATCTTGCGTTAACCCCTGTGCAACGTTTATATTTCCAAAATCGCCGGCATGCCATATTTCATTACAATTTTTAAAATGCTCCAAAACTGTTTCATCTAAAAATTCGTGTGTGTCCGATATTAAACCTATCCTTGTCATATTATTAAAAGTACCTTTTTATAATTCTTAACTTTTGCGTACGCAATCCTGTATCAGCATTTATAATGCCCTGGGAATCTATTTTATCTACCCTGACTTTTCCTGCGGCATGTATTATTTCATGATCATTTAAAAGTAACCCCACATGAGTTATACTTCCGTCGTCATCATCAAAAAAAGCAAGATCCCCACATTTGGCCTGCTGCAAAAAATCGATTAGTTCACCTTGTGTTGCCTGCTGGCTGGCATCTCTTAACAAGGGAATATTTAAAAACTTGTACACACTCTGCGTAAATCCGCTACAATCCACGCCAAAGACAGAACGGCCACCCCATAAATATGCTGTATTTAAAAATTTAAAAGCCAGCTGCTTAATATTTTCTTCATTTTTTATTGCAGAAAAAGGATCCCATAAATTGCCCTTAAACTTACCAGAGTCCATACCTGTAAGTATACTGCCCATAGGTATTTTCATTGTATATTTATTATAAATTAAATCGGCCGCCCAATCGGCTGTAAGGGAATATTTATCCAGGTTATAACTATCCACACTTATTTCTTGCAAGTGAGCCTGCTGACACCAACCTGTATATTCATCAGATTTGGATTTAACTTTTATCCATCCACCAGGTTGCTTATCCAGCAATACAGCGCATTCACCAAATAACAATTGACTTATCATCTCTACCCTATGACCAGCTTCTAAACGCATAGGTGCAACAGGTACACAGCAAGTTAAAAAAATCATGTATAATATTTAGTATTTACTAAATTATGGAATTTAAGTAAGTTTACATCTTAAGTATATATAAATGTAAGCAGCTATTTTGAACGGAATTAAATATAACCATATAAGCGATACGGAATTATTAGAGCATTTTTATATCGACCATAATAACGAGTGGCTGGGGGTACTTTTACAACGCTACACTTTGCTTTTGCTGGGAGTTTGTATGAAATATTTAAAGAATGAAGAACAGGCAAAAGATTGCGTACAACAAATTTTTGAAAAAACCATTAAAGAACTGCAAAAGTATAAAGTAGATTATTTTAAAAGCTGGATTTATATGGTGGCTAAGAACCATTGCCTGATGCAGTTAAGAGAAAAAGGAAAATACACCACTGAATTAAATGAAAACATAATTGTACCCCTGGAAGATGCCCCGGAAAAGAACAGCTTTATACAAAAAGATAAACAACTTGATAATGTAGCTGTAGCTTTACAACAATTAAATAAAGAGCAGCAACAATGTGTAACTTTGTTTTTTTTAGAAAAAAAAAGTTACCAGGAAATTGCATCGATTACAGGGTACTCCATATTGCAGGTTAAAAGCCACTTACAGAATGGTAAAAGAAATTTAAAACTTTTAATAGAAAAAATGAGTAAAGAAAAGTAAAATTGCTGTTAGTTAAGTAAATAAATTTTGAAGAATATATTAAATGAGCGATAGTTTAAAAGACATATTAGGCAGTAGTAATAAAGACATTGATAACCAAAAGCTAATGGATTACCTTAGCCACCGGTTATCAAAGCAGGATAGCCATGATATTGAAAAAATGATGGCTGATGATGACCTATTAAATGATGCTGTAGAAGGGTTAGAACAATTTAAGAGTAAAAAGGACATGGCTGAATATGTAGAGCAGTTGAATAATCACTTGCAAAAAAAAATAATCAAAAAAAATCAAAGAAAGAAAAAAGAAAACTAAAGGAACAGCCCTGGATATACTTTACCATTGTTTTACTATTGCTGTTATTAGTTATCTCCTTTATAATAATTAATAAAAAGGCCGGTCAATAAAAACATTAGCTTACTTGTTAAAAGCTATAGAAATAACTCACTTTAATATCCATTAAGCGCAATGGCGTGGTATATATTTCAGCTACTTTATGTTCGTGAATTAAGTTACTACTTACATTAATAAAACTCACATTTAATGGCCTGCCTTTCTCGGGCATATCCATATCAGCTTCGTGTTCATGTGAATCTTTTAATTTGCGGGTATTGATATAATCAATTTTTCCTCCACGTATCCATGAAAGGGAAATGTCAATAAAATGTTTTTTTTCTTCAAGGCCAAAAATACCCATATCAATTTTAGCACCGCCACCTAGCCCATAAAAAGCAGTGCGGTCACTCATTATTGTTTTAACTTCCAAGGGTTTACAATCATCCTCATCTTCGGGGTCTGCAATTCTTATGCTGGAATAAAATTTCTGAGATCCCCCGCTAATCATGGCATAAGGGATAATTGAAAAGTTTTTTATTAAATCCATTTTAACAAAAGCGCTTGTACTTGAAACTTTGCTGGAATAAGTTACATCAGTTGTGATAGAGTTATCGTTAAAAGTAAAAGTGGTTTCCTTTATTAAATTAGCATAACTTCCAAAACCTGTTGTAAGCCCTACAGAAATATTATTCAGGTTGTTGGGTAAAGTATATTGCCCACCTATATAAATTCCATGTACGGAATTGATATTTTGTGCCATTTCCTTTTGGGGAATACCTAAACTATAGGAGGCATTAACAGAAAATTGAGCATTTGTATAATTCGCAAAAAATATAAAACTTAATAAGTAAATGTATTTCATAATAGCAATTAGTTTTAGATAAAAAAAACAAAATATGTGCCAATAAGAACGGCTTTCTTGTAAAACATTATAATTACACTTTCTTTAACTTATACCAAAATTAATTTTTTACCAGTCTTTCTATCACTATTTTATCAGAATAAATCATTTTAACCAGGTAAACCCCATTTGGCAACTTATCTAAATTCACCCGTATTTCCGTACCGGCATTTCCTGCAAACCGCTTGTCCCAAAGCAGGCTACCGGATGTGCTAAATACCTGTACGTTTTGCAGCTTAACAGGCGGATTATAATGGTGGATAATAAATGTGCTCTTAAATGGATTGGGATATACCAGGTAGCCCTGGTCTTTTAAACGCTGGGGCAAAGTTTTACCAAATACATTTATATTATCTATGAACAGGTTATTTTGCTTATTACTTTTAGCAGTAAAAAAAACCTGCACCTGACCATCAGAACCGATAATATCTACTAAAGGTATACGTACATTTTTCCATTGGCTTTGATTGGGTATAAATTCAACTCCGTTGGCATAATTTGGATCATTAATAGTTTGCAGTTCTTCTCCCCATTTTTTCCAAACAGTAGTTGTGGTAAGGCTACAGTCTTTCGACACTAAAATTTCTAAGGTATCCAGGGTAAAACAGTACTTCCCGGATAATTTAACCCGGGTGCATATGCATAATCAAAACTTATGAAAGATGAATCTGCATTAGTTATTGTGATCCTGGGCGTTATTAAAATATCTGTTGTATTATCAACAGGATAGCTATAATTTTTTATAACCAAAGCACCTGAGCCAGTATGTGTAGCAACAGTAGCTCTTTCCCATGTAGTTGCACCATCGGGATTTTCAACAATAAAATTAGCCGGTGGAAAGGATAGGTTTTCAAATCCTTCTGCTAATGGTGCATTTACTGTATTTACTATTGTAAAAGTAGATTGTAATGTATCATTATCCGTAAACTGATCCGGCAAACCATTAGGATTTGTAGTATAGATTAAAAAATGATGCTTGCCAGTAGGCAGTATGGTTGTAGCAGGTAAAGTAATTTCTTCTTTACCGCATTTTGCCAGGTTGCCTGTCCACGGATGAGTAGTAAGTGCACCGCCATCAATACTGATATTAAAAGTAACAGTTGTTAAAGTGGCAGTACCATTATTAGTTAAAGTAAATTTTGGAACACCAGTTCCACCCCCATCACATATTATCCCTTTTGGAGACAAAAGATCTGACAAACCTGCATTAGTAATAAAAGCATTTACTTTATCTACTGAAACATTATCAATATATATATTATTACCATAATTATTAGTGCTTTTAAAAGCAAAAACAATTTCATCGCTACTTACCTGGCACAAACTTAATTTTACAGTTTCTGATCTCCATTGGTTTGGTGTAGGAACAAATGAAACATCGCCTGTAACAGCACCGCCGTTAGTAGCCAGTGCATCACCACTTTTTTATAGCCTGTTGGTTTCAGGTTATGCCACAATCTTCTGAATATACCACTTCCAACTGGTCCCAATTTTCCATATCATTATTATACTTTGCATAAGCCAAATTAAAATTAAGTATCAAAAACTCTGAGCCTGCAGTTTGTATTTTTGGAGTAAGCAGGTAATCTATTTGCTGCTTGCTATTATATGAATAAGCACTTAACCTTGCAGATGCAATACCAGGGTTTCCAGCTGATGTAGTTTTTGCCCAAGTTATACCGCCATCAGGATTAATAACTCTCCAGTTATCAGGAGGGAAAGTAACCTCTTCAAAACTTTGTGCAGCTATAGGTGGGTTTAATGCCGGTGGTAGTATTTCATACCTGGCTTCAGCAAAATCATTGATTGGCCGACCGTCAATTCCACCATTAGGATTGCCGGTGTTTATTTTTAGTGTATGCGTACCCGTTGGAGGCGTAAAAGCATCAATATTTACATAAGCAAATTCTGATGTTGCCAAATTACCTGTCCAGTTTTGTACACCTACAACAACATTATCAACCCTGATGGTAAATGTAAGAGAAGTAAGCGGTGCGTCACCATCATTTACTATTAACACCTGTGGTGTTAACTGCAGATCACAATAGCTGGTTTTTTTGCCACAGGCAAAACCCCTGCTTACAGGATTTAATATTTCTGATACCCTTACATCATTATTTACTGCTACAACAGGGGCACAACCATTGGACGATTTTAGTGAGGCTCTGTAATTATCGAGGCAAGCCTGCATGCGGCACACCTGTGCAATGGTGAACATTCCGTAACAGCCATCATTGGTATAATCCATATAATTCTGATACATAAATCCCGGAGCGGTGCTGCTACATCCATCTGTTTGTACGCCACTTAAACATCCGCTGGTAGATTTTGCCTGGTTAGGCGTATCATCTGTACAATTAGCGGATAAAGGGAACCCATCCTGTATTCGAAAATCATCCCCAGTACAACCATTTTCATCTCCCCAAATGTGCCATAAATAAAAATAATGCCCTATTTCATGTACTAATGTGCGCCCGCCATCATATACCCCATTGAAAGGAGAACCGCAAGCAAGGTCTATTACACCCCAATCAATACACACACCTTGTTCATTTTCCGGATCGGAAAATGGGATCCGGATTTAATCCTGCAAAATCCCTATTCAGCACGTCTATCTGGCGCTGTAAAAGCGCATCAGTTACAATAGCTTGTTGACCTGCGCTGATAACTAAATGAAAAACAACAGGAATAACCGTTACTGCTTGATCATTAAGAATGTTATTTTGTTTGTGTTGCAAATTTTGTTGCTGGATAAGTTCGCCCCGGGCTTTCCATTTTGCCGGCAAAGTAGGATCTGCTTTGATTTGATTTTCCAGGTTTTCCATTGTATAACATCGTTCTACCTTATTGTTCAGCCCATTTTTATTTTGAGCCAAAAGACCGGTTGCATTAATTACCACTAAAAGTATCAGTAAAAAAATGTGTAAAATAAAATTTTTCAAAGCAGAAATTTTGTGTTAGGAATGGTTACGAATTTAAAAATAATCTTATTATAAAATAGGTAGTTCTTATTATTTTAATTAGTTGTCGTATGCTCTGAATGCATAAGCATTATTAAAAAATATACAATTTATTTATAGATTATCACTAATACAAATGTAGTTTTTTTCAAATAAATTGAATCACATTTTATAAATGATCTATTGCTTAAAATATTAAATTTTATAAAATAGTTACTTTTACTAAAATGACCCCTGCAAGATGAAACAGGGGTCATTTTTTATGGATTGTGTTGTACGCTTTTCTAAAGCGCCTTACAATTTACTATTTATTTGGCACCCGGAGCACAATTTTTTTGTAAAAAGTTTGTATATAAAGTGCTTAAATGCAAAAATGTACCCTCCCCTTCAGAAATACTATGCGTACGATTTGGATAAGCCATAAATTGAAATTGTTTATTATATTTAACTAATTCATTTATAAGGTATTCTGCATTAGAATAATGAACATTATCATCACCTGTTCCATGAATATACAGTAAATTCCCTTTTAGCCCTTTTACATAGGTAACAGGTGACCCGCTAATAAAGTCTTCTTTATTTTCCTGCGGCAACCCCATATAACGTTCCTGGTAGATATTATCATAAAACAATTGGTTTCCCACTGCCGAAATAGCTATGCCTGTTTTGAAAATATCAGGATACTGAAACATTAAATGTAATGTAGATGATCCTCCACCACTCCAGCCCCATACAGCTACCCTGTCTTTATCGTAATATGGTTGTGCTAAAATTTTTTTGGCTGCCATTGCCATGTCCCTGATATTTATTTTACCAATCTTCCTGTAAATAGCCTTGCGCCAGGCAGCACCTTTTAATGAGGGTGTTCCCCTATTGTCAACCGACACCTGGATATAGCCATCAGTTGCCATATCACCCTTATATAAAAAATTATCATGATTTCCATAGCTGTCTTCAACTGTAGAAGCACCAGGCTCGCCATACACATAAAAACAACCGGATATTTTTTTGAGGATTAAAATTATTAGGTTTATTGACCCATGCATCCACAATAACATTGTCTTCAGTGGTTATTTGCAGGTACTCCACATGTATATTCTCATTAGGCTTAATGTTGCTGGCAATACTTTTTGCACTGATTACCGGCTTATGATCAGGCAATGTAATCCATTCTGAAACCAGTGGTGTTTTATGATTGCTAAATGAATGAATTGCATATTTGCCATTGGGCGAAATAGTATAACGGTGGGTACCTTTTAAAGTTATAGGTGTAACAATTTCTGCATTATCATAATTGCCTTTAGGCTCTATGTGAACTTTATACAAATATAATTGTGTGGCATTACCCGGTGATGCAGTAAAATAGATATAATTATTATTTTCATCTATGCACTTTATCTCTTTTATATCAAAATTGCCTTTTGTAATCAGCGTTTCTTTTTTACCATCCCTGCTGATTTTATAAATATGTCTCCAGCCATCTTTTTCGCTAACCCAGATAAAATCCTGTCCTTTATTAATCCAGTTCCATCCTTCGGGATTATCTGTATTCATATCTACCCATGCATCTTCATTGCTTTCTGCCCAAAAAGTGTGTGTATCACCATCAGTAACAGAAGCGTATATTAACCTGCTTTCCTGCTGCTTCCTGTCCAATTGCTGTATGGCCAGTTCTGCATTGCCCGCCCACTCCATTCGTGGCAGGTAGTGTTGCTGGGGATCGCCTTCGATATTCATCCATTTAATATTACCGCTGGAGATGCTTATTACACCGATTTTTACAGGAGATGGTGCTTCTCCTACTTTTGGATATTCAACCGGTATTACCTGTGAGTAATTAGAGTCGGTAGTATTCAACATATAATAATCACGGATTTTTGTAGCATCTGCCTGCCAAAAAGCAATTTTAGTGCCATCCGGGCTCCACCTGAATCCGTCCCTGCAACCAAACTCTTCTTCATATACCCAGTCAAAAGTACCGTTAATCAATTTTCGTGTACCATCTCTCGTTAGTTTTACCTGCCTGCCATTGCTTACATCCTCTACAAAAAGGTTATGCTGGCTTACATAAGCTACTTTTTGCCCATTGGGAGAAAATTTTGCAAACATCAATGATTGTGAAGGAAGGCCTTTACCAACCTGCATTAATTTATTGGCAGCAACATCCAGCACCCAGTAATCGCCCCTGGTATTATATACCGCCATACTTTGGCAGTATTAGCAAATAACAAAATTTTAGTATTATCAGGGCTAAAACTGTAAGATTGTATAGCTAACGGCAGCATAGCGCCTGAAGGGGTAAGCTGTTCTTTCTTTATAATAACTGTTTCTGCCTGGGTTTTTGCATCTATTTTAATAATGCTGCCTTCTTTTATTTTAGTATAGCTATTGCCATCGGGCAACCAGTTAATGGTATTTTTATTTTGTGCACCAACCTGCTGCAAAAAAATAAAGGTTATAATAATGAGTTGTACCTGCCTGGTTATCTTATAATTCATAAATATATTTTGAGTGCTAAAATAGTAATTACCGCTAAGTATAAAAGGATTTATTTTTGTATGATGGAAAAAGAAAAGTTAAGATTGGATAAATACCTTTGGGCCATCAGGCTTTTTAAAACAAGAAGCCAGGCCGGTGATGCCTGCGATAATGGTAAGGTAAAATATAATAGCGATAATGTAAAGGCATCAAAAACAGTAAATATTGGTGAAGAATATGATGTAAAAACGGAGCAAAAAAAATGGAGGATAAAAGGCAAACGGTTAAGCAAGGTAGGCAGACCTACAAAAAAGACAAAAGGGATTTGGATGGATTTATGGATTGTGGGTAGGAATTGGGTATTGGGAATTAGGTATAACTTTGTAAAAAATTATTATATGAAAATAATATATTCAGCAATTGCAATGCTATTTTTAGCAATTACCTCCAAAGGGCAGGAAACTATAGATACAACCCATACACGTACCGATGTATTGTCACCTAAAAAAGTAGATAAGCATGCAGAATTTACAGATGGCACAATGGGATGGAACCTTTTTTTAGAAAAAACCCTGAATCCTAAAGTGGCAATAAAAGCCATACCGGCAAATGATGACCAGATTAAACAAACTGTTTTTTTAGAATTTGTAGTAAACAAAACCGGTGAGGTCAGTGATATAAAAGTATTAAATGAAGTACACCCGGTATTAAAAGAAGAAGCTATCAGGGTAATAAAACTTTCACCCTATTGGACACCAGCCCAAAAAGATGGTAAAGATGTAAACACCTATCAAAAAGCACAAATAAAATTTAAAGCCCGTAAGTTTGAAAGCGAAGATAATAGTATTTCGGAAGAATCTTCAAATTCAGGCGGCGGCAGGATAAATAGAGTTAAGAAAGGTGAGAAGGTTAATTAATATTAAAATTTTGCCCTATTAAATAATTTACAAAAAATCAGTTTTAATAAACAATAATGAAACATTTATCTTCAGTACTCATACTATTTACTTGTTTCCTGTTTTCTAATGCACAGTCGGTAAAAAAAACAACATCTAAAAAATCCGTATTTAATAAGACAGAAAAAGAAGCTACATTTCCCGGAGGGCAACAAAACTGGGCAATTTTTTTACAAAAAAATTTAAATCCAAACATACCTGTAAATAATGGTGCCCCTGCAGGAAGTTATACTGTAATCATCCAGTTTATTGTAGATAAAAAAGGCAAAATAAGCGATGTAACTGCTACTACTAATCATGGCTATGGCATGGAAGCGGAATGCATAAGGGTAATAAAAAAAACCGGGCTATGGGTTTCGGCAATGCAAAATGGAAAAGCAGTAAATGCATACCGCAGGCAACCGATTACATTTCAAATTGAAGATGAGTACATAGATGAAAAAGATTCTACAGCGCAATACTCAAATGATGTAACCAACGTATTAGAGATGGTTGAAGAAGAAGCAAGTTTTCCCGGTGGAGATATGGGCTGGAGAAGGTTTTTGGAAAAAACATTAAACCCTAATGTGCCGGCCGATAAAGGAGCGCCTGCAGGCACATATACAGTAATGGTGCAATTTACTGTAGCTAAAGATGGTAATTTGAGTAATATAACTGCACTTACCAAACACGGGTATGGCATGGAAGAGGAAGTTATAAAAACAATTAAGAAAAGCGGTAAATGGGTGCCGGGAAAATATAAAGGAAAAGCTGTAAATTCTTATCGCAGGCAACCGGTTACTTTTGTTATCGAAGCAAATAAAAAGAGTAAATAACCGCTATTATAAAATTCAGGAAAATAAATTTTTTAATGAAAATCAATATCATCTCCGTAGTTCCTGATTTATTGCAAAGCCCCTTTGCTCATTCTATTTTAAAAAGGGCAAATGAAAAAGGTTTATTGCAAATAAATATTATCAATTTAAGAGACTATACTACTTATGCCAGGGCGCAGGTAGATGATTATGCTTTTGGCGGTGGGGCCGGTATGGTGTTAATGATAGAACCTTTGGTAAATGCTATTGAAAGTTTGCAAAAAGAAACAACATATGATGAAGTGATTTACCTGACACCCGATGGAAAAACCTTTGATCAAAAAATGGCCAATACTTTATCATTAAAAAATAACTTATTATTAATTTGTGGTCATTACAAAGGTATTGACCAACGGGTAAGAGATCATTTTATTACCAAAGAAATAAGCATTGGAGATTATGTATTAAGCGGTGGCGAACTTGCGGCGGCAGTATTGGCAGATGCCATTGGTCGGTTGATACCGGGGGTATTAAATGATGAAACTTCTGCATTAACAGATTCTTTCCAGGATAATTTATTGGCACCACCGGTTTATACAAGACCAGTAGATTTCAGGGGATGGAAAGTGCCTGATATTTTAGTAAGTGGTAATCATAAACTGATTGATGAATGGAGACATGAACAGGCAATAAAACATACGATGGAAAAAAGACCTGATTTGATGAATGACTAATTATTTTTTCTTTACCCACAAAAATTCTGCAAAACCTAATACATCCCAAAAAATATTCCCCTGTAATTTTTTTCCCTGCAGCCACTTTCCTAAAATGCGAAAAGGCATCGCCATCATAAACCATATATTTCTTCTTAATCCTTTATTAATAACAATACAATTGTTATTAATAAATAACTGCGATAATTCTTTTACAGTATATACTCTTACATGAGAAGGATCGTCTTTAAAATTTAATGTACCGTTCATCGAAGGTAGTTTTGTACTTTTAAACCCGGGATACTCTACATACATATAACCACCACTTTTTAATTTAGAAAGCAGGTGTTGTATCACTTCATCGCCGTTATACAAATGCTCTATCACATGCACCATCCATATGCCATCAAAATAATTATCCGGTATAGATGAAAAATCAAGCTTAGTCAGGTCCATTTCATAAAATGCATGCATCAGCCTAAAATCATCCTCACTATTATTATATCCTCTTTCCATATCTACACCGTGATATTCACAACCGGTAAAAACATTTTTAATTTTTGTAGCAGAATGGTTACCAGCACCAATATCCAGTAACGCAAAATGTTTATTGCCGAATGACCTACGCAAAAAAATAAACTTGGTAATAAAGGATGACGCAAATGCTTTTAAATTCATGCCCAAATATAAATGCAAAAAAATTAACTATCAATTATAGTATTATTAAATAACACGTATTTTTAAAGCCTCTATACAAATTAAAAAACAATATGAATACTTTTTCTATAAAAGGAAATTTGGTTGACATAATTAATAAAGATATTTATTATGCTGAACTAATAATTGCTGGCGAAAAAATAAAAAAAATAAACAGGTTAACAAATGTAGCGAAAAAAAAGGAAATCCTATATTTTGCCAGGCTTTATCGATAGTCATATACATATTGAAAGCAGTATGCTGGTACCAAGCGAATTCGCAAAGCTGGCTGTGGTGCATGGTACAGTTGCCACCATCAGCGATCCGCATGAGATTGCAAATGTATGTGGTGTGGAAGGAATAAATTTCATGATTGAAAATGGCAAGACAGTACCTTTTAAGTTTCATTTTGGCGCCCCCAGCTGTGTACCTGCTACAATTTTTGAAACAGCCGGGGCTGAAGTTAATGTTGAGGATGTAACGGCACTTTTGCAAAGTGATGATATTTTTTATTTAAGTGAGATGATGAACTTCCCGGTGTGCTAAATAACGATGAAATAGTCGTTAAAAAAATTATGGCGGCCCAAAAACCAGGCAAACCTGTTGATGGACATGCTCCGGGCTTAAGAAGCGAACTAGCAAAAAAATATATTGATGCCGGGATAACTACAGATCATGAATGCTTTACTGCAGAAGAAGCATTGGATAAAATTGCATTCGGCATGAAAATTTTGATAAGGGAAGGAAGTGCTGCAAAAATTTTGAAGCATTGATTGATTTATTGCATGACCATCCAGATAAAATTATGTTCTGCAGTGATGACAAACACCCCGACAGCCTGGAAAAAGGCCATATTAATGAACTTTGCGCCAGGGCTGTAGCCAAAGGCATAGATGTATTTAAGGTTTTACAAGCTGCATGCATTAACCCTGTAGAACATTACAAAATGAATGTAGGCTTATTGCAGGAAAATGACATGGCCGATTTTATTGTTGTGAATGATCTTGAAAAATTTAATGTTATTAAAACATTTGTTAACGGAATTTTAGTAGCTGAAAAAGGAAAATCACTTATAAAAAGTAAGCCTTCTGTAATAATTAATAATTTTAATTGCGAACTGAAGCAACCATCAGATTTTATAATACCCTATAATAAAGAAGAAAGTATACCCGTGATAGAAGCTTTAGACGGGCAGCTGATCACTAATAAAATATTTGCTAAGCCATTAATAAAAGATAATAAAATAGTAAGCAATATTGATAATGACACTTTAAAAATTGTAGTTGTAAACCGGTATAACAATGCCCTCGTAGCAAAAGCATTTATCAAAAACTTTAATTTAAACAATGGGGCCATTGCATCTTCTGTAGCACATGACAGTCATAACATAGTAGCCATAGGAGTAGATGATGAAAGTATTTGCAAGGCTGTTAACCTGGTTATAAATGAAAAAGGTGGCATAAGCTGTGTGGTTTCTGCTGGTTTTGAACAAGCAACAAAAAAAAGCCAGGCTGTATTAGCATTACCTGTGGCAGGGTTGATGAGCAATAGTGATGGATATAAAATAGCCGCCGATTATACGGCAATAGATACAATGGCAAAAGAATGCCTGGGTTGCACACTTACTGCTCCATTTATGACATTATCATTTATGGCACTCTTGGTAATTCCCCACCTAAAATTAAGTGACAGGGGATTATTTGACGGGGATGAGTTTAAATTCATATAATTATACACTCTCCGGAGATAATTAAACTTTCTTGAATAAGACATTATTAGATATTATTTTAATATATCTTGGAATATCATAAGATTATTGATTTGTTAAAAAAAAACTACTTTTACAAAAATTTTAAAAATAAAATCTTAAGAAATGAAAAAAATTCTTTCAGTTTTTTTAGTTGCGGGTATTTTAGTTGCCTGTGATGATTCTAAAAAGAAACTACTCACTACTACAACAGGAACAACTACAACAGAATCGAAAACTGATACTGCCAGTGTTACTACTCCTGCTGCTGATTCAAAAACAACTACAACTACCACTACTACAACAGCTGCACCGGCAGGTTTGGAAGTACCTAAATTTACTGATGCAGAAGTACAAAAATTTGCTGAAGACTATGCAGCTTATGCAGCTATGGCAATAAAATGGAAAGATGATATGTCAAAATTAGAAGAAATTAACACTACAAGAGGTGCCCTTACAGCCAGGCAGGTAGATTTAGCTACGAAGAAAAAATTACCAAAAACTCCCGAAGAACAAGACAAATTAAACGATTATATCTCTAAAGCTGATGATGTTATATCAGCTGCAGATTCAGAATAGGATATTTTACTTTAAAATTATAAAGGCCACCTTTGACTATGGTGGCCTTTATAATTTTAAAATAAAAAACTATGATTTTAGAAAAAACCCTATATTTGCAAAAATTTTTAAAAATTTAAATAACAACACAATGAAAAAATTTCTTTCAGTTTTTTTAGTTGCAGGCATACTAGTTGCTTGTGATGATTCTAAGAAATCAGAAACTAAAACAGAAACTACTACTGAGACAAAAGCTGATGCCAAAGGCACTGATGCTGATTCTAAAGTTTCTACCACCACTACTACTAATACATCTGTAGAAGTTCCAAAATTTTCTAACGATGAAATAACGAAAATGGCTCAAGAATATGCTGTTTTTATGAGTGAAATGACAGCCGCATCTAGCGATCCAGCTAAAGTGGAAGAATATACTAAAAAAGCTACAGAATGGGGAACTAAAATGCAAACTGCAATGACTAAATTTACTCCGGAAGATGTAACAAAATGGACTGAATTTACTACAGCTCTAGCTAAAGCTCAAACTACTAAAAATGACTAAGTAATTAAATTGTTTATTATTTTTAGAAATAATATAAAAAAAGTCACTAATAATTCAGTGACTTTTTTTTATATTAATATTCATTTACTATTATTTGCTACCTACAACCTTCACTATTATGTTACTTGTTCCTTTAGGTGCGAAATACTTGGTTTTATGATTAGTTGAACTGCCCGGAGATAAGCTTTCATAAATTGTTTCTTTATCTTCTTCCAATAAAGTGCCTGTTTTACTATAAAACGATAATTGTATATCTACATCTTTATATATACATACTTTTGCATTATTGGCAATAATAACTTTTACCACTGTCTGGCCCAGTAAATTTTTTTTGTCGCTCGCTGATACTGTTAAAAAACGCTCAGGGTTTTTCCTTTCAACTTCTTCTAAATTTTCTTTTGTCAGTTCATATTTATCTTTTGCTTTTGGTGTGCCTTCTTTAGTATCATTACTGGTACAAGAAATAAAAAAAGTAAAAATAAGAATTGTAAAAACTATATGTTGCTTCATTTTGAGTGATATTTAATACAATAAAAATAAATCTATTTGAAATAGTTTGTTAAAAATAATAACAGGCGCATGGTTTTTTTATTTTAGTTTTGTTTAAACAGCAAATTAATAATGTATAGATAAAGACGAATATTGTATGTAGTACAAGAGCCTGCCCCCCGCCTTCGGAAGGGGCAGGCTACAACAATGATGATTGTATAATAAATGCCGGTAACAAAAAATTAAAACAAAATGGTTATTAATCTTAGCGAACAGCATTCTTTAGTAAGTAACTGGGTAAGCGAATTAAGAGATACAAGTATCCAGGCAGACCGGATGAGGTTTAGACGCAATCTTGAACGTATTGCAGAAGTAATTGGATATGAAATAAGCAAAACTATGCCATGGAAAGAAACAGAGGTGACTACCCCCCTGGGAATATCTTCAAGCAAACTTTTACAGGAGCAGCCGGTATTAGCTACTATTTTAAGGGCAGGCTTGCCCATGCATAATGGATTATTAAATTATTTTGATAAGGCGGACAATGCTTTTTTAAGTGCATACCGCAAACATAATCCTGATGGCTCTTTTGAAATAAGCATGCAATATATGAGTTGCCCAGATATTGATAGCAGAATATTGATTATAAGTGATCCCATGCTAGCTACCGGCTCTTCCTTAGTAAAATCTATACAATATTTAAAATCAGAGGGTAATATTAAAGACCTGCACATTGTATGTGCAATAGCCTGTTCAGTAGGTATTGAGTTTGTACGGCGGGCTGAGCCAACAGCCACTATCTGGTGTGGCGATATTGATGAAGAACTGACGGCTAAAGGATATATTGTACCAGGCTTGGGAGATGCAGGCGACCTGGCATTTGGGGCCAAAGTGCAGAATTAATTTCGGGTTTGAAGTTGCAGGTTTGGGGTTTGGAGTTGATAACTGGCTACCTATTAAAAAATTCACAAATCTGCTGCTATAAAAATGAGTTGAATGAACCAACAGACCCCAAACATCAAACCCCAAACTTTATTTCAAAACCTTGGGGCTGTCAACATTTTATCTTTGCTCAACAGCTGTTCCGGCTATCACTAATACTCCGCCACAAAATCTACGCTCTGACTCGTCCTAAAATAAGTTTACAGGTTATATAAATGTGTTTTTTATTTACTGTAATTTTTTGGATGTTCAAAGTTAGGCTTTGAATGATAATAGTTTTTCCATAATTTTTCTGTTTTTAAGTTAATGTTACAATGTATTTGCTCTGGTGTAAGGTTACCTATGCTCATATGTGGCCTTTGTTGGTTATAAAGTTTTACTGTCCGCTTAAGTATAGCTTTAGCTTCTATAATATTTGCAGGTTTGCAGAACTGCAAATACTCATCCTTTATAATCCCATTAATTCTTTCAGCAAGGGCATTTTCTAAAGGGTCGCCATTTTCAGTCATACTGATTGTAATATTATTTTCATTTAATAATTGTACATAGCTATTACTACAATACTGTAAGCCCCTGTCACTGTGGTGTGTAAGCTTAAAATGGCCCTGCGGCCTCAAGCCGCAAAGGGCTATTTTAAGCGCTTGTCTACAGTGTACACTTTCCATATTCTCTGCTACAGAATACCCTACAATCTTACGGCTGTAAGCATCTGTTATAAAACTTATGTAAAAGAACTGCTGCTTTGCTTTCCAGTATGTAATATCACTTACCCATAACTGGTTTATACCACAAGGCGTAAACCCTCTCACTAAATTAGGATAACGTCTGAACCAATGCTTTGAGTTGGTCGTTATAGTAGTACGTCTTTTCTTACGTACCAGTAGTCCATGAACTGCCAGCAAATCAAATAAAGCATCCCTGCCCATTTTTATTTGGTTATCAATCATGAAGCTTTGTAACATCTCATAAAGCTTACGGGTGCCCATACGCCTATGCAACAAACGGATGCGCTTCACCTCTTCTATCACCAGCTTTTGTTCTATATCACTACTATAACAAAACCAGCTATACTGATAATGAGCCTGCCGGGTAATACCAAACCATCCACATAGCCTGGCAAGGCCTATATGGGGAATTCCCTTTTCATAACCATTATGGTTTGGTGTTGAACTTTTTCTAATAGGAACTTTTAGTTGCTGTTCTGCTACATCTATCATCGTAGAAAAAGCAACAGCTTTTGCTCTGCTTCCTTAAGTTGTTGTTCCAATTGTTTTATCCGAACCTCCAATTCTTTAATTTGGGCATCGCCACCTTCCAAGCTATGAATGCTACGTTTTGACATAGACAACCTTTCTGCAAAACTAATCACTCTTCGCTGACATCCATTAACATCATAACCTAAACGGCGCATCCATTTTACTATCAAACCATTTTCTTTCTTTCGGCCTGTGTATTTTTCCCATATAGCTTGCTTCGTCGTTGGATAGGATAAATACTCCTTAATAATTAATTCTTTCTCTGCATCACTAAAATAGTACAACTCATTTGACTTATACTGACGAATAATATTATGACCCATCTTAATCAAATTTGCGTAAACCTATTTTAGGACAAGACACTCAAACCTTCAGCGGGGTATCCGTTCTATCCGGCATCCCAATTTCATTTAGTTAAAAATTGTACTTTACTAATATCACCCTTTCAGGGTTGTTATACTTATTATGATTGCGTATTGATCTATAATAATTACATTCCTTCGGAATTACTAACCCCAACGGGGTGCCATTACTGTAGTAATTAATAGCAAAAAATGTTCAAAACCCTGAAAGGGTGACATTAGTTCCTTAGCTAAATGACATTATCCGGCAGCCATTAAACTGTTAAACATAAATCGCCCAAACCCCAAACTTCAAACCTGAAATCATAAAATACTTATCTTTATACATATGAAGAGGAGAAAACTTATTGTTTTATTGGGTTTAATAATAATAGCAGCAAAAGTCCAGGCGCAGGATCCACATTTTTCACAATTCTTTGCTTCCCCGCTCACTTTAAATCCGGCATTTACAGGAAAATTTAATGGACAATGGCGATTGGCTGCCAATCACAGAAACCAATGGCCTTCTATTTCGAATGCATATATAACTTCCAGTGCTTCCATAGATTTTCCTGTTTTAAAAAAGAATTTACCGGCAGGTGATGTTTTTGGAATAGGAATATCCGGCGTATCAGATGCAAGTGCTAATAATATTTTAAAACTTAATTACGGTTCAGTATCCCTTTCGTATCATAAAGCATTAGATGAAGACGGCTATCATACAATCGGTGCAGGATTTCAGGGTACTTATTCCAGCATGAGCCTGGATGTATCCAAATTAATTTTTGAGGACATGCTTACCCAAAATGGCTTTACCGGCACCACTTCGGATATCATAACAAATGGCAATAATCAAAGTTATGCAGAGCTTAATGCTGGTTTACTTTACTCCGGCTCTTCTGATGGCATCAATAATTTTTATTTGGGTGCATCGATGTACCATATTAACAGGCCTAAGGTTGGCTTTAAAGATAAAAACTGGTATTTATCCGGCAGGGTAACGATACATGCAGGAGGTGCTTTGCCTATATCAGATATATTATCTTTAAATGCATCGGCCATTCACCAGGTTCAGGCAAAAGCACATGAAACTATCGTAGGCGCAGCCGTTAGTGCAAATCTTAATGGTGATTATCAAAAACCAACCAGTGTATATTTTGGCAGTTGGATGCGTTTTAATGATGCACTTATACCTTATGCCGGGCTGGAATTTGCCGGGTTAAGAATTGGCACCAGCTATGATATAAATATCTCCAATTTAAAAACAGCTTCCAACAGCCGGGGCGGTATGGAAGTATCCTTAATTTATATTAAACAATCTGCTGATTCCAAACTTATCCCATGTCCTAAATTTTAGGTTTTTATTAATGCCGGCTGATTATTAATTAATACATAGCTATTACATATCTTTTAGCCGTGATAAAAAAATTACACATTTGCTATAATGCTTAAAGAAATTATTATATCAATCCAGTCGTACTTTCAGGCTCATCGGTTTATAGCAAAACATAAACTATGGAAATGGATAATCATCCCGGGCATAATTTATAGCATCTTATTTTGCTTAGGAATTTATCTTTTTTGGATATCAAGCAGTAATGTCATTGAATTTTTTTTGTTGAAAACCGGTATAAAAAGCTGGATGGACAAAATGCAGGATAGTTGGTATCGTTTCCTGTTTATTTTCGGGCAAATAATGTTACACCTTGTTTTACTGCTTTTTTATTTTTCTTTGTTTAAATACATATTTCTAATAATCGGCTCGCCCTTATTTGCGTATCTAAGCGAAAAAACAGAAGCTATTCTCCTGGAAAAAGATTTTCCATTCAGCCTTAAACAATTATTAAAAGATATTGCAAGAGGAGTAAAGATGGCTGTCCGCAATATATTATGGCAAACTGTATATTCAGTATCAATTTTCATTTTATCCTTTATACCCGTAATAGGATGGATTACTCCTTTAATAGCTTTGCTTATTGAATGTTATTATTTAGGCTTTTCGATGCTGGATTACAGCTGTGAGAGAAACAAATTATCTACCAGCCAAAGTATTGCATTTATTGGTAACCATAAGGGCCTGGCTATTGGCAATGGAATATTTTTTTATATCATGCATTTAATTCCTTTTGCAGGATGGCTTATGGCACCCAGCTATGCAGTTATTGCTGCTACGCTTAGCTTACATAATTCAAAATTAAACCTGCCCAAATTATAAATTACTATAATGAAAAATACCGTTTACCTGATCCCGTCAGTTTTAGACGAAGCTGCCACCAACACCATTCCTTTATATATTATCGATGCTGTAAAAAATTGCCAGGTAATATTTGCAGAAAACGAACGCACTACCAGGAGATTTTTGAAAAGCATCTGCAAAGAAATAGTGATAGATGCATTTGAATGGTTTACCATACATAAGACTGAAGAAGCACAAATAAACATTTTTAAGCAAGCTTTATCAGCCGGAAAAAATATTGCCATTATCAGCGAGGCCGGGTGCCCGGGCATTGCTGATCCCGGTCAAATTTTAATTGCTGTTGCACAGGAAATGGGAGTAACGGTAAAACCATTAGTAGGACCAAGTTCTATACTATTAGCATTAATGGCAAGCGGAATGAATGGCCAGTCTTTTGAATTTTTAGGCTACTTGCCTATTGATAACAATGACCGTATAAGAAAGATAAAAGAACTGGAGCAATCATCTAAAAAAAATAACAGCACTAAAATTTTTATTGAAACACCTTACCGGAATAACCAATTAATTGAAACCGTGTTAAAAAACTGCCTTCCCGCTACACGTTTTTGCATTGCATCACAACTTACTGCTGCTAACGAATATGTACAAACGAAAAAAATTCAGGACTGGAAAAAACAAACAATTGATTTCCATAAAAAACCTGTTATATTTTTACTAAGTGCATAATTACCGTTCTACGGGTTTCATACTGATTATTTTATCTACAATAAACCTGCTGTATCCACGCCATGGAATAGTACTTTTATATTCTTTGTAATGCAAATCAAAATAACTTCCGCTATTATTCATCAATACATTAGCTATGCTGTCATTAGTTACTGAAAATTCAAATTCATAAGATTGAAGGGCGCCCGGAGTTTTGAACGGAAACCCGTCTGGATCAATTTGCCTTCGTAGGTTTTAAAAATGTTCCCTTTTTTTACTACATAATTTAACTCCCCGGATTTTACACCCTCACCAAATACATAGAAATATCTCCACCAAAATATTAAGCCGCCGGCTAACAAAATAATTACAAAAACCCACCGTAGAAATATTTTAAACCCGTTTCTTTTAGAAGATGGGATATCTGAAAATTGTATGTCGTCCATATTTAAAATTTATTATAACTTAAAGCCTGCGTAAATTTAATTTATAAGATTAAAAAGTGTCTGTTGTCCCATCGGCCAAGGCGGCCAGCCGCGGTTGATGCCCCTCACAAACCGGAAAATAGGCAATAAAAGTTCTGTTTTGAACAGGCTCTTAATTACAAACCATATTTATCCACCAGGTAAATGAAAGCAGCCATATTTGCTGCACCCAGGTGCAGCTCTCTCCTGCTTACATTTTCAAAAACATCTGTAGCCGCATGATGAACATCGAAATAGCGCTGGCTATCCGGGCTAAAGCCTGCAAGACCTGTTCCTAACTCTTTTAACGGGCCAATATCCACACCGCCGCTGCCCGGCTTCATTTCATATACACCATAATTATAAAATAAATCAATCCATTTTTCTACTTTACACATTTGGCCTTCTGTCATATCCAGTCTAAATGCTCTTGGTGTAAAACCACCTGCATCGCTTTCCAATGCAAATACAAGCTGTTCTTTATTAACCTTTGCCAGTTCCAGGTATTTTTTAGATCCCCTGCCCCCATTTTCTTCATTCATAAACATTACAGCACGGATAGTCCTTTTAGGTTGTATGCCATTTGCTTTTATTGCCCGTATTACTTCAATGCTCTGCACTATACCAGCGCCATCATCCTGGGCACCTTCGGCCAGATCCCAGCTATCCAAATGCCCGCCAACAGTAATAATTTCCTGCGGCAATTCATTTCCCCGCAATTCACCAATTACATTGTAAGACAACACATCGGGTAACATATTACAATAGGTAAAAAAAGAAGCTCTTACAGATTGGTTTTTTAAACTTTTGCTAATAAAATTTGCATCGTTAGTGCTTATGGCCACTGCAGGTATTTTAGGAAAGCTATCATTGTATACCGTAGATCCTGTATGTGGAAAATTATCCGGGTTAATTGCCAGTGACCGAACCATCACACCAATGGCGCCATATTTGGCAGCCATCGCCGGGCCTCTTCCCCTTGATACCGCAGTTTCAGAATATCCATCAAAAGTATTGATATGGGCAGGGTTCATGGGAAAATTAAAAAATACAATTTTGTTTTTTAATTTTTTGCCTAATGCATTCAACTGTGCTATACTGTTCACTTCTATTACTGATGCGTTAACACCTTTGGCCCCGGTACCAACTGAATTACCCAGGGCACACAAATTCAATGTAATTTTTTTCCCGTTTTCTAATGTGATAAACCCTTTCTCTTTTTTGCCCCTTACCCAATGCGGTACCATGCAAGGTTGCAGGTAAACTGTATCTGCCCCGGCTTCTCTAAGCATTTTTGCAGTGGCTTCCACAGCTTTTTGCGCCTGTGGCGATCCGCTTAATCTCGGCCCAATTTTTTTACACAGGAAACGTAAATTCTCATAGGCTTCCCCGTTAGTTAATATTTCATCTGCCAGTTTCTTTATTACTATTGAATCAGCATTTTGTGCCCGGCTTGAAATTGATAGAAATAAAAAATAAAAAGTGAAAGCAATTTTTCCATAACAAATTTTTATCAGCACAAACATACATATTTACTGCCATGCATTATTGTAAATCCATTCATAATTAATCAGTAAATTGCAAACTAATTGTAAGCTATATGAACATTGCGATTGTTTGCTATCCCACTTTTGGTGGCAGTGGTGTTTTAGCCACTGAATTAGGTAAAGCCCTGGCCGATAAAGGCCATAACATTCATTTTATTACCTACCAGCAGCCTGTAAGGTTAAGCGGCTTTCATGCCAATATTTTTTATCATGAAGTACGTGTTCCCACTTATCCGCTATTCGATTTTCCTCCATACGAAACGGCATTATCCAGCAGCATGGTAGATGTGATTAATAACCATGATATCCAGCTATTGCATGTGCATTACGCTATTCCGCATGCCTCTGCTGCATACATGGCCAAACAAATTTTAGCCAAGCAGGGCAAAAAAATACCGGTGATTACTACTTTACATGGCACAGATATCACTTTAGTAGGCAGGGATAAAACTTATAGCCCTGTAGTAACTTTCTCCATGAATGAAAGTGATGCATTGACAGCGGTTTCAAAAAACCTGAGAGACGAAACTTATAAAAATTTCACTATAGATAAAGAAATAGAAGTCATTTATAATTTTGTAGATGTAAAACGTTTTCATAAAAAACCGGTTGATGCATTTAAAAAACTGATAGCTCCTAACGGTGAAAAAATTATTATTCATGCCAGTAATTTCAGGAAAGTAAAAAGGGTGGATGATGTGGTCAATACTTTTTTATTAATCAACCAGCAAATGCCTTCAAAATTATTGTTGCTGGGCGATGGCCCGGAAAGGCCGGTTGTAGAAAACATTTGCAGGGATTGTGTTTCTGCTGATAATATAAAATTTTTAGGCAAGCAGGAACAGATGGAAGACATTTTGCCCATTGCAGATTTATTTTTATTGACCAGTGAATACGAAAGTTTTGGTCTTGCAGCTTTGGAGGCTATGGCTGCGGAAGTGCCTGTAGTATCAACTAATGCAGGCGGCCTGCCGGAAATTAATATTGACGGCTATTGCGGCTACATGTGCGATGTAGGCGACATAATTGGCATGAGTAATAAAGCCATAGAAATAGTAAAAGATGAAAAAACTTTTTTACAATTTAAAGCCAATGCATTAACCCAGGCAAAAAAATATGATATAAAAAATATAGTGCCACTGTATGAAGCGCTGTATGAAAATTTATTTAAAATTGCTAAAGCAATTTTGTTGAATTTATGTACCAGGCAGTAGTATAATTATCAGCTTCATTGGCAGCCTGCCCCGTCCGAAGGCGGGGTCGCACTCTTGTACCACATATCATTATTGTAAAAACATTATACACATATCGCTCCTACGGAGCTAGTGCTCTTTTATACCATAGCCACTAACATGGTGCTTCGACGAAGCAGGTGAAAAAAGCTCCCTAGGGGCGTAATATCAGTAGCCAAGGCAACAAAAAATTTTAGTTTGAGCTCCGTAGGAGCGGTATGTTTATAGCAAAACGCAATTAAAGATCAGTATGGGTATACCGCACAAGTGAGTGACACAACGATGTTTAATAGCAGTACAAAAGCTAAGTACAAAAATCAATAAGCCAGGTTTAAAAAACCTGGCTTATTGATTAACTATTATCTATCATCTTTTTATCAGTTATCTATTATCTTCTCCTCAACCACGACTGCGGGTCAAAATCACTTTTTTCTGTACTCATAATCAAATCAACAGCACCAATACCATCGAAATTAGCCATCACTTTTCCAATGACCTGCCCCATTTTTACTGTTTGATTTTTTTGTACTGTAACACCGGATAAATTACTGTATGATGTAAAATAACGTCCATGCTGTATCATTACCACCTGCATATCTTCCACATTAAAAACGCTGCTTACCGTACCATCAAAAATCGCTTTTACTGATGCACCGATGTCGGTGCCTAAGGTTAAATACTTCTGATTAATTATAGTGCCACTGGGCAATTTATTATCCCCAAAATGCATTAAAACATATCCTTTATCTACCGGCCATGGCAATGAGCCTTTATTTTTTTCAAAGCTTGTATTTAAATTGATATTGTCTGCATTTAAAAGTACATTTTTAACAGGTTCCTTTTTAGTAACCAGGGGCTTTATACTAGCCACCTCAGGTGTTTTTTTCGTAGTTATATTTGTATTAGGCTTTGCCGGGTTCGTTTTTGGCTTGTTTAAAGCTGCGAGGCGTTTAATTTCTTCCTGCTTCTTCTTTTCCTCAGCAGCCTTCTTTTTTTCTTCAGCCGCGGCTTTGGCAATAGCTTCTTTTTTAGCCTTGGCAATAGCTGCTGCAATAGCATTGCTTACCTTAGACATTTGGTTTTTCTTGGCTGCATACTGGGCATTTATCTGGCTTCCTTTTTTCTTCAACTCACCTAAAATCCTGTCCTGCTCTATTTTTTGTTTTTCGAGTGTTTGTAACTCTTTACTTTTATTATCTAAAACAAAATTTTTCTTTACCTTAACTCCTGTCGTTTCTTCTAATCTTTTTTTGCGCAATTCCTGTGTACGTAAAATATTTTCACCTTGCATTTCCCTGTACATGCGGTAACTTTTTAAATATGCCAGCCGTTTTAACGCGTCATTAAAATTTTTAGCAGAAAACAGGAAATTTAAAAAGTCATAATCGCTACGGTTTTTATAAGCATATATCATGCTTTTAGCATATTCCTGTTTGAGCGTATCGAGCATCCTGTCATACTTATTGATATCCCGCTGTATGGTATAAATATTATTATCTAATAAATTAATGTCTTTATTAATATTGTCAATAACCTTATCCTGCAGGTTCATTTTATCAGTAGCCAATTTCCATGTTACAAAGCTCTCTTGAGTTTTTGCCCTGTTCTCTTTTAGTAATTTTTCCGTTTGCTCTATTTCCTTTTTTAATTGTAGCCGCTGTTTTTCCAACTCTTCACGAGATGCAGGCTGGGCTATGGCACTAAAAAATACTCCTGCAAATAATATTAAAAATAAAAACCTTTTAACCATAAGATATAAGTTACTGGTATAAAACAAAAATACAATACAACAGGTATAAATAGAGCAGGTATTAATTAAGGCTATTGTTAATTATTATTAACAATTATTTTTGTGTATAGTTTTTAGGTATGCTAAATGCTACGGATACATTCTTATTAAAATCATATTGCTTATATTTCATCTTAATATCAAGCTTATTTTTTTCTGATACAGTAATCTCCCTGAAAGTGGAAAAATTAAGATCATTTTTATTTTCAAATTCATCATAAGTAATATCGGCTGTCCTGCTTCTTGTTAAATTTATATCATCAAGTTTACTATGCAGTAATATATTTTTATCTGCCGATAATGTCAAAAGATGTTTAAAATGTTTTCCCAGCACTGTAATAATAGTGCTGTTTTCAGTACGTTTATAAGCTATAACATTAGAATCTAAAAAAATAGGATTACCTACAAGAAGATCTTGTAAGGTGTAAAAATCGAAAGGGATCTGGGAGATATCCTGTAAATAATCTATGGATCGCAGTGTAAATTTTTTCTCTCTTTTGTCCATTATAAAAACGCTGTCTTTTGTGATTAACATCCTGTATACTTCAAAATTTAAAATAGTAGCCGTTAAAGAAATCCAGATGGCACTATCTTTAACTATGCGCACAATTGCAGTTACATCAGGTTGCTTACCTTTAGCATCTTCATAATCTACTTTTATTTTTGCATTAAATGTGTTAAAGGTAATGTAATGGCTTTTTAAATTATTCAAAGTTTTATTAACAAAAGCTGAAGAATCGTCTGTAGATTTAATAGTCAATGTATCCTTTGCCGATAGCGCCTTATTAATATGTTTAGTTGTTTTACAACTAAACATTGCAGCAGATAAAACTAAAGCTGCTATTATAAAAAAAATACTTTTCATATGTTAAATTTGATGATCATTTTAATTTATTTAAAACTTTAATTATTGGAAGAAAGCCAATTATTATTGTTGCCCTGTATGGCCAAATCCACCTGTACCCCTGCTACTGTTTTTTAATTCGCTTACTACAATTAAATGGCCTTTTTCCACTTTAGCAATTACCATCTGTGCTATCCGGTCACCATTATTAACTGCCTGCTCACTATCACTATGATTAATTAATATTACTTTTATCTCCCCGCGGTAGTCACTATCAATAGTACCTGGAGTATTAAGGCATGTAATACCTTGTTGTATTGCCAAACCGCTCCTGGGCCTTATTTGGGCTTCATATCCAGCAGGTAATTCAATAAATAACCCGGTAGGTATCAGCTGGCGTTCATTAGGTTGTAATATTACGGGAGCCAATAAAGCTGCCCTGATATCCATTCCTGCAGCACCTTCTGTAGCATAAGCAGGCAAAGGGTTGTCGGAGGTATTTATTATATTAACAGGTACTGATTGCATGTATAAGTGAAGTTAAGTGCCAAGAATATTAATCTGCCATAAAAATTCATTTAACAAAAAACTTGTTGGGTTATTTTTTTTGTAACAGCACGGCAGCATATGCCATTAATCCCTCCTCACGTCCTACAAAGCCCATTTGCTCAGTAGTAGTAGCTTTTATAGATATATCTGTTATGCCTATACGCAAAATACCTGCAATAGTTTCCTGCATTGCAGATACATATGGTTTTATTTTAGGGCTTTGCAAACAAAGTGTAGTATCAATATTTACAATTTTATAATCTTTACTGTCAATTAAATCAAAAGTTTTTTTAAGCAAAATTTTGCTGTCAATATTTTTAAATTCATTGCCAGTATCCGGAAAATGGACTCCGATATCGCCCAAACAAAGTGCGCCCAGCAATGCATCGCATATGGCATGTAATAACACATCAGCGTCACTATGCCCCAATGCTCCTTTATAATGAGGTATTTTAACACCGCCTATCCATAGGTCTCTGCCTTCTACCATTTGATGAAAATCTACACCGTTGCCAATTCTAAATGACATCTGCTTTTTTTACAAATATCTGTAAAATTTAATTGGGAGTATTATAATAAATAAAGTAACAGCGACAACGCACTCTTTAAAAAAGCAAAGGCGCTTCTTAAAGAAGCGCCTTACTAAAAAAATATTCATAATTATTTATTCTTTGATATCAACCAAATCAAACAATAAACTAAAACGTAAGGTATTAGATAATGGATTACGATTAACGCCATTACCTGCAGGTAAAAGATATGAAAAATTTAAGCCAAACATATTATATTTTAAACCTGCCCCTGCAGTAAAATATTTCCTGTTTCCTTTAGTTGGATTCTCATAAAAATAACCTGTTCTTAGGGCAAACTGGTTATTATACCAGTACTCTGCCCCTACTGAAATTTGAAACTCTTTTAATTCTTCTGAAAACCCTCCCGGTGCATCTCCGAAAGAACTAAACCAGCTGCTTACCACACCTTTATTTCTATACGCTAATGAACCTGCTGTATCTCCAAATGCAGGAGGGGTAGGAACTAATAATTTATGAACATCTAATCCAAAAGTCATTTTACTCGTTTCATCAAATACTTTTGTATAAGCAACCCCTAAACCTAAGTTTGCAGGTATAAAATCTTTTTGGGTAGCATCACTGGTATAAGAAATTTTAGACCCCAAGTTGCTTAAAGTAGCCCCCCAGTTAAGCCCTTCACCATTTTCAGCAACACCATTATGAAAAAAATGTAAATCTGCTGCTACAGCTGAGGCCGCCTTATAATTAACGCCATTAATGTTGCCACTGGCAAGGCTGGAATTAATATAACGCAACGCTATTCCCATTGCATTTTTATCAGATAATTTTCTTGAATACCCGGCATCAAAAGAAAATTCACGAGGCCGGAACGTACCCAATTCACTACCCAGGTTATCGGTAAATTGGATATTACCCAAACTAAAATATCTTAACGAAGCTGTAAGCGCCTGTTCCTCGTCTAATTTATAATATCCGCCTAAGGTAGCTAAATACACATCATTTAACCCTAAATCTTTTAGCCAGGGTGTATAAGTAACTCCTACACCGGCCTGGTTAATATTAAATGGAGTTTTTGCCAAATTCCAAAAGCCTGAATTAGCATCTGGAGCAGTGGCCACACCTACATCGCCCATACCACCACTCCTGGCATCAGGTGAAATACGTAAAAAAGGAACTGCAGTGGTTACAACGTTAATTCGATCAGCCTGGGCCTTGGCTGTAGAAACAAAACCTGCTATTAATAATGTAAATGCAGTTAGTTTCAGGATTATTTTTTTCATGCTTTTTTTGTCTTTTAGGTAGATTTACCCCAATATGCGCTTCTTTTGATTATATTTATAATAATTGTAAAAATAATAGTTTTATCCTAATACACAAGTAAATGGACAAAATCTTGTTAAAATTTCATTTCCATAATTGTTATCAGTAATCATGCCGTTATTAATAATACAATTTTTAACAGCTACGATATTAAATAAATTAACAATTTTATATCTAAAAAATAAAATGCCCGCCATTCATTTCATATAAAAATAATTATATTGCATCCCATTATACGTTATTGTATAACACAATAATAAAAATCAACTTTCGTTAAATAATTTGCTAAACGAATGCACATGCAAAAAACTTTTTCAGGTAAAACTCTCATCATTCTGGCCGCGGCCGCTTTTACTATAACTTCATCTTCCTGCAGCCTGTTTAAGAAAAAAGCAGAAAAATCTTCAGCTACGGGATGGGGTTATGATGATAAAAATATGGGTAATTTTCATGTGGCTAAAGTGAAATATCCAAAGGCCGGCCCCGGTTTAGTATTTGTACCGGGCGGTACTTTTACAATGGGTGCAAAAGATGAAGACGTGATGGGTGACTGGAACAATGTTCCCCGCAGGATAACCGTACCATCATTTTTTATTGATGAAACAGAAGTAGCGAATGTTCATTACCGTGAGTATCTGTACTGGTTAGAAAATACTTTCAGCAATGACACTGCAATTATGAATAAGGCTTTGCCGGATACACTGGTATGGCGTGAAGAATTAGCATATAATGAACCTTATGTAGAATATTACTTCCGCTATCCATCTTATAATTTCTATCCTGTAGTAGGTGTAAGCTGGCAACAGGCGCATGATTTCTGTATTTGGAGAACAGACCGTGTAAATGAACTAAACCTTATACAAAAAGGATACCTTAAAAAAGATGCTGCAAAAAGAGAAATGAATGGTGGTGGTGCCGAAGGATCATTTAATACAGAAACATATTTGATGAACCCCGAGCTTATACCGGGCAGGTCGAAACCTAACAAGAATGCATTAAAGGATGTGAATGGAAGGCCGAGAACAAGTGTAAGAATGGAAGACGGTATTTTAAATATGGGATACCGCCTACCAACAGAAGCTGAGTGGGAATATGCAGCATATGGCATTTTAGATCAAAACCCATCTCCCCGTAAAAAAGAAGGTAAGCCGGGTGAGGAATTGATTTCCAACCAACAAATCTATTCATGGGCCCATAACCCTAATGGATTAAGGGATAACAGGCGTGGCAGCTGGCAAGGTAAATTTTTAGCTAACTTTAAACGTGGTAGTGGTGATAATATGGGTGTTGCTGGGGGCTTGAATGACCGAGCAGCTATTCCGGGTAATACAAAATCATTTTATCCCAATGCTTATGGTATATATAATATGAGTGGTAATGTTAGTGAGTGGGTGTTGGATGTATACAGGCCAATGACCCCTACAGATGCCCAGGACTTTAACTATTTCAGGGGTAATAAATTTCAGAAATATTATAAAAATGCCTCTGGTGAATATGAAAGGGACAGCCTTGGCAGGTTGAAAAAAACTGATATTTCTGATGATGAAGTTAAAGACCGCAGAAACTATCAGCGCAATAATGTTATTAACTACCTGGATGGTGACTCTGCAAGCGGTGTTACTTACGGGTATGGCATTTCATCTTTAATAAGCGACGAATCGAGGGTAATTAAAGGTGGTAGTTGGAATGACAGGGCTTATTGGTTATCTCCCGGTGCCCGCCGTTTTTTAGAGCAATACCAGGCAGCCAGCACTGTAGGTTTCCGTTGTGCACAAACTTACCTTGGCCCCCCTGAAGGACCAGGATTTAAAGAAGGAAATATCTTTGGTAAAAGAAAACAGAATTCCAGAAAGAGAAGATAATAGTTTTAATTAAGCAGGTACAAGTCGCAGGTCAAAATCCTGCGGCTTTTTTATATGCTTTGGTTAAACAGCATAATGTAATAAATAACACCATGACTTAGCCCAAACTCAATTCGTAAAAACATGTGTACACACGGTAGGCCCGAAAGTGGGTCGCACTTTTATGCCACATACCACCTGGCAACATTTTCATAGACTGAATCATCTATTGGCTTTAAATTTCTTATACTTTGTATGGAAATGCATATATTTTACATCTTACTAAAAATTTAAAATGAAAAAAATTAGACTAGTTATTACAACTGTTTTATTAATATCAGTATTCTTTTCTTCCTGCGCACAACCAAATAAAAGCAGCCATAATAAAAAAGATATTATAGAAAAAAATTCTACAGATACTTCAAAATATGTAATCATTAAATACGATTCTTCTTTTCTTCCATGGGTTTTTAAAAATGTTTCCCCTGCAACTTTATCAGGTTCTGAAATAGAAAATATTGAAACTATACTAAAAAAAGGTATAGATAATTATAATATAAAACAACAGGAAATTTTTGATAAAAAATATAAGCCTCTACCGAATAATAATTTTAAGCTTGAAGATTTTATTATTGATATAAAAAAATATTACAGCCATTACGTTCCTGTGATTAATGAAAAAGGTGAAAAAGAAGTTTGGATAAATTGCTTTTGTGATAGATCGTATTACAACGATTGGAAAAAAGAAATTTTAGTAGTAATGGATGGCGGGAATTGTCATTTCAACGTCATTATCAATTTAACAACCAAAACTTATTACAAGTTAAAGGTAAATGGGAATGCATAAAACTAAATAGGATTATCAACCCATTTATCGCCATATTTTATATTTTTATAAAAAATAAGGTGATGAATACACAACAAGCCTACAATACCTGGGCATCGCAATATGATACTAATCATAATAAAACAAGAGATTTAGAAGCTAAGGCATTGCGTATATACCTAACCGGTATATCATTTAACAACTGCCTATAAATAGGCTGCGGTACAGGAAAAAATTCAATATGGCTTGCTGAAAAAGCAAAACAAATAACTGCTGTTGATCTTTCGGATGAAATGTTAGCAAAAGCTAAAGAAAAAATCATATCGGATAAAATTGAATTCATCCAGGCTGACATTACATCCCCTTGGACATTCAGAAAAAAATCATATGACCTGGTAAGCTTTAGTTTAGTACTTGAACATATCGAAAATCTTGAACACATTTTTGAGCAAGCAGCTAATTCTTTAAATAATGGCGGCTACGTATATATTGGCGAACTGCACCCCTTTAAACAATATACCGGATCAAAAGCAAGGTTTGAAACAGAGAATGGACAGCAAATAGTTGATTGTTTTACGCATCATATATCAGATTTTATACAGGCTGCAAAGAAATATGGATTAAGGCTAATTGATATCAATGAATTTTTTGATGATGAGGGTAGTAATGAAATACCAAGAATTCTGGTAATAATTTTAAAGAAAATATAATTCACCTGCCAGGTTTATTTAGAACCAGTAAATGCAGTTTTTTAATTCTTAATATATAAATTATAATTGTCAGACGGAGACCGTCAGACAATTATAAAAACTTTGCTGTATAGCTTTCTTTACATTTTTTAAGCCCTGCTGGAGTCCCGGCAAATACTAATTGTCCACCTTCATCACCTGCTTCGGGTCCAAGGTCAATCACCCAATCGGCACTTTTTATAACATCAGTATTATGCTCTATTACAATAATGGAATGCCCCTGCTCTATCAATGCATTAAATGAGCCCAACAATTTTTTTATATCATGAAAATGCAGCCCGGTAGTAGGTTCATCAAAAATAAAAAGTATCTGCCCATGGCTCCTTCCTTTGCCTAAAAAAGAAGCCAGCTTTACCCGTTGTGCTTCGCCACCGCTTAGGGTATCTGAAGACTGCCCCAGCTTAATATAGCCCAATCCCACATCAGATAAGGGTTGTATTTTTTTTGCCACATCTGCGCCGTCCTTATTTTTACCATCGGGAGATGATGAAAAAAATTCGATGGCTTCATCCACGCTCATTTCCAGTACATCAAAAATATTTTTCTCTTTATAGGTTACTTCCAGCACTTCTTCTTTAAACCGTTTTCCATTGCATATATCACATACAAGGTGCACATCAGCCAAAAATTGCATCTCCACAACTTGTTCTCCTTCACCTTTACAGGTATCGCAGCGGCCTCCGTCTACATTAAATGAAAAATGCTTGGGCATAAAGCCCCGCATCTTGCTTAAAGGTAATTTGCTGTACAAATCCCTTATTTCATCATAAGCTTTTATATAAGTAACAGGATTGCTACGGGATGATTTACCAATAGGGTTCTGGTCTACCATTTCTATTTGAGTTATGACCTCAATATCACCAGAGATATTTTTAAATATCCCGGCCTTATCAATAGTCTCTCCTTTTAATTTTTTTAGTGCTGGGTATAATATCTGCTTGATTAATGTGGTTTTACCACTACCGCTCACCCCACTAACGGCACAGAGTACCTGTAGCGGAAAAGTCACATCGATATTACGCAAATTGTTTTGCCTGGCACCTTCAATGGTAATAAATTGTTTCCATTTACGTACCTGCTTAGGCGCTTCAATTTTCAGGTTCCCTGAAAGATATTTTCCTGTAAGGCTTTCAGGATTTTTTACAATGGCATCATAATTACCCGTTGCAATTACTTCACCACCCAGGTGGCTTGCCAAAGGCCCCATATCAATAATATAATCAGCTTCCCTCATCATTAATTCATCATGCTCCACTACTATTACAGTATTGCCCAAGTCTCTTAATTCTTTTAATACTGTTATTAATTTTTGCGTATCCCTGCTGTGAAGCCCGATTGATGGCTCATCCAAAATGTATAATGAGTTGGTAAGATTGCTGCCCAGGCTGCGGGTAAGCTGTATGCGCTGGCTTTCGCCACCACTTAACGAATTGGCAAGACGGTTAAGTGTAAGGTAACCTAATCCAACATCGATTAATGTTTTGATACGATGTTTTACTTCAATTAAAATCCGTTTTGCAACCTGGTTTTCGAATACTGATAATTTTAATTCGCTGAACCATTTTTGGAGATCCCTCACCGGCATCTCACATAAATGCCCGATATGCATATCATTCACTTTTACATACAAGGCTTCTTTACGCAACCGGTAACCTTTACATTCCTGGCAAAGCGTTTTGCCCCTGTACCTGCTTAGTAAAACCCTGTATTGCACCTTATATAAATTTTGATGCACTTCTTTAAAAAAATCATTAATGCCATATACATGTTCATTGCCTTCCCATAATACCTGCCATTGCTGTTTAGACAAATCTATAACAGGCTTATGAATAGGAAAATCTATTTTTTTTGCTGCTTTAATAAACTGGTCCTTCCAGGCGCTTAATTTTTCGCCTTTCCATGGGGCGATCGCACCTTCGTATATGCTTAACTGTTTGTTAGGTATTACCAGGTCTTCATCAATACCCAATACCTGTGAGAAACCTTCACAAGCCGGGCATGCACCATAAGGATTATTAAAAGAAAATAAGTTGGGAACAGGTTCTTCAAACTGCAAACCGTCGAGTTCAAATTTATTGCTAAAATGTATATTTTTATTCCCGTTTATCTCCAAAATCATAGCTCCTTCACCTTCATAGAAAGCAGTATTGGCTGAATCGGCAATGCGATGCTTATCTTCTTCGTCAAATAACTTGGTGATAATACGATCCACAAGAACAAAAATGTTGTGAGACGTAAGATGTGGGACACCAGATACGGAACCGAAATTATGAGCGTCAAATTTTGTATTCAATTCCTTATTACTGAATTCCAACAATTCCTCTATTCGTAATATTTCGCTTATCGTTGCTAACTTTTCACTTTTCACATTTTTCACGGTTCTCTTTTCATTTTTCGCGGTTGTTGCTTCACGAATATATAACCTTGTAAATCCTTTTTGCAGTAAAATATTCAACTCTTCTTTAATCTCTCTTTTTTTAGAGAGCCTGAATGGCACAAGCATTAAAACCTTATCGCCCTCGGGCAATTGTTCAATTGCCTTTATTACATCTGTTACATCATCTTTTTTTACGATGTTGCCGCTTATGGGTGAAATTGTTTTTCCAACTCTTGCATATAATAATCTAAGGTAATCGTATAGCTCCGTCATGCTACCAACCGTACTCCGGGGAGTACGTGTAATTACTTTCTGCTCAATAGCGATAGCCGGGCACAATCCTTTTATATATTCTACATCAGGCTTGTTCATGCGCTGCATAAATTGCCTGGCATAAGCACTCAGGCTTTCTGCATATCTTCTTTGGCCTTCTGCAAATAAAGTATCTATTGTAAGCGATGATTTACCTGAGCCGGAAACCCCGGTAACTACTACCAGCTTGTTTCTTGGTATATTTACTGTCACATTTTTTAAGTTATGCACATTTGCATTCTTAATATAAATGTCATTTGAATTAACCTGGCCGGATAATTTTTCTATTGGAGTAATTGATTTGCTTTTAATCATGGAAGGCAAAGGTAGATAGTTATCGCTGGTTAAATATTTGACTAATAAAAAACTTATTAAATGATATAAAAAATATATAAGTATTAAAATATATTATTAAGAAAAATGTTAAGAAAATGTTGGAAAAATTTGGAAAACTAAAAAACGTATAGTATATTCACAATTCCAAATGTCCAGTAAACGAAAAGCCTGAAACCTAATATTTGTTAGAATTCTACGCAAATCCTTATTGGAGATTTTATCCAAACCATATTCCTAAACCAAAAGTAGAATTCCATGAAATTCCTTACAACACTAACAGACAAGCAGCTGATCCATTTATATATGGAAGGCAATGCTGAAGCTCTTTCGACACTTGTAATGCGTTACAAAAACAAAATTTTCACTTCAATTTATTTATTGGTAAAAGACAGGCACCTGGCTGAAGATATTTTCCAGGATGTATTTATCAAGGTAATTGATACTTTAAGAAGTGGAAAATATACCGATGAGGGAAAATTTTTACCCTGGACAATGCGTATTGCACATAATATGTGCGTAGATCATTTTAGAAAAGTAAAACGCAGCCCAACGGTTAAAACGAGTGATGACCGTGATATTTTTGAAGTTATAAATTTTTCTGAACCTGGTGCAGACCATCACATGATGACCGGCCAAAGCCATGAAAGAATTAGAAAGATGGTAGATTTATTACCTGAAGATCAGCGTGAAGTCATTGTTTTAAGACATTATGCTAATTTAAGCTTTAAAGAAATATCCGATTTGACACGCTGCAGCATCAATACAGCCTTGGGTAGAATGAGATATGGCTTAATAAACTTAAGGAGAATGATGACAGAAAAACAAATTGCATTATAAGTTTTTTTATATGAAAAAAATAGACATTACACAATAACTCATCAATAAACTTCAAAACCCTTGCTAACTGCAGGGGTTTTTTGATTATCAAAGCGGTTAATAAAGCTCAACGGATCTTCTTAGCCAGTACTAAAGCTGAATAACGTAACTAAAGCATGCAGCCCAAATTATAATAGAATTTATAGGATAGCTTAAGTAAAAATTGTATTAACAAATTATTTAAGAAAAGCTGCTTTTACTTTTTCCAAATTATCAATAAAATCCTGTGGGCCTTTTGTAGCATCATAACCATAACCCTGTGGTGCCAATAACTTTTCGTCAGTATTTATAAAAACATAATTGGGCTGGCCGCTTGCACGAATGAGTTTTTGCTGAAAGTGTTCATTTTTATCTCCCACTGTTTCTACTTTAGCGCCTAATAAATCTGAATAAAACTTTTCTGTGTCAGGCAATTCTTCATCATCATAATCACAAAACAAAGAAGCTACTACAAAATCATTTTTCATACGCTTCATCACTTCACCATTTACCCAGATTTTAGATTCAAATTCCCTGCAGTTAACACAATTAATGCCTGTAAAATCCAGCATCAAAGGTTTTTTAAGAATTTTTGCCGCAGCCAAAGCTTCTTCATAATCATAATAAATAACAAGGCCGCTTTTTTTTGGCTGCCAATGGTTCGTAAAGGCTTAGTCTTTTAACATACTTGTAAGGTGGCATTGCCGCACTTTCCGTTGCTGAAGCCGGATCTGCTTCATGTGTATTTTCATTATTATACAAGATAAAATCCTGTGTACCCATCGGTGGTACAAAACCAGATACAGCATTTAAAGGTGCACAACATAAACCCGGGATCAAATAAATGGAAAATGCAAAAGATGTAAGTGCCAGCATTAATCTGGATACAGGAACATACGGTATCCCAAAATCATTCTTAGGCAACCCGCTATCGTGCTTAAATTGAATTTTTCCTAAAAAGTATAGGCCAAGCAGGATAAATATTACTACCCAGAGAATAATAAATATTTCCCTGTCTAAAATACGCCAGCCTTTGGCAATATCCGCATTGCTTAAAAATTTTAAGGCAAGGGCTAATTCTAAAAAGCCGAGGGTTACTTTTAAAGCATTTTGCCAGCCCCCGCTACGGGTTAAGTTTTTCATTAAGGCAGGAAAAAAAGCAAATATTGCAAAAGGCAGTGCAAGGCCAAGTCCAAAACCAAACATCCCTACTGCAGGTGCCAGCCTGCTGCCGGATGATAATCCTAACAAAGAGGCCACAAAATTACCTGTACAGCTAAAAGATACTACAACTAACGTTAGCGCCATAAAAAAGATACCGGTATAACTGTTAGAATTTGATTTGCTATCTAATTTATTAGCCCAGCTTGATGGTAAATTAATTTCAAAAGCTCCTAAAAAAGACACACCAAAAATTACAAACATTACAAATAAAACAATATTAAATATCCAGTTAGTGGAAAGATTATTAATTGTATTTTGTGGTAAAACCGGGCCTGTCAGCACACCCACCAAAGTATAAATTATTAAGATAGATATAGCGTAAAATAAAGTGTTGCGCCTTCCTTGAGATGCAGTTTTGCTTTTCTTTATAAATACACTTACCGTAACCGGCACAAGCGCATACACACAAGGTGATAAAAATGCTATCAGTCCAGCCAAAAAACCGGCAATAAGCAAACCCGCCAGCGAAAATGATTTAGTGTTATTATTAACAATAATGGTATTAGAATCCCCTGATTTATATTGAAACTGCATAGAGATCTTTTCCTCGCCTGTCTGTATGCCTTCATCTTTTTTATAATAAAAATTTATGAGTCCCTTTATGCGTATGCTATCGCCGGAGTTTAGTTTTATTTTTTGCCGCCATTCCACCACATCTGTAAAATATTTAATGGCAGTTTGCAAAGAAGAATCGTTTGCTGTATGCAGGTTTCCATTTTCAGTTAAGCTGTCTGCCAGGAAACGATGCAGGGAGCTATCAAAACTTATAGTAGTATTTACTGGCAGTTCGTCCGAAATTTTTTGTATGGAAAAGAGTTGGACACCCGGGGCCGGCGTTGCCTTAATTGACAATATAAAAACTCCATTCTCCTGCTCCTCTTTATGAAAACTAAAATGCACAAGATCATCTTGTGCACGGGCTATAAATGCTATGAATAAAAAGGCAGCTAAGGCCAATATCTGTTTTAGACTCATTACGCTTGCTAGTTTAACGCAATATTAAATTCATAAGTTGTAGGCGGAAGGCATTTTTTATCATCACAAATCATATATTCAACACTACCACTCACATTGGTTTTAACTTTTGTTTTTTGCTTTACAATTTGTATAAAATCTACTGTTCCTGAATAAAATTTTTGCTGGTTATTCCATATCTCATCATTTACAGATATTAGCTTACCTTTTTCCTTTGCCGCACCTTCAATACTTAATAACGCATTTTTATTAAATTTAAAAGAAGTTGGTACCGGCCCTTCACCGGTAAACTGGGAATATATATGAAACCCGGCAGGAACCTTTGCCGTAAAATGTATTTCGTATTTGCCATCGGCTAATTTCTTTGTAGAGGATGTCCAGGTAACTTTTGTGTATTGTGCAAATAGTGTAACTGACAATAATAGAACAGATGCTACGAGTATAAATTTTTTCATCACTTATTTTTATTATCACAAAGATATTATCATTTGTATACCCAATACCAATTATAATGCCGTTTTAACGATTTTAACTTTAGTTTATAGCAAATAAATGGTTAAATATCTTTTTGCCATCCTCATTGCCAAGTAAATGATTACAAGCTCTTTCAGGATGAGGCATCATACCATATACATTTCTTTCTTTATTGCATATACCTGCAATACTATGAATGGCACCATTTGGATTGTAAGCAGGTGCTATATTCCCGTTTTCATTACAATACCTGTAAATAACCTGACGGTGGGATTCGAGCTCTTCCAACTGTTTCTCATTAGCATAATAGCGTCCTTCGCCATGTGCAATAGGGATCTTCAAAGGAGTTCCGTAATCATTTATTACATCTTTAATAAAAACGTTTTTACAAATAAATTTTTGGCCTGCATTGCGCAATAAAACTCCGGGCAATAAACCGCTTTCACATAAAATCTGGAATCCATTACAAATTCCTAATACTTTACCGCCTTTGCCTGCAAACTTTATTACACTTTGCATCATTGGGCTAAACCGGGCAATTGCTCCGCAACGGAGATAATCACCATAACTAAACCCTCCTGGCAAAACAATACAATCATCTGTAGAAAACATACTAAGGTCTTTGTCCTTGTGCCATAACTGTATTACCTCTTGCTGCAAATTACACTCAAGGGATGTTACCATATCCTTATCACAATTACTACCGGGGAAAACAACAACGCCAAATTTCATATTAAAATATTATAAACGGTAATGTAAAGGTAAAGTTTAGTTGGCAGAAATTATACCCAGTAATTAATGAGTATTACAAAAATTATTATTAACCAATGTAGAACTAACGACAACCATTTTTTGGTATAAAAATATGTTGACGACATGAATGCTGAAACCGGGATAGCACATAATATCCAGTAATTAAAATTACTGGTTGCATTTATAAATGGAACAAATACAGTAATAATTGTATAGAAAAAAAGGAGGTTCCAGCTTTTCCGGGTCTGGATAAGCTGCTTTTTAAAATTTTGCTGAATAAAAAATAACCCGATAACAACAATAATTAATAAAATAATAATTGCAGTGTATGCCCAGTTATTTTGCACAAACCTGGGGTAAGTAATTACAAACCCGGGGAATACATAAGTTCTCCATTGATCAGTTAAAAAAATTATTGTCAATAAAAAATAATAAGGCGTAATAATCCCCAATAATGCAATCAGCCATTCGGCTATATTAAATGCACGGGTAAATAATAATCCAAAAATAATTAATGCAACAAATGCTATTGATGGAAAATAAAAAAATGTACTAAATCCAATAGCTATACCGATGTTAAACAATACAACTTTCGGTTTTTGCTTATTATGCAATTTACTCATTTGCGACCATACCCATATTAATATGGTATTTATTATTAAAGAGGCAGACAGCACATTCCATTCGGCAAATAAAGAAGTAACCAACAGGTAACTCATCCCTACTAAATAGTTAGGTTTTTGCAATAGGCGTTGTTCATTACATAATTTATTAAAACTAACTGCCTGTGCATATAATAAAATAAAAGTAAGTCTTGAATATATGAAAGGAACGGTACTGCCAGAAGGCGATAACCATTTTAGAAAACCTTTATACAAAAAACCATCAATACGCTGAGGCTGTGGAATGACGGGATGCAAAAATACCGGGAGCTTAAGCAGTAAACCATATATCAAAAGCAAAAATGTATTAAACGGATTATTAGCTTTAAATATGCCTGTCAAAATATAGCTTGATGAAGTGATGAAAACTGTTTAGGGAAGAAGTGCATTTAATCAAAATCTACTTTAGCAAAACAAACCAGGCCCCTGTATGTACAAGGCATAATAATTTGTTTGGCACTTACCTGCTTGCTAAATTTGGGCATAAACTGGTAGCCTTTTTCCATACTTTTTAAAGTAGCATTTCGGGTTATTTGTCCGGATGGGTTTATGCTTTGATCTGCAACAATTTGATTTTTGTTATTATTATTAAATAAAAAATGAATTTCCGTTCCTGCATTCATAGAAAAAAAAGAAAGATAATTATCGTTATCGTCATCAATTTGATCTTTCTGGATAACAGCAGACCAATTCAGCCCCGCATTTTTATTAATACTTAATACCATTATATTGTTATAAAAATACCGTATGTTTTGTGAGTTGTCAAAACTGTTCCAGGGTCTGTAAAACCATAGTCCTGATGGACTGTACCTGTAATAATCCATAGATGAAAAATATGGATAACGGTTAAAATAATTATACCTGTTAAAAGTGCTTCCTCCCCGGTTCTGTGTAGCATAGCTTTCTGCAATAAGTAAAAACCCTCCATCTTTTTGTGCCACTATTTGCCTGATAAAATAATCATCAAAAGCATTACGGCTTTGCTGGTTTCCTCTTGCTTCTGCCCGTAAAGAATCACTGAAATTGACAAAATCAGATGTTGATATTGCAGAAGTTTTATCCCAAATATTAGTATATAACCCCTCGATATTTCCTCTTTTTTTCTTATAATACAACGATGTGATAATATACTTTTTACTAAGATTATCCACCTTTACATGTATTTCATCAATATATTTATCATTCAGGTTCAAATCATAATAATTAAAAGTATCAGCCAAAGGCGCTTTCGTTACTAACTGCAAACTATTAACATCATCTCTATTGTTAGGTTTAATACCTTTGGTAAATAAAAAATTCCCTTCATTATCCAATAAAAAATCTCCATATTCATCTCTTCTATCATCAAACGGGCTGGATTGGAGTGTTTTATTAACCAGCTTTAATTCCTTATCAAAAAGGATAGTAGTGATATTTAACAGTTCATTTTTTTTCCTGATTTTAAACACCATTATTTTTTGTTTGTCTTCGCTGAAGACAGTGCTGTAAATTTTGTTATCCGCAAAAGTGCTTATGGCAGTTGTATCCATCATAACCGGATCATTTACTTTAACACCGGCTGCATTCATTTTTGCACCCATACAATATAAAATTCCTTTTTTTTGATATTGATATATCATATAAAAAAAATCAGGGTATATGATAAAGTCAATATTAAAAGTTCTATCAGGCACAAAATCTAATTTTACTTTCTCCATCACCTGCATATTATTATCATAAATATTAATAGTATGATTACTTTTAATTTTTTTATAAATCAAAAAATTGCCGCCCATTTTACCAATTATTTCAAAATTCATATTCCTGCCATCACTTTTTGAAGTTTCCGAATAAGTTACTTTTTGTGAATAGGATGAGTAATAAAAGGAGAAGAAAAATATAGCTATTGAAAATATTTGCTTCATAATAAATGATTAATATTTAAAATTACAAATAAATTAATCAAAGTATTTACTTAACTAAACCAAATAAGCAATATTTTGTTAGTAAATAGAAATGGAAACAATATTAATAACTGGCGGCACGGGTTTAGTAGGCAAGGCACTGACTAAAATGTTGGTATCAAAAGGATATAATGTAATAATACTTACAAGAGCGCTACCAGTCAATAAGACACAAAATAATATACAATTTTCCCTATGGGATATTAATAAACAAGCAATAGATATTTTTGCCCTGCAAAAAGCAGACTATATAATTCATCTGGCGGGTGCAGGTGTGGTTGATAAAAGATGGACTGATGCTTATAAAAAGGAAATTGCAGATAGCCGGGTAAACAGCTCAAAATTGTTAATTCATGCCTTACAAAATAACAGTAATAAAATAAAAGCAATTATTAGCGCTTCGGCAATTGGCTGGTATGGCCCAGACAAATTACCTGCTGTTCCTTTTACAGAAAGTGATAAGCCCGATACAGGTTTTTTAGGAGATACCTGCAAGCTTTGGGAACAAAGCATTGAGCCTGCAACATCATTGGGCATAAGGGTAGTAAAATATAGATTAGGTATTGTACTTAGCAATAAAGGCGGCGCTTTGGTCGAGTTTAAAAAACCTTTACGTTTTGGTATTGCCGGTATTTTAGGAAGTGGTAAGCAAATTATAAGCTGGGTACATATTGATGATTTATGCAGGTTGTTTATTTATGCTATCGAAAATGAAAATATTGAAGGCAGCTATAACGCAGTGGCACCAGAGCCTGTAACTAATAAAAAATTAATGATTACAGTAGCAAAAACAATAAAAGGTAATTTTTATATCCCAATGCATGTGCCCGGTTTTATTCTAAAATTATTGCTTGGTGAAAAAAGTATAGAAGTTTTAAAAAGCACTACCGTAAGCAGCAAAAAAATAACTCAAACAGGATTTATTTTTAATTATCCTGAAATAGAAAATGCTATTACTGATTTAGTTAATTAAATTAAAGATCCGAATTAACAAACTTCCTTTTTGACCACCAATAAAATAAAATAAGGTATGATACGGCAAAAGCAATTACTACCCAGGTAAAATCTGTAGGTAAAATTGATTTGGCCATACTTGTAACCATATTCTTAGGAAAAGTAAGCAAACCATCTGCCGCATTCATGGGCAGGTAATCACCTAAATTTCCGGCATCCATATCATAATTTACTCTAAGCTTCATACTTAGGAAAACCAAATATTGGGAAAGTAAATTTTCCGCACCCAAATAAATAAAAAATAAACCTGTAGCAAAACCTGTTCTTTTTAGTAATACAGAAAATAAAACTGCAATCATATTATAGGATAATGCTTTGAGAAAAAAATATCCTACATATTCAATTCCATTCAATGAAAAATCGGTTCCTGAAGCAAAACCAAAAACAGATGCGCTAAAGAAAACAAATACTGAAGAAACTAATGCGAATATCAAAGCAAGCATAATTTTTACATTAATAAACTCATGCCGGCTGAGCCCGTCGATAATATTTTGTCTATGTGTTTTAAACGTATACTCATTGGTAAATAACATTATCAATAGCAAACCAGGCAGTAATAAAATAAAACCTGAAACATAGCTGGTAGTTTGCCAGGTATTTGCAAAACTATATGGAGAAAAAGATATTAAGCCCTGGGTATCTATATCATTAATGATATTCTTTTTTACACTGTATACAATATAATTTGTTGCAAAAATACCAATAATAAAAAAAAGGCTGAGTACCTTAAATGCAGTATATTTTTTATACTTCAACCACTCGATTTTTAAAAGATGCATCATATAAAGTAAATTTATTTATCGCTTTGATTACCTGTGATTTCCAAAAAGGTTGTCTCTAAAGATTTTCGCTTTACATTAAGCTTGGTAAGTACTATTTCTTTGTCGAAACAAAACCTGTTGATCTGTGCAGCAGAAATACTCTCACTACAAGTAATGTGCAATTCGTCTCCGGACAATTCAATATTAACAATACCGGAAATTTGTTGCACAGTTTGTTGTAGCAAAATATTATTATCCGAGGCTATTTCAATCAATACTGCAGTTGTAGTTTTTCCACCCGGAGAAGACATGATATCTTTTACTGTGCCAACTGTTTTTAAATCGCCTTTTTGAATAATGGCTACATGTGTACATACTTTTTCCACCTCATCTAAAATATGGCTTGCCATAATGATAGTCTTCCCTTGCTGGTGCAATTTTTTCATCAACTCTCTTATTTCAGCGATACCTGCCGGATCAAGCCCGTTTGTAGGTTCATCAAAAACCAAAATATCAGGGTCTCCCAATAAAGTTGATGCAATGGCAAGCCGCTGTTTCATACCCAGAGAATAAGTACTGAATTTAGAATCTTTCCGTTGCCAAAGATTTACCAGTTCCAATACCTTACGGATATCATCCTTGCCCCTCTGTTTTATCTCCGCCGCAATTTTTAAATTATCAATTGCAGACAGATAATGATAAAAATTAGGTGTTTCCAGCAAAGTACCAATTTTCTTGCGCTGGTCGGCCATATCCAAATCTCCGTGCCATTTATATTGCCCGCTACTCGCTTTTAAAATATCCGTCACAATACCTAGCAACGTAGTTTTACCGCTCCCGTTGGGACCTAAGATTCCAAATACGGTTCCTTTAGGTACAGTAAAACTCACACTTTTTAAAGCCCTTACCGGGCCATACTGCTTGGAAAGGTTTTCTATCGAAAGTATTGACATAATAAATAAGTAATTTAAAAAAGTAAGATAGGAAAATTATTCTTTAACCAAAAAAATTAAATGATCAACGGCCACAGATTATTTTTTGTACCCAGCTTAATATCTTTAATTTAGCTGCATTGGCTGCCTGCCCCGTCCGAAGGCGGGGTCGCACTCTTGTACAGCATATCTTTATTAAACTAAAAATAATTCTTAATCTATTTATATGTCTGAACCGGATAAATTATCAAGAAAACTAAATTTGTGGGCTACCATTTCCATAGTGGCAGGCAGTGTGATAGGTTCAAGTATTTTTATGAAACCTGCTGTTATGGCAGGGCAATTAGGCTCACCGTTATTAATGCTTTTGGTATGGATATTTGCCGGCGCTATTTCAATGATGGGTGCAGCCATTAATGCTGAAATTGGAGCCATGCTACCCGTTACAGGCGGGCAATATGTTTTTTTTAAAAAAATGTACGGCAATTTTTTCGCTTATTTATATGGCTGGGCATCTTTTGCTGTTATTAATACCGCAAGCGTAGCTGCCATTGCTTATATTTTTTCGCAATATGCAGAATATTTTTTTATATTACCCCGCTTTAATACCGGGATAGAACATGTATGGCACATTAACATCCCATTCCTGGGTAAATTATATCCCCTGGAAAATTTTGGTGTAAAAAGCCTAACCATCCTGGTGATCGTTTTACTAACGTTTATCAATACACGAAGTGTTAAAGCCGGTGGAGCTGTACAAATATTATTCTCTGCCATAAAGGTAACAGCGTTAATATTAATGGTAGGCATTATATTTTTTTCCGGAAAAGGATCGACTCAAAATTTTATACAAAATACAGCTACAGGTGGTTTACACGGCTGGGGATACCTGGTGGGCATAATAGCTGCGTTATCGGGGGCTTTTGCTGCTTATGATGGCTGGAATAATATTGGCTTTGTTGCAGGAGAGATCGATAACCCCAAAAAAAATATACATCGTGGATTGTTTATTGGTTTAGGACTTTGCATCATCTTGTATGTATTAACCAGCCAGGCTTATTTATATATGCTGCCTGTAGATGAGATGTCAAAATCCAAATTGGTGGCAACTGATGCTGTAGCGCCAATCATAGGAAACGCCGGAGCAGGCTTAATTGCTTTGTTGGTAATGATATCAACTTTTGGTGCTACCAATGGCAATTTAATGGCATGCTCCAGAGTGACTTTCGCAATGGCACAGGAAGGAGTGTTTTTTAAAAAAATCGGCAAGGTAAATTCAAGGTATCAAACTCCTGCCAATGCACTTTGGTTGCATGCAGTATGGACATGCCTGTTTATTTTAACCGGGTCTTTTGATATGTTGACTGATCTTTTTGTTTTTATTACCTGGATATTTTATGGTTTTGCAGCCGCTGGAATATTTATTTTACGAAAAAAAATGCCTAAAGCTGAAAGGCCATACAAAGCCTGGGGCTACCCGTTAACACCAATTATTTTTGTTGCATTTTCCGCATTTTATTTTGTGCTTACTTTGCATGCGGATATCAATAATTATATAACCGGCAAAACACATTTTATCAGTTCTGTTTTTGGATTGGCACTAACGGTAGCGGGTATACCTTTTTATTTTTATTTTAAAAGGAGAGATAAGGATAGAGAAAGTCAGAACGATTAGCCATATAGATTGCACTTTGTCAAGATTGCGTCCAATCCTGAATGTCTATATTGTGAAGCCTATTTAAGTGAGCATTTTTTTTATTTAGCTCATATTGCCCTTTGATAAAATAGATACAAATATTTGTGTCAAGTAAATATTTTTTCAAGGTGATTCTGTGTTACGATTAAAAACTCTGGATGCCCTAATTTCTGAAATGATTTCATCGGCAGTTTCATCAGATTTATATGCCCCAAAAAGAGATTGTAAAGAATTTTCCGAAATAGTTTGGCTTTCTTTTAAAGACTGTGAAAGTTTTGAAATTAAATCAAGCTTACTGTCGGAATTAAGGTTTTTCAAAAATCCGAAATAATAATCTGCCAGGCTCACAGGTGGGGTTGATGAAATCATACCTTATGTTTTTCCAAAGTTAACATTTTTTGTGCGAATTTTTAATAGTGGGTAATGTGCAGTCATTTGTCGCATCTATTGAGTTTCAATTAGAAGGTCATCTTCAATCAAAATACCCGTCTCATCATAAACATACGTATAGAATTTTAGTGTTTCCATCCATTCTGCTATTTGTCCCAGCGAGGTTTTCGGTACGAAACCCCGATGTTGAATACTTTTTAACTTAATTACTGCCACTTTTATTTTTGTAGAGTGGGTGCTTTAATTTTATAGTTGTCTTATGCATCGGGGTCTCATGCTAGCGCTGCTGGCTATGCGATGAAAACCCCGATGGGAATGGGAAATTCTATTTTATGATATCATCGTTGCATTCCAAAGCAATTTTTTCGGCTCCTTTTTCATCAGTATCCGCTTTATTGTATGAAGAATAGTTAGCTTCACATTTACTTAGATAGCACTCAATCCATTTTTTTTTGTTTTCGCCCAAATTTGATAATTCTTTGACCCCTTCCATTTCTTTGTAAAATTTTTGCTTGTCAGATTCTGACCATTTCCCTTTAACACTTCCATTTGAGAGGATTTCATCACCACATTCCAAAGCAATTTTTTCGGCTCCCTTTTCATCAGTATCCGCTTTATAGTATGAAGAATAGTTAGCTTCACATTTACTTAGATAGCATTCAATCCATTTTTTTTTGTTTTCACCAAAATTTGATAATTCTTTGACCCCTTCCATTTCTTTGTAAAATTTTTGCTTATCAGATTCTGACCATTTCCCTTTAACACTTCCATTACAGCTAATTAAAATTAGAGATGTAAAAATAATTACTGCCATTAAAATTGAATTTCTTATTTTCATTTTGTTTATTTTTGATATTTAACAATTAGGCAACCTCGTACCAAGCTTGCCCATAAAAGTTTGGGGCTTTGCGAAGGTGGGGAAATCGAAGTACAAATGTTTTATTCAGTACAAATGCAAAATCGAATCGCTATGCTCAAATTTAGTATAAATGCTCTGCTTTTGCAAATTAGGTTCATAAAGCTCAACCGCCCCCCATTCAGGCGGAGTATGCAGGGCAAGCTAATGTGGCGGTGTACTTGTGCCATGTAAGATTATTTGAAATAAATAATTGCCAATCTTATTTTTTTTAGGATATATAATAGCACAAGTACGCTAAGCTGCTGAGCCAGGCTGCATATTCAGCCAGTATGGGGAAAGAATTGATTGTAGCGAAGGATTTGTGAGGACACAACGAGCCTAGGCTGTTAATTAAGTTTCATCTTTGTACAACTTACCAAATTTGTCTTTGTTAACTCTTTGGTCTAAATCCCAAGTCAAAAAGCAAAAACAATCTTCTTCAGGGCATGCCATCCATCCCTCCTGAGGTGGATTACCATGACCCATCAATTTATGTTTACCCCAATCGTGTCCACATATGGAACATATCTCCCGTTGCACATTTTCATTGTTTAAAGTATCATAAGTTACAGTATGTTTTTCTAGCAACTGTTCATACTCTGTTTCATTCGAGGGATATTGTCCTATGTCAAACCGAATACTTATTGGTAATTCTTTGTCTATTAAGACAAGTTCATTTTTCAAAACCTGATGTACTGAATAACAAAAACCATTGCTAAGCGAATTTTTCAGTTGAACCTTATTTTCAAAAAATAAAACGATAACCCAAGTTTTCGATTTTTCCTGGTTGAATAATAGGGCGTAGTTCCACATTCCCGATTTTTGTTCAGAGGCCTGGGCAAATATTTTACTAATTCCTTGTTCTATTTTATCTGCCAAAAGATTAATTTCACTCATTGTTGTAAATTATTATGTTTTTACAGCTCTACATTTCGTTTCACTAAACTTTTAAACTTATTTGCCTAGTGGTTTTCGGCACGAAACTTTGATGCCAAAATACTGTTTTAATTTTATTGCTGCCACTTTTATTTTTGTAGAGTGGGTGCTTTAGTTTTTATAGTTGTCTTATGCATCGGGGTCTCATGCTAACGCTGCTGGATATGCGATGAAGACCCCGCTGGGAAGGAAATCGCCTTCATTGTTCGTCCTACGGACGCAACGAAGGCTTAGTTATTGTGTGCAGCCCTATTACGTTTTGTCAAGGAAGCAACCATTTTTGCCATTTTGGTTTGTTGTCAAAATATTCTTGAAAGTGTGTCTTGAAATCATAAAGGTCAGACTTAACTGGCAAGTTACTTTTTTTTGCAAATTCGTTATAATCTGTCTCGTTTGTAAATGTTACAAATGTTTTTTTAGTTAAGTCATAGACAATGAAGTCAAAGTTGGGACTGTCAGTATTTTGGTGAGAAACCTCTGCACAAAGAAAATTGTCTTTGATTTTAAAATTGCCAATTTGAAGTTCGTCTTTATTTAATTGGTTTTTTTCAAGGTCAGGATAAAATTCAGTCCAAGCAAAGTCTGTGCTATAAATAATTTGTCCATAGCCGATTGGTAATTGTGGTGCTTCTCCTAATCCCGTGTCTTGCCAATATGAAAATGAAAAAGCAAACAGTCCTAATGAAATTAAAAAGTGGGCTAAGAGCCAATTCTTAAATTTATGCTTCATTCGATTTTCAAGCCATTTATTTTTTATCTTTTTATATACTAAAAAAAGAATGAAGAAAATTAATGTCGTGTAAACAGTTGATAGAATTATGGTTTTTATAATTCTTGCAAAAAGGTCAAACCATTGTAAAAACATTTATGCTGTCTTAAATTTTGAATTAGAGTAAAGTGTCCACAAGGGTTGCACACAACGTTTTGCAGCTACAAGAAGTTGGCGATTTTCACCACTAAACTTTGATTACCCACAAAACTGTCATACGAAGCACTAAACCGCCAATTTTTTGTAGGTGCTGTTAGGTGCTGGCGTTTCTGTCCACCGTGCTTGTAAACCATTGTCGTTATTGAGTTGTCGTGTCATTGAGTGTCGGCTGTGCGTTGCGTATTTTTTATTTTTTTTAAAGCGTTGGAAATTTTTTTTAATTCAATTTTTCTTTTGGGTCGGCTTTGCAAGCTCTTTTAAAAACTTTGGTCTGTGCGGTTGCTTGTGCGGTTTTTAAATGTGCTTGCAAAATGCGTTGGCTATTTCTTTCCATAGTAATAATTGTCTGTGTATGAGAAATGAATATTTTGTCCAGCTATGTTTTCGTTTAACTCTTTAATCGGTTGCTTTATGTTGTCCGTTAAAATAATTAAGCTGTTATATTCATTCTTTAGCCACTGGTATTTTGAATGAACCGATGGAAGCTCAAAAGAATAATCCAAACCGTCTATAATTACTTTTCTTGTTTTATCTAAAGCATCTTTTAAAATATCCTCTTTCATTTCCGTCCAAGATTGAACTACTTCAAAATACTTTAACTGATTAAATCCAATGCAACCGTCTTTGTCACGTGTTAGATATTGGTGGTAAGGGTATCTATTTCTTTTAGCTTCTAATGGGTAGTTTAATTCTTTAATTAATTTGTCAGACACAACAATTCTGGGAAAGGTCGCAAGTTTAGATTCTAAATTGTAGGCATCAATAAATCCTTGTCCTAAAATAATTCCGTTGTCTTGATGAATAATATTTCCGATAGTAATTGCACCTCTAAACAAAATTCCTTTCTGAATAATGTAAGAACCGATATATGAAATATTAGCAATTAGGGTAGAGAGAAGGGCGTTTATATCGCCATCAGAAATTTTTATTGAAACAATAATTGAATCTGAAAGCAGGTGCAACTTGATTTGTTTGATAAATCAAAATTAGCAAGCCCTTTCTTTTGAGCATCTTCTTCAATTTCAATTGTTTTTAAATTCCAACTTTCAGGCTTTTCCCAATTTTTAAAGTAGTTAATTACTTCATAGATTTTTTTCGAGTGTGGCAGGATTTTTTCAGAATCCTTTATCAATTCTCTAAATCCAAGAATGTCTATGAATGCAATTATTCGTTTCTCGTATTTTAAATTTTCGTTCATTTTTTCTTTTTCACTTTCTCTTTTGTAAAAAGGTCTGCCGTATATTTTTCGTATAGTTCAAATAAAAACTCCATTCGTTTCGCTTCCGTTGTAAATTGTTGCGAACGATAAGCCAAGTCAACGGCTTTGTCCAATTCATTATGTGCTTTTACCAATGCAGGTGGCATTGTCAATGGGTCGTATAGGTCAGCAAGAGAACTGTTTGGAAAATCAAGTCTTGCATCTAAAACCTTCTGTGTTGCCGTTTCAATTCCAGTAATTTGTTTTTCCGTAATATTGTCTGGCCAAGGATAATTGTTGTAAACAATATCCTTAGAGTAACGAAAATCACTTTTTAAACGACCGCAAATATATTTTACCCAAGCCATATGCATCTTAGACATTAGAATACCAAAATGATATTAATTTCCATTTGGGATTGACATACAAGTGTCGCTAACAATGGAATTTTTATCAAAAAAACCAAATGGGATATAAGGTCTATTTTCAGATGAAACACGAGGAACAACAATAAATGTTTCAGGTCTATTTCGGTCGCGAAATAAAGTTGGTGCTGTTGCAAATTTCTGTGTTGAAGGAGCAACGCTGTCTAAACGAAATTTCTTAACCAAGTCAGCTCTTTTCAAGATTTCGGGCATTTGTTTTAATTCATTTGGCTCTGCATCAACAAGCCATAAGCACCATCTTTTTTTTCCATTTAGAAATTCATACGCTGATATTAACGGTAAAATATATTTTTCTGCTTTAGGTTCTTTTTGCAGAAATTCCGTTTTGTCTTCGTCTGATAATAGTAAGTGTCCTCCGTCTAATGGCATATTTCCGAAACTCATTTTAGGAACATTACAAAGTGGATTTGTCCTTTTAGTTATCAAAATATCTTTTGCATCTACTAAAAACGGATTGATATTTTTTACTTTTATTTCGTGGGCTTCGCCTTTAATATCTTCATATTCAAAAATGCTTTTGTTATTTGTGTCGTAGTTGGCGAAGCCAACTATCACACAATGAACTGCTGCATTTCCTTTAGCTTCATTTCTCCATTTAAAAGTGCGGTGAGCAAAATGAATTTTGATTTTGTATTTATTAAGCATTTGTTCCCAAAGAATACTCGTTTGTTCGCCTTGAACAATTGAATTTGTAGAAACGAATGCAACTTTAATTTTTGTGCCTTGAATAAATTTGGCTGCTTTAACATACCAGCCTGTAACGTAGTCAAGAACTCCGCTACTGTCGGCATTCTCAAATTGCTTTACAATTTGGTCACGCTGACTTTGTTTCATTATTTTAGACCCAATGAATGGCGGATTTCCAATGATAAAAGAAAGTTCATTTTTTGAAACAATATTTTCCCAGTCTGTTTGCAATGCGTTGCCGTGAACGATTTTTGCGGATTTTTTCAAAGGCAAACGAACAAAGTATTGTCCAAACTCGTTGCTTATTTGCATATTCATTTGGTGGTCAATAAGCCACATTGCAACTTCGGCAATTCGGGCAGGAAATTCTTCGTATTCTATTCCATACATCATATCAACATCGAGCCAAATAATATCGCTTACGTCAATTACTCGTTGTCCTGATTTATTTAATGCTCTTAAAATCTCTAATTCTAACAAACGCAATTCTCGGTAAGTAATTACAAGGAAGTTTCCGCAACCGCAAGCAGGGTCAAGAAATTTTAGTGTGCTTAGTTTTTTATGAAATTCAGGAAGTTTGTTTTTGTTGTCTTTTATGCTTTCAAACTCTTTCCACAGGTCGTCCAAGAAAAGCGGTTTGATAAGTTTTAAAATGTTGGTTTCGCTTGTGTAATGTGCTCCCAAGTTTCTGCGTTCCTTTGGGTTCATAACACTTTGAAACATTGAACCGAAAATTGCAGGTGAAATTTTACTCCAGTCAATATAGCAACAGTCTAACAAGGCTTGTCGCATTTTACTATCGAAACTTGCCGTAGGCAAGTTTTCTTCAAAAAGTTTTCCGTTTACATAAGGGAAGTCGGCAAGTTGCTCGTCAAGATTTTTAAAACGATTTTCTTTAGCTGTGTTCAGCACTTGAAAAAGTTCTTGCAGTTTTGAAGCAAGGTCGCTTCCGTCTTCTGCTGTCCGCTGTTCTAAATATTCTTGAAATTGTTGCTTGTTGAAAATTGTCGTGTCTTCTGCAAACAATAAAAATAAAATACGAACCAAATAAACTTCCAACGGATGTCCTGTATATCCAATTTCTTCAAGTCTGTCGTGAAGTTTACCCATTAACTCCGCTGCTTTAATGTTTGCAGGGTCTTGTTCTTTGTAAACCTTTTTTTGATAACCTAAAATGTAACCGAAATGCTGAACATTATTTACAAGGTCATTGAGTTTAAATTCTACGGTTTTATCTTCTTCAAGGTCGTAAAGTCTAAAATTTTCAAAGTCGGAAATGAGAATGTATTTCGGTAATTCGTGTTGTTTTAGTCCGTGTGTGTATTCTTTGGCTTGTTGGTAGGCTTTGTCAAGGTTTTTGCCCCGACTTTTCATTTCAATTAAAATTGTTCCTTTCCAAAGCAAGTCAATGTAACCGTCTTTGTCGTCCAGTTTTTTTACTCTGTGTTCAAAGGTCGAAACACGTTTACTGCTGATGCCAAACACATTAAAGAACTCAACTAAAAATGGTTTTGCGTCTGCTTCTTCGTTTGAAGTATCAGCCCATTCTTTTGAGAAATTTAATGCTCTATCTTTTATTTCGTTCCAGCTTAATGCCATTCTTAAATTGTCAGGTTGCTAAGGTAATTATTAAAATACCCAATGTCATCCTGTGCGTTGGCAAAAAATGGCTCTTTTGGTTTTGCGAAGCGTTGGCTTGTGTGTCGGGCAAAACCAAATGTGCCAAACGTGCGGTTGGCTAAAATTTTTTTCGTCCCAGCGGGATTTTCGGTACGAAACCCCGATGCCAAAATACTTCTCTAACTTTATTACAACCACTTTATTTTTATAAAAATGATTTTAATTTTCATCTATAAATTTTGCCTGAATTTAAAATCTGATTTTCGGCCCAAAACCTTGATTTGGATTAAACTGATTTGGAAACCTCAGCATATTATCGTGTAAGTCTAAATATTTCAAGTTTTTTAATCCCTGTATTTCTAATGGCACTTGTTTAAATCGATTGTTATTGAGGTATAACGACTCTAAATTATTGAGTTGAGAGATATTCTTAGGCAACTTTTTCAACCCGTCATTTTCTATGTGAAGCGATTTAAGATTAGGTAACTTACTTAAAATAGGAATGTTTTTATCCAATTGAAAATATTTATCATCATTCAAATACAACTCTTCCAGGTTTGACAATTCGCTAAAGGTTATAGGCAATACTTTAAAATCATTACCACTTAGATCAAGCACTTTAAGGTTTTTAAGATTGCCTATGCCTTCAGGTATTTTTTTAAAACGGTCGTTTTTAAAACTCAAATACTGTAGGTTGGGAAATTTGGACCATACTGAATCTGCCAATTGTATTTTTTGATTGCTCAAATTTAGCCTAAAAACATTATCAGGATCTTTTAGGGCTTCGTCTAAACTATTGAATTCTTTGTTAAGCATTGTTGAATCCATTGGTATTTGTGCTTTTACACTTTGAAATAAAAGTGTAATAAGCAAAAAAAGGACACCTGATTTTTTTATCATTATTTTGTTATTTACAATATTATAAGAAGGTTAAATATACTGGCATAATATTTACTTTGCTGAATGTTCAATAGCAATTCCACCGATGAACGAATTGATCAATTTATCTTTTATTAAAAGATAAATTGACAAAACCATATTTGCAACGATGATGCTACGAAGAACTACAGCTGGTACCAAAATAAATTTTCTAATTCCTCAACGGCTTACCACTCTTCAACACAGATTGTATTCTCTCCAAGGTTTTCTTTTCGCCAGTAAGGCTCAAAAATGCTTCTCTTTCCAGGTCAAGCAAATATTGTTCGCTTACGAGTTGCTGTTCGCTCAAATCACCACCGCACATTACATAAGCCAGTTTTTTAGCAACAGTTACATCATGGTCAGTCGCATAGTTGGCGGTACGCATACCATTGATGCCGGCCAACATTGCACCCAGTGCAGACCTGCCCAATACTTTTATATCATTGCGCTGTACGGGCATTACATAGCCATCATCATATAAATCGAGTACGGCTTGTTTGGCTTCGGCAATCCTGCGGTTTATGTTTATGCTTACTTTATCATTGCCTTTTCTGTAAATGCCCAAATCATACGCTTCGTAAGCAGAGGTTGCTACTTTAGCTGTGGCAATATTTAAAAACCTGTTTTGCAAAGTAATGGTTTCGGGTTCGCCAGGATGCATTTCATCAGCGGCACGTAATACAAACTCTTTTGTACCTGCGCCACCGGGTATTACGCCGATGCCTACTTCTACCAGACCGGTATATGTTTCTGCAGCAGCGATAACTTTATCCGCATGGAGGCTCATTTCGCAAGCGCCACCCAATGCTAGTCCATGTGGTGCTACTACGACAGGTATTGAAGAATACCTTACCCTCATAATAGTATTTTGAAACATGCGGATGGCCATATCTATTTCATCAAAATCCTGCTCTATGGCCAGCATAAATATCATGCCTACATTTGCGCCTGCGCTAAAATTGGCACCTTCATTGGCAATTACCAGGCCTTTATATTTCTCCTCTGCAAGTGCAATTGATTTTTGTATCCCTTCCAATACCTCGCCACCGATGCTTCCCATTTTTGTATACCATTCCAACCCAAGCACATCATTGCCTAAATGGTAAGTGCGGCAGGTGCTGTTTTTCCAAACGGTTTCGTTTTCAAAATTCTTCATTACAATAAAAGCTTCGCTGCCCGGTAATGACTGGTAAGATTTTGAACTAACGTCATAGTACAAACGCTTACTATTTTCAACTTTATAAAAAGTATTTTTGCCACCGGCAATCATTTCTTCTACCCAAGCTGCTACTTGATATCCTGCAGCTTTCATTGCCTCAACTGTTTTTGCCACACCTAAGGCATCCCAACTTTCAAAAGCACCTATTTCCCAGCCAAATCCGGCCATCATTCCATCGTCAATCCTGTATATTTCATTAGATATTTCGGGTATGCGATGACTGATATAAGCAAACAAACTGTAATGAAACTGGCGATAAAATTCTCCGGCTTTATCCTGGCCTGCACACAATAGTTTTAATCTTTCTTTTACATCTTCTACCGGCTTTGCTGTTTCCAATGTGGCAAATTTTGATTTCTGCCTTGGGCCATACTCAAAGCTTTGCAAATTCAAAGTAAGGATCTCTTTTTCACCTGGTGCTCCTTTAATTTTTTTAAAAAAGCCCTGGCCGGTTTTATCGCCCAGCCAATTGTTTTCAATCATTTTATTGAGCCATGCCGGAATGGCAAAAATTTCTTTAGCTTCATCTTCAGGACAATTATCTGCTACCCCTTTTGCTACTTTTACCAAAGTATCTATACCCACTACATCACCTGTACGGAAAGTGGCCGATTTTGGCCTGCCGATTACCGGACCTGTTAATGCATCAACTTCGTCTATGCTTAATTGTAATTTATCCATTATGTGCATAATAGACATCATGCTAAAAACCCCAACCCGGTTGGCAATAAATGCAGGAGTATCTTTACACAAAACAGTTGTTTTGCCTAAATACAGGTCTCCGTAATTCATCAAAAAATCAACTACTTCAGGATCAGTAAATGGTGTAGGGATAATCTCTAATAAACGTAAATAACGCGGAGGATTAAAGAAGTGAGTACCGCAAAAATGCTTTTTAAAATCATCACTCCTGCCTTCAGCCATCATGTGTATGGGTATACCGGATGTATTGGAAGTAATTAACGTACCCGGTTTCCGGTATTTCTCAACTTCGGTAAAAATGTGTTGCTTAATATCCAGCCTTTCTACTACAACTTCTATTATCCAATCGTACCCGGCGATATCTTTCATATTATCTGAAAAATTACCAGTCTTGATTCTTTTAATCACATCCTTTGCATACACCGGGGAGGGGTTGCTTTTTAGAGCTGCGGCCAGCGCCTCGTTTACAATTTTATTTTTATCTGCTGGCTTTGCATCAGCAGATAAATCTTTAGGAACAATGTCCAATAATAAAACCTGCAAGCCTATTCCTGCAAAATGGCAGGCAATACGGCTTCCCATTACCCCGCTACCCAATACAGCTACTTTTTTGATGGTTCTCTTAGTCATAATAAAATTAGTTAGTTAAACAACTATTTTGAATAACGAAGTTAAGGAATACGGATGTAAATTTATTTATAAGAAAACAATGTAGCACAAAAGGAATATTTTTTATCCCATCTTAAAAACTAATTTACACTGGCACCGGGATTGATATTTTCTTCTGGTTTAATAAAATATAGTTTTCCATTATTATCCTCAGCCATTAAAATCATTCCATTGCTTTCAATACCACGCATTTTACGTGGAGCAAGGTTGGTTACAACAACTACCTGCTTATCAATAATCTCTTCCGGGGTAAAATGTAATGCAATTCCGCTTACGATAATTCTTTTCTCAAACCCGAGATCAACTTCCAGTCTTAATAATTTATCTGCTTTTTCAACTTTTGCTGCTGACAGGATTGTGCCCACTTTTAAGTCTAATTTTGCAAAATCATCAAATACAATTTCTGGTTTTTTATCGGTGGTCAGTTGTCGGTTGTCGGTTATCGGCTTTTCTTCCACCTTTAATTTTTCGCTTTTAATTTTTAATTTTTCTACCTGCTCAGCTACCTCGGTATCCTCTATTTTTCTAAATAATAATTGTGGCTCACGTAATGAATACCCCACACTTAATAATTTTAGTTTTCCAGCATTTTCCCAGTCCAGCATCTTATCTACCACCTTCATCATGTAGCACATTTTTTTTGCTGTAAATGGCAGAAAAGGATTAATAAAAATTGCCAGGTTAGCCGTTAATTGAAGACAAATATGTAAGCAGTTATCAACAAGCATTTGGGCTTCAGCGGTTAAATTCCCATTTTCACCAGTCTGTTTAGCAATTATCCATGGCTCTTTTTTCTGCATGTACTTATTAGCTGCATCAGACAGCATAATCACTTCAAATAAAGCATCCCTGAATTTATACTGCTCAATCAACTGCTCTATTTTCGTTTTACACCCTTCAATTTCTTTAATGATATTTTTATCTGTATCATCTAATAAGTCCATGTGAAGCACCGGCACTTTTCCACCACATAATTTATGCATCAACACAAAAGTGCGGTTTACAAAGTTCCCGAACTTACCTACGATATCGCTGTTCACTGCTTCCTGGAATCCCTTCCAGGTAAACTCGCTGTCTTTAGTTTCAGGGGCAATAGCCGTTAAATAATAGCGCAAAGCATCCACCATTTGCTCCCCTCCATTATCTTTCTTTACAAAATCGTTTATATAATCTTCCATCTCAATACTCCAGCCACGGCTGGTGCTCATTTTATCCCCTTCCAAATTCATAAACTCATTACTGGGCACATTATCAGGCAAAATATTCCCATGCAATTTCAACATTGCCGGGAAAATAATGCAATGAAAAACAATATTATCCTTACCAATAAAATGCACCAGCTTGGTATCTTTTTCATACCAGTACGGTTTCCAGTCTTTATCATTATCCAAAGCCCATTGCCTGGTAGCACTGATGTAACCAATAGGCGCATCAAACCAAACATACAATACCTTGCCCTTTGCTTCAGCTACTGGCACTTTCACTCCCCAATCCAGATCCCTGGTAACTGCCCTTGGCTGTAAGCCTGCATCCAGCCAGCTTTTACATTGCCCCAACACATTAGCCTTCCAATCCCCTTTATGCTCTTGCAATATCCATTGCCATAAAAAATCTTCATGCTTATTTAAAGGCAGATACCAATGGCTGGTTAATTTTTTTACAGGTTCATTTCCGCTCAATGTACTCCTGGGATTAATCAATTGTTCCTGGCTTAAAGAGCTGCCACATTTTTCGCACTGGTCACCATAAGCATTATCATTGCTGCAAACAGGGCAAGTACCAATAATATACCTGTCTGCTAAAAAAGTATTGGCATCTTCATCAAAATATTGCTCAGTTTCTTTTACTTCCAAATCTCCTTTTTCATTCAAAGCAGTAAAAAATTCCTGTGCTGTTTCATGATGGATGGGTGATGAAGTTCTGTGATAAATATCAAATGAAATACCTAGGTCAGCCATATTACTTTTCAGCATGGCATGGTATTTATCAACAATTTCTTTGGGCGTAGTATTCTCTTTCATAGCCTGTATGGTAATGGCGGCACCATGCTCATCGCTACCGCACACGTACACTACATCTTTTTGCTGCACTCTCAAATAACGCACATAAATATCTGCAGGCAAATAAGCGCCTGCCAAATGGCCAATATGCTTAGGCCCGTTGGCATAAGGAAGCGCAGAAGTAATTAAATATCTTTTTGGATTTTTCATTTTTTTGTACTTAGCTTTTTATCATTATTCAACATGGTTGTAGCCTGCCCTGTCCGAAGGCGGGGTCACTCACTTGTACTTTTTCAGCACTATGCAGCTTTTATTAAAGCAAATACATAGTCAGACCGGAACGGTCAGACTATGTAATACTGCAAAAGTACCTAATCACCAGTCAATAAGCAAACTATAGCAGTTAGCCCTTTCTATTAACATATACTTTTGTGTAATTTCAATAATAATTGCATCTAAATGTGTACTGTAAAGAAACGTAACATCATCATTACAATATGGTCTAATACTAAATTAATATGAAACACATATTTACTGCATTAACAATTTTTAGTTTTTTTAGCCAGTAAAGCACAGGAAAAGGATTGTCTTTCGCAGGAGAGTAAACAAAAAGTGTTTATAGCGTTAAGAAGTATAATTGTTAGAAATGCAGAGGAAAATTTATTTGATTCAGAATCCGGAGTGTCACATAGATGGTATGCGATACATCATCTCCGTTATAATAATATAAGTTTTACTCAAAATTATGGATCAGACAAAAATCCTAAAGAAACAATTGAAGTTAATTATAATGGCCTGGATTATATATTAATCTCTGAAAACAGAGATAGTAATGTATCTATATTGAGTAAGAATCCGGCAAAGACAGCTTCAATACAAAAAAAGGCGAAAAAGCATTTCTGTGAAGTGCTAAGTAAAATGAATTATGATATTAAAGTATCATCCTCCCAAGCCGTTGATTCTGCTATTAAAGACACCGGAGGATTTCTGGGAAGCTGGGTTGATGCTGAACTCAATAATCATTACTGGCATATTTCTGCATCGTCAAAAAGCGCCAAACCACCAATGTATTATATCATTGATGCAAACACTGGGGCTATTGTATTAAAATTAGATAATTCAGATGATCCCAAGCAGAAATTACTATTAGAAAATTTTATAAAAAAATCAAAAAATAATAATTAATTTAAACCATAAGTTAAACAGCCCTTGTCTGTTACAATAATTTATAATAATTTGAAACAAAAAATGAGCCAGTCAATTTTCCAGGTAAACTTAGCCGGGGTATTAAAAATACTTTCAGAAAGTTTATATAGCCGAAAAGAAGTTTTTGTAAGGGAACTTATTCAAAATGCGGTAGATGCCATTAAAGCAAGACAAAATATTGAAAAATTTAACCCAAATATTTTAATTGAATTTTATAATAATGCTGATGCCAAAGCTTTAATTTTTTCAGATAACGGAGTTGGGCTTACTGCGGATGAAATGGAAGAATTTTTATCTAAAATCGGGGCCAGCTCAAAGTCGAAAGAAAATTTGGCTAACCAGCGTAATGATTTCATAGGCCAGTTTGGGATAGGCTTGCTCTCCTGCTTTATGGTGAGTGATGAAATCATGGTCATATCAAACTCTTTAAAATCCGGCAAAGACACTAAGTGGACCGGCAATATTGATGGCACTTATAAAACAGAACCTTTAGAAACTGTTTCTTCTACCGGAACTAAGGTAATTTTAAAACTCCGTGAAGACATTGAATTAGAAGAAGAAGGCTTACTCTCATTGGTAAATGAATACGGAAGGTTTGTAGGATACCCGATAGATGTGGAAATCAATGGTGCTTTTAATAAAAGATTTGATGATGATTTTCCCTGGAAAAACAAAGGAGAAATGAATGAAGCACTGCTTCAATTTGGAGCAGAGTATTTTAATAAAGATTTCCAAAATTTTTTCTATTTAGAAACCGCTGATAAAAAAAATAAGGGTATTGCTTTTATAGTGCCTCATGAAGTACAGCATGGAACTTTACAATCACACAGGGTATATGTAAAAAACATGTTTATTACCAATAAATCAGCCAATATTTTACCTGAGTGGGCATTTTTTATTAAAGCCATCATAAATTCAGAATCGCTTTCTCCTACAGCTTCCCGTGAAGAGATATATGATAATAGCACTCTTCATGAAGTACAGGATGAGCTGGGGAATATTATCAAACAATATTTGAAAGAGCTAAGCTTAAAAGCACCGCTGGTGCTTGAAAAAATACTTAACATCCATGGTATTGCTTTAAAATCGCTGGCCCTGTCTGATGAGGCTTTTTTAAAATTTATATACAAATGGTTTAAATTTCAAACTAACCAGGGAGATTTGACATTGGGACAAATTAAAGAAAAATCAAACCGTATACTTTATATTTCCAATATTGATGAATACCGGCAAATCCTTCCTATTTCCAAGGCTAACGAAACATTAATTATAAATGCCGGTTATATCTACGAAGCAGAATTATTAGAGGCCATTTCAGGATTTGATAATGAAAATTCATACCAACGCATTAATGCTGAATATTTTGGAAATATATTAAATGATTTAAGTGTTGCAGATTATAATATTTTAGAAAACAGGATTGAAAGTTTGCAACAATATTTAAACCCTTTTAAATGCCTGGTAGATGTAAAAAAATTCAAACCGGAAAGTATCCCGGCTTTATTCTATATGTCGGATAAAATTGTTGCCGACAGGGACATTACCGAAATAAAAAAATCCAGTGATGATTTATGGTCGTTTATTTCTGATTCAATATATCAACAGCAGGAAAACTTACATTCAAAATTGTTTTTGAATTATAACAACCCGGTTATACAAAAGGTTTTGAAAAATGTGGATCCGGAACTAGACCAGATGATTGTAGAAACATTATATGTTAATTCTATGATGATTGGCCATTATCCACTTAGCCCTTTGGAATTTGAGGCAATGAATAGAAATATGATTATAATGATTGAAAAATTAAGTAAATAATTAAAAGAAAAAAAATGGAGTTTAATAGTAGAGAAGAAATTCATGAAGTATTGGCGAATATTGATAACGAATATAATATTACCAATAAAGACCTTGCGTTTAAATGTGTGCAAAAAGCAATGCTATTGGGCAATAAAAAATTAGAATTTGATGCCAGGTATGAATATTTCAGCCAATTAACTTTTTGCAATTTTATTGATGAGGCATTGGTGCAATATCCATGGCTGCTAAACTATAAAAAAAATAATGAACTAAAGCCTGGCAGCATTCATAGGATAATATGGAGTTTTAAATGGATAATTGATAAGATACCGGATTACAGCTCTATCCCTTTATCAAAAATAAAAGATACAATTGCACAGTTTGAAGAAGAATATACAGCTGCCGGAAACACAGGTAAAATAATTGAACATTACAGGATGATTATGCACCTTATTATGGGTGAAATTGAAAAAGCATATGAACATTATAATAAATATAAAAAAAGCAATCAGACAGGTGAGTACGATGACTGCTATGCCTGCCAGCTGAATAGCATATTAGACTTATACCTGGCAAAAAAAGATTACCAAAAAGTTATTGAAAATGCAGGAGATCTTGTGACAAAAAAATACTCCTGTGCAGAGGTCCCTGATATTACTTATCCAAAACTGGTTTTCTCATACTTAATGTTAGGGGAATTAGATAAGGCTGAGGAATACTACCAGCTAACACTTAAAAAATTAAAACTAAGTAATCCCCAGGATATCATTTATTATACTTTATTTTATTTGGGTAAAACAAAAGCATTTGTACAAGGAAAAAAAATAATAGATAAACAACTGCATTTTATTTTAGCATCAAAATCCGATATGCTTAAATATAAATTTTTTAGCAGTTGTTATATATTTTTCAAATATGCGGCCCGGGAAGGTATCAAAACATTTAAAATAAAGTTGGTTGAACATAATAATAATTTTATACAACCAATAGAAATAGACGAATATAATGTAACTGCATTACAAGAATGGTTTTATAACCAGTCATTTTTACATGCATCCCTTCTGGATAAAAGAAATGAAAATAATTACTACCAGGATTATTTAAAATATTTAGAAGAAGCTTTTAAAAACTGACAACTGGAATTAAGTATAGTTTTTACCAGGTTTATTATTTTTTAAAGTAATAACGAAATTTGAGTAAATTCATCTTATGAACCGAAAAAATTTCATCTCTACCTTATTACCATTAGGAGCAGCTTTTTCTGCTCTGGGAACCGGTAAAATTATTGAAGAACCAGATACGCTGTATAAAATTCCACCTTACCTGAAAAAAGGAGATTGTATCGGCATTACCTGCCCGGCAGGAAATATTACACAGGAAGATATTCAGCCCGCCATGGCAAAAATGCAGCAATGGGGCTTTAGTATTCAAATTGGCGATACGGTTGGTAAAAAGATTTCACCCTGGGAGGAACAGATGAAGAACGCACAAAAGATTTTCAGCAAATGCTGGATAATAAGAATATCAAAGCTATCATGTGTGCCCGTGGCGGATATGGCGCTATTCGGATAATTGATACAATCAATTTTAAAAAATTTATACAGCACCCTAAATGGATTATTGGATTTAGCGATGTAACAGTTTTCCATAATCATATTCATACTAATTGTGGTGTAGCTACCATCCATTCAAAAATGTGTAACAGCTTTCCTTCCGATTGGGGCAAAGCTGATCCTGTTCAAATAGAAACTATTAACTCAATTTATAAATGTGTAACCGGGGAAAAAATGAATTATTCTGCTACTCCTAATGTAAACAATAAAACCGGATTTGGCAGTGGTGTGCTAATTGGTGGCAATATAAAAACAATAGAATCTTTAGCAGGAAGCAAAAGCGATATTGATACTAAGGGAAAGATTTTATTTGTAGAAGATACCGGTGAATACTTGTACAGCATAGACCGGATGTTATGGAATTTAAAAAGAAGCGGTAAGCTTGCAGCATTAAAAGGATTGATTATTGGCGGATTTAAAATTAAGACAGATACAGATACCGAACCATTTGGGAAAACAATTGAGGATGTAGTGTTAGAAAAGTAAAAGAATATAAATATCCTGTATGCTTTGATTTCCCTGTTGGTCATCAAAGAAATAACTTTGCTTTAAAATGCGGTGTAAAGCACAAATTGAATGTGCAGCCAGGTGAATGTACCTTAACAGAAATAAAATGATAAAATTTCCACCTTATTTAAAAACAGGAGATACAATAGGGATTACCTGCCCTGCCGGTTATATGGCGAAAGAGAAAGCGCAAACCTGTATCAGCATATTACAGCAATGGGGATTTGAAGTGGTGGTGGGCAAAACATTGGGCAGCAGTTCCGGTAACTATTTTAGCGCTACAGATGAAGAAAGAAAAGATGAGCTGCAAGCCATGCTTGATGATGAAGATATTAATGCCATTTTATGTGGCCGTGGCGGATATGGCACAAGGAAGAATTATTGACGATTTAAATTTTACTTTATTTAAGAAAAACCAAAATGGATCATTGGCTTTAGCGACATAACTGTCTTGCATTGCCATTTAAACCGGCTAAAAATAGCAGCAATCCATGCGCCAATGGCCGCTGCTTTTAATGATGGTGAATACAAAAATGAGTATGTACAATCATTATATACAATGATTACCGGCAAAAAAAACAATTATAAATGTACAGCCCATCCATACAACCGTGAAGGTATGGCCACCGGTGAACTAATAGGCGGAAACCTGGCTTTGCTCACTCATTTAATTGGTACACCCTCAGAAATTGATACAACAAATAAAATTTTATTCCTCGAAGATATTGGAGAACAATTATATAATATAGACAGGATGATGCATCAATTAAAACGCAGTGGTAAATTAGAAAAATTAGCAGGGCTCATTTTTGGTGGGTTTACAGATGTAAAAGATACTGAAAGGCCATTCGGAAAAAACGTAGATGAATTATTAAAATATATTGTTGATGAATACAGCTATCCTGTTTGCTTTCATTTTCCTGTAAGTCATCAAAAAGAAAATTACGCTTTGAAAGTCGGGGGAACTTATGAATTTAAGGTGTCTAAAAAAACAGTTCAGTTATCAGAGATTTAATAGAGAATCGAGTTTATTTTTCATAAGATCAAAATCATTTAAATTATGATGCGTTCCCTCCGGGATAGTAATAAATTCATCGCTAGATTTTAATACCTGTTGTAATTTTTTTGCACAACGATAAGGTATCACCCCATCACCGGTACCATGAAAAATAGTAACAGGAACTTTTACATCCTGCAAATATTTATAAGTTGGTATTTTATAAGTAGACATTAAGGAAGTAGGGTAAACAGGCGCATAGCAGCTAAACAAATCAGGAATACTGTAATAGGGTGTTTCCAGTATCAGCCGTTTAACTATCCCATTAGCTGCTACATAGGCTGCCAGGCCTGTGCCAAATGATTTTCCATAAATTATTATACTATCATTCCCGTACAGATTTTTTGCCATTGCATAGATCTGCCATGCTTGTTCATATAATTTTTTTTCTGTGATTTCACCGGTGCTTTTTCCAAAACCGGGATAATCTTCCATCCATACTTCATAACCATGCTTTGTAAAGTTTTTAGAAAATTTTGCATAACGGGTGATATTTTCCTTATTGCCATGAAAATATATGACTACTCCTTTTCTTACAGCATCTTTAGGAAAAAACTTAACTAAATTAATGGTATCAATTTTATTGAACGGGATATTTATTTCTTTAAACGGCATGTCAAACTGGTAAGTATAATTTGAATCCAGCTTTACCGGGTGAAATAAAAATTTTTCCTGTAAATAATATAAGGCAATTCCTATGCTACAATAAATAATTACAATAATTTTTATCCACTTTATTAATCTTCGTTTATTCCTAACCGTTTTATCCATCATTTTAGTATTTTAAAATATCCATTAATATAGCATGGTACTCATTAAAAGATGGCAGGTTATTGTGCCCACCACCTTCAATTTTTATCAAAGTTATTTTTGCAGGATTTAATGCCCGTAATTTTTCACTATTCTTAACAGGGATGAGCCAGTCTTTAGTACCATGGATAATATAAGTATGGCAATTAACTTTTGGCAGCCATTTATCTGTTCTTAAATGATAGCGCAATACAAATTTAAGCGGCAAAATAGGCAAAAACCGTTTTACCACTTTGCAAAGCTGAAATAAGGTGCATCTAAAATTAAATACCTGGGTTTATTATCACTGGCTATTTTAGCTGCAAAACCACTCCCCATGCTCCTACCGTATACAATTAAATGATTTTGCGGATACTTTTTACAAAGCTCATTGTATACAAACTGCATATCATTAAGCATATCATGTTCGCTCCTGTTGCCTGTACTTTTTCCAAACCCGCGGTAATCTACCATTACCACATCATAATTATACCGGAAAAAATCTTTTGCATATTTAGCCCAGCCTTTTATGCTGCGGGAATTGCCATGAAAATATAATACTAACCCAAGTGGGTTTTTAACGGTAAAATGCAGGCCATTAATCCGCACACCGGGTTCTATATCAAAAAAAGCTCTGTAAAAGGTGCTTCATACTTATATATAAAATCCTGCTTTAATTTTTCAGGTTTAAAAATAAAACGTTCCTGTATTAAATATACAATAACAAGCACCAATACATAAGCAGCAATGATATATAAAATGGTGAATGACAAATTTGAAGTTATTTTAATCAAATATATGGCTAAAGAATTTTATTTCACCGCAAAGGCGCAAAGATACAAAGGGCGCAATATAAATTAAAGCAGCTCCGGAGGAGCGTAATATCAGTGGCAAAGGGGATAACAATTGGGTTAAGCTCCGTAGGAGTGATATGTTAACAACTAAACATGATTAAAGATGAATATTGTAATTCACCGCAAAGGCGCAAGGATGCAAAAGGGCGCAATATAAATTAAAGCAGCTCCGGGGGAGCGTAATATCAGTAGCAAAGGGAATAACAATTGGGTTAAGCTCCGTAGGAGCGGCATGTTAACAACAGAACATGATTAAAGATGAATATTGTAATTCAGTACAAGTGAGTGACCCCGCCTCCGGACGGGGCAAGCAGCCACCTCAGCTGATTAAAGATAAAATGCTAGTAACATATCAATAAAGAAAATTAAAAATTTTCTTCTTCCTCATCATAGTAAATCCTGGTTAATTTTAACTTGCTGACCGGAGCTACAATTAATGGAAACTTTTCTACCTTTACATTACTCTGTTCCAATCCAAAAGCCTTTTTCTTCGCTTAAGGAAATTTCTTTTATCCAAAAATACAATTTCATCATTATCCTTTCCAGGAATGGCAATTCATTATCCTGGCTTAAAAATTTTTCTAAAACAATAAACTGGAAATCACCTACTACATTATTACGTTGCTGGCTTTCGTACCGGCTGGTAACGTTCACCTCCCTATTGGCCACTAAATCTTCTACTACTTTTTTAAACATCAAATTAATCCTTGGTGCCATTCTGAATCCAAGCCTGAATTCTACCCTTATAATATCATTGGGTATGATATGTTCTACAGAGTATTCGCAGGTATAAGGCTCATCTAAAGTGTCTACATGTACAAACCAATAAATATCTGCTCGTTTAGGCTTGCCGCTAAGGATAGAATAAATGATTTTATGCTCAATTTCCTTGGGGTTATTGGCACTTGTTAAATACACCAGGTGCGTGGCATGCTTTGGTACAGAGCTGTCATTGCTTAGCTCTTCCAGCTTTGGCACATAATCTTCGAGACGGACAAATTCCACGTACCTGTTTTTAATTTTACGGGCACGGTACCATACATACATTATCGCAAACATTACAAATCCTATCATGATAGTGATATAACCACCATGGATAAATTTATCGAGTAATGCTGTGATAAAAGCCAATTCGATTATACTGTAAATAATAATAAAAAGGTAGATAAGCGCAGGTTTTACGCGGTGCAACACTAAATAATTTGCAAATAAAATGGTAGTCATAATCATGGTAGCAATAATAGCCAGCCCATATGCTGCTTCCATACTGCTGGATTGCCTGAAATATAACACCACGGCTACACAACCTACAAATAACATGGTATTAATACCCGGAATAAAAATCTGCCCTTTTGCCTCTGAAGGATAATTTATTTTTAATTTGGGCCAGAGATTAAGACGTATGGCTTCGTTAATTAATGTGAATGATCCTGTTACCATAGCCTGGCTTGCAATAATGGCGGCACTGGTAGCAATGATAACGCCTGGTACAATAAACCATTGTGGCATCAAATCATAAAAAGCATTGATGCCTTCGCTGTTAATAGCGGCAGCATCCATCAGCTTTAAATTATGGTGTTTTAGCAAACTGGCACCCTGTCCGAAATAATTGATCAGCAGGCAGGCTTTTACAAACCCCCATGATGCCCGTATATTGCCCCTGCCACAGTGCCCAAGATCACTGTATAAAGCTTCGGCACCGGTGGTACACAAAAATACGGCTCCTAATAACCAGAATCCTTCGGGATATGTAACCAGGAAATTTATAGCGTAATAAGGGTTTAACGCCCTGAAAATTGTAATGTCATCAGTAATGTGAAATAGACCCAATAAAGCAAGCATTACAAAACCATATTGACATAATAGGGCCAAACATTTTGCCGATGCTGGAGGTACCAAACTGCTGCATGAAGAAGAACAGCGCAAGTATGCCTAATACGATATATACAATTGTATTTTGTGGAATATTGTGAAAACGGGGCAACTCTTTTAACCCCTCAATGGCTGATGTAATGGATATGGGTGGTGTGATAATGCCATCAGAAAGTAAGGCAGCCCCACCGATCATCGCAGGAATTACGAGCCATTTTTTTCGTCGCCGTACCAGTGCAAATAAAGAAAAAATACCACCTTCCCCTTTGTTATCAGCTCTTAGAACTAATATAACATATTTAATAGTAGTTAATAAAGTGATCGTCCAGATGATAAGAGACAAAGTACCGAGAATAAGTTTTTCAGTTATTACCCTGTCTTTTATAATAGAGTTGAATACATATAAAGGTGATGTACCGATATCACCGTAAATAATTCCCAGGGCAACTAATAAACCTGCGGCAGTTACTTTATTGATATGTTTTGACACTACGAATTGTTTTACTGAAAAAATCCTTTCCTCTTAAAACTACAAAAGGAAATGCGGGTACAAATGTATATCAAAAGAACAAGTTATATTATAAATATTATTTAATGATATAGTTATCAAACAACTCAAATAATAACTATGCAGTTAATATCCAGAAGTTTTTTAGAAAAAACGAAATAGTTAGGGAAATATTTTAATAATTATTTATTATTAGCCTGAATTTTAATTTCTGTGTAATAATATTTACATAAAAAATCATAAATAATCATTTCATGAAATCTTGCTTCCGATATAAAAAGCCTGTTTACACTCATGTGGATATAACTTGATATAAGATTTTGAAGATTGGGATGGTAGTTATTGCGGTTAACTCCTATTATCGCTTGTGCTATACTTTTAAAATCATTCGCATTATTGCTACATAAATTCATTAGAGGAACCCACTGTGATTTTTCATCAAATGAATTATTAATGATATTTTTTATATCCATCCTGGCTAATGCATATTTTTTATTGAATTGCTGAAATAATAATTTATCTGCATTAAATTCTTTTGCAAATGCCGTGGCATTTGCTTTTGCTATTTGATATTTTTCTTCTACTGTAAAATCAAAACTATTCAACAAGTGGTCGGTAGATTTTATACCCCAGAGCCCCCTTGCATGTTCTCTTTCATCCCCTTGGGTGAGGTTAAGGAAAGAAAGTGTTTGCATGCTGTCTTTAAAAAAAAGTGTTTCTGCCAGCTCCATGGCTTCCGGTGTGTAGCGATCAAGCTCCCTGGTATAAGTATCAATTTGTGTTTTCCATATTAAATTTCCTGTTGCGCCAGAATTCATTGCCTGTGAAAATGTATTAATTACATATCCAATATCATCTTTATTAACCAGGTGAAACCTTATGCGTAAATGAAAATCAGGGTCACTATACCGTATAAAAAACCATTTATCAATTTTTTTATTTTTTAATAAGCTTATTACCAGCGGTTGTATAAATTCTTGTAATATCTTATCAGCGGACTTTTCTCCGCAATACAATTTATAATATATCCATTCTGAACCAGGCGGGAAATTTTGTGGTACTGTTTTTTTATTAAAATTTAATAAGGCTGAATTTGTTTGGTAAACATTTGTGGTTTTTATTAATGGTGCTATGCATTGATTAATATAAAATTCACCTTTTTCATTTGTGATTTTCCCTGAAGTATCAAAAAGAAATTCTTTTATTACTATAGCATCTCTATGTTTTATAACATCAATAAATACTTCCACGGATATTATATTGTCAAAATCAACCAACAGTTCATTATCCCCATCTGCCAAAATAATATATCGCGGCATTTTCCATTTTGAAACAAAATCCGGCAGAAAAATCCCATTGTCCTTAAATAATATTTCGTAATCGATTTTTTTCAATTGCCATGTAGCCTCAAATAATATTGTATTTTCAAAAACAACTCTTGGTAAAAAGAAAATTGACCGGACATATTACCCCAGCTAAAAGAAAAACTATTTCGAATATTCTGAGCTTGCAAGTCGCATAAAAATGATATACCGGCAAAGCCTTGTAGCTAAAATTATGGGCACTGCTTAGGCGTGGAATCACTTCTTTTGCAAACGCCTGGAAAATAATTTAATATGGCCATTAACAACAGAAATGTATAAATCATCAAGAGTAATTTGCTGTTCAACGGGTAATGATGATTTTGCTAAAAATGGAATTTCGTATTTTCTAAAAGCGGGATGTAATAAAATATTTCCTGTGCGGCTTTGCGGCAGGTGAATTATTTCTGCAAAGATAACTTCACTGTTTAACTGCTCTTCCTGTGCTACAATATCTTTTACCAGATTATCGACATCCGTGTTTCCATGGGCAAAACGACCCAATAAATTTGCTGCACTTGATCCGCTTATACCTTCCAGGATAATTCTATTATCATCCAATATCCTGAATAATACAGCGGCAGAAGGCGGTACGTCGTTCCATTGCGCAGCAAACTGTTTGATATCTTCTGCTTTAATTTCCACTTCAAATACATCACCTTTATATGCCTGGCTTAATTTTTTAAATAGCCAGCTTTGCAGCTTATTCCATTGTATAGTATAATCTTCTGAACGGGCTGTATCAGGCAAAACAATATTGTCTAAAAGCGGTGAAAGATTTTTACCGCTGTTGCCTGCATAAGTAATTCCGCTTTCCACATCCAATACCTGTAATAAAGGCATTTGTTTTCCTTCATACCTTTCATTAAATTTTTTTATAAAAGAGGTAAGGTTATCATTCTTTTTAGAATGATTTAACGCATTTAAAAATGAAAATGCATTAAGCAAAGAATTTTGTATTTGTGCTGCAATAATATTTTCTGCAGGCTTTCTGAATAAGTCTGCCTGGAATAATTTACTTTCTTCAAACGGGATATTTAACTGTGTTATTTTTTCTATTAATTTTTTATATGGATTAATGCTGTTATCATTTGCTTTATCCATTAGCCTTATTTCTTTTTCAATACTTTGTAAATTTTTAATTATACCGGTTATCTCTTCATTTTCATCGTAATTAATGCGTTGGAGTATTTCCAATACCTGGTATATAAATTCTTTTCCTGTGATTGCCGGTTCCAACTCATTTACCAAAACCTGGCTTTCTATTATTTCATCAATAAATGCTATAGCTTCATCATTGGTAACACCTGTTTTTTGGGATAATAATTCTGACATTTGTTTAATAGTAATACCGCATTTAGCATGGCCCAGCAACAAGTCCAGATAATCTGAATGCTGCACGGCACTAATCTGATGCTCCCGTTTTGCATTTACATACTTATATTCTACAAAACGTATTTCATTACCTATTTTATAAATGCTAGTATTCGGAAAATAAAAAATCCGGTTTTTTATAACCGGCATCAACGCTAACTGTTGTGCCAGGGCGCACAAATAATGCATATCTAACCGTGTACTGCGGTACATGTCTTTGGCTTCAAATATTACTTTACTCTCTGCATTGCTCCATTGCATCACGGCGCAGCCGGAAAACAAACCGAAAGGCGTACAGCGGCTATACATCCGCTGGTAATATTTAACCATGGATACCTGTATTTTTTTTATCTCTTTAGCCGTTTTTATTTTACCTTCTTTTAATTTTATACATTCCGAATACAGCACAGGCGATGCTAAATAAATAGCTTCTAAAAAAACAGGATCCTGCAAAAATTTTGAAATAATATCTTTTTCTATGAAGTGTACAAAAGGAAAGTGTGGGCTTCGTAACACGAGGTTTTTATGAAATATGTAAGGGATGTCCATAGAAAAATTCTATCAATTAAGTTGCAGTTATTTATCAATTTTGTATAGCAACTGCTATATTTACTAATTTGTAATTATATTGTTCTTTTTTGCTTGCCCAAAAAAGAACTCCCGCCTTCGGACGGGACAGGCGACAAAAGGCATCCGAAAACGATTACATCCCGTTTTCGGAATTGTTCCTTGATTAGGCTTTGGTACTACTGTAGCCTCAACTTTTGATCATTATTGATCGTATTTGAATTAACTAGCAACTTGGGCTAATTATTACAATAGCAAAGCTTTACTCCACGAAAGATTTTTATTACTAATAAAAGATAACAGCACCAGGTTAACTCCTGCAAGCCCTTCGAGCAAATTGCATTCTTTACCTACATAAATACCTTTTTCCATTTCTGATGGCAATAATTCCAAAGTCTGTTTAATCCAGTAGTGCCAGGCAGTTTGATATACCTGCTGGTGACTAAGACCGTGCAGGCGTTTGTAAAACTGGGCCAGTCCTGCGGTACCATGGCAAATATGCGTATCCGATGCACCTACATCAGTTAATTTTTTACGCATAAATGTTGCAGCACCTAATAAATTTGCTTTGCTTATCCAACCGGGTATCTCCAGCAAAGTACCAGCTTTATACATGGCTAATAAAATATTTAAATCACCATAACACCAGGCCAGGCGTGGGCTAAAAATTTTTTTGCCTGTCAGCACTGTTTATCGTGGAAGGGAAAAAAAGACAATTTATTTTTTAAAAAATCTACTTCTGCCTGTTGCGCCAGCATAAAATTAATACCTTCCATAACCGTATGCTGCAGGAATGGATTAACCGCAATTTTTTCCTGTGCCTGTATCAGCAATACCAGCAACCCGGATAAGCCATGTGATAAACTAAGGTTTATTTCTTGTTTATCTTTTTCAGCAGTTACGTAATTTCTAAACCAGATACCTTCCGGCTCTTCCACAGCTTTGCCGCAAATAGCATCAATAATTTTTTGCACATAGTTTTCAATAGCAGGACTGCAAAATCCTGTTGTACCGAGACCGGGCAGTCGCTGTGTAAAATAATGCAGCACTCCCATGGCGCCATGCAAAAAATCTACAGCATCATATTTTATAATTTGTTCCATTGCTGAATCAAATAAAAAACGGTCCAGCATTTCCAGCTCATCCTGCAAATCAATTTCAATCAGCCCGGCATTATGCAACTCAGTAATCACATACCCCAACCCTGCGCCTCCGGCGCTAAACGCATTGCCAAAAATTTCAGGAGCTGTGGTATCCATCTGCTGCAATACTTCTTCCAATAGCGCTACGCATTTTTCGGCATACTCCGGTTTTTCCAAAGCTTCGTATACGCTGAAGTAATACAGCGCCATGCCCAGCTTTCCGCCCAGCAAAGAATTGTTGGCAGGGGCTTTACTTTCAATAAGCCGGTGAAGGTTATAAAATGTTTCGGTAGCTGATTGGGTTAGGTCAAAATCTTTTTCTTCCTTAGGTGAAAGGGTTTTTAATTTTCCCGCAGCTGAAATAATTGTTGTACTCATTTTATTCTCAGGGTTTCTACTACGTTATCTTTATAAGTAATACCAATTGGGATAAGCTTAGGGCTATCTTTAAGGCCCAGCATATTTCCTTCAATCATTGTTATTTTTTCTACCGGTACAATAAAAGAATTGTGCACCCTGATAAAACGGCTGGCCGGCAGCATTTCCATCATTTCTTTGAGGCCAAGTAACGACATTACTTTTTTATCTCCTGTATAAATAGCCACATAATTTTTCTGACCTTCTACAAAATCAATATCATCAAAATTTATTTTTATCAGCTTCCCCTTATTTTCTGTTTTAATAAAAATATGTGTTTCAGCGGTACCTGTTGGTGTAGCAGGCTGCTGTGTACTCAACAGGTTTAATGCTTTTTGTGCCCCTTTGATAAACCTGGCATAGGTTACAGGCTTTAACAGGTAATCCACCACATCATGATCAAAACCTTCCAAAGCATATTGCGGATATGCCGTACATAATATTACATGGCACTGGCCCCGGGTGGCTTTTATAAATTCCAGCCCCGAAAGCTGGGGCATTTGCACATCCAGGAAAACCAGGTCTATTTTTTGGGTGCTTAATTTTTGTAACGCTTCCACCGGGTTTGTAGTGTGGTGCACCAAAGATAAAAAAGGTGTTTGCTTTACGTGGTGCACCAGCAGGTCTACCGCATGCTGCTCATCATCTACTACCATACAAGTTAACATAGCTATTTATTATTGGTTAAACAATCAGTTGGTTATTAATACCCCATTTGAAGGATGGGCAATATTTATTTCCTGCAATTTAATGCTAAGGTAAACATCAAAAAAAGTACCGTCATTATTATATTGCAAAGCCTGCGCATCTCCATACTCCATTTTTAGCCGGTCGGCAATATTGGTTAGCCCCACACCTGTGGAAGGGCCATCTTTAGGTCCGATGCGTATTTTATTATGGATGGAAAAATGTATGGAATTATCCATTACCTGCAGGCTTACCACTATCGGGTTGGCCTGGTCCAGCGTATCGCCGTGCTTAAAAGCATTTTCTAACAAAGTAATTAATATGTGGGGCAAAATGCGATAGCTGTGGATATTGCCGGTAACATTAAATTTTATGCTGATGGTATGGTTAAACCGCACTTGCTGCAAAGCAATATAATTGTGCAAATGCTCTACTTCCTGCTCCAGGAAAACCTTGCCATCTGCACCGCCTGTTTGCAAAGCATAACGCATGATATCGGTAAGCTTTGCAATGCCATCAGCAGCTTCTTCGGAATGCATTAATGTTTTGGAATAAAAAAAATTGAGTGTGTTGTACAAAAAATGTGGATTTATTTGCGCTTTTAAAAAATTGTATTCGAGTTTTATTTTTTCGTTTTGGAGGTTTAGGTTTTCATTTTGAAGTTGTAAGTTAGCATTATGAAGCTGAAGTTTTTGGATTTCAGTAAGTCGAAGCTGTCGTTCAGATTTAATAGATTTTTGAGCATACCAGAATAATAAAGCATAAATGGAATATGTAAGGTAGAAATATGTATGGTTGGGGAAAAACTCATTTGGCGTTCTAAAATCATAAATAGGTTTTCCAAAATAAGGCAAAATAAAATAAGTAATCCAATACCTTAAACCGAAATAAACAAACATACCAGTAAAAAAAAGCAGAATTGATACTAATACTTTTTATTAAAAAATAATGGCTGTATAAGCAAGTAGTTATAATAGAAAACACTTATTAATAAACAATTCGTGATAATAAAAGTTGTAAAGTCAGCTTCGGAGCTTTTAGTAATAGCAAAAATCCATAAGAACCCTAAATAGCAAATCCAAAAAATAATATGTTTTTTCCAAATTACCACTTTTTTCTTTCCAGCGGGGTTTTCATCGCCAGACAATATCCCGTTAGCATGAAACCCCGATGAATCATATTGTTTAAAATTTATTGCTCTCATTTTTAAAATCTTTATACTGCTTTTAAATAACTGTAACCTGGCATTTTTAACTATAACGCTCTTTCCATGCAGCAGGGTTTCATGGCTAAGCTTCAAGCCCCGGCATGAAAACCACCGCTGGAAAGTAGTCTTTCAATTATACTGCAAATGTTTTAAAAACCAATGCTACCACAACACAAAACTGAAATAATAAAAATATAACGATGAGCAGTCCTAACTTATTTGCTATCCTCATATTTTCCTGCTCATCCGGTAATTTTCCTCCTGATAGGCTTTCTAAAATATTTTGGTTAAATTGCATAATTACCTGCTTATTAAATATTGATTTTCTTTTTTGTATTTCTTCTTTTTTCATAAGGTATTTGTTAATACCTGAAAAGTACTGCGGCATTTTTCTTTTGCAAAATATAATACACCGATTAGCCGATTGTAAGGACGAATAGTTGGATTGTAAGGATTAGTTGGATTGTAGCTGTCATTTTCTCTTAAGTACAAATACTACACAGCTCCTAGTACTTCAATATAATAAAATACTAATAATACTTTATGTACTCAATACAGCCACATATGGCATAGTAATTTCTTTTTTATATGTATCTCCCACATCAGTTGTACTAATGCTGAAATTATTTTTATATAAAGATTGCAGCCGTTGTTCAATATTGCTTAACCCTATGCCGGTAGAGCCTTCGTAAGCGCCTGTTCTTATTTTATTGTGTGTAGAAAAATAAACTGTTTGAATGCTATCATCAATTGTACAATATACAAAAGCAGGGTTATCCGCATCATGCAAATCCCCATGCTTAAAAATATTTTCTACCAGGGTAATTAATACCATTGGCGCTACCAGCTTTCCTTCAGCATTGCCCTGTACCTCAAAAGTAATGTGCAAAGCACCTGAGAAACGCAGCTGGTGTATATTGATTACATTTTCTACATGTGTAATTTCTTCAGTGAGATTAGCCAGGCCATTTGTGGTGGTCTAATCTTTAAGCGAATACCGCCTGATATCTGATAACATTAATATGCCTTCGGCTACGTTAGGGTGATTTTTAAAAGTCTGGGTATAAAAAAAATTAAGGCAATTGTATAAAAAATGTGGGTTTATCTGGGCACGAAGAAAATCTTCCTGCAAACGGAGGTTTTTATTTTCTATTTCGAGTTTGGCTTTTTCGGCTTCAGCTTGTTGTTGCTCTGCTAGGCGAAGCTGTTTTTGTTTTTGGATAGAGCGTTGAGCATAAAAGTAACCGAGAGCGTATAGTGAATAAACTATAAAACCTCGTACGACTATATTTGTAAATATAGAAAAATTATATTCTGCAAATGGTTTTACGCCAATTATTGGTAACCAATAGTGCCAATAAATATACCTTAATAACCAAGAAGTAATAATGCTAAGCAAAATTAATAAAAGCCCTTTAACTAATTTGCCATTATCAATGTTTGTATAAGCAAAGAATGAAATATAAAAAGCAATAATTGTACAAAGATTTACAAAGCAAATATCTAGATATTTATTAGAAGGGTCTTTCCATATTTCCATTAAATAGACAAATGAAATATAAGAAAGCCAAAATAAAACATGCTTTCTATACTTATTATAAAAAAAAGCTATTTTCATAAGGCTATTTTTTATTTAAGTAATTCAATACATACTTAACCCAATATTTTTCCTCTACTGGTATTCTAATGTCAGGAGTAATGCCTACAAAATCTAATGGGGGATTTTTACCATAAAAATTTTTTACTCTTGGTATCATCAATCTATATTTTCCACTTGGAGTAGTGAAAGGTACTGCTTCTACATTGTCTAAAGCACCCCATGTTTTTTCACCTGCCATAATTACTTTTCTACTTTGTTTGCAAAGTTTTAAAAACATTTCTGTAGCGCTTGCACATCTATAATTAAATAATATAACAACATTTTGGGGATATGGTATGATAGAATCAAACTTGAATGTATCTGGTTTTGAATAAAAGAATGAGTTTTCATATTTTAACATGCTATCTAATAGAACTTGAGCATCAGGTAAAAATTTAAGTAGCGTACTATCTTTCTTGTATATTTCAATATTGTTTTTTTGATATTCTATAAGATCTTTTGAACATCTATATAAACCTTCACCAGTTAAAATAGGATTTGTATAAAGGTAAGGAAACAAAGATTTGTATACTTCCCATGTGCCTCCTAAATTATTGCGTATATCAATAATTAAGTTTGGAGTTTTTTCTATTATAACTTTGCTTGAAACAACTAAACTATCGACTAATTTTTTAGTATTCAAATCCGACCGTGGTATTTTGATTATTATTGAATTTGAATCAACTATTTTTAAAGATACATCCTCGTCCTTCTGTTCTAATTTTTTCAAATAATTTGAATGATATTAATAAGAGCATAATTTAGTATGTAATATCAATTTTATTTTGTATTTTTGCGTATGCAAAAAGATAAACGCCGTGGCAGTAAAGATGCCCAAGAAAAAGTACGGTTATTGGTGGTTGATTTTCTTAAAAAGAAAAAAGGTAGCCAGCAAGAATGCTCATTGCTTTATGGTTTAACCTTAAATGGGGTTCAAAAAATTTGGTATCGCTATAGGCAAAAAGGCAGTAGAGGTTTGGCATCAAAAAAACGAGGAGTTCAAGGCGGTAAAAAAATAAATGGCAAGCAGGCTGCCGAAGTAAGGCAGTTGGTGAAAGAGAAATTACCAGAACAATTAAAGCTATCTTTTGGGTTATGGACAAGAGAAGCAGTACAGCAATTGATACTGGAAAGATATGGTATAGAGTTTAAGCCGTTGGCAAGTAGGCAGATATTTAAAGAGTTGGGGTTATACCCCTAAAAGCCTATTACCAAAGCCTTTGAACAAAATCCTGAACGGGTAAAAGAATGGTTAGAGCAACAATACCCAGCCATTAAGAAAAGGGCGTTCAAAGAAAATGCAGTTATTTATTCTGAAGATGAGGTAGGTATGCGTAGCGACCATCAGGCAGGGAAAAGCTATGCACCCAAAGGAGAAACCCCTGTGATAAAAAAACAGGACAACGATTTTCTTTAAACATGGTATCAGCCATTAGTAATAAAGGCCATGTAGAGTTTATGATACTGGATGGCACATTCAACGGAGGCGTATTTTTAGAATTTTTAGTGCAACTGGTAAAGTATAAACAACAAAAGATATTTTTGGTGGTAGATGGACATTCAGCACACAAAACCAAAGCGGTAAAAGCATGGTTAGAAGAAAACAAAGAAAGAATAGAATTATTTTTTCTACCACCCTATAGCCCTGAATTAAATGCCCAAGAGTATGTAAATCAAGATTTAAAAACTAATGTAATTGGGAAGAAACGCCCTATTAATAAGGCTCAGATGAAAATGAACGTAGAAGAATTTATGAACAATCGAAAAAATGACAGAAAGCAGGTGCAAAAATACTTTCATGTAAGCCATGTACAGTATGCAGCATAGTGGTTTTATACATACTAAATGACTAAACGATTAATAATCTGATATTTTTGTCCATTTTGCACTGATTCCTGTAACTAAAATATTGGGAGATAAAAAATATGAAAAAACATTGCTTAAAGTTCCTTTAGAACCTAGGTAACTTGTAATATAGTATTTATCAATTTTTTCTTTTGAAATATAAAATTTTACACTTCCTGGAATTGCATTTGTATTAGTAGATTCTACAATGATAGCTTCATATTGGTTATGGCTTTTTCCTAATGATCTATCTAAATAAATAATGCAATCGTTATAGTCTGATTTCCAATAACCACTTTTAAAGTCTCGCATTTTATTAATGCTAGATTTCTTTTTTACTTCTTGCAGTCTCATTTTGCAAAAATTGCTATCAAAATAAATTGGGTCTATAGTAGAAATTCTTAAATGCAAATCTTTAAAAAACATTATTGGATTAGAAAGTTGTTCAAAAATTGAAATGGAATCTTTGACACCATGGACTAATGTATGCTTAATAGTCTTAATTTTATTCTGATAATCACTATTTTGTTTTTCTTTAAAAGCAGAATAATTATCTTCTATTTTTTGAATAATAAAATTAAAATCACGAATTGGCGCACTATATTGCTGGGCAATTGTATATTTTGACAAAAAATAGATAATAATAAGAAGAAGAAAAAACGATTTTTTATTTTTGTCATTTTTATTTTTTTAATTGGCAGTAATCTTAAATAAATTATAGAATTACTAGTATAGTAATTCTATAATTTTAATAGAAAAATAAGAAGTGTTTGTATAATCTGTTAAATAACTTATTATACTATTCTAAAACACATCCTATGCCACTGTAAGCTCCCCTGAAAATAGTACGTTTTAAAAGTAGACAAAATTTGTAACTTTAAAAACGTAAAACAATGAAAAAAAGTCAATTTAGTCCTGCCCAGATAGCAGGCATCCTCAAAGATTTTGATAACGGTAAAAGCGCCGAAGAGATCACCCGTGATCATGGTGTAAGCAAAGCATCGTTGTATAAATGGCGGCAGCGTTATGGAGGCATGGAAGCAAATCTGAGCTGAAGCGGATTAAGGAACTGGAAGAAGAAAATGCCCGGTTAAAAAAATGTATGCCAACCTTGCGATGGAGCTTGACACTGCCAAATACATCATCGAAAAAAAGCTTTAAAGCCTTGCGATAAAAGAATGATTATTGTTGATATGCGCAAAGAGCGGCCAAAAGACATCAGCAAGGCGTGTCGTTTATTAAAGCTAAGCCGCAGCAGTCTGTGTTATACAAGTATAAAAGATGATGTAACGGTTATGGTACAACTGGAAAACCTTGCAAAACAGAACCCGGTAGAAGGTTTTTGGAAATGTTACTACCGCATCAGGAATACAGGACGGTTATTAACCATAAGAGGTTGCACAGGGTGTATAAAAAGATGGGCCTGCCCTTGCGCCGTAAGGTAAAGAAACGTCTTGCTGCAAGAGTAAAGGAACCATTAAGCAAGCCTGATTATTTTACTCAAACCTGGAGCATAGATTTTATGAGTGATGCCCTTAGCAATGGTACCAAGTTCCGCTCTTTTAATGTAATAGATGACTATAATAGGGAAATATTATTTATTGAAACTGATTATTCTTTAAAGAGTAGCCGGGTGATCTGGGTGCTTAAACATCTAATCAACCGTTATGGCAAACCTCAAAAATACGCATGGACAATGGGCCTGAGTTCGTAGCTAAGTTGTCCAGGCAATGGAGCGTGGCTAATGAGATCGAATTTAAATACATACAACCTGGCAAGCCTACTCAAAATGCCTATGTAGAACGTTTTAATAAAACATACAGGAATCTGTATTGATGCTTATCTGTTTGACAGCATTGATGAGATAAGGGAGGTAACACAAACGTGGGTAGATGATTATAATTGTACCAGACCCCATGATGCCCTTAATGGCCTGTCACCAAAAATATATAGAGAAAAAACAATCAACCTATTGGGCTGCGTTACGCTACGGCTACGCCTCCGCTTACTACGCCCAATAGGTTGAACGAAAACAACTATAATGATAAATTATTCTACTTTTGAACCGTACTAAAATGGGAAGCCTACACCACCGGCAGAAACATTTCCTCCACCTCCCTTATCTCCCCCGCCAGCAACCATTTTCATTTGCTTATTATCAATAATAAACTTAGTAATAGTACTTTTTTTCAATTCTAATTTCTTTTTAGCTGGTTTTGCAACTTCTTTTTTCATAAGTAAATTTTTTTTGTTTTTTAATGCCGCTAAAGTAGAGATTTAAATAAAATAATACAAATCTAATACACCGATTAGCCGATTGTAGGTACGGATTTGAAAAAACAGCCCCTTTTTGTATTAATTTATCGCATTTAAAATTTAAACCCTTATTCCTCTTCCAGGTAATTTTTAATATAAAACCTGTATAACTGTAATACAATTACTACTGCAAGCGATGCCATTGATACTATACATAATGAAACTATACAATAAAAGAAAGTACTGAAACTAATGATATATAAAATGGTACAAATTATAAAAGAGAAAATCGCTAAAAGCCTTAAAACAGCAATTAATTTTTTCATAGTTAACATAGTACAATATTTAAAGATGACTAATATTAATTTTCTTATTCGCAAGCTTATCCTAAAAACCAAAAAATATAAGTACACTCTGAGCAAACGAAACAGGTTGCAGAGCGATCGGCCCAATCCAGCTTAAAAAAAGATGAAACCGAGCGGTTCAACTGTGCTCTTCTCGTCCAAAAACAGTTATTGGAACATACAGGGCAAATAAGAGGTTGCCCTATTACTTCAACTGTTTGGGGCTCACGCTTTTTGAAAATTTTAAATAATTTCATCATTGTACTTATTTAAATTGTTTAGTCTATAAACTGAAATTAATTCTCAATCCATACGAACTCAATTTTAATGTGCCAGTTTTTCGCTTTGTATTTTTCATGCAAAAATTGAGACGGCGTAGTGCTATAAAATTTTAATGCTGTTTTTTTAACTTCATATTGCGGAGGTATATTAACTCCATTATATAAAATTGTATCATCCCAAAATCCTGTGGTGGTAATAATTAAATGATGTGGCAAGCGCATTTTATGATTCAATGTAAAACTGGAAGAATCTGTATCGTTTGTTATTGTATGAACAATTTTTTCCTCAGCCTTGAAACATCCAACAAATAGGAAAATAGAAAGATAAAATATAGCTTTCATTAAATTTTATTTGAATTAGTCTTAATAATAATATTTCAATTTTAATTTACCTTTTGTTGCCCGATATGCTTTATAACAAAATGTATAAGTAGGCTCATAATAATCATATGGCTTATGAACATCACCTGTAAAATGGGGTGGAATCTTTAAACTGCCAATAATTGCAGTATCATCTAAAGTATTACGTATTATCTCTAAACTAAAAAATGATGCATCTCCCTGCTCATCGCTTAAGATAAGTGTGTAACATGAATCTTTTGAAACTTCTTTGATAGTCAAAACATTCTCATCGGTACAAGAACAGAAAATATTTAGAATGATGAATATTATTAAGATATTTTTTTCATAATAATTTATTCTTTACATGCCTGTTTACAAAATCAATAATTGCTTTTTCATTAGTTACTTCTGCCTTTTTAAACTCAAATAAGAATTCCCTTTGGGGCATAATTACACCATATGCAGCACTTTTATATTTATTATATATCAGCCTTATTTTAAATACTTTTGAATTTTTTAAACTATCCAGCTCCTTTGATAATGAATAACCTATATTTTTATAATTTTTAGAGTAGTAAAAAACTGTAGTGTCACAATAGGTTTCATCAAATTTTATTTTATTAATATACTTCTCTTCTACAATGGAGTCACTGTTTGTTATAATGCTAACTAAACTATCATTATAAGAATCTAATTTTACAGACCTGGTTATTTTTTTTGCAGATAGTGAATCATACCAATATCCGGCTTTATCATTTTTTTTAAAGATGAAATACTGGTAATAAATATTATCCTTTATTAATTCATCATTATAAAATTCATTATAAATAGTTGGCTGCTCATATAATGTGTAATCATTATAATTATATATAGAAACACTATCGAATAAGTTACTCAACTCATTATTTTCCTTATTTACCAGTGGAATGTTTTTGAAAAAAACAACCCGGGTAACTTTACTGCTTCTTGATATACTGCTGCACTCGCTAAAATGTGTAATAATTAATAACAGGCAAATTGCGACAATTAGCCTGTTATTAATTTTCTTTTTATTTTGTATCATTAATATTCCATATTTTTTTACTTTTCATTTCTTTCCAGTTCGAAGCTATTGGAACTCCTTCACAAGCAAACGACCCTTTAATATTATACTTTAACTCAATACCAGCGTTATATATACCAACTTCTATTATCTTATCCAAGATAGTACAATTAACTTCGACCCCAAATGTATTTCCAACTAAATTTATTGATTCATGAGTTAATTTATCCCATTGCCACACACCATTTACTTTCTTATGATACGCATGCTCATTACTATTGTAAGACCAAGTATTTAAAACATGACGAACAAATTTCCATGGCAACAGAAACTCTCTTGTATTTGCCATTTGTGATAAAGGCAGGATACTTACTTTTTCAGCAACGGCAACAGTTTGTATGGCATTATTTAAGGTAGCTTCTGCACTGGCGCAACCATTCGGATCCGGCACATCACACGGTGGTGGCGGTATAATATTGTACCAGCCATCATTTACCGGGCATGGTGTTGGAGTCGGGGTTGGGCTCGGTGGAAATCCTCCACCACCACCGCTTCCTCCACCACCATCGCCTCCACCGCCTTCATCTGCACAATGCTTTGTCCAGCAGGGCTGGTTGGGTACCGGGTTGGCTGAGGCAGTACCGGTTTTTGAATAGCCACCCCCATTGGTACAGGATTCATACCAGCAGTAAGGCGGGGATACCAGGTTGCTTTTGTTTGCAGTGGTGTTAGCGCCAAGCTTAGCATCAAAATAATCCATAAACCATTTGACTGCTGCTTCATCAAAACCAATATTGCTATATTCTTTTATTGTATTTGTAATAGAACTTTTGCGGTGCAGCCCGTAAAAAAAATTTTCTTTATTGTACATCACTTCTATAAAAGCGGTTACTTCATTTTCTTTTTTTACAGGTATTAATAAAATAATATCATCCGTATTGCTTTTTATTTTAATGGTGTGGTTCCAAAGGGGCTGGCCATGCCAGGCTAAAAAAATTGGCTGCAAAATTATTTTTTGAAATTGTTGTTCCAGGTTTTCTACCACAGGTTGCAGCTCGGGGTTAGTTCCGGGTGGCAGGGTTAAAAAGTTGTCTACAGGGGTTGTTGTTACAGGCTCTGCTGCTTCATTTGTTTTGGTGCAGGATTGCTGGACAAAGGCCAAGAGGAAAACTAAGGTTAGAACGGCACAGTGTTTTTGTAAAACGAAAATTAATTTTTTCATTATATGGTGTTTTATACGGGCAAAATAACAGCACAGGGATTTGTATAAAAAATTTAATACACCGATTGGCTTATTGTATATACAGACAGTATGAATTATAGGTACAGATTAAAAAACAGAGGGTTAATTTTACTGTTTTTGCACACAGCAGGGTTTCATAACTTTGATGAATACTTTTTATATTAAAATAATATCAATGAAAATCTATTTAACTTTTATAACTATTACCTTAATGGCATTTTTTTCCGGTTGCAAAACAACTCAACCAACTACGTCCAACGCTGCATTGCAGGAAACCTACTGGAAGCTTTTTGAAATAATGGGCAAGCCTGTAAGCACACCTGCTGATGCCAAACAAGTACATATAAAATTTCAGAAGGGATAATAATGGCCTCGAAGGTTTTGCAGGGTGCAATTCGTTAATGGGCAAATATGCCCTTAGCCAGCCGGGCCGTATTTCTTTTACTGTGGGCTCTACACGTATGATGTGCGAAGGGGAAAGAATGGAAACAGAAAACAGCCTGATGAAGGTTTTTGGTATGGCAGACAGCTACCTGGTAAAAGGTGATACTTTACACCTGTTTAAAGCGAAGATGGCGCCACTGGCGAAATTTAAAGCGGAATATTTTAAATAAATTATTATTACTTTTTTGCGGAAAAAAAATAACTCCCGCCTTCGGACCTACCGTGTGGACATATCTTTTTACGAATTGAGTTTTGGCTAAGTCATGGTGTTATTTATTACATTTTTAGTTAATTCTATTACCCTACTTTTTGCCTTGACGCAAAAAGTAGCAAAAAAGTCAAGGCAGGAACGATTACCGCCCGTTCCTGCCTTACAGCCCTACTCAGCTTTTGCACTACTGTCGCTTCAACATTGGTTCTTTATTCTTAATTTCACGGCTGACTAATTAATAGGTACTGATTTTTTTGCTAAAAAAAGATGTGTACACACGGTAGGTCTGGAAGCGGGGGTTACATTTCGTTTTCTCCGCCTTAGGCGGACTGATTTAGCTTTAGTGCTGCTGGATCCATAATTAAAGTTTAATAGCAGTACAAAAGACGAACCGAGCGTGGCAACGATGATGCCATGAAATACAAATGCCGGTAACAAAATATCCTGTATGATTTCGCCATGGCGAAATCATACAGGATAAAAATTATTTCTGATATAATAATCATAGCCAAAGCCATTCCCTGATAACACACAAGCCCCGCTCCGGGGAGCAGGGCTTTACAAATTATACAATCAGACACAACATTTTTGCAGCTGCAAGCAGTAAAACTGCTACGCTGCAAATATTATTTAATCAGGCTTTTTACCATCTAAAAAGTATTGATTGTATTTATTTCTGCCTGGTTATTTTCATCGCTTTTTACAGTGTAGCTGCTGTAAAAACTTTCTACATTGGCAATGGAATTGTGCAGCTCCATATTGCGGCGAAGGTAAGCGGGCACTGTTTCAAACTCATTATTCAAATCTGCTGCATTGCTATTGAATGATAAATTACGCAGCTTTGATATGCGCTCTGCAGCCCTGCGCCTCAGCTCTTCTGCTTCGTCCTGCACTGCTGTTGTATCAGGGGAAACCGGCTGTTGTGTTTGTTGTACTTCCGGCTTTTCCTGAACCAGGTCAGGCTCCTTAACTACCAGCTGCATTTCAATAAGCGGTTCTTCATCCTGGTGGGTATTAACGGGCAATTGTTTTTCTACGGGATTGGACTCCTGGTCCAATTGTTCCTGCATATATATTTGTGCAGGCTTGGTTAAGTAACTGCCTGAAGAAAATGGTTTGGCTGCTTCACTATTCTCCAGCGTATTATTCTCCTGCGTATGTTGAGATGGTGCAGGTGCAGGAATATTTTTGTTTACAGGAGGCTCTGTTACCGGCATGTCAAACTGGAATACAGGTGCCTGGTCTGACAAAGAAGAGATTTCAAAAAATACTGCATCGCTTTCGTTTTTTTCTTCTGCCAACTGTACAATAGCAGGTACAGCATTCTCCACACTTAATTTTGGTGTTACTTCGGCTACCGGGCTGGCTGGCTGCGATTGTTCTGCAGACACATCATTGGTTAGTTTTTTCTCATCCAGTTGTAATGCAGACTGCTTTACTGTTTTATTTTCTTTAGCAGGCATATCCAATGTCATTACAATCTTTTCATCTTTTACCACTTCTTTTTTTTTAGGCGCTTTGTTGAACGGGTCTTTGTGTTCAAACCCGGTAGCAATCAATGTAATGCCTATGCTGCTGCCTAAAGTATTATCATAGCCTAACCCTAATATTACATCCGTATCTTCTCCTGCATGGCTCAGCAAATAATTTTGTATTACTTCCACTTCATCCATGGTAAATTCATGATCACCTTCGGAAGAATTGATATTGATCAATATCCATTTGGCCCCACGGATGTCATTGTCATTTAATAACGGTGAGTTTAGTGCATTTTCTATTGCTTCCTGTGCCCTGTTTTCACCTTCGGCTGCCGCACTGCCCAGTATGGCTACGCCGCCATTACTCATTACCGTGCATACATCGGCAAAATCGACATTGATCTGGCCGGTGCTATTGATCACATCGGTAATACATTTGGCCGCTGTTGCCAACACATTATCTGCTTTTGCAAAGGCTTCTTTCATTTTTAAATTACCAAACTGGTGGCGCAATTTATCGTTGCTGATTACCAGCAAAGTATCTACATGCGATTTTAACGCCATGATACCTTCTTCTGCCTGGGCAATTCTTTTTTTTCCTTCGTAAGCAAATGGTGTGGTAACGATACCAACAGTAAGGATGCCTAAATCTTTACAAATTTTTGCAAGGATTGGTGCTCCGCCCGTACCGGTACCACCGCCCATGCCTGCAGTAATAAAAGCCATCTTGGTATTTACTTCCAAAATGCGTTTTATTTCTTCGAGGCTTTCTTCAGTTGCCTGGCGGCCGATACTTGGATTGGCACCAGCACCAAGCCCTTGTGTTAAATGTGGGCCCAACTGTATTTTGTTAGGCACTTTGCTCAATGCAATGGCCTGTGCATCTGTATTGCAGATTATAAAATTTACGCCTTCGATATTTTGCGAAAACATGTGGTTCACCGCATTGCTTCCGCCGCCGCCCACACCAATTACTTTGATGATGGATGACTGATCTTTTGGCAAATCAAAATGTATCATAATATTTTTTTATTTTGGGTTAATAATTTAAACTTCCGGGTTTTACTTTAATTGTGTGTCTTCTTCTTCCTTGAATAAATCTATTAACCCTATTTTAAATGAATCCATAAAATGCTTTAACGATTTGCGTTGCTTAACAACACGGGGTGCTACTTCCGTGGCAGCTACTTCTTCTGCAACTTCGGCTACGGGTTCCCGTTGTTCTTGCTGGTCAGGTGCAGTTGCTTTGATAAAACTCTTTTGCAAACCCGGGTTGCTGTTTTCATAATCATTATACCCTTTTAATATTAACCCGATACAAGTACTGTACATCGGCTTAGCCAGCTCTTCGATATGCCCGCCTACCAAATGCTCGTTGGGATAACCTATCCTTGCATTGAGCCCGGTTACATATTCTGTTAATTGTATTAAATGTTTTAATTGCGATCCGCCTCCTGTTAAAATAATACCACCATTCAGCATACGGGTATCTAATCCTACCTGTTTCAAATGATAAGTTACAAAGTCCATTATTTCGCTCATCCTTGCCTGGATAATATTGGCCAGGTTTTTTACCGATATTTCTTTCGGCGCCATTCCCCTTAACCCCGGGATAGTAATGAAAGCATTAGCTTTTGCTTCATCGCTCAGTGCACTACCGAACTGCACTTTCATCTGTTCTGCCTGTGTTTTTAATACGCCTAACCCTACTTTTATATCATTGGTAATATTTTCACCGCCAAAAGGAATCACAGCGGTATGTTTCAAAATACCTTCGTAAAACACAGCCAGGTCAGTAGTACCACCGCCAATATCCACTATGGCCACACCTGCTTCCAGGTCTTGGTCGCACATTACCGCTGCGGCTGAAGCTAATGGCTGCAATACCAAATCTTTTGTATGCAAACCCGATTTTTCCACGCTGCGGTTAATATTACGGATGGCATTTTTATCACCGGTAATGATGTGAAAATTGGCACCAACTTTTACACCGCTATACCCTATCGGGTTAGGAATATTTTGAAAATTATCCACTGTAAATTCCTGTGGGATCACATCAATAATCTGGTCTCCTGCAGGAATATACGTCCGGTACTGATCAGCTATCAGCCTGTCAATTTCATCCTGGTGAATTTCTTCTTCTACTGACTGGCGTACAATATCGCCCCGTGTTTGCAGGCTTTTAATATGATGCCCGGCAATACCTACATATACTTCTCCAATTTCAAGATTGGGATTGGAAGCATAGCAGTTTTCCAGGGCAGCATGAATGGCCTTGATTGTCTGATCGATATTTAACACCATGCCATGTTGTACGCCATTGCTATTGGCACGGCCGAAGCCTAAAATTTCGAGTTTGCCATGTTCATTTTTTCGACCGGCGATGGCAGCTATTTTGGTAGTGCCTATATCGAGGCCTACAATGATGGGTTGTTGCTGATTCATAATTGTATATTTGTTGTGTGTGTGTTAAGTTAATAGTTCATGGATTATAGTTAATAGTACCTAACATTTGTGAACCTTAACTATGAACCCCGATTTATGAGCTATGGACTTTTATTAATAATCATTTTTTGTTGTGGTTTTTGGTTTTGGAACTGGATTAGGTTTTGTTGTCTTTTTTACCGGCGATTTTGGTTTATTATCTTTTGGTTTTGTTACAACTTTTTATCTGTAATTTTTTTATTTGAATTTGTATTGGTTGGTTTTGCTGGTATTGGTTTTACAATTACCGGAGTTTTTGTAACAACCGGTTTGGTTATACTATCCTTTTTAATTATTACAACCGGCTTTGCTGCAGCTTCATCTATACTTTCCTCTTCACGCTGAATGGATTGCTCTATAATTGTGCTATCGGCACTGTTGTTATCATTATCCTGTACAATTGCCTGCACACCTTCGGCGGCTTCCCTGGCAGCATTGGCAGCTATAATTTGCATTATTTGCACAGTACGGGCTGCATCTGCAGCTACATCTTCGGCATCTTTCCTTTTGGCTACTATTTGTGATTTGTACTGCAAATTAATAACGCTGTATTTGTTTAACCCGGCTTTTGGCAATACCCCTTCATAAAATAATTTAAGCTTGTCAAATTTTTCCTCAATGTCTGTAGCATCTCCCAGGACTATAATCTGATTGCCAATTTTTGGTATCATTTCAAAAGTACGTGCGAGTGTAATGTCTATTTGTTCTATCATTGCCATTCTAAAAGAATCTTTATAAATGGCATTGCTGATGATACTAATATCTTTTAATAGAAAACTATCATTTTTAGATAATACTATTTTATCGGAAGGGAAGCCTGTAAAGACAGGTATCCTGGCTGAAAATTTTGCACTCAAAGGCAGCCTGGCCAATGCGCTATCCAGGTAAAATGTTTCTCCACCGGTTGTATATACCCTGGCTACAGGTTGCCTTTCTGTTATTAATACATTGAGCAGGGCATTATTGTCAAAATATAATTCTGCCGATTTTATCCAAACATTTTTTTCCAATTCGTTTTCTATTTTTCGTAAATCGAAAGCACCTATTTGCATCCCGTTAATATTATTATTAGTAATACGGCTAATAATATTCAGGACATCTTTTTTATCTACAAAAAAATTGTTATTGATATCTTTTATTTCTATATCAACTCCTTTACACTGCTGTGCATCTTTTTTTATAATGGCAGCAACTAAAAGCGTAATGGTCCCCATGCCTACACTAATCCAAAGTGCGGTTGCCAGCCATTTTTTTATTATCGCTTTTTTAGTATTCATCTATTTTAAACTACTATTTTTTTGTACAATTAATTTTAAAGGGTTTACCAAAGCATCAATATCACCGGCACCGGCTGTAATTAATAACTGTGGTTTGCTATTTTCAATTTCACCTAATAATTCATCTTTGGTTAGTACCATTGTATTTCTATTCTTCATCTTTTTCGCAATCATTTCACTATTTACTCCGTTGATTGGCAATTCTCTTGCCGGATAAACAGGTAATAATATTACTCTATCTGCCAGATCAAGGACCTCAGCAAATCCATCTGCAAAATCTTTAGTACGGCTAAAGAGATGCGGTTGAAATATTATGGTACATTTTAATTCCGGAAATAAACTTTTTGCCCCTGTTATTAATGCCCTTAATTCTTCAGGATGATGTGCATAATCATCTATAAACACTGGTTTGCCAGGAGCTGCAGGAATTATATATTCAAATCTTCTTTTTACACCTTTGAAATTTGCCACGGCAGCTTTTATTTTATCATCATCTATATTTAAATAATGCGCTACAGTAATAGCTGCAATAATATTTTCAATATTATGCATGCCCCCCCATGTTTAATTTTATCCCTTTCAATTCCCAGTTACTCATTATTATATCAAAACTGTAACTACCGTTCTTTATAATAATATTATCGGCATATGCATCTGCATTATTATTATTTAAATGATACGTTAATTGCTTGCCTGCTTTTAATTCTTCACTCCTGGGCAACCCATATTTGCTGATTAATAAACCGTTTGGTTTAATTTTTTTGCAAAATCAATAAATGCATTTTCTACATTTTGCTGGCTGCCATAAATATCAAGGTGATCTGGGTCCATGGCTGTAATAATTGCTACGTCAGGATTTAATTTTTAAAAGCTCCTGTCATATTCATCTGCTTCTATCACACATACATCATTATTGCTGCTCAGGTAATTGCTGTCATAATTTGCCGCTATACCTCCTAAAAACGCCGTACAGCCATAACCGGTATGTTGTAAAATGTGTGCTACCATTGTACTGGTGGTAGTTTTTCCATGTGTACCGGCTACACCAATATTAAAAGAGTTTTCAGTGATAGCACCCAATACATCGCTCCGTTTTACAACGGTGTAACCATTTCTTTTGTAATAATTTAATTCTTCGTGCCCGGCTGGTATTGCAGGAGTATATATTACAAGCTGTGCATTTTTATCAACCAGGGTAACATCATCTTCAAAATGAACGTTTATACCTTCAGCTTGCAATTGGCTTGTTAGTGGCGTTGGTGTTTTATCATAACCGTTAACTTTTACTCCGTTGGAATTGAAATATCTTGCCAGTGCACTCATGCCAATGCCGCCAATACCTATAAAATATACAGCCTTTGCTGCACCCTTATTGACAGGAGCAGCTTTTAAAGACGCTAATATTTTATTGTAGTTGTTCATTTTTGACCTCACCCCTAATCCCTTTCCAAAGGAGAGGGAAGTAGAAGATTGCTTTATATTTTTATATTATTTGCATATATGCAAAATCTCTTCTGCAATTATTTCATCAGCATTTGTAATGCCTAGTTTACTTATATTATTTTTTAACTCCTGCTGTTTACTTTCATTTTTAGATAGTTCAATTACAGCCGGTATCAACTTTACTAATGCTTCATTATTCTTAATTAGTATAGCTGCATTTTTATTGACCAAATTTTGTGCGTTTTCAGTCTGATGATCTTCTGCTGCGAATGGAAAAGGCACAAATACGGCAGGCTTTTGCACTACAGCTAATTCTGCAATTGCCATTGCGCCGCTCCTGCTTATTACTATATCGGCTGCAGCATACGCATATTCCATTTGCATAATAAAATCATTAACCCAGATATTTTTTTTTCTGCCACTATATCTTTTGCAGCTTTTGCATACGGCTTCCCGGTCTGCCATATCAGCTGTAAATCGTTTTCAGCAAACAAGTGTATATGCTTGCTTATTGCTTCATTTATACTCTGGGCACCAAGACTTCCGCCAACAGATAACACTGTTTTTTTATTTTCATCAAGCCCAAAGAAATTTATCGCTTCTTTTTGTGTAATAATATTTGTTGTTATGCTTTCTCTTACCGGGTTGCCGGTAATTTGTATTTTTTCTTTTTGAAAAAATTTTTCCATTCCGCTTGTTGCCACAAAAATTTTAGTAGCCTTTTTTCCCAAAAAAATATTGCTTTTTCCTGCAAAAGAATTGCTTTCATGAATGAATGTTGGAATATGCCTTCTTTGTGCAATTTTTAATACCGGGTAGCTGGAATAACCCCCCTACGCCTATTACGGCTGTTGGTTTGAAGGAATTAAAAATCTTCTTTACCTGGAAAAAGCTTTTCAATATTTTTAATGGAAGCATTATATTTTTTATCAAAGAACTCCTGTTGAACCCTGCGATATCCAACCCTTTAATTGCATAGCCTGCTTGTGGTACTTTTTCCATTTCCATTTTCCCTTTGGCACCTACGAATAAAAATTCTGCAGCCGGCATTTTCTTTTTATAGCATTAGCTATGGCTATAGCCGGAAAAATATGACCGCCGGTGCCACCACCAGCTATAACGAACCTCATTTCCGCAGACGGGGAAAGAGTTGCATTATTGCTTTGTTCGATATTGATATGGTTATTGCTCAACTTTATATTCTATAAATCTTTAATTCTTACGATTTTTTGTTAAAAAAAAGTTCAATCATGGTATGCGGTACAAGTGAGTGACACAACGATGTTGATATCCGCACTACTGCCGGTAACATGGTTAACGTTACGCCTCCGGCGTAACTACCGGCTGCTTACCTTCTAGCTGCTCTACATTTCTTGCTACACTTAAAATAATACCGATGGATAAGCAGGTGAATAAAAAACTACTGCCACCCATACTTACCAAAGGCAATGTAACACCTGTGTTAGGGAATACATTGACTGCCACACCCATATTGGCAATAGCTTGTATAGCCAGCGTAAAACTTAATGCCAATGCCAAAAATGCACCGAATGCATAAGGGCATCTCTGATACACTCTTATGCACCTGTATAAAAACACCAGGTAAATAAATATGATAAATGCACCGCCCAGTAAACCATACTCTTCAATAATAATTGCATAAATAAAATCACTGTAACTATGGGGTAAAAAATTTCTTTGCTCACTGTTACCCGGCCCCTTACCTACCCATCCGCCTTTTGCCACTGCAATTTTTGCCTGGTTTATCTGGTATAATTTTTCGTTACCGTCTTCTTTTTTGCTGTAAATAAATGTCTGTATCCGGCTTATCCAGGTTGGTATGCGGCCCATGGATAATATTGCGGGCAAGTCCTTGGTTTTTTGTTCCTGCTTATCGTAATATTTCACTGCAATTGAAAATAGCAATAGAACTGGTATTGCTGCGATACCAATTGTGAGCAGCATATGCTTTGTATTTACCCTGCCAATAAACATTAATACCATACTTGTACCGCCGATTAATACGGCGGTGGATAAATTAGCGGGTGCAATTAATATACAGATTATTGCTACGGGTATGATGATGGGTAAAAACCCTTTTTTGAAATCTTTTATTACGTTTTGTTTTCTGCTTAGCTGACGGCTTAAATACATAAAGAGTGATAACCTGGCCAAATCCGAGGTTTGAAATGTCATGTTTATCACTGGTAGTTTAATCCACCGGCTGCCTGCATTTAACTGAACACCAAAAAATAAAGTGTACAATAAAAGCGGTATGGATAAAAAGAATAAAATTTTTGCAACACGTGCATAGATGGTGTAGTTAACCCTGTGTGCAAAATATATAATTACCACTCCTAAAATAATAAATGCAAACTGCTTAAATAAATAGCTTTCAGTTGTTTTACTGTACTTGTAAGCTAAAGACCCTGTACTGCTATATACAACGAGTAAACTTATTAATGTAAGCATGATAACGATAGCCCATATTACTTTATCCCCTTTGGTTTTAGACACCAAATTATTACTTACCTCAGTGAAAGAGGGAGTAAAAAATTGTTTTATTTTAACGTTATCGGCCATTTATTTAATTAAAATTTTATTACTTAGAGCTTGTTTAAAATAGAATTTTTATTGCCAATTTTGCGGCCGGTGTCCCCACCGGGCCACTTTTTAAACAGGCTCTTATTATTTATAATTCTTTTACTGCCTGTTTAAACTGGTTGCCCCTGTCTTCATAATTTTTGAACAGATCAAAACTTGCACATGCAGGGCTTAGCAAGATAACGTCTCCTTTATCTGCGAAATGAAAGGCTGCCTTTACGGCTTCTTTTGCACTTCCTGTATTAACTATTAAAGACATATCACCAAATGCTTCATGGATTTTTATATTATCAATACCCATGCATATAATGGCTTTGACTTTTTCTTTAACTAATTCTTTAATAAGGCCATAGTCATTTCCTTTATCTACACCACCTAATATCAGGATAGTAGGTTTATTCATACTTTCCAAAGCAAACCAGGTACTGTTTACGTTAGTAGCTTTGCTATCGTTGATAAATTCCACACCACGTATGGTTGATACAGGTTCCATGCGGTGCTCCAGGCTTTCGAAAGTTTGCAGCGCTTCCCTGATTTTCTCTTTTTTAATATCAACTGCCGAAGCGGCTAAACTAGCAGCCATACTATTGTACTGGTTATGTTTTCCTTTTAATGCAAAGTCATCAATACTCATTTGCATTTCTTCATTTTCCATTTCAGGTGTAATTGTTCATTGCTTAAATATGCTCCTTGCGGTAATTGTTTGCTCGCCATAGTAAAGGGTGCTAATGTTGATTTAATGGTATAGTTGTTAATATTGTCTGTTGTTATTGTATCATCGAGGTTGTAAATAAAAACATCATTGCTATGCTGGTTAGCGGTGATCAAAAATTTACTATCAATATATCTTTTCATTTTATAATCATACCTGTCCAGGTGGTCTTCGGTGATATTTGTTAATACAGCTACATCTGGTCGGAATGTAATAATTCCATCCAGCTGGAAAGAGCTGATTTCAACCACATACAAATCTTTAGGGGCCATTACTATCTGCCTGGCAAATGAATAGCCGATATTGCCTACTAATGCGCAATCAACTTGTGCCACCATGCATATATGATATATTAATGAACTGGTAGTAGTTTTTCCATTACTGCCTGTCACTGCTATTATTTTACTATTTCCCTTGTGCCTGTAGGCGAGTTCTATCTCGCTGATAATTGCAATATTTTTTGTTCTTATTTTTTTTATCAAATCATTCTTTTCAGGTATTCCCGGGCTTTTCATCACCTCATCTGCTGCTAAAATTTTTCTTCTGTATGTTGTAATTCTTCAAACTGGATATTATATTGGTGTAATTCAATTTTATATTTTTCAGCAATTTTTCCGCCATCGCTTACAAATACATCATACCCTTGCTGCTTTGCTAACAAAGCTGCGCCGATACCACTTTCGCCTGCTCCCAGTATGATTATTTTTCTCTTCATCAAAAATTCTTTTCGTTTTATTATATTACCGCATTTTAAGTGTTACAATGGCCATTACCACGCTTAATATCGTAATTACCCAAAACCTTACTGCTATTTTACTTTCATGGTAACCGAGTTTTTGATAATGGTGATGTAAAGGGCTCATTAAGAAAACCCTTCGGCCTACCCCATACCTGCGTTTAGTATATTTAAAATAGCTCACCTGTATCATTACACTTAAATTTTCTACCAAAAACACAAAACAAAATATTGGTATGAGTAATTCTTTTCTTACGATAATGGCTAATGCTGCGATGATGCCACCAAGGGCTAAACTTCCTGTATCTCCCATAAATATCTGGGCCGGGTAAGCATTGTACCACAAAAAACCAATGCATGCGCCTACAAATGCTGCTATAAAAATTGACAACTCTCCCAAATTGGGTATGTACATAATATTTAAATACTCAGCGAATTTTATATTACCACTCACATATGCAAAGATGCCCAGGCATATGCCGATTATTGCACTTACACCGGTTGCCAAACCATCCAGTCCATCTGTAATATTGGCACCATTTGATACGGCAGTAACAATAAATATTACCACCAGTATATACAAAATATAAGTATACTTTTCCCAGCTTTGAGGCATCAGCTTAGCATAGTTAAATTCGTGTGCTTTTAAAAATGGTATGGTAGTAATTGGGGTTTTGACATCCACAAAAAAATGCTTTTTACCATCCACTACCAGTGTATCTAATTTTACCCTTGTTTCTCCCCGCAATAAAATTGCATCGACATTTGCTGAAGGCTGTAATATTTCTCTTTTCACTGTAACATTTTCATTGAAGTAAAGTGTAGCCCCAATGATTATACCCAACATTACCTGTCCGAATATTTTAAATCTTCCTGCCAGTCCATCACTGTCACTTTTTTTATAATCGATGCCTTTTAATTTGGCAATCCTTTTAGCCCGTATTTTCAAATAATCATCGATAAAGCCAATTATCCCCAGCCAGATCGTACATAAAATCATTAACCGTACATATACTTTACCTAAATTGGCAAATAATAATGTAGGTATTAATATGCCCAATATAATGATGATCCCACCCATTGTAGGCGTACCTTTTTTTTGCTGCTCACCTGCCAATCCAAGATCCCTGACGCTTTCGCCTAACTGCTTTTTTTGCAAATATCTGATTAGTTTTTTACCATAAATAGTAGTAATAAGCAAGCTTAACAATACTGCCAGCAACACCCTAAAGGTGATGAACTGGAACAGCCCGCTTCCCGGAAACCGGAAACCTTCTTTTACTAACCAATCAAATAAATGATACAGCATAATTCGACTACTGACCACAGTCAACCGACTAAGGTCTTTTTTAATTTATAAATATCAACAAACGGTTGTCAGTCGTCGGTTGACGGTTGTCATTTTTCTAATAACTCAAACATGTCCAACAAAATTTTTTTATCATCAAAAAGATGTTTTACCCCTTTGATCTCCTGGTATTTTTCATGCCCTTTGCCTGCTACTAAAACGATATCTTCTTTATTTGCAAGGCTTACGGCCATTTTGATAGCTTCTTTTCTATCGGCATTTGACATACATTTTCGTTTAGTGACTACCGTTACCCCCTGTTCCATATCGGCCAGAATAGCTAATGGATCTTCGCTGCGGGGATTATCAGGAGTAAAAATCACCTTGTCACTATATTCACAAGCTACTGTAGCCATCACCGGTCGCTTGGTTTTGTCCCTATCCCCACCACAACCGGTTACCGTAATAATTTGACCGTTCCCCTGCCGTAATTTTTTAATTGTTGCTAATACATTCAACAATGCATCCGGCGTATGTGCATAATCAACAATGCCGACTATTTTTTCTTTTTTACTTACCACGTAATCAAACCTTCCTTCCGCTCCATCCAGGCTGCTAAGCAATTGCAATACAGGTTCTTTACTCATACCTAAACATATGGCGGCCCCATAGACTGCTAACAAATTATATGCATTAAATTCTCCTATCAACCTAAAAAAAACTTCTTGCTCGTTAACTGTCATGTGCAACCCGGCAAGACTGTTATCCAATATTTTACCTTTAAAATCCGCTATAGTTTTAAGGCTGTAAAAATATTTTTTAGCCTTGGTATTTTGCAGCATTATTCCACCCCGTTTATCATCGGCATTACTTATAGCAAAAGCTGATGCCGGTAATGTATCGAACCAACTTTTTTTAACCCGTATATATTCATCAAAGGTTTTATGATAATCCAAATGATCATGAGTAATATTGGTAAAGATGGCACCGGCAAATTGTATTCCCATAATTCTATGCTGGTGTATGGCATGGCTGCTGCACTCCATAAAAACATATTCGCAATGCGCTTTTACCATTTTGCTCAGCAATTCCTGCAGACTGATTGCATCTGGGGTGGTGTGGGTTGCTTCCTGGATCGTATCACCTATTTTATTATGCACCGTACTAATAAGGCCACATGTATGCCCCATTGCTGAAAATAATTTCCAAAGCAAAGTCGCCACCGTTGTTTTGCCGTTAGTGCCGGTTACACCTACAATTTTTATTTGCGCAGATGGCTGTGCATAAAAATTATTACTCATATGCGCCAGCGCTACCGAAGCATCTTGTACTTGTATATAAGTAATGTTTTCATCAATCACATATGGCAATACTTCACAAACAATTGCAATGGCCCCTTTTTCAATAGCCGGTAATATAAATTCATGACCATCAATATTATTACCCTTTACTGCAATAAAGCAATTGCCGGGTCCCACTTTCCGGGAATCAATCTGTATATTATTTATCTCAGTACTGGTATTACCCTTTACTGAACGAATACTTATTTTATATAGAATATCCTGCAATAACAATATGATATCAGTTTAATATTAATGTAATTAATTGTCCTTTATTAAAATTGCTGCCAGGTAATAAAGACTGGCTGATTACTTTTCCTCTTCCTATTACAGCAACTTGTAAGTTCATATTTTCCAGTAAATACAATGCATCTTTTAGTCCCATACCTTTCACATCTGGTAATAATGTTGTTGAGTTTAAATTATCTGCTGTGGTAAAAGAAGCATTATTATTTTTTAAATTAATAGTGCGCCAATAACTATTATCCCCCCCATCAGTAAAAGGCATTTTCATTTGATTGCAGATAACCTGTAACTCATTTTTTGATCCATAATAATTATACATTGCGGTATCAGTATATGCTGATGCAGTAAATTTTACAGTACTTAAATAACGGCCATAAATCTTATCGCTTATTTCTTTAAATACGGGTGCAGATGCAGTACCGCCGTAGATTAACCTGGATTTATTACTATTTTGAATGACTACTTCGATTTTCTTAACAGTCTTCTCAGAAGGAAAATATCCTATAAAAGAAGACTGGTAAATTTTATTGCCCTTATTATATCCTTTATTATTTAGCGCTGTTACTGCGGTACCGGTTTTTCCGGCAATGCCGTATGTGCTATCCATCAGTTTATGTGCAGTGCCGTGCACATCTTCTACTACAGCTTTCAAACATTCCTGCAACTGTACCAATGTTTCATCACTGCAAATTTTATCTACTATAACCTGCGGTTTAATTGTTTTGAGCGCCACACCATACTGCCTCACTTCATTTACTAAATAAGGGCGCATCATTTTACCATTATTAGCAACAGCATTGTACAGCATAAGCATGTGCAAAGGCGTTACCAATTCTTCATAACCATGTGCCATATAAGGAATAGTGGTTGCGCTCCAGGATTTACTGTTTGCTTTTTTAATAACCGGAAAACCAGACGATGCTGTAATATCTATACCAGTTAAAGTATCTAATTTCAACCTGTGCAAATGATCAATAAATTTTGATGGCTGCTCGTGATAATACTGATCTGCTAATTTTGCAAATGCAACATTACTGCTTCTTGCAAACGCATCTTTTACGGTTATTGTACCTGTGCCTAAATGAGAATCTTTAATACGCAGCCCGTAAAAACTCTTAGCCCCCCCTTCACAATCAACCATCGAATTAATATCTACATACTTGTCTTCCAGTAATGATAATAATGTTGCCAATTTAAACACTGACCCAGGTTCTGTTCTTTTACCAATACCATAATTCAAATCTTCAATATAACTACCATCTGGTTGTTTGCCTAAGTTTGCTATGGCTTTAATTTTGCCTGTAGCAGTTTCCATAACTATAGCGGTACCATGCAAAGAATTATTCCCTACCATCATTTTCATCAAAGCATTTTCGGTAATATCCTGCATGTAAGTATCTAATGTTGTAATAATATCTTTGCCATTTTCCGGTTCGATTTCTGCATTTTCCACCGGCAAATAGGCACCTGCTGCATAACGCATCAAACGCTGTCCTGCAGTACCTCTTAGCAAACTATCATAGCTTTGCTCCAACCCTACGTTTTTACTGACATCATCCCTGGACAGCCCGATAGTCCTGTTAGCTAATAATATGTAAGGATTAATACGTTTATCTCTTGGATCAACAATAAAACCGCTTTTATTTCTTCCTTGCCTTACAAGAGGGAAGTTTCGCAACTGTGCATATTCTACAAAAGAAATTTTCTCTTTTAAAGTATAATACCTGTTCTTATTTTTATAAGCAAGTTGTAATTCTTTTTATAGGTTGCGGTGGATTTATCATTAAACAAATTTGATAAGCACATGCTTAAGGAGTCTATGTTTTCTTTAAATCTTTTACCACTTTTTCCCTTAACCCATCTGCCCCAAAGTCAATATATATATCAAAAATTGGAACCGAAGTGCTTAACATATTACCATCCTCACTATAAATAGTGCCTCTTTCGGCTTGTAAGGGCATATATTTTAAATGAAGGCTGTCGCTGATACCTCTCCAGAAATTACCTTCAACATTCTGAATAAAAAAAGCTTTGCATACTATTATAAAACCTAGTAATATCATTACCAGGAAACATAAATATACCCGCCATAGGATGTCTTTTTTTATATCCATTTATATTATTAAATCATTTCTTATTGTTATCAGGCCCTCCTAATTTTACAGGAGCTTCTGTTATTTCTTTTAAGCCTAAAGGCTCTACTGCTTTCACTAATTCACTGGCTTTGCTTCTAAATATTACTTCACTTTTAATTGTTTTATATTCATATTCTAATTCCTTAATGCGTTTTTCTGTGACAGATATCCTTCTTATTAATTTATCAGCATAATGGCCGTTATAGATATACAATATGGCCAACATTGATAAAAACAGGAAGAAAGGAATATTTTTTACTACCCACTTATAGTTGAGCAAACGCCTCCACTCAAATTTTTGAATGATTTGTTGTTCACTAATATCTTTTGGTTTACTCATTATATATTTTGATTTCTATCATTAAACTGCCATTGCTTTTTGTGCTATCCTCAGCTTTGCGCTTCTGGATCTTGAATTCAGCTTTTGTTCTTCAGCAGTAGGCAGTACAGGCTTTTTAGTGATAATAATAAATGGTGCTTCAGGTTTTATTCCATATACATCATCTCCTTTTTCCTCACCGAAAGAGCCTGTTTTGAAAAAATTTTTTACAATCCTGTCCTCTAATGAATGAAAGGCAATAATAGCAATGTATGCACCTGGCTTTAATACATTTAAAGATTGTGTTAACAAGTCTTTTAAAGCGCCCAACTCATCATTAACTTCAATCCGCAGCGCCTGGAAAACCTGCGCAAAATACTTCTGCGGATTACCCTTTACCACTCCATGCACAGCTTGCTTAAATTCATTAATAGTTGTAATAGTTGTAACTGCTCTTTGCTGAACAATAGTTTTAGCTAAGGTTTTAGAATTAGTCACCTCTCCATACTGCTCAAACATTTTATGCAACTGTTGTTCTGTAAAATTTTTAATTATATCTGCCGCCGTCAATATTTGCCTTTGATCCATACGCATGTCCATAGCTGCATCAAATCGGGTAGAAAATCCACGGGCTGCTTCGTTAAACTGGTAACTGGATACTCCTAAATCCACCAGTATGCCATCTACCTGTTGTAGCTGATGTAATTTTAAAAATCTTTGCAGGTGTTTAAAATTCTGTGGTATAAAAAGCAACCTTTTATCAGTCGGCAAATTTTTTTGTGCTGTAATATCCTGGTCAAAGGCTACCAATTTTCCGTTTTCACCAAGTTTTTCAAGAATAGCTTTACTATGCCCTCCGCCTCCAAATGTGCAATCAACATATACACCATCTGACTTAATATGTAACCCTTCTGTTGCTTCTTTTAATAAAACCGGTATATGGTAATCACTGGATTGGGAATCGGAAATTGGTATACTATTATTTTGTTTATTCATACCTCATTAGTAATTACAAATCCCGGTTACTTATTTTCATTATTCATTACTTCATTTGCCAAATCGCTAAAAGATTCGGGTGTAAAGGTTTCAAAGAACTTTTGATATTTATTTTTATCCCATATTTCTATTTTATTAACTGCCGAAACCAATACAATATCTTTATCCAAACCGGCATGTTCCATCAAATTTTTAGGTAACAATAACCTGCCAGCACTGTCGGATTCCATATAAGTGGCCCCATTTAAAAAATAGCGGCGGAACTCTCTTACTTTGGGATCAAAGTCATTTAATTTGCTGATTTCAGAAAAAATGGGTTCCCAACTTTGTATAGGGTATAAGGTGAGGCATTTTTCAAAGCCCCTGTTGATAACAAAGTGCGTAGGATTATTTGCCGGCAGCTGTTTTTTAAAACCAGCCGGCAAAAGAAAACGTCCCTTTGCATCCAGAGTAGCTTCATATTCACCTAAAAAACCTATCATTGTTTGTTATTAGTTTTGATTAAGAACACAAACTTCCACAAAATAACACTTTTTCCCACTTTTTAAGCATAAATGGGAAAAAGTTATTTATCCACAGCAGTGTAAATGCGGTGGGAAGAGCATTAAGGTAATTTTACGTATGTTTTAGATGTGAAAACCTTGTGAATAAGATGTTAGTATCGGTTAATAACTAAAGCAGTAATAGTTAAATTAATTATAGCTGTGCCATTTTTTAACTGGTAAGGGGCATATGAATGGTAAAGGTGCTTCCTTTTCCTAAAACACTTTCGGCTTTTATAGTACCATGATGGGCATCTACCATAGTTTTTACATAACTAAGCCCTAAGCCAAAACCTTTTACATTATGAATATTCCCGGTATGGGCACGGTAGAACTTTTCAAAAATCCGGCTTACTGTTTCTTTATTCATTCCAATACCGTTGTCTGTTATTTTAATTTTAATCTGGTTACCTATATTTTGAGTAGTCAATTTGATTTTTAAATTTCCTTTGGAATATTTTACGGCATTATCCAGTAAGTTATTAATTAAGTTAGTGAAATGTACTTCATCTGCTTCGATAAGGTCCTTTGCAGCATTGAGGTTAATTTCCAGCTGACCCGATTTCTCTTCCACCTGTAATTTTATATTATTTAAAGCACTGGTAATTAATTCATGCGCAGGAATTTTTTTGAGATTTAGCTGTACCTTTTGCTTATCAAGGAGGGCAGCCTGCAAAATTGCTTCTACCTGTTTATTCATCCTCTTATTTTCTTCCTTTATAATAGCAGTAAAATAATCCATTTTACTTTTATCTGCAATAACCTTTTCATTTTTTAAAGCATCCACTGCTAAAGAAATAGTAGCCAAAGGAGTTTTAAATTCATGCGTCATATTATTAATAAAATCTGATTTTATTTCACTCAGTTTTTTTTGCTTTAATAAAGTACGGATGGTAATAAAAAATGCAGCAGTAATAATAAGTGTGAAAATAATGGCCCCGATAATAAACCACCCCATTTGTTGAAATACTAAATTATTAACATTAGGTACTATAATGCACAGCCATTCAGTTTGTGTAAGGTTTTCTGATGCGCTTCCGGATGGAGACTCAAGGGGAAAAAAGTGGCGGATGTTCCTGTTATCAATAGAATCGTTATAATATTTTATAAAATTGGTAGAAATAACTTCATCTGCAAATGCCGAGCCTGATGTAATGGCAAATTCAAAAGGTATGGATTTAAGGCCACGGCTGTTAAATGCTTTCCTGATAATATTTGCTATCTCATCTTTTGAAAATTTTTGTGAAATGGTCGATTTAAAAAAATCGAACTGGAATTTATCGCTCGGAAATAAAAAATCATTCCGCTTAGGTGAAGGTACAAGGTTGCCTTTTTCTTCCATCAGGCTCATTGCAGCCTTGGATGTAGCCAGGATAATTTCATCTTCAAATTGTTTTTCTTTAGTATCCATAGCCCCTTTTATCCATAGCCACTGAAAAAAAATCAAGCCAAGCAATGAGAGAAGAATCAATATTGTTATAACAGGAAAAATTTTCTTCATCCAGGAGATTTAATTATTTTTCGCAAAATATTTTATTAATAATTTATAGCCTGTTTAAATTTAATTTATAGGATTAAAAAGTGGCCGGTTGGACACCAAGCCACGGTTGGTGTCCAACCAACTGCAAAACAGGAAATAATCATTCTATTTTAAATAACCTCATACACTATTCAAAAAAAAAACACTATAAGGCTGTAAAATAGCATAAAAATTATGAACTAATAAATTTAACGTTGGTTTACAAGTTTTTAATATTTACTTTTAATTAAGTAAACTACCTGATAATATATTTTTTACATTATTTTACAGTATGATACCAATAAACTCAGGTATACTTTTAATAGCAGACCCTTTCCTTAAAGATCCCAATTTTATGCGTACAGTCGTATTTCTGTGCGAACACCAGGACAATGGAAGTATTGGCTTTATTTTAAACCGGCTTTTTGAACAAACAATTGATGAGTTAATTACAGATTTACAAGATTTTCCGATACCTGTTTATTATGGAGGGCCTGTTCAGTTAGATACTATACACTACTTGCACCAATACCCGGATTTAATACCAGACAGTCATAAAATATATGAAGATATTTACTGGGGCGGTAATTTTGAAAGCCTTATTGCATTAATAAAAAGTAATGAAATTGACTATAATAAGATAAAATTTTTTATTGGATACAGCGGATGGGGGAATGAACAGCTGGAACAGGAATTTGAAGAAAAAACCTGGCTATCAGTTAATGCTACTAAAAAATTAGTATTTAACTTAAAGCCGGAAGATGTCTGGAAAGAAAGCCTGAAGCAAATGGGTGGAGAGTATGAATTATTAAGCAACTACCCGATAGATCCACAGCTTAATTAGCCTGCACATTTTATTATTCAAAAGATGCTTTACCGCTTAATAAAACCATTTGCTGTCTTAATTATTAAAATATGCTTTAAGAAGATATATATTAATAATAGAAACCTGCTTTCAAATAATGGCCCGTTCCTTTTAGCATCTAATCACCCTAATTCTTTTTTAGATGCAATTTTATTGTGCATTTTATTTAAAAAACCTGTTTATGCACTCACCCGTGGAGATGCATTCAAAAAAAAATGGGCAGCTAAAATATTGCATGCTTTGCATATGCTGCCTGTATACAGGGAAAGAGAAGGAACAGAAAATTTACACCATAATTATAAGACATTTGACAAATGCCTGAAAATTTTAGAACAGGGCGGAATTATTTTAATTTTTAGTGAGGCATTTTGTGTGAATGAATGGCATTTGAGACCTATAAAAAAAGGTACAGCCAGGTTAGCGGCTATGGCATGGGAGAAAAATATTCCGTTACAAATATTACCCGTAGGGCTTAACTACAGCAACTTTTATAAAACAGGTAAAATTGTACATATAAATTTTGGAAGTGCTATTGATCAGAAAAATATCATAAATGATCCATTAGAAAAGGGTAAATTATTAAATAAGATCACTGAAAATATCCAACAGCAATTAAATAAGCTTGTATATAAAATCGATAATGGTGATACCGCCCTTTTGAAAAAGCATTTTATACAGGATGCATATTTTACAAAAAAAATCTTACTATTTTTTCCTGCAATAATTGGCTTTGTATTGCACAGTCCTGTTTATTATCCTTTAGCAAAATTTATTTACTATAAAACAAAAAAAACCGGGCATTCAGACTCTATCATTACTGCTTTATTTTTTTTAACCTATCCTTTTTTTATAGCATTGTATACTGTGGTGGCTTATTCTTTACTAAATAACTGGTATGGATTATTGTGCATTATTATACTTCCTTTTTGTGCATGGTGCTATACACAATTTATAAATCCTGTATAAATTAATAACGTACTTAATAAAAAATGTGATTATTATTTCTTTTTTAAAGAAGATAAATACAACTCTAATGCGCTAATCATACTGGGGGCCTGTGGCTGGGGGGCCTTAATATCTAGTGTTAATCCTGCTTCTTCAGCAGCTTTAAAAGTATTAACACCAAATGCCCCTATTTTAGTTCCATTTTGCTTAAACTCAGGGAAATTTTCGATCAGGCTTTTTACACCGCCTGGTGTAAAAAAACATATCACATCATAATTATTTGCAATTACAGATTTAACATCGTTACTGATAATTTTGTATAATAACGGCGTGGCATACTCGCAGCTGTGGGATTTTAACCAATTGGTTATTTCACTGTCAAAAGATTCTGAACATGGGTATAAAAATTTTTCATTATCCTTATGCTTATTTATTACATCAAATAAATTTTTATTGGTGCCGTCAGCGCCATAAAAAACTTTACGCTTACGGTATAAAATAAATTTTTGTAAATAAAGGGCAACAGCCTCAGTAATGCAAAAATATTTTGTGTCTTGTGAAATGTTTGTCTTCATTTCATCACAAATACGAAAAAAAATGATCAATAGCATTACGACTGGTAAATATCACTGCGGTATATTGTGCAATGTCAATTTTTTGTTTCCTGAAATCTTTGGAAGAGATGGCTTCTACTACAATAAATGGATGAAAATCTAATGCAATACCATGCTTTTTAGCCAAATCAAAATAAGGAGATTTATCTCCTTCCGGTTTTGGCTGGGTAATTAATACTTTTTTTACAGACTTGGTTGTTTTGGCCAACTGTGTTTCCCCGTTTTTTACCATGTTTTATGTCGCTGGATCAGAATGCAAAATTAAGAATTTTTAATGAAAAAAATCAATAATGCTTTATAAACGACCAAAAGTGGTATAATTTCAACTCCAATTATATATAACAGGAAATGATAACGAGTTATTTTTAAACTATGATGCACCAATTGGTAACTACGGAGTGATCGTAGTATAAGCAACATTATAATTAATAATAAAGATATTAATACAACAAGCCGTATAAGATACTCATCGCTAAAAGCAACAACTATTATAAATGGCACTAATAGAATCCCTATTATTTTATTAATAAGGAAAATAACAAAGATGTAAGTTGCCGTTTCCTGTTTATACCCGGTTAGCCAGCCTGTAAATTTAAGTGACAGATATTTCACTATATATATTAACCCTACAATTCCTATACTTGAAAGCATGTTGGCCTCCATATTGCCAGGCAAGATCCATTTGAAATGTCTAAGCAAAAAATAAATATATAATCCGGATGTAATTACAAAAATATATTAAATATTAATGATTGAAGTTTTGCAATCAAAAGCTGGTCTGTAAGTTGGCTTTGCCTTAAAGATGTGTTAAAAAACACCCTAAAGAGCGTTTGAAAATATCTATAATATAAAACCTTCAGGATGCCTAACAATAATACCAAGCCGGTTAAAATATAAAAAACAGTATTTTTTTCTGAATCATAATTATGCTTTATAATACTTACTGAAACAGGGGGCCCCATATCAATAAACTTGTTATTTTCTGTAGAAGTTGCCTGGATACTGTAATAATCTTGTATACTTTGTGCATCTTTTATTAAAACAGAATCCGGCATTTGTGCCGTTGCAAAAAATAAATTTATTAATAAATAATATAATAAAAGAAGGAATGGTTTCACTAAATAATGTTGATACCGCAAAAGTAACGGGCAATTTTTACATTTTTAAAAGTAATTGATATATCCAAAATGTATTTTAGAAGCTTCCCTGATATTAAAATCAACATCATTGCGCTTACCTATTGCATAACTTATATTAAGCAACCCGAATTTTGTTTCAAAAAATAACCCCAATCCTCCACTGATAAATTGATTGGACAGGTTTATTTTCTGGTATTTGTTTTTTACCCAGCCTGCATCAGCAAACCCAAATAAATAAGAATTTTGCCCTACCAGGTACCTGTATTCAGCTGTAGCAACAGCATACCGGGTTGCATAAATACTTTCTTCATCAAATCCACGCAATAATTTATATCCTCCAATTTGAAATAATTCATTTCTAAAAATAGTCGGGCTGGCAAATATGCCTGCATTAGCAGCCAGCTTTAGTGTAGCCTGCTTCGCAATTGGTATGTAATGGGCCCCGCTTAGCCTTATCCTTACCTGATATGATTTTAACTGTATAGAATCATATAAAGAAGGATAATTAAACGAAGGATTTTTTATTCCTAAAATTTCATTATTAGGTTTGATGTTTTTTATACCAATTATAGTTGTAACCTTTAACTCATTTCCCCGCCTGGGATTAAATCTATAATTGGTTTTATTCCATTCATAATCAAGGCCAACATTTAAACTTGTAATATCACTGTTTACCGGCAATGCCTTGGTTAGTATCACCTGGTTAGTATCTACGCCATTGGCCAGCAAAAAACTATTTTGGGTTTGTACGAATATTTTGCCGGATTCACTGGATGATAAAAGGTATTGCAAACCCAACTGTGCATTTAATTGTAAAAAAGTAGAATCTTTTTTAAACAGGTCGAATGAAAAATCTATTCCAAACAATGAATTAAAAATATAAGGTTGCTGGTAACCTAAATTCAAGCGTGGTGATTTAACCTGCAGCTGTTGCCAGGTGACCAATATACTTTCTCCAATGTTTAAAGCGTTTTTTAAATTCAGGTTTACATCCCCGGTAAATTGGGCTTTACCTGTAAGGCTGTTGGCAGGCAAAAAACCTACCAAAAAATTTACCTGGCTGCTGCGCTTTGGTGCCAAATATAAATCCAATATACTACCGCTCCCTAATAAGGTAACAGTATTAGGCTGTACCTCTTCCAGGTAAGGCAATTCTAATAATCTACTACTCACCTTTTGAATTTTTTCTTTGCTGAACAGGCTTTGCCTGGGTATATCAAGGTAATGCTGTAAAAAATTATTAGAAATTTTAGCTTTCCCTAAAACCCTTATGCTGTCAATAAGATAAAGCGGCCCTGTATTAACTCTTACTGAAGTTTTCATTTGACCACGCTCTATTTGCGTACTGTCTAAATATATTGATGCAAAGGGATAGCCGTTGTTCTCATAATAATTGAGCAGTTTTTTTTGAAGCTGTTGAAGCTGTATAATATTTAATGGTTTGCCTTTAAATTGCTTTTCCATAAATCCTGCCCCATCCAGGGCATTTTTATTAATGCTATCTACATTTACATTAGCCCAACTGTATGCTCTTCCTGTAAATAAAATAATGTGTGTATTAGTGCTATCTGTATTCCAAATACTATCCACAGATGCCGTAGGGTAGCCCTTGGAGTTTAGCATCGTAGGTATTTTATTGACATAATCCAAACAGGTGAACTGATCATTGAATGAAGTTTGTAATGCTAAAGCAGAAATATTAAACAAACTATCTTTACCAATATAATTAATGTGTAATTGGTGTAAAGGTTTGGTAACAGGCATAACCTGGCAATAGCAATTTGGCAATATAAAAGATATGCAGGCAATCATATATATCTTTTGTATCCATATTATTTTATCGCTTACCATTACCCAAATCTAAATTCTTAAATTGTAAATCAAAAATCTTTGTCGGGCATTTATATCCATATTCCATTTTGCAAACAGGCTTGCCACTATTGTAATTTCCATTTTTCTACTTCTTTAAGCCAAAAGGATGAGTTAGTTATTGCATTAGTGAAAGAAATAAACCTTACGCCATACATTGGTGGAATAATGCAGCCAAAGGCTGAAGTGATAGAAACCATTTATTTTGGTGGCGGTACGCCAAGCATTTTATCAACAGATGATTTAAAATTAATTTTTGAAGCACTGAATAATAAATTTGTAATAGCAGCAGATGCAGAAATAACATTGGAAGCTAACCCTGATGATATTAATAAAGAAAAATTACTGGAATGGAAATCTGTTGGTATAAACAGGCTAAGTGTGGGTATTCAAAGCTTTTTAGAAGAAGAATTAATTTGGATGAACAGAGCGCATACAGCAAACGAATCATTACTGTGTATTGATCAGATTAAAGCTGCAGGGTTTACTAATTTTTCTATCGATTTGATTTATGGTTCACCTTTATTAAGTGATAATGATTGGAAAAGAAATGTAGAAATTGTAATAGAAAAAAACATCCCACATATTTCCTGCTATGCATTAACGGTAGAGCCAAAAACTGCTTTGGAAAAGATGATTGCTTTACAAAAAAAAGAAGATGTAGATAATGATAAGCAAGCAAGGCAGTTTTTGTTGTTGATGAACTGGATGGAAAAAGCCGGGTATGAGCATTATGAAATAAGCAATTTTGCAAAGCCGGGAATGCGCAGCCGCCACAACAGCAGCTATTGGCAGCAAAAATATTATTATGGTTTTGGCCCGTCAGCCCATTCATTTGATGGTAAAAAAAGAAAATGGAATATTGCCAATAATGCATTGTACATAGCAGCTTTACAAAAAAACACCATTCCTTTTGAGGAAGAAAACCTTACACCAGTTCAACAATTAAACGAATATATTATGACTGCTATAAGAACAATAGAAGGGATAGATTTGGAATATGTGCGGTTGCAGTATGGTGAAAATTTTGCTGAACAAGTAATTACTTTAAGTGATAAGTATATTAGCAGTAAAAAATTAAAAATTGAAAATGATAAATTAGTGCTGACGAAAGAAGGGAAGTTATTTGCTGATGGGATTGCAGCGGATTTGTTTTTTTGAAAGCAGTAAAACAACAATACATAGTTAAAGTTCAATAAAGATATACAGTACAAGAGTGCGACGCCTACAATGTTGACTAAAGTACAAATGACAATTACGGTAATGTACTGAAAAATGGTTGGTGGATTTTTCCAAGAAAATTCTTATAATGCGTCATCTAATCTGAAGAGGAAATAAGCTCTGGTGGAGACCAACTTATCAGCAATAAGATTAGAGCTTATACTGAAAAAAGAGCAGCGTTTTGCTGCTCTTTTTTCAGTATTTTCTGGTAAGCCCAATGGCTTTAAAAACTCATTTTTTGTTAGAAAAATATACATACCACTTAATAAAGTTGATTCTGTTTTTTGGAGTAAGACCCCTGTGTAAATCTAAATGATTTTTTAAATGGCTAAAGTAACCTTCTATGCCATTTGTTGTATGAGGTATTTTTGGGTTAGATAAGTAATGAAACATATTAGGTAAAGCTCTTTTTATGGTAAAATAGGATCGCCTTAATAATTTGTGAGTGTACCAATATCTTTTAGAATTTTCCTTAAATGTTTTCTCATTAATATATACCTTATGTATTACATACCAGTTATCAAGTTGTTTAATCCAAAACAACTTATCATTGTGTGTTTTTATTCTCAGCAGCATTAAAATTAAACCTCGAAGTTGCTGGCCTGATTCATGCTTGGGATAGCGTGTAAGCCACAACAGGCACATACGCTGGATATGGACAAGGCAACGCTGCACTTTAACATCAGATATAGATTTTTTTGATTGCTTTTAATATGCTTTTATGGCCATCGGTGGTAATACTTTCTAATTGTAATCCTAAGCGAATAAGGTTATCTAAATCCTCTTTAATTTCCACATAATGTTCTCCATCAGAAAATCTGATAAGCTGTGTATATCCATCTAAATCATCCTGGTAAGCCAATAAACAAAACTTTTTAAAATAAGTAGCATCTATTCTAAGATTTACCTGGCCTCTTTTAATAATTTTTATCTGAGGCGCTTGCTCAAGTAGCGTATAAAATGTTCGTTGAAGTGTATCTATTGAATAACCACTGTCCCTTGATAATGTCTTATAAGTTTGTCGTTCCAATACCCATTTTTTAAACCAGGTAAACCGATTTTTTATACGCTGTTCTTTCCTGTTAGAGGTAAATAAAATCCCGCAATTTTTGCACTTAAATCTTTGTTTACCATGGCGTTTTCCCCAGCCAATTACCTTCAGCTGCCCACATGACCAGCATCGCTTTTTTTTGAAATGTTCATAAAAAATAAAAGTTTGATGAAACGTGTTTCATCAAACTTCTGTCAAATCTTTACTATAATACTTCTTAGCAGTTTTTAACAACCATTTTTCAGTATTATACCGTAATCAATTACTGTGAAAGAACCTTTTTCTTCCACTAATACTAGGTAATTAATCAGAAAATGGATTAAATGTGCTGAAATTCTTAAACATCTACTCTGCATTGAGATTCTTGCGGCTCGCAATTGCTTGTACATTCCTTTAAATGGAGACATTCACCACAATCTCCTTCCATACAACTACATGATCCATTACCGCACTGAGAACCACAAGCATTACTGGTTTTATTATCAGACAATGTATTTACTCCTTTAAAATTTAAAATCCGCTGAATAAGCAGTTGTTTACTATTTGTTTCCATTGTGTTTAAATATTAGATTTTTAAATATTAGATTTAATATAAATTTATTAAACAGGCCAGTATATTATCATGCCTATTTATTTGTTATTATTAGTTAACTGATACTATTTTTTTCTTAGCTCCTGTATTTTTTCCCTGCTGTATTTCTGAGGAAATAATTCATACCATTTTACCACACTTTCTTCTCCCAGCATATCATACACATATCCCATCTGTTCTGTCAACTTTTCTTTATACTCTTCTAATCCTTTTTTAGGGTCTTTTTCTCTTTCTTCCTTATGTTTGTCCTTTTCATCTTTTGTAGTAGGGGCATGGTGCAAATACTTGCCAAAATATTTACGGCCAAATTCCATGTACTCCCTGGTGAATAATATAAAAGCATGCCACATTTCATCAAGCATCACCATGTCGTGTTGAATAGCCATTCTTACATCTTTGGTAGGCTGGCCGCATAGCCATAGCCACTTTTTGGTTTCCATGAATAATTCATCCGCCTCTTCTAAAGTGACATCGAAATTTTCCATGAACTTATAAATAAGATTATCAAACTTATAAGCCATCACCTCTTCTAAAGTGGCTATCTTAAAATCTGTTTTTACTTCAGCAGTAGTTTTTTTTATTGTTGTTTCCATGTAACTATGGTTAAAGTATAAGATGTAATCAAATTAGATGACTACACGCATATTAAACAAAATATTAATAATAAAAGGTGAAAATTTAATAAAAAGTAGTTGGCACTTAACAGATACTAGGTATAATTTAACCGATTGTATTAATTAAGGCAAAACATTTTGTAAATAGACAATCTTAAATCTGGTTTTTGATAATTTTTCAGTTTTTAGTGTCTCAGTTTGAACACTACTGTCAGCCTGGGTTTATCGAAGGTGGGTTACAGTTAAAAAATCAATACGGCTTTAACAAGCACAGCGTGACAAACATTCAAACTAAGAAACTGTTTTGTTTACTTTTCCATCTGTTCCACAACTGCCTGTGAAACTCCAGTAAAGGAAAAACCGCCATCATGAAATAAATTTTGCATGGTTACCATTCTCGTCATATCACTAAATAATGTTACACAATAATTAGCACAATCTTCTGCACTGGCATTTCCCAGGGGGCTCATTTTTTCAGCATAAGACATAAAACCGTCAAAACCTTTTACACCACTACCGGCAGTGGTACGGGTAGGAGATTGGGAAATGGTATTGATGCGTACTTTCTTTTTTGTGCCATAGTGATATCCAAAGCTGCGGCCGACACTTTCTAATAAAGCTTTAGCATCCGCCATTTCATTATAATCCGGAAACACTCGTTGTGCAGCAATATAGCTAAGCGCCACTACACTACCCCATTCATTAATAGCATCCATTTTTAAGCAGGTAGCTAATAACCTGTGCAGGCTCATCGCAGATATGTCTAAGGTTTTTGCATTAAAGCCATAATCAATTTCAGTATAATGTTTTCCTTTCCGGATATTTAAACTCATGCCCACAGAATGCAAAATAAAATCAACACCGCCAGCAAAATGCTCCATGGATTTGGTAATCAAATTTGCCACATCTTCATTGCTGCTGATATCGCAGGAAATGACCGGGGCATTAATTTGTTCAGCCAGTTTATTGATTTCACCCATACGCATGGCAATAGGCGCATTGGTTAAAATAATTTGTGCACCTTCTTCATTGCAGCGGATGGCTGTTTTCCATGCAATGGATTTTTCATCTAATGCACCAAATATAATTCCTTTTTTTCCTTGTAGTAAGTTGTACATAATTGATAATTGGTTAGTTGATAATGAAATGTAAAAGTAATTTATAATTGGTTAATTGATAATGGATAATTAAATGCAAAATATTAAATGTAGAATGTAAAACTAATTATCAATTAACCAATTATCAATTACCCAGCATCTCCCTTGCATTTTGCAACGCCGCAGCTGTAGGCTTTTCCCCGCTTAGCATTTGCGCTATGGTGGTTATGCGCTCATCATTATTCAGTAATCGTACGGCAGTAACTATTTTATCTTTGTGAATAGATTTATATACAAAATAGTGTGCATTAGCTTTTGCAGCTATTTGTGGTTGATGAGTAATAGCAATTAATTGGTGTGTTTTAGATAATTCTTTCATAATAACACCTACCTGTTTTGCCGCTTCGCCACTGATGCCGGTATCAATTTCATCAAAAATAAGTGTAGGTAGTTGTAGCTTTTTAGCTACCAGGCTTTTTATACAAAGCATCAGGCGGCTTAGCTCGCCACCACTTGCTACTTTACGCAATGGTTCAAAATGGCCACTTTTATTACCATCAAATAAAAATTCTATTGTATCACTTCCGGTTGTTTGCAACATTCCTGCATCTGTTAACCCTACCATAAACCGTGCATTAGGCATGCCCACCTGTGCTAATAATGCATTTACCTTTTGTGCAAAAGGTTGTACAGTTTTTTTTCTATTAATGGAAATTGTTTCCGCCAGCTTTTTTGAACTTTCTAATAAAGCAGCAGCAGTTTTTTCTTTTGCTGCGATTTCATCATTGATATTAAGAACAGCATCGAGTTTTTGCTGCAAAGCATGCTTTATTTCCAGTAACTCATTGGTAGTGGATACATGGTGCTTTTTTAATAATTTATATCCTGTAGAAATTTTATCATTTATTATGCTTATGCGCTCGGGGTTATGCTGCACAGCATCGCTGATGTTTTCAAGTTCACCGGCAATATCCTGCAACTCTACCTGTGTGCTTTGAAGGCGTTGTATGCAGTCAGGCAATGCTGTATTAAAGCCGGGCAATGCTGACAATTTATTTACCAAAACTTTCAATTGCTGCACTATTGGCTGTTCGCTTTCTTTCAGCTCAAAATAAACAGCACTAACCTGTTCTTTAATATGCTCTGCATTATTTAATACTTTTAATTCTGCTTCCAATTCTTCCAGCTCATTTTCTGTAAACCCGGCTTCCTGCAACTCATCATATAAAAATTTATTATAGTCCAGTTCTTTATTGGCTGTATGCTGCTGTAATTGCAGTGCTTCTACTTCTTTTTTTGTTTGTATATAGTCGAGGTATATTTTGTAATACTGTTGTACTACTGCATTATTATCTGCCAATGCATCAACAACTTCCCGCTGAAAATTATTATCGCCCAACTCTAAGGTATCAAACTGCTGATGAAGGTCTACCAAAACAGCACTAAGGTTTTTTAACTGGGTAAGGTTAACCGGCGTATCGTTTATAAATGCCCGTGATTTCCCGGTGGCAGCAATTTCCCTGCGTATCATTAATTCTTCTTCTACATCCAAATCATTTTCTTGCAAAAAATTTTTTGCGGCTGTATTATTTTTTATTTCAAATAAGCCTTCAATACTACATTTTTTTTCTTTCTGCTGCAATACCACAATGTCTGCCCTTTCACCTAAAATCAAACTTAAAGCACCCATTAAAATACTTTTTCCTGCACCTGTTTCGCCGGTAATAATATTAAATTAGTAGAAAAATCAATTTCTATTTCATCAATAATGGCATAATTGTGTATGTGAAGTTTTTGAAGCATAATTAAAGCAGCAAATTAGTTTTTTTATAGCATAGATAGCACAGATTTTTATAAATAATAAAGTCTTATAATAATCTTCATCTTGCGACTGGAGGGAAACTCCAACCATGACGGGCCGCCGTGGCCGGTGCCTCACCGGCTATTACAATAATAATAAAAGCTCACAAAAAATGTGAGCTTTTATTCATCGGTAATAATCTTTATAATTATTTTACTTCTATGGTATCATTCAAATCGGCATCTACTAAAATCCTGCCGCAGTTTTCGCACACCATTACCTTTTTGCGTAATTTAATTTCACTTTGCTTTTGTGGTGGGATGGCATGAAAACATCCACCACAACTGTCTCTTTCTACAGGTACTACTGCCAATCCATTTCTGTAATTTTTACGGATGCGGTCATAACTTAATATTAAACGCTCATCTACATTACTCCTGGCGCCGGAAGCTTCTTTATTATAATGTTTTTCTTCTTTTTCAGTTTCTTTAATAATCTTTTCCAGCTCTCCTTTTTTACCCGATAAATTATTCTCTTTGGTGGCTACAGCTTTTTTAGCAGCTTCCAGTTGTTTTGCTTTTTCCGCTATTTCTTCTGTAGCATCTTTTATATGTTTTTCGCAAAGCTTTACTTCCAAAGCCTGCATTTCCATCTCTTTATTAATAGCTTCAAACTCCCTGTTATTCTTTACGTTTTCACTTTGTTTTTCGTATTTTTTTATCAATGCTTCCGCATCCACAATACCTTGCTTTTTTTGTGCTATAAATTCCTGGATGCCATTTATTTCTTCTTCCACCCTCGTTTGACGGGCATGCAACCATTCAATTTCATCTTCCAAATCTTTTACCTCGATAGGTAATTCACCTTTTAAAATTTGAATTTCATCCAGTTTGCAATCAATTTTTTGTAAACTAACCAGGGAAGTTAATTTTTCTTCAACGGAGAAGTCTTTTACTGCAGCCATATTATTATTTATAGTTTATTGTTATTATGTTACCAGCTAAGGAGCTATGATCAACATCCTTGTAGCCTGCCCCGTCCGAAGGCGGGGTCACTCTCTTTTACGGCAACAATTCTATTCAGCTTTTTCTAAAAATATTTAACAGGATTGGTTACCATTCCCGTTTTAAAGATGGCAAAGTTAAGGAATTTTTTGCTCAATAAATCAAACAACAGGTCAATTGTAAACTGCTCGCTTTCGTAATGCCCGATATCAGCAATAACCAATTTATTATCAGCATCAAAAAATTCATGGTATTTTATATCGCTGGTTATATAAAAATCTGCTCCGGCAAAAGCTGCTGCCGGTATTAAAAAACTGCCTGCACCTCCGCAAAGTGCTATTTTTTGCACTTTTTTACCTAAAAGGCTGGTATGTTTTATTATGGTTAAACTAAACGAACCTTTAAGGCTTTGAAGAAAATCCTTCTCATCCACAGGTTCAGGCAATTCACCAAGCAACCCGCTGCCAATTGTAGTATGTTCATTTTCAAGGCTTATTATATCATAAGCCACTTCTTCGTAAGGATGCGCTGCTTTCATAGCAGCGATAATGGGGGGTGCAAGCCAGTTATTAAAAATAACTTCTATTTTAATTTCGTTTTCAGTATGTCGTTTGTTTATTTGCCCGGCAAACGGATTAGTTTCTTCATTAGGTAAAAAAGTACCTTCACCAGCTGTATTAAAGCTGCATTCGGAGTACTTTCTGATAGTGCCGCCCCCCGCCGTAAATATGGCCTGCCTGACTGCTTCTGCATGTTTTACAGGTACAAAAGTGTATAATTTTTTAGCAGCTCTTTTTTGGGCTGAAGTATTTTTCTGTTTATTAAACCCAATTTATCCGCAATTTTAGCATTTACCCCATCAATTACATTATCTAGGTTGGTATGTATGGCATAAATAGCAATATCATTTTTAATAGCTAGGATAATTGTTTTTCTATATAATTTTTCCCGGTAATTTTTTTTAGCCCGCTAAATATAATAGGGTGATGTGTTACGATAAGGTTGCAATTTTTATCAATAGCTTCCTGCACTACAGACTCTGTTGCATCTAACGATGTGATAATGCCGGTACATTCCTTAAATTTATCCCCGACAATTAAACCTGCATTATCATAGCTTTCCTGTAAGCTGGCGGGTGCTATTATTTCCAAAAAAGCAATAATATTTTGTATTTTCATTACCCAAATTAAAAAGATGAATACTTCGGAATTATATAAGTGTTATAAAACAAAGATGCAAAAAATTGCTGATGTAAAATACGCATCTGCCGTTTTGCAGTGGGACCAGGAGACTTATTTGCCACCAAAAGGCAACCATTACAGGGGCAGGCAGATAGCTACTTTGGCAGAAATTGCCCACGAGCAATTTACTGATGAACATTTAGGAAATATTCTTACTGATCTTATGGCTGCTGATAATTTAGCTGTTACTGAAAAAAGAAATGTACAGCTCACATTTGAAGATTATAACAGGAATAAAAAACTTTCCCCGGAATTTGTACGGAAGATGAGTGAAGCAGTTAACCGTTCTTTTCATGCGTGGATTGAGGCCAGGAAAAAAAATTCTTTTGAAATATTTGTGCAGCCGCTCCAACAGGTTATTGAATTAAAAAAGCAGGAGGCTGATTATTTAGGTTATGCTGACCATCCTTACAATGCATTAATGAATGATTATGATAAAGGGCTGACTGTAAATATTACTGATAATATTTTTAAAAATTTATTACCATCGTTATCTGAATTAATTAATACAATTAAAAATAAGCCACAGGTAAATGATGATTTTTTATACCTGCATTATCCTAAAGATGACCAGTGGAAATTTGGCACTGAATTGTTAAGCCGTATCGGGTTTGATTGGAAGGCCGGAAGACAAGACATTAGTGAGCACCCTTTTACTATCAATTTTAATAATGCTGATGTAAGGGTAACCACCCGGATTGACGAAAATGATTTAAGCAATATGACCTGGAGCTGCTTACACGAGGGTGGTCATGCATTATATGAACAAGGCTTGCCAGCAGAACAATACGGACTTCCTTTGGGAGAATATTGCAGCTTAAGCATACATGAAAGCCAGAGCCGTCTTTGGGAAAATTGTATTGGCAGGAGCCTGCCTTTTTGGGAACATAATTTCGCATTGGCAAAATCTTTTTTAATACTCAGTTGGCTACAGTAACTGTGGAAGATTTTTATAAGGCAATTAATAAGGTACAGCCCTCGCTAATAAGAACAGAAGCGGATGAATTAACCTATCATTTCCATGTATATATCCGTTATGAAATTGAAAAAGAGTTAATAAAAGGCACATTGCAAACAAAGGACATACCTCTTTATTGGAATGATATGTACAAAAAATACCTGGATATAACTGTACCAGATGATAAAACAGGGTGCCTGCAGGATGTGCATTGGAGCCATGGCAGCCTGGGTTACTTTGCCACTTACAGTATAGGTAGCTTGTATGCCAGCCAACTTCATGCTGCTATTTGTGCAGAAAACAAATTAACAGATAATGAAATTAAGCATGGCAATACCAACAATGCTTTATCCTGGTTAAGAGAAAAAATACACCTTCATGGCAGAAAATATACATCACAGGAGTTGTGTAATACTGCTACTGGCCAATATTTAAATAGTGTACATTTTATTAATTATACTTTTAAAAAATATACAACCATTTACAACCTATAATACCAATGTGAAATATAAAACAGTCCATTTAATTTTACCTCATCCCCAGCCCTTCTCCAAGGGAGAATGGGGCGTTGGATTGTTTTATATTTCACATTGGTATAATTCTATAAAACAGACCGGTAATTTTAATACCCGAATAAAGTATAAAAATGGTACAACTGCTTTAATTTATTGTAAAATACCAGTTTTATAATTTATCATCCTGCACACTTTTTTATGTATAAAATTGAAATACAATTGATTGTATAGTTAATTACTATAACATTAATTTTCCTTCCAATTATTATACTTTTTTTTAATCTTCACAATTTTTAATGTAAAAATTAGTTATATAATCTGTAATAATATATACCTGTTATTCATTTAGCATAAACCTAAAGCATATTCCCTATGATAGCCAAAAATCAGGTTAAGTACTACTTTATTCCCTTGTTATTTAGTTTCAGTACTTTAATTGGCAAATCACAGCTAAAAGCGGATTTTAATGCTGACCAAGTATCAGGATGTGCCCCGTTGTTAGTCAATTTTACAGATTCGTCAACCGGTAATCCTACACAGTGGGAATGGAATTTAGGCAATGGTACTACTTCATTTTTAAAAAATCCTTCAGTAACATATTTTAACCCGGGACAGTACACAATAAAATTGGTAGTAAAAAATGCAACCGGTGCCGATTCTTTAATAAAAACTCAATATATAACTGTTAATGCCATACCAACGGTAGAATTTGAAGGCGGTCCCTTAGCAGGATGTTTCCCTTTAAAGGTACAATTTAATGATTTAAGTAACCCAGGTAGCGGCATCATTAATTTGTGGCAATGGGATTTTGGAGATGGCACAATTGGTACGGATCAAAATCCTTCACATACGTATAAAAACTCTGGTAATTTTAATGTAACCTTGCAGGTAAGAAATAGTTTAGGCTGTATTAAGACAATGGTGAAACCCAGTTATGTTAAAGTAGGCGCCGGGGTTACAGCCAATTTTAGTAATGACAGTTCAAATAATTGTAAGCCCCCCGCTATTATTAATTTTAAAAATTTATCAACGGCAGGGCCAGATATATTAACATACAAATGGGATTTTGGGGATGGAAGTACATCTACACAAGCAAACCCGTCTCACAATTATACTACTCCGGGACGCTTTACAGTACAATTGATTACCACCAGTAGCTCAGGATGTACCAATACCATTATTAAAAATAAGGCTGTACAAATAGGTTCTGTTATTGCATCATTTTCCGGTAATAGCAGTGTTTGTGCCAATGCTCCTTTATCTTTATCCAGCACTTCATTTCCTGTTCCCAAATCAGTACTATGGAAATTTGGTGATGGTGATACTTCTACCTCTGTTAACCCGGTAAAAGTATTTGTAAAGCCTGGTGTTTATACCGTTACATTAATTACATTTTTAGGAAACTGTGTTGATTCTGTAACAAAAAATATTACAGTTATAAGTAAACCTACAAGTAGTTTTACCAGTAATTTAGCAGGATGCGCTGATCATTCTGTAAGCTTTATTAACACTACTCCAAATGCGGTTAATTATTTTTGGGATTTTGGAGATAGTACAACAAACTCTACGTCTACTTCAAAAAATCCTGTTCATTTGTATGACTCTGCCGGTAATTATACCGTTACTTTAATTTCAACCAATGCAAATGGGTGCGGCGATACATTGAAACAAAACATCTATATACAACTGCCCCAGGTTAAAATTATTACACCTCGGGATAGTGCCTGTGCACCGATAATGAAAAAATTTAACGCTGTGATAAACAGTCCCGCTGATAGTGTAGTGAGTTATTTATGGGATTTTGGGGATGGTACTACTTCAACAGAAACCAGCCCTACACATAATTTTAACACAGGTGTATATAATATAAAATTAATTAGTCGATCCTCAAAAAGTCATTTTTAGTTTGGGGACAAAAATCAGTTGAGTATAAAAGTTAAAGAAGCGAAGCAATTTTAAGGCCCAAAAAATAAATTCTACTTTCCATTTATTCATCATTCTTTTAAAATTCATTGCTGCAGCCGCTAATATTACATTGATTGCATCTCCAACTGTACCTTTGAGGTAATTTCTGCTCATTCTGTAATCGTGTTTTAAATGCCCTATTACAGGCTCTATTGCCGCTCTGCGTTTATGTCTTTTGCGTTTGGTTTGAGTAATGTCCTTATCTGGCTTTGGTGTGTGTAATGCTGTGTTGTTAATCATTTTAGGCCCCCGGTACCCTCTGTCTAAAAAAATATTTTTAACCTCTTTGCCCATCAGCCTTTCATATTGTTCTAATACTGCCGGTAGTGTTTTTGAGTCATGCAGGGATTCTGTAAAATTTAATGCCCCAACAATTACGCCGGTACTTTGTGTTACTAAAAAAGAAGCTTTGCTGCCAAACTCAAATCTTTTATGCTCTTTGCCTTTAGTGTAGCATTTTACATCGGGTTCATGAAGACTGTAAACTTTACCGCTATCGCTTCTCTTTTGTGCTAATACTGTTTTAAACAATGATAAATGTGTTGCATACCGGTTTAAACTATCGGCAGTAAGTTTGCGTTCAAGCTCCCGTACTAACCTGCCTGCTATTGTTTTAATTTTTTTACCAGCTTTCCTTGCTTTGCCTGCGCCGTCTTTGTTTTTCTTAAAACGCTGAACAGTGCTTAGTTTTTTATCGTGAACTTATAACTCTGTCTTAGTTCCACCCTTTCTTTTAGGCCTATGGCCTGACATTTTACAATTATCTTTTGTACAGCTTATCATCGGTTGGATAGGTGATATTTTTTCCTGTACAGTAGTATCCCCACTCAAATTATCATCATCGGCATCTTTACCATTGATACGGATACTTTCTTTAAAAATCAATTCTGACCCCGCTTCTCCAATTCGTTTTCTAAACTCTACTAACTCTGTAGGCACACAAGGTGGTTTTACAGAAAATAATTTTCTCCGCCAAAGTACTGATAATAGGCATTTTCTGCCCATTGCCCTACTACACTTTCATCACTTAAATTGCGAAGCTGCTTTAAAATCAGCAACGATACCATTAACCGGATAGGCTTGGCTGGTTTGCCCTGGGTTGCACTATAATGTTTTTTAAAAGCTTCTTCAAACACATTCCAATCAATCCTGTTTGCCAGTATATAAAGCGGATGAGAATGATTCAACTGCTCTTCAAAACTGCTGTAAAAACCAATTTGTGCATTGTTTTTTGCTTTGCTAACATGATACAAATTTGCAAGATTTTTAAGCTTCTTTATACTTTTCCTGCAGATTTATTTATCCATAATTGTGTATAAATTATGAATGGCAAAGGATTGTAGAGATTTTTGAGGAACGACTAATTATTACAACTGCCAAAGGTTGTAAAGATACCACTACACTGGTTAATGGCATTGTGGCAACAGAAAAACCTGTTGCAAATTTTATCGCTAATCCAACTAATGTCTGCGCTTATGTACCCATACAATTTTTAGATAAGTCAATAGGTAATGTTACTAAATGGGTATGGAAGTTTGGCGATGGAGATACTTCCAGGTTAAAAAATCCCATCCATATATATACCGATACCGGCTATATGAATGTGCAGTTGACAGTATGGAACCGGGGTTGCTCTAATACAGTTACATTCCCGGATTATATTTACATTAAGCCCCCATCGCAAAATTTAATTTTGGGTATTCTTGCAGAGAGCCTTTAAAGAAATATTTTTATCAATTTTCTATTGGTGCTGATGAATGGGTTTGGGATTTTGGTGATGGCACTGGTTCAACAGATAAAAATCCTATACATAATTATCCTGGGCCGGGCAATTATACTGTAGTGCTAACTGTAAAAAATCATACAACCGGCTGTTCTTATAGTACCAAGCGTGTTATTCCCGTTGTTATAGAAAAAGCAAATTTTATAATGTCTGACAGTGTTGTTTGCAAAAGAGATTCAATTACATTTACTTCCATAGGAACAAATAGTAAAAATGTTCTTTTTTATAGTTGGAATTTTGGGAATGGCAAGGTTGATACAGGACAAATAGTAAAGCATTCTTTTAACGCAATTGGCACTTATGCTGTGAGATTAATTATTACTAATAAATTATGGTGCAGAGATACATTAATAAAATACATCAAAGTAACTGGGCCTACCGCAAAATTTTCTCCGAGCTTACCAGGTAACTGTTATCAAAGTGCTGTAATATTTATAGATAGTTCTAAAAATGATGACACATATCCAATAGTAACATGGAACTGGAATTATGGAGACAATACATCAGAAAGTTTAACTTCTCCCCCATTCAAACATACATACAATAATACAGGATCATATCGTGTATTTTTACAGGTAGTAGATAATAATGGTTGTACAGATACCTTGACCCTTACAGCCCCCTTAATTGTATCAAGATCAATAGCAAATTTCGGGGCTCTTACTACCATATCCTGTCCCAATAAAAACATTACTTTCAGGGATTCTTCCAAAGGTCTTAACCTTTCATATAAATGGAGTTTTGGAGATGGCACTACTTCTATCGTTGCTCATCCTATCCATAAATATGCACAAGATGGATTATATACTGTTAAGCTAATTGTCACAGACAAGTATGGCTGTACAGATACCATGACTAAACTAAATTACATCACAATAGCCACTCCAAAAGCAGATTTTAAAATGAGCGATTCTGTAGGTACCTGCCCACCATTAGTTGTAGATTTTACCAATACTTCAAAAAACTTCAGAAGTGTTCTATGGGATTTTGGTGATGGTACTTTTACTACTGCTGATAATCCTTCGCATTTTTATTCTACACCGGGTATATATAACGCCAAACTAACTATAACAAGCTGGGGTGGTTGTACCGATAGTATACAAAAACAAATTAAAGCGCTTGGCCCATCGGGTAGCTTTACTTATGGACCGGTTATCGGATGTGCCCCTAAAAAAATAAATTTTACAAGCAATACTACTAATGCCGCTGAATTTTTATGGGATTTTAATGATGGGTCTGTAGTTAACGGTGCCGATTCTGCCATTTCCCATATTTATACCATAAATGGATCATATGTACCTAAAATGATTTTAATTGATGCAAATGGTTGCCGTGTACCTATAAATGGTACCGATACTATTCATATAAAAGGAGTAACTGCTAATTTTAGCCAATCAAAAAAATTATTATGCGACCCGGGAACAGTGCAATTTTCTGACTCAACTGTATATAATGATATAATTGTTAACCGCCAATGGGATTTTGGTGATGGTAATAGTTCAACTGATAAAGATCCTTCACATTTTTACAATGCTGTTGGTTTATATTATCCAAGGTTAATATCTACTACTTTAAATGGGTGCATAGATACAATTACTTACCCGGCACCAATAAAAATAGTACCAACACCCCAAGCCCAAATAACCAGCACTGCTAGTGGTTGCACCCCTTTATCCGTTACTTTTAAAGGAGAACTGCTTGCACAAGATACCGCTGCTTTAACCTGGAACTGGAATTTTGCCAATGGCAATGTATCCAATTTACAAAATCCACTTTCGGAAATATATAATACTGCATCCAAATACACCATTAAATTGTTGGTTACTAATAGCAGCGGGTGTACCGATACCTTAAATAAAGATATAGAAGCATATCCAATACCAAATGTACAAGCAACCCGGGATACCATAATTTGCTTTGGTACAGGTACACAGTTAAATGTTAAAGGAGCTGATAGTTATACCTGGACACCTGCAGCCAGACTAAATTGTACTGACTGTAACAACCCGGTTGCCAATCCTGATTCCCTTACCAATTATATTGTACAAGGCAGTACGATATATGGTTGTAAAAATTCAGATACTATACAGGTAAGGGTAAAATATCCTTTCACTATAAATAATACTATAAACGATACACTCTGCAGGGGAGAATCTAAAAGACTATTCGCATCCGGAGGATATAGCTATGTATGGAGCCCGGCTACAGGATTAAACGATCCTACTACAGCTAATCCTATTGTTAACCCTACATCTACTACTACCTACACCGTAATTGGTACAGATGAGCTGGGTTGCTTTAAGGATACCGGCTATGTACTGGTAACAGTGTATCCCATACCTGCCGTAAATGCAGGACAGGATAAGACGGTTAATATTGGTGAAATAACTACACTGCCAGTTTTTTATTCAGCTGATGTAACTACCGTAACCTGGACACCACACCCAAGCATACTATCAATTAACCCGGATAGTATAGTTGTGAAGCCTAGAGAAACAACTGAGTATGCTGTGGAAGTAAAAAACAGGGCTGGCTGTAAAACAAAAGATAAGGTTACTGTATTTGTAATATGCAATGGTGCTAATGTATTTATACCTAATACATTTTCTCCTAATGGGGATGGGGCCAATGACAGGTTTTATCCAAGAGGAAAAGGCTTATTTAGTGTTAAAACATTACGCATTTTTAACAGGTGGGGCGAAGTAGTATTTGAAAAAAATGATTTTATGCCTAATGATGAAAGCTCTGGTTGGGATGGCACTTACAAAGGTATAAAACTTAATCCTGACGTATATGTGTATACTTTAAATATTCATTGTGATAATAGCAGCACACTTACTTTTAAAGGAAACGTTACACTTATTCAATAAATAAAATATGTCTTGTAAAATGTTTTTAAATATAATTTTTAATAAAAATATAATTATATACTAAATATATAAAAAAAACGTTTCATATAAGTAATTAATAACCCCTTGTCCTAATCCAAATCTATTATCACCATGAAGAAAGATTTACTTAAATCTATCTTGAGTTTGCTTGTATTGTTTATTGCTGATAATAAAGCCGTAGCACAAGATATTCACTTCTCACAATTTTTTGAAGCCCCCTTGCTGCGTAACCCCGCTTTGGCTGGTATTTTTTCTGGTGATGTGCGGTTGCAGGCCGTATATCGCACACAATGGAACAGTGTTACTGTACCCTATCAAACTGGCTCTTTTAATGGAGAATACAAATTGCCTGTCGGCAAAAACAATGATTTTTTAACTTTAGGCGGCCAGGTATTATATGATAAAGCTGGTAGTGCTGCTTTATCTACTACCCATCTTTTACCCAGTTTAAATTATCATAAATCTTTAAGCGGTGATAAAAACAGCTACTTATCCCTGGGTTTTATGGGCGGCTGGGTACAAAGAAGCATTGACAGGAGTAAAATAACTACCAATAGCCAGTATGATGGTTCTGGATATAACCCTGGTTTAGCAGACGGAGAAACTTTTACTAAAACAAATTATGGTTATTTTGACGGTAGTGTAGGTATGAGTTTTAATTCCCAGATAGGCCAAAAAGAAAATAATAATTTTTTTATAGGAGCAGCTTATCATCATTTTAATAAAGCAAAAAAAGTGTCATTTTATGGCAACCCGGATTTTGAAATGGTTCCTAAAATTGTAACATCATTGGGCATAACCATGGGATTGACTGATTACTCCTATTTTACCCTGCATGCAGACTATTCTAAACAAGGCTCGTTTACCGAAACAATAGCAGGAGTACTCTATAGCTGGAAATTAGATGAAATAGATAATCCTAAATATATTTTACATGCAGGAACTTTATTAAGATGGAAAGATGCGTTAGTGCCTGTAGCAAAATTAGAATTCAGGCCCCTGTCTGTATCTGTTAGCTACGATGCTAATATCTCCCAGCTAAAATCTGCCAGTAACGGGCGTGGAGGATTTGAAGCATCAATAACTTATCAAAAATATCTAGACAGGGATAATAGCAGTAAAAATGCAGTTAGATGCCCAAGATTTTAAATAAAATATTGAGATACTCATAAAAAAAGTTTTGTTTTATGGATTGTTTGGATATAGAAGCCCCGCCGAAAGGCTGGGCTTTCTTAAATACCATATATTGGATAAGTATGTAATATGGCTAAAATAAAAATTTGATAAAAAAATTTCGTTAAGACAATAATATATATAAATTTTAGTTTATAGTTAACAAAAACTACCAATTTAGTTATACATAAATAATTGGTTTCTATTTAAATATTCATTATTTTTACTCTATTGAAAAAATTATACTTTATATTAATTTTTAGTGTTGGAATAACTTTTACAAATTTTGCTCAAACTAAATCACCGGCAACTGCAGGTGATCCAATAGTGAAACCTGTAAAATTCTATCCAAATCCGGCGACTACTGTAATTAATTTTGATCTGCAGCAGGTGCTTAATAAATCATATGTATTCCAGGTGTATAATTTTATAGGTAATAAGGTATTCGAATTAAAATCTCCTTCATCAAAATTTTCTATTAACCTCCAGGATTTTTTCAGGGGTGTTTATATTTATCAAATCCGTGATATTACCAATGGAAAAATAATTGTATCCGGAAAATTCCAGGTAGTAAAATAGTTGACTTTTACATTATAAGACCTGTACAATCAGAAATTTTAAATAGTGTGTATTTTCCTGTCCCCAGATAATAGGATGATCCGCAGACTGGGCATTAAAAACTACCTGCCGTAATTTTCGTTTGGCATCTTTAGCAGCAGCTTGTATAATGTTTAAAAATTCCTGTGGATTTACCAGGTTAGTACAACTGGATGTTACCAGAAAACCTCCGGGTTTTACCAGTTTCATCCCTCGCAAATTAATTTCTTTATAGCCTGCAAAAGCTTTTTGTATACTAGCCCTGTTTTTTGTAAAAGATGGGGGATCAAGCATTACTACATCCCATTTTTTATCTTCTTTAGTCCAGTCTTTTAATACATCAAAAGCATTTACACATTTAAATTCACACTTATCCTGAATGTTATTTAACAATGCATTTTTATTACACATGTCAATCGCACTTTGAGAAATATCCAATCCCGTTACTGATTTAGCACCAAAACAGGCTGCACTGATTTCAAAAGAGCCGGTATAGCAAAATACACCCAGCACATCAGCATCCCTTACAATATTTTTTATCGCCAGTCGGTTATCCTGCTGGTCTAAAAAAAAGCCCGTCTTTTGTCCATTGGCAATATCAACATGAAAACTAATACCATTTTCCCTGATAATAATATCAGTATCAAATTCAGCAGATAAAAAGCCTTTTTGCTGTGGCAATCCTTCCAATTCCCTTATCGGCACATCATTCCTTTCATAAATACCTTTTGGAGAAAATATTTTTTCCAATGCTTTTACAATAGCAGGCCTCCATACATCTATGCCTAAAGCCAGCGTTTGTATTACAAAATAGTCATTGAATTTATCAATAATTAATTGAGGTATTTCATCAGCTTCGCCAAAAACAAGCCTGCAGTTCTCTGTGTATCCAAGCTTTTGCCGGTATTGCCAGGCCAGTAATATTTTATTATAAAAAAATTGTTCATCAATTGCCTCGTTCCTGTTCCTGGTAAGCAACCTTACCATTATTTGTGATTGCGGGTTATAATATCCCTTGCCTATAAAATTTTTTTCAAAATTTAACACTTCTACTATCTCACCCGGTTTAGCAGCAGTATCCAATGCTTTGCCGGTGTTCACTTCATTCGCAAATATCCACGGATGCCCCGCTTCTACCCTGTTACTTATTTTTTTATTTAAAATAATTTTTTTCATGGGGCAAAGGTAATGCGTACGTGTCAGACACTTTATAAGTATCAGGCATATATATTGCCAATTTGACGGCAAAACAAGGCTTGGCAAAATGTTTGACTACCTTACCTTTGCAAACTATTTATAAAAATTACAAGCATTATTTTGCGCAGCGGTTAAAAGTTAAAATAAAATTTATGGAAAATAACAACAGTTTCCCTGGGGAAAAAGAGTCAATGGAAGAAATAAATATTAATGCTGATGCAGATATACCGGGCAATAATCATTTAACCAACCCGGAAGAAAACAATATCACAGAAAAATTACAGGCAGAATTAGAGGAACAAAAAGATAAGTATATCCGGCTTTTCGCTGAATTTGATAATTTTAGAAGGAGAAATGCCAAAGAAAGGATGGAATTGATCCAAACCGCTGGTAAAGACATTATTGTTTCTTTATTAGATGTAATGGACGACTGCGACAGGGCAGAAAAACAAATGCAGAATAGTGAGGATATTACACAGGTAAAACAAGGCATCCAGCTTGTGTTTAATAAGTTTCGGAATACAATGGCAGCCAAAGGATTAAAACCAATGGAGAGTGTTAATACGGATTTTGATGTGGAAAAGCATGAAGCCACTACTGAAGTTCCTGCACCAACAGATGATATGAAAGGTAAAGTATTGGATGAAGTAACCAAAGGTTATTTGTTAAACGACACAATTATACGGTTTGCAAAAGTAGTCGTAGGAAAATAAATTAATAATTGATAGTTGATAATGTATTAATTAATATTCTTTAGCAAATGGCATAACTTGTCCGGCTAAGTTTCACATTAGCACATTAGCACATTAGCACATTAGCACATTATGAAGAAGGATTTTTACGAAATATTAGGGGTATCAAAATCAGCAACAGCAGATGAGATAAAAAAAGCTTACCGAAAAGTAGCTATGCAATATCACCCTGACCGTAACCCCGGAGATAAAGCGGCAGAAGAGAAATTTAAAGAAGCAGCGGAAGCTTACGAAATACTAAGTGATGCAGATAAGAAGGCCCAGTACGACCGCTTCGGGCACCAGGCATTCAGTCCAGGCCGTGGTGGGGGCGGTGGCTTTAGTGGTGGTGGTATGAATATGGATGATATTTTTAGCCAGTTTGGAGATATTTTTGGAGATGAAAGCCCATTTGGTAGTTTCTTTGGTGGCGGAGGAAGAAAAAGTTCGACTAGCCGTAGCCGTGGTACAAGAGGAAGTAACTTAAGGGTAAAGCTGAAAATGAATTTTGAAGAAATTGCAAAAGGGGCTACTAAAACCATAAAAGTAAAAAAATATATTTCCTGCAATACCTGTAACGGTAGCGGGGCTAAAGATAAAAACAGCGTACAAACCTGTACCGGCTGTGGCGGCAGCGGTCAGGTACGCCGTGTACAAAATACTTTTCTGGGTCAGATGCAAACCGTAACTACCTGCCCTACCTGTAGCGGAGAGGGCACTACAGTTACCACCAAATGTACAGCCTGCAAAGGAGAAGGAAGGGTTTACGGTGAAGAAACCGTAACCATTGATATACCGGCTGGTGTACAGGAAGGTATGCAGCTTAGTGTAGGCGGCAAGGGTAATGCCGGTGAAAGAGGTGGCGCCAATGGAGATTTAATAGTGCTGATAGAAGAAGAAGCGCACCCGCAATTACAGAGAGATGGTTTTAAATGCAGCTTTTGATTTATACATTACTTTCCCTAACGCAGTATTTGGTACCCAGATTGAAGTACCGACCATTGATGGCAGGGCAAAAATAAAAATACCACCCGGCACGCAAAGCGGTAAAATTTTCAGGTTAAAGGGAAAGGCTTCCCGGCAGTAAACAGTTATGAAAGAGGCGACCAGCTAATTCATGTTAATGTATGGACACCACAAAACGTAAGCACCGAAGAAAAACAGATGCTTGACAAAATGCAGGAATCCCAAAATTTTGCGCCTAAACCTGAAAAAAATGAAAAGTCGTTTTTTGATAAGGTGAGGGAAATGTTCAGTTAAGATAGAATACTGATGAGGCTGATAAAACAGATTTACACGGAAATATAACATTGCATATTATAAAAAATAATTTTGATACTGAAATTTAATCCCTGATTAAGCTATAGTTGTGCTGTGCCCGCAAATGCGGTATACGCTCTGTTCATCTGTTGTACTGCTATTCCCTTCCCGGCGGGGTCTTCATCGCATAGCAAGGTGCGCAAGCATGAGACCCCCGCTGGGAAGAAAAATATTTCTATTAATAAACTGCTAGAATGATTTAGATTTGTAGATAACAAACATATGTAAAATAAATAATCATGTTTCTGATTAAAAGTTGTTAATTATATTTTATACTCGTTTTCAATATCGTTGATTCAAACAAAGTGATTAAATGAAAAAAATATTCATCCCTTTGACCATTATTCTTTTGCACAGCTTTAACAGTTTGGCACAACCTTGTATTCAACCTGGCTCTTTGGTGGCTGTTAGAAATGTTTCAACGAAAAATATGAATACATTATTTTTAAATTTTTAAAGCCACATGCCGACAAAGGAATATTGAGTAGCGGAACCTCAGAACTTTTTCCATTTAATAAAGGGGAAAAAAATAGTTATCACAGAATTGTATTCAATAATGTTACCCATTTGTGTTATAATAAAATAAATGTTGTAACAACGGGTAGAAAGTTAGTGAATTTTAAAGTCCAGCAAAAAACAGACAATATGGTTTCGTATGTTTTTGAACTTGCAGCAGGGGCAAAAATAACTGGCCACTATGTAAAACAGCATCAGGATTTGTATTATGTAAAAATTCGGATTGAATAAATCTTCAAAAACTTAGAAATTACTGGTGAATAAAGTTAAAAAGTACAAGTGAGTGACCTCGCCTTTGGGCGGGGCTGGCTACAACGATGATGCCATGAAAAACTTATGCCGGTAACAAAACTACTCTTTTTTAATCCTCTTTTTTCTTTTTGCAGGATATATTTTTTTTGCTTTAGCAACCAATTGCAAAAATTCATTTTGCAAATAACTGTCGGGGTCTACGCATTGTTTAGCAATGGTCTCTATATCTGACCAGTTTATATTTTTTACATATCTTGAATATTTTAGCTTAAGGCTAAACATGGTAAGTGCGGCAGCAAATTGCAAATCTTTATGGATGGCATTAAATGGTATAAAATTTTGGGGACAGCTGTATTTAATTAATTGGTGTGCACTATCATTTCCAATGGTATAACGCATAGAGATATTAGCCATGTTTTTTGCAGTATTTTTTTCATTTGGGATAATTTCAAATATAGCTAAAACGCTATTACCGCTGCCTACCTCTCCTCCTTCCACATCATTTATATTTTCTGCTACAGCATCTTTCTTATTATCAAACCCGATCAGGCGGTATTCTTTTACAACTGCAGGATCAAATTCAATATTCATAAAAACATCATCGGCTACAGTATAAAAAGTTTGCGTTAATTCTTTTACCAATACTTTTTCTGCTTCTTTTAAATCATCTAAATATGCAAAATTTCCATTCCCTTTTTTTGCCAATGTCTCTAACTTAGAATCTTTAAAATTGCCCATACCAACTCCCAAGCAGGTAAGGTACACACCCGTTTGCCGCATTTTGGTTATTAACTGGTCTAAGGCTTTTTCTGATGTTTGTCCTACATTAAAATCACCATCTGTTGCCAAAATCACCCTGTTATTTCCATTTTTTATAAAGGTGCTTTGTGCTAATTTATATGCAGTCATTATCCCTGCTTCGCCGGGTGTATCGCCGGATGCAGTCAGCGCTTCTATTGATTGCAGGATTTTTTCTTTTTCGGCACCACTTGTTGGTGTTAACCGAATGCCAATTCCGCCACCATATGTTACAATAGAAACTGTATCTACAGGGCGTAAATTTTTTACAAATAATTGAAAGGCGGCTTGCAACAAAGGCAACCTGTTAGGCATATCCATACTTCCTGAAACATCTATTAAAAAACAAAATTGCCGGGGGTATTTTATCGAGGCTTAGTTTTTTTGCATTAATATTAATATACAGCAGTTGCTTATAATTGCTCCATGGACAACTTGTTAATTGCGATTGTATTTTGAAGACATCATTTTTATCAGGTTCAATATAATTCAGGTTAAAATAATTTAACAATTCTTCTGTTCTTATGGCATCTGGCGGCACAGTACTTTTGGCATTTAAAAACCTGCGGATATTACTATAGGAAGCTTTATTTACATTAATAGAAATACCGGTATTAGGAAATTTTTCCGCATCCACAAATTCATTTTCTACCAGTTGGAAATAAGTTTCGTCGCTTACTGTCCATTTTAATTTATTGGTATATGCCTGGTCTTTGGTTACTGAAATTAATTTAGGCCTGTTTCTATTATTATTATAAGTAAGTACTTTTAAAATAACAGAAATCGGTATATCAATTTTTATTTTAATTGTTTTCTGTTCATATCCTTCTAAAGAAAAAGTAGCTGAGTCATTATTATTATAAATGGATATTCCAAAATCTCCTGCAGAACCGGAAACGTGAGTTAATTTATTAGAATGTAGCCATATCCTTACATTGGATAAAGACTGGTTTTTTTCATCTTTTACCTGGCCCCTAAAATAGTATTGGGATTGGGCAGTATATACCAGTAAAATTAAAAAAATATGGCTTAGGATTTTTTTCAACTTACAAACATTATGGTAAAATAGCGAATATCTTTAACAAAGACAAAATTTTACAATAAATGTTACACAGATTAAGTTTCTACTAATTGGTAAATCTCTTTTAAATTTCTCCCCAAACCGTCATAATCCAAACCATAACCCAGCAAAAATTTATTAGGGACTTCAAAACCCAGATAGTCTACACTGATTGGAAATTTTAGTGCTTCAGGTTTATGCAACAGTGCCGCTATTTTTAATGAAGCCGGCTGTTGATTTATTAATTGTGGCAAAAACTGGTGCAAGGTTTTTCCTGTATCTACAATATCTTCTACAATTACTACATGCCGGTTTTTTAATGCTTCATCCAAACCAATAGATGTAATTACATTACCTGTAGATTTAGTGCCTTTATAAGAAGCCAGTTTAATGAAAGAGATTTCTGCTTCTATAGTAATTGTTTTAAATAAGTCTGCAGCAAATATAAAAGAACCATTTAAAATAGCAATAAATAATGGAACCTTTCCTACATAATCCTTATTTATTTGACTGCCCAGTTTGTTGATCTGTTCATTAATTTGCTCGGCACTAATATAAGGTTCAAATTGTTTATCATGCACTTGTATGATCATAAATATGAGATTAAGCAGTTGCTGCCCTATGGGGCAATAATAATTTCCTGTCCGATTTTTAATTCGTCTGTATCAAGACGATTCCATTCTTTTATTTGCTCAATAGTGATGTTATATTTCCTGGAAATGGCGTATAATCCTTCCTTAGGTTGCACTATATGAATATTTTTTTTCTCTGTTGCTATTTCACTGGCAATATCTGGCAAAGTTGGTTTCAACTTTATTGTAGTGCCTGGTGCTAATATATCAGTAGGCTTCAAATTATTATATTGCAATAAATATTCAAGCTGTATAGCATTATTTTGGGCTATATCGTATAACGTTTCATGTTCCTGTACAGTATATAATTTTTTGTTGCCCTGTTTATATTTCTTTTCCAAAAAGATCCATTGATCAGCTGTTAAAATATTATCCTGGTATAGATCATTAAACTCTAATAATTTTGATAACTCAATTTCATATTCATTAGCTACTGCTAGTAATGATGTTCCCTTCTGCACATATGCCACTCTCAAACTATTAATATAAGTTTTTGATTTTTTAGCTGACGATAAAGGTATTTTTTGGCTATCAGCAGCCTTTATTATTGAAAACGAGGCTAACTTGATATTCTCTTTATCATCATCATATAAAGATGCATCAAATTTTGGCACATCGTTAATAGCTCCAAGCGTATATTGATTTAAGTTATATTTTTCAATATGTTTAATAAGCATTTGGGGATAGCTTGGATTGGTGGCATAGCCGGCTTTTTTAATCCATAAGCCCAGGCCTGGTAATCCGCTACATCAATTTTAAATAAAGAACCGTAACGCTGGTTATTCCTTAAAAAATTGCTATGATCTCTATAGCTATCCTCTGCAGTTTTATATACCCTGAAACATTCACCTTTTTCGTCATCATCGTGGCTCACTCCCTCTGCAGACCATGAACCTTTGCATTTTATACCAAAATGATTGTTTGATTTTTTTACTAAATCACTATTACCGCTTTCTGCCTCTAAAATACCCTGGGCCAATGTTATTGCTGCCGGTATACCCATCCGCTTCATTTCTCTTACAGCCAAATCTTTATACATATTTATATATTGTTCAGGAGTAATTCTTTGAGCCGCTGCACTAATGTGGATACCAATAAAAGTTATAAGAAAAACAACATTCTTCATTTTTATAATTTTTGAATTAACAATAACCCGTCTCTAACGGTAAGCATTACCTGCTGTACATTGCTATCATTTAAAACATGTTCATTAAATGATTGTATAGCTTTTGCATTTTTTCCTTTTATTTCATCAGCCAATACCTGGCCATGAAAAAGTACATTATCGGCTATAATCCAGCCCCCTTTTTTTACTTTAGGCAAAGTTAACCCGTAATAATTAATATAATTCACTTTATCAGCATCTATAAAAACCAGGTCAAATTCAATATCTAAAGTTGGGATTATTGCTAAAGCATCACCAACATGCAATTGTATATTAGCTGTTGGTTGTGCCATATCAAAATATTTTTGTGCTGTGGCAGCATCTTCTTCTCTTAATTCAATAGTGTGAAGCACCCCGTTTTGCTGCATACCTTTAGCTAAACATAAGGCACTATATCCTGTAAAAGTGCCAATCTCTAAAATGTTTAAAGGCCTGATCATTGTGCTTATCATTTCTAAAAGCTTGCCTTGTACCTGTCCGCTTAGCATATGTGGGTGCGGATGATTGGCTGAAGTGTTTTTTTCAACCTGCTGTAATAATTCATCTTGTTGGGATGAATATTTTTGTGCATACTGATCAGCTTTATGGTATATTACTTCCATTAAAAATTAGGCAACAATGGTTTGGTTTTATAAAATTCCTTGATAAAGCTGACCACTTCATCTGCAGTATCAAAAACCTTTAATAGCTTAAGGTCTTCCATATTGATGTTTCTTTCTTGTTCACCCATTACTTTTTCAATCCAGCTGAGCAAACCTTCCCAATAACTTTTACCAACCAATATCATCGGGCTTTCCTTAAACTTACCGGTTTGAATAAGGGTAGCCACTTCAAAAAATTCATCCATAGTTCCAAAGCCGCCTGGCATCATAATAAAGCCCTGTGAGTATTTTACAAACATTACTTTACGTACAAAAAAGAAATCAAAATTTAATGATTTATCCCTGTCAATAAACGGATTGGGATATTGTTCAAAAGGTAAATCTATATTTAAGCCTACAGATTTGCCACCACCCAGCGAAGCTCCTTTGTTGGCTGCTTCCATTATACCCGGGCCGCCCCCGTAATAATTCCGAATCCTTCTTCCACCAAACGTTTGGAAATATCTACCGCTATTTCATAATACTTGTTATCCGGCAAAGTACGTGCACTTCCAAAGATTGAAATACAGGGCCCTATTTTGCTTAAAGCCTCAAACCCATCTACAAATTCGGCCATTATTTTAAAAATCTGCCAGCTGCTGTGCGCCTGGCTTTCTTTCCATTTTCTTTCTTTTCCTACATTATTATTACGAATCATTTTAACTCATTTTAAGCAGTTGAAAAATGCCAGTCTATATTAATTTAAATAAAAAATGACACCGCTAAAATTAATACTTTATACCGGCTTTATTTAATTCTTCTTTAAAAAGGATTAACACTATTTTGTTAAGAACCTGTTTAAAATAAAAGTTTGATTACTATTTTGCGGTTGGTAGGGACACCAACCGCGGCCGACAGCCTTGGCCGGTGTCCCCACCGGCCACATTAACACTATTTTGTTAAATTTTGCTCAACAGATAATTCATGTTTTACATCTTTAGAAGAAATAAGCCATAGACCTATAAAAGTAAGCAGCCCGTTAAAAATAAGTATTTCAATACTGATTTTATACCCACCAAAAATATTACCTGATAATGCTTTTAAATTTTGTGTAGCAGCTTCCGAAAGACTAAAGCGATTTACAAACCACTCGGGGTTATTGATAAGATCCATTAAAAAAACAAGCAATGGTGATAGTAAACAAATTACTAAAGCATATTTGTCTTTTATCTTCCTGTTAGTTAATATCCCAAATGCAAATAAGCCTAATAGTGGTCCATAAGTATATCCTGCGACTTTTAGAATGACATCAATAATTGATTTATCATCTACCCATTTAAATAACATTACCAGCAAAAAGAATATAACTGCAAAAATTAAATGTACTGTAAGGCGAGTAGACTTTTTCTTTTTTTCAGATAAATTTTCTTTCTTTTTTAATCCCAAAATATCTATGCAAAAAGATGAGGTCAAAGCTGTTAACGCTCCATCAGCACTGGGAAATAAGGCAGATATCAACCCGATAATAAAAATAACAGAAATTGCTGCTGATAAACCACCGCCTAAAGCTACAGAAGGAAATAAATCATCACCCTTTACTGCACTTCCGGTTTGTGCGGCATACAAGTATAGTAAACCTCCCATTAATAAAAACAAAAGATTTACAAAAATCAGGATTGTACTTAGTGTTAATATATTTTTTTGAGAATCTTTTAGCGTACGCACACTGATATTTTTCTGCATCATTTCCTGGTCGAGGCCTGTCATAGCGATAGTAATAAATGCACCACCTAAAATTTGCTTGACAAAGAACCCGGGAGCCTTTACATCTGTATTAAACAATGTAGATAATTTATTTTCTTTCAGGGAAGATAAAGCTGTGCTTAAATTCAGATCAAGCTTATTAAGGATTGCCACAATGCATACCACTAGGCCTAACAGCATAAAAGTGGTTTGTAAAGTATCTGTATACACAATTGTTTTTACTCCTCCTTCAAAAGTATACAAAAGAATAAGCAATAATATAATAAGTGCAGTAGCCCAAAAAGGAATGCCCATTTTATTTAAAATAAAAATTTGCAAAATATTTATCACCAGGTACATTCGTGCGGTAGCGCCTAATGCTCTTGATACAATAAAAAACATTGCGCCTGTTTTATAAGAAACCGGTCCAAACCTTTTTCTAAATAATGATAAATAGAAGTAAGATTTAATTTATAATACAACGGCAAAAGAATAAAAGCTATTACCAGGTAACCGAAAAAATATCCAATTACCACCTGGAAATATTGAAAACCTGAAGCGCCAACTGTACCGGGCACACTTACAAACGTGACCCCACTTAAAGAAGTACCTATCATACCAAAAGCTACCAGCATCCAGTTGCTGTTCCTGTTACCTATAAAAAAAGAATCATTGTTAGAGTTCCTGGAAGTGAAATAGGCTACTACTAATAATAAAATAAAGTACCCGATTACAAAAGAAAACAGTAGTGCTGGAGACATAAAATGATTTAATGATAATCGCACTACCCCCCCCCCGCCCCCCGCCCCCCCCCCGGGGGGGGGGGGGGGGGGGGGGGGGCCCCCGCGGCTTGACAAATGTAATAAAACTAAAATGCTACATTTGATTCCAATTAAAGTTTTAAAATTATGGTAATTAATTCAATTGCAGTTTTTTGCGGCTCTAAAATGGGTAATAACCCTCTTTTTGAAGAACACGCCAGGCAACTAGGTTATTTGTTGGTTGATCATAAAGTAGAAGCTGTATACGGTGGCGGCAATAAAGGCCTGATGGGTGCCATTGCCAATTCAATTTTAGAAAAAAAGGGTAAAGTAATTGGTATAATGCCCAAAGCACTTACTGAATGGGAACATCACCATAATGGAATTACGGAGTTAATAATAGTTAATGACATGCATACCCGGAAAAAAATGATTTATGAAAAATGTGATGCGGCTATTATTTTACCCGGCGGGTTTGGCACAATGGATGAATTGTATGAAATATTAACCTGGAACCAATTAAGCTTACACAATAAAGCTATTTTTATATTAAACAGCGAGGGCTTTTACAATCATTTGATAGCGCACAATGAATGCATGCGTGAAAATGGTTTTTTGTATAATAACTTGTCGGAAATTATTAAAATATTGAATGAACCGGAAGAGCTGGTAGATTATTTAAAATGAGCTTCTTCCCTGGAAGAGAGCAATGTTGAACCCTGCCCTGACTAATGGGAAATTCCTTCCTAATCCATCAATATATGGTGAAGCAGCCAGCTTGCTTACATCCCATAAAACTGATACATAATAATATGTACTGTTACCTTTTTGTCTGCCACTGCTATAGCCACCTCCAATAAGTACACTATTCACATCAACCTTATCTTCAAAGGGTTCAAAACCACTATTGGGCGCAGGTTTGTATTTTAATTTGATAAAATTATGCTCGTATTGCACTTGTGCAAATAAAAAATTTACAGGAAATATCCTTGCGAAAGCTCCGGGACCATACACAGTCTGGCGTAGCTTATCGCCTATTACAGTATTATCCCTTTGAGAAGTATAATTAATATTGCCAGATATAGCCACATCTACATAACGATTGATACTGTAACCAAAATATGGGCTTACACCTAGTACCGTAGTTCCATTAAAAAAAGAAACATTTAAACTTCCGCCGGTAAATAAATTTTCTTTTTTAAACCCGCCCTTTTTAGCTTCTTCAGCTACTACCACTTGCTCCTGTGACTTTGCATAAATAGAAAGCAAGCTTATACAACAAACCCATATCACTTTTTTCATTATAAAAATTTAAAAATTAACTATTAAATATTTTTCCACTGTTTAAAATATTGTTAGGATCAAAAACTCTTTTTATTTCTTTCATGAGCATTAAACTGGTATTATCAAATATAATGCCCATATATTCTTTTTGGATTAAGCCAATACCATGCTCACCGCTAATTGTGCCTCCCAAAGATTTTACTAATTGAAACAATGCTTTTAATGCAGGTATAACTTCAGAATTATTTAAACTGTAAATACTTCCCGGTTTTTTTATGCGAATGTGCAAATTACCATCGCCGGCATGCCCGTAACATACTGCTTTGAAGTTATACTCTGCCCCCAACCGCTTTACGCCTCTTATTAAGGCAGGCAATTCTGCCCGTGGCACTACGGTATCTTCTTCAATAGTATACCCATCCAATTTTACTGCCTCTGCCACCCGGCGGCGCAATTTCCATAATTCAGCTTTTTGATGTACATCATCTGCAAAAAATACTTCACCGCAATCGTATTCACTTAATAGCACAGCTATAGCTTCCATTTCTGTCAGTAAAGTCTCAGGATGGTTTCCATCAACCTCTATTATTAAATGCGCTTCAATATCATCACTAACGGGAACGGCTGTACTCTCAACAAATTTTTTTACAATCTTTAATGCATCTATTTCTACCAGCTCTAAAGCACTGGGTATAAAGCCAGCCCTGAAAATAGCACTTACCGCTTCGCCTGCCCTTTCCAGGGATGCAAAAGGCACCAGCATCAATAAATCGTGTTTAGGGTAAGGTAATAATTTTAATACAATTTTAGTAACAATACCTAAAGTGCCTTCACTGCCTACTATTAATTGTGTAAGGTTATACCCGGTAGAGTTTTTTAATACATTGGCACCAGTCCAGATGATTTCTCCAGTAGGCAATACGATTTGTAAATTAAGCACATAATCTTTTACCACGCCATATTTAACTGCTTTAGGCCCGCCACTGTTTTCCGCTATGTTGCCGCCAATAAAACAACTCCCTTTACTACTGGGATCAGGCGGATAAAATAAACCTTTTTCTTTTACTGCATTTTGCAATACCTCAGTAATTACACCAGGCTCAGTAATTACCTGCAAATTTCTTTCATCAATGTTAATAATGCTGTTCATCCTTTCAAAAGAAAGTACTACACCTCCCAAATGTGGTAATGCCCCGCCACTTAAACCGGTACCCCCGCCCCTGGGTGTTACAGGAATTTTATGGGCATTACATATTTGCATTATAGCACTTATTTCTTCTGCTGTCCGCGGCTTGAGAACAACATCGGGCAAAAAGTGTAAGTTTTCCGTTTCATCATGCGCATAATGATTAAGGCTATCTTCGTCAAGTATTACATAAGCCTCACCAATAATTGGAATAAACTGTGCAGCTAAATTTTGCACTTTATTTTTTCTTTCTTCAATAAGCATTCAATACTATTTATGTAAAATTCGGGGAAATAAATGAGTTAATAAAATTAGCTGTAGCAGCAAATTACTTAATCTCCGTGCTACTTAACCTATTTGAAACCCTTCATCTATTTTATTACACTATATTCCAAAACTTGTACTATTTTTTTCCAATAATATGCTGCCCATATCGGAATTTGTCCATGTTCCTTTAGTTTACCATGCCTTTTAATGCATATTTTTTAATGTAATCAAAAATAATAAAAACTTGCTTCTCGCTTAATTTCTTTCCAGAAAACCCATGACTTATCGGCTTCTTATTTACATAATTAAATTCTCCATTCACCTTAATATTAAATAAGGTTAAGGATAGTAAAAACTTCAATTATTTTAATCAGGGCTGTACATTAATTTCAGACTGAAGATGTAATAAATCCTTCATTTACATAAAAATATATAGAAATTACATTATAAGTGCAATATTAATATCCTTTAAAATTTGGGACAAAGCACTTCCCGCCCGCTATTTTGTGGGTAAAACCCTTTTTTAATAATGCTGAATTCGCTGGCACCCCTGAGGTTATTGAACTTACTTAAAGGAGATAAGGTAGCATCATAACTAAATGTAAAACGGATACTTTTAATTTCAAATCCCGCCATGGGTATAACGGCATCGCCTACACGATAATAAGCACCCAGGATCAATTGTTTTTCTCCTGATTCTGACAAATTATAATTGCCATTTAAACCAATCACCATTTCTGACGCTTTGGCCTGGTTGGTATAGTAAATATTAGGATTTATAATCAGGTTATCTGCAACTTTTAAAATAGCATTCGCAAAACCAATATGCCGCATTGATATTCTGCCGCCTTTATATCCATTACTGCTATCGCTAAAAAAACTTTCTTTAGGCCTGTTTACATGATGTATGGAATAGCCGCCATTCAGGTATACATTTTCTTGTGGAAAGTAAGCATAGTTTATCCCTGCCTGCATATCAAAATAACTCACACTTGTGTTATCAAGTATCACAGAAGTGGGCAAAGTATTATCAAAAAATTTACCATCAAACTGGTCAGGGAATTTTAGTTTGCTTACATCAATTCTTTTATTCGCCCACCCTACATTAAATCCGGCACTTACAAGGCTACTGCTGCCCAGCATTTGGTGATATGCTACCGATCCATAAATTTTTGTGCTGCGCAAACTTCCGCTACCTGCTACATCATTTAATAAAAGCCCACCTACTCCTAACCATCCATTTTCAAGTTTATCCCTGAATAACTGCGCATCACCAAAAATACTGGTGGTTTGATAAGGAACTGTCATTATAGAACTAAATTGATTTCTATAATGGACACCCAGGCGATAATCAGCATCCGGTATAAAGCCGGTGTTGGCAGGATTAGTGCTTAATGGTGAGTTAAAAAATTGGGAAAAGTGCAAATCCTGGGCATGCAGGTAAAATATCGCCTGGATTTGTAATAATATAAAAAGTAATATTTTTCTTTTGATCAACATTTATATTTTTTTTGTAACCAGCTGGATATCTTTTCTCAACATCAATGGCGCTGTGCCCCGCAAAATGCGGTAGACGCTCCGTTCATCTTCAGTAATACTATTTAACTTTTATCAACAGGTAGAATAAATGTGATAATAAACATACCGCTCTTATGGAGCTATACCATTCACTAATTTATTACTACTAACATATCGCCGCTCTGCGGCTAAAATGATTAAGCCATGTTTTTAGCTATAACTTGCGCTGCCTTACATCAACTGTCAACTATCAACTATCAACTATCAACTATCAACTATCAACTATCAACTATCAACTATCAACTATCAACTATCAACTATCAACTATCAACTTTCAACTTTCAACTATCAACTTTCAACTTTCAACTTTCAACTATCGTATCAAAGTAATATCACCTGTTTTCCTTGCTTTCTTACCATCAGAAAATTCTACATCTAACGTATACGTATAAACGTCTTGTGGTTGCAAAGCCCCTTTAAACATTCCATCCCATCCAGCACTCCTATCGCTGGTTTCAAATACGACCTTACCCCAGCGGTTATATATTTTCCAGCTCATTTTTGCAATACCAAATCCTGCTACTTTTATTATGCCATTGGCACCAAATCTTCCCGGGGTAAATGCATTAGGCACATCTAAAAGTGGAATAATTGTCACCGGGATATCCAGGCAAAAAGTATCCCTGCAGCCAAAACTGTTAATAGCAATCAGACAAGTATTAAAAGTACCCGTTGAGTTAAATAAATACTTAGGATTTGCCTCAGTAGACGTTGCTCCATCACCAAATTCCCAAATATAATTGGTAGCCCCTTGCGAAGTATTTGCATACTGAACAGGAGTATTTGCCGGTAAGGGATCAGGTCCCCAAGTAAAACTTGCGGCAGGAATAGTTGAAACTGTTATATTAAATGTAGTTATATCTGTTTTATTACAGCTAAATTCATCCTCAGCAGTTAACTTGATGGTGTATATACCAGGGGTAGTATAAACATGATTAGGGCTCACTTCATTAGATAAAGGTGAACCGTCACCAAAATCCCAGGTAAATATAATACCGCCCAAAGATGTATTCTCTATAACAGCTGTGTAAGGTACGCAGCCGCTTGGCGGTGTTACAAATCGGGCTTTTACCAAAGGATTAATACGGATCGTCTGTTCAATAGAATCCGGGGAATTGCAATAGGTATCATCCTGTATAAATAACTTGACCTTATAAGTACCCGGAGAAGCATATACATGAACTTTTGGAGGATTTAGACCTGCTGTATCACGAGGTGATCCATCTCCATAATCCCAGTAAAAACTTTTTGGCCCAAACGGAATATTTAAGGTATTGGTAGATGTATTGTCAAATTGATAAGTCAGGCTTTCGCAGGGCCCTACTTTTGTTGCATTAAAGTCCAATAATGCTTTATTGGTACCGGCTGTAATAGTTACAAAAGCTGTATCCCTTACATTGCATGTGGTAAGGTCTTCTGCAATAAGCCTTACCAGGTATGTGCCCGGCAGCAAATAAGTATTAGAAGTATTAAAGTTATTGGTAATAGCTGTATTTCCATCACCAAAATCCCAATAAAAAGTTTTTCCTTTTTGAAGTATATCGCTAAAATCTACTTTAAGCGGTACGCAGCCTACCGTATCGTTAGTCACAGCATTAATTGAAGTTTGAATTTTTGCACTTACACCTGCAAAATTCATTTCTATTTTTACTGCAGCTTCATTACAACTATTTGACTTATTATTTACTGACCAAACGCCCGGTGTAGTAGGAAAAGCTGGTTTAGGATTATTATCATTACCACTACAATTGGCACACATTGCCTGGTAAATTACACCATTAACATCAAAACGACTGGTACCACCATCCACATGATCACCCACACCCCCATTTTGTCCGAAATGAGTTCCGAATAATTGGCTTTGTGCATTTCGCTCTAAAACAAAAAAGTAAAAATCATCACCATCTGGCAGGAAGATTAGGCAAAGGATTTTTTTCAGGTAAACCAAATGTACCTGCTGATGGATACAATTTATCTGTATTAATGCCCCCACCCCAACCTGATACATACACATTCTGACAACGATCTACTAAAAAAGCAATAGGAGATAAGTTAGGAACAGTAGCGTTTGTGCCAAAAACGGTAGAATATACATATGCTGATAAATCAGGATTTAATTTGCTGATAAATTGTTTGCTGCCCGGGTTACTATATGCAGCATTTATTACAGGCCAGTTTCCTGTCGTGGTTCCCATTATATAAGGAAATCCTTCCTTATCAAATTGTATTCCGTAAACCAGGTCGCTACCTGATGTTCCCTGGTAAGTAGTTCTTATTAAGCCACTACCATCATTCAATAGCTGTGTTATAAATCCATCAGTCTCTCCACCCTGGTAAGCTGAAGAAATTACACCGGCTTTATTACCTGGCAAATCCTGACTGGTGGTGCCACCGGCAATATACAAATTACCGCCTGCAGGATCAAGGCCTGCTACAAAGCAAGCGTCGTCACCACTTCCACCATAATAAGTAGCGAATAATGTATTATCAAGATTTGGTGTGAATTTAATTATTACCCCATCTTGCCGGCCCCCGCCAAAAGTATTTTGTACAGCTGCGGGAGTAACAGGAAAATTATTTGATTGTGTACAGGAAGCCAGGTAGACATTATTGCCAGCATCTAAAATCACTTCGCTCCTGGCATCATCTCCATAATTACGCCTGGTAGCATCTGCTCCATCTGCCCCGGTATATTTGCCCCTTATATTTACACCATCATTACCATTTCCCCCCATTTTTACAGAACCAATAATAGCTGTGCCTGCAGCATTTAATTTAGTAACAACGATATCAAAACCACCGCCAGAACCTATTTGAGGCCGGGACACGGGATAGTTTGCAGAACTGCTTCTGCCAGCTACAATAAGATTACCCTGCTGGTCGCATATCATACTATGCGGTTGCTCATTTCCTGAGCCACCGATATAAGTTGCATAGAGCCTGTTAGCTCCATTTGGGGAAAATTTAAATATAGCCATATCATAAGGCCCGGTAACTTCTTCATTATCACCTCCTCCAAAAGCAGTTTGAAAAGCGCCTGGTGATACCGGAAAACCATTATTAAAAGTAATTCCTCCGGCAAAGAAGCTTCCATCAGGGCCGGGTGTAGCGGTATATCCCCAATTATCGGTAGTGCTACCTGTAAAAGATGCAAAAATTAATGTAGGATCAATCACAATAGTGCTGTTAGGATCAAAATCTCCTGTTTTAAACTTTACAATATTACCTTTGACTGAATACTTGCATTGTATAGTTTGCCGCTTGCTGCCATTTACCTGGTAACTGTAAGGATACAATTCTTTTATTTCGCCTACAGATGTTTTAATGATTAATTCTTTATTTCTGATTTCTAGTTTATCTACACCATCATATCGCATAGATATTTTATTTACATCACCGCCGGGATGGACTATTATATCATATTTTAGCTTGCCTGCATTGCTGTAGTATCTTACATCTATATTGGGATAAATATTTTTATAAGTTACCGCCTGAAAAATTTTACAATCAGCCGCCCATTTGGATTTATCATTTCCAATAAAAAAATTATTTTGTGTTAATTGGGCTTTGTCGGGTAAAATTTCAGTATTCAGAGATGCATTTAAAAAACTTACTTTAGAAGCATGCGATCTGAGAATCAAATTTCTTGCAGTATTTGGAGCAGTGCGTACATTCTCCTTATTATCATTTTGCGAATGCCCGTGCATTCTTTTAGAAAACTCATCTAAATCTTCAGGATTATGCAAAAGGACAGTAAAACCTTTATTTTCAATAAAAAAAGCACCTGTTGCAAAATCACCCTTAAAATTTACGCTATTATCCCATTGCCCTTTATTTTCTATAAATTCTATTTGCGACTGGGCACAAAGAGCACTTATAAAAGATAAAAATAAGCAGGGTATAGCTTTTAATATTTTTTTTGGAATTTTCAATTATTTTTTTTTACAATTTACTAAAAATGTGCAACATATAAATGTATCAAACTATATAAAATTACGCAATTTTGCTCCAGGCTGTTTTACTTGCTTGCTGAGCCAAGTAGTTTTTAACAGGCAAATTTGTTGCCATATTTATGTCAGGATCACCAGACAGTAAAATATCTACTTCTGCTTTTACCGCTTCTACAATTACCTTGTCAGTAACAATATTTGCGAGTTTAAAGTTCAATACACCACTTTGGCGTGTCCCTTCTATATCACCCGGACCTCTTATTTCTAAATCTTTCTCGGCTATCTTAAATCCATCATTGGTAGCTACCATTATCTTTAACCTTTCCCGGGCATCATTTGATATTTTAGGCCCTGTTAATAATATGCAAAAACTTTTTTCGGCTCCTCTTCCAATCCTTCCTCTAAGCTGGTGCAATTGCGATAAGCCGAATTTTTCAGCGCTTTCAACCACCATTACTGTGGCATTGGGTACATTTACGCCTACTTCTATTACTGTAGTACTTACCATAATTTGTGTATCTCCTGTTACAAACCTTTGCATATTAGTTTGCTTTTGATCAGCAGGTTGTTTACCGTGCACCATGCTTATCCAAAATGCAGGTTCAGGCAAAAATGATTTCACTTCTTCATAACCTTTCATTAAGTTTTCATAATCCAGTTTACTGCTTTCTTCGATTAGCGGATAAATAATATAAGCCTGCCGTCCTTTTTGAACTTGTTCTTTAATAAAAGTCATTACCTGGGGCCTTTTATTTTCAAAATAGTGTATGGTAGTGATAGGCTGCCTGCCTGGTGGCAACTCATCCATTATGCTGTAATCTAAATCACCGTAAGCGGTAAGCGCTAATGTACGGGGTATAGGGGTGGCTGTCATAACCAGCACATGTGGAGATATTATATTTTTTTTTTGCAATTGTGCCCTTTGTGCTACGCCAAATTTATGTTGCTCATCGACTACTGCAAGCCCAAGGTTGTGAAACAGTACTTTATCCTCTATTACCGCATGCGTACCAACCAAAATATGTAAAATACCTTCTGCACAATTTTTTAAAACTGATCTTCGCTCTTTCACTTTAGATGAACCTGTAAGTAATTCTATACTCACCGGCATATTTTTTAATAAGTCTTTTATTGTATTAAAATGTTGCTGTGCCAAAATTTCAGTTGGGGCCATAAGTACGCTTTGATAGCCATTATCAATAGCTATCAGCATACTCAACAACGCTACTATTGTTTTACCGCTGCCTACATCTCCTTGTAAAAGACGGTTCATCTGTTTGCCGCTTCCTGTATCTCTTCTTATTTCCTTCAGTACTCTTTTTTGTGCCCCGGTGAGTTGAAATGGCAAATACTGACTGTAAAATGTATTAAAAAAATCTCCTACTTTATCAAAAATCACTCCTTTGCTAAACCGGTGACGGCTTGTTTTAACCAAAGTCATCCGAAGTAAAGAGAAAAATAATTCTTCAAATTTCAATCTTCGTACAGCATGTTGATAATGCTTTTCAGACGGGGGAAAATGTATATATTTATAGGCCTGCCACCTGCTGATAAATTTATATTTTTGAATAATTGATAAAGGCAGATTTTCCGGCAGGTCTTTTTCTGCTAACCGTTGCAAAAGATTATAGGTGATCTTGCCGATTTCCTTACCATTTAATCCTCTTGCTTTTAATTTTTCTGTAGATGGATAAACAGGTTCCAGGAAACTTTTTTCCATCAGATTTTTGGGCTGCAAATATTTCTATTTCAGGATGGGCTATTTGTGGCTTGCCCATAAAAAAGGAAAGCTTTCCAAAAGCTATATAAAATTGTCCTTCGTGTATAATTTTCTGTACCCAGTTTATACCCTGAAACCATACTAACTCTATTTCTCCTGTTTCATCTTGCAAATGTGCAACCAGGCGTTTTCCCTGTTTTGCTCCCAACAATTCTTTGTATATTATTTTACCTTTTACCTGCGCATATTCATTTTGGCAGGATAAACTTCGTATAGCTTCCACTTTTGTTTTATCTACATGGCGGAAAGGAAAAAATTTAATAAGTCGTTAAAGGTAAATATTTGCAACTCTTTCCGCAGCATATCACCACGAAGAGCAGTTACCCCTGTAATGTACTCTATAGGGTTGTTTAATATGTTAACATTGTTACTTATAAATGTATTTTTTTAGAAATGTATACCCATTAAAAATAAAATATCATGGATATATTTTTATAGAATAAATATTTATTATGCCTGGGCAGCCGGACCACCAAAATTAAAAGGGATTTCTACAGATTCCATATCCTGGATGGTGCCATTATTAGCTTCAAATTTTTTTACATTATCTATCATTGCTTTCATAAAACGTTTAGCATGAAAAGGTGTAAGTATAATACGGCTTTTCACTTTACTTTTTGGGGTACCCGGCATTACATTAACAAAGTCCACTACAAACTCTGCATGGCTATGTGTTATTATGGCAAGATTGGCGTATTGGCCTTCTGAAGTTTCTTCTGAAATTTCAATATTAAGCTGGTTGGGTTGTTCTGTATTGCTCATTGAATTTTTTTTACAAATATAAAAGTAAAAAGCTCCTTTTTTTAAGGAGCTTTTAGAAAAAATATAAATCAAATTATCTTGGGCCAATATAAGTCCATGTTTCATCAAATATAACCCGGATATTAGGAGGGGCCGGTACTACACTTGGCTGTTTCATAAAATATTTTATCCTGATATTATGTGTAACAGGATCGAAAGTACTTACGAAATCCCCATCTAATACAGCTGAACGTGTATTTGCAGCAGGTTCGTACGGACTAACCATGTTTGATACCACATTAGTATTTGGGTTAAATGTAACTGACATACCAAAAGCACCATAATAACTAGGAGCACCATTGCTAAATATAGGATGAAAAACGTCACCAGTATATGTCATATCATAAACATCATTGGTATTAGCACCTGTGGTAACCAGATGAGCTTCCCATTTAGGCATATATTGGGTAATAGTTGGAACGACTATATCAACTAAAGAACCTGTTACTTCATACTTGCCATCATAAGTATTTTTAGCACCAAGCTGAACAATTACTGTGCTATTAGCAGATACTTTACCATTGGCATCAGCTGAAGTAATCGTAAATGCAAGACCGTACTGGCTGCTCGGATCTAACAAAGTAGAGTTGGGAACTGTTAAAACTAATTCTTTAGCGCTTTCTCCTGGTTTAAGCGTTACAGTATAATTGCCACCGTCTCCACCAACTTTTGGATTATTTGCACTTACCGTATAAAGGTTAGACGGTAAATATACTAATGGATTTTCACCATGAGCAATTAATGTATCATTATAAACCCTTAGTTGAGTAGTATCATCTTTAAGGGTTACAGTCATTGTCTTGCTTAATTCTGAACCATTGGGTACATCTCTTCTTACATCAATAAAACCAAGTGTTTGAGGACTGCTTACAAAATCAATAGCGATAGATTTAATTTGAGGCGCATCACCGGATGGTCCGCCATCTAAAATCTTTACTGTCGTTTGTCCGCTTCCACCAAGTGGTTCAGGCGTGTCTATTTTATCACATGCATTTAATAATGATATAGCAATTATTAAAGCCGCAAATTGTTTTATAAATTTTAAATATTTCATATTTACTTTTTTATTTTTCAAAAATATAAGATCACACTACAAAAGCAGTGTGATCTTTACAAATATTATTTATCCCACCATATCTTTGCGCTCATTACATCACCGCCTGTTAAACGGGCAATTGCAGCTGCAACCTGCGTAGGGTTTAAGCTATACTCATTAGTAGCATACACATACCTGCGTGGTATTTGCTTACCCGGAGAATTTGTAGCTTCTGTTGTAGGCTTTAGATTAGGAACACCTGTTCTTCTCCATACACTCCATCCCTGGATACCATCAGGATAATGTGCTAAATAACGCTGTAAGGCTATGCGTTCCAAAGCATTATCCGTAATAGCATCTGCTCCTACAATACTTCCATATGCATTTGCACCGATATTAGCACCTCCACCAGTTCCGTTAGCATAGTTAGCCTGGGGGCTTGCAATATAATCAGCAGCCTGGTCGCTTACTCCCCATTGTGCGAAAGACTGAGTAATTCCCTGGGCATATAAATTTGCTGCATTTCCCGGTATCCAGCCTCTTTCTACAGCCTCTGCCCTTGCCAATAAACTTGTAGCCGCATTCACTACATTTAAAGGCGAATTTTTATCACGGTTTGCATCTGATAATACCTTTGCATAATTACCAGCTACAGAAGCGGTAAAATCAATAGCATCATCTCTCGTTAAACCATAAGGGAATGCCGTATTATTAGAACTGAATGCTGCCTTACGGGCATCACTCATATTGGTCATTATATCGGCTATAGTTTTTGAGAAAGCATAATCGCTACGGCCATTATAAATCTCGTACCAACGGTTATTAAACGTATTTCCGGGGAAATTTATTGTAAAATTATCAGCATTGGTTTCAATTGACCCGTTAACATCATTTTCAGCAAGCGCAAATTCCGTTGCCGCCAACTGGCCGGGATTAGGAAATACTTTACTCATACGTAGTGCGATAAACATGCGTAAAGTATTTGCCAGTTTTTTCCATTTAGCCTGGTTGCCACCATACATAATATCACCTTGCATGGCAGGCCCTGCATCAAATCCTGCAATAGCGCCTTTTAGTTCGGCGAGCATAGTCGTGTAAATATCTTTCTGCTCATCATATTTTGGTGTATAGTTAGCGGATCCCTGCAAAGCTTCAGTATAGGGAACATCGCCCCATCTGTCTGTAATTGTCCAGATATAATATGTTTTCAATATTGTGGCAATTGCAATCTGGTTGGCATTAGAACCCGAACTGCTCACTACATCTTTGGTAGAAGGGTCTGTATTTCTATTAATAATCTGCTGTAAATCCATTAAAGGACCTTGTGCAGCAGGCGGAGGGTTTGCCGTTCCGCCATATAAACTACCAAATTCTAATTTAGGCTCCTGGTATAAAGATGATTCTGTATACTGCGTTTCAGAGAAATACTGGGCAAATAACCCGGCTTCTACACCACCTGAAGCTACTCCTGCTATAACTACTCCTAACTGAACTTCGGCATTAGTCAGTAATGCTGCTGTAATAGGAGTCGCAGATCCGTATGGGTTGACATTGGTATCACCAAAATCTTCCAATTTTTTACACCCTGAACCCAAGAGTATAATACCCATAGACAGTGGTAAAAAATATTTTAAAGACATATATTTCATAATTTTTTGAAATTTAAAGGTTATCTAGTTATTCTCATTAAAACCCTACTCTAAGATTTACGCCTATTGATCTTGTTCCCGGGAATTGTCCTTCCTCACCATTTACCCCACTGATTTCTGATGGATCAAAATCTCTTGTTTTGGCATAAATTAACCATGGGTTACGTGATATTACAGAGAAAGTTGCATTTTGAACATATTTGCTTACCCCTCCGATTTTATCAACAGGAATTTTGTACCCAATACTCACTTCCCTCATTTTTACGAAAGTTAAGTCATAAATACTTTGTTCAGAAATATTAGAACTGGCGAACTGGTGAAAATAAGATAATGCATCCACATAATGATCTACTGCTTTTCCTTCTTCATCAACACCAAATACATGTACGCCACCACCATCTGCAACTGCATCACGGATAGAGTTTCCTTTATCATTTAATACTGCAGTACGTGCAGTTAAACCGGAAAAGCTACCAAAGAAATCTGACAAAGAAAAGAATTTACCACCATAAGAATAATCTATATTAACATTAACAGTAAAGTTTTTGTAAATATTAAAACTATTTTGAACACCACCGGTATATTTAGGAAGTACGCTACCATAATTTACATCAGCCTGTGGTACAAAAAAGCCACCGGCATCTAATACTGGCTGCCCGTTAAGGCGTTTGATACCTGTTCCGAACATTTGCCCCCAAGGCTTACCCACTTCACTTACTGTGTAAGCAGCAAAAGAGCCGGAAAAAGCGCCTGAAGCTGAAACCAAACGAGTGATACCCGGAGAAATTGAAACTACTTCATTTCTAAGCAATCTACCCCATGTAGCAGTAATATCCCACTCTAAATTATTCATTTTTAAAGGTTTTGCAAAAAATTGCAGGTCAACACCTGTTTTTGCAATTTCACCAGCATTCGTTCTTGTAGCTGTATAACCACTACTTGGTGAAACGCTAATATTAACAGGGAAATTTTTATTGGTCCTATCCCAATATGTAACATTAAACCCTAACCTGTTTTTTAAGAAACGGGTTTCCAAACCAATTTCTTTTTCACTATTTGTAGCACCCTGCAATTTAGGATCAACTAAAATATTTGGCTCACTCATTATAAAGTTACCGTTAAATAAATTCGGGTCAGGTGTATAATAAGTTCCTAAATCATATGCATTTAAAGAATTTAATAACTGGCCACTAGAAACTCTAAGTTTACCAAAACTTAAAATAGATTTATCCTGGATCAAATCACTGAATACAAAAGAAGCCCCGATTGACCTTGTGTCAATAGAATTTCCAATTGGTTCGGCAGAAGTATAATCCCGGCGATATGTACCTTCCAAAAATAAATAATTGCGGTATCCAACATCAGCCCTAACAAATAGACCTCTTCTTTCGTATTTGTTTACCACTTCAATTGATCCATCATTTCTCAAAGAATTTTTAATAGGGGCTACTGAATTAGATAAAGAATATAAACCAGGTACGCTTAGACCACCCATGGTGTTCGCATTATTAGTCCTGGAATCGGTTCTTAATATATCAATACCTGCGTTAGCGTTAATTGCGAATTCCTGAATTTTCTTATTATAAGAAGCCAATAATTCATAGTTTTGGCGATTGCTAAAACTACTTGCTGTTGCATATACCGCTTTACTATTATTTTCATAAGAATTAAAGCTTGACTGGTTTGCACTTCTTTCCATTTCTACAGGATAAATACTATACCCGTTAGTATTTAATTCCTGCTTACGATAAGTTGCTTTAATGCGGAATTCATTATTAAATTTATAAGTCAAAGCCATATCTCCAAATAAACGGTTTCTTCTATCCGGATTTTGAATTAAGTCAAAATAAGTATAATGATTAAACCAATAATTACCTCCAAAGAATTTTTTGGGATTAGCAGGATCATATGAAGTAGGGTTAGCATGGTTCCAGCTGGCATATATACCTTCAGGAGTACGCAACCCACGTAATTCTTTTAATTTATTAATATCCAGATCCCTGTGAAACCACTGGCCGAATGAACCGGAAGACTGGTTGGAATAATCATCATTATTCTCACTTTGCCTGTCTTGCTGAACATAATTTATACTGGTACTGAATATTAAATGCGGATTAAGATCTATAGAAAAATTAGTATTAAATGTATTACGACTTAAATCACTATTAGGAATTAACCCTTTTATATGCAAATTCGTATATGAAGCCCTAATATTATATGCATCACCTGCTTTTGAAAAGCTTATATTATTAGTAGTAGTAACACCTGTATTATAAAAATCTTTGATATTATCTTCCTGTGGAATTAAAGATGCAGTTTTGTATGACCCTGCACTGCCACCATACCAGGCATACCAAGGAATATATTCTTGTCCAACCATACGTGGACCCCAGCTTGCATCATCTGAATAATCATGATAATATTTACCATCTAATGCTTTCCACTCTTCAGGTTGACCAGGTTGCCATGTATACTTAATTAAATCACCTGCACCGCCACCTGCATAAGAGTTTTGGTAGTTAGGTGTAATATAAATTTTATCAAAGGTAATACCGCTGTTAATTTCAATTCCAATTCCTTTCTGACCTTTTTTAGCTCTTTTGGTAGTAATAACGATTGCTCCATTAGCACCATCCGGGCCAAATAAAGCTGCAGAAGCCGGGCCTTGTAAAACCGTAACATCTTCCACGTCATCTGGGTTAATATCATTTGCACTTGGCATTATAGTACCATCAACAACATATAAAGCTCCAGAACCAATCCCTAAACCATTTTCACCGCGTAAACGTACAATAGTTTCGCGGCCTAAAGCTGCAGCTGACTGGCTACGCACCTGAACACCGGCTACTTTACCGGCCAATGCATTATTAATATTAGGCGTACGGACTGTATTCAGCTGTTCTGCACTTACATTTTGAACGTTAGAAGACTGGCTTCTTAATGTACGCTTGGTTTGAAACGCACTTGTTACAAATATCTCGGTAAGTGTACCTGTCTTTTCCAAACTGCTGTTGATAAAAGTCTGAGTTCCTACAACACTTTCAACCTGCTTAAAATTAGCGGCTGAAATTTCTAATACATCATTATCTTTTACCCGAATGGTATATGTCCCATTTGCATCGGCCTGTACACCAGCTGCACCGCCTTTTACTTTAACTGAAGCAAAGGGTACAGGGTTACCGTCTTTATCTATAACCTTACCGGACACCACCCGGTCTTGAGCTGATGCTAATATTCCCCATAACATCAACATCGAAAAGAGTGATAAGATTTTTCTCATGCGTTTTAATTATAAACTTTATGAATGGTAAAAATAAGGATTAAAAATATTAATGTAAAAAAAATGTTAAATATAAAATTAATTGTGTAAACGTATAATATAAGGACAACAGTAGGAGTAATAATGCTGCACAAGTCAATAAATTCTTTAATAAAAACAATATTGAATAAATTTAACGCGTTGTTAAAATTTATAAATGGCCTGAAATCTAAAATCACTTTTCTTGTTACCATAAATTTCATCTAGGCTACTGCCAATTACATTCCTATTGCTATACATAGTTTGTGCCCACCGTGCCCAAACTGTTATTTTTTTGCTTAAGTCATAATTAAGATTAATATAATACCGGTAACCTTTATCATAAAATACCGGGATAGAGAAACTATACAAGACATCATTCTCAAAAGCATACAACCTGCTGTTGTAGCTGTCTGTTTCAAAATATAAAAGACGCACACTACCTGCATAACGTTTAAGCATAGGCTTAACTAGGCAATCAAAGTAAGTTAAAAACCCTTCTTCAGCCTGACTGCCCTTTCGGTCAAACCAAACCAACTCAGTACGATTTCTCAATGTTACAGAAGAATTTATTTTATAACTGATTTGATTACGCCAGTTCTGTCTTGGTTTTGCAATTACAGGCCCTAAAATAAATTCTTCAGGGTTATAATTTATAGATTTTGATTCAGTTCTATACCTGCTGTATATTTCTACCTGCTTATTTGGCTTATAGGTTGCCTGCACTAAATAATCGCTGCCACTAGTGGGTGCGTCTACCCTGTATTTTAACCACGGAAACCTGTAAAAATCCGCATAAGCATCTATACGCCATGCACTTGCTGGCTTAATGGTGATGCCTGTATAAAAACCTTTTTCATTAGTAGGAAATGTATTTTCGGTAAACGCACTTGTATACAAAGATTGGTAGCCTGGGGATATGTTGCGGTACACTATACTCATATCCACTAATGAAGATGTACTGATCAACAAACCATTTACAAAAGCTTTATACCCTTTTTGAGTAGTAGCTACCTCTCCAAAAAAATGCATGTTTTTATAAGTGTAATTATAATCAACACTATAATTGCCAAAAGATTTCCCGGAAAGGGCGTATAAATTATAGGGTTGATCCTGTTTGGAGATTGGCAATTTAAATTGGTAGTGAATAGCATTTATGCCAACATGTAAACGATTATACTGGTATCCGATGTTTCCTCCAAATGCCAATTGCCGCTGAATATTTTTATCATCAGTTTCATTTTTAGTACGGTGCAATCCTGAAATTTGTAAAGAAGAAACAAAGTCTTCAAATACCTGTGAAGTATCTCCTACAAAATTAGCATCAATTTTTTTATAAGAAGCAAACAAAGTGGCCTGCCATTGTTTTTTTTCCTAAAAGTAATACCAATGCCCCGGTGAAAATTATATTCCCCGGCAGAATTATAAGGCCGCAAAACCGCTGCTTGCCTTTTTACATTAGAGACATCCGGGCTTTTTTTAAAAGCCAGGCTTTGCCACTGTATAAGCCCCTGCCCCATATTTACCGTATAATCCCCTAATGCCAGTGATTTTACAATACCAATATCTCTTACAAATAAATGGGCTGAATAAAAATCGAACCCTTGTTTTTGGGTCCCTTTAAAAAATTGTTCCCCAGCATCTTTTTCACCTACAAAACCATATTGCAGCAAGTTTTTATAAGTATAACGATAACGGACCAACAACCGTTGTGGAGAGCCCTGGTAATAGCTATTGGAAGAGGTATTAGGGTCTATCAAATAACCTCTTGATTTTTCAACTACCTGCGAAACCCGGGCCAAAAAACTATGCTGGCCATTTTTAAGGCGCTCACCAATGGAACTAGACAAATTCATATCAGAACTAACGGTAACATATGGGCGAATTTTTTGTATGAGGTCGATATCCCATAAAGGAATAGCCTGCAGCTCGTATATATTAATAAATTTACCAAATACTGACCTGTAATTTAACAGGCTTTGGATTTGCACCGGGTTAATACGCAGCTCTTTTAATTCAGTGTCGCTTGCAGCGTTAAGATTGATGGGATGCTTTATATATTCCTGCATTTGCAAAATATAAGAATCATCTTCTATTTCTGCATCTTCGGTATTTTCCGTAAGGTTTTCTATTTGTTGCTCTGTAGTAGATGTAACCGGAGTTTCAGGAGTTTGTGCAGTTGCAATTAAAAATGAAAAATTAAGAATGGAAAACACCATCCATTTTTTGCATCAATAATTCCTAAAAAAATATTTTGCTTTAATCATAGCTGAATATAGGTATATAGTACAAGTGAGTGACACAACGATGCTGAGTTAGATATAAAAGCCGATTACATAAGTATTTTATTCTATTTTTTTTCTCCAAAATTTGACACCAGCATAATCCCCGGTGAAAAGCCCAGCTGGGGGTGGTAACTACCGGCAACGTCTAAACGAATATTGCCAAACCCTATCCCTACGCCGGCAAACGCAGTGGAAGATTCGCTTAAAAACCCTAGCCTGGCAAAAAACTGCCTGGCAAAATGATATTGTACGCCCCCTGCAACATTTATAGCTTTATCTTCTTCTTTTATTATTTCAGTACTTATAAAAAAATTATCAGAGGCATCATAACCGATTCCGACCTTATAGGCTGAAGCTAGTTTTTCATCGCCTGTTTTACCCAACTTTCCACCAACCGGGTTGTATACCTGGAGACCTGTAGTTAACTTATCAGATAAATGTAATAATATGCCTGCTTCGGCATTTATCGCTGAGGCATTGCCATAAGCGGGTATGCGGTACCCGTAATAATTAAACTGTATGCCAATATCAACTTTTTTACCCAGGCTTTTTGCATAGGCCAGGCCTACTTTGTTTTCATTAAAATTTGTAAATCCTGCATAATTCATTTGCACTCCAAAATTACCAAATGTAGTCGCAGCTGCTAAAGCTGCCGAATAACTGCTGGTAGCCTGCAACCCAAATCTTCGCTCCCCGTATACACCGATAGAGAAATTTTTTATTTGCGCCAGGGCAGCCTGGTTTCCGGTAAATGAAAAAGCATCAGTTTGTTGCCGGGTGTAGGCACTTAAGCTTATATAAGGCAATGCGACCGGGTATCGCAGAGATTGGGCGTAACTTGCTGATGTTTGTATAAATATGCTGATCAACAAGGTTAGTTTTAGTCGTATCAAAATATTAAATTTATAATTTGACAAGTTAGGGATTAATTTTAAAACGCATTTATTTTTTTGACAATTATTAATCAAGATTAGTTATTTACTTTTGCAACATGCAAATTTTAGATGGCAAAAAAGTGGCTGCAGCTGTAAAAAATTCCATCAAAGATAAAACAGCGGCTTTAAAAGCTTCAGGACAAAAAACACCTCATTTAGCGGCTATCTTAGTTGGCAATGATGGTCCCAGCGAAACTTATGTAGCTAATAAAGTAAAAAGCTGCGAAGAAGTAGGATTTACCAGTACGCTGGTAAGGTTTAATAATAATGTGGAAGAAAATACGCTTTTACAAGCAATAACAAAACTAAATGATGATATAGCTATAGATGGCATATTGGTTCAATTACCTTTGCCCGGGCATATAAGCGAACAAAAAGTTATCAGCCTATTACATCCGGATAAAGATGTAGATGGTTTTCATCCTATAAACGTAGGTAAAATGGTCAAGGGCTTACCGGCTTTTTTACCCGCTACACCTTATGGAATTATATTAATGCTGGAGCATTATAACATAGATACAAAAGGTAAACATGCAGTAGTAATAGGCAGAAGCAATATTGTAGGCCGGCCAATGAGTATTTTACTAAGCAGGAATACAAACCCGGGCAACTGTACGGTAACTATTTGTCACAGCCATACGCATAATCTAAAAGAACTTTGTATGCAGGCAGATATAATTGTAGCGGCATTAGGAAAGCCCGGCTTTTTAACAGCGGATATGGTAAAAAAAGATGCTGTAGTAATAGATGTAGGTATTACAAGAGTTGCAGACAACAGCAAGAAAAACGGATATGTACTTAAAGGAGATGTGGATTTTGAAAACGTAGCACCAAAGTGCAGTTATATTACACCGGTACCAGGTGGGGTGGGTTTAATGACCATAGCTGCTTTGCTGATGAATACATTTAATGCATGTTATTGTAAGGTTTAGAGTTTGAAGTTTGGGCTTACTCGTTTGAGATATGATATAATAAGTATACATCTCAAGGTCCAGACTTCAAACCTGAAACCCCAGCCCTGAAACTTCAAACTAAAAAATGTCACTTACAAAAGACGTATTAGCGACAACCCTTCCTGTAATGGAGCATTTTTATACCATCCAGGGTGAAGGATATCACCAGGGCAGGGCAGCTTATTTTGTGAGGCTTGGGGGCTGCGACGTAGGCTGTGTATGGTGCGATGTGAAAGACAGCTGGGATGCCACCAGGCATCCATTGATGATTATTGATGATATATTATTGAATATAAAACAGACCCCGGCTAAATTGGTAGTCATCACAGGTGGAGAGCCTTTAATGCATGATTTAACATATCTTACTTCCGCCTTAAAAGAAAACGGTTTTGAAACGAATATAGAAACATCAGGCTCACACCCGTTAACAGGCACCTGGGATTGGGTTTGCCTGTCGCCTAAAAAATTTAAAGCCCCATTGCCAGAAGTACTGCCTGCTGCCAACGAATTGAAAGTGGTTATTTTTAATAAAACTGATTTTGCCTGGGCCGAAAAATATGCTGCATTAATGCCTCCGCAATGTAAATTGTATTTACAACCTGAATGGGATAAGGCCAACAGCATTACCCCATTGTTAATAAACTATATTAAGCTGCATCCCAAATGGGAGCTTTCGCTTCAAATTCATAAATTTGTAAACATTCCATAAATTATGTACTTACTTTATATTGATCCGGGTAGCAGTAGCATGCTTATACAAATTATTGCTGCAAGCATTGCCGGTATAGCCATATTTTTTAAGCGGATTAAACTGTTTATAAAAAATATTTTTACCAAAAAGGATAAAGGCCCCGTTGAATAAAAGCAATTCGTCATATAAGGATAAAAACGGCTTTATTTTTACCTATGAAGATAAGCTATACCGTTGTATACTTCCATCGGCAAAAGATGATTACGAATTGCTGATGAGCAGCGGTTTATATGAATGCCTAGCTACAAAAGGTTTATTGATTCCACATAAAGAGATAACAAGCCTAAAACTTTACGATAATGCGTATAAAATTATCCAACCAGATTTTATTCCATTTATCAGCTACCCGTATGAATGGAGCTTTGCCACAATAAAAGCTGCTGCTTTATTAACGCTTAACATAAATTTAAAAGCATTAGAATATGGAATGATTTTAAAGGATGCCACACCTTTAAATATTCAATTCTGTGAGGGCAAGCTTATTTTTATAGATACTTTATCATTTGAAAAATACCAGCAGGATAAACCCTGGATAGCCTACCGCCAATTCTGTGAAAGTTTTTTACTGCCGCTTTTATTATTAAAATATTACCCGGCTACCAAAGCCAGCAGCTGGTATGGCAATGCTGATACTGTTTCTATAAACAATGCTGAAGTTTTACCGTTAAAAAGTAAATTTAACCTGGCGGCATTTTTACATATCCACCTTCAAAGTAAATCCGGTAAAACGGGTACATCTACGGAACAGCGGAAGATTTCAAAATCCCAGCTTATAAACTTATTAAAGGGATTATATGACAGCATCGGAAAATTAAAATTAATACCAAAGAATATCAATTGGTCTGCCTATTATCAAAAAGATCATTCAGAAAATTATTACACCGAAAAAAGGAACATATTGAATCATTCTTAAAAACAATCCCTTATTCACAAAAGGGACTGGATATCGGGTGTAATACCGGTTATTTTTCACATTTATTAAGCAAGTATTGTACAACTACAATTGCTACCGATGCAGATAACATTTGTATACAACTATTGCAAGAAGATATTTTAAAAACCAAAACAAATATAATACCGCTTGTTGTGGATTTTTGCAACCCTTCGCCTGGTACAGGTTTGGACTCAAAAGAACGATTATCTTTTTTCGAAAGAATACAACAGGCAGATATCATCATATTCCTGGCATTAGCCCATCATATCGTATTAAGTAGCAATGTACCGCTACCATTACTTAGTAAAAGCCTGAGTGAAAAATGTAACTTTCTAATTATAGAATTTTGTACGGAAGAAGATGAAAAAGTAAAAGAAATTATAGCCCGGAAAAAATATCACCATGAATGGAGTATTGAATATTTTGAAAATAATTTTACTCAATACTTTATACAGTTAAAAAAAGAGTTTATTTTTAGTAACAGGGTATTATATTTTTTAAAAATAAATCATGTTGACTAACAAGTCATTTTATCCTTTCTTATTTATTATTTTTTATCTTTTATCCAATACAATTGAAGTAAGGGAAATTATCAGCTTTGCTTATTTTTTTAGCACCCTTTCTTTTTGCTTAACTGCATTGTTACTTTTAGCAGCATGCTGCTACCCTTTTTATAAGAGTTGGAAAAAATGTTTTTTATTTGCCTTTGCCTTTTTATTTTTTTACCTGCAATATGGTTCCATACACGAAAGTTTACTAAGTATAAAAGTAATTAAGGCTATTGCACATCATACTGTATTAATAATTATAACTTTTATATTATTATCTGCCTGCTTTATTATCATAAAAAAATTAAAAATTAATGAGAAATTAATTTTAACGTTAAACATTATCTATGTTTTTTTAACCTTGTTTATTTTAACAAAATTGATTTACCTAAGTTTTGTAAAAAAAGAACTTAGTGTTCAAGTACCTGCCTGGGTAAATACACAATGTGATACATGCAGAAAGCCGGATATTTATTTATTGGTTTATGATGAATATGCTTCAAGCATATCATTAAAGCGCAGGTTTAATTTTGATAACTCTTTTTTAGATTCATTTTTACTGGCAGAAAAATTTCATATTCAAACAAATAGCAGCAGTAATTATAATGCCACAGATTGCTCCATGTTGTCGTTTTTTAGTGCTGATTATTTATCTTATTTCAAAACAAAAAATTATTATACAAAAGAAGAAAGAATAGATGTTTTAAATGATTTAAAAAAAACGAATTTTATAAATTATTTACAAAACAACCAGTATAATATTTACAATTATTCCATCTTTTCTTTATTAAAAAATGACACACAAACAGAGAGTTCGCCCATCTTTACATCACACCTTTTGCTAGCCAAGGCTTTGCATTTTAAACTGTTGCATGATGCAGGCAGTATAATAATTAAATACAAACTTTATAGAAATATTTTGCGCAGACCTTTTTATCGCCAGAGAGATCAAATGGAATTGTTAAAAAACAATTTTTTAAATAAAATTAACAATACAAAGGAAAATAATAGCCCGTCATTTTATTATTTACACCAGCTATCTCCTCACGATCCTTTTTATTATGATAGAAACGATAATGATGCAACTTTTAATTTGCCGGTTACTGAACAGGAGAAAACACAAGCATACCTAGAATATGTACAATATTGCAACAAAAAAATAGTAGAAATTATTACACAAATAAAAAAAATAAGTGATAATAATGCAGTTATAATTTTTATGGGTGATCACGGGTACCGGATGAATTTGCCTGCTGTTAATAATAAAGAGCATTTTGCCAACCAAAATGCAATTTACTTTCCGGATAAAGATTATAATTTATTATACGATAGCATGAGTAATGTAAACATATCACGGGTTTTATTAAATAAATATTTCAATATGGGTTTACCTTTATTAAAAGACAGCTCCATTTATATAAAATAAAAAGATGAAAAAAAAGATCATTGCTTCTATTATGTTTGTTTGCGCTTATTTATCAACATCTGCACAATGGTATAATCCCGATAATGTAAATAAAAAGCAGCAAATATTTATGCTCAAGCCTATGAAGAAGCCGAAGCCGGTAAATATGATGCTGCTATACAACATATAAATGAAGCTATCAGGATAGATGCAAAATTTGTAGATGCCTATTTATCACGGGCAGGGATTTATAGCAGCCTTTAAAAATTATTCATTGGCTATTAAAGATTTTGAAACTGGCTTGTCATTAGATAGTGTTTATTCAAACACCTATTTGTTGCCATACTCCATAGCCTTGGCCGGTACGGGAAATTTTTATAATGCTTTAGCCGCAATAACTAAATTTTTACTTATTCCTACACTAAACCAGCAAAGTATAAAAGCAGGCCAATATCGTAAAAGCAGCTACGAATTTGCTGTGGATTATGAGAAAAAACATGCCGGAAAAAACTATGCTTTCACACTCAAAAATTTAGGCGATAGCATAAACAGTGATGCTTTAGAATATTTTCCTTCCTTAACTATTGACGGCAACAAACTAATTTTTACCCGCAGAATAAATAATGATGAAGACTTTTATGAAAGTAACCGCATAAATGAGAAATGGAGTAAAGCACAACCATTATCCGGAAAAGTAAATACCAATTTTAACGAAGGTGCACAGAACATATCACAGGATGGCGAATGGATAATTTTTACGGGTTGCAATTATCCGGAGGGCCAGGGAAGCTGTGATTTATACATTTCCCATAAAACAAAAAATGGCTGGAGCGAAGCTGAAAATATAGGGCCGATCGTAAATACAGATTTTTGGGAATCGTCCCCTTCTTTATCGCCTGATAAAAGAGACTTGTATTTTGCCAGTGCCCGGGCAGGCGGATTAGGAGGAAGGGATATTTGGGTGAGCCGCCGGGCCGATAACGGCAAATGGGGCCGACCGGAAAATTTAGGGGAAGCAGTAAATACCAGCGGCGATGAAAGCTGCCCTTTTATGCATGCTGATAATAAAACTTTATACTTTAACAGTAATGGGCATACCGGGTATGGCATGACGGATTTGTTTCTTTCGCAAAAAGAAAATGACAGCAGCTGGGTAATGGCAGAAAACCTCGGCTACCCAATTAATACTATTGATGATGAAGGTTCATTAATAGTAGCTGCAGATGGAAAAACAGCCTATTACGCCAGCGATAGGAGTGATACAAAAGGGGGGCTTGATTTATATACTTTTGAATTAAGAGAAGATATCAGGCCCACCAGGACCTTATGGGTAAAAGGTAAAGTATACGATAAAAAACACTAATGTCGGCTTACCTTCATCCGTAGAACTAACGGATATTAATACACGACAATTAATAAGTAAGGTACAAACAGATGAAGACGGAAATTACTTGACCACTTTACCTATGGGATCAAATTATGTGTTTAATGTAAACAGGAAAAACTACCTGTTCTATTCAGATAATTTTTCTTTAAGCAGCAATGCACCAGATTCAGTATTTACAAAAAATATTCCGTTGCAGCCTATCACTGCCGGTGCAGCTATCATTTTAAAAAATATATTCTTCGATACCAAAGAATTTACTTTAAGAAAAGAATCGCTGATTGAATTAGATAAAATTGTTGCTTTTATGAACGAAAATTCTAACTTAAAAATCCAAATTAGCGGCCATACTGATAATGTAGGCAAGCCTGATGACAACCTTTCATTATCTAATAACAGGGCTAAAGCTGTAGTTACTTATTTACAAAGTAAAGGCATTAACGGCACCCGGCTTTCAGCTAAAGGTTTTGGCGCTGCCAAACCTGTTGCGGATAATAATACGGAAAATGGTAAAGCGATGAACAGGAGAACGGAAATGAGTGTGGTGAGTAATTAGCAAAATAATTATATTGCAGTTGCTAACACTCATAAAAATGACCAACGATTTACTTTACCAAATCGCACTCACCCTTGTGCCAAACATCGGCGATGTGCATGCAAAAACATTAGCCACTCATTTTGGAAATGCCTCCGATATTTTTAAAGCAAAAAGAAAAGATCTTGAAGCTATAGATGGCATTGGTACCATTAGAGCAAAAGCATTAAAGATTTTAGCGACTTCACCAACTGCTAAAAAGAAATTGAATTTATAGAACAGTATAAAATAGCCCCGCTTTTTATTACAGATAAAAATTATCCGCAACGGTTATTAAACTGCTATGATAGCCCTGCTTTATTGTTTTATAAAGGCAACGCTAATTTAAATACTTCCAGGATAGTTTCAATTGTTGGTACAAGAAACAATAGCGATTACGGTAAATCTGTCTGCGAAAAATTAATGGATGAATTGAGTAATGAAAATATTTTAATTGTAAGCGGTCTTGCTTTTGGAATAGATACCATTGCCCATAAAGCAGCAGTAAAATATAATTTACCTACTGTTGGCGTATTAGCCCATGGCTTAGACAGGATCTATCCTGCACAAAATAAAACTTTAGCCAAACAGATGATAGAGCAAGGCGGCTTACTCACTGATTTTTTAAGCAATACTATTCCTGATAAACAAAATTTTCCTAAACGCAACAGGATAGTTGCAGGTATGTGCGATGCAATAATAGTTATCGAAAGCAGTAAAAAAGGTGGCTCGCTGATTACTGCAGAATTGGGCAACAGCTATAATAAAGATGTATTTGCAATACCCGGACGCATTACCGATAGCAAAAGTGAAGGATGCAATTACCTGGTAAAAAATAACAAAGCATCCCTTATCACCTGTGCAGATGATTTATTACAAAATATGGGCTGGGTACAACAAAAAAAATTCAACACAAAAAAAACAAAGAGAATTATTTATAGAATTTACTCCCAATGAAAAAATTATAGTTGATATCCTACAGATAAAAGAAAATATACATATCGATGAATTATATTTTAAAAGCAGCTTAAGTAGCAGCGCTGTAGCTTCAGCTTTACTAACTTTAGAAATGCAGAATATAATCTTATCATTACCCGGAAAAATTTATAAACTTGCATAGTTAATACTTTATCAACCATCAACCATCAACCATCAACCATCAACCATCAACCATCAACCATCAACCATCAACCATCAACCATCAACCATCAACCATCAACCATCAACCATCAACCATCAACCATCAACCATCAACCATCAACCATCAACCATCAACCATCAACCATCAACCATCAACCATCAACCATCAACCATCAACTTTTCAATAAATCCTCCTACCTTTGCCTATGGCAACAATAAACCACTCTGCTGCAACCCCAAAAAACAATAAAATTTCTGCTGAAGGCTTAACATTTGATGATGTATTACTAATGCCGGCATACAGCGAAGTATTACCAAGGGATGTAAATATCAGCACACAACTTACTAAAACAATCAGGCTAAATGTACCCCTGCTTAGCGCTGCAATGGATACTGTTACCGAGGCCCAGTTGGCTATTGCCCTTGCAAGAGAAGGCGGCTTAGGTATTTTACATAAAAACATGAGCATCGATCACCAGGCAGACCAGGTACGTAAAGTAAAACGAAGTGAAAACGGGTTGATTCTGGATCCGTTAACCCTCACTCCTGATGCCACTATCGGAGAAGCGATAAGGTTGATGAAGGAAAACAAAATCGGGGGCATCCCTATTGTTGATGGCAATCATAAATTGATTGGTATACTTACCAACAGGGATCTGCGTTTTGAAACCGCCTACCAACAAAAAGTAAGTACAGTGATGACAAAAGAAAATCTCATCACCGCACCAGAAGGAACAGATTTAAAAAAAGCCGAACTCATTTTTAAGAAGAATAAAGTAGAAAAATTACCCGTTGTAAATAAATCAGGAAAATTAACAGGATTAATAACCTTTAGTGATATTTTAAAACTTAAAAATCATCCACACGCTGTTAAAGATAATTTTGGCCGGTTATTGGTAGGCGCAGGTGTTGGCATTACAAATGATATTATGGAACGGGTAGATGCATTACAGCGTGCTGCCGTAGACGTTATATGCCTTGACAGCGCACACGGACATACCAAAGGTGTTATAAATGCATTGAAAACAATAAAAAAATCTTACAAAAATTTACAGGTAATTGCTGGCAATGTAGCTACTGCTGCCGGCGCAAAAGCATTGGCAGATGCAGGCGCAGACGCTGTTAAAGTAGGCATTGGCCCGGGCTCAATTTGTACCACACGTATAGTAGCAGGTACTGGCGTGCCGCAAATTACTGCAGTTATGGAAGCTGCCGCAGCCTTAAAAAATAAAAATATAGGAATAATCAGCGATGGTGGCATTCGGTACACAGGCGATATGGTTAAAGCATTAGCTGCCGGCGCCAGCTGTGTAATGATGGGCAATATATTTGCAGGCACAGAAGAAAGTCCTGGTGAAACCATTATTTATGAAGGCCGGAAATTTAAACAATACCGCGGCATGGGCTCTTTAGGCGCTATGGCGCAAGGCAGCAGCGACAGGTATTTTCAGGATGTGGAAGATGACATCAAAAAATTTGTACCTGAAGGTATTGAAGGTCGTGTAGCTTTTAAAGGCAGCCTTAAAGAAGTAGTTCACCAGTTTACAGGTGGCCTCAGGGCCGGAATGGGTTATTGCGGTGCAGCTGATATTAAAGAATTACAAAACGCAACCTTTGTAAAAATTACCAATGCCGGTATGCGGGAAAGCCATGCACATGATATTGCCATTACCAAAGAAGCACCGAATTACAGCAGGTAGTATTGTTATTTGTTGAAATGTTGATTTGATAAATTGTTTATTTGTTGCTTTGCAACAATAATTGTTTTGTTACCAGCATTTTTTCATTGGTCATCATCGTTGTGTCACTCCCTTGTACGGCATATCTTTATTGAACGGAATTATATCATTACCTAATTTGCAAAAATCTGAGCCACCTGTGGCAACTAAAAAATGAAAAATATTTATAAAATTTTTCTCTTCATTTGCATATTTGCACATTTACACATCTTCACATTTGCACAAGACTCTTCCCACCTGCGCATATCCCTGCTTACCTGTACTCCCGGCGAAGAATTATATTCTACTTTTGGCCATAGCGCTTTACGGGTAATTGATAGCAGCAGTGTAACTGATGTAGTGTATAATTATGGCACTTTCAATTTTGATGATGATGGATTTTATTTAAAATTTGTACAAGGCAAATTAATGTATTATATAGCTGCCGGAATTTTTGAAGCTTTCATATATGAGTACCAAATAGAAAACAGGGGCATCACCGAGCAGGTTCTAAATTTTTCAGCAGCAGAAAAAACTATTATCCAGCAAGCACTTAATAATAATTTAAAAGAAGAAAACAAATATTACAAATACGATTTCTTTTTGACAATTGCACTACAAAATTAAGGGATATTTTTAAAAAATATAGCGGTACCCCGGTTTTCTTTAAGCCTGTTATGCGCCCTGGCACTACATTCAGGTACGCCATACACCAATACCTCAATAAAAATAATAAAGATTGGAGTAAATTAGGCATTGATATTTTATTAGGGCATCCTACTGATGCAATAATGGAAACCGAACAGATGCAATTTTTACCAGACAATTTGATGAAATCACTGGATAACGGAAATGTTAACCGGCAGTTAATAACCCAAACATCAGGCATTCTAAAAATCTTTAATAAATATCCTAATAATAGCATCTCACTTTCCCCCTAATTATATTTACAATTTTTTAATCGCTATTATTTTATTAAGCTTTATCAACAACAATTTTATACAAAACAGCTTAAAAGGTTTTTACGGCTTATTCTTTTTTTAACAGGCTTATTAGGCTGTATATTAATTTTATGTGGGTTGGAACGAATCATGCCATGTGCAAAAATAATTTTAACTTATTATGGGCATGGCCAACACATTTAATAATGTCTTTTTTTATCAACTCAAAAAAGAAGTGGGTGAAAAATTATTTCCTGATTACAATTATTGGGTTGACCGGAGTTTTAATAGCGTGGTTTTTTCTACCACAAAAAATGAATAGCAGTTTAATACCTTTAGTAATATTACAAATTTACATCAGCTTAAAATTATTTTTTTTCAAAAAAGATGTAGACAGGATCATGTCCAGCTAAATAATATAGGGAATATTAATTATCATTCAAAGGCAAATCATACCAGTGCATATTAAACAATCCTTTCCGGGAATTAACCGGAACGATGTCTTTAATCTTTATACTATCATACACATTTTCTTTTACCCTGACCCTTTTCGCAGATTTTAAGTTTCCCCAGGGCGCTACTACAAGATAATAGTTCTTGCCACTTTTATAGGATGAAATATCCTTGTTAAGCACTTCTACATTATAAATTACAGGTTTAGTATTATCAAATACGCAGTTTACCCCATATGCAGCTACAAATAAATAGAGCAGTATAATGTTAGCCCCAAGCATTACAAGCAAACCTTGTTTAGGCTTGTGCATTTGCAATGGCTGTGATACTTTACGGGTAATGATTAAATTTTTACGATTGATTATTAAAAGAGGTATCATAACAACAGCCAGGGCTATCGGGTAATAAATAAGAGAAGCATCTTCAAAATTAAAATCAAGAAAAATTCTAAAGCCTAAAACCAGTGTTATAAAATTAAAAGCGCTGGCGAGCCCATAGACATATTTACCTAGCTTTTTCTCCTTTAACATATCAGAACCTGTATAACCTGATTTTTGAAATATCGAAAGAAAAATTGTAAAAACAGGTATAATCAAAAGGATACAAAACAGGATAGTGTAAGGTTTTGGATAAATTAAAAACCATAAACCTAATAATACTGAAGGTAATTTAAATAAATATTTCCCCATAAACTTACTTTAAAAATTGTAGCTTAATTAAAACTATTATTTCCAGGAATATAATACCAGGGTATATTAAATAAACCTTTTTTATAATTTACTTGAATTACTGTACCAGCCTCTGTATCATTGTATAAACTTTTCTTGACATTGATTTTATTTACTTTTGTAAAATTCCCCCAAGGGGTTAAATCAAGATAATGGGCTTTGCCCTTACCTGATGTAATATGCTTATCAAATACTTTCACCTTATAAATTATTGGTTCAGTATTATCAAAAAAACAATTTACCCCGTAGGTAAAAGTAAAAAAGTACAACACTATATTAAAAAAAAGCATTAATGATAACCAAAATTTAGGTTTCCATATTTTCTTGCCTCCATTTTGCCAGCTTCTCTCTATGGGCAATATACAAAAAAGGATAAGCATGCTTATAATTACACCAATAGGATAATAAATAACGGCTTTATTTTCAAAATCAAAGTACATTAAAACTTTTAATGCTACAATCCAGGTAACGAAATTAAAAATACTTCCAAAGTCATAAAGATATTTGCCATCACCCATTTCTCTTAACCGCCACCACGTCATAAAACTGGAATTTTTAAACCCATAAATAAAAATGGTAAAGATGGGAAAGGTTATAAGTATACTAAAAAATATCGGGGAAGGTTTAGGGTAATTCAAAAACCAAAAACCCATTATTAAAGCCACCCATTTTAATTTTGAAAATTTAAACCAGTTTTCCTTAGTTTTTTTATATTTAAAGCTGGTTTCAGTATAATATATTTTTTGATTATCGCCTGAGGAGTCTTTTAAAGAATTCATTACATCTAATTTAAAACAACCCAAATAATGTAGAATCTATCCTGGTAATAATCTGCCCCAGGTGCTCTTCATTCTCGGCAAACTTATTACTATCAGCATCAATAATTAATAACGGCCCTTCTTTATAATTTTCGATCCAATTGTTATAATAATCATTTAATTTTTTCAAATAATCCAACCGTATATTTTCTTCATATTCCCTGCCTCTTTTTTGTATTTGGGCTACCAATGTAGGTACAGAAGCTTTTAAATAAATCAATAAATCAGGAGGCTGCACCATTGTTTTAAGTGTTTCAAAAAACTTAAAATAATTATCAAAATCCCTCTTGCCCATCAAGCCCATGTCATGCAGGTTAGGTGCAAAAATATTCGCATCTTCATAAATGGTCCTGTCTTGTATTATAGTTTCTGTGCCCCGGTGAATATCCAGCAATTGATTAAGCCTGCTGTTTAAAAAATATATCTGCAAGTTAAAGCTCCAGCGGGGCATATCTTCATAAAAATCGTTCAGGTAAGGGTTACGGTCTACATCTTCAAACTGGGGTATCCATTTATAATGCTTACTAAGCATTTCAGTTAACGTAGTTTTTCCGGCACCGATATTTCCGGCTATTGCAATATGTTTTGGTTTCTTTGTTTTTGCCATAACGCCTTATTCGTTTGTAAACGAAATTTTAATGTATAATTAATGAGGGTAATAAAAATATCGAAATTAACCCAATCAATAATAATTACTTTGTAAAAATCAATAATAATTCAGGCCAATGGCATCTCTTACCAGCTGTAGTGTAGCGGCAGCACTTTTTTGTGCTTTGGCAGCGCCCTTTCCATTATTTGCTGTAATATTTTTCATTATGCAGCAATGCTTCCACCTGGCTGCGAATGGGTGTAATAAAATTAATCATATCTTCTGCCAGCTGCTTTTTCAAATCACCGTACCTAATGGTGCAACTGTTATAATCAGCTTCATATTTTTCCACCACATCGTCTTTGCATACCAGCTTCATCAGTAAAAAAATATTTTCTATATAATCAGGCTTGGGTGTATCAGGTTCGGTAGGGCCGTTGTCAGTTTTGGTTTTCATCACTTTTTTCCGGATCACATCATCTGTATCTGCCAGGTATAAGGTCGCCATTTCATTTTCGCTCTTGCTCATTTTGCCAGTGCCATCCAGGCTGGGTATTTTTACCAAATCCTGGTTATAATTAAATGCATGAGGTTCAGGAAGTACATTACCATAGCGGTGATTAAACCTGTTGGCAAAATTCCTGGCCATTTCCAGGTGCTGTTCCTGGTCTTTACCAACCGGTACATATTTGGCACGGTGCAAAAGAATATCTGCTGCCTGCAATACAGTGTAAGTCAGTAATACTGCATTAACATTTTCAGGGTTAAGCCTTACCTTGTCTTTAAATATCGCAGTGTTTTCGAGCTCTCCTTTATAATCCAGCATATTTAAATACAAATACAACTCTGATGTTTCTCTTACATGGCTTTGACAATACAATGCGACCTTGTCTGGATCCAGGCCGCTGGCAATATTTTCGGCTAATACCCGGTGTACATTAGCTTTTAAAGTTTTAGTATCGGGGTGCGTAGTTAAAGAATGCAAATCGGCTACCATAAAATAGCATTCAAATTCATCCTGCATTTTTACATAATTGCGGATAGCGCCAAAGTAGTTGCCCAGGTGTAAAAAACCTGTAGGCCTGATGCCACTCATTACTATTTCTTTTTTCAAATTCATAAGAGGGCGAAGATACGAAGGTTTGGGGTTTGGGGTTTGAGGTTTGGAGTTTCAGGTTTGAGGTTTCAGGTTTGGAGTTTCAGGTTTGGAGTTTGAGGTTTGAGGTTTGGGGTTTGAGGAAATTATAATTTTAACCTTCAACAATAAACCTGAAACCTGAAACTCCAAACAATAAACTATAAACCTGTATTTTTGCCCTATGATAGTAAATGATGATTTAGTAGACAAACTGGCCAACCTGGCCCGCCTGCAGTTTAATACTGATGAGAAGCAGGCTATAAAAAAAGATTTGCAGAATATGATTCAATTTATAGATAAACTGAATGAAATAGACACGACAGGTGTGAAACCTTTATTACATATGAGTGATAATGTTAATGTGCTAAGGAATGATGAAGTAAAAGGAAGCATCAGCCGGGAAGAAGGTTTAAAAAATGCAGCAACGCATGACGGGGTGTTTTTTAAAGTACCTAAAGTTATTAAGAAGTGATTGGATAAAGAATTAAAAATGAAAAATTAAGAATTAAAAATGTTGCGAAGCATAAGGTTTAAGGAAATTAAGCATAGCTCCGTAGGAGCGGTATGTTTATAACAAAACATAATTAAAGACAATTAAAGATATGCTGCAAAAGTGAGTGACCCCGCATGTTGCGGGGCAGGCTACAACGATGATGCCATGAAAAACAAATAACGGTAACAAAAAATAATTGTTGCAAGGCAACAAATCAACATATTAACCTCTCAACATACCAACTATGACAGGTATTATTCATTTAGAAAATATTCGTAAAAGCTATTACCTGGGTAAGCAGGAGCTGCCTGTGCTTAAAGGTATTAATATTGATATTTTTAAGAATGAATATGTGGCTTTAATGGGGCCCAGTGGTTCCGGAAAATCTACGTTGATGAATATTTTAGGTTGCCTGGATTCACCAACGGCCGGAAGCTATATTTTAAATGGAAAAGATGTAAGCGGTATGCCGGATAATGATTTGGCCGAAGTCAGAAATAAGGAAATCGGTTTTGTATTCCAGCAATTTAATTTATTGCCCAGGTTAACGGCTGCAGAAAATGTAGCGCTTCCTTTAATTTACAGCGGCATTGGCAAAAAAGAAAGAACAGAAAGGGCTTTGGAAGTATTAAACAGGGTAAAACTGGATGACAGGAGCCAGCATAAACCCAATGAATTAAGTGGCGGCCAATGCCAAGGGTGGCTATTGCACGGGCTTTAATTAATAACCCTTCGATTATTTTGGCCGATGAACCAACCGGCAATTTGGATTCTAAAACTTCTTACGAAATAATGGAAATTTTAGGTAAAATACATGCGGATGGCAATACTGTAGTTTTGGTAACCCACGAAGAAGATATATCCATGTTTGCACATAGGGTAATTCGCCTCAGGGATGGATTAATAGAAACAGATAAGCTAAATGCCAACCCGTCTGTTATTGCAGTTGCCCTATAATTTTTTAAAATTTGGGGCTGTTGGCATTAGTACTACTATAAGCTTCAGTCCCGGCTGCTACAGGCTCCGCTATCGCTTCGGCTCTCCGTTACACTCCGAGCCCGATCCGCCTGAGGCGGATCGGGCTTACGCATCCGGCAGCTCGTCAACACTTGAATATCTATTGAGCAGAAAATTTTAAATTGTATAATTAAAGCTAATGTAATGGCACAATGGCATCTTGATGAACTAGAAAATAAAATTCAGCAAACTGGCTGGATTATAATTTCACAATTACAAGAAGAAGAGCATAAAGCTATTTGGGTGATCAAAAGAAAATCAATTCAATACATAGATTTTAGTTGTTTCGATACTATGGGATATCCTGTACCACTGCAAGAATCTTTCGGATGCCAAATAAGAGAAACTAAGGTTAATTTGTATTTTTATAAAAAAGGAGAAAATTGGAAAAACAACCTTAGTGAGTTTATATCCAAACTTAATAATTTAGATTAATTTCCCTCTCCATAGTCGGTGCCCCCATCATAACTGTTCGGAAGAAATATCTATTAAGCGATTTTTTGTTTCTTATATATCATCCAATAATATTTGAGTATCTCAACCATTATACGTATCTTTATATGTGAAAACATACGTATAATGACAACGAAATTAACCTTAACAATTGAAGAAAGCGTAATAAGTTCTGCTAAAAAATACGCTACAAAAAAAGGCAAAAGTTTATCTGATATAGTTGAAAATTATTTAAAATCAATTTCAACAAAAGAAAATGAACCTATTGCTATTTCTCCAAAAATTTCTAAGCTCATGGGTGTAATTAAACTTCCTAGAAATTTTAATTATAAAATAGAATTAGAAAAAGCCCTGATTAAAAAATATATAAAATGAAAAATATTTTTTTGGATACCAACGTTATAATTGACTTTTTAGCTAACCGACAACCATTCTCAATATATGCAGCAAAACTTTTTAATTATTCTTTCTTAAAGAAAGCTAAAATTTATGTATCTGCTGTTTCGTATAATAATATTTATTATATACTTAAACAATCTTTGCCCAATAAAGAAACAATAGAACTATTAAATGAACTATCTGAAATGGTTGATGGTGCTGATGTTACAAAAAGCGTAATTAGTAAGACATTAAAAACCGATTTTAAAGATTTTGAAGATGCTATTCAATATTATTGTGCATTAAGCTTAAGTAAAATTGATTTTATTGTAACACGGGATACAAAAGATTTTAAAAAAAGCTCTATTCCCGTTCTGACACCCACAGAAGCTATAAGTTTATTAGAAAACATAGACAAATAATTTCATTTACAATAAATTAGGATTATAATAAAACTAAAGAACAAACGGTCAATAATTTCATCTACCAACTACATAAAACTAAAACTCCATGGCAACAAAAATATATACAAAAACAGGAGATACAGGTCAAACCAGCCTTATAGGCGGCACCAAAGTACCTAAAAGCCATTTACGCATAGAAACTTATGGCACAATAGATGAGCTCAACTCATACATAGGCTTGCTTAATGATCATTTATCGGTTAAGCATATTAAAGAAGTTATACGGGAAATCCAGGATAAATTTTTTATGCTAAACGGGGTAAAAGACATTTTAAGGGAAATACAGGACAGGTTGTTTACCATCGGCTCATCGTTAGCCTGCGACCCGGATAAAGAGCCTTTGATGAAAATACCTGATTTAAAAGAAGAAGATGTTGTTTTTTTAGAGAATGAAATAGATGCAATGAACGAAAAGCTGCCACCCATGAAATCTTTTATTTTGCCCTCCGGGGATGTAACCATTTCTACAGCACATATTGCCCGCTGTGTTTGCCGCCGGGCAGAAAGGTTGTGTGTAAATATGCAGCAGCATGATCTTTTTGTAGATACTTTAGTAATTAAATATTTAAACCGCCTGAGCGATTATCTTTTTGTAGTGGCCAGGTATATTGCTTTTTTATTAAATGTTGCAGAAACACCCTGGAAACCAAGGGTGTAAATGATAGTTGAAAGCATTAAATAAATAAAACGCTGCATTAGTTGAATACTAATCAATTAAGTATTAATTATCCTTCCATCTTTCATGTGCAGCACCCTGTCGCTCATTTTTGCCAGTGTGTCATTATGCGTGACAATTAAAAAAGTTTGGTTAAAACGGTTGCGCAAGTCTATAAAAAGCTGGTGCAACGCCTCGGCATTAGCGCTATCCAAATTTCCTGTAGGTTCATCCGCCATAATAATAGCCGGATTATTAATCAATGCCCTGGCCACCGCCACACGTTGCTGCTCGCCACCCGAAAGTTGCTGAGGTTTATGGTGCAACCTGTCGCCCAGGCTCAAAGTTTCTAATAATTCAACAGCCCTTTGTATTGTTCCTTTTCTTTTGCCGCCAGCTATCCAACCCGGTATACTTACATTTTCCACAGCAGTAAATTCCGGTAATAGATGGTGAAACTGGAATACAAAGCCAATTTGTTTATTTCTGAAAGCAGATAATTTATTCCCTTTTAGTAAATCTACCCGCTGACCTTTTAACAGGATTTCTCCTTTATCAGCATTATCCAAAGTGCCCAGAATGTGCAACAAGGTACTCTTTCCAGCCCCGGAAGACCCCACTATACTAACAATTTCCCCTGCAGCAATAGCAATATCAACCCCTTTAAGCACTTGTAATGCGCCATATTTTTTTTGCACGTTTTTTGCTGATAACATATTTGTAAAGTAAATAATTATTAGTGATTTTACACGTTAAAAAACATATTCCTTTTAAATAATAAAAGATTATGTTAAACGTAAAAAAAAACACTTTTGGTTATTCAGTATGAACATATACATTTGCAAAAAATAAACTCATTTTAAGATATGTTTTGGACCCTAGAATTGGCCTCACACCTAGAAGATGCACCATGGCCGGCAACAAAAGATGAACTTATTGATTACTCAATACGCAGCGGTGCCCCTATTGAAGTAGTAGAAAATTTGCAAGAACTCGAAGATGAGGGCGAAATTTATGAAGGATTGGAAGATATCTGGCCGGATTACCCGAGCCAGGAAGATTTTTTCTTTAATGAAGATGAATATTAATCAATTTATCAGGATGCTTACTTGATTGTATTTGTACTTTGCAATCCTTATACTATTTAATCATTTTTCTTCAAATAGTATAATACAAGAAAATATAAAAAAGTTTTGGTATAAATAAAAAGGATAGTGCAATAACCACTATCCTTTTTATTTGTTTATAGTATTATAGTCTATTGTACAACGATAGGTTTAGTGTAAACTTTTAAACTATCCTGTACTTTCACAAAATACATATCTGGCTTTAAATGGGCTACAGGCAATGATATTTTATTGATGCCTTTTCTAGGTATAATACTGAAAAATGGTTGTTAAAAACTGCTAAGAAGTATTATAGTAAAAGATTTGACAGAAGTTTGATGAAACACGTTTCATCAAACTTTTATTTTTATGAACATTTCAAAAAAAAAAGCGATGCTGGTCATGTGGGCAGCTGAAGGTAATTGGCTGGGGAAAACGCCATGGTAAACAAAGATTTAAGTGCAAAAATTGCGGGATTTTATTTACCTCTAACAGGAAAGAACAGCGTATAAAAAATCGGTTTACCTGGTTTAAAAAATGGGTATTGGAACGACAAACTTATAAGACATTATCAAGGGACAGTGGTTATTCAATAGATACACTTCAACGAACATTTTATACGCTACTTGAGCAAGCGCCTCAGATAAAAATTATTAAAAGAGGCCAGGTAAATCTTAGAATAGATGCTACTTATTTTAAAAAGTTTTGTTTATTGGCTTACCAGGATGATTTATACTAATTTGCTTTAATAATTCCGAATTTAAAGTTTAATAAGGATTTCATATCTGCAATCCTGTCATTAAAAGTCTGGAAAAATGTTTCAACGGCATTTTCAAATAAAGTATAATTTTCGTAGTATTTATTCTTCATTATTTTCTTTTTAAAATACCGCCATAATCTTTCTATTAAGTTTAAGTTTGGACTATAAGGGGGTAAATAAATAAGGTCAATGCCCAATTTTTTGCTTTTCCTGTACAATATAACTACGCTGGTATCTTGCATTATCTAAAATAATACAGATACTGGTAGCACTAGAATACTGTTGTCTTAATTCTCCTAAAAATGCTTCTATCACTTCGGCACAACAATTTTCTTCTGTCAGCATAATAGTTGGTTCAAAAGTTACCAGGTTAACTGCACCAATAATATTGAGTCGCTTTCTTCCAGTGTTGGCCAACACTTTTTTTAGTGCCCTTAAGCCCTGTTGGTTGCCAGGCGTAATCGTTTTCATTATTGTGTATCTGGTGCATAGGGTCTAAATACAATAATATTTCTTTATCATCATTACAGGCACACCTATAAAGTTGATCCATCAATTGTATGAAAGATTCCTGTATTTGTTCTGAGGGAATTTTTCCTGGAATCAGTCTTGTCTTTTTATAAGAGCAATGGAGTTTTTTTTACAATAGCGGCTTAACCAACTATGCTCTACTGTAATTGAATGCTTGGTTTCTAAAAATCCTGCAACTCAGAAAGCTTGCCGATGGATTGCTCCCTGATATGCTTTATCAGTAAATCTTTAATAGCATCCAAAGCAGAGGGCCTTCTGCCTTCATAATGCAATTTACTTAAGCCTCCCAACCGGGCTTTATTAAACAGCTTAATCCAATCGGTTACAGTGTCTATATTAATACCGAGAGTAGTGGCTATTTTCTTTTAGGAAACCCTTCATGCGCCATCCAAATACATTGGTAGCGACGAAGTATTTTCCCATCTTTTTCGCTGCGTCTTAGTCTCTTTAATGCTGAAACCTCATCAGAAGAAAGATCAATTGTGTAAGCCATATATATTTGAGTTGGTTACGCAAATATAATAAATCGGAATTATTTAAGCAAATAAGTATATATGGATATACACAGCTTATCAGATTTTCTGATGGAGAACATTATGTAGAAATTAAAGAGGATTTAGATAACCTTATTCGCTTAGGATTACAATTAGAAAGTATTACCACCGATGGCCATAAAAGCATATTAAAAGCAATCAAAAATCTATATCTGATGTTAAAGTGCAGCGTTGCCTTGTCCATATCCAGCGTATGTGCCTGTTGTGGCTTACACGCTATCCCAAGCATGAATCAGGCCAGCAACTTCGAGGTTTAATTTTAATGCTGCTGAGAATAAAAACACACAATGATAAGTTGTTTTGGATTAAACAACTTGATAACTGGTATGTAATACATAAGGTATATATTAATGAGAAAACATTTAAGGAAAATTCTAAAAGATATTGGTACACTCACAAATTATTAAGGCGATCCTATTTTACCATAAAAAGAGCTTTACCTAATATGTTTCATTACTTATCTAACCCAAAAATACCTCATACAACAAATGGCATAGAAGGTTACTTTAGCCATTTAAAAAATCATTTAGATTTACACAGGGGTCTTACTCCAAAAAACAGAATCAACTTTATTAAGTGGTATGTATATTTTTCTAACAAAAAATGAGTTTTTAAAGCCATTGGGCTTACCAGAAAATGCAAAAAAGAGCAGCAAAACGCTGCTCTTTTTCAGTATAAGCTCTAATCTTATTGCTGATAAGTTGGTCTCCACCAGAGCTTATTTCCTCTTCAGATTAGATGACGCATTATAAGAATTTTCTTGGAAAAATCCACCAACCATTTTTCAGTACATTACCCTTTTCTAAAGGTATATTTATTTTGCAATACATGGTTGCCCATAGTATTGATCAAACTCAAAGTAACAAGAGTATTTTTTTCAGCCCTATATTCCACATTAAGCTGTACAGTAGCCGGATTAGGATATACCACCATATTATCCACCGAAGTATTATCCATAACAGAAAGAGGAGCAATAACTCCGGTATCAACAGAATTTTACTTAACGGACGAAGGTTTTAGTTAATGTAAGTGTCTGAATATAAGCAAATTAGAAATAGAAGTAAGAATATTAAGTGAATGAAATATAAAATATAGAGTTATTAGGAAATTCATCTTACCAGCTACCACTTGCGCCACCGCCACCACCGCTACCTCCACCAAAACCACCGAATCCGCCACCCGAGCTATCACCTCCAAATCCGCTACCGCCTCTGCCACTACCTAACATACTTCCCCAAAATATGGTGCTGCCTAACCCACGCATGCCCCGCCTGCTCATAAACGTTCCACCACCGCCCCTTCCACGGGAAGAAATTGCTAAAATAATTATGATAAGGATAATATAAAAAATGCCGCTGTGTCCCGGTTTACTTTTTTTCTTATATCCTTTAGGAGCCACATATTCCCCTTTTACTGCCTGCATAATAGTATTAATCCCATTATTAATACCGCCATAATAATCATCTCCCTTAAAAAATGGCACAATAACTTCATCAATGATTTGCTTAGCAGTAACATCTGGTAAAGCTCCCTCTAACCCATATCCTGTAGTAATATTTAATTTCCTGTCATCTTTAGCAATTAATAAAACTACGCCGTTATTATTTTTATTTCCTACTCCCCACGCTCTTAACAATTCAACATTAAAATCTGCTATATCTTTTCCTCCGAGTGTAGGCACAATCACAACGGCTATTTGGATAGAAGTGCTGTCATCAAACATTACCAGCTTATCCTCCAATGCCTGGGTTTGGTCTCCTGTTAAAATACCGGCAAAATCATTTACCAAAGTTTGTTTACCTGTTCTTGCTTTTAGCAAATCATCCGGCTTAAAGTTGGTTTGCGAAAAAGCAACAACTGTAATAAATAAAAATAATATAGAAAAAAATTTCTTCATGTAGTGCTGTGTGTTCTGTGTTTATTATTGGTAAATTTACCAAATACAATTCTTTTGTTACAAACTTGTGTACCCAGATTAAGCTTCATTGACACTCCATTCAACAATTATTTCTTTGGTCATATTTAATTATGTTTTGTTTATAAACATACCGCTCTTACGGAGCTGAATGTTTATACCCAATACCCTAATTACAAATTCCCAATTCCTAATCTTTCATACCCCAATACCTTATTTACCAAAAACAATATTATCAGGTAATTCATTTTTATCTTCTGAACTAATGTAAGGAAATTTTTCTTTTAATGTTTGGCCTACATGAAGTATACAATGTAAAACCCCATCGCATACTTTTTGCTCCTTAAAACGAACCAGCATCTCTTTTATCTCTGCATCCCAATAAGCCTGGCCTACAGCATTATAAATACCTTCATCTGCAAATAACGCTATTTCGTGATGAGTGGTAGCTAGGTAAATAAGCACCCCGTTTCTGTGAGCAGTTTTATCCATTTGTAATTTAAAAAATATTTCAGCAGCCCTATCGATAGTTGATACCAGTGGGTTTTTACTTTCAATAAAAAGCCGTATTTCACCGCTGGTTTGCTGCTCCGCTATACGAATGGCTTCTACCAGGCGATCCTGTTCGCTTGCAGTAAAATATTGTTTCTTTTTAAGAAATGGGAAAAAGCGCATGGAGGTTAATTAAAATTTATTTCGATTGATTTATTCGCCCCGGTATCAGATTGGAAACCCTCTCTTGGTTTAAAACCAAACATACCTGCTACAATTTTTGCAGGAAAATTTCTTACTGAATTATTGTAACTGGCGATAGCTTCGTTAAAGTCTTTCCGGGCAAATTTTATTCTTCGTTCCGTTCCTTCCAGCTGTGCCTGCAAACCTGCAAAAGCAGCAGTTCCTTTTAAAGCAGGAAATGCCTCCAGGCTAATTAATAATTTATTAGCTGCTGATGCCAGATCATCCTGTAGCTTAACCTGCTGGTTAAATTTACCAGCAGCAATTTCATCACCGGATATGGTAACAGCTGCTGCCTTATTTCTTGCTTCAGTTATCTGCAATAGTGTTGTTGATTCAAAATCAGCCTGGCCTTTTACTACATTTACCAGGCTGGGTATTAAATCAATCCTGCGCTGGTAAGTAGCTTGTACTTCACTCCACTGTTTTTTTACTGCTTCTTCTTTTTTTATCAATGAATTATAAGTAACAATAAAAAAAACAGCTATAGCAACTAAAATGGCTACAATTATAAATGTATAACGCTTCATGGCTGTTAAAATTTAACTTCCGGCGCTTTTTCTGCACCTGCATCAGCTTTAAAGCCTTCTTTTTGCTTAAAGCCAAACATGCCGCCTAACATATTCATTGGGAATGACCTCACTTTGGTATTATATTCATTGACAGCGTCATTAAAAATCTTCCTGGAATTTTTAATGCTATTTTCAATACCTTCCAATTGCCCTTGCAATTGCGTAAAATTTTGATTGGCTTTTAAATCAGGATATTTTTCCACTACAGCCAGTAAACGGCTTAATGAACCGCTCAACTGTCCTTGTGCTTCCTGGAATTTGGCCATATTTTCCGGGGTTAAATTATCTGCATTAATATTTACAGAGGTAGCTTTTGATCGTGCTTCTACCAGCTGAACCAAAGTTTCTTTTTCAAAATTAGCAGCACCTTTTACGGTGTTTACAAGGTTACCAACAAGGTCGGTACGGTTTTGATATTCAGTCTGAACATTATTCCAGGCTTTTTTTACATTTTCATCTTGTTTTACCAGGCCATTGTAACCACTGCAGCCCCAAAAACCTAAAATAACTACAATTGCTAAAAAAATTAATAATCCTGAACGTTTCATGTGTTTACATTTAAATGGTAAGAAATTAAAAATAATGCTTTTATAAATAAATCAACCTATTCTTTTACTGCTGCAATGCCGGGTAATTCTTTTCCTTCAAAATATTCCAGCAAGGCACCGCCCCCTGTAGAAACATAGCTTACTTTATCTTCCAGGTGGAATTTATTTATGGCAGATACGCTGTCTCCTCCTCCTATCAGGCTAAATGCACCATTACTTGTTGTAGCTTCAGCTACTGATTCAGCAATGGCCTTAGTACCATTTTGAAATTTTTCCATTTCAAAAACACCCATCGGGCCATTCCACAAAATGGTTTTGCTTTGCATAATTACCTGCTTAAAATTTTCGCAGGTTTTTAAACCAATGTCTAATCCCATCCACCCTTTATCTATATGGTTACTTTCTACTGCCTTAGTATTGGCATCTGCAGCAAATTTATCAGCCACAATACTATCTACAGGCAAATGTATTTGTATACCTTTTGCTTTTGCCTTGCTTAAAATTTCTTTGACAAGATCCAGCTTATCCAATTCGCAAAGGCTGTTACCAATTTCGTTGCCTTGTGCTTTTAAAAAAGTATAGGCCATGCCGCCGCCGATGATAATATTGTTGGCACGTTGCAATAAATTTTCTATAATCAAAATCTTATCTGAAACTTTTGCACCGCCAATAATTGCCGTAAAAGGTTTTTCTGCCTTGTGCAAAACCTTTTCTGCACTGAGCACTTCACTTTCCATCAGCAAACCAAACATTTTTTTTCCTGCCGGAAAAAATCTGGCAATTACTGCAGTTGAAGCATGTGCCCGGTGGGCAGTACCAAATGCATCATTTACATACACATCTCCCAGCTCACTTAACTTTTTTGCAAAGGCTTCTTCACCAGCCTCTTCTTCTTTATGAAACCGCAGGTTTTCCAATAATAACACCTCGCCATTTTTTAATTGCTTTGCTTTATTCAAAGCTTCGTCACCCATACAATCATCAGCAAACAAAACGTTGATGGTTGTTTGTTGACCGCTGGCCGGATCATTAAGTAATTTTTTTAGATGACCTGTTAAATGTTTTAATGAAAATTTATCTTCCGGGCCGGATTTTGGCCTACCAAAATGGCTCATCAGAATAACTTTGCCGCCGTCTTTTAATATTTTTTTTATTGTAGGTATGGCAGAGGCCATTCTTGTATCATCAGTGATGTTAAAATTATCATCCAGCGGTACATTAAAATCTACACGTACTAAAGCGGTTTGATTATTAAAATTGTAAGAAGAGAATGTTGACATAATTAGAATTTCTATTATTATTTTTAAAGGATTCTCACCAGGATATTATTTAACACACTAATGTTTAACACCTATTACATACTTTTAGCGCAATGAATTATTTTTTGAAAGTTCATTAATATGGGTATAAATTCAACTGCAAGACTTATTTCAAACCTACCTGTATTACTATGAAACAATATTTCTGGGATCAATGATGAATTGATTTCAACAATACGTGTATCCCCACTATATTCAGGAAAATTTTTTATGTATTGCTTATCAATCCAGTCAGCCCGTTTGGTAGAACGCCCTGTATCAATAATTTCAGGCAAATGTGCTTTATCAAAAGTTACAGGTTTTTCATTTGGGCGATAATTTAAAATAAGCCTGTTTTGATCGGTAATGGCAATATGGATGATAGTAGATTCCCTAACCCGTTGCCCCGTAAGCATTAAAGACCTGTTTTTTGCCTGTACTTCTTCTTTGGTTAAATGAGAATTAGGATCTGAAATCCCAACAGACTGGTGAACAATATTTTCACCCTCATTTAAGCGAAACATAAATTTATACATATCTTTTCCCGAACGCATCTTCCAGCTTTCTGGTAAAATGCCCGGAAAAAATTTATATACAATATAGAACAAAGCTATAATAATAGCAATGCCAATAAATCCACTCATAATTTATACTTTATTTAAAGTAAATAATCTATTTGTTTATCAGGCCAGCAAAATATTTTACGGTACGTACCAGTTGGGATACATAGCTCATTTCATTATCATACCAGCTTACTGTTTTTACCAGCTGGCTAGCGCCTACTTTCATTACCTTGGTTTGTGTAGCATCGAACAAGCTGCCAAAGCTGATCCCAATAATATCGCTGCTTACCAGTTCATCTTCGGTGTAGCCAAAGCTTTCGTTGCTGGCGGCTTTCATAGCTGCATTTACTTCTTCAATGGTAACAGTTTTTTCTAAAATACTGTATAACTCCGTTACACTGCCGGTAATTACGGGTACCCTTTGTGCACCGCCATCAAGTTTGCCTTTTAATTCCGGCAATACCAAACCAATTGCCTTTGCAGCACCGGTGCTGTTGGGTACAATGTTAGCGGCTGCCGCCCTTGCCCTGCGCAAATCTCCTTTGGGATGTGGGGCATCCAATGTATTTTGATCATTAGTATATGCATGTATAGTGCTCATCATGCCGGTAACAATGGTGAATTTATCGTTTAAGGTTTTTGCCATTGGCGCCAGGCAATTGGTAGTGCAGGATGCACAGCTGATAATAGTTTCACTGCCATCTAAAATAGCATGGTTTACATTAAACACTACTGTTTTCAAATCGCCAGTGGCGGGTGCAGATATTACTACCCTTTTTGCACCGGCTTTAAGGTGTGCTTCTGCTTTATCTTTATCGGTAAAAAAACCTGTGCTTTCTATCACTACGTCTACCTGGTGTGTGCCCCACGGTATTTGTGCAGGATCTTTCTGGGCATATATTTTTACTTCATGGCCGTCTACTACTATTGAGTTATCAGTGCTGGTAACAGTTTTATCAAACCTGCCCTGGGCGCTATCGTATTTTAACAAATGTGCCAAAACTGCCGGGCTGGTTAAATCGTTGATGGCTACTACATCAATACCTTGCATATTGTAAATTTGACGATATACCAATCTGCCAATGCGGCCAAAACCATTGATAGCAACTTTTACTGTACTCATAGTTATATTTTGAATATGGTTAAATTAAGCCGCAAAATTACAGCATGTGCCAGATATTTGAGATAATATTTTTTGGATTTTACCGCTAAGGTACAAAGGCGCAAAGTTCGCAAGGTTTATATCAGTTTTTTGCGAACTTTGCGCCTTAGCGGCTTAGCGGTAAAAAAATTTGGCAACAAAAAGTAAGCATAGTATCTTTGCCGTCCTTTAACAAAAGCGCCGCGTTGGTCAAGGGGTTAAGACGCCTCCCTTTCACGGAGGAATCACGGGTTCGAATCCCGTACGTGGTACAAGCTAAGCGCTAAGAGCAAGAAAGAGAAAAGGAGATAAAGAGTTTAAAAAGCTTCCCAAAAACGGGAGGCTTTTTTGTTTAATTTCTATATTTTCTACCATTACCTGGAAATTTGCTAAGTATTCCCCTTTATTACGTTACATATTTGTGTAATTATACATTAATATGTATCTTATTAATATGAAAAAAGTAATTCTTCTTACCATTCTTTTTATTTTTTATAGTTGTTGTTTTTTATACGCCCAATATGTAAAAACACCGGATTTTAATCCCATGAAAGGCGATTTTATTAAAACATTTGAGAAAGATTTTGATATCGTAGGATATATCGTAAAACCTGATAAAAATGGTGTTAATTTTTGGCTGGTAACACTTAAACCCAAAAAAGAGGGTCTTTTTATTATAAGTCACCTTTATCAACACAAGGACAACTGGGGGTACAAAAATAACAGCACGGAATATGAAATTAATGTTTTACCAAAAGGAACAGAAAGATTTATTGCTGCTCCCGGTAGTACTTTTTAGTATATGTACGGGTGATAGTATTGTTGTTCCTATATTAATGGATACAAATATTGTAAAACATTCCTTTACTGATACAACTGTAAGCTCCCCTGAAAATAGTACGTTTTAAAAGTAGACAAAATTTGTAACTTTAAAAACGTAAAACAATGAAAAAAAGTCAATTTAGTCCTGCCCAGATAGCAGGCATCCTCAAAGATTTTGATAACGGTAAAAGCGCCGAAGAGATCACCCGTGATCATGGTGTAAGCAAAGCATCGTTGTATAAATGGCGGCAGCGTTATGGAGGCATGGAAGCAACTGAGCTGAAGCGGATTAAGGAACTGGAAGAAGAAAATGCCCGGTTAAAAAAAATGTATGCCAACCTTGCGATGGAGCTTGACACTGCCAAATACGTCATCGAAAAAAAGCTTTAAAGCCTTGCGATAAAAGAATGATTATTGTTGATATGCGCAAAGAGCGGCCAAAAGACATCAGCAAGGCGTGTCGTTTATTAAAGCTAAGCCGCAGCAGTCTGTGTTATACAAGTATAAAAGATGATGTAACGGTTATGGTACAACTGGAAAACCTTGCAAAACAGAACCCGGTAGAAGGTTTTTGGAAATGTTACTACCGCATCAGGAATACAGGGACGGTTATTAACCATAAGAGGTTGCACAGGGTGTATAAAAAGATGGGCCTGCCCTTGCGCCGTAAGGTAAAAAACGTCTTGCTGCAAGAGTAAAGGAACCATTAAGCAAGCCTGATTATTTTACTCAAACCTGGAGCATAGATTTTATGAGTGATGCCCTTAGCAATGGTACCAAGTTCCGCTCTTTTAATGTAATAGATGACTATAATAGGGAAATATTATTTATTGAAACTGATTATTCTTTAAAGAGTAGCCGGGTGATCTGGGTGCTTAAACATCTAATCAACCGTTATGGCAAACCTCAAAAAATACGCATGGACAATGGGCCTGAGTTCGTAGCTAAGTTGTCCAGGCAATGGAGCGTGGCTAATGAGATCGAATTTAAATACATACAACCTGGCAAGCCTACTCAAAATGCCTATGTAGAACGTTTTAATAAAACATACAGGGAATCTGTATTAGATGCTTATCTGTTTGACAGCATTGATGAGATAAGGGAGGTAACACAAACGTGGGTAGATGATTATAATTGTACCAGACCCCATGATGCCCTTAATGGCCTGTCACCAAAAATATATAGAGAAAAAAACAATCAACCTATTGGGCTGCGTTACGCTACGGCTACGCCTCCGCTTACTACGCCCAATAGGTTGAACGAAAACAACTATAATGATAAATTATTCTACTTTTGAACCGTACTAAAAATGGGAAGCCTACACCACCCAGGTATACTAAACCCCATACTGCATTTGCAGCAGAAGCAGCAAAGTATTATAAACGAGATATTGAAGAAGGTTTTTTAAAAGCTCAAATACAAAATAATGTTCCTGAATTATCCTGTATGGGAATAAAGTTCAGATCTGCTGTTTACAGGAGCCTTGATAGATCTGCTGTTACTTACTTTGCCTTTTTTAAGATCATAAAAGAAGGGAAATTCAATTTAATAGTAGGCAAAAAAGTTGTTCCGATTACAATCCTCCCGCAAACAGCATTATTTAAAACACTCAGTGGCCATATTTCTACTTATAGCTGGGAAGATCATGTGAGTTCTTCAGGTGGTGGTGGCTATGATTTAAGTAATACAACCCTGCGTGTAGGTGATATTTTGATTGTACCATATTTATCATTTGTTGATTACAGGGGAAAAGAAAGGCCTATAGAAAATAAACTTGAAATTAATAAATCTGAATTTTCATTATCAAATGATGGATATGATTATTGGTTGGAGTAATAATTTATATATTATGAAATTGAAACCCAGATATGGAATTAACAATATAGCCTTTAGCATGTCAAAAAATGATGTTACAATGCTTTTAAACAATCCTGATAAAATTGATAAAACTGATGATTAAGATACTTTTTATCAATACAATAATCTTAAACTTAGACTAACATTTTATAAAGATGAAAATGACAGATTAGGTTATATCTCTTGTTCCAATCCAAAAATAATATTCAATTATAAAAAAATTATTGGATTGTCTATTTCAGAAGTTAAATCAGAAATTTTGGTAATGTACTGAAAAATGGTTGGTGGATTTTTCCAAGAAAATTCTTATAATGCGTCATCTAATCTGAAGAGGAAATAAGCTCTGGTGGAGACCAACTTATCAGCAATAAGATTAGAGCTTATACTGAAAAAGAGCAGCGTTTTGCTGCTCTTTTTATGCATTTTCGGGTAAGCCCAATGGCTTTAAAAACTCATTTTTTGTTAGAAAAATATACATACCACTTAATAAAGTTGATTCTGTTTTTTGGAGTAAGACCCTGTGTAAATCTAAATGATTTTTTAAATGGCTAAAGTAACCTTCTATGCCATTTGTTGTATGAGGTATTTTGGAGTTAGATAAGTAATGAAACATATTAGGTAAAGCTCTTTTTATGGTAAAATAGGATCGCCTTAATAATTTGTGAGTGTACCAATATCTTTTAGAATTTTCCTTAAATGTTTTCTCATTAATATATACCTTATGTATTACATACCAGTTATCAAGTTGTTTAATCCAAAACAACTTATCATTGTGTGTTTTTATTCTCAGCAGCATTAAAATTAAACCTCGAAGTTGCTGGCCTAATTCATGCTTGGGATAGCGTGTAAGCCACAACAGGCACATACGCTGGATATGGACAAGGCAACGCTGCACTTTAACATCAGATATAGATTTTTTGATTGCTTTTAATATGCTTTTATGGCCATCGGTGGTAATACTTTCTAATTGTAATCCTAAGCGAATAAGGTTATCTAAATCCTCTTTAATTTCTCATAATGTTCTCCATCAGAAAATCTGATAAGCTGTGTATATCCATCTAAATCATCCTGGTAAGCCAATAAACAAAACTTTTTAAAATAAGTAGCATCTATTCTAAGATTTACCTGGCCTCTTTTAATAATTTTTATCTGAGGCGCTTGCTCAAGTAGCGTATAAAATGTTCGTTGAAGTGTATCTATTGAATAACCACTGTCCTTGATAATGTCTTATAAGTTTGTCGTTCCAATACCCATTTTTTAAACCAGGTAAACCGATTTTTATACGCTGTTCTTTCCTGTTAGAGGTAAATAAAATCCCGCAATTTTTGCACTTAAATCTTTGTTTACCATGGCGTTTTCCCCAGCCAATTACCTTCAGCTGCCCACATGACCAGCATCGCTTTTTTTTGAAATGTTCATAAAAAATAAAAGTTTGATGAAACGTGTTTCATCAAACTTCTGTCAAATCTTTTACTATAATACTTCTTAGCAGTTTTTAACAACCATTTTTCAGTATTATACCGAAATTTTTGATAAAACAGAAGATTGTGAAATAGATAGATATGAAAGTTTTGATAGCTATTATAATGAAGAAATAAATCTGACTCTAAATGTTGAGTATGAAGAAGTGACTTATGTAGAAATCGGAGTTATTATAAATGATGATGACGATTATAATTGGAATAAATAATTAAACAAAGTTATAAAGTACACTTACTATTTAGTTAAATACACTTTATAACTTTATTCTGAGTTTAAAAGCCAACATAAAATCTACCTTTGTATGTAGCTGCTGTGCTAGTACTGCCAGAAATAATAATACCTCCACCACCAATAATGCTTTTTGTATTAAAATTGTTGCTTTTTGTGCTTAATTGATTTTTTAAAGTTGCAATGCTTTTGAAATTTTTTACTGGTTTCATGATTTAAAGTTTTAAGGTTTTGCCTACTCTTTAAGACGCTTTTCGGCTTCCGCGTTTTTGGTTTAAATTGGTTTCTGAGTACAAGATACATTTGCAAAAACACTAATATGTTGACAATTTAACGAAACGGTGCTTTTACTTAATGAAAATGTATTTTTACTTAACAAAATAGTATTTTTACTACAATAAATAGCAATCACTTTTGCATAAGTTAATTTCAGAAAAATTTACCCCACTTTTGCATAAATAATTTATAATCAATAATTTATAATTTATTTATAACGAAAAGATCCGGATTGGCCTATATTACTATCTTTGCAGCATGTTAGCAATCAGCAACCGTGGGCAGCAAATGCCCCCATCTCCTATACGTAAATTGGTCACTTATGCCGAAGCGGCAAAAAAAGAGGTACCAAAGTCTACCACTAAATATTGGCCAGCCGGATATTGAAACGCCGCCATCTATTTTAGATGCGGTAAAGCATAGTGATTTTAAAGTGCTGGAATACAGCCATAGTGCCGGCAATGAAAGCTACAGAAAAAAATTAGTGGAGTACTACCGAAAAGTTGGTATTGATGTAACCCCGGAGCAAATTATTGTTACCACCGGTGGCAGCGAAGCCATTTTATTTGGCTTTATGGCCTGTATGGATGCTGGTGATGAAGTGATTATCCCTGAACCGTTTTATGCTAATTATAATGGATTTGCTGTAGAAGCCGGAGTAATTGTAAAACCTATCACTTCTTCCATAGAAAATGGCTTTGCATTGCCACCCATCAGCGCTTTTGAAGAAGCGATTACACCTAAAACCAAAGCTATAGTAATTTGCAACCCTAATAATCCTACCGGTTATTTGTACAGTAAAGAAGAAATGGAAGTGCTGAAGCAGGTTATTGTAAAGCACAACCTGTATTTATTTGCTGATGAAGCTTACCGGGAATTTTTTTATGAAGGTACCTTTACAAGTGCCATGCATTTAAAAGGTGTGGATGACCATGTGGTTTTAATGGATACCATAAGTAAGAGGTATAGCGCCTGCGGCGGACGTATTGGCGCTTTTGTAACAAAAAACACTGCACTTTTAAATTCGGTAATGAAATTTGCACAGGCCAGGCTGAGCCCCCCGTCTTTTGCACAAATTTTAGGAGAAGCTGCTATTGATTTACCTGATAACTATTTTGATACTACAAAGGCTGAATATAAATTAAGAAGAGATATTATTGTACAACGCTTAAACGCAATGCCGGGTGTATTTTGTCCTAACCCGGGCGGCGCTTTTTATGCCATAGCCAAATTACCGATCGATGATTCCGATAAATTTTGCCAATGGTTGTTGGAAGAATTTTCTTATAACAATGCTACAGTAATGCTGGCACCGGCCACAGGGTTTTATAGTACACCCGGCTTAGGGAAACAGGAAGTAAGGCTTGCGTATGTGCTTAATGCAACTGCGATACATGCTGCAATGGATTGTTTGGAAAAAGCATTACAGCAGTATCACTTTAAATAGTTTTCTGAACTGTTGGTGAGTGTACTAACAGCAAAAATAATTTACCCTATGGCTGTTGCGCCTTATAATTTTAAATGCGAATGTATTTTTGGTTGACTGATTTATAGCACATATTTTTGAGTTGAGTCTAAGCGTAAACTTCTTTCATGATTAAGCAACTAATAAAGGATTTAGCATTTGACAATATTATCTTATTAAAAGGCTTGACAAGAGCGAAAGTTATTGCAACTAAAATAAATAATGAAGTTTTTAGGGCATGGCTAAAAAATGAGCTTGAAGGCTATAATTATAGTAATGAGAATTTACCAGATTACAGAAAAATACGCTGTGTAATTTACTTAGTTGCTGAACTCCCATTTGGGAGGAAACATAGTTTTCCTATTTCTTTTGACAGGGATGATGATGACCCTAAATTTATTGATATTGTAAGATACCATAGAGTTACTGAACCAGTTGCAATAATAGAACAAAATTTGAAGCGATTAATATCACCTAAAGCACATATACATTTAACTCCAGAACAGGTTGAAATTTTTGAACGATCCTTTGAAAAAAAAATTGCTCAGCATAATGGTGTTATAAGGAGTGGTTATATGGAAGTTGGAAAAGTACAATATGAGAATATTTTAGAATTGACAAAGCAAAAATTATTAGATACTTTATTAGAGCTTGATACAGAATTTCCCGATTTAGAAAATGATTTTAATATGACAGAGGATAATTTACATAAGGTTCAGAATATTATTACTAACAACATTTATGGTAATAACAATCCCTTAAATGTTGCAGCAGGACAAAGTGTGGTACAAAAAGAGATTTCTGTTACCTATTCACAGGAAGAATATGAAGAATTAAAACAACTAGGTGTAGAAGAAGAAAAAATCATCGAATTGAAAAATATGGTGGAAAATGAAAGTAAAGATAAATTTACCTTAAAAACTAAAGCTTTAAAATGGCTTGGAAGTGTAACATCATCCATAGCTGCAAGGGGTCTTTACGATAATATTCCTGCTATTACTGAATTTATGCACCGTTTGCTATAGTATTAGTGCCCAACATTCGTATTTTAAATATTGGGCAGAATGTATTCTATAACAGGGCTTGAGAATAAAAAAAAGCTCAATAGTAATTCAGCTGCTGAAAGAATGCCGGACAATGTCATTTAGTTAAAAATTATACTTTACTAATATCCCCCTTTCAGGGTTGTTATACTTATTGTGATTGCTTACTTATCTATAATAATTACATCCCTCCGGGATTACTAACCCCAACGGGGTGCCATTACTGTAGTAATTAATAGCAAAAAATGTTCAAAACCCTGAAAGGGTGACATTAGTTACTTAGCTAAATGACATTGGGATGCCGGATAGTAATGGAAAGCCCGGTGAGGGTTAAGTGCGTGGCCATGTGCCGGACTTGTAATGGATAGCCGGTACAAATGTTCAATAATGTTGCTAAGCCGACAGCCCCAAATTGTATTTATTTTTACTACTAAAATTTTACCGGTTATTTCGCCCTGCCGGTTTATTAGCTTGGTTGCGTAGAGATGAAGATTTAAAATTTTTATTGCCCCTGTTTCTATTAAATGCTGATGGGTTATACTCCGGCACTTCGCCAAATTGTTCAGGCACTACAGCTTTAGGTACCGGCTTACCTAATAATTTTTCTATGGCCATTAATTTTCTTTGCTCTTTTTCATTTACCAAAGTAATAGCAGCGCCTTCGGCAGCAGCCCTTGCTGTTCTTCCTATACGGTGTACATAATCTTCACCATCATGCGGCACATCATAATTGATTACCAAATCAATATTATCGATGTCAATGCCCCGGCTAAGTATATCCGTGGCTACCAATATAGGCAGGCGGCCACTTTTAAACTTCATTAGCACATCTTCTCTTTTATCCTGTTCTAAATCACTGTGAATTTCATCAACTAATAATCCTGTTTTTTGTAAATCCCTGTTGAGTTGCTTTACACTGCTTTTGCTACTGCAAAATATCAATACTAATGAAAACTGTTTTTGTTTTAATAAATATTTTACCAAAGGTATTTTTTGGGAATCATACACAATAAAAGCCTGCTGGATAATTTTTTCGTTGGGTTTGCTGATAGAAATATTTATTTCTGCAGGCTGGTGTAAAATTTTACGGGCCATCTCTCTTATTTTATGGGGCATAGTGGCAGAAAATAAAAGGTTTTGCCGTTTTTGTGGCAATTTTTCAATAATGCGCATAATATCATCATAAAAACCCATATCCAACATACGGTCAGCCTCATCCAATACTAAATATTGCAGGCCGGTAAATTTTACATAACCCATATTAATATGCGCCAGCATTTTTCCCGGGGTACAAATAACAATGTCTGCACCTTCGCTTAATGCTTTTCTCTCCTGCACAAATGCCTGGCCATCTCCGCCACCGTATACTGCAATAGAACTGATGGAAGTAAAATAAGACAACCCTTCCACATGCTGGGCTATTTGAACTGCCAGCTCCCGGGTTGGTACTATTACCAGTGCCATATTAGTCTGGCTGGTAGAGGGATTGGCTAATAATTTACTAATAATAGGTAATAAAAAAGCAGCTGTTTTACCGGTTCCTGTTTGTGCAGATGCGATAATATCTCTTCCTTCGAGTACTAATGGTATTACTTGTTCCTGTACAGGTGTAGCTGTTTCATAGCCTGATGCACTAATTCCCTCCATTAACCGTTCATCAAATCCAAATGTAGAAAAATTCAAAACTTTATATTTATTGTTGTCCCGTGAAGATAATACAAATGCCTGTAAATGCTTATTTGTAAACAATTATATATCTTATAAATTTATTAAGTTTACCATAGTTTGACAAAGCATTGGTACAGTAATTATCAGGTAGACCGGGACCATAACTAATAATAATAAAAATTTATGGCTACATAATTAAAAAGCATACTGTAGCCAAATGATTAATTTTGCCTTTAGTAAAAAAATAAACATGATAAAAGTAGGTGAATATAATTTATTAAAAGTGATCAGGGCGGTAGATTTTGGTTTATATCTTGATGACCAGCAAGAAGGCATATTGCTGCCAAAAAGATTTGTTCCGGAAAATACAAATATTGACGATGAATTAGAAGTGTTTGTTTATCATGATGGAGAAGACCGGCTGATTGCCACCACTCAAAAACCTAAAGGCATTGTAGGTGATATAAAAAAATTAAGGTGTGTAAGCACTACACCACAAGGAGCTTTTTTAGATATGGGATTAATGAAAGATATTTTTGTGCCTAAATCCAAGCAGATTGCCAATATGCTTCCCAACGGGGATTACCTGGTAAAAATTTATATTGATGAACAAACAGGAAGACTAACGGCTACAGAAAAATTTGCATCATCATTAAGCAATATAAATGTTACTGTTAAAGAACTGGATGTTGTTGATATGACTGTATACAGGAGAACAGATATTGGTTATGTTGTTATTATTAATAATAAGCATACGGGAGTATTGCACCATAATGAAATTTACAGGACTATCGGTGTAGGTGATGAATTTAAAGGATACATAAAAAAGATTTATCCTGATAGCAAACATCCAGAAAATGGCTGGCTGATAGATGTGGCAGCCGGCAAGCCGGGTTATAACAGGGTAGAAGATGAAAGTGAAAAGATTATCCGGCTACTCACTGAAAATAACGGGTACCTACCCTATTATGATAAAAGTGATCCTGATGAAATTTATGCGTTTTTCAGCATGAGTAAAAAAACTTTTAAAATGACAATAGGTAACCTGTATAAACAAAGAAAAATTAGCTTTGAGAAAACCGGGATAAAATTATTATAGGTAATTTGTTTATTTAACAATAATAAAACTTATTTCTCAATATTTATTTACTTGCTGATTTATTAACAACCCGGGAAATAGGTGTAAGACTGCTTTTTTATCATATCGATTAATTATTTTTAAAAAACGCTGGTTTCCATACCGCTCACCTGGTTATTCATTTCTTCGGCTTTATGATTTACAAAGCCGATGCATTTTTGTATATCATCGCTGCATACTACTATAAATCCATTATTTTTAACTATATCCATTGCATACTGTATAGCATCTATTTCGTCAGAAATAACTGTAATATTTATGTTAGAATTCGTACGTTTAATACCTGCTGTAATAAAGTGCGTAATTTCATCATTAGATCTGCCACGCCCATCCCCGTCATGCCTGATAATAATTTCGTCAAACATTTGTGCTGCCAGTGAACCCATATTCATTATGTCTTCATCCCTTCTGTCTCCTGCGCATGCAATAACACCAATTTTAGCAGAAGCTTCTGTAAGCTTTAAAAAAATTGACAGCTGATTAAACCCGTCTGTATTATGTGCATAATCAATCATTAAATCAAAATTGCTGAATTTAAAAATATTCATCCGCCCGGGAGTCTGGGCCGGACCGGGAATAAAAGATTGTAAAGACTGTCGAATAACTGAGATATCAAAATCCTGTATAATAGCAGTTAAAATCCCCGGCATTACATTTTTTATCATGCATTCTGCCCTTCCTTCCAATGTAAGGGGAATATCTTTTACTTTAGCTATCCTGGTACGCCATTCACCTTTACAAATTGTAAAATATCCTTTTTCAATTATAGCAGCAAGACCTCCGTTTTTACAATGTGTTAGTACACGCTCATTTTTTTCATCAATACTAAATAAAGCAATATTACAATCAAGCCCGAAGCCTATTTTATATACCAGGTCGTCATCGGCATTAAGAATAGCATATCCATCATCAAAAGTGCTGTTAGCTACCACAGCCTTTACTTTAGCCAGGCCTTCAATAGTATGTATATCGTTTAACCCTAAATGATCTTCTGTAATATTTGTTATAATACTGATGTTGCATTTATCAAATCCTAGTCCTGCCCGTAAAATACCGCCCCTTGCACATTCTAATACTGCAAAATCAACAATGGGGTCTCTCAATACTACTTCAGCGCTGGCCGGACCGCTGCAATCTCCACGATGTATTACATGATCCTGGATATAAATTCCATCTGTTGTAGTATATCCTACTTTATGTCCAGCGCCTTTTGCAAGATGTGCAATTAAGCGGGTTGTAGTAGTTTTACCATTAGTTCCGGTAACGGCAACAATCGGAATACGTGATGGCTTACCTTCAGGGAAAAGCATATCCACTACAGGCTCTGCAACATTACGTGCTATACCTTTTGTAGGAGAAAGATGCATACGGAAACCTGGGCCTGCATTAACCCCCAAAACTGCCCCCGTATGTTCTGTAATAGGTGCATTAATATCCTGTGCAATAATATCTATCCCACATATATCAAGACCCATTAACCGTGCAATGCGCTCTGCTAAAAAATATTATCAGGATGTACAATGTCGGTAACATCCCGTGCTGTACCACCTGTGCTGATATTGGCAGTATCTTTTAAATACAATATTTCTCCAAAGGGCAAAATAGAATTTAGTGTAAGGTTTTTTTCCACTAATATAGAATTGGTAACAGGATCCACTTTTATAGTAGTCAACACCTTTTCATGACCGTCTCCACGATTAGGGTCGTTGTTTGTCTGGTCAATCAATTGTTCTATAGTAAATTGATCATCACCTTTTATCATAGCAGGAATTCTTTTAGCTACTGCTACTAATTTATAATTAATTACCAAAAAACGATAGTCTGTACCTTTTATAAATCTTTCTACAATTACATCTTCTGATATCTCTTTAGCTCTTTCAAATGCTACATACGCTTCTTCTTTTGTTACAATAGATGTAGTTATACCCCTGCCATGATTACCATTTACAGGTTTAATAACCAGCGGAAAATCCAATTCAATTATTGCTTCGGTTAGTTCTTCCAGAGTATACACCAGTTTACCCTCCGGTATTGGAATAAAACCTTCCGCTAATAATTTTTTTGTGTCTTGTTTGTCGGACGCTATTTCTACACCTATACTACTGGTAGTACAGGCCATTGTAGCACGTATTACTTTTTGATTGGCCCCCTGCCCTAACATAATGAGAGAATCACTATCAAGGCGCTTATAAGGAATATTTCTTTTTTTTGCTTCGAGAACGATGGCTCTTGTGCTTGGGCCTAAACCTTCTGTTTTATTAATTTTTATCAATTCCTTAATATCTTTATCAATATCATAAGGAATATCACTTTCCAATGCATGAACAATACGTACAGCTGCTTTAGCAGCATATATACCCGCTGCTTCTACCTGGTAAGAAAACACTATATGATATACCCCACGCTTGCCGACTGAACGGGTTCTGCCATATCCACATGGCATGCCGGCTAAAGATTGAAGTTCAAGGGCAACATGCTCTACCACATGTCCCATCCAGGTTCCCCTACGGATACGTTCTAAAAAACCGCCCGGCTTTTTTTCTGAGCACCGATGGCTATGTAAAGAAGGCATTAAAGCTTCTATCCTTTCAGAAAAGCCATCAATTTTATTTGTAGGGTAATCCTCAGAATCCAGAAGATCTACCTTCATTATAATTAGTTGTTGCCGGTAAGTTGACCAAACATTTGGCCCTCTCATTACTTTGATATTTAATATTTCCATAGACAATTAGGTTTTCGTCCCAACTATTTAATGATGGAAAAAAATATGCCAACAGTTTTTTATAATAATCTATAAGCTAATCCATAAGTCAATTGGGAACTTTGTTCTACAAAATGGATATTGAAAAGTAGTATGACTGGGGAAATAGACTCCACATCTTAAAAAATTATAAAAAATAACTTAGTCTGACCCTGCAAATACCTATGAACCTAAAAATATAAAAACAAGCGGCAAAGGTTTTGTTAATAGATGGCTATACATGGTTAATTTTACTAACTTTTATTTTATTAAATACATAAACAATATATTTAGAAATTCTAATAGTTATGGCTAAAAAAATTATTGTTTCCAATAGACTGCCGGTTAAAGCAGTAAAGAAAAAAAATAAATTTGTATTTACCTCAAGCGAAGGAGGATTAGCTACAGGATTAGGCTCAATTTATACGCAGGAAAATAATATATGGATAGGCTGGCCGGGCTTGGAAGTAATTGAAAATTACGAACAAAAAGAGGTAAGTGAAAAATTAAAAGAACTAAATTTATTACCTGTATTCTTAAGCCAGGAAGAAATCAATCAGTACTATGAAGGATTTTCCAATGAGGTACTTTGGCCTGTTTTTCATTATATGCCTACTTATGCCAAGTACAAACAATCATATTGGGATTACTATTATAAAGTAAATCTCAAATTTAAAGAAGCAATAATACAGATTGCGGAACCTGGGGATACCATTTGGATCCATGATTATCAATTATTGCTATTACCTGCAATGCTGCGTAGCGAATTTCAAAACATCTCTATCGGATTTTTTCAGCATATCCCTTTTCCCTCTTACGAATTATTCCGCCTGATACCCTGGCGGGCAGAATTACTGGAAGGTATGCTGGGCGCCGACTTAATTGGTTTCCATACTTTTGATGATGCCCACCATTTTACAATAGCCGCTACACGTATTTTACCGATTCAATCCTCCTCCAATTTAATTACTATTAATGATCGTTCTGTAGTAGTAGAAAGTTTTCCTATGGGGATTGACAGTAAAAAATTCGAAATGCTAACCAGTAATGATGAAGTAATACTCCAGATTAATAATTTACGGAAAAATTTTCAGCAGGCTAAAATTGTTGTATCTATTGACAGGCTGGATTATAGCAAAGGTATATTACAACGTTTACTGGCATTTGAATTATTGCTGCAATTATACCCCGGGTATATAGAAAAAATTGTTTTGTATATGATTGTGGTGCCCTCACGTGACACCGTTCCCCAATATAAAAAATTGCATGATGATATCGATAAACTGGTTGGTAATATCAATGCTACCTTCAGAACAATGAACTGGCACCCGGTACAATATTTTTATCGCTCATTTCCTATCGAAACACTTTCTGCACTGTACAATGTAGCTGATGTATGCCTGGTTACACCAATGCGTGACGGGATGAATTTAGTGTGCAAAGAATATGTAGCCAGCCGTGTAAAAAATGATGGTGTATTAATTTTAAGCGAAATGGCAGGGGCTTCTAAAGAGTTAATAGATGCACTGGTTGTAAACCCTAACAACATAGGAGCCATTACTTCGGCCCTGGTAGAAGCGCTGCACATGCCACTAACGGAGCAGCAGAGACGAATGAAACAAATGCGGCAACTGGTATCGAAGTTCAATATTGATCACTGGGTTAAATTGTTTATGACCCGTTTACTGGAAGCGAAACAACAGCAACAGTCTTCATTAACCCGCCATATAAATGGCGAAGTACTAGACCGCATTAAAACCTTATATAACCAAGCTGGTAAAAGAGTATTATACCTGGATTATGATGGAACACTGGTAGGGTTTAAAACTAATATAGATATGGCTTTTCCCGACCAGGAATTATATGATTTATTGCATAAATTATCTGCTGATCCTGCAAATAATATTGTAATTATCAGTGGCAGAAATCATAAAACCCTTGAAGAGTGGTTCAAAGGCATAAGGCTTGACCTTATCGCTGAACACGGAGTTTGGCAAAAGCGGCACCATGAACAGCAATGGCAAAGCATTCCCGGTATAAATAATAAATGGAAACCTGAAATACAATCTATACTGGATATTTACACTGATCGTACCCCAGGGTCTTTTGTAGAAGAAAAAAGTTTTTCATTGGTATGGCATTACAGGAAAGTGGCAGAAGGATTGGGGGAATTAAGGGCTAACGAATTAGTTAACACCCTTCGCTATATCATAGAAGGAAAAGGATTACAAGTATTACAAGGCAATAAGGTTATTGAAATAAAAAATATTGAGGTTAATAAAGGTAAGGCTGCCTTAAGCCGGATGCAAAATAATGAGTATGATTTTATACTGGCAGTAGGAGATGACCAAACAGATGAGGATATTTTTAAAGCAATGCCGCCGGAGGCCGTTACTATAAAAGTTGGCAGCCAGATTTCGGCTGCCAATCATTATGTACGAAGTTATCATTATGTACGTCAGCTGCTGAAGCAATTGGCTACAACAAATTAGAGTACAAACGGTATACAAAGTTGCCCAATGGTATGCAGTACAAGGGAGATTATTATTTCCTTTCCCCAAAAGGAAATAATAACAAAACAAGTTCACAACGATGATGCCATAAAAAACCGTTGCTGGTAACCAAAAGTTAAACTCAACTCAATTATCACGCAAAGGCGCTAAGGAGCAAAGCGATTAACTTTGTTACTTTATAACTTTGCATCTTTGCGTGAAAAAATACTAACACTTTTTACAAGAAAATCGGTTTGTCCAATTTAGTAGCAATGCGGTAAGCTGCATTCATTAACCCTACATGGCTGTAAGCCTGTGGAAAATTACCCCATTGGCTGTCGGTTACTTCATCTACATCTTCACTAAATAATAAAAGATGATTTGCGTAAGGAAGCAACTTCTCAAACTCCCTTACTGCATCATCAACTCTGCCCACACAGGCCAAAGCTTCCACATACCAGAATGCGCAAATCAAAAATGTAGCTTCAGGCTTGCCAAAATCATCAGAATGTAAGTAGCGGTAAAATAAACCGTTAGGTGTTTTCAATTCCTTTTCCAAAGCTATTAAATGATCTTTGGCACGGTCAGATTGGGGATCCAGATAATTCATCATGATCAATTGCAAAGTACTGGCATCCATATGCGTACTGCCTATGGCGTGTGTATAAGCTTTTCTTTTTGGGTCGTAGCAATCTTCGATATGCTTTGCAGCACGGTTTTTTAAAGCCACGGCTCTTTCCAGCAACGGCTGGTGGTCTATTATATACGCTATTTTTTCTGCAGCGCAGCAGCCTGCCCACTGAAAAAGGTTACTGTAGCAATGCTGGTTGGCCATATTGCGAAACTCCCAAATGCCTGCATCCTTTTCATCTATGGTGAGCTCAATTTTTTTAAGCACAAATTCAATCCATTTTGCCGAGTCTTTTCTTTCCCTGAAAATAAACCGGTGATCGGTATATAAAGGAAGCAGGGCTACCAACACCTGGCCGTAAATATCATTTTGTATATGTTCGTATGCCTGGTTGCCTACACGTACAGGACCATTACCCAGGTATCCTGATAAATCTTTTAAAATATTTTCTACCAAGTCTTTTTTGCCGGTGACACTATACAAAGGCTGGTACCTGAAATTTTCAGAAAAAGAAATATCAGTAATGTAATTAAAATAGCGCTCCATTTCTTCAAAATGACTGATATGATTAAGCGCTGTAATTACGTAATATGTATCTCTTAACCAGCAATAGCGGTAATCCCAGTTGCGTCCGCTGCCTGGAAATTCGGGCAGGCTGGTAGTGCTGGCAGCTATGATAGCACCGGTATCTTCAAACTGGTGAATTTTTAATGCTAAGGCCGAACGTATAACATAAGTCTGGTAAAACGGGGCAATAGAAGATTGCTTTATCCATTGCCGCCAATACGCAACAGTTTTTGTAATAAAGATTTCAGCAGTGCTGCTTAGTGCAGCTTCCAGCGGATCGCCATAAGTTAAAATCAGGTGCTTGGTTTCATTTAAAACAAAATATTGCTGTTCAAATACATAGCTGACCGGTACATTGGTAGTTAAGCGTATCCTGTCATCACCGCCTAAATATTCAATATGATTGCTGCCACGGTGTGCATCCAGTTTGTAAGCACCGTAATTGTGTACCGGTTCACATTTTATTTTTATTCTTGGCGCACCTTCCAATAATTCAAGCTTTCTTACCAGCATCAAAGGTTTAAAATACCTTTCGTACTGCGAAAAACGTGGGGCACAATCGATGATACGGTAACGGCCTTCCTTACACGTAATTTCAGTACAAAGTATATTCGTATTTTCTAAATAATATTGTTTGGAAGTATATTCGCCATCAGGCAAAATAGAAAACTCGCCGCCTTTATCTTTATCCAACAAACCACCGAAAATAAATGAGCTGTCAAATTTGGGCCAGCAAAGCCAGCTGATGTTTGTATTTTGATGAACATGTGCCAGGTAAGCGCAGTTGCCAATTAACCCGGTTTGATAAGTATGTCTTGCCATATTATGAAGAAGTTGTAAAGCTTAAAGTTGTTATTAAGCAAAAATAATTGTCTATTGGATACGAGTTGGCTTTTTAGGAAAAATATATTGCAAGGTTTTTGCGGGGGTTGAGCATTGATGAAGTATTATTGGTGCTGTGCCCCGCAAAATGCGGTGTACACTCCGTTCAACTATATTTCTTTGGGCAAAACTTGGCTTTGTAGTTTTTTCCATTAGCAGCAGTAGCCGGGAAAATTTCGGCAACTCCATTAAAGTCTAAATATTTTGTACAAATGTTTCCTCTCCTCCATCATACTCAAAATACTTTTCTATCTCTTCTTTGTTTGGTTTGTTAGCACATTCTAACAACGTATATAAAGCCCAATAAAATGATGATTTACCGCTACCATTTTCGCCATAAATTAATAAATGTTTACCATCAATTTTTATGGGTTTATTATCTCCATCAATTGCAGGGAAAAACTTGAAGTTGGATATTTCGACTTCATCAATAAACTTACGTTTTGATACAGGTATATTAGTGGGTTTGTAGCAGTCGCCTATTATTTTAGCATTGGCTTCTTTGTTGGCATTTTCACTGGTATCTATGGGTTTAAAATGTTGGATGGTATCTACAAACTGCAAAACATCTATTTCTAACTCTTGCATATGCTGTTTAAAGTACAACTCGTACACCATCATATTAGCCACATCTTCAAACACCGGTGCTATACTGGCATTATCAGTAAAGCTGTTTACAGGTGGTTGGGTTACATCATTTAAGAATGTGAGGTAATCTGCTAAAATTTCAATTTTTTGAATAATTAATTCATCTGCAATTTTTGGAATTGGCAGTTGTTCAACAAATATTTTACTCCATTGGTTTGTGCCTTGTCCTGTGCTGGATGATACTTTATCTAAGTACCATTCCATTGCCTTTGAATTTAAGAAACATTGTAAAAATCTGCACCTCTTAGATTTACTTGTAAGAATATAGGCAGGAGCAGTTACATACATTTTTTTATTGTCCAATGCAAAAGCAGGTTTATCTGAAATAGATAACCAAACAAGTTTTTCTTTTTCAAATTCATCAACATAAGTTGCGGCTGCTCTTTGTAATGAGTACCATTCATACCTTATACCTGTTTCCGATTTGTTTCTACCCTCTAATTCAACTTTAAATTTTAGTAAATGATTATACAATATTGGATATTGCTTTTGAAATTCATTTTCAGCCTCAATAGAAGCTCCAGAAATATCTTCTTTTATTAGAGGAAAATGCCAAGGAATGAAAAGCACATAAATATTATCGTAAGCATATCCGTATTTAGCAATATTTCTTCCCCTCAATAATGGTTTAATAAACTCTTTTGCTTTTGGCTCTAAATTTAATATTTCATTTTTCTTTTCTTCATCAATAAAAAAGGCATCATTAAAGCCTGTTAGAAAGCCTCTGTAAAAGTCAACGTCCCAATTTTTTAGTTGTACACCATTCTTTTCGATTTCAGTTTTAATAATAAAATCGTCTTTGCTCAATATTATCCAACCATCATCTGAAGGTTCTTTTATTTCAATAGCATTGTTTTGAAAATACTCGTAAATATTTGTACCTAAGCTGTAATCTGCCTTTACTGCAACTGCTTTAAATGGCGTTGATTGTTGGTTATTCTTACTAAGAATAATATTTGTTTCAACTGTAGCCGTTTGAAATATCTTAGTGTCTTCAAAATTTAGTAAAGAAATAGTTTGTGTTTGCTCTCTAAAATAGTTTCGCATTAATTCACCAAACTTAGTCCGCATCCAAGTATTACTTGTTATGTAGGTAAGCACACCATTTGGTTTTAATAAATTAAATCCTTGCTCATAAAACAAGCAATAAATATCACCAGTTCGGGCAAAGGTTTTATAGTTTGCTCTTTCTAATCTATTGGCATCTTCACCCATTTTTTGCAATTGTATATAAGGTGGGTTGCCTATTACTATATCAAAACCACCATCAGCAAATACATCGGCAAATAATAAATGCCATAAAAAATAAGGCTTTGCCGTTTTATTTTCCAGTTCGTGTAAGGCTTTACGGGTATTGTTGAGGGCTTCTAAATCGCTGTGTAGTTTTTCTATTTTGCGTTTGGTTGCCAGCTTAATTGTAGGGTCGGTTAACTTTGGTGCATTGGCTATTTGTTTGCTCAATTCATCTTGCCAATTCTTTAAATTATAATCAATATGGTTGTGTATGGTTTGGTTTACTTTTTCTTTCTTTTCTGCTTTTTTTATAGGGTCGGTTTCTATAAAAAAATCGTTCATTAATTTTTGTAAATCATTATCTCTTAAAACAGTATTGTCAGTTAACTTTAATTGACCATCAACAATATTACCAAAAATGTCTCTCTGAGGTTCATAAACACTTGAAGTTTTAGTAATGGTGTGTACCTTGCTTAAATCTATTTCTTCAAAACGTTCTAACAAGCTGTTTCCTTGCATAATTTTATAATCCAAATTCGGCAAAGGTTGTGGTACTTCTTCATCTACCACCAAGCTCAACCAAAATCGTAAACGGGCAATGTCCACAGCACCGTTTTCTAAATCCACCCCATAAATGTTGTTGCGGATAATATCTTTTTTTACCTGGGCTTTGTCCAACGTAAGGTCAAGGGTTGTTTTGGCTTTAAATATTTCTTGCAACATACCCATAGGAAAAGCACCAGAACCAATAGCAGGGTCGCAAATTTTTACTTTGTCCAAAATGGCTTCAATGCGTTTGGCATTGGCTACTATGAAATTCTTTTTATCGGTACGGTTGCCAATATCGTCTTTACGAATAAAGGTTTCAATGGCTTTAGTGGCTTGACTTTCATCTTCTGCACATTCAGGCAAATGGGTACGCAAATATTGTATCAGGCTTTCCTGACACATATAATGCACAATTTCCTTTGGTGTATAAAATGCTCCTTTATCTTTGTTTTCCTCCAACAGGTTTTCAAAAATATGCCCCAGCATTTCGGGGTCAATGCCTACTTCTTGTTCCTCTGGGCTGTTTTCATCAATGGTAAAATTGTATTGGCTAAAAAAATCAAACAGGTCTTTGAAATAATCTATTGGAAAATCAAACACATTGGTTTGCGGTAATTCATCATCAAACAAACCACCATTTAAAAAAGGTGCTCTGTAAGCATTTGATTTGGTGTTAGGATTTGTATAATGCAATTCCTTAGGCATTACATCATTTTTCTTTCTACGGTCTGTATTCAGTATTTTAAAAAACAGAATTGTTAACCCCTTGCTGTAAAATGTTTGTTGAGTTGGAAAATGGCTGAACAGGTTTAGCATAAAGTTTTTATCGCCACCTTTCCAAACTTCATTATCAGCAGGGCAACCCATCCAACCTTTCTTTTGCAAAAAATGGAGGAATACAATTCTGCCCAACATTTTCTTTACAAAATCACGAATAGGTTTTTGTTGTTTTGTTAATTCTGTTTCTTCGGTATTTAAAAGTAAAGCTGCATATTCGGGTTTGTTTGCAATGTATTCCCAAAAGCGTTTGTAATGAATGTCTTTATACTTTTTAAAAAACTCATTGTTTAAAGCCTCCACAGAAAATGTATCTGTTAAGTCTTTTAAACTAATACCCTTTTGTGTTTCAAAGGCTTTGAATGAAGGTACTTTGCTTTTTAATTCTAACAAGCGTAAAGTAGCTGTGGTGCAGCTTTCATTTGCTCCTAAAATGAAAGAGTACCGCTTGGCATTTGTACTTTGCTGAATAAAATTACCATACTCATCAATGGTAGTTTGGCTACTGATAAATGATAAACGATAATCTAATTGTGTATCATCATCACTATGATAAAAAACCAACAAACCGTGGTATTTATCTTGGTCTATCAATTTGAAAGCAATATCTCTTAATGCAACTCTGTTTCTTGCAATTTGAATATCGGCAGTGGTTTTAATATCCAACACAGCTATATTTTTATCATCGCTTAAAGCAATAGCCGCAAAGCGTTCTATTGATTTGGCATTGCCTTTTTGAACAACAATTTTTTCGGCTTGGGTTTCAATGTTTATTTGTTGCCCAAATAATTGTAACAACCATTCCTTCCAATTTTTTTGTTGGTAGGGTAATTGAAGATTGCATCGTAATGAGTTAAAATCCATTTATTTTTTCTTTGGTTTACCAGTTACTTTTTTAATGCCTTGCTCTAATTGCTTCAAATTTTCGATAGAAATTTTGTCTTGCAGTTTCTTGTATTTCTCATACTCTTTTTCTGCTTTAGTTTCAGCTTGTTTATGGCTTACTTTTCCAGCATCAAGCAATATTTCTCTTTCGTTTATGGTCAAAATATCGTGCAGTTTTTTAGTCCAGTCTTTCATATACATTACTTTACGTTGCAATGCTTGGCTTTCGGCAAAACTTAAATATTGTTCTACTAATAAGTTGAGTTGTTTTAGCTCATCGAGTGTTAAGTAATTTTTGGCTACTGTTATTTCTTTTTTTGTTACATTTTTACCTTTTAAAGAATATAAGCCCATATTGGGTTTAGTAGCATCTGCCCTTGCTGCAATTAGTTCTGCTGCTGTATGATGGTGTATAGCCCAATGAAATTTGTTTTGAATAGATGCAAAAAAATCTTGAGTTGCTTTGCTATTGGCATCGTAATCGTAACTGGTGCTATAAATTTCTCTTATTTTGTAATAGAAATTCTTTTCACTGGTTCGTATATCCCTTATTCGTTCTAAAAGTTCTTCAAAATAGGGGTTGGTATAGCCTGTATCTTTTAGGCGTTCATCATCCATTGTAAAGCCTTTTACAATGTATTCTCTTAACCTTTGGGTAGCCCACATACGAAATTGAGTACCTCTTTGTGATTTTACTCTGTAGCCTACTGAAATGATTACATCAAGATTGTACAGATTAACCTCAGATTCCTGTGTTTTATTAGGTATAGCACCGTGTTGAGTGGTTGTTCGGAATTTCCGAACAACCTGTTCTTCCACCAATTCACCTTCAGCAAAAATGTTTGTAATATGCTCACTTATTGTAGATTTTGCTTTTTGGAATAGCTCTACTAACTGGGCTTGGGTGAGCCATACCGTTTCATCTTTAAGCTGTACCGAAATTTTGGTAATGCCATCTTGGGTTTGATATAATAATATTTCTGATTGATTATCCATTAAATGTCGTTTTTAGATTGATTGTCCAACTGAATTGCGTCCGCAATGCGGACGTAATTGGGAATGTTCGATAAAACTGGCGGTAACGCTCTAGTTGCCTAATAGAAAACCCGCTTCCAAATTGAGGTTGAAAAGTTTCGGAAATAGATTTGATTAGATATTTTCCATAATCTGCCCTGTCTTTGCCTTGTTGCTCTTCTTCAAATATTACTTTGCCTATTTGCCAATACATTAGCACCCTTTCGGTATCAACAGAACGGATTGCCCTATCCTTTGCCGTAGCAATGATGCTGTGTATTTGCTGTATGAGTTCTTTTTTATTAGCATTGGTAACTATGTTTAAATTAATGCATCAGTTGTTTCCAAAATGGAAATATCTGAAACTACCAACTCGTTAGCTTCACCGCTATGGTATTTACAATTTATAGCAAACACCTCGTTGGTTTCAACGATGTGTAGAGTTGTTTGCTGGCTGGCGTTTTTACTTAATATTTTTGCCATATTTTTTAATTATCGAAGCTTTCACTAATAATGATTTCGGGTTTAAATTCTTTTAAATTGAAGATGGGTTGTATTGATTGCATCCCCTCGTCTTCCATTGCCTGTAATGGATATTTATTTAAAACCTTGATTACCTCTTCCAATAGTATGGCAGGTTTTAATGGCGATGCTTTTACAGCCTTTGCCAGTTTATTAATATCCCTTTGCAGGTTTTGAAACTTGCCTACTCTAATTGCAGCTTTTGCATTTAGCAATAATTCTTTTTCTTGTGGGTTGGCAATTTGAATATTGGTTAAAGCATCTAAAAATGATAAGGCTCTTTTTTCATTAGGACCTTGTGTGGTATCAATTTTACGTTCTTTGCTTTTTTCCTCCTCTAATTTGTTGGCAAATAATGCAATGGCATTTTTTACTTGTGTATGGTGATGCCCATTAAGCGGTATTGCAGTTTCTGTAACCTTTGCGTAATATTCTTTTTCTGCTTGCAGAAAAGTAAGTTCATCTATATCGCCACTTTCTTGTACCAATAAAAAGGCATCTCTTTTTTCGTTGCGAATAAAAGTAATGGTAGCCCCTTTTAATACTGGGCTTTTTCTGCCCACTCTTGCTCTGATCGGCATATTTTTAATTTGCTTAAACAAGTCGGGGTTATCTCTTTTGAATTTACGAAGCTCTAAAAGAATTCTTAGTTTTTCGTCTTTCTCTTCGTTTACCGTTTTATCAAACAAGCCAAAACTTTCGGTTACTTCATCTTGTGAATATATTTGACTATCCTCACCCATTGCACTATGAAAAGCTTGTAATTTCATAATGGCCTTTTTCTCCAGTTCTATATCGCTGTTTACTTTTGCAGTAGGGAAAAAATTGAAAATGTGAATATTACTTGCCTTAGAACCTATACGATTTACCCTACCAATTCTTTGCATTAATTTGGTGCTATTCCAAGGGGTATCATAGTTTACAATGATATTTGCTCGGTGCATATTTACACCCTCTGCCAATACCTCTGTACTGATAACCATATTGTAATCGTCCTTTTGTTCGGTTAAAGGAATGTTGGCATCGAAGTTGGCTTTTACAAAAGGGAATTTGTCTTTACGGTTTTTACTATCTACCACCAGTATTTTATCAAAACCTGATTTTTTTAACTCTTCAAATAAATATGATGTAGTTTCTTTAGATTCTGAAAACACTACTAATTTTTCCTCTTTATTAATCGTTTTATCGAATAGCTTTTTAGCTAAATACTCTTTGAAAATATCCAGTTTAGGATCTTGGGTAATGTTTGACCATTCACTCACTAATTCATCTAATAAAACCTTGTCATTTTTTAACCCTGTAACAAAGCCAGGTTCAAAATCATCTGCATTACAAATTTCAATCGTTGGATTAGTGTCTGCTAAATCGGTAATCAATGCAATTAAATCTTCCTCTCTGCCTTCATTGATATAATCATTTACACCTAAATTAGGGGCAATATATATTCTATCATTTTCAAACATCTGCACCATTGCATTGGTAGCTGATGAAAAACGATTTAAAGATTGTTTAAAGGCATGAAAACTACTGTCTAACCGTTTAATCAGCATTGTTTTCATAATCTTAGCTAATTGATCCGACACTAAATCTGCATTTTGATACTTGCCTTTTTTATGAGATTTTAATTCACTAATTGCTCTGTATCTATTATAAGTAAGCCCCTCTGATTTGCCTTTTAAATATTGTATAGTTTTATCATAAAGTAAATCTAAGTTCGCATCAAGTGGGTAATAAATTTTTTCGGGTTTATTTACAGCTGGAAAAATAACCCCCTGATCATCTAAGTCTTTTTTGTACTCCTTGTTGTCTTTTAAATCTGTTCTTGTTCTTCTTATAGTTAATGGTTCAATAACTTTTATTCTAATTTTTTCATATATTAATTTTACACCACTGCTTATAGTTTTAATATCTTTTTCGTCTTTCAGTTTTTTATAGGCATCGATTTGTGTTCTAAAAAAGTGTTGCAAGTTTCCGTTTACTCCTTCTAAAGTAGCGTTTTTAGAATCTTGAAATAGGTAAGTTAAATTGGCAATATCTTCTGGCTTATTGTTTAGCGGTGTAGCCGATATAAGCATTACTTTTTTTTGCTCATAAGAGTCATCTGGAAGTTTTCTTCTAGTTTGGCTCTTGCATATATTTTGTAAATGAAAATACATTTCGGCACTATCACTTCTAAACTTATGGGCTTCATCTACTATAATCAAATCAAATTCAGTTGGTTTGGTAATTTTATGCAAACTACCTGATGTAATGATTTTGCAATTATGTAAAGTCAATTCTTCAATTGTATTTTCCCAATTTTCTTTTAATGCTGGTGGGCAAATGATTAAAGTTTTAGACAAATAAGAAGGGAAGCCATTTGTATAAAAGAATTTTTTTGCAATTTGAATTGCTACTAAAGTTTTTCCAAGCCCCACTACATCTGCAAGAAAAAAGCCATTGTGTTTTTGTAATTTTTTAGACCTTCTTTAATTGCATCTGCTTGATAGGCTAATCTTTTATATTTTTTCGGCAAGTCGCCTATCATTTCAGGGTCAAAGGTTATGCTATTACCAAAGTACTCTATTAAAAATTTATAATACACTTCAAAAGGTGTAAACTCATCATTGAGGTACGTTTCCTTTTTTAATTTATCTACAAATTCTTTTCCTATTTCAATACTTTCATTCCAAAGTTTATTGAATGTTTCAGTAGCAAAATCAATGTCTGTATTATCCCTTAACTCTACATTAAATTCAAAATTTCTTTCTAATCCATTGTCTGTTAAATTGCTTGAACCAGTAATAACGGAACCATATCCGTGATTGTGTTTTTCCTCCTCTCTAAATATGTATATTTTGGCGTGTAGGTTTTGTTTTGGATGAACTTTTATTTTAATTTTTCAGTAACTAAATCTTGTATCAGTTGCAACATTCCTTCCTCAACTTCTTTATCATATTCAGCTTCTTGGATATTCTTTTTTACTTCTTCAAAAAAATCATCTCTACTTTTTGCTGGGTCTTCTATAAATAGTAAGCCTCTTTTATTTGCTTCGTAAATCAGGTTATCAATGTTGATACCAACCAATATTCTTATTTCTCCTGCTTTCTCTACAAATGGTCTAATACGGAAGTAGCCAGATGCTCTAAAATATCCTACCAAAGCATCGAAGAAATGTATGTGGCGATGTTGGAATATGCCTTCTATTTTAGCTAAAAGGGTCTTATCATTTTCGTTTGTAAAAAACTTTGTGGACATTATTTATTGTGCCTAAGCATTTTGATTATTAATATAATACCTATTATCATGGCCTCATCCCTTAAACTCCTAATTACTTTACAATAAGATATTTAAAAACCATTAAGTATAAACATACCTCTTTTACTATTTAAAGTTAATACTCTATTATTAATGGTCTTAATAAAGAAATATTCTAAATAGCAACTACTGTTATATTTTTATAAGACAAAGATTAAATGAAATAAAAATTTATAATACTAAAATAAACATTATTTACTATGGACTTATACAATCATCACTTGCCAATACAGAACTTGCTAAATATCGTTCCTAAAATATCCGTATCCACATCAATCTGCCCGGTTATTTCACCAATGTGGTGTAAGGCTTTTTTTATATCCATCGTTAATAAATCACCGGACAAACGGGAGGCTAATCCGTCCTCCACCTGTGCTAAGGCAGCCAGTGCATTATTTAATGCTTCGTAATGCCGGGCATTGGTAACAATTACAGAGTGGTTTGTTTTTACTTTTTTATTAACCTGTTGTACTATTTCTTTTTTTAAAAAATCAAGGTTGGTTTTTTCTTTGGCAGAGATGCCCATGTGTATTACTCCCGGAAATTTTTCTTTCATCGAAATTTCTAACCTGTCATTAACATGACCTGCCAGATCGAGTTTATTCGCAACAGATATAATAATCCTGTTTTCAGCCTGCAGGCTTTCCAGATCTTTGTGCAGCTCTTCAATGGCAAGCTGTGTAAAATCAAATAAATAAATCACCACTGTAGCCAATGCTATTTTTTCAAAAGTTTTTTCAATGCCGATTTTTTCAATCTGGTCACCGGCTTCCCGTATGCCTGCCGTATCGATAAATCGGAAAGAGATTCCATCAATTACCATTACCTCTTCAATGGCATCTCTTGTAGTACCGGCAATGGGAGAAACAATCGCTCTTTCTTCATTGAGCAATGCATTCAATAAAGTTGATTTCCCTGCATTAGGCCGTCCAATGATAACTGTTGGCACACCATTTTTTACAACATTACCATATTGAAATGAACTGCTTAACTCTGTGATTTTATTTTTTATTTCTGCAATTAATTTTTTTAATTCAGTCCTGTCTACAAACTCCACATCCTCTTCAGCAAAGTCCAGTTCCAGCTCAATAAAAGCTGTAAAATGAATCAACTTTTCTCTAAGCTTTTGCAGCTCATCACTAAAGCCCCCTTTCATTTGCTGCAAAGCAATATCATGCTGGGCCTGGTTTTCTGATGCAATCAAATCTGCCACTGCCTCTGCCTGTGATAAATCAAACCTGCCGTTGATAAATGCCCGCTGTGTAAATTCCCCGGCTTTTGCCAGTCTTGCCCCTTTTAGCAAACAAGCTTGTATAATTTGCTGCAATACATACGGGCTTCCATGGCAACTGATTTCCACTACATCTTCTTTAGTATAACTTTTAGGAGCCTTAAATAAAGAAACTACTACTTCATCAATTACGGTTTCTCCATCTTTTAATAATCCTACATGCAGCGTATGGCTGGGTTGCTGGTTTAAATCTTTGGCAGAAAATAATTTATTGATAATTGAAACTGATGCTGGTCCGCTTAACCGTATCACGCCGATAGCGCCAAGGCCTTGTGGAGTAGCGATGGCTACAATCGTATCATCCCATCCTGAAAATTTGCTTAACATGCTGCAAAGATAATTTTATACGGTAACAGTTAATTTTTCAAATACAAATCCCCGTTCAGAGAAAAATGCCAATACTTTCGGCAGTGTGTATTGTAAGCGTTCCAACGCTTTTTCGCTGTCATGAAATACCACAATGGAGCCCGGCCCGGTATGCTGCAATACATTACGCAAACACTTTTCCGGTGAAAGCTTTGCATCAAAATCTCCGCTTAATACGCTCCACATGATAGTTATCAGCTGATAGTTGGCAGTTGGCAGCAATTTTAACTGTGACTTTTTTATCCTCCCATAAGGTGGCCGAAATAAATTAGAATCAATATACTTTTTGCTTCGGTAATATTTTGTAAGTACATGGCATCCGGCGTTTTCCACCCATTTAAGTGATTATAGGTATGGTTGCCTGCTGCATGGCCTTCGGTAACCATCCTGTTAAAAATACCAGGATGCTCCGCTACATTTTTACCAATGCAAAAAAAAGTAGCCTTCGCATTATATTTTTTTAATTCATCTAAAACAAATGGAGTAATTACAGGATGCGGGCCATCATCAAAAGTTAAATAAATAATTTTTTCTGCAGTATTTATACTCCAAATACAATTACGGTATACTTTCTTTAGCCATCCCGGCGTTTTAACAAAATAAAACATATCCCAAATTAATTTTTTTAAATGATTAAACCTTAATTATACTAAAAAGTCTTACCGCTGATAAAAAATTACATCACCATAAAATTGAATCGTATGAACCCTAAAAAATTTATTATTGCTGCTACAGCTGCTGCAATAGTGCTTACATCTTGCAAAAAAGATGAATCAGACACTACAAATAACGAAATTGAAGCCACTTTTGAACTGAGTGGCGACCAGGCCGTTGCAGATAACCTTACAGAAGATGCCAATAATATACTTATGGAAGCTGCCGCTGATAAAGGATTATTAGGCAGTAAGGTATCAGAGACTTTGGAATCAACAAATGTATTAGGCTGCGCTACCGTTAATGTAACGCCGTTACAAGGTTTTCCTAAAAATATTTCTATCGATTTTGGTGCAGGATGTACTTCCCAAAATGGCATTACCCGCAAAGGAAAAATAAATATCGTACTATCCGACTCTGTAAGAAAAACAGGTAGTACAGCCATACTAACATTTGATGGTTATTACGTACAAGGCTTTAAAAAAAGAAGGTACTATTACCTGGACAAATACCAGTTCTGCAAATATCAAAGGTTGGGAACGAAAAATGGAAAACGGGAAAATAACAGCACCGGGCGGAAGATATTGGATGCATAGTGGCATAACCAATATAGTGCAAACTGCAGGCTATCAAACTCCATATAATTTATTGGATGACATATTTTCTATGACTGGCAATCATACAGTTTCCAACGCAACCGGCGCATCCAGAACTTCGGTTATTACCCAGCCATTACAAAAGAAAACCATTTGTGAAAGTATAGATAAGGGTACAATAACCATACAAGGACCAAACCATACAGCTGTTATTGATTTTGGTAATGGCACTTGTGATAATGTAGCTACCATTTCAATTAATGGAAATACTCCAAGAGTTATTTTATTAAAATAGTTTTATTGTTTAAGTTATACTTACCGTTCTCATTTATGAGAGCGGTTTTTTTATTATATTTTTCTCCCTAAGCTTATCTTTGTGGCTTATGACAAAAAAAGTAAGGGTTCGTTTTGCACCTAGTCCGACCGGTGGCCTGCATTTAGGCGGTGTACGCACCGTTTTATTTAATTATTTATTTGCAAAAAAGCACAATGGTGATTTTATTGTACGTATAGAAGATACAGACCAGGCCCGGTACGTAGCCGGTGCTGAGGAATATATTTTTGACTGCCTGGAATGGTGCGGCCTGCACCCTAATGAAAGTGTGGCGCATGGCGGGCCTTATGCTCCATACCGCCAGAGCGAACGAAAAGATAGCTATAAAAAATATGCTGAACAATTAATAAAAGACGGACATGCTTATTATGCTTTTGATACTACTGAAGAGCTGGAAGCTATGAGAGAAAAATTAAAAGCCAAAGGAAGCAACAGCCTGCAATATGATCATCGCATACGTATGGAAATGAATAATTCTTTACGCCTACTTCCTGAAGAAACGCAACAATTGCTTGATACCAATACCCCATATGTAATCCGTATTAAAATAAACCCGAACGAATCTGTGTCATTCACTGATATGATCAGGGGTGATATTAATTTTGATACTAATTATGTGGATGATAAAGTTTTATTAAAAGCTGATGGGATGCCTACGTATCACCTGGCAGTTGTAGTGGATGATTATTTGATGAAAATAAGCCATGCTTTTAGGGGAGAAGAATGGCTACCCAGCGCACCTGTACATATTTTATTGTGGAAATATTTATTTGGGTTACATGAAATGCCACAGTGGGCTCATTTACCATTGATACTAAAACCTGATGGTAATGGCAAATTAAGCAAACGTGATGGTGACAGGTTAGGTTTTCCTGTATATGCTATGGACTGGAAGGATCCTAAAACCAGTGAAATTACCAAAGGATTTAAAGAGCTTGGTTTTTTGCCCGAAGCATTTATAAATCTTTTAGCGGTATTAGGCTGGAATGACGGAAGCGAACAGGAAATTTTTACCATGGAAGAACTTATTGATAAATTCAGTATAGAAAGGGTGCATAAAGGTGGCGCAAAATTTGATTTTGAAAAAGCAAAATGGTTTAACCATGAGTGGATAAAAAAGTTGGCAGTTGATAGTTATATGATGACAGTTAAGCAGCTGTTTGTACAAAAAGGAGTTAAAAATATAGATGAAGGAAAGTTAACTAAAGTAATTGAGCTGGTTAAAGACAGGTGCACATTATTAACTGATTTCTGGGAGCAGGGGCACTTCTTTTTTACACCTCCAAAAACTTTCGATGAGGCAAGCATTCAGCCAAAATGGGATGAGGGGAAAAAGGAATTTTTTAATGTGCTGATGAGCAAATGTGCAGATGTGCAAATATGGGATGCGGTTGCTATAGAAAATGTTTTTAAAACTTTAGCTACAGAAAAAAAATTAAAAATTGGTGAGTTGCAAATGATTTTCAGGATAATATTAGTTGGAACTAAAATGGGGCCGCAGGTGTTTGCCATTGCCGAAACAATCGGCAAGCAAGAAACTACAGACCGGATAAATAATGCCTTACATCATTTTTATTTTTAAGAAAATTAATTCTCAGGAAGTGCATACCATTTACGGTATAAACGCCTGAAAACAGGCTCTAGCAATAGCAATAATATTACTACTCCAATAATTTCTGCAGATAAATAATATTTCCATTTATCTTCAATATATGTATATGATGAATGCCGGTAATGCTTGTAGCCCCCTTCCTGGATAAATATATAAAGCGCAGTAATTACTAACGGGATAAATGGAGTGGCAATCATAAAAGAATTCAGCGCTATACCCTGCCTGACAGAACGGACTTTGGCCATCTTAATAGTAAGTGCTATTATCGCAAAAATTACAAAGTAAAAAAGAATAAAGTTTAGCATTCCGATTTCTCTTAAATTACCCATTGCTATAATTAAAGCAGTTATAATTAATAAAATAACTGTAGTGAGCAGGGTAAGAAAAAAAGTTTTTATTGTAGTATGGCGGAATATAAAAACGGCTAATGTTAATACCAGGGAAGTGTAAAAAAATATCCTTACCGAAGTAGGCATATTATCAACCCAACTGTACTTTTTCCGTACAATATTATTTAATCCATTGTTTATTGAATAAAAATTATATTTCCCTTTAATCCACTCGTCATACTCTTTATCAGAGTTTTCAAAATCCTGATTATAGTCGTAATTTGATATATCATAATAATTGTATTTATCAAAAGCATATTTATCTTTAAAATACTTCATTTTTTGTAATAATAATTTCCGGTCAGGTTTTTGATAATTTTTAATAGTAGTATTGTAAATATCTCCGGATGTTAATAATCCACCATTGCTATACTTCTCCAAGTTGTAGGCATCAGCAAAAATATAATCCGGGGATTTATAAAAAATATACATTGAGCTACCTATTTTTCTACAGCTGTCATTTTCAATTAATTTTTTATTTAAGGCTTTCCTGCTAAGTATATCTATATATTTACGTATATAATTATAATCGTCTGTACGCATTTTATCAGAATCATAATAATTATCATCCACTATGCATGTATCCGCTTTCCATTCCTTAGGCAATATCTCATATTCAAGCTGGCAAGCTGTAATATTCATTTCATTAATGTCCTTAACAATTTCATTTGTACTAAAGGTACGGTTAGCACTGATTATTTCTGTAACATATGGAATAAAAGCAATGGCTACCATTGCAGATATGGAGATGAAATATAAACAAAAAGTTTTCAGGCCACTCCATTTACTCCAATTGCCATACCGCTTAAAAACATTAAACCGCAATAAAAAAATTAACCAAAATATAAATCCAATAAAAACAAGAAGGCTTACGAACATTGTCCAGATCCCAATACTGTTTTCATACCGGGCATCTGAAAAAGTAAACCAGCATAACACAGCCAGGCAGAGAGCAAACAATGATGAAAAGTAAATCACGAAATGTGTTCTTGCAGCCCAGGTATCAGGTTTATAGCGTAACAATTTATCATCAAACTTTTGTAAAAAAGAAGGTACAAATGGTCTTTTATTATTCATTTTGTAATAGTTGCTTAATTAAAAAAACGTTTGGTGCTGTGGGTAATATCCCTAAAATATGTAACAGGCAATTTGGCATTAATCATTAATTCAATTATCTGCTGGGCAGAATAATAAGTTGAAATAATGGTATAAAAGCCTCCATTGAATTGCAAAGCAATTTTTTCTTTTTCAAAGATGTTTATTATAGCTTCCCTGGAAATAGTGGTTTCAATTTCTACAGCACTGCTTGCTATTCTCTGATCTTTATCACTACTGCTGTACAGGCAACTGCCCTGCTTTATAAACAATACAGTGTCTGCAACTTTTTCTACTTCATGCAATTGCTGGGAACTTAAAATAATACCCATAGGGTTATGCAATCCTTTACCTATATGGATTAAATCTGTTAAAATTGTTTGCTGTGCATTAATATCAAGATTGGCCAGTGGTTCATCCAAAATTAACAACCTCGGTTTTTGCAAAAGTATACGGGCTATTTCAAACCTTGTGCGGTATCCGCTGCTTATCTGGTTCCATGTTAGATGTGCATAATTGGTAAGATTTAACCTTTCTAACATAAAATCGACCATCAGTTCATTTTGCTCACCTTTTACACCGGCTATTGTTGCACTAAAATGTAAATTATCCTTTAATAATCCATACCATTTTGATATACGCTGTGGTATAAAAGCAATATGGTTTTTTATAGAATAGTAATCCGGATTTTCCAGCAGCTTATAATCCAGCTCTCCTTCATCCAGCGATAATTGCCCGGCCAGGCACCGTAGCAAAGTGGTTTTGCCATTTCCATTTTCTCCTACCACGCCTAGCACATCGCCGGTATTTATATCCAGGCTTATTGGCTTTAGGCTGAAGTTTCCATTACCATAAGTTTTTCCTATTTTTTCTGCACTTAATAAAGGTACTTTCTTGTATGAAATACTTTTTTGCAATACAGCAGCTTTTTCCAGTATTATATTTGCCTTATTTAAAAAATCTCCGGGCAATGCTTCGTTTTTATACAGGCTTTCTATTTCACGGTATTCTTTACTCCAGTTAATAGCCATACGTATAAGGCCTTTATCATACAGGTCTAAAGACATATCCAGCGTTCGCCTTACTGCCAAAGAATAATCGTTGTGGTTTATATAAGAGGTAATCTCATCTATAATATTTGCTTGCATATTTTTGTAATTGCCTATAAGTTGTGATGATGCATTGTTGGAAGGATTTACATAATAAATCTGTGAAGAGAAATTATTTAATACAAAATAGCTATAAATGTTTGATTAACTTTGTTATACTTAATAATAAAGGATATGCTGACTAATACATTAAGCAGGCCAATACGGGTTTTGGTGGCCAAAGTCGGGCTGGATGGTCATGATCGCGGTGCTAAAGTAATTGCTACGGCTTTGCGTGATGCCGGTATGGAAGTAATATACACAGGGCTGCGCCAAACTCCCGAAATGATTGTAAATGCTGCTTTGCAGGAAGATGTGGATGCTATCGGAATCAGTATTTTAAGCGGTGCCCATAACACTGTATTTCCCAAAGTTATTGCATTGATGAAGGCAAAAGAAATGAATGATGTATTGCTAACCGGTGGTGGCATTATCCCCGAAGATGACATGAAAACTTTAAATGAGATAGGCGTAGGCAAATTATTTCCCCCAGGCACTACAACTGCTGACATAGCCAATTATATTAAAGATTGGGTAAAAGAGCACAGAAATTTTTAAATTTGCACATGGCCAGATTTATTAAAAAATTTAATTCATTTAAAGAACAGGAGGAATATCATCTGGACATAATGAGGGAGTCATCTGTCCGGGAACGTTTTAGACGTTTATACGCCATGCAGCAAATGACTGCTTTATTGCATCCACCAAAAGACCTGACAAGAAAAATAATTATCAGAAAATGGACTTACTAAATAATTAATAATTGTATATGCCTTACACTACCTTACTTACTACACTAGAAAATAATGTTTTAATCGTAACTATTAACAGGCCTGATAAATTAAATGCCTTAAACAAAGATGTATTTACCGATTTGAATAATGTGGCAGATGAGATTAATAATAATCCTGATATTAAATCGGCAATTATTACCGGTGCTGGCAGTAAAGCTTTTGTAGCCGGTGCAGACATTACAGAATTTGCAGGATTAAATAAAGAGCAGGCAATGGCTTTAGCCAAAAGAGGACAGGACATTTTTTTTAAAATCGAAAATTCTAACAAGCCGATTATAGCAGCAGTAAATGGCTTTGCATTAGGCGGTGGCTGCGAACTGGCCATGGCCTGCCATTTCAGGATATGCAGCGATAATGCAAAATTTGGCCAGCCCGAAGTTAATTTGGGATTAATACCCGGATATGGTGCTACCCAGCGCTTAACCCAGCTGGTAGGCAAAGGCAGGAGTATGGAATTACAAATGACAGCACAGCTCGTTGATGCCAATGAAGCTTTACGCATTGGATTGACAAACCATATTACCACACCGGAAAATTTATTAAATAAAGCAAAAGAGATTTTAACCGTCATCCAAACCAAAGCACCAATTGCCATTGGTAAAATAATTGAATGCATTAATATTGCTGTGGTAAATAATTCCGGCAAAAGTGGCTACGATAAAGAAGTGGAAGCCTTCGGCGAATGTTTTGTTACCGAAGATATGAAGGAAGGAACAGCAGCATTTTTGGAAAAGAGGAAAGCGGAGTTTAAGGGGAGGTAGGTTTATTTTTTGTTACCAGCATTTGTACTTTGTGTTGTAGCCTGTCCGCCTCAGGTGGATCACTCACTGCATCGGCATATCTTTATTGAACTTTTACCAAACATAATAATTACTCAGCGATATCCTTGGCTTTAATTTTTTTAATAACACCATTTTCGGATAATATTAAAAATCCATCTGTTTGGCGTTTGGATTTTAGCAATTTTTTGAAAGTTAAATCCAGGCCTTTTTTTATTTTTTCTCTTAATTCTGCATTTGTCATATTATTTGTTTTCATTTTGTAGTATTTTTTATTTGTTCCAATATTTCTTTGTTGTAAATTGAAGTTTCGCTATTTTTATTTCCTTCTGCAATAAGGTTATATGGCTTACTTGAGTTATCAATAATTATCCAATAGTCACACAAATTTACAAAAACATTTACAAGGTTAATTATACCCTTTTTATAACGCCTGATAATAATTTCTTCGGGGATATTGTGGCCACCTTCTGATACTCTTATTTTCACTCTTTCAATGGCTAATTTTACGTTATTTAACCAAAAGAAAAGCAAAGTAACCTTATAACCTTTGCTCTTTGCAAATTCAATTGTTTTTTGATATGACAGGGTTGTTAAAGTAGTCTCAATTGCAAAATCTACATTTTGACCCAGTAATTCATCGATTCTTTCTAGCATTATTCTGCCAGCATGAAAGGAAACAGTTTCTGGTTGAAACGGCGACAACCCTTTTGCAATCTCATCAGCATTAACAAATTCTTTACAATCCAACATCTCTGGTAAGACTGTGTAAGATGCTGTTGTTTTCCCAGCTCCATTACAACCTGAAATAATATATAAATTTGGCACTTTATAAATTTATTAGAATCTAAAAATACAAATATTAATCGTTAGAATTTATGAACCTATAATTTGTTAGCAAATTCATCTCTCTAATAGGCGAGTATGCAGAATAGCCGGGTAGCTTAGCGTACTTGTACTAGTTAGGGGTTATCCTTTGAATAGCCCTGCGCTTTAGAGTAGGGAACAAGTATTAAAAAATATGGCTTTAGCCATAAAAATTTGGTGGCTAAAACCACAACAAAATGTATATATTTATCCCCATTCTAAAGAACGGTGCAATTCATAAAATTCCGAACACTTACGATTGTAAACTTCGCAGAGCAAGAGTAATCATGGAATTAATATGTAAAAATTGCTTTCCATGCATCCTACATTAAATTTTACAGGAATGAAAAAAATAAAATGGTTCTGGTTTGTACTATTATTTGTAACAATAAATGCTACCGCACAAACAGAAGCCGACAGGTATGTACAATCAATACTAAAGCAAGAAGCCTACATTTTAAATGGTACTCGTCTAGCAAAGGAGTATAAACCTGCTTATTTAAAATACAATTTTTCTTTAACCTGGATGGATGATATTGATAATGAGTGGGTATTAGGATTTATAGGCGACGATTATGAGCGTTTACGCATTAAACTACTATCTGTAACTAAAGACGTTAAAAATCCCGGGACTTATTTTGTGCGTGGCAAGTCAAAAGTTAAAAATAATATTTGTGATTTTAAAGGTACTTTTCAAATTATTCATATCAGGCTTTATAACGAAAAAGATCGGTTTGAAAAAGAATTCTACAAAGACAGTACATATAAAAATGGGATTGTTATTGCAAAATATAAGCTGTCTGAAAATGCTACGCAAAAACATACAGGTGTTTTGGAAGGGATATTAGCCAGCAACTGGTATATCCCTAAGAAAAAAAATAAAATTTATTTAGATGACTTAATGAATGGTGCAGATGGATACCAAAATAATCAATTTGTTGGAGTATGGAAAAGCCATAATAAAAAAGAAGTAAAAAGATGCAATTGGGGTGATAGCCGTATTCCTCATGTAGACGATTGTAGTGTTTGTAGTGGCGATGGTGAATTTACACCTAACAGAAACTATTTATCCAATGGATGGCAAAGTTTTATAGATGCTAAGGAAGCCAGGAATGCTATAGATGATGAGGATATAAAAACGAAATCAAAAATAAAAGAATGGTGGGAATAAGAACAGGTTTTAACTTTCTTAAATTCGTACCATCAACAATTATCATACTTACTTCTTTTTGAGCTGTTTATAATTTTCTTTCAATAATTTTTTTGCAGAAATTGGACTCACTACTTTCTTACCCGTTTTTTCTTCAATTTCTTTCCGGGTATTTCCAGCTATAGTACCGCCTTGTTTGGCAATATTTTTACTTTCTTCAAAGGTTTTAGGATTTTTCTCTTTACTTATTTCAGTTGTGGTAGCCTCTGCAAGCATATTAAGTACCAATTCTAAATTAGTCATATTGTCCCGTAAATTTTCTTTTTTTAAATCTTTGTACTTTTTATATTCTTTCACTGAAAAACCACTCCAGGCTTTCGTTATTTCATCCGTTAAAATAGCATATTCCTGTCCTTTTTTTACACTCCTGTTTTCCCACTCGTCTGTCAATTCTTTTCTTACTTCAATACTTTTTAGGCGTTGGTTAATCCATTCTTTGCTGTAGCCTTTTTTAAGATAGGTTTCCATTAAACGATCAATACCAATTTCAGGGTCTTCTATTTCATCAATCCGCCCTCTTGCCACTTTGGCTATCCATAATTTAAAAGGCTCAGCTTTAGGTGAAGGAATGGATTGTATTAAACGGAAAAGCTGCTCAGTATCAGCTACATCGGTTAGTCGCATCTTGCCATCTGCTGCTACCATTTTCAAAGCGTGACCATTTGTCACGGTTTCATTACCTTCCTCTTTTAACCTTTGTTTAAGTTTCCGCCAATAGGCATGTGCATCAACACTTTCCGTAAGTACAGACATGATATCTACAATAGAAAAATACCATTTTTCTTCTTCATCGCTCCATATGGAACGAACCTGATTTTGTTCAAATAATTTTATAGATGTTTTGTTGCTCACTTTTTTACTTTTAACGATTTTAGGTTGGGGTTTAGAATTTTAACATCCAGATATTGTGCAGTAATATCTGATTGTTCATTTAGAAAACTATCGTTTCCCGAATACATTCTAAGCGCAAGATGTAGTATAGATTGGGTACCAACAAATAATTCGATTGCCTTACTTATTCGGTCTAACTGTTCTATATATTTTTGTTTTGAAACTTCATAATATAAAATACCAAAATGATCATACTTTGAGAAAAATAAATACGTATCGTAAATATTGGAAAGGGCTTTTAAAGGTGTATTGGCAAGTTTTTTAAATAATTTCTCCGGACTAGTGTATTTGTATTTAACAACAGGCATACTGCCATCATTTGCATAAGGTTCGAAAAAAATTTTATGCTTGCTAACAAAATTTTTAAAGATTTCTAATAGTTTTTTATGAGTAATTAAATTTACATCTTTTGCAGCTTTCACATATTTCAATGTATGCGCTAGTCCATCTGAGAGCATTTCTTCACAAAAATTTTTCACTATTTCCTCTTTTTCAGATTCTGTTATTGAGGTTGTTTGATTTTTACTAAGGACTTCATATAGATTAAGCACAATCAATTTGTCAAGCAAAGCACTTCTTATAATTATTCCACAAGCAAATTCTAGAGATGGGTTAGAATTAATTTTATCCAATAATGCCTTTAGCGCAAGTGATGTATTTTTAAGCCGTTCCAAAAGCCCTATACAAAAGAATTGAACAATATTTAACTCCTTATTTTTAAGGTGTTGGCTTGTCCCGCTATGCACTATAATAAATTCTAAATATTGTATCGATTTATCCATAAAAATTATGCCCCAAAAATACCCTTTACCATCACCTCGCCCAAAAAATATTCTACAATTTTATCCCCTACCTTTGCCCCATCAAAACATACAAATATGGATTACAGGATTGAAAAAGATACCATGGGTGAAGTGAAAGTGCCTGCTAATGCTTACTACGGCGCACAAACCCAACGCAGCATCGACAATTTTAAAATTGCACAAGACATTAACAAAATGCCTAAAGAAATTATCAAAGCTTTTGCTTATTTAAAAAAAGCAGCAGCCTTAACCAATTTTGATGCAGGTATTTTACCTAAAGAAAAATGCGACCTGATTGGTAAAGTATGTGATGAAATAGTACAGGGGAACCTGGATGATTATTTCCCTTTGGTGATCTGGCAAACAGGCAGCGGTACACAAAGTAACATGAATGTAAATGAAGTAGTCGCATATCGTGGCCATGGATGAGATGGTGGTAAATTAGAGGACAAAGAAAAATTCTTGCACCCCAATGATGATGTGAATAAATCACAATCGAGCAATGATACTTTTCCTACGGCGATGCATATTGCGGCTTATAAAATTTTAATAGAAACCACCATTCCGGGAATTGAAAAATTAAGGGATACTTTGAATGCTAAAAGCAAAGCATTTATGCATGTGGTAAAAATTGGCCGTACACATTTTATGGATGCAACGCCATTAACTGTGGGCCAGGAATTCAGCGGGTATGTATCGCAATTGAATCATGGGTTAAAAGCGATAAAAAATACATTGGCGCATTTAAGTGAACTGGCCCTTGGCGGTACAGCTGTGGGCACCGGGATAAATACCCCGCCAAATTATGCTGAAAATGTAGCCCAGCATATTGCACAATTAACGGGCTTGCCTTTTGTTACCGCAGAAAATAAATTTGAAGCTTTGGCTGCACATGATGCTATTGTAGAATCGCATGGCGCATTAAAAACGGTAGCAGTGAGCTTAATGAAAATTGCCAATGATATCCGCATGTTGGCATCAGGGCCACGGTCAGGCATAGGCGAACTTTTTATTCCGGATAATGAACCGGGTTCTTCTATTATGCCGGGTAAAGTAAACCCTACACAGTGTGAAGCATTAACTATGATTGCAGCGCAGGTGATGGGCAATGATGTTACCATCAGCATTGGCGGCAGCAATGGCCATTTTGAATTGAATGTTTTTAAACCGGTGATGATTGCCAATTTCTTACACTCTGCAAGATTGATCGGAGACGGGTGCATTTCTTTTAATGACAAATGTGCTGTTGGGCTGGAGCCCATTGAAGCCAATATTAAAAAGCATGTAGATAATTCACTGATGCTTGTTACTTCATTAAACACAAAAATTGGTTATTACAAAGCTGCAGAAATAGCACAAAAAGCGCATAAGGAAGGAACTACTTTAAAAGAGATGGCAGTAAAATTAGGTTATGTAACCCCGGAACAGTTTGACGAATGGGTAGTGCCAGCAAATATGGTGGGAGAATTGAATAAAGGCAATTAGAAATCAGGTAATGGGTATTGAGAAATTGGGTATTTGTGATTGGTAATTAGGATTATAAATTTAGTAAGCTCCATAGGAGCGCTATATCAGTAGCAAAGAAAAAACCATTGATTATATTTCAGCTCCGTAGGAGCGATATGTTTATAGAAAATTGTAACTATTTATCGAACTCCGTAGGAGTTCAACCAGGGATATATCACAATTAAAGTTGAATAAAGATATACGGTTGAAGGAATGCCGGATAGTAACGGAAATACTTTTGCGCATAGCCTGCGGCGTTAGGTGCAAAAGATTGCAGTGAATAGCCGGTACTAAAGCTCAATAAAAATATCAGTTGACAGCCCCAACACTTTTTATTTACATTTGTAGCTAAACTTCAACCTGCCGGTAAATGCCGGAATGGCTGCTGCGTCGTCTCCACTCATAGTTGCACTCAATACATAATTATCTAACGATAAAACATAATTATCAAAAGTAGATATGGTAGTACCTGCCGGTACATTTCCGGGATCAAAGTCTGTTACAGTTATGCTTTTTACAGCATTTACACTTTTGGCACCAAAATTAAAAAACTGGTTAAATGGTGTGTATACTTCTTCATCAGGAAAAAGATATATAAAGTTCTTAGGAGCAAGACTGTGATAAGTTAATACTGCATTTTGTATAAGATCGCCGGATGTCAGATCAATTTTTGTCATACCGGTTAAATTATTGTTGGTGTAAGTGTAGTTAACTTCTTCAAAAGGTGTGTTTGGCAATGAAGTTAAGCTATGGGATTTTTTTATTAAATGTCCTGCGCCATCATATGTATAATCTATATCAACTTCCGGTGATGTAGGATCACTGGGATCAAGTAACCCATGCAGCCTGGTTACCCTGTTGTTAAGATCTACTACAAAAAGTTCATTGGCATTAATAAAAATTGTATCGTTAGAATAAGTTATTGCAGCATCAAAAACAGCAGCATTGGCCAGGCTATCGAATATGGAAACCGAGAGTGTGGTATCCAAATTATTTATTACGGCAGATATGGACCCTGTACCTACATCAGATAAGCTATCAGAGAAAGCTATTTTATTTACCCTGCAATCGTTGCCAACTATAACATTGCTGTTAGGATTATTAGGGTTTTCGAAGCTTAATTCTTTTTTACAAGAATAAATACCAATTAGTGCTACCCCTAAAAAAAGAAAAAATATTTTTTTCATACTAATGATTTAAATAAACTCTAAGACTAAAATAATACTTATTAAACAGCAATTCAAGCTTAAATATTTTTAATGATAGCTTTTAACAAGAAAATAGCAGAATATAAATGTGCACTTCAATGTTAAAATACTTTATAATGCCTTATATCTTGTTGTAATACAAAATTAGGATTAGCTACCAGCCATCCTTTTGCCCGGATAAGACCAATGCCTGCTGCATAGAAAAATTCAAAATTTGAATCTTCCACATACTGCCCATTTCCGATTTTGGCTTCAGTTTTTAATTTTACTTTGTGTACATTATTAAATATTACTCCATTGACATCCAAATTGCCATTAGCTTCTACCAAAGTGTAGGTATACCTTATTTTTGAAGGTTGGGTATTAATTTTACCATCAAACTCGGAAGCCCAGCTTGTGCCTGGATTCAATGCTTCGCTTAAAAACATCATTACGGTATCCACAGATTCATCAAAGCTTACACTTAATGTATAATCTGAGGCATCAAACCTATGGTAATATTCAGGCCCTGCTTTAAAATAATACGCAGAATCCTCTACCGTTTCATTAGGGCCATTTTGAAAAATCCTGTATTCCTTGCCATTAATTGATATATTATCATTGCTTTCTACACGCAGGCTATCGCCTGGGAAAGCAGGAATATTTACATCATAACTCCACCAGGAATTTTGGGTAAGTGGAAAATAACTTTGATAAACTACTGCATTTACCGGTATTTTACAAGTGTTATTATTATAAGTGATTGTAAATATATCCGTACCTGCTGCAAGCGGTATACCCGAACTTTGTAATTTAATTGTACTTAATCCAATAGTATTTATTTTACCTGACCCTGAAAAGGAGTATCCGTTAATAGTATCAGATTTAATATTATAAGTACCCGGTGTGCCGGTATTAAGTGTTATTTCAATAAAATTATTACTTCCTAAAACAGAATCTACGGTGTAAATTCCTTTTACTGAAGCAGGTAAACAATTGCCTAAATCGTCACTTTTTAATGTACCTGTAGAGGGGCCGCTAAGATCAAAAGCCAGTTCTTTTTGGCAGGATATAAAAATACCAGCTATACCCAGTATAAGTAAAAAATATTTTAGTGATTTCATATTAATAATTTTAATAAATAATATTCAGTTATGAAACTTGTGAATGGTCGTTCACAATAGTCTCTGTTTCTACTGTACGGTGATTATGTTCCTGATTTTTATGTTTAAAAAATCTTTTTTGAAAAAACAATATAGTGATCACCCCGGTAGATATTGCAGCATCAGCTAAATTAAAAATTGGCCTGAAAAACTCAAAATCATCTCCCCCCCAAAAAGGTACCCAATTGGGAAAATGACCTTTTATTAAAGGGAAATATAGCATATCAACTACATTTCCATGCAAAAAAGAAGCATATCCTTTTTTTGAAAGCGTAGCCAACCCTTCATATCCCACATATTCTTTAATTACAGGATCAAAAACCATTCCTTTATCAAAAATTAACCCATAAAATGAAGAATCAATTAAATTACCCACTGCTCCTGCGTAAATTAAAGCTGCACAAGTAATAAAACCTTTATGATAACGCTCCCTGATAATTTTTGATAAGTACCAGGTTCCGAATACAACTGCACCCATTCTAAAAATAGTGAGTGCCATTTTCCCCCAATTGCCGCCAAATTTCCAACCATAAGCCATGCCGGGATTTTCGACAAAATACAACTGGAACCCACTACCCAAAACCTGGTGAGATTCATTTAAGTGGAATTTTGTTTTAATGTAAAACTTTAATGCCTGGTCTGCCAATACTATCAAACCGATTATAAATACTACTTGTTTTGATTTCATACGTTAAAACAAAGATAGTATTTACGTTATTATTAAAGTAACTTATTGATATTATAGACTTGCAAAAGTCAGGATTATAAAGAAATTGTGAAAATTTTAATTGATTTTAAGAGGGTACTATTGAATGTTATATTGAAACACCATTATTCTTCAAAATACACCCGTTTTACCCTTTGTGATATTCCTGCAAGGATTTCGTAAGATATGGTATTAGCCCGGTCAGCTAAGGTAGTAACAGGCAAATTTTTTCCAAATACAATCACTTCATCGCCTTCTTTGGCAGGAATGCCTGTAATATCAAGCATTGTCATATCCATACAAACATTACCAACTACAGGAGCCGGTTTATTATTAACCAGCATGTGACCTACCCCATTACCGAGACAGCGGGGATAACCATCTGCATACCCAATACGCACCGTAGCAATAACTGAATTTTTTGTAATCACACCTTTTCTGCTATATCCCACTGTGTCACCCTCTCCTACATGTTTTATTTGTGCAATAGTAGTTTTTAGCGTACTGACATTTAATAATTTTTGCTGCATGTCGATATTATTATCAATACCATATAAACCTATTCCTAACCGGACCATATCAAACTGCATATTTTTATGCCTGCAGATAGCTGATGTATTACCAATATGCTTCAAAAAAGTATATCCTAATGCATCTTGCAATAACTTGCAACCAGTACTAAATTTTTCGGCCTGTTCTTTAGAAAATATATCAAGATCGGGATTATCGCTTGCAGCCAGGTGAGAAAATACAGATTGCACTTTTATTAAATTATCTGAAATTAAATTATCGCAGAGTTCAGCTAAATGGTGTTGTATAAATCCCAGGCGATGCATACCCGTATCCAGTTTTATATGAACGGGATAATGATCAGCATGTATTTTAGCCAGGTAATTTTTAAAATCACTTAATATTTGGAAAGAGAAAATTTCGGGTTCCAGATTATACTGGGTCAATAAACTGAAGGTATTTTTTTCTGCATTCATTACCATGACAGGTAAATTGATACCAGCCCTGCGCAGCGCCACACCTTCATCAGTATAGGCTACGGCCAGGTAATCCACTTTATGAAATTGTAATAAGTTAGCTATTTCAAAGCTTCCGCTGCCATAGCTAAAGGCTTTTACCATAGCCATTACTTTTACTTTTGGTTCAAGCTGTTTTTGGTATTGCTGCAAATTATATGCAATGGCATTTAAGTTAATTTCCAAAACAGTTTGATGGGCTTGCAATTCAAGTAAATGACTAATTTTTTCAAATTCAAAAATCCTGGCACCTTTTAATAAAATACTTTCACTGTTAAATAATAAGAATGGAAATTTATTTATCAATTCTTCAGTAGAAGAAAAGAATGCCGTCTCATTAATTTTATTAAATTCATTTTGATGCAAAGAAATTTCCGGTCCTATTCCTATTAACCGGTCAATTTTTTTTTGCCCCAGTATTGCTGCAATATTTTTATATAAATCCTTACCGCTTTTTCCTGACTGTAAAATATCGCTTAAAATAACTGTTCTTTTGGGATGCTGTTGTTGTTGCATTAAAAAATCCAAAGCTATTATCAGTGAATTAATATCTGCACTATAGCTATCATTAATGATAGAACAATTGTTATTTCCCTCCTTAAGCTCTAACCGCATTTCTACAGTACGTAATTGTAGCATTCTAGCATCAATTACTTTTTGATCAAATCCTGCATATAATAAATAACACCAGCATGAAATTGCATTTTCAATAGATGCTTTATCAATAAATGGTATAGTTATTTGTATATTGGTATTATTGTATATAGAATGTATAACAGAACTGTTGTGCTGTTGTTGAATATCTTTTACCACTAAAGTAACACCTGGCTGGATACCCCAGCTGAAAAATTGCAGACCGGGATTAAACAACTGTTTATTACTTTCCATGTCAATATACTGTCCAATTGAGTCAGCATTATAAATCACCACATCACAATGTATAAAAAGCCGCAACTTTTCCAGTAGTTTTTGTTGTATATCAATAAAGCCTTCATTATGCGCTTCACCTATATTAGTAAAAATGCCTATTGAAGGTTGTATTATTTTTTCCAAAACTTCCATTTCGCCGGGCAAAGAAATGCCTGCTTCAAAAATACCTAAAGTGTGGTGAGCATCTATCTGCCAAACACTTAAAGGAACACCTGTTTGAGAATTATAACTTTTAGGATTACGCACTATATAAAAATCATTATTCAGCAGCTGGTATAACCATTCTTTTACTATTGTTTTTCCATTACTTCCTGTAATTGCTATTACCGGTAAATGAAATTGTGACCGGTGATAGGCGGCTAATGTTTGTAACGCTTTTAAAACATCATCAACCAAAATGATATTTACACCGGCATATTTATTAGAATCGAATAAAAAAGTTTGGTCAACAATAAAATTTTGTACACCTTTTTCAAATAATTCACCAATAAAAATATTGCCATTTCTCCGTGGGCCGGATAAAGAAAAGAATAATGAGGATGAAGGAAATACCAATTTCCTGCTATCAAGCAGTAAATGCCCGATAACAGCACCAGAATTATTTTTTGTTAAAAATGAGCCTGAAATTATCCTTCTTATTTTATCAATATTATACAAAATATCTTCTAAATGATTTTATACTTAATTTACTCAACTATATCTTCAGGCACACCCTTTCTTTTGTGGTAGATGGAATAAAAAATAGAAAATGATATACAAAAAACGATTACCAATAAGGAAATCCATACCGGTAAATGGAACCACTTTTCCACCAACATTTTAACTCCGATAAAAATTAAAACCACAGAAATGCCTTGTTGTAAATAATCAAATTTACTGGCTGCCCCTCTTAATAAAAAGAAAAGGCTACGCAAACCCAATACAGCAAAAATATTTGAAGAATAAATCAGCATTTTTTTACCAGGATCAGGAATAATCGAAAAAACAGCAGGAATGGAATCTATGGCAAATACAATATCTATAAGCCCCAGCATGACTACTACCATTGAAAGTTTGGTAAAATATGTTTTGTTATCTTTCTTAATAGTAAATCTTCCGTCGGGTTCCTCATTGGTAGTGCGCATAAATTTTTTCATTAATTTAAATGCCCAATTTTCTTCCGGATCAAACTCTTCATCTTCTTTGCTTGCAAACATTTTAATCCGGTATATAATAAAACACACCAAATATATACATTATCCAGTCGAACCTCGCCACAAGTGAACTGCCTAATGCGATAAATAAAATCCTGAAAACAATTGCCATTAAAATACCCACAGCAATACCCGGGAATAATTTTTTTCTTTTATCTTAAAAAAGAAAAAATGATAATAAAAACAAAAATATTATCAATGCTTAATGACCACTCCAGCAAATATGCCGATATGTATTGAATTGCATCTGCCCTGCCATTTCCCCCTTCATTTTCAATCCAGATAAAAATACAAAATGCAAAGGATAATAATACCCAAAACACGGTTTGCACCCAAGCATTTTTAATACTGACTACAGCATTCTTTTTGCTTAATAATCCTAAATCAAAAATTAAAGCTATGATTACAACAGCACAAAACACTACATATAACACCTGCGTTTTATCCATACTATTTATATTATTTCCTTTTACTAAATTGTTTTTAAAGGCACAGAATATTTTCTTGTATACTTTCTTTTTCTCCACCATTGATAAAGAACAGCAAAAAATATTATTACTAATATGGGTAAAACAATATTGACCAGTTGCCAACTATTTTTCTGTGCATTTATTTTTTTACTATCTAAAACACGTAAAGTATACTCCTTGGCTTTTGTATCCAGCAAACCCGACTGGTCAATTAAATAGCCAATACAGTTTTGTAAAAACTCTTTATTGGCAAACTGATATTCGTATTGGCTGCCTGTGGTAAAAGGATTCATGCCCATCGGCATAGGCTCATTTTTATATACTGAATTTAATACGATATCCCCATCAGCCACTACAATGATTTTATTATCAACAATACATTGAGGCTGGTAAATAATACCATAATCCTGTAAGCTATCCAGCATTACTTTTGGCAAGCGGTTATTAAATAGGGATTGAAATTTTCCTTCCATCAAAACTGCTACAGGAATATTGGCTTTTTTAAAGCTTTCATCTTCAGGGGCATTTACATTTTCTTTACCACTGATTAAGGCAGGCGTTGCTACAGTTTTTGTATTGGAAGAAGAACTTAGCAAAATAGTCTTTTTAATTCCTTCTGCTTCTATGGTATCAATAGAATTTACAAACCTACCCGATACCAAACCCACATTTTTATTAATAATATGATTAGATTTTGTTTCAAATAAAGGAAAATAATTCCAGTGCAAAAATTCAAGCTGGCCATTACCATTGATATCAAAAGGCAAAAAATCACACTGCAGATCCATCACCAGGTCATTGTTAATTCTGGCTCCATATTTAAAAAGCAAATCATTTAGCTCAAGGTTCCTGTCATAAGCTACAACTTCGTTTTTTATCCGCAGGCTATCCAGTTCTGCCTCCAGCTTATCCATAAATATCAATAACTTTCCACCCCTCATTACAAACTGGTCTATTTTTAATTTTTCTTCATCGGTAAAAGCTTGTGTGGGCTTTACAATAATTAATAATTTAAATGTATCAGGAATAAATGGTTGAGTATTAAGATTAAGTGTTTTTAAATTATAATCTTTTAATAAAACATTGTTGGCTAAATCATATGTCCTTACATCCCCCGGCTCACCATTACCGGTAGAATAAGCAATCATAGGTTTGCTTGTTTGGGATAACTTGTTAATAGCATCTGCAAATTTAAATTCCATTAATGCTTCAGCGCTATTTAGCTCTGCAGGAGTAATAAAAGTTTTATTGCCTGAATATAAATCCACTGGTATTACTTCACCTTTATATCTTACTAACGCTACCGGGTATACTAACTGTTGTTGCTCGCCTGCTTTTAACTGCGATTTAAGGTTGATGGGATACATACCTAGTGTACTCAATGTATCTCCATATTGTACATCCGTACCTTCTACAGTTTCATCCGGGGAAATAAAATTGAATTGGAAATCAGCACCTGCAATTTCTTTAAACTCCTGCAAGGTTTCTTGGGTGCTATTGGCCAGTTTTTTAAATCCGCTTGGGAACTCTCCTTTTAAAAAAACATCTATTTGAATTCTATCATCAATATTTTTCAGAATTGTTTTGGTAGAGCCGGATAAAGTAAATCTTTTTTCGTTAGTCAGGTCTATCCTGGCATGATACAAAGAGGCTAACCCGTTAATGAGTAATAATAACACTATGGCTAAAGGCAGCCATAATTTTCCATATCCTATTTTTTTTATCTTACTCATTTACAGGAAATAATAATTTACTTTTTGCGAAAATTTTTTTTTGTAATTAATAAAAAAAGGAAGATAATACTTACAAAGTAGATAACATCCCTGCTGTCTACCACACCCCTGCTCATGCTCCGGTAATGAAAATCAATGCCCAGCATTTCAATATAATAATCAGCATTACCTGAAAAGTATGGAATTTTGCTAACAGCGTTAAACCCAAAATATAATAACAGGCATGCAAAAACGCTGGTTAAAAATGCCACTACAGCATTACTGGTAAGTCCGCTACAACACAGGCCGATAGCTGCAAATACAGCGGCAAGGAAAAATAAGCCAATATAGCTTCCTGCTATACCACCAGTATCTATATTGCCTTGTGCGCTTAACATTTTAATGGTAAATACATAAATAAATGTAGGGATGACGGAAAATAAGAGCACCACCAAAACAGCGATATATTTACCGGATACAATCTGCCATTGTGTAAGCGGCTTGGTTTGTAAAATTTCGAAAGTGCCGCTTTTTACTTCATCCGCCAGTGTACGCATAGTAATTGCCGGAATTAAAAACAACAATATCCAGGGAGAAAGTTCAAAAAACTTATCCAACGTAGCATAGCCGAAATCGAAAATATTGCTATCATTTAACACAAACAGGAAGAGTCCATTTACCAATAAAAAAAGTATAATGGTGATGTAGCCGGTCAGGTTACTAAAAAAATGATGCAATTCTTTTTTACAAATACTCCACATACGGTATTAAAATTGGTGCAATTTAGCGATTAACGGGTAACAGCCTTGTTAATTAAAAGTAATTGCCGGGTAAATTTTAAAAACTATGAGGCCCTATTGCTAATATTAAATATTTGAATTACATTTGATGGCATTCTCATATTCCTTTCTCCTTCATCCAAAAAAGCCTTTTTTATAATAATTTTAATATTATATGGATGAAGAAATTTTACTTATTGTCTTTTTTATTAGTTAGTTTTTCATTTTTTGCTTCGGCACAGAATTTCTGGACAGGTGTTGCTGGTGATGGATTGTGGAGTTCAGGTTTAAACTGGACAGCCGGTGTTCCACTAAATACTGATGATGTAGTACTGGACAATCTACATGGGGCAGCGGGAAATTTTACCGTTACATTGCCTGGTGGAGTTACTACAACTACGATTAATACACTTCAAATAACCCCAACAGTAGGCAATTCTATCATTTTGCATTTGCCATCTACCAGCACAGCATCACCCGGATTTGCAATTACCGGCCCAGGAGATTGCATTATTTTAAATGAAGGTGGTATATTAAAAAATTCTTCTCAGGCTGCTGTTATTCCTACTATAGATATTGCTAATTCCATTAGAATAAATAATGCCGGCAAATACTGGCATAATACACCAAGATCTGCCACTCCCATTGTAGACAAATTATCTCTTGCCGCAGGTACGGAATATGGAATATTTGAGTATGATATACCTCTTGCCGGATCAACAGCCGTTGCTTTATCGGGAAAAACTTTTGGCTCCTTGGCTTTTAGTGCAGCCGGGCAAGGAGCAGCAAAAGCTTACCTGGCAAGCGGAGGTTTCAATTTAACTGTTAGAGGAGATTTCTCAATTTACAATAATGCTACGCTTAATTTACAGTTAACATCAAACACTTTTATTGGTAGGCATTTAGATATATCCGGTACTTTTTATTATAGCCCAGCAGTTGGAGTAATCAATAGAACCATTTTCTTTAATGGTACTACCGAGCAAAATATAAGCGGTGCAGGCACATTCACCCTTGGGGCAAATTTCAGAAACATAGAAATTTTAGCAAATGCAAAAGTGTTTTTGCAAAGAGATATTAATTTACCTGAAACAGCTACCTTTATAATTAATACCGATGGCAGTTTATATACCGGTACAAATATGCTCACAGGAGCAGGAAATTTTATTCAAAATACTGATGCCTTATTAGGTATAGGTTCCCCTGATGGAATTTCGTTAACCCCCGTATTATCAGGAAATATACAAACACTTGGTAGGAATTATTCAGGATTAGGTTATTATGAATATAACGGCACTACAGCTCAAATTACTGGTTTCGGTTTATCAGGTTTTGCAAAAAGATTAATTATTAATAATTCCGCTAATGAAACGGTAACATTAACCGGCCTGCTATCTATTAGCGAATTACTTAGCTTGCAAAAAGGATACCTTGCCACCAATAATGTAGTATACCCAACTCTAGAAGTTAATGCTACCATTTCAAGCCCCAATAGTTTATATCAACCTTATGGCGAAACCAATATTGGCTGGGAAAAAAGCTTTGTACTTGGCCAGATAGGTATTGATATAAATACTACTGCAAAGAAATGGGCGCCTGTTGGCAAAATAACAGCTACAGATACGTTATTTGCTCCGGTAGCTATACATAAATTTAATACTTCACTAGCAACTTACACTGCCGAATATTTCCCTGAAGCTCATTTTGAAATTGGAAATGTAACCCCTCCTATTGATCATGTAAGCTCATTAGAATTTTGGGATATTAGCTGCGATGCGATGAATACACCAGATAAAGATGCCAGGATAACATTAAGCTGGCGCCCCCGCAGCAAGGTCGGTACTGGTATCCCTGCCGATGATGCACAAGCCTTGCTGGATTTAAGAATAGCACATTTTTATGATGACGGTAATGGCCTACAATGGCAGCTGGATGGTAATAATCCTGCATTCACACCTGTCGGCGATCCTTTAAATTATGGTCTTATTGCTGCTACCGGTGATTATACTACAACCTTTAATACACCGGCATTTACCCTGGCAAGCAAATCACTATTTAACGTCCTGCCTGTTAAATTCTTACAATTTACTGCCGTTAAAAATAATAAAAACATAGCTGTACAATGGCAAACTAAAGAAGAGCAAAACATTATACACTATGATATTGAAAAAAGCCTGGATGGTGTAACATTTGAAAAAACGGCTACTTTAAACGCTAAAAACAGTATTCTTTTTAATAGCTATAACCATACCGATGAGCATCTACAAAACGGCTGGAATTATTACCGGTTAAAAATAACAGATGCACAACATAAAAGCGCATACAGCAAAATCATAAAGGTTAAAATTGAAGAAAATGACCCAGTTATCATTTATCCTAATCCTGTAAATAATGAATTAAAAATAAATTTACCTCCATCAAGCAGCGTTTATACAATTAATATTGTCAATACCAGCGGACAAGTTGTAAAAAGGGTTATAAATGCTAACTCAAACGTAACTATTAATGTAGAATCTTTGATCAAAGGAGTATATTTTTTACGTATCCATAATGACCTACAAGTGCTTACTCGAAAATTCACTAAGCAATAGTCATACCAAAACCAACTGCTTTATCCCACCACATGGTGGGATTTTTTTTTTGCATAACACCAAATGACTGCTAAAAATGGAAACTATATTTGTATTATTATGAGAGCAATTATCCAAAGAGTGAGCCATGCAAGTGTGACTATTCAGCAAAAAGAAAAAGCTGCCATTAAAGAAGGCCTGCTTGTATTTATCGGCATTGAAAATGAGGATACTGACGAAGACATTACCTGGTTAAGCAACAAAATAATTAACCTGCGCATTTTTGATGATGAAAATAAAATCCCAAATGTTTCATTAAAAGAAATGGGTGGCAACTTATTACTGATAAGCCAGTTTACTTTACATGCCAGTACAAAAAAAGGAAACAGACCTTCGTACATACGTGCCAGTAAGTCCGGTATAGCAATGCCGGTATATGAAAAGATGATTATGCAATTGGAAAAAGATCTCGGCAAAAAAATTTATACAGGTGAATTTGGGGCAGACATGAAAGTATCTTTATTAAATGATGGGCCGGTAACCATTTGGATAGACACGAAAGAAAGGCAATAATTTTATAACACGAATTTTATCGAATTACACAAATTGTTAAACACCTAAAAACACCATAATGGCAGAATTACTATTTAAAGAAGAATCATATAAAATAGTTGGAATTTGTATGGAAATTCACAAAACCCTTGGGATGGGATTAAAGGAAATTAATTATAAAGATGCTATGGAGATCGATTTTATAGAACAGGCAATTCCATATGAAAGAGAAAAGAGATTTATGGTAAAATATAAAGATAGAATACTTAGAAATCCATATGCAGCCGATTTTGTAATATATGATTCAGTAGTGGTAGAAATTAAGAGCGTTCCTGCAATTATAAAATGCCACATAGCACAAACAATTAGTTACTTATCTGTTTCAAAAATGAAATTAGCATTAATAATAAACTTTGGGGAAACTTCGCTAACCTGGAAACGCATTGTATTATAAAATTAGTGTAATTCGTATAAATTAGTGTAATAAAAAAATAATTATGACCATACAACAAGCCCAGCGAAATATTGATCAGTGGATAAAAACCACCGGCGTAAAATATTTCAGCGAACTGACCAACCTGGGCATTTTAATGGAAGAAGTAGGAGAACTCAGCCGCTTAATGGTACGCACTTATGGTGAGCAGTCTTTTAAAGAAAGCGATAAAAATAAAGACATTGCTGATGAAATGGCCGATGTGCTTTGGGTGCTGATGTGCCTGGCCAACCAAACCGGTGTAGACCTGACCGATGCTTTGCAGAAAAACTTTGAAAAGAAAAATGTAAGGGATGCGGAGAGGCACAAAAACAATCCAAAATTATAATGCAAAAAATACGCTTTAATAAAAGCCCAATAGCGGTATGCCGTACAAGGGAGTGACCCCGCATTTTGCGGGGCAGGCGACAACGATGTACTATATTTGCACAAAAGCTGGTAACAAAAAAATTTATGGCAAACGAAACAAACAATTTCCAGGAACTGATTGCACACTGCAAAGAATACGGTTACATTTTTCAATCCTCAGAAATATATGATGGCCTTGCAGCCGTATATGATTATGGCCAAAACGGCGCACAGCTGAAAAAAAATATCAGGGATTATTGGTGGAAAAGCATGACGCAGCTGCACGATAATATTGTAGGCATTGATGCCGCTATTTTTATGCACCCCACCACCTGGAAAGCCAGCGGACACGTGGATAATTTCAGTGACCCGATGATTGATAATAAAGACAGTAACAAAAGGTACCGCGTTGATCATCTGATAGAAGGGTTTGCCGAAGATCTAAGAGGGAAGGGGGAAAAAGAGAACAAAGAGGCAGATGATTTGTTAGCCGCAATGGATAAATTATTATCTACTAATGATTTTGTGAGCCTCAAAAAATTAATTGACAACAATAAAATAAAATGCGCCATCAGCAAAACCTGCAACTGGACAGAGATAAGAGAATTCAATTTGATGTTCAGCACACAAATAGGCAGCGTGGCGGAAGAAAGTGAAACCATTTATTTACGTCCGGAAACAGCGCAGGGAATTTTTGTGAATTTTTTAAATGTGCAGAAAACCGGCCGCATGAAAATTCCTTTTGGCATTGCACAAACCGGTAAAGCTTTTAGAAATGAAATTGTTGCACGACAATTTATTTTTCGCATGCGTGAATTTGAACAAATGGAAATGCAATTTTTTATCCGTCCTGGTACGCAAATGGAATGGTACAATTATTGGAAAATCGAAAGAAAAAAATGGCACGAAAGCCTGGGAATACCCGCAGCAAAACTGCGCTACCACGATCATGTGAAACTGGCGCATTATGCCGATGCGGCATTGGATATTGAATTTGAATTTCCTTTTGGATGGAAAGAACTCGAAGGCATACACAGCCGTACCGATTTTGATTTGAAACAGCACCAGGAACACAGCAAAAAGAAAATTCAATACTTCGATAATGATTTGAAAGAAGATGGAAAACCTTACGGCAATTACGTTCCTTATGTGTTGGAAACATCTGTTGGTTTAGACAGGTTGTTTTTAACGATCATAAGTTTAGCATACGCAGAAGAAAAATGGACCAAAGAAGATGGCACCGAAGACAGCCGTGTGGTGCTTCGCATCCCTGCAAAAATTGCACCTACCAAACTCGCCATTTTACCTTTGCTGAAAAAAGACGGCCTGCCCGAAATTGCAAAAGAATTAATGGATGAATGCAAACAACATTTTCATTGTTTTTATGAAGAGAAAGATACCATCGGCAAGCGCTACCGCCGCATGGATGCCATTGGCACACCGTTTTGTGTTACAATAGATCATCAGACTAAAGAAGACAATACAGTAACCATCCGCTACAGGGATAATATGAACCAGGAAAGGATTTTGCTGAAAGATGTGAAGCGGTTGGTGATGGAGAAGATTGCGTAGGGAATATTTTTTGGTACGGGCATTTGTACGTTGTGGCATCATCGTTGTGTCACTCACTGCATCGGCATACCTATGTTGATCTGTTAATAAATTTATTACCACTTGCGCAAATTACCAATTTTTGGTAACTTTATTCAAAATTTAAAAATGGGAAGAAATACTTCAGTTTCATTGGGAAACTATTTTGAGAATTTTGTCGATGGCAGCATTTCAGAAGGAAGGTATAAAAATGCAAGCGAGGTAATCCGTGCCGGTTTACGTTTATTGGAAGAAGAAGAAAATAAAATTAAATCTTTAAAACAAGCTATCCAGGAAGGCGTTAAAAGTGGTATTGCTAAAAAATTTGACCCTAAAAAACACCTCCAACTTTTAAAAGCCAACAAAAGAAAGAATGGCTAAGTATTTTTTAACTAACCAGGCAGTAGAAGATTTGTCAAAAATTTGGGATTATACTTATGAAGCCTGGTCTGAAAGCCAGGCCGACAAATACTATGAGATGTTTATTAATTTCTTTAAAGCACTAGCCAAACACCCCGAAAAAGGAAAACATTATCCTGAAATTGACGAATACATTTTAGGCTTTAAAGCCAACAAGCATATTATATTTTATAGAAAGTCTAGTTCAAATAAAATTGAAATTTTGAGAATTTTGCATGAGAGAATGGATTTGAAAAGAAGAATGCAAGATGAATAGGGCGAGATACTATATCTTATTCTAACGATGTCCTTTCTCATTTCTTTTTTTCTAATGTGGCAAATTTGCTCTAGTTAATATTGAATTTATTATTCACCTTGCTTTACGATTAATAAATACTATTTCTATGATGCAAAATGAAAATACCACTACGACAGCAATAAACAACAGTTTGCAAATCATCAACCGTTTTTTAGATAATTTTCCTCCTGAAGAAGTAAAAAGGATAAGCTGGGATTTATTGGTTTATGCTTTTGGCAGTGAAGATGCCAATGGCCTTTCGAATATTGCAAGAAGTGATATGTTGTTTTTTTATGAGCAGGTTAATAAAGTTTGTGAGGCTTTGGTGGTGATTGATAGGGGTTTAGCGGGGAATTAACAGTTTAAAAAAGTTGGCTTGACGAAATAAAATTTTTGCTATTTGTATTGCGGGCCTTTGGCCTAGTAAGATTATAATCAACAGTTTATAAAATTTTGCTGAATTGTAGAATCTTTTAAAAGCTTTGTATATTTGCGAGTTGGCTACAAGCAATTTAAACACCGTACAAAAATGAAACATATTCTCACAATTTCATTACTTTTTATTCTGACAACTACATTTGGACAGGACATAAAATCTATTGACAAAAAATTGAATTCTGCATTTAGTAAAATAAATTATTGGGCATTCTTTAATGAAAACAATGAAAAAATTAACCCTTATGATTCTCTACAAAAAGCAAATGATTTATTTGAATACTTACTGTTAAAATACACGTCCTCAAATCCACAGACAATCTCGTATAATTTCAAGTCTCTTGTAGACAGCGGCTTGACAATTGTAACGTCAGAAGACGGCCTTTTTAAAATTTACTCTTGGGACACTTGGACTGGTGGCACAATGCATTATTTCAGGAACGTATTTCAATTTAAAAGCGACTCAAAAGTTTTCTCGAAGATTTTTAGATCAAAGGAAGAAAGTGATGCAGGTTGTTTTTATAACCAAATTGACGACATTATTTCAGACAATAAGAAATTTTACATAACTCAAAGTAGAGCCATTCTAAGTTCAGGCTTATCTTATCATAACATAAAAATATTCTCAATCGATAATTTAAAACTTAATGACATAGCCAAACTAATTAAGACCAAGACAGGCATTAAAAATCAGTTGGGATATGAAGTAGATTTAACGGCTTCATCGAATAGAGATAGAGAAATTCCTGACTTTTATATTGAATATGACAAGGTAAATAAAATTATAAGTATACCTGTAATATTGGAAGACTCAAAAGTGACAGCTAAAAAATAAGATACCAATTTAAAGACAAATATTTTGAGAAGCTTTAAGACTTTGCCAGCAGCCAACATTGGATTTTGTGTTATGGTGGGCTGACGTTCCTTGACTTTCACCCAACACAAAGCCCCGAACGTTATAAACAAACGGTGCAGACCGTTTACTAAGGAGCAACCGTTTGACAATCAGCATTTCGTTTTCAAACTGTTTTAATTTTCTTTTGCTTCTTTGACAACATAGATTTTAGCACATTTGCAGGCTCATAAAACCTTGTTGGGTGACTTCAAATCTTTGTCATTTCATAATACTTACATATATTGCTAAACCAACTATATAATAATGGCTGAAAAAATTCCGATTGTTGACCTAACAAAAGAACTTCTACTTCATATCGAAGGAGATAAAACCCAGAAGCATACAATACCCTGGGATATTCTTAGAAATGTAGGTGACAAATTGCAAAGCCTGATAATTACTCTTGCTAAATATTCTTTAGAAGAAGGTGATGTTACTACGCTTGACAATTTTACTTTAGAGTTTACTGGCTTTTATGATGGCTCTGCCACTCCAGCTTTTTCATTAAATACTCAGCCAACTCCAACTCTTTATAATTCAGATAACAAAATCAGAAAAAATCTTAATGCAGACTTTTCAAAAGTTATGTATTTGGTGGATAAAGGTAACTTTCAACAAATAGCAGATACATACAACACACAAGAAGTAAGCAATGATGTAATAACTAAAGTTTTTGATTTTACAAATTCAGCAGGTACAGCTCCTGTTCAAATTGTAAAACGTAAGACAAAAGGAAAAGGTTATACAAAAGTGTTTACTATTCGTAAGCTTTCTAAAGATGGCTACGACCAATTATACATTAAGAAAAAAGATTCAAATTTACTTGCGAAAACACCAGACCAAACAGCAGTAGGTAAAGTTATTCTAAGACAAGGGAAATCAGGCAGGGTATCCAAAAAATTAGCTGAAATTTACATGGAAAATGATGCTGTTTTGTCTTTAAAAATCGATCATATAGTTACACTTGAAAGAAGGTATGAGTTAAACACTCCTATTTATTTTCAATTTTACCAAGAGGGGAAAGGTATGGTCATTGAAAATGAGCAGTTTGATTTGTTTGCAGCAGGTAAAACTTTAGATCAAGCCAAACAAGACTTAAACAACCAGTTTGACCATACTTATCAAAGGCTAAATCAATTGAAAGACAGGCAACTTAGTGATAGATTAGTTGCAATAAAAAAATCCTACAATTTTATTGTAAAAAAAGTAATCAAGGCATAATGGCAGTACTTAAAGCGACCAAAACTAAACAAAGCTTAAAGAAAAAAGGCTTTACCCAATACGACTCACATCATCATTATTTTGAATTTTGGCATGATGGTAAAGTTATTGCTACTACTTATATAAGTCATAATAGTGAAGACATAGACGAATATTTAATAAAGGCAATGAGTAAACAATGCCTTATGGACAAGCCATTTTTTGTTGAGTTTGTTAGGTGTACCAAATCAAAAGACGACTATATTAGTCTATTAAAATCTAAAGGTGAAATAGTTGATATGCCTATTGTACAAATACCTACACAGGAATTGAAGAAAAAGAAGAAATAAATTCTATCTAACCTGGCAATTTTCAAAGAACTAATTGGCTCGACAAAAAATAGGAAACATCCAACAGTCCAAAAAAAAATTACAAATTTTATAAAGCGGGTTTATTTAATTTATGCAGTATGATACATCAGGGTCTCATGCTTGCGCTGCAAAGCCTGGCTATGAAGAGTCCGCTGGGAAAGTAAAAATTACCTTCCGGCACACGATGGGATAATTGAAAAGATTTAAAGAGTTGTTCGGTGCAATGTTTTTTGCCTTGCGCAAAAAGTAAACAACAAACTATCCTGATATTTGTTCTATTCACACTATGTGAGTACCTTCCAGTTGTGCAACAAGCATAAGGGCTTTGTATTAAACGTAATGCTATGAGCGACCTGAAAAAATCAACCATAGACAATAAATGATAAGAGTTTTACGCAATCATATAACGGGCAGGCTTGGAAATGACCTTGACAATTTAGATAAGGTTCTTTCTATTTTTAAACATATCACGACCAAACGAAACGAACAACTTTTACAGCAAGGCGACATTTGTAAATACGTTTATTTTATTGCCAAAGGTTGTTTACAGGTATACGTTTACGACAAAGACTTTAATGAAACCACAAGGGACATTGTAGTTGAAGACAATTGGTGTTCGGAACTTTTGAGTTTTGGAAGTGGTAAACCTGCAACTGAAAATATACGAACTGTGGAACCTTGCGAACTTTTTGCAATAGACAGGCAAAATTTTCAAACCTTGATAGAAACCGTGCCACAGTTCGACAAAGTTTATAAACAAATCCTTGAAGCATCTTATGCCAATTCTGTTTATCGCATCAACACATTCGTTTCGATGTCAGCATTAGACAGAATAAAATGGTTAATGGAATACCGGCCTATGCTGATGACAAGAATTTCAAGTAAACTAATTGCATCCTATTTGGGTATCAACAAAGACGTTTTTAGTCGGCTAAAAGCCAAATTGTAAAACATCGACTTTTGTCATCGTTCACGGAAATATAATTGCTGAATTTTACATTATTATTCGCAATTAAAATTTTAAAATCATGACAGAGTATTTATTATTATTTCGCAATGCAAGTGCTGAGAATGGTTATTTGGCAACTTCACAAGATATGGCTGAAGATATGCCTAAATGGCAATCCTGGATAGGAAATATCGCAATGCAGGGAAAACTGATTCATTCGGCACCGGTTCGTTATGAAGCTACAATTGTAAAAACCGATGGTGTTTTTGTTGGACCACACAAAGAAAATGACAGCGTTTTAGTTTCGGGTTTTTTAATCTGTAAATCAGATAGTTTAGAAGAAGTGCAAGAATGGGGCACAACCTGCCCAATACTTAAATATCCGAACAGTTCGGTAGAAATTAGACCGCTAATTCCTTTTCCAACTAATTAAAATTGGTTCTTTGTTCGTTTAATTTCATACAGCATAACACATCGGGGTCTCATACTTGCGCTGCGAAGCCCGGCTATGCCCCCCCGCTGGGAAAGAAATATAAGCAATTAAGAATGAAAATTGAGATAGATAAGTGGTTGAGATAAAACAAAACATAATTAAAGCCCAATAGCAGTACTACCGATAAACGGATTGCGACCCCGCCTCCGGACGGGGCAGGCTACAACGATGATGCCACAAAGAACCGAAGCTGGTATCAAAAATAACAAAACGCCACTCAAAAGAGTGGCGCTTGAAGTTCATGGATTTTTTTATGTTTAGTACCTATCTAACTGCATCCCATACTGTTGCCACAATTTAAGCATTTGTAACAGGTACCGCTACGAATGGTAATATGGCCACAGGTATTGCAAGCCGGTGCATCACTTTGCATATTTTTTGCTGCTGCATTTACTGCATCCATCCCTTTAGATGAATTTGCTGCTTTATAAGTTGCTTTTTCAGCCTGCACATTGCCTGCAGGCTGAACTGTGCCCGTCAGCCTTACATCACTTAGCTCATGTTTGCGTTCGCCGATGGTAGGTGAATTTTCATCCCAGCTTTCATTGCCTAAATTTTGTACTTCGGGTTTATCCAATACATGCACCAAATCTGTCCTGCCCAAATATTCATAAGCCAATACACGGAACATAAAATCAATAATAGAAGTAGTGGTTTTAATATTTGGATGATCTACCATACCTGCCGGTTCAAAACGGGTAAACACAAATTTTTCTACATATTCTTCCAGCGGAACACCATATTGTAACCCGATAGAAATGGCTATAGCAAAACAGTTGAGCATGCTACGCATGGTAGCGCCTTCTTTTGCCATATCAATAAATATTTCACCAACAGTGCCATCACCATATTCGCCGGTACGCAGGAATAATGCTTGGCCGTTTATTTTTGCTTTTTGCGTAAAGCCCCTGCGCTTGGCTGGTAGTGTGTGAACCATCACGGTATAATGCATTTGCTTTTAGACCCAGCTCCCAACTCATGCGGTAGCAGTCTGCTATTTCATCTACCGTAGCCTCGTTAGGGAGGTTAATGGTTTTACTGATGGCGCCACTCAAAAACGGCTGAGCTGCAGCCATCATGCGTATATGCCCGTGGGCATGTATGTAACGCTGGCCTATCTGTCCGCATTTGTTTGCACAATCAAATACAGGTAAATGCTCATTCTTTAAATGTGGTGCGCCTTCTACGGTCATTGTACCACAGATATAAATATTGGCTGCTTCAATTTGTTCATCACTAAATCCTAAAGCCTCCAGTAAACTCCATTCAAAATCGTGGTACTGAGCTGGGGTAAAGCCCAGGCGCTGTAAGCAGGCTTCGCCAAAAGTATATACGTTAAATACAAAACCTATTTCAAAAGCACTGCCCAATGCGGCTTCTACCTTTTTTAATTCTTCTGCTGTAAATCCTTTTTCCAGTAAACTTTCAGTATTGATGAAAGGCGCTCCTTTTAAAGTAGCATGTCCTTTAGCATAATTTACAATATCAACAATTTCTTTTTCGCCATATTGCAAATTGCGCAATGCCTGCGGCACACTTTGATTAATAATTTTAAAGTAACCGCCGCCGCTTAATTTTTTAAATTTTACTAGGGCAAAATCCGGTTCTACCCCGGTAGTATCACAGTCCATTACCAACCCGATAGTACCGGTAGGGGCAATTACTGTAGTCTGGGCATTGCGGTAACCATATTTTTCGCCCAGCTGTACGGCATCGTCCCATGCTTTGGTAGCTGCTTTTAATAAATAATCGGGGCAATATTTTGAATTAATACCCTGGGGTTTTATTTCAAGGCCTTCGTAAGCATCCTGTGCATCATATGCAGCAGCACGGTGGTTGCGCATTACACGTAGCATATGCTCCTTATTTTGAGAATATTGTGCAAAAGGCTCTAAGAAGCTGGCCATTTCTGCCGAAGTTTTATAGGCTACACCGGTCATGATTGCTGTAATAGCTCCTGCGATACCTCTTGCTTGTTCGCTATCGTAAGGTATTCCGCTTACCATAAGCATGCTGCCCAAGTTAGCATAGCCTAAACCCAATGTTCTATAATCATAGCTTAACTGAGCCACTTCTTTAGAAGGGAATTGCGCCATCAGCACACTAATTTCCAATACAACTGTCCATACGCGGCAGGTATATTCAAAACCTTCTACATCAAGGGTATTATTACTTTCATTAAAAAACCTGCGAAGGTTAACACTGGCTAAATTGCAAGCGGTGTTATCTAAAAACATATACTCACTGCATGGATTAGACGCTCTTATCGACCCGCCTTCAGGGCAGGTGTGCCATTCATTGATAGTGGTGTCATATTGAGCTCCGGGATCAGCACATTTCCAGGCAGCGTGGCTGATCTGGTTCCATAATTTTTGAGCAGGCACTTTTTTCATTGTCTTTCCATCACTTCTTCCTTTTAATTCCCAATCGCCATTTTCATCCAATACTTTAAAAAATGAATTGGGAATACGAACGGAGTTATTACTGTTCTGCCCGCTTACGGTACGATAGGCTTCTCCTTCGTAATCGCTGGGATATCCGGCGGCAATTAATGCGGCCACTTTTTTTTCTTCTTCTACTTTCCAGTTTACAAAATTTTCTATTTCGGGGTGATCAAGATCCAAGCAAACCATTTTGGCTGCCCTACGGGTGGTACCACCGCTTTTAATAGCTCCGGCAGACCTGTCCCCTATCTTTAAAAAGCTCATTAACCCGCTGGACGTTCCGCCACCACTTAGCTTTTCTCCTTCTCCACGGATGCTGCTGAAATTTGTGCCTACACCGCTCCCATATTTAAATATACGGGCCTCACGTACCCAAAGATCCATAATACCGCCTTCATTTACCAGATCATCATCTACACTTAGGATGAAACAGTTGTGAACAACTATTCCATTTGCAGTAAATTGAGAAGATGTTGTTTGAATGTCATAGACTTCCTCTTTGCCAACATAATCGATACTAAGAACTGTTAGTTCGGACAAATCTTTTTTTGTTTTTCCATCAACTTCATTATTTAGCAGGTAGAGTTTAGATTTTTTTTCAGTACTTACAAACCCAATCAAATATTCAAATTTTACTCTTTCTGAAAAATAAGCAATGGTTACCTGGTAATGATTATGCCTGTCTTCTCTACTATCATTTACCAAAGAAATATTACTGTAAATACCTAATGACAAAAGTAATATTTGTACCTCATGAGCTAGCTCTTCACTTATGGTAGTTAAAACAATGTCTCCGGAATTTCTGCTATCTTCTTTTCTAATACGTACTGTTCCATCTGCCTGAAACAGGCTACGCAAAAAAGCCGCTTTTTCCGGGATAGAACCTTTCATGATAATTTCCGGTACAGCCGCATTTAATGAAGTTTGATTTAACTCATACGCTTCTACAAATGGATCAACATTTTTAGAATCATATTTTACAATACGATATAAATCGCTTACAGATTTTCGAATAACTACTTTGTATGTGCCAAAAATACTGGTGAATAAATTGCTAACATAAGCATATTCATCTTCATTGATTGTGATGGCGCCAAACATTGTAGTTTTTTTATTCCTATTATATTTGCCATAATAACCATCACCTACAATCCAACCAGCCAATGCTGCTTTGTGAATTTTCTCAACTAATATATTATCATCACCTTCCTTATGGGTATTATTTTCGTTAGTATTGTCATTATTTAAATAATGTTCAATAAAACTGGATTGGTTATCTGTTGCAGCGGACTCTATCATCATTTCTTTCACCAAGGCCAATTCTGAAGAGGCCTTGCCCTTCAAAGCATATTGCTGCACTTTTTTCCCCAACAAGGTTTTTAATTCGGCCCAGTCATAATTACCACCATCTTTTTTACGCTTATCGGCACTCCACACCAGGTGGTCATCGGTAAACTCTATAAAATTACCATTGCTTAATGTGGCACGGTAAATATGCTTTATACCATTATTTTTAACAGCTAATATTGAAACAAATTCATTGCCATCAAACACTTTTATATCTGTACGATTATTATCTACAATTTCACCAATTTCGAAAATCCCCTTATTAGTAAATAGTTTTGTATTATATCGTGCACAAGCATGGGGCTGTGGTCTTTCATATGCCGAGGTAGATTTTTTCAACATCCCGTCTTCAGCATCTACATAATAATGGCCTTGTGGCTTGCCTTGTATGCCATACACTTCGTATAATCCTGTATTAAACCATTGGGGGCTGTTAGGCACACAGGCCTGGTTTAAGATAGAATATACCAATTCATCATAAAATACCTGGGCATCTTTTTCAGTGGCAAAATATCCATTTCTTTCGCCCCATACCCTCCAGCAATGTGCCATGCGGTGGGCTACCTGTTTACAGTGGTTTCCCTGCCGGTAGTGCCATCAGGCTGAGGTACGCCTGCCTTACGAAAATATTTTTGTGCCAGTATATCTGTAGCAATCTGGCTCCACCCGGCAGGCACTTCTACATTATCCATTTGAAATACTATTTCGCCGGTAGGGTTTTTAATTACCGATGTGCGGTAATCGTACTCAAACATATCATAAGGATTAACACCTTCTTTTGTATATTGGCGACTAAATTGTAACTTTTTTTGTTTGTTTTTTTGCTGACATAATCTTAACGAGGTTTAATGGATTTTAGGTGAAAAATTTATGGATCAGGAGAACGAAAGTATTAGATGTTACTCAGTATTCATAATTCTAAATATTAACAGTTGTGGAAAAAGAGTGGGTAATTTTTTTTTAAGTAATAGTGCATTGATTTTTAAAAGTTTTTAACATTAATGTGGATAGATTTATTTTTTTAGGTAATAACCATACTGAATAATTTTACAATTTAGTTTAACGTAAATTATCAGGAAATAGTTCTTGTAAATAAATAGCTGAAGTTTAACTGTTTAGATAAACAGCCAAAACAGTAACAAAGCCGGGAAAAACGTATATGAATGTATTAATAAGTTAAAAAAGAACCAGCCTTGTGAGAATTGAAAACTTGCTGATGAAGACACTAATTCTTTGTATTATATTTTGAATTATTCAATGCGAAACTTACTACCTGGGGGATATAAAACTTTATTTAACTGGTTAAGAACTTTACGCCTTAATTATATAGGAAAGCAAGATAGAGCTAAGCTGCAATTCTCTGTAATATTACCTTACAAGGGATAGCTGATGTTACCTGCACATGATGATTTTTATAGAGAGGGATGGGAAAGTAATCTCCCGGAGTTAATGAATGCACTTTTTCATCAACGATTATATTACATGTACCTTCTATAATCAGAAATTTCTCATATTCGTTATCATGCACTTCCTCAGGAGCCATATGTTTTATCCAGGCTATCGCTGTAATAGCTCCCGGGGTGTATCCAATTATTTTTGCAAACATCTCTTTAAAATCGCCTGGAGGCTGCATATCAGCCCTGTTTAACCAATTTGTATAATCGTCAATGGATGAACCTGCATCTAAAATTGGTGGAAAAGTAGCAGGTTCGCCTTTTTGCATTCGTTCAGAATAATCTATAATTGCCATTAGAAATGGCTTTATTACAGGGTTAGGTGCTATGGCATGTGTATGGGCATATGTTTCTAAAGAAGTGCTTATTTTATCCAATTCGCTTTTAATTTCGGCATAAGTTGATGCCATCTGCTCAACTTCATTTGTTTCTACGGGGTTGGTAATCCCTAACAAATAAGACTCTAATATCCCTGATTCTATATATTTTTTTATATTACTCATTGCAGTACAGTAGCATTTTACTTATTGATTACCATTTACTTTTTTAAAAACAACTAATCCAAACACCTGATTTTTATTTTCCATAAGGCTTAGGTATATATTTTCTCCTAAAAATTTCAATTTGCACTATTATATACTAAATTATTACGATTTTGGTTTTCATTATCATAAATACCTGGTACAGCCTGTGTCACTTTCCTAGTGATTTTCAGCATCCATATAAAACAAAGCTTCCTTAGAAAAATCAAAACTGTGCTTCATTTACCACATTTTAACAAAATATTTTTGTAAAAGCTCATCAGCTATTTTCTCATTGTCCACTATTTTAGTTATCATACCTAAAATTACCGGGGCATATCGGTCATATAATTCTCCAAATGTATTTTGGCAACCTTGTTGCATTAATTTAATCATATTATGCTCTGCATCATTTAGAAAAAAATTGTATTTCATAAAGTAGGATTAGGTAATTATACTTAATTAAGTGCTAGGATAGTCCAAAAATACAATCTTATGGCAGTTTTATACCATATTAATTTATATTTTTTACCTGGATTTTTGCAAAAACCAATTATTTTAGTAGCTTGTATGCTGAGAATAATACTTAAACTTATTTTTTACTAATCAAAATTCTACAAAATGTCAAACATGTTAACAGCATACTGCATGAAAACCAAGGAAAAAAATGTACCAATGCAAGATGCAGTAATAACCAAGACTTCCCGTGGCGGTTATATGGCCCAGGGCCATGATGGCAAAGGAAATAAAATGACCACTATGCTTGCCGAAGAAAAAGCTTTGCAGGCTGTAAAAGATGGTGTGGCGAAAAAGGGTTGGTAATGAATTAATTGATTATTAAGGCTACCCTTTTAGGTAGCCTTAATAATTTATACAGAATTTTTTTACCATACTAATTGGTAACATTTTTCATCTATTGAATTCTGAATCTCAATTTTTATCAATAATTCTATCTCATGGGTGGCATTTTTTATATCAATTGTTGAAAAAAATTTCTTAGCCCCTAACTCCAGATATAGCTTACCAAATATCTGTTTTGCTAAAAAAGGGGTAATTGTTGAAATATGTGAAAAAGCTATTTGGATTTTATCATTTTCTTCCTGTATTTTTTTTATGTCAGCGTATAAATTAGCAGGCATATTGCTTTCCGAAATTACATTGCAATATGAATTTAAAGGAATTGTTTTCATAAAGGTTATTTTAGGGGATTGGAAAACAAAAACGCATTTTCGGGAATTTTATTTTATGCACTTCTTTTTAATATTAACACATAAAAAGATTTAGTGTTAAAAAGATAAAACCGGGCAGGAAGCATTTTTCATTTGTTGTAAAATTCCCATAAGTCTTTCATATTTTTAATACGTTCAACTACTAAAATGCCATTTTTTCCTACTTGCTTTAACGCAGCCTTATTGGTGCCGCCTTGTAAAAACTGTAAAATCCCGCTAAAAATATCGCTTTGAAAATAAGGGCTGTCGGGGTTACTTACAAAAAAGCATTTCAATGTTTCATCTTTTAAAAACATTCTTTCAAATCCCAGTTCAATAGCTACCCGCCTGCAACGTATGGTGGTAAAAAGGTCTTGTACCTGGTCGGGAACCGACCCAAAACGATCTGTCATTTCAGCATAAAAAGCCATTAACTCTCCTTCATTTTCACAATTATCTAATCGGCTGTATAAAGCCAGCCGCTCTGTAATACTTTCTACATAGCTATCAGGTATTAAAATTTCTAAATCGGTATCTATACTACAGTCTTTTACAAAATCATCTTGCTGTTGTATTTCTTCTTTAAATAAATTTTTAAATTCTTTTCTTTTTAACTCACGGATGGCTTCGTCTAAAATTTTCTGGTACATTTCAAAGCCGATTTCGGCAATAAAACCGCTTTGCTCGCCACCAAGCATATTTCCTGCGCCACGTATGTCCAGGTCTCTCATAGCAATTTGAAAGCCACTGCCCAGGTCGGTGTATTGCTCTAATGTACTTAACCGTTTCCTGCTATCCGGTGGCAAGGTGCTCATAGGTGGCGCCAATAAATAACAAAATGATTTTTTATTGCTGCGGCCTACCCTGCCCCTTAACTGATGCAAATCACTAAGTCCGAATTGGTGGGCATTATTTACGATGATGGTATTTACGTTAGGTATATCCACACCGCTTTCTACTATATTGGTACATACCAAAACATCATATTTCTTATCCATAAAATCGAGGATAGTATCCTCCAGCTGGTCGCCTTCCATCTGGCCATGTGCATAAGCAATGCTGATATCCGGGCATAAGCCCTGGATAAAACCTTTCATTTCTGCCAGGCCGTTTACCCTGTTGTGTATAAAAAATACCTGGCCACCTCTTTCTGTTTCATAATAAATAGTATCCCGGATAGTATCTTCATTAAACACCAATACTTCTGTTTGTATGGGCTGCCGGTTGGGGGGGGGAGTATTGATAATACTTAAATCCCTGGCGCCCATTAAGCTAAACTGTAGTGTTCTTGGTATAGGGGTTGCCGTTAGTGTAAGTGAATCCACCGTAGTACGCAATTGTTTTAATTTTTCTTTTGCCGTTACCCCAAATTTCTGCTCTTCATCAATAATCATTACACCAAGGTCTTTAAACACTACATCTTTACTTAACAGGGCATGTGTGCCAATAATTATATCAATTTTTCCTTCGGCTAATTTTTTTAAAGTTTCTTTTTTTTCTTTACTGGTTTTAAAACGGTTGATAAAATCCACAGTTACCGGAAAATCTTTTAGCCTGTCGCTAAATGTTTTATAATGCTGGTAAGCCAGGATAGTGGTGGGTACTAATACCGCAGCCTGCTTATTATCGCAGCAGCTTTTGAACGCTGCCCGTATAGCTACTTCCGTTTTACCAAATCCTACATCGCCACATACGAGCCTGTCCATCGGTGATGGCTTTTCCATATCTCTTTTTACATCTTCTGATGCTTTTGCCTGGTCGGGTGTGTCTTCATAAATAAAGCTGGCCTCCAGTTCCGTTTGCATGTAGTTATCAGGGCTGTGGCTAAACCCTTGTTCGCTTTTCCGTTGGGCATACAGTTTTATCAGGTCGGTGGCAATATCTTTTACCTGCTTTTTTGTTTTCTCTTTTAACTTGTTCCATACATCACTGCCTAATTTATTCATTTTAGGTATGCTGCCTTCTTTACCGCTGAATTTAGCAATTTTATGCAGGGAAGATATATTCACATACAACAGGTCACCATCTTTATATTGTATACGTACTGCCTCCTGTGTTTTACCATTCGCCTCTATTTTTTGCAGGCCACTATAAATACCAACCCCATGATCAATATGTGTTACAAAATCCCCCGGCTGAAGCTCACGTAAGGTTTTGAGCGTAAGTGCTTTATTTTTACTAAAGGCCTGCTTTACTTTATATTTATGATAACGTTGAAAAATCTGGTGATCGGTATAGCAAATCAATTTTAAATCATTATCAATAAATCCTTCATGGATGGATACAGGAACAGGTATTACCTGTATATCAGCTTTAAGATCAACAAAAATACTATGTAACCGTTCTAACTGTTTAGGATTATCTGCAAATAAGTAAATGTTATATTTATTTGCTTCAAATTCTTTTAAATTTTTTATCAGCAGGTCAAATTGCCGGTTAAATGCCGGTTGTTCCTGAGCCTTAAAATCTATTTGAAGTTTGGGGTTTATAGTTTGGAGTTTATCAAAAAAATAAGTCTTTTTTCCAAATTCAATAATATGCTTTTGCTTAATTTGATTTTCTATTTCCGATGCTTTTACAAAATCATTTTCATTGGCTTCAGCTTTTATATGCAACTCACTTTCTTCATCAGATGCCGGTGGCCGGTTGTCAGTAGCTATCTTTAAAAATATTTCCAAATCCTCTTCCTGCTGCTCAATTCTTTCCTTAACAAATTCCCAGTCTTGGATCCAGACAGCAGTATTTCCAGGTAGAAACTCCAATAATGAAACCTTATCTCCGCTGGCAAAGCTGGTTTCTACATTTGGTATAATATTTACCTGTAATAATTTACGTTCACTTAGCTGACTTTCAGGATCAAAAATTCGTATACTGTCCACTTCATTACCAAATAATTCTATACGGTAAGGTTTTTCATTACCAAATGAATAAATATCCAGGATACCGCCCCGTATAGCAATCTGTCCCGGTTCATATACAAAATCCGTCCTGGAAAAACCATAATCTGACAAAGTGCTTAAAATATTATTTACTTCAATAGTATCCCCCTGCTTTATGGAAATAATATTGGCAGACAATGTTTTGGCTAATACCACTTTTTCAAACAAAGCTTCGGGGTAGGTAATTAATACTTTTTTATTGCCCCCGGCAACAATTTTTGTTAAAGCCTCAGCCCTTAGCATTACATGGCTGCTATTTAACAACCTGTAGTTTTTGCTATTTTTGAATGAAGAGGGGAAATAAAATAAATCTAAAGCCGAGGTGATATTTTCAATTGTATTATGAAAATAAGCTGCAGCTTCAGCATCCTGCAAAATAACCAGGTGATTAACCTGGCTGCACCCGGGATTATTAAAAACTGATGAAAATATAAATTGTGATATGCTGCCCTGGAGGCCTTTAAGATGAATTTGCTGTGGTGCAGTCAAAACAATAGCATCCGCCATTGTTAAACAGCGCTTATCATTGGCATATTCTTGCATCAACACTTCCAAATTCATCGCAATGCAAATATACTTTATATGCAAATTATCTGCAAAACATATATAATTTCAATCTATCACACATCAAAAATGATGATAAAAATAGCATTTATGCTGTTTTATTAATACATTTGATACGGCCAATATCTCCAAACCATCATCAAACTTATCATAATGAAGAAATATTACTTATTACTCTCCCTTATTATTTTTATTTTATCATTTACAAGTAGTACTGCCCAGGATACCGATCCGGTAATTAAATTCGGCAATGGAAATTTTGTAACAAAGAATAATACAATTTCTGCCAAATTCGATACTAAAAAAATAAATACAACATTATATGAAAACAATTATTATGTTGCCATACAATTTAATAACATTCCTGGCAAACAAACCCTGGATGCTTTAAAAGAGCCGGTATTTTTTAGACAATTACTTACCTGACAAAGCTTATTGGGCAGTAATTAATAAAGATTTTAACTTTTCTAGTGCAAGCAAATACAATATTAGTTCCATTAATGCTATTCCTGCTTTTATAAACTGGATAAAAATGTACTTCTCCAACTCGAGGGTGCCCAGGATAAAAATAATTCAAAGCTTATTGTAATATCTTATTTTTCTACTATCGATAAAAAAGAAGTTGAAAAAGTATTAATACAAAAAGGTGCAGTTATTGCTGAATCAAAATTCAATAATGTATCATCTGTTTTTATTCAACCTGATAAAAAAGTAATTGATGCTATTTCGATATTGCCATTTGTAAAAGTGTCTCTATTATTACCGGAAATGATAAAATTCTCAATTATAATAACCTTGGCTCAGCTGCAATAAGCAGTGTACAATCTATTGCAGGAAGAAATTTAAATGGTAAAGGCATAACGCTGGGCATTGGTGATGATGCAAATATCAGCACTACACATGTTGATTTTACCAACAGGGTAATTAGCAGGGTATATTCGGGACCTAGCAACCATGGCACACATACCTCCGGTACAATGAGTGGTGCAGGTATATTAAATCCTAAAAATAAAGGGGTAGCACCAAAAGGCACGATTGTAAGCCAGCTGTTTAGCGATATTCTTGTAAACGCCCCTGCATATGTAACTGATTATAATATGGCAGTTACCAATAATTCTTATGCAACAGCAGAAATTGGTTGCATTGGTAACAGCCAATATGATATATTAAGTAGTTATGTTGATGAACAAACCCAAACTTACGATAAACTGCTTCATAGTTTTGCAGCAGGCAATGATGGCCCATTAACCTGTAATGCCTACCCCCAGTCTTTCGCTACAATAAAGTCAGGCTGGCAAACTGCAAAAATGTAATCACGGTAGGAAGTATAATCGCAAGCACTTATGCAATAAGCCCCGGATCAAGCAGAGGCCCTGTTGCCGATGGAAGGTTAAAGCCTGAAGTTGTGGCTAATGGTGTAAGTACAACTTCTTCTTTTCCTAACAATACTTATGGATCCAGCTCGGGCACAAGCATGGCATCCCCGGTTGTAGCGGGGGCTATTGCCCTGCTACAACAGCAATACAAACAACTCAATGGAAATGTATATCCAAAAGCCGCTTTAATAAAAGCTTTACTTTGTAATACTGCCCAGGATCAGGGTAATGCTGGCCCTGATTATACTTATGGTTTTGGTTTTATCAATGTTCGCAGGGCGATAGAGGCAATGGAAAACAACCAGTATTTTTCCGGCACTATCGGTAATGGACAAATGCAGCAGAATAATCTTGTAGTACCTGCAGGTGTAAGAAGATTAAAAGTGATGTTGTACTGGGCTGATGTTGAATCTGGCCCCAATCCTGCTTTTGCATTAGTTAATGATTTGGACCTTACCGTTACTGATCCTTTAGCTAACAATACATTACCACTAGTATTAAATTCTACCCCGGCAGGTGTAAACAATATTGCAATACCCGGAGCCGATCATATTAACAATATCGAACAGGTGGTAATTGATAATCCCCTACCGGGCAATTATAGTTTAAATGTAAATGGATTTAATATCCCCGGCGTAAGCCAGGATTATTATGTAACCTATCAAATGGACATGAATGGAGTAACGGTAGAATACCCTTTTGGCGGAGAAACACTAGTGCCAACTCAAAATGAAATTATCCGGTTTAACGGTAATGGTAATGAAAATGATTCTTATACCTTAGAATTTTCAGAAGATAATGGGATGAACTGGACAATTATTGACAATAATGTTCCTGCCACAAACCAGTCTTATAGCTGGGTAGTACCTTCAATTGTTACTAATGAAGGTTTGATACGTATAAAAAGAAACAATACAGCTTACCAGGATGTAAGTGATTATACATTTACAATTTTAGGACAGCCTGTTGTAACTGCGTCTAATGTTTGTGATGGATATGTACAGCTTTCCTGGCCTGCAATTACTGGCGCTACAAGTTATGATGTAATGCAGCTAAAAGGTGATTCTATGTCGGTAATAGCTAATACTGCTGCACTTAATCATTTAGTAACGGGATTGAACAGCAGCACAAAATACTGGTTCTCTGTAAGAGCCAAAAATGGTGCTGTAGACGGCAGGCGTTCTGTAGCCGTAACTTCTACTCCTAGCGCAGGAACTTGTACATTGGCCGCTTTTGATAATGATTTAAAAGCAGTACGGATTACTGAACCAACTACAGGAAGAGCATTAACCAGTACCGCTGCACAGGCAATTGTTCCTATAAAAGTTGAGATAAAAAATTTGGATAATGCTGTTTCAAACAGTGCATTTGATATTTCATATCAAATAAACGGCGGTGCTGCAGTTACACAGAATATTGCCCCTGTAATAGCTGCAGGTGCTACTTATACGCACACTTTTCCGCAACATCCCATCGGAGGAAATACATATGATATTAAAGTTTGGATAGATAAAGCTGGCGATTTGCAGCAAAGTAACGATACTGTTGTTAAACTCGTTAGGGTATTAACTAACCCACAAGTAGCCTTGCCGTCATTTAATGGTTTTGAAACTACAACCAATGCCACTTATACATCATCTACCCTGGGTTTAGAAGGTGATGACAGGTTGGATTTTGCCACATCAACCACCCGGGGAAGAGCAAGAACTTTTGTAAATACCGGCTTCGCAAGAACTGGCAACAGGGCTGTTACTTTAGATCAAACCCCGTTTTCAGCAACAGATCAGGCAGACAGCCTGGTACAAACCCTTAATTTAAGCAATTACGATCTTAATAATAATCAGCTCAGGTTAGATTTTTATTACCGGGATCAGGGGCAGGAAACATATGCAGGTAATAAAACGTGGATAAGGGGTAGCGACAGTGATGAATGGATTGAGGTTTATAACCAGGGGGCAGATATAAATCATTTAGGGCAATACAATAAAGCTATTGTAAATGTAAATGAAGTGCTGTTAAATGCTGTACCTCCACAAAACATAAGCAGCAGCTTTCAAATAAAATTTGGCCAGCAAGGTACCACATCTGCTAATAATGTAAACCCGGTAACAAAAAATGATGACGGATATACCTTTGATGATATTACAGTAGCTGAAGCGTTTAATGACGTAGCCTTGGAAGACATTATTTCACCAACACAAGATGGTTGCCAGCTAGGCAATAGCGAACCTATATCTGTTGCAGTAAAAAATTATGGCAGCGGAACAGCAAATAATGTTGAAGTGAGTTACTCCGTAAATGGTGCTCCTGCAGTTACAGAAATTATTGCATCCATTACCAGCGGCAGTACTGTTAATCATGTTTTTGCTGCTCCTTTTGATTTCAGCGCTTATACCGATTATAATATCGATTTCTGGATAAATTTACCAACCGACACTTATAATGACAATGACAGTTTATTAAACTATTCATTTCACAACAGCCCATTAATTAACAGTTATCCCTACCTAGAAAGCTTTGAAGCCAATAACGGCAACTGGTATACGAATGGAAATAATAGCAGCTGGCAATGGGGCATACCTGCCAAAGCTATTATTAACAAAGCTGCTAACGGAAGCCAAGCCTGGGTAACAGACCTTGCAGGGAATTATAACAATGATGAGTTATCTTATTTGTATTCGCCTTGCTTTGATTTAAGCAGCTTAATTGCACCTGTATTATCATTCAGCCATATATTGGATTTGGAATTGAATTTTGATTTTAACTGGGCAGAATACTCTACTGATGGAGGTATCAGCTGGCTAAGGCTTGGCCCTGGTTCAGGTACTACAAACTGGTATGATGACCTTCCTAACAAACAATGGAAACAGTCCAATACTAAGTGGCATGTTGCAAGTATTGATATTCCTACCAACGCATCAAGCGTACGGTTTAGAATTGTACTATCGTCCGATCCCGGCGTTACGCAGGAAGGCATTGGAATAGATGACATACATATCTTTGATAAAGCAGGTATTTATACAGGTGTTGATGCTTCGGCAGCACCACAAATAGTTAATGGAAACAACTGGTTTCATTTTACAAGTGGCGGTAAACGGATAGTTTCGCTTAATCCTAATAATAATAATTTAGGATCTACTTCAGCAGATGTATTTTTTAATGCAGGTCCTGTACGATTTAGCGGCAATAACCAATATTACCTTGATAGAAATATCGTGGTAAGAACCACTACCCCACCCGCAACGGATGTAACTGTCCGCTTTTATTTTACTGATGCAGAGGCCCTGGCCTTAATGAATGCGAATGGATGCGGCTTATGTACCAGCATCAGTGATCCTTATGTAAGTGGGGTTACAAAATATAGTGGAACAGTCCTTGATGAAAATGGAACCTTTGCAGATAATCTTAATGGGGTTAAAAACTTTATTTTACCTGCTAATGTAGCCATCATTCCTTTTGAAGACGGTTACTATGCTGAATTTTCTGTAGGCAGCTTTAGCGAGTTCTGGATAAATAACGGAGGGGTAGACGCTGATCAGCCATTACCATTAAAGTTGTTATCGTTCGAAGCTGTTAAACAAAACCGCAAAACATTATTGAAATGGAGTACTGATAATGAAATCAATAGCAGCAAATTTATTATTGAACGAAGTTCAAATAGTATAGATTATATGGCAATCGGAAGTGTAAATGCCAATAACCAGGCTGGTTTAAACAACTATAGTTTTATAGATGCACAGCCCCAACAGGGTGTTAATTACTACCGCCTTAAAATAATGGATAAGGACGATGCATTTACTTATTCCCCCATACGAAAAGTAGATTTTGGTAAAGGAAATGAAGTAACAGTTTACCCTAACCCGGTAATAAATTCTTTACTTTATTTAACCACCTCTGTTAATTGCAAAAAAGCAATTTTATTTGATGCAGCAGGTAAGCAGGTAAAAGCATTTACATTACAGGGAATGTATAATACACTGGATGTGAAAGCCATATCAAAAGGGGTTTACCAGTTAAAAATATTTACAGAAAATGCAGTTCACACACAAAAAATAATTATACAATAAAAATCTTGCTAATGCATAAAAAAAGAGGAGAATAATTCTCCTCTTTTTTTATGTTGCAAAAATTTCTTTTATTACCATCTTTATTGGCAAATATGATTTTGTTATTTTAGTTTTTAATAAGAACTAAAATAATCACTATTGTACAGTATATCCTTAAGCTGTGGTTTAACCTATTTAATAATCAAAACTTCTTTGTACCTTTCTTCAAAAAATAAATAAATATGCCCTTAGAACCATGGCGCAGCGGTACAGTTATAAAGATTGAACAGCAGACTTACAATACACGAAGATTTTGGATTCAAATTCCTGAATTGGAAGCTTTCAATTTTTTGCCGGGCCAGTTTGTAACCCTGGATTTACCTATCGATGAAAAGCCAAACAAGCGCTTACGCAGCTACTCCATTGCCAGCTGGCCGGATAAATCAAATATTATAGAATTGTGCATTGTTTTATTAGATGACGGTTCGGGTACAAAATATTTATTTAATGAAATAAAAGAAGGAAGTAATATTAAGTTACGTGGCCCGGTTGGTGTGTTTACTTTAAAAGAAGAAAATTTACAACAGGATTTATTTTTGATTTGTACGGGTACAGGCGTAGCACCTTTTAGAAGCATGGTACAATATTTAACTTTGCAAAAAACTGCTCATAAAAACATTCACTTAATTTTTGGATGCCGGACTCAAAAAGATTTATTGTATTATGATGAGTTAACTCAATTGCAACAAAGCAATCCAAACTTTTTTTATCACCCCATTTTATCAAGAGAAGAGTGGCAGGAAAAAAAAGGCTATGTCCATTCAATCTATGAAGAGCTTTGCCAGGGTCGGCAGCCTGCGAATTTTTTCTCTGTGGTTGGAAGGCTATGGTAGATGAAGCCAAACAACGTATACTCGCTTTAGGCTATGATAAAAAAATGATACACCAGGAATTGTACGGATAATCAATTTACATTGTGAATTAAATAAATAATTATGAAATTTTATATTGCACTCTTTTTTTCAATCATAACTATTGCAGCTACAGCCCAGGATTACACTATTGAAAATAACGAAATAAAACTCGTGGCAGCCAGCATACAGTTCGAAAATGATACTGCTGAGTTATTAACACAAAGCAATACAGCTTTAAGTATGATAAAAAAATATTTGGAAGATAAAAGTTATATTACTATGTTAAGGATAGAAGGCCATACCAATACTGATAACCAACAACTCTCTGAAAACAGGGCTGCAATAATAGTAAAAAAATTAGTAGATATGGGAATAGATTGCAAAGGCTTATTGCCGTGGGATTTTCTAATACAAAACCTATTGCGGATAATGATACTGCAGAAGGAAAAATTGCCAACGAAAGAATATCCTTTATTAATGCAGCCTTAAGGGGCAGGCCCATTGGTGGTATGCCGTTAGATGGAGGAGGTCGTATAGCAGTTGATGCTTGTGCTCAATAACCAGCAACTATTATCTTTGTAACATGACGTCACAATTATTTTCTTATAATAAAGCAAAAGTAATCCAGGCATTACGTTATCATTTTATTACACGTAAAGAAATAAAAGTGATGATGATCCTGGTAAATATATTTGCCATTAGTTCTGCCGCTTTGTTTTTTTTTAAAAAAATATCACCTTACGCATTCCTGATCAGCTCAATTTTATGGTTTGTATTAATGGTTATTTTTTGGTTTGTATTACCCAATTTGATTTATAAAAAAGCAGCCACTTTTAAAGACAGCTTTATCGTAACATTAAGTGATGCTGAATTTAATTTGCAAAACAACCGGGGTGAAAAAAGCTGGTTATGGAAAGAATTTAGCACTTTTATTGAAAGCCCTCATTTCTTTCATTTATATTTTAATAGCCGCTCTTTTTTTATAATACCCAAAGAAGCTTTTTCAGGAGACGATGTACATGAGGCACGAAAAACATTTACTGCAAAAATTACAAAATAAAATTATCTTATTTTTTTCTCCATAATATAATGGGGTATATTAATTTCTTCAAACTCATTGCCGTTAATTTTAAATCCAAATTTTTCATAAAAGCCGATAGCGGTATTGCGAGCATGTATATATAATTTTTTATACCCCTTATCTCTGGCCAGGTTCTCAACAAAACTCATTATAGATGCACCTATACCCTTACCCCTGCAGGTTTCCCTGTACCGCCATTTGCCTTAATCTTAGTGTACTGTTATCAACCGGGGATAAAATACAACAGCCAAGCATTTTATCATCTTCATAAGCTGCAATCAAAATATCATCCTTTTCCTTATCTAATTCATGCTTTCCCAATGTTAAGCCTAATGGCTTACGTAAAATTTCATTTCGTAGTTGTACCATTACATGATAATCCACAGTGCCGTGATCAATTTGTTTTAGTGCCATAAATGATTAAATTAGTTGCATTAATTCTTATTGTAAACAAATTTAAACAGATATACAATATACAAAAATTGGTTATTATTGCCAACAAGCAGCATAATTTAAATTAACTTAAACAAGTAACTAAAAGCCTGTTAAAAATAAAATTTTATTGCCCATTTTACGGTTGGTGTTCCACCGGCCACTTTTTTGCTATATAAAAATCCTTACAAATTAATTTTAAACAGGCTCTAATTTTAAATTATTGAATGGTTTGGCACAATTCTATCAAAACCCCACTGGTACCTTTTGGATGTAAGAAACAAACCAGTTTATTATCTGCGCCTTTTTTAGGTACTTGATTTAATAAAACAAAACCTTCATTTTGAAGCCTTTCCATTTCAGCCTGTATATCTGCTACCTCAAAAGCAATATGGTGCATCCCCTCGCCTTTTTTAGCAATATATTTTGCAATAACTCCATCTTCGGATGTACTTTGCAATAATTCTATTTTTGTATCCCCCTTTTCAAAAAAAGCTGTATTTACGTGTTCAGAAGCTACCACCTCCGTTTTATAGCATTGTGTATTTAATAATTTTTCAAACAAGGGAATAGCTGTAGCAAAATCTTTTACGGCAATGCCTATGTGTTCCACTTTTAACATATCAATTTTTTGCAAAAATAGCGATCAAATGTTGAATGGAGCGTCCACCGCATTTTGCGGGCACAGCACCAATGTGGCTCAATCAGGGATACACTGCCAGTAACCAAAAAATACAGAAAATGTAAAAATATGTCAATATTAATTTTCACTAGTTTAAATAGAACCTTTGTAGTAAATTTGTAGTATATTAAACAAAAGGAAATGTTGAAATTACCAATATATTTAGACAATAATGCTACTACCCCTATGGATCCTAGGGTATTAGAAGCGATGACACCTTATTTTTTAGAACACTTTGGCAACGCTGCAAGCCGTAACCATCCGTTTGGCTGGGAGGCCGAAGAAGCCGTAGATTATGCCCGTGAGCAGGTGGCAAAATTGATAGGTGCGGATCCTAAAGAAATTATTTTTACCAGCGGTGCTACAGAAGGAGACAACCTGGCTATTAAAGGAGTATTTGAAATGTACGCCAGCAAGGGCAACCATATTATAACTGCTACCACGGAACATAAAGCCGTGTTGGATACCTGCAAGCATGTTGAAAAAAGTGGCGGTGAAGTAACTTATTTAAAAGTAAAAGCTGATGGTCTTATAGATTTAAAAGAACTGGAAGCTGCAATAAAACCTTCTACAATTTTAATCGCAATAATGTATGCCAATAACGAAATTGGTGTAATTCAGCCGGTAAAAGAAATCAGCGCTATTGCTAAAAAACATGGTGTGCTTTTCTTTACGGATGGCGTACAGGCTGTAGGTAAAATACCGGTGGATGTAAATAAGGATGGTATTGATTTAATGGCATTTACTGCCCATAAAATGTATGGCCCCAAAGGTGTAGGCGCTTTATATGTCCGCCGAAAAAATCCTAGGGTAAAGGTAACTGCCCAGCTGGATGGCGGTGGCCATGAAAGGGGTATGAGAAGCGGCACTTTGAATGTTCCGGGAATTGTAGGTTTTGGAAAAGCCTGTGAATTGTGCATGCTGGATATGGAATCTGATACAAAACGCATCATTATATTAAGAGATAAACTCGAAAATGAGTTGCTTAAAATTGAAGAATCGTATGTAAATGGCAGTCGTGAGCACCGTTTACCCCATGTTTCCAATATTTCATTTAAGCATGTAGAAGGAGAAGGTTTATTAATGGGTTTTAATAAAAATATTGCATTAAGCTCAGGATCGGCTTGTACATCTGCATCATTGGAGCCGTCATATGTATTAAAAGCATTGGGCCTGGGTGACGATTTGGCACACAGCTCCTTACGTTTTGGCTTAGGCAGGTTTACTACCGAAGAACAAATTGATTATACAGTAAAAGCTATATCAGATACGGTTTCCAAGCTGCGTGACATGAGCCCGCTGTGGGAAATGTATAAAGATGGTATAGATTTGGATACTATAGAATGGGCAGCACATTAAACTTCACCTATCCTCTTATTTATGGAGAGGGAAAAGGAGAAGACGTTAAGCGGAGATATAATAGATTTCTTTAAAATAGAAAAATTAGCTTTGCTAATTATGAATACTAATTTTTTGTAACCAACATTAGTAATTCTATTGAGCTTCATTGGCGTCGCACTCTTGTACAGCAGTTCTTTATTTGGCTTTTTATCACGCAAAGACGCAAAAGATATTAAGCCACAAAAAATTAAAATAATAAACTTTGCAACTTTGCCCCTTAGCGGCTTTGCGTGCAAATAAAAAATACAACATTATGGCATACAGCGAAAAGGTAATTGACCATTACCAAAACCCAAAAAACGTAGGAACTTTAGACAAGGGAAAGAAAAATGTAGGCACAGGCCTGGTAGGTGCACCGGAATGTGGGGATGTGATGCGTTTGCAAATTGAAGTAGACGATGCTACCGGCATGATTACTGATGCAAAATTTAAAACCTTTGGTTGCGGTTCTGCAATAGCTTCTTCATCTTTAGCTACAGAGTGGCTTAAAGGAAAAAGTGTAGAAGATGCTTTAAAAGTAGATAATATGGATTTTGTAGAGGAATTGAATCTGCCCCCGGTAAAAATACATTGTTCTGTATTAGCTGAAGATGCTATTAAAGCGGCTATCAATGATTACAGGGCAAAAAATGGTTTAGAGCAAATTAAGTTTGAAGAAAGTGTAGTACATTAAAAATAAGCAAATGTGCAGATGTGCCAATTCAAACATTTGCATATTTGCACATTTGCCCATTAGCAAATTAATTTTTTATGGTAGCAACAGATAATGCAATATATATAAGCGATAAAGCAAAAACTAAGGTACTCAACCTGATGAAAGATGCCGGTTTGGAAAATGATCAATCTTATTTTTTAAGGGTAGGTGTAGTGGGTGGTGGATGCAGTGGCTTAAGTTATAAAATGGATTTTGATAATGAAGTAAAACCTATGGACCAGGTATTTGAAGATAAAGGGATAAAAATTGTAACCGATCTTAAAAGTTTTTTATATCTCGTAAATACCGAATTGGAATTTAGTGATGGCCTTAATGGCAAAGGTTTTTTCTTCAACAACCCTAATGCAAGCAGGAGCTGTGGATGCGGGGAGAGTTTTGCGGTTTAATGTATAATTGTCCTTTTTTTCTTTATCATTCCCCCTTTGGTGTCTTTTATACTATTCATTATTATAAATGCATGCGGATCAATCTTTTCTATCTCACTATTTAATTTACTTACTTCCAGCCGTGTAAGTATTGTATAAATAATATCAATAGTGTTTTCGGAGTGCTTGCCGGTTTTACCAAACCCCTTCTCTCCTTTATATATAGTTAGGCCGTGTCCAATATTTTCACTGATCATTTTTTTGATCTCATCAGATTTATGTGATATGATGGTTACCCCGGTGTATTCTTCAATCCCCTCAATAATAAAATCAACGGTTTTTGATGCTGATAAATAAGTAAGCATGGAGTATAATGCTGTTTCGATGGTAAGCAAATAAGCTGCTGCAGAAAATATAATAACATTCATTATCAATATTACATCCCCGATAGTTATCCCTAAACGTTTACTAAGGTTAACTGCCAGCACCTCTGTGCCGTCAATTACGCCGCCTCCCCGAACCGCAAGCCCAATACCGGTACCTAAAAAGAACCCGCCAAAAATAGCTACCAGTAGTTTGTCATGTGTTATTTGCGGGTAAGGAAAAAAAGCTACCACTAGAGACAAAGCGGCTATGCCTAGTGTAGTTTTTATGGCGAAATCTTTACCAATAGTTTTAAAGCCCATAATAATAAATGGAACATTTACTAAAAAAAGTAAAATAGAAAGAGGAATAACTGTTTTCTTGCTAATTAATAATGAAATACCTACTGCGCCGCCATCAATAAACCCATTAGGCAATAAAAAACTTTTTAAACCAAATCCTGCTGATAGTACACCTATTGCAATCAGGAAAATATTGGTAGAAGTACGTTTAATTGAGCGCCTGAGTTGTTTAAGTGCTTTTGCCAATTCATAATTGGAATGTTTTGCATTGCCGATAGCTTCCCGCTTGTTGCGAAGAACCGTTTGAAGAATGATTTGTTTCCATACTGTATTCATAATTTAGGCTTAGATATATGCTAACAATATTGCATATACGATACATATAAAATAATAATTTTATCTTAATTGATAATTTTTTTTACATCGTCCTTCTATCATCAATAATGCCTATTAAATAAAAATTATCCTGATAACTTTTTAAAACTAAGGTCAAATCTTGCCAATCCATACCTCCGTACTCTTTATTAAAACCTGGGAAACTATTAGTAATAAAAACACAATCCTTACTATAAATTTCACTAATTTCTTTCTCATCCATATTTGTTGGCCAATAACTTTTCATTACAATAACTTCTTCTGCATTTAAAAAATCCTGGCTGTATACAAATTGTTTAAAATATTCTTTAACTGTTAATAAAATAGGATCCCCGCTTCCATCATAAACTCCCCACAAAATTTCAGAGTTGTCTTTTATTTTTTTTAAAAATTCTTCTGGTTTAAATATTTTATCTGCTTCAAGGTTATGCTCAGGCTTAGCCTTAGCGAGAACATATCCATATTGAGAAAACCTTATTCCATCTATAGGATGAATAAATCTTGCAAATTTCTTATAATCATTATTTTTTACAGCCGTTAAAATTTCTTTGTTTAACGATAAGAAAGTAGAATCTTTATTTACTTTTACGGATGTAACTGTAGTATCTTTTACGATAGTTTTTTGTTGAACAGTATCATCAATAGTTTTGTCTTTCTTTATTATAGCAGCTGTATCTTTAAGAGTATTATTGCTTGTTATATCTTTTACATTTTTATTGTCATTGCACCCAAAAAAAACTATCAGCAATGTATATACGATGATTTTTTTCATGCTATTATTTTGTGATTCAAAGTTACAAAATACATTTCTCAATAATTCCACAACCTTACTTTTAGAACGCTGTTAAAACTGAACAAAGATTTACTGCCAGCGGCTGCCGGATTGAGTAAAAAGCCCGGTGAAGCTTTTGTGTGACTCGTCCTAAAATAAGTTTACATGTTATATAAATGTGTTTTTTATTTACTGTAATTTTTTGGATGTTCAAAGTTAGGCTTTGAATGATAATAGCTTTTCCATAATTTTTCTGTTTTTAAGTTAATGTTACAATGTATTTGCTCTGGTGTAAGGTTACCTATGCTCATATGTGGCCTTTGTTGGTTATAAAGTTTTACTGTCCGCTTAAGTATAGCTTTAGCTTCTATAATATTTGCAGGTTTGCAGAACTGCAAATACTCATCCTTTATAATCCCATTAATTCTTTCAGCAAGGGCATTTTCTAAAGGGTCGCCATTTTCAGTCATACTGATTGTAATATTATTTTCATTTAATAATTGTACATAGCTATTACTACAATACTGTAAGCCCCCTGTCACTGTGGTGTGTAAGCTTAAAATGGCCCTGCGGCCTCAAGCCGCAAAGGGCTATTTTAAGCGCTTGTATACAGTGTACACTTTCCATATTCTCTGCTACAGAATACCCTACAATCTTACGGCTGTAAGCATCTGTTATAAAACTTATGTAAAAGAACTGCTGCTTTGCTTTCCAGTATGTAATATCACTTACCCATAACTGGTTTATACCACAAGGCGTAAACCCTCTCACTAAATTAGGATAACGCCTGAACCAATGCTTTGAGTTGGTCGTTATAGTAGTACGTCTTTTCTTACGTACCAGTAGTCCATGAACTGCCAGCAAATCAAATAAAGCATCCCTGCCCATTTTTATTTGGTTATCAATCATGAAGCTTTGTAACATCTCATAAAGCTTACGGGTGCCCATACGCCTATGCAACAAACGGATGCGCTTCACCTCTTCTATCACCAGCTTTGTTCTATATCACTACTATAACAAAACCAGCTATACTGATAATGAGCCTGCCGGGTAATACCAAACCATCCACATAGCCTGGCAAGGCCTATATGGGGAATTCCCTTTCATAACCATTATGGTTTGGTGTTGAACTTTTTTCTAATAGGAACTTTTAGTTGCTGTTCTGCTACATCTATCATCGTAGAAAAAGCAACAGCTTTTTGCTCTGCTTCCTTAAGTTGTTGTTCCAATTGTTTTATCCGAACCTCCAATTCTTTAATTTGGGCATCGCCACCTTCCAAGCTATGAATGCTACGTTTTGACATAGATAACCTTTCTGCAAAACTAATCACTCTTCGCTGACATCCATTAACATCATAACCTAAACGGCGCATCCATTTTACTATCAAACCATTTTCTTTCTTTCGGCCTGTGTATTTTTCCCATATAGCTTGCTTCGTCGTTGGATAGGATAAATACTCCTTAATAATTAATTCTTTCTCTGCATCACTAAAATAGTACAACTCATTTGACTTATACTGACGAATAATATTATGACCCATCTTAATCAAATTTGCGTAAACCTATTTTAGGACAAGACAGTGCTTTGGCCTTGTGCCGGGCTTGTAAACCTCATCCGTCTGCCGCTGGCAGACACCTTCTCCAAAAGGAGAAGGGAAGCTGATACAATCTTTTAGCCGGAATAACTGCTGCTATAAAAAACGGGGGCTGATAACCCCCATTAATTAAAATATTATTTCGCTTAAATTACACGTCTATCCTGGCATACTTAGCATGAGTTTCTATAAATTCTCTTCTGGGCGGCACTTCATCGCCCATTAACATGCTAAAAACCCTGTCTGCTTCAGCAGCACTTTCAATAGTAACCTGTTTAAGTGTACGGGTAGCAGGATTCATGGTTGTTTCCCATAACTGTTCTGCATTCATTTCTCCCAAACCTTTATAGCGCTGGATATTTACACTATCATCTTTTCCCTGGCCAAATTTCACTACCAATGCTTTGCGCTCTTCATCATTCCATGCATATTCCTGATCTTTACCTTTTTTTACGAGGTACAAAGGCGGCTGTGCAATAAATACATATCCTTGCTCTACCATCTCTTTCATGTACCGGAATATGAATGTAAGTATAAGTGTTGCGATATGGCTTCCATCCACATCAGCATCGGTCATTATTATTAATTTATGATAGCGGAGTTTACTAAGGTCTAATGCTTTAGGATCTTCCGGTGTACCAATCTTTACGCCTAGTGCAGTAAACATATTACGTATCTCTTCATTATCATAAATTTTATGCTCCATTGCTTTTTCCACATTCAGGATTTTACCACGTAATGGTAAAATGGCCTGGTAGCTCCTGTCGCGGCCTTGCTTAGCAGTGCCACCTGCCGAATCCCCTTCTACAAGGTATAACTCACAGCGGTGTGGATCTTTATCACTGCAATCGGCCAGCTTGCCTGGTAATCCGCCGCCAGTAAGTACACTTTTACGCTGCACCATTTCCCTTGCTTTTTTTGCAGCGGCCCTTGCCTGTGCGGCTAGTATAACTTTTTGGATAATTGTTTTTGCATCCCTTGGATTTTCTTCTAAATAGGCGGTAAGCACCCGGCTAAGCGTAGTGTCTACAACACCCATAACTTCACTGTTTCCCAGCTTGGTTTTTGTTTGTCCTTCAAATTGTGGTTCGGGAACTTTTACAGAAATAATTGCACTTAAACCCTCCCGGAAATCATCCCCTTCGATTTCTACTTTGGCTTTTTCAAACATGCCTTCTTTTTCGCCATAACTTTTGAATACTCTTGTTATAGAACGGCGGAAACCTGCTACGTGTGTACCCCCTTCAATAGTATTGATATTATTCACATAGCTAAAAATATGTTCCTGGTAACCAGTATTATATATCATAGCTACCTCTACCATTACATTGCTGGATGCATCATGACCATCGCAATAAATAACAGTTGGCAATAAAGCCTGGCGATTAGCGGTCTTGTCAAGCATTTCTACAAATTCAACTATGCCGCCTTCACTATAAAAAGTTTTAGTATAAGTGTTTCCTTCTTCATCTTTTTCTCTAAGGTCATTAATAACAATATTTATTCTCCTGTTCAAGAAAGAAAGTTCTCTAAGACGCCCCTCTAAAATTTCCCTGTTATAAATTCCTGAAGTAAAAATAGTAAGGTCTGGCCAGAACTGCACTTTGGTGCCGTGTGTATCGGATACCCCTGTTTCTCTTACAGGATATTTAGGTACGCCCTTGGCGTATTCCTGTTCAAAAGATTTACCGTCCCTGTTTACAGTAACATGCAACTTGCTGCTTAATGCATTTACACAACTTACACCAACACCGTGCAAACCACCTGACACTTTATAAGAGTCTTTATCAAACTTACCACCGGCATGCAACACCGTCATTACCACTTCCAAAGCGCTACGTTTCTCTTTTGTGTGCATGGCGGTAGGAATACCGCGGCCATCATCCTCTACAGTTATTGAATTATCTTCATTAATGATTACTTGAATGTTTTTACAATGCCCTGCCAACGCTTCATCTATGGAATTATCCACTACTTCGTATACCAGGTGATGAAGGCCCTTTACACCTATATCCCCTATATACATTGCAGGACGTTTGCGAACTGCTTCTAACCCTTCCAGAACCTGTATACTGTCTGCACCATAAGCATTCGGGGTAAGAACGGGTACTGTTGCTGTTTCTGTGCTCATAAGTCGTTCAAAATCTCTTTAAATTATTATAAATTAAGGTTCATGCAAATGTACAAAAAATCAGGGGTTTGGGGTAATTAATTATGTTATATTTCAAGCCTGGCATATTCGGCTAACAGCACTGTTTTTTAAGGATAGCAATAACTACTTAATCGCTATTAAACGAGTTTCTTAAGGGATAAACTTAGTTTGTATCTTTGCGCTGGATTTTTTTATGAATTACGAAACAGATATATTAAATTCGGCCAATAAATATCCTGTAATGCAGGAAGAAATGGATGTATTATTACAAGCAGACCACTTAATACCAGGCTCGGTAAACTATACCATCAGGCGATACCGCAAATTACCTCAATGGCATATTGAGGATACGGGAGTTTTAACATATCACATTGAAAAAAATAATCCTGAAGCTAATTATTTGGAATTAAATTTTTGTATAAGTGGCAATATCTATTGCCGTGAAAAGCAAACTGAGTGTGATTTTTGTAAATTTAATACTTCGAAAAGCTGCACAGAAAAAGTAGAAAGTGTAGATATATTAAGTTTCAACTTTAAGCCTTCTTACCTTACACAGTTTACAAAAAATAAAAATAATATTACTATTACTGAACAAGTACTTTCATTTACACATACTGCTTCTTTTTCAAAGCAATTGCCTTTATGTGGTAAAACCAGGATAGCCATAGAGACTTTGCTTAATCATACATATTCTGATATCTTAGAGAATATTTTTATTAATGCACAAATGCAAATTTTGCTTTTATACAGCATGGATTGTATGCTGGATGAAAAAGAAGAAATCAATTTTACCTGCAAATTTTTAGCAAATGAAGCAGATAGGGAAAAAATAATTAAAGCAAGAGAGGTCTTATTGCAGCATATTGGTGAGCCACTCACCATCAAGGCGTTAAGCCGAAAAGTAGCTATAAATGAATGTTATTTAAAAAAAGGGTTTAAAGAAATGTTTGGCACTACTATTTTTGATTTTTATCAAAGTCAAAGAATGGAACATGCAAAATATTTATTATACGACAAAGTCTTAAGTGTTACTGAGGTTTTTTTACTCTTATGTTATTCTTACATATCGCATTTTAGCACTGCATTTAAAAAGCATACTGTTATTAAACCTTGTGAATTATTAATACATTAGTATAGCTTGTTATGAATAATAAAGGTGAACTTGAAAAAGTTCACCTTTATTATTCATAAATAAATTAAAATTCAAATTCTATATTTAGTCATAAAAATTTGTATTTTAACCTGCTTTAGTTTTAATAAATATTAGATTTTAAAACGGGGATACCAGAGCTTTATATTGATTTATTAAATTATTACCGATATAAAGATATAATATGCTGCAATTCACGCTAATATTATGCCAAAAAACTATTTAGGGGATAAATAGTCGTATAAAGTGTGTATTTTTTGTAGTTTAATGGACTACAAATTAAAATATAAAATAATGTTTAAACATTTATATACGAACTAATCAAATTTATAGATAATTAATCGTATATGTTTTAAACATCATAATTAGCAGTTTTACTATTACACGTTTCTGTATTTACTACCTTTGCCCACATTTTAAAATATAGCGATCGATATGAATGTTGTATATAAAGAATACCAACAACTGAATTTATCCCTTATCGGGGAAGAAATTTTAAATAAATGGCAAGAGGAAAATACATTTGAAAAGAGCATTACCTTAAAAAATGAAAGTCCATCTTTTGTATTTTATGAGGGTCCGCCAAGCGCCAATGGCCTTCCTGGCATACATCACGTAATATCAAGAACATTAAAAGACCTGGTTTGCCGCTACAAAACCATGCAAGGCTTTCAGGTAAAACGCAAAGGCGGCTGGGATACACATGGCCTGCCGGTAGAATTGGGTGTAGAAAAAGAATTAGGCATTACCAAAGAAGATATTGGAACCGGGAAAAAGGATAAAAATGGCAATGAAGTAACCATTGAATATTATAATCAAAAATGCCGTGAAGCTGTAATGCGGTATAAAGATAAATGGGATGATATTACACATAAGATGGGCTATTGGGTAGATTTAAAAAATCCTTACATCACTTTTGAAAATAACTATATTGAAACGTTGTGGTGGTGCTTGAGTGAGCTGTACAAAAAAGGGTATTTGTACGAAAGTGTAAGCATCCAACCCTATTCACCTGCCGCTGGCACGGGTTTATCCTCTCACGAATTGAACCAGCCAGGAACTTATAAAGATGTAAAAGATACCAGTGTGGTGGCAATGTTTAAAGCAGTTGAAAATTCAAAATCGCAATTTCTTTTTGATGCGGCGAATAACAATGAAGTTTTTTTTATGGCTTGGACTACTACCCCTTGGACATTGCCTTCCAATCTTGGGTTAACTGTGGGGTCTAATATTGATTATGTTCTGGTAAAAACATTTAATCCTTATACCCATTTACCCATAAATGTTGTTTTGGCAAAAGCATTAATATATAAATATTTCAAAGCCGACGGAGAAAATGGAGATTTTGATAACTATAACGCAGAGACGAAAATAATTCCCTGGAAAATTTTAGTTGAATTTAAAGGAAAACAAATTGAAGAATGCCGGTATGAACAATTGCTACCTTTTGAAGCCAATACTCCCGATAGAGCAGGTGGCGATCCTTTCAGAGTATTACTCGGCGATTTTGTAACTACGGAAGATGGTACAGGTATTGTTCACACTGCTCCTGCATTTGGTGCTGATGATTTTAAAATTGGTGAAAAATATGGTATTGGCAGACTAATAATGGTTGATAAGGAAGGTAAGTTTGTAAAGGGTGTTGGTGAATTTAGCGGACGTTATGTAAAAAATTATAAAGACGATCCCAATTATATAGATGTAAATGTGGACATCAGCGTAAAATTAAAAAAAGAAAACCGGGCTTTTAAAGTAGAAAAGTACGAACACAATTATCCCCATTGTTGGCGCACAGATAAACCAATTATTTATTATCCACTTGATGCATGGTTTATCAAAACCACTGCTGTAAAAGACCGGATGATTGAATTGAATAAAACTATTAATTGAAACCAGCTTCTACCGGCACCGGTCGTTTTGGCAACTGGCTAGAAAATATGGTAGACTGGAACCTGAGCCGCAGCAGGTATTGGGGTACACCTTTACCGATATGGAAAAATGGGGTTCATAACTTAGAAGTTTGCATTGGAAGTGTAGAAGAATTAAAACAAAAAGGATATCTATTCAACAAACAAAAATTTGTTGAAGATTATAAAAATCCAGCTACAAATCTTGCTTTTAAAATCACTAACTTCTATGATAATCACCCAGATTTACATAAAAGAAATACAGATTATTCTAAAATATTTTCTACTTCACTACAACACTTATATATCTTAGTTTCAATAGATATCAGATTTGATATTATTAAAGAATATTTGTCTCCTTTATCTGAAATAGCTGACCTTGATTTACACAAACCATATGTAGATGATTTTATATTAATCGAAGGAGATAAAATCTTAACAATAGTACCTGATTTGGTAGATGTATGGTTTGACAGTGGTGCAATGCCCTATGCGCAATGGCATTTCCCTTTTGAAAATAAAGAAATATTTGCCCAAAACTTCCCGGCAGATTTTATTGCCGAAGGTGTGGACCAAACAAGGGGTTGGTTTTATACCCTGCATGCCTTAGGAGTTTTATTATTTGACTCGGTGGCTTACAAAACTGTAGTGAGCAACGGTTTAGTTTTAGATAAGAATGGCAATAAAATGAGCAAGCGCCTCGGAAATGTAATTGACCCTTTTGAAACCATTAATAAATATGGTGCCGATGCCACACGCTGGTATCTTATTACCAATGCCTCGCCATGGGATAGCTTAAAATTTGATATAGAAGGGATTAAAGAAATACAACGCAAATTTTTTGGCACCTTATACAATACATACCAGTTTTTTGCTTTGTATGCCAATGTGGATGGTTTTGCGTTTAAAGAAAAATATATTCCAGTAAAAGAAAGGCCCGAAATTGACCAGTGGGTATTATCCTGCTTAAATACATTAATAAAATCGGTGCAGCAAAGCCTCGATGAGTATGAGCCTACACAAGCCGGACGTGCTATCGAAGAGTTTGTAGATGCCCACTTGAGTAATTGGTACGTTAGGCTTTGCCGCCGTAGGTTTTGGAAAGGCGAATATGAGCAGGATAAAATATGCGCCTACCAGACTTTATATGAATGTTTGCAAACTATTAGTCAGTTGATAGCTCCTATAGCACCGTTTTTTGCAGATTGGTTATTTAATAATTTAAATGCTGTTTCTAATAAATTCAAAGAAAATTCTGTACATCATACAAATTTTCCTAAAACAAATGAAGAAACTATTGATAAAGCATTGGAGGAAAGAATGCAGTTGGCACAGGATATTTGTTCACTGGCATTATCTATCAGGAAAAAAGTAAAAATTAAAGTAAGACAGCCTTTGGAGCAACTCCTTATCCCAATAGACCTGAAATTTTTTATCCCGATTAAAAAAGTAGAAGAACTAATAAAAAGCGAAATCAATGTAAAAACTATTAAAGTGGTGGATCCGCTACAAACAGAGTTCAAAATGAAACTAGAGCCAAAATTTGAATTATTAGGAAAAAAATTAGGTAAAAGGATGAAAATTGTAAAAAAATGGGCTGATACAATGAATTTAAGTAATGATAAAACCTATCAAACGCAAATTTCTCTTTTAAATAATGATAATGAGGTAGCTAAAATATATATTAAGAATGAAGAGCCACAGATGCATTTAGTGTGGCATAATAGTAATTTTTTACCGAACCTTCAAATGAAGAATATGATGATTTTATCGAAGTGAAAGGAAGTGACTTTAATATTGCTACCGCAGAAATACCTGGATGGGAATTTGGTAGTAAAGGCTCATTAACAGTAGCTTTAGATATTAAAATTTCTGATAATTTAAAGAAAGAGGGTAATGCCAGGGAATTTGTGAACCGTATACAAACTATAAGAAAAGAAAGTAATTTTGCACTTACTGACCGTATAATCGTACAAGTTGAGCAAAATGCTATAGCTGAGGAGTCATTTAATCAATATAAAACTTATATTTGCGCCGAAATACTGGCGGATTCTCTTGAATTTATACCAAAAATAACTGTAGGTACTGAAATTGAAGTGAATGATGCAATATTAATAGTAAACGTACTAAAAAAATAGAAAGTAGTTATGGCGACAAAAAAGAAAGCGACCAAACCTGCTGCAAAAAAACCGGTAACCCCTGTTAAAAAAACAGCTCAAACAAAAAAGACGGCCCCAGTAAAGAAGCCAGTGGCAAAAAAACCAATGGTTAAATCCAAGCCTATAGCTAAACCTGTTGCAAAAAAGCAGTTAAAATTGCAAAGCCTGTTGTTAAGAAAGCAATTCCTGCAAAAAAAGCAGCTCCAAAAGTGGCAGTAAAGAAGGTAACAGCAACTCCATTAAAAAAACCTACGACAAAAAAAGTAGTAGAAAATAAACAAATAGTGCAAAAAACTAAGCAAAAAACTGATAATATTAAGACTTCTTCAAAAAAAGAAGCCGCTAAGCCGGTACAGGCACCTTCCAAAAAAGAAACTAATAAAAATAAAGCAGCGGCCGTAAAGCCGGTAGTATTACCTACAATCAACACAAAAACATCCAGGAAATATCAGCCCGACTTTACGAAATCTGTATTGGACCAGCCCATAAACGATCCAGGCGCACCAATGGTAAGGTATAGTGATTCTGATTTAAATGAATTCAGAGATTTAATCCAACGCAAGTTGGATTCAGCTAAAAAAGAATTAGCTTATTTGCAGGGCCTGATCACCAGGAAAGATGAAATGGGAGGCGATGAAGGTGATAACCGCTACATGACAATGGAAGACGGCAGCCTTAGTATGGAAAGAGAACAATTAAGCCAGATGGCCAGCAGGCAGATAACTTTTATTGACCATTTAGAAAAGGCTTTAATGCGGATTGAAAATAAAACCTATGGTGTATGCCGTGTTACAGGAAGATTAATAGACAAAGCCCGTTTACGTGCTGTACCTCATGCTACTTTAAGTATAGAAGCCAAGATGATTTCAAATAAATAAGCCTGATTTATTATATTACTTTATAAGGAGAATGTGTCATTCTCCTTATTTTATTTAACTTCCTGCATGGTCACCAGCTTTTTATAAAAGCCATTTTGAATAAGCAAACTATCGTGAGTGCCCCGCTCTACAATTTCTCCTTTTTGCAATACAATAATTTCATCCGCATGGCGTATGGTACTTAATCTATGAGCAATTACAATAGAAGTACGATTAGCCATTAAATTATTAATGGCATCCTGCACCAAACGTTCGCTTTCTGTATCCAGCGAAGACGTAGCTTCATCTAAAATAAGTATAGGCGGATTTTTTAATACTGCCCTTGCAATGGTTAACCGTTGCCTTTCACCGCCACTCAATTTACCTCCCCTGTCACCGATATTAGTATCATAACCTTCTTCTTTTTGTGATATAAAATTATGAGCATTGGCTATCTTTGCAGCATTCATTACCGCTTGTTCGGTACCATTATCAATACCAAGTTTGATATTATTTGCAATAGTATCATTAAATAAAATAGGCTCTTGTGTTACTATTCCCATTAAATGCCGCAGTTGCATTAAATTATAATCTTTAATATTAACCCCGTCAATAAGAAGCTCACCGCTACTTACATCATGAAACCTGGGAATCAAATCAGCAAGAGTGCTTTTGCCTGCTCCGCTGCTGCCTACCAATGCAATGGTTTTACCCTTTTGTATGGTTAAATTTATATTTTTTAAAATAACAGTATCCTCGTAGGAAAAACTAACATTTTTAAATTCAATAGCATTATCAAATCCTATAATTGCTTTTGCATTAATAGCTTCTTCAACCACCACCGGGGCCCTCAGTACCTGTTCAATACGGGTTATGGCAGCAGTGCCTTTTTGCATATTATAAAATGATGTGGATAAAGCTTTGGCCGGGCTAATGATTTGTGTAAAAATTCCAATATACATAATAAATCCTTTGTCAGTAAGGCCTCCTGCATTACCTTCCAGTATTAACTGCCCGCCAAAAAATAAAATACCGCATAATACCAATACGCCCATAAACTCTGATAAAGGCGATGCCAGGTCTCTTCTATATTGCATTTTTTTTTTTACCCGGAAAAGCGCATCATTACTATCATAAAATTTTCTGCCAATTAATCGTTCGGCGGTAAATGCTTTTATAACCCTTAAGCCGCTTAATGTTTCTTCCAGGACCGATAATGATTCTCCTTGTTTAATAGCCGCCTCATTGGATTGCTTTTTTAATGACCTGCTGATTCTACCAATAATAAAACCGGTAATTGGTAAAAAAATTATTAAGAAAAAGATAGTTTAGGGCTGATGTATACAAGTGTACTTAATAAAATAATAATATTCAAAGGTTCTTTAACCAATCCTTCCAGCGTACCTACTACTGAGCTTTCCAATTCTCCAACATCATTTGTCATGCGGCTCATGATATCACCTTTGCGCTGTTCGGTAAAATACCCGATAGGCATAGTCAGTATTTTATTAAAAAGTTCTATCCGCAACTTATTCATTACACCGTTACGCATCGGTGTTAATACATAAAATGATAAATAAGTAAATAAGTTTTTTAATAACACAGATATTATCACAATTAAACAAATAATACCTACAGCATACATTTTACTATGTGTAAATATTAGATTTTGCAGGTAATAGCTGATATAATTAATAAAATCCTGGGAAGAGGAAATACTTTGAGGTAATGCAATAGCCTCCTTTCCTTTAGTAAAAATAATATCTAAAAAAAAGGGGAGTGACCCAATGGAAATAACAGAAAAGACGATAGATAAAATGATAAAAAAAAAGTATAAAACAATATTTGCTTTATAGCTGGTAAGATAATTGAATAGCCTTGTATATTTCTTCATGTGTTAAAAATCAGTGTCAAATCAAAGCAAAGTAACTAATTTTACAGGTATAAAAGTTAAATCAAATGTTAGAAGGTAAAAGACAGAAGCAGGTGGCAGCAGTTCTTAATAAAGAATTGAATGATATTTTTCAGCGCCTGGGCTTAAATATGCTTGATGGGGGCATGGTTTCTATTGCTTCAGTAAAAATCACACCTGATTTATACGAGGCCAGGATTTATGTTAGTTTCTTCCAAATACCAGATAGTTTAGAAGCATTAAAAAAAATACAGGAAAGAAGCTGGGAAATAAAAAAAGAGTTAACTGCAAGAGTACGCCATCAGTTGCGCAGCATGCCTTTACTAACTTTTTATATAGACGATACACTGGATTATGTAGATAAGATAGAACAACTATTTAAAGATATTAAGAAAGACGAAAATGGTTTGTAGCTTAGGGTTTGGGGTTTATGGTTTAGAGTTCAGGGTTTATAATAAATTGATAAAGCCATAACAACAAATACAAACCTCAAACCCCAAACCATAAACCCCAAACTATAAACTTCAAATGTATTTAACCTTTGCCTGGAGATACTTCAGAGGAAAAAAATCTGCGAACGCCATAAATATCATTGCATGGGTTACTGTAAGCGTAATTGCATTTGCTACAGCCTGCCAGGTATTGGTGTTAAGTGTTTTTAATGGATTTGAAGACCTGGTAAAATCTTTATACTCTTCCTTTTATGCAGATATAAAAGTAATTCCTGCCACTGGAAAAACATTTATATTAGATACGGCACAAATCAAACAATTAAAACAAATAAACTTAATTGAGAGTTACAGTTTTATTGCAGAAGAAAAAGCATTACTACAAAATGAAAATGCCCAATCGGTCATTTACCTGAAAGGTGTAGACGAAAATTATATTAAGGTATCCGGGGTAGATGATAAAATTAATAGCGGCCGCTTTGATATCGGAACTATTGATACTCCTGGACTAGTTATGGGCTATGGTATACAAAATGCAATACAGGCACATATTGATGAAGCTTTTCCTGGCACATTACTGACCATAATCTTACCCAAAAAAAACAACAATAGTCCAGACCCGCTGGAATCGCTTAGTGAAGGCATAGTTAAAGCCAATGCCACATTTTCTATACAGCAGGAATTTGATAACAAATATGCCATTACTAATATTGATTTTGTAAAGCGGCAAATGAAATTTAATAAAGATGAATACAGTGCGCTTGAAATAAAATTAATTAAAGGCACTGATATGAATATTGTACAAAAAGACATTGAGCAATTGCTTGGAAATAATTTTATTATCCAAAACAGGTACCAGCAAAATACCAGCTTATACAATACTATGCAATTAGAAAAGTGGGCCATTTTTGCCGTGCTTACTTTAATCCTGGTTATTGCCGCCTTTAATATGATCAGCGCTTTAACTATGCTTGTGCTGGAAAAGAAAAAGACATCAGTGTTTTGCAAAGCCTGGGTGCTAATAAATCTATAATACACAAAATATTTTTAACAGAAGGATTACTATTAGGTATAATAGGTTCTTTTATAGGAATTGCCCTAGCAATAGCAATTTGCATTATACAAGTAAAGTTTAAATTAATAAAACTACAGGGTGGGTCTTTTTTAATTGATTATTTTCCTGTAAAACTTGTGGCTACGGATTTTATATTGGTTTCCGGCACAGCCCTGGTGGTTACTTTTTTAGCGTCGTGGTTTCCGGCATATAAAGCATCGAGGCAAAGTTTTGAATTAAAATGACATTTGCCGCTAAAGCACGAATACACAAAGAAACGCTATACCATTTTGCGAACTTTGCATCTTCGTGCCTTAGCCGTAAAATAAAGTCTTCCTAATAATCGCCAAGCGTTTCAGGCAGTTGGGCCAAAGCTTTTTCCAATTGCTCATCATTAGGCGATATACCATGCCATTCATGGCTGCCTTCCATAAAATCTACACCTTTGCCCATTCCTGTTTTCATCAATATAACAATAGGTTTACCCTTGCCGCAAAATGTTTTTGCAATAGTTAACCCTTCTACCACTGCATCCATGTCATTTCCATCCATTTCCAGCACTTGCCAGTTAAACGCTTCAAATTTTTGTTTTAAGTTATTTAAACCCATTACAGCTTCGGTAGGGCCATCAATTTGTTGGCCATTTACGTCTATAGTGGCTATTAAATTATCCACTTTATGGTGGGCTGCAAACAATATGGCTTCCCAATTCTGGCCTTCATCCAGCTCTCCATCACCATGTAATGAAAAAATCGTGTGTGGGTCAGTATTTAATTTTTTTGCCATAGCTGCACCTATAGCTACACTCATTCCCTGGCCTAATGAACCACTTGCAATACGAACTCCCGGTAAATGCTCATGGGTAGTAGGGTGTCCTTGCAAACGGGAATTTAATTTACGGAAAGTACTTAACTCCCCAACCGGAAAATAACCGCTGCGGGCTAATGCGCTATAAAATACAGGAGAAATATGGCCATTACTTAAAAAAAATAAATCTTCGCCTTGCCCATCCATATTAAAATCAGGATTATGCTTCATTATTTTAAAAAATAATGCGGCAAAATAGTCAGCACACCCTAAAGACCCTCCCGGATGTCCGCTTTGCACACCATGTACCATACGAACTATATCTCGTCTTATTTGCGCAGAAATTTCTTTCAAATTACTCATAATCAAGGCTTTTTAATCATTAACATGTATTAATCTATAAAGATTTAAAGATAAAGTATATTAAAATAAAAATACGGAAAGACTATAATAACTTTTTTATCAGTTAATCCGTTCCCTATTCGTATAATATATTTAAAAATATGTAATAAAAACATTACTTTAGAATTATAAATTTATAAAAGTAAGGCGTATTACCTAAAACATTTCGTATTTTTGGCGAACTTTCAATAGATCAAATTGCTGGGTTTATGGATATAACATCATTAGATAACATATTATTAAGTGCCGGACTAGCCTTTTTCGTAACTTTTTTTTCAATTCCGCTGGTAATTAAAGTGGCTAAAGATAAAAAACTTTTTTGATGAACCTGATGAACGTAAAGTTCATAAAACAGTTATCCCCACATTAGGTGGATTAGGAATATTTGCAGGCTTCATTTTAGGAATGTTAATGGGAGTGCCAAAAGGGATAACTAACGAGCTACAATTTTTTACCGCTGCCTTTGTAGTAATCTTTTTCCTTGGACTTAAAGATGATATCTTAGTAATTTCAGCTTCAAAAAAATTTATTGGACAATTAGTTGCAGCAGGCATAGTAATTAAATTTGGTGGTGTATTATTAAATAATATGCATGGCTTTTTAGGCATTTATGAAATACCTTATTATGCAAGCGTTATCCTTACATTTTTTACCATAATTGTTATAACCAACTCTTTTAATCTGATTGATGGTGTGGACGGACTGGCAGCCAGCCTCGGATTGTTAACTACAATTGTATTTGGCAGTTATTTTTTTTATGTTGGCCAGGTTGCCTATGCTGTAATGGCCCTTTCCTTAGCCGGAAGCATCGCTAGCTTTTTAATTTATAATTTTTCTCCTGCTAAGATATTTATGGGTGATACAGGATCGTTGTTATTAGGTATTGTAAATTCCATCCTGGTAATTAAATTTATCAATATTGCAGGGGCACCAGGCACCAGCTTGCCGATTCATTCAGCACCAGCAGTGGGCTTTGCGATATTAATGATACCATTATTTGATACGCTGAGAGTATTTGGGTTACGCATATTAGACCGGAGGTCCCCCTTTAGCCCTGACAGAAACCATGTACACCATTTCTTATTAGATCTTGGTTTTAATCACAAAAAGACTACACTTATTTGTGTATTGGTTAATATCGGATTTATTATAATGGCTTTTCTGATACGTGACTTAGGTACTACTCCTGTTTTAAGCATACTATTGGTTTCTGCATTTATTTTTATTGCAGTTATATATTATAGCAGGCCTAAAATGAAACCCAATTCCAGGGAAAAAACTTCTAAGAGGGAAATGATAAAACCACATAAGCTTTTTAACCTGGCTACTGAAAAAGCAGAGGTGGTAGAATAAATTATTAAATAAAACCCCCTGGTAATAAGCGGTGCATTTTTATAACTCTTTTCTTTAGCTTTGCAGCTACTCAATAAAAATTAATCATGTCGGACGAATTAGTAAAAATCCAAAACGAGACTGATGCTACTATGCATAAGGCTATCAGCCATTTAGAAACTGAATTGGTAAAAATAAGGGCCGGTAAAGCAAATCCTAACATGGTAGATGGGATTATGGTTGATTATTATGGTAACCCTACATTAATAAACCAGGTGGCTAATATTACAGCATTAGATGCAAGAACGATTTCATTGCAACCCTGGGAAAAAAATATGCTCCAACCTATTGAAAGAGCAATTATTGCTGCCAATATAGGGATTAATCCACAAAATGATGGCAATATCATACGCCTGTTTTTACCCCCGCTAACTGAAGAACGCAGAAAAGAATTGGTAAAAAGGTGCAATGCTGAAGGAGAGCAGGCAAAAGTAGCTATTCGCAATATCCGCAGGGATGCTATAGAAAATATAAAAAAATTGCAAAAAGACGGTGTTAGTGAAGATGCCTGTAAAGATGCTGAAAAGAATATCCAGGACACTACCGATAAGCATGTAGCATTAATAGAAAAGCATTTGGCAGCTAAAGAAAAAGAGATAATGGCTATTTAATATATTACCAGTGTGTTTAGCTTCTTATTTAACTAAAATCTGCTACTATTAGTATTTTATATTACTATAATATACTAATAGCATACGATCCACAATATTTTTAATATACAGGATCGTATACAATTACCGAAACAATTATCTTACAATGCATTCTGCAAGGGAAACATGGTTTCTTTTATTTTCAATTCCTTTTTACACTATTATAATCGGAATTGAAATAATAATGAGCCATTGGCAGCAAAAAAAATTTTATACAATTAAGGAAACCTTACAAAATGTATGGCTTACCCTTTTAAATGCTGCCCTGGATGGCTTATTAAGATGGGCATTCTATATAAGCATATTGGTTTTTTGCTATAAACATGCATTTTTTACTATCGAATACAGCTTTATATACTGGTTTTTATTATTTATCCTGGAAGATTTTTTCTTTTATATAGAACACTCCATAGATCATTTTTGCAGAATATTCTGGGCAGTACATATAACCCACCATAGCAGCGTAGAATATAACCTTACCACAGGGTTCAGATCATCGGTATTGCAACCTGTATACCGTTTTATTTATTTTATTCCTATCACTTTATTGGGTTTTCACCCAATAGATATTGTTTTTATGTATAGCCTTACCCAAACTTATGGCATTTTAGTACATACCCAATACATAAAAAAAATGCCCAATTGGTTTGAGGCAATCTTTGTCAGCCCCAGTCATCATAGGGTACACCATGCCTGCAATACTATTTATTTAGATAAAAATATGGGGATGTGCCTTATACTCTGGGATAAAATATTTGGAACGTTTCAGAAAGAACTTATAAGTGAACCTATTAAATTTGGCCTTGTCAAACCTGTTAAGAACAATTATCCCACTACTGCTATATTGCAAGAGTGGCAAGATATATACAAAGATTTAAAAAAGAAAACCAGTTTAAGCACCAAATTAAAATACCTTGTTATGCCACCCGGGTGGAGCCACGACGGCAGTACAAAAACTGCCAAACAGTTAAGGAAAGAGTTGCGGTGAAGATTGTAGTTATTCCAATTGCTTATTGCTTTTAATATTGGCAACAAAAACACCTGTTAAAATTAATACCAGGCATGCTATCTGTTCCCAGCCAATATCTTCTTTTCTTAAAATGCCTAAAAATATTGCCACTGCAGGTACGCCGTACGTAACCATACTGGCAAAAACCGCACCGGCATTTTTAAGTAATACATAAAAAATAATTGAAGCCAAAGCCGTAGCCAGTATGCCCAAAGCTGCAGCAGCACCGGTAGATCTTAAGATATCGGTGCTGGCAAGTGATAGATTAAAATAACCGGTATATATTAAAACTATTAAAGCTGGTATAGCATTAAGCGATAATGCTACTGATGCTAATTGCAGCGGCCCGATATTGCTTAGTTGCTTAAATACCATATTTACATTAAACCCATAAAAAAGTGTAGCCAATACCACAAAAGATATATAAATAATATGCTGGTTGCTGGGTATTTCGCCTTTGCTGAATAATAATAAAATACTACCTGAAAATGATATGATAATCCCAATAATCTTATTACGTGAAGTTTTGCTGCCATAAAAACAGCACCTGTCAAAATAACAAATATGGGGGTTAAAGAATTTAATGTTCCAGCCAAGGCACTATCTATCCCCTCTTCGGCAATACAAAATAAAAACGCAGGCAATAAGCTGCCCAAAACACCTGATAAAAAAATAATGCCTATTTTATTTTTTGGAATTTTTCTAATGCTGCCAATTGTAATTGGCAATAAAATTAAACCCGAAAATACAATTCTTAATGCTGCTACCTGGTAAGGTGATAAATGCTCCAGGCCAATTTTCATTAAACTGAAGCTACTACCCCATACAAAGGAAAGTACAATAAATATAAACCAGTTAAAAAATGTTTTGCTCAAAGTATTAAGTTAGCGCAAAGGTGCATTTTTATTTTGATGTTTTTGCTCCGGGTAAATAAATAGCAGTAAATTATTATACATATTGCCATATTTTAGCAAAAAACAAATTTTCATTTTTAATATTTATACCATGGGAATGATGAAGGAATTTAAAGACTTTGCCATGAAAGGCAACTTACTGGATATTGGTGTGGCATTCGTAATAGGAGGAGCTTTTGGCAAAGTAGTGAGCTCATTTACAGATGGTATTGTTTCCCCACTGATTGGCCTTATCGGTGGTGTAGACCTCAGTAAAAATATGATTCGGTTAAAAAGCGCTGTAACAGATGCCACCGGCAAAATAATTGCAGAAGCCGTATATTTAAAATGGGGAGATTTTATTACCAGCCTTATTAATTTTATTATCGTGGCGTTTATTATGTTTATTGCTATAAAAGGTATTAATGCGCTAAAAAAGAAGGAAGCCAAAAAACCTGCATCCCCTGCTGCTGCAAGCACTACCGAAAAATTATTAATGGAGATTAGGGATAGCTTAAAGAAATAAAAAGCTATTTTCGCAGTCACTACAGTAATGGTATCCCTTCGGGGTTAGTAATCCCGAAGGGATGTAATTATTATAGATAAATAAGCAATCACTATACGTATAACAACCCTAAAAGGGTGATATTAGTAAAGTACAATTCTTAATTAAATGACATTGGGCTGCCGGATTGAGTGAAAAACCCGCTGAGGGTTTGTGCGAAGGTTTTGTGGCGGAGTAGCAGTCCGCCTAAGAGACTGTTTAAGAATTTACATCAATTATTGTTATGTGGAAAAGTGGAAAAAAAGGCTGTAGTTAATTGTAGGATTTATCACTAATTGAGAATTACAACAAACGCAATTAGTATGATAAGCTACCCTACCTGTTTAAACGACAGCCAATGGCAAGTTATGAAAAGCTTTTGAATATAAAAGGAAACGTAAGCATGATTTGCGACAAATTCTGAATGCCATTTTTTATTTGGTTAAAACAGGCTGCCAATGGCGTATGCTTCCTGGTGAATTTCCAAAGTGGTAGATAGTATATTACTATTTTAACCGGTGGAAAACCCTGGGGTTATCGAAAAGGTCCGATGCTTTTAGTAAAATTGTTAAGGGTGAAACAAGGTAAAAGCACCGAACCTTCTGTAGGCATCTTGGATGCCCAGTCGGTTAAAAGTACATTGGTAAGCAAGAGCAGCAATACCGGTTATGATGGAGGTAAAAAATCAAAGGGATAAAACGGCATATTGTAGTAGATGCTTCAGGGTTGTTACTTTGTATAGTGGTTCACCCTGCAAGCATGGCCGATAGAAAAGGGGGAAAAGTTGTATTAGAAAAACTTAGTAACCGTTGGCATGGGATTAAAAAATATTTGCTGATGGAGCTTACCCATTACCAGGCAAAGCAGCAGAAAAAACCAGGTGCTGGGGGATATGAAATGGAGGTGGTAAAGCGTTCTGAATTAAAAGGGTTTAAAGTAGTTCCCAAAAGATGGGTGGTGGAAAGAACTTTTGCATGGAACGAGACAAACAGGAGGAATGCTAAGAGTTATGAGAGACTTTCTAATACTGCTGAAACAGTTACTGAAATCTCTGCTATCCGATTAATGTTAAAACAATTTGACACTTAAATTCTTAAACAGTCTCTTAGGCGGAGAACAAAAGTTAAATAATGATATACTGCTGACATTCCAAAAATGAAATTTACATTTCCATAGAAAACTAATTTTTTATTTTAATTTTGATAGAATGAATACGGCAACTTACCAGATAAAGCTGGATCAATTTGAAGGACCATTTGACCTGTTGCTTTTTTTTATAGAAAGAGATGAACTGGATATTTATAATATACCTATTACCCAACTTACCAACGATTTTTTAGTTTTTATACATTCTACCGAAAAGCTCAATATTGAGCTGAGCAGCGAATTTATTTTATTTGTAAGTACATTAATGCGTATCAAAGCCAAAATGCTATTGCCACGCAAAGAGATAGATGCATCAGGAAATGAAATAGATCCGCGGCAGGAGTTGGTGGATAAAATTTTAGAATACAAAAAGTTTAAAGAAGCTTCTTCAAAAATGGCGGAAATGGAAGCTTTGCGTATGCTAATGGTAAAAAGAGGAAACCTTCAGAAAGAGCTGGCGCAAATAGGCGAAGATGCAGGCGAAGGCACCGAGATACAGGCGGTTACGCTTTTTAAGCTGATGAAGGCTTTTGAAAAAGTAATACATAAACTGCAGGAGCGTAATAATAAGCCGGTACATACTGTAATACAGTATAATTATACAATGGAGGACACCCGTGAGTATATGCTTACTTTATGTGAAAATGAAAAAACGGTATCTTTTGAAAAAATATTTGAAGTATGTGAAGACAGGATACATGCTATCTTTTTATTTTTAAATATGCTGGAGCTTATCCAGCAAAAATACCTGTCCATAATTATTGGCGAAGGCAGGAACAATTTTATTATAGAATATAATGAAGCCCGGGAAGCAGACACATCAGAAGATTTACCATATAATGAAATGACTGATTTTGCATAATTACACAGCTGTATAATTGTCAGGTAAAATAATTGGTATTATATTTGATGTTTAAACATTGAATTTAAAATAATAGTATGAAAACAATTGTACAAAAAGCAGCAGAAAGAGGCACAGCCGATCATGGATGGCTTAAAGCCAATTATTATTTTAGTTTTTCCCAATACCACAACCCCGAAAAGGTACGCTTTGGATTATTACGGGTACTGAATGATGATACCGTAGCTGGTGGCGGTGGCTTTCCTACCCATCCACACGATAGTATGGAGATAGTGACAATACCGCTTTCGGGTACCTTACAGCATAAAGACAGTACAGGCGGACAAGCAGTAATAAAAGCAGGTGATGTACAAATTATGAGCGCAGGCAGTGGTGTGCAACATTCTGAATTTAATCCTTCGGCAGAGGAAGCAGTTAATCTTTTCCAGTTATGGGTTTTTCCTAAAGAAAGAAACATTACACCAAGGTATGACCAGAGAACTTTTGACAGCAAAGACAGGATAAACCAATGGCAAATTGTAGTATCGCCTAATGAAGCGGATAATGCTTTATGGATAAACCAGGATGCCCGGTTTGCGTTAACAAAACTTGAAGCAGGAAAATCATTAACGTATCAAAATGCATTTACCGGCAATGGCGTGTATTTGGTAGTAATAAATGGATCTGTAAAAATGAATGATATTTCTTTGGAAAAAAGAGATGCATTAGGAATTTATGATACAGATAGTTTTACCATTATCGCTACAGAAAATGCAGAACTATTGGCTGTGGAAGTACCAATGGATTGATACATTAAGAAGTCAATTTTTAAAAACTTGACTTCTTAATGTATGCGAATTTTTAATAAAATATCTGTAATAAAACAGGCTTACCTGGTTTATCTAAATACATTTTTAATGTACTCAAAAATGCTGGTGAAACTGTAGGACAACCCCAACTTCTGCAAATTTCCAGGGGCGCTACTTCATTTTGTGGTATACAGGAATGTGAGTGCAATACTACAAAACGGTTAAATGCATTACTATTGGTTTTATCCAAGCCATGCAACTTATAAGCCAGGCCAAATTTTCCATCATAGGAGTTGCCAATTTTATATTTCCCTAATGAAGTACTATAACTACTGATTGTATTGGAAAAAACCAACTCCTTACCCCCATTGTCTGATCCGCTTCCATGGGCTACCAGGCCTCGGGCCAAAATAGAATCCTTTTTTAAATCATATACAAAAAACCTGTTGCTTCCTGAAGATAATTTCATATCAACAAAAAAACAATACTCGCTGTTATAATTATTCTTTTAGCAAAAGCTTCTATAGTGGTACCTATGCTTTTTAATTTTACTAATTCGAGATTGGATGTATTACCAGCACCAATGGATGGCTTAGCAATTTTTTTAAATTTGTTATTACTTTTCCCTGAATATAACAACGTAAGGGAGGATACTGATATGGCAGTAAAAAAAACAAAAGCAGTCCAGCGCATGGTATATTTTTTGGAGAGATGTTAAATCTTATTTTTTCCATAAATATAATTTGTTAAATAAAACAGAATACTAAATATTTAGTATTTGATAATCATTACTTATACAATCTTGGTACTTCTTCAGAAAATACCTTAACCAGTGTAAGAAGATATGTTTGTATATTTAAGTTTATAAATCTTTAAATAAAATGGATATTATAATTAAAACAATTGCCGTAGTAAAAATTCAAGAAAAATACCTGTTGATGATAATTGGTCTGAAATTATATCTGAAATTACGCTTGCAGAAGATATACCAACAGAAGCTTTAAATTCAATTGATGATTTTTCGCACCTGGAAATATTATATTATTTCGATAAGGTAAATAAGGATGATATAGTTTTTTCGGGCCACCCCCGTGGAAATCCTGATTATCCGCTCGTAGGTATATTTGGGCAACGTAAAAAAGACCGGCCAAATACAATTGGCCTTTGTACAGTTGAGCTAATTAAACATATGAACAGAACATTAATAGTAAAAAATCTTGATGCTATTGACGGCACACCGATTATTGATATAAAGCCTGTTTTTAAAGAATTTCAACCTGTTGGTAATATAAAGCAACCAGATTGGGTTGCCGACTTAATGAAGAATTATTGTAGTCTTTCTTAGAAATAATGTTCTATATTGAGTACAATTCATTTTTAATTTTTACACCTGCCATAGTCCTGAGAATTTCTGTAATTGAGTTGGCATCAATACCAATCTCTTCATATAACTGCCTGGGAGAACCATGCTCCACCAGCCTGTCGGGTATACCTAAAATTTTTACATCTGCTTTATATCCATGTGCATTCATAAATTCTAAAACAGCGCTTCCAAAACCGCCTACTACTGTACCATCCTCAATAGTAATTACTTTATTAAATTTTGCAAACACTTCATGTAACAGCGCTTCATCAATCGGTTTTACAAAACGCATGTCATAATGAGCAGGGTTTATTCCCTCAGCTTTTACATCACGGATAGCTGCTGCTGCAAAATTTCCCGGGTGCCCAAAAGACAATATTGCTATTTCCTTACCGTCTTTTATTTTTCTTCCTTTGCCAATTTGTATTTCTTCAAAGGGTGTTTTCCAGTCGGGCATTACTCCTTCGCCTCTTGGATAGCGTATTACAAAAGGGCTTTTTGTAGTTTCCAATTGCGCAGTATACATCAAATTGCGCAATTCTTTTTCATTCATAGGTGCACTTACAATCATATTGGGTATGCAGCGCATAAATGCAATGTCATAACATCCGTGGTGCGTAGGACCATCCTCGCCTACCAGGCCAGCCCTGTCCAAACAAAATACTACCGGCAGGTTTTGTATCGCCACATCATGTATCACCATATCATAAGCCCGCTGCATAAAAGAAGAATAAATATTGCAAAATACCTTCATTCCCTGTGTAGCCATACCTGCGCTTAATGTAACCGCATGCTGCTCACAAATGCCCACATCAAAAGCCCTGTCCGGCATTTTATCCATCATATATTTTAATGAACATCCGCTGGGCATAGCCGGGGTAATGCCAAAAATTTTATCGTTTTGCTCAGCCAGTTCAATAAGGCTATGGCCAAATACATCCTGGTATTTAGGAGGCTGTACTATTTCAAATGTCTTCTTAAATATCTCACCGGTTACTTTATCAAATAAACCAGGCGCATGCCATTTCGTTTGGTCTTTCTCGGCCAGCTCATACCCTTTTCCTTTTACCGTTCTGATGTGTAAAATTTTAGGACCGGCAATATCTTTTAAATCTTTTAATGTATCTACCAGTTTAGTAATATTATGCCCGTCAATAGGACCGAAATACCTTAGTTTTAAGGCTTCAAATAAATTGCTGCTTTTACTTACCATTCCTTTCAGGCTGGCTTCCAGTTTACTAGCCATTTCCCTGCTAAAGTTTTTCCCGATAGGCAGCTTACCCAAAACTTTCCAAACACCATCCCTTAAATCATTATAAGTATGCGAAGTGGTAATATCTGTAAGGTATTCCTTTAATGCACCTACATTAGGGTCAATGCTCATGCAATTGTCATTTAAAATAATAATGATATTGCTTTTCTCTATTCCGGCATGGTTCATTGCTTCAAAAGCCAGGCCAGCCGTAAGTGCTCCATCACCTATAACGGCAATATGCTGTTTGTCTTTCTCACCTTTGTAATGACTGGCCATTGCCATGCCTAATGCTGCTGATATTGAAGTAGAAGAATGCCCAACGCCAAACGTATCATATTCACTTTCGCTGCGTTTAGGAAAACCGCTTAACCCATTGTATTTCCTGTTGGAAGGAAATTCATCCCGTCTGCCGGTTAAAATTTTATGGCCGTAAGCCTGGTGGCCTACATCCCACACCAGCTGATCGTAAGGCGTATTAAAAACATAATGCAAAGCAACGCTTAATTCTACCACACCCAGGCTGGCGCCAAAATGGCCACCATGCACACTTACCACATCAATAATATATTGCCGTAGCTCATTACAAACCTGGTGTAGCTGTTCTTTACCTAATTTTTTAAGATCATCGGGGCTGTTAATATCGGCTAACAGAAGTCCTGCGTTAATTTTCATGCCTTTGCATTAATTTGTACCATAAAGGTATGTTTTTTAGATGCTTTTATGCTTATTATTACACAATTTTATCTCGCCGGGAAGGCGGGAAGACGATAGTAGTCGCATTTTTCTCTTTTTCTCATTGTTCTCTTAGTTTTTTTGTTACCAGCAGTAGTTTTTCATGGCATCATCGTTGTAGCCTGCCCCGCAAAATGCGGGGTCACTCACTTTTACCGCATACCTTTGGGCAACATTTACCACCATTTATAAAAAACATTTAACTGCTTTGCACTATCCTGTTTATATCGAAATCGGCTCTGTAAAAATATTGCTGCACACTATTTTTGAAGTTTCCGGTATGTTTATAGGTTTCCGGTATTTTATTTATTTACGAAAAAAGCAGGGCGATCAGATTAAAAGTGAGAACAGGATCTGGATTATCATCGGGGCAATTTTTGGCGCTATCTTAGGCTCACGGCTGGTGGGAGGTTTTGAAAACCCGATTGCTTTGTTTGCTTCTAAAAATCCGCTCTTTTACATTTACCAAAACAAAACGGTTTTAGGCGGTTTTTTAGGTGGCGTATTTGGGGTAGAATTAATAAAATTGATAGTTAAAGAAAAAAAAAGCAGTGGCGATTTGTTTACCTTTCCCATGATTTTGGCATTAATGATTGGAAGAGTTGGCTGTTTTAGCATGGGAGTATTTGAGGAAACTTATGGTAGCCCAACCACTTTTTTTGCAGGTATGAATTTAGGAGATGGCATATTGCGGCACCCGGTTAATTTGTACGAAATGGTTTTTTTATTGGGTTTGTGGATTGGACTTGTGCAGATAGAAAAAAAATATACGCTGGCCGAAGGCGGACGATTTAAAATATTTATGATCGCATATGTGGCATTCCGGTTTTTATTAGACTTTATTAAACCACATTATACTTTTAGCTTTGGCTTATCTACCATACAGATTGTTTGTGCGCTGGGCTTGATTTATTATTTACCTTACATTGTACAACCAAAAAAATTATTACAAAAAAACCATGTTTAAAAGTTACCAGTATGTAAATGTATTTTTTTACGCATCAATAAAAAGATCAATAATGATTATGCCGATGAACGGATTGCGACCCCGCCTTCGGACGGGGCAGGCTACAACGATGATGCTACGAAGAACTGAAGTTGGTACCAAAACAAAAAAATTATGCCGGAACGCCCATACATTTATTACGATTTTACGGTAAGCATTTGCAGCACTTGCCTGCGCCGTGTGGATGCTAAAATTGTATTTGAAAATAGCAAGGTGTACATGCTGAAAAATTGCCCTACACATGGATTTGAAAAAGTATTAATAGCCACGGATATTGAATATTATAAAAGCCTGCGCAACTATAATAAGCCTTCTGAAACACCTTTGCAATTTAATACAAAGACACATTACGGCTGCCCGTATGATTGTGGCTTGTGCCAGGACCATGAACAGCACAGTTGCTTAACGGTAATAGAAATAACAGACCGGTGCAATTTGCAATGTCCTACCTGCTATGCAATGAGCTCACCGCATTATGGCAGGCATAGGACTGTAGAAGAAGTAGAGAAAATGTTAGACATTATTGTAGCCAACGAAGGCACTCCTGATGTGGTGCAAATAAGTGGTGGCGAACCTACCGTGCATCCTGATTTTTTCGCCATTATGGACATTGCAAAGCAAAAGCCAATTAAGCATTTGATGCTCAATACCAATGGGATAAGGATTGCAAAGGATTTGGAGTTTACAAAAAAGCTGGCGGCTTATGCGCCGGATTTTGAAATTTATTTGCAGTTTGACTCATTTAAGCCAGAGGCTTTAGAACAGTTGAGAGGAAAAGATTTAACAGATGTTAGAGTAAAAGCTTTGGAAAATTTAAATGCAGTCAATTTATCCACTACGCTGGTGGTTACCTTACAGCAAGGGGTAAACGATGATGAAATTGGGAAAATTATTGAATTTGCATTGCAGCAAAAATGTGTACGGGGAGTAACCTTTCAGCCCACGCAGGTTGCAGGAAGAACGGATAATTTTAATCCTGCAACCGATCGTATAACGATGACGGATGTACGACAAAAAATCTTAGACCAGACCTCAATTTTTCAGCCTAACGATTTGATTCCCGTGCCGTGCAACCCGGATGCGTTGATGATGGGTTATGCTTTGAAGCTGGCTGGGCAAACTTTTCCTTTGACCAGGTACATTGACCCTGCACATTTACTGGACAACAGCAGGAATACCATTATTTACGAACAGGATGATGCTTTAAAAGCAAAGATGATTGATATTTTCAGCACGGGCATTTCGGTAGACAGGGTGGAAGAAAATATGAAGCAGCTATTGTGCTGCCTGCCGCAAATAAAAGCGCCGGGTTTGGGCTATGAAAATTTATTCCGTATCATTATCATGCGGTTTATTGATGCATATGATTTTGATGTAAGGGCCATTAAAAAAAGCTGTGTGCACATTGTACACAAAGATGGGCGGGTCATTCCTTTTGAAACGATGAATTTATTTTACCGGGATGATAAGGAAGAATATTTAAAAGAATTGCAAAAAGAAAGACAGGCAATTCATCATATAAATTAAAAATAAACTTGTATGAAATTACCTTTTAAAATTGTATTGATAAATGTAGGAATTGCTATTATATTTTCACTTTTATTTAGTTTAGGATCTTTAAGATCGTCGCCAGGTGAATTTCTTGTTATATGGTTTGGACTGATAGGCTTATTTGGAGGTGGGGTTGATATAATTGCCGGTTTATTTTATTATTGAAAGAAGATAAACGTTATGCCCAGGGGTTTTTATTAAGCGGAGGTGTTTTAATGTTATCAGGATTTGTTGCATGCAGTGCATTAAGATAAACTGAAATTTTGAATTATGAAATTACCTTTTAAAATTGTATTGATAAATATAGGAATTGCTATCTTATTTGCTTTGTTATTGGCCTTAGGTGGAAATAATTATGTAAATGAATTTTTACTGTATTTGGGATGATGGGCCTTTTTGGCGGACTTGTGGAAATAGTAATCGGGCTTTTTTTATTGCTAATGGCTGATAAACGTTATGCCCAGGGATTTTTATTAAGCGGGGGAATACTAGTATTACTGGGTTTTGTTGCTTGCAGTAATGTTACTTTGTCTTTTCACTAATTACTGGGTATATTTCATCATATTCAATATCAAATCAGGATCAGGAGAATTTCTTAAAAATTTATTGACTTCTTTTAAACTGCAAACGCCCGGATAATCACCATCATACTCCCACATATTTTTTATAACTTGAAAATGCAGGTGCGGTGGCCAGTTACCATTTTCGGCAGGAGTGCCAAAATGTGCAAATTTTTCTCCCCTGGTAATTACACTGCCTTTTCTTAAATAAGTAATATCAGCAACACTTAAATGACCATACAATGTATAAAAATTTATTGTTTCGATCTGGTGCTGTAAAATGATAGTTGCACCATAATCTCCAAAATTATTATTAAAACCGAAGCTGTGCACCATGCCACCAAGCGGTGCCATTACGGTAGTGCCTATCTCACCCCAGACATCTATTCCTAAATGGAAATTCCGTGGTTCATGGCCGGTAAATAATTGGCTCCGGTTATATAAAACACGTTTTTCTTTATAACCACCTATCCCAAACTTGCAATGCTTAGCTTTTAACTGCTGGTTAATATATTCGCTAAAATCATCCGTATTAATTAGGTTAATATTTTTTAATTCTTCATTTTGATCCGTAAAATCAAGAAGGCATAATTTATCTTTTTCCTTATCGAATTTTATTACCGGGTGAAAAAGCGGTGTACTTTTAGTTAGTATGTCTGTTAGCTCTAGATTCATGCTGTAAAGTTAATAGAAAAAGATTTCTGTTATACCACCACATTAACCATCCTGCCTTTTACAAAAACAATTCTTTTAGGCGGTTTCCCTTCCAGCCATTTTTGCACCAATTCATTATCCAATATAATTTTTTCTACCTCTTCCTGTGATAAATCCAAAGCCAGATTAATATTGGCACGTACTTTTCCATTTATTGACACCGGATATTCTTTAGAGCTTTCTACTAAATATTTTCCATCAAAAATTGGATATGTAGCATCTAAAACTGACCCTTCGTTGCCTACCTGGTGCCACAATTCTTCTGCAATATGCGGTGCATAAGGTGTAAGCAAAATCAATACTTTCTCTAAAATTTCTTTTTTATGGCATTTTATATCGGCCAGCTCATTTACACAAATCATAAAAGTGCTTACGGCCGTATTAAAAGAAAAGCGTTCCGTGTCTTCTCCTATTTTTTTAATGGTGCGGTGCAAAATTTTTAATTCTGCATCGGTAGGTTTATCGGTATTCCATATTTTTCCTTTTACATCATCAAAAAACAACCGCCATAATTTTCTTAAAAAACGATGGACACCTTCAATACCTTTGGTATCCCAAGGTTTGCTCATTTCTACCGGGCCAAGGAACATTTCATACATGCGGAAAGTGTCGGCGCCGTATTTGTCAATTATTTCATCAGGACTTGTAACATTATATTTAGACTTGGACATCTTTTCAACTTCCGTTTTTGCTGAAAAAGAAAAGCCATCGTCAATTCTTCCAAAAATAAACTCCCCAGTTGAATCATTTCGCCAAAGAACTTTAGTTGCGATATTTTCAGGAGTTATGTCTGGAAAAATGGCTTTAAAATGATCATCATTTATTATTTTCAATAAATCCAAGTAATAGATTTTTGAAGACCCATTTGTATAATTCGTTGGAATACGATGTTCAGTGTGTGAATCGTATTGATAATCTTTATTATTTATTTTTATCTTCTTTTTTGTCACCCCATCTTCTTCTGTGAAAGCTATAGCATTATTTGTAGTAAGCAAAACAATTTTATCTTCAATATTCTCTATTGAGACATATGTAGTTTTTGCAATAAAAAGAGATACCCCCGTTATCATCCCCTGATTTACCAACTTCTTAAACGGTTCATCAAAACCAATATATCCTAAATCATACAACACTTTCGTCCACATACGGCTGTACAGCAAATGCCCTACAGCATGCTCGGTGCCGCCAATGTACACATCCACCTGGTTCCAGTAATCGCTGGCTTTTCTATCGCAAAAATTATCGTTATTGTGTGGGTCCATGTAGCGTAAAAAATACCAACTGCTTCCGGCGTAGCCGGGCATGGTTGAGGTTTCCCTTTTGACCTCACCCCCAACCCCTCTCCAAAGGAGAGGGGAGTTTGACCCTGCTGAGTTGGTTACTTTATTATTTATAAGAGCTTGGGAGAGTTTTTTTAATACGATTGGTAAACTATTTTTTACTTCATCATTGGTAAACCGCATCATTTGAAAACCATTTTCAGCTAGCCAGTTTTCCCGGGCTTCATCAAATTTATTTTGCTCTTCATCATTGTGATATTCTCCATCAATTTCAACAATCAGTTTCTTTTCTAAGCAAACAAAATCAGGTATATAACCTGCAATAGGATGCTGCCTTCTAAATTTGCAATCATTTACATTTCTATTGCGTAATTCCTGCCATATAATATCTTCTGCCTCTGTTAAATTTTTCTATTCTCTTTCGCAAAAGACAAAGTTGACTTCCATTGTTCAGCCGTACTATTCATATATCCGGGTAAAGATTTGTCCGGCGTTCCCCTCTCCCCTGGAGAGGGGTTAGGGGTGAGGTTTACCCAAGAAGTTATATTCGCCAAAGGCCCTTCTCCTTCCGGCCCCGGGCCATATTTTTCCACATGCGGTAATTCCAACGGCAAATCTTTTTCCTCCAGAGGATGCGCTACTCCATCCTTCCATACAATGGGAAAAGGCTCTCCCCAATACCGCTGGCGGCTAAAACCGGCATCCCTCATTTTATAATTTACTTTTCGTTTGCCAATGCCCAGTTCTTCAATTTTTGCGACAGCAATATCTATCGCATCCCTCATCAATAAGCCATTTAAAAAACCTGAGTTTTGTAAAACAGCTTCTTTGGTAGGATTAGCTTCCTGCCCGTTAAAATGTTCGCCAATAATATTGGTGATAGTAATTCCAAAGTGAGTGGCAAAATTAAAATCACGCTGGTCGCCGCAGGGTACTGCCATAATGGCCCCGGTGCCATATCCTGCCAGCACATATTCTGCAATCCAGATGGGTATTTCTTTTCCATCAAAGGGATTAATGGCATAAGCCCCGGTAAAGCATCCTGAAATCTGCTTAGCTTCGGCTATGCGTTCCCGTTCGCTACGGCTTTTTACATACGCCAAATATTTTTCAATTTCATTTTTTTGTTCAGCAGTGGTTATTTGTGCTACTAATGCATGCTCTGGCGCTAACACTAAAAAATCCACCCCAAAAATAGTATCCGGCCGCGTAGTATACACTTTCACTCCCAATTCCAAATTCCTAATACCAAATTCCATCTCCGCCCCCTGACTTTTGCCTATCCAGTTTTTCTGCATTTCTTTCATTGCATCGCTGAATTCTACACGATCCAGTCCTTCAAGCAACCTGTCTGCATATTCAGTAATACGCAAATACCATTGCCGCATCTTTTTTCTTTCTACAGGATGGCCGCCACGTTCACTTACGCCATTTACCACTTCATCATTGGCCAATACAGTGCCCAATGCCGCACACCAGTTTACTTCGCCATAAGCGCTAAATGCCAGGCGGTATTCCATCAAAATATCCTGCTGCTTTTTTTCATCAAAGGATTTCCAATCTTCCGCTGTAAATCGGTCGTCGGTCGTCGGTCGCCGGTCGTCGAAATTATTTCCTTCTTTTTCAAACAAATCAATCAATGTTTCAATTGGCTCTGCTTTTTTACTTTTACGGTTATACCATGAATTGAACAACTGCAAAAAAATAGTTTGGGTCCATTTGTAGTAACCTGGGTCACTTGTACGTATTTCTCTTTCCCAATCATAACAAAAACCTATTTTATCCAGCTGCTTTTAAAGGTGGCAATATTCTTTTCGGTAGTTACAGCCGGGTGCTGGCCGGTTTCCAAAGCATACTGCTCAGCAGGCAAACCAAAACTGTCAAACCCCATCGGGTGCAATACATTAAAGCCTTTTAACCTTTTATACCGGCTAAAAATATCACTGGCAATATAACCCAATGGATGGCCTACATGCAAGCCGGCACCGCTTGGATAAGGGAACATATCCAGTACATAAAACTTAGGTTTTGAAGAATTATTTACAACTTTGTAGGCTTTATTTTTATACCAATTTTCTTGCCATTTTTGCTCAATGTCGTTAAACTTGTATTCCATTTGTATTGAAAATTTGTAATATTTTTTTTGTTACCAGCGTTAGTGTTTCATGGCATCATCGTTGTGTCACTCCCTTGTACAGCATACCAATATTGATCTATTTTTACCGCAGAGGCACAAAGCCGCAGAGATATAAAACTTCTTTCTCTGCGCCTTAGCACCTCCGCGGTTATCTTTCCCCAATTCGTAATTTTTAATTCTTCATTTTTAATTACACCTCAATTTGTGAAAGAAAAGTTATTTAGCTTTTTAGATGCAGCATATTGCACAGCAATTAAAATATATTTGTATGTCACACCGTTTTTACGGTGGACAAAAATAATGCAAAGCAGTTAAAAACCTTTATTTTGCCACTTTAAAAATCTGCTGCTAATAAAACTAATGATAACTTATGGCTCAATTTGGTAAAGCATCCGGCAAACGTGGCAAACCCACTTACGCTTATGCAATTATTGGCGTATCGCTGGTATTGTTTTTGTTCGGTATTGTAGGATGGTTTTTTTTAAACCTGCGCAAATCAGGCGATTACTTAAAAGAAAATATCCAGGTGCATGCATGGCTTTACCCTGATGCAGGAAAAAAAAGAATAGACAGCTTAAAAAGCTATATTACTAATCTACCTTATGCCAAGGACGTAGTACATGTAACTAAAGAAATGGCTGCAATAGAATGGAACAAGGAAAATGATACCACATGGAAACAATTTTTAGATAATAATCCACTACCAGAAAGCATAGATTTTTATATTAAGGCTAATTATGTTCAAAAAAGACAGCCTGGATATTTTAGCTTCTAATTTACAGGCAAATTTTCCGGGAGTTATTGATGAGTTTAAATTCCCTACAGAAACAGTGGTTAAAGTGAGCGAATACGTAAAAACAGCAGCAATCATTTTCTTTGGGGCCGCTATAATCCTTACTATTTTAGTTGTCTTTTCAATTGACAATACCATACGGCTGGCCATGTATAGCAACCGCTTTCTAATAAAAACCATGCAAATGGTAGGCGCAACCCGGTGGTTTATAGCAAAACCTATTAATGTAAGGGCTATAATTAATGGATTGATTGCATCATCAATAGCTATTGCATGTATATGGGGCACTATCATTTTAATTGAAACCAGGGTACCCGATTTTAAAATATTGCATGATAATAAAAGTATGCTGTTATTATTTGGGGCGATACTGGTTCTGGGCATTTCCATAACTTTATTCAGTACGCACCGTTCAGTCATAAAATACCTTAGAATGAAGTTGGATGACCTTTATTAGGCATTTTAATTATCTTGCAGCTTTAAAAAATTCATTATGAATAGTAATATAAAAAAACAGAATAATAATACCGATTTATTTGGTAAAGAAAATTATATCTGGATGGCCATTGGATTAGTTGTGGTAGCGCTTGGCTTTATTTTAATGAGTGGCGGAAAATCCGGCAATGCGAATGTATTTGATGAAAATGAAGTATACAGCACTACAAGAATTACTATTGCACCTATTTTAATAATTATAGGTTTTATAATAGAAATATATGCATTAATGAAAAAACCAAAGAATACTGAATTATAAGTAAATTGTATCACCATAATAAATTCTTTGTAAATAAATGCGATGTTGTATAATATCGCATTTTATATTTCATAATAAAGAATAACTACATGAACGCTGCTGAAGCTATTATTATAAGTATAGTAGAAGGACTCACTGAATTTTTGCCCATCTCTTCCACAGGCCATATGATTATTACTGAGAAACTTTTACACCTTGATAAAGATAAATTTAATACATTATTTACCATAGCTATACAATTAGGAGCTATTTTAGCTGTAGTGGTTTTATATTGGAAAAAATTTTTTGATTTTAAACGATGGCAGTTTTATATAAAGCTTATTGTAGCGGTTATCCCGGCATTAGTTTTAGGATTATTATTTTCAAAAAATATTGATGATTTATTAGAAAGCTCTTTAACGGTTGCTATTTCCATGCTGGCTGGCGGTATTATTCTGCTTTTTATAGATAAAGCTTTTAAAAAACAGGTAATTGATGATGAAGCAAAAATATCTTACCGCAGGGCATTTGTAATTGGTTTGTGGCAATGCATTGCCATGGTACCAGGTGTAAGCAGGAGCGCATCTTCCATTATCGGGGGGATGCAGCAAAAATTAACCCGGAGCGCTGCTGCTGAATTTTCATTCTTTTTAGCTGTGCCTACCATGCTGGCAGCCACAGGCTATAAATTATATAAACATTATAAAGATGCCGGAGGCTTTTCGCAGCATGAAATTAAACTACTGGCCATTGGTAATATAGTAGCTTTTATTGTGGCTATGCTGGCCATTAAATTCTTTATTGGTTTTCTAAAAAAATATGGCTTTACAATATGGGGATGGTACCGGATAATTGTGGGAACTCTATTGCTTATACTTATTTATTGCGGTTATATTAAATAATAAGCGATCTGCAATATATTTGATGCGTATATTTATACATTTAAAACAAAAAAATGAAAAAATTTAATTTATTCTTTTTACTAGCATGTACAATTTTCTTTTTAACTGCCTGTGATAACTTTGGAAAAAAAGTAAAAAAAGGTCATGTAGAAGCTTATTATAAGGATGGCATTTCGGAAGCTGAAGCACTACGTACTGCTGAACTGATGTATAATGTTGATATTAATGTTAAAAACCCAATAGTTAAAAAAAGCTTCCAGCTGTGTAAAATTAACGATACTGTTTGCTTAAGGATGGTGGTTAATGACAACCGTTTTCAGTCAATGCCAGAAGAGAACTTTTTGGCTTTAAGCAATTATGTGTCTGATAGTGTTTTTAACAGCGCTCCTGTAAATTTAGATTTTACTAATAATCGTTTTAAAAGCAAGAAAATACTTCACTACAAAAAAGTTGATTTTAAATAAACAATTATCATAACTATTGATGTTTTAATCGTTACCTAAGCATATATAATGCAAACTGCTTCTAAGAAAGTAATTAACGGCTGGGCTATGTACGACTGGGCCAACTCTGTGTATAACCTTGTAATTACTACTACATTTTTTCCGGCTTATTATGCTGAAATTACCGGGCCGCAGAATACAGCTTTTAAAAGCGGCATCCCTTTTTTGGGTAGAAATTTTGTAAATACTGAGCTTAAAGACTATGTGTTGGCTTTTGGATTTCTTGTGATAGTTTTCATCTCTCCAATTTTATCTTCCATTGCAGATTATAAAGGCAATAAGAAAAATTTTATGCGCTTTTTTTGCTATATGGGGGCATTAAGCTGCAGCCTTATGTTTTTCTTTGATGAAAATAATATCACATTGGGCCTGCTATGTTTTATGACTGCCGGTATAGGTTTTTATGGCAGCCAGGTATTTTATAATTCTTATTTACCCGAAATCGCAGCTGAGCATGATCGGGACCGGATTAGCGCCAGGGGGTACAGCTACGGCTATATTGGAAGCGTTATCATGCAGCTGATAGGTTTTGCATTAGTAATGTTAATGAAGGATAAAACGCTGGCTTTAAAAATTACCTTTTTACTGGTGGGCATCTGGTGGGTATGCTTTGCACAAATTACTTTTAACCGGTTGCCGATCAGTCCAAAAAGTGAGCGAAAACAGAGAAAAAATGTATTGGCAAACGGGTTCCATGAATTAAAAATTGTTTGGGCACAAGTGTTACGTTTACCAGTATTAAAAAGATTTTTAACTGCTTTCTTTTTTTATAGCATGGGTGTGCAAACGGTAATGCTTGTTGCTATAGATTTTGGTATTAAAATATTAAAGCTCGAAAATCAAAATTTAATTATTACTGCAGTGATCATACAAGTGGTAGCTATTGCCGGAGCTATAGGCATGTCAAGGCTTTCAGCAAAATATGGTAATATTAAAGTGCTTATCCTAACAGTATTACTGTGGATGGGTGTATGTATTGCAGCTTACTTTATTACTACCGAAATGCATTTTTATATTATCGCATCACTAGTAGGTTTGGTTATGGGGGGCATACAATCTTTAAGCCGCAGCACATATTCTAAATTAATGCCCGAAACCAAAGACACTGCGTCGTTTTTTAGCTTTTATGATATTACAGAAAAACTCGCCATTGTTATCGGGCTCTTTAGCTTTGGGTTAATTGAAGGCCTTACCCACAATATGCGTAATTCTATTTTGGTTTTGGTAATCTTTTTTGTGCTGGGATTATTATGGCTGTTGCTGGCAGCTGTTAAAGAAAAGAAGCAACTGAATAATAAAATTAATTAATAATGAACTTGTATCCTATCAACAGCGGGCATTTTAAATTAGATGGCGGCGCCATGTTTGGCGTGGTACCCAAAAGTATTTGGAACAAATTAAACCCGGCAGATGAAAATAATATGTGCAGCTGGGCTTTGCGATGTTTATTGATTGAAGATGGCAATAAATTAATTCTGATAGATAATGGAATGGGCGATAAGCAGGATGCCAAATTTTTTGGCCATTATTACTTGCATGGCAATGATACGCTGGATAAATCCTTAGCACAGCATGGCTTTGGTAAAGATGATATTACTGATGTATTTTTAACTCACTTACATTTTGACCATTGTGGCGGAAGTATAAAAAAGACGGTGATAAATTAATACCTGCTTTTAAAAATGCTACTTTCTGGAGTAATGAAAAACATTGGAAATGGGCTACGAACCCTAATGACAGGGAAAAAGCAAGTTTTTTAAAAGAGAATATTTTGCCGATACAGGAAAGCGGGCAATTGCGATTGGTTGACAGGTTGGAGATGAAAGATGACAGTAAAAGGCAGGGACTTTTCTGTCAACCGTCATCTATTATCCCTGATCTTTCTTTGCTTATTGCAAATGGCCATACTGATGCTATGATGCTGCCTAAAATACAGTATAAAGGGAGAACTATTATATATATGGCAGATTTGTTACCCTCAATAGCACATATTCCTTTACCTTATGTAATGGCGTATGATATGTTTCCTTTAACTACTTTGCAGGAGAAAAAATCTTTTCTTACTGAGGCGCAGCAGAATGATTACGTGTTATTCTTTGAGCATGACCCTTTGCATGAATGCTGCACTTTACAGATGACTGATAAAGGGATTAGGGTAAAAGATGTTTTTAAATTGAGTGAGTTGTAATTTTTACCGCGAAGGCACAGAGACGCAAAGAAACGCTAAGGTATTTATAAAATTGTATGGCTAAAAAGCTTGTTGATTTAATTCTGCTCCGCAGGAGCGGTAATAACAAAACATAATTAAAGATGATTTATTGGTATGCGGTACAAGTGAGTGACACAACGATGATGACCAAAGCTTAAATGTCGGTAACAAAAAAATAGAGAAAAATTTATTTTTCGTCTTGCCGCCTTTCCGGCAAAAATAATATTACGCTTTTACCGGTACACTATGCACTGCAGCCGCAATTTCTTTAATAAGCGAAGGATTTTTTTCAATGGCATTTCCTACTACAATTACATCTGCGCCGGCCTTACAATTCAAATATGCTTTTTCAGGATCGGTAATACCACCACCAATAATTAAAGGAGCTGTAATAGATTTAGCTACTTTTTCAATCATATTTTCAGTAATAGCTTTTTTGGCACCACTGCCTGCATCCATATAAATTAATTTCATACCCAGCATTTCGCCGGCCATAGCGGTACAAACTGCAATTTCATTTTTATCAGCTGGTATGGGTGTGGCATTGGAGATGTAAGAAACCGTAGTCGGCGCACCGCCATCTATCACCATATAACCAGTGCTCATAATTTCCAGGCCGCTTTGCTTTACAATGGGCGCACTCACCACATGCTGGCCAATAAGCAACTCCGGGTTACGGCCACTGATTAACGACAAATACAATAATGCATCTGCATATTTACTTACCTGCGAAGGGCTGCCGGGAAAAAGTATTACAGGAATATTGCAGCTTTTTTAATCAACTGCACACATTCATCCAGGTAATTGGATATAACAAGGCTGCCGCCTACAAAAAAATAATCCACTTTGGAAGCCACAGCCAATTCGATCAAATGCTCCATATTGGTATTGTTCACCTTATCAGGATCAACCAATACGGCAAATGATTTCTTACCTTGCTGTTTACGCTCTGTTAATGAATGATATATGCCTCTGGACATTTCCGGTCAATTGATTATGTGCAAATGTAAAAATTTTTGCGCTTATCTATTGTATTATATGTAAATAATCTGCAATTGGCCTGTAAATTGCCTTAATTACGGGAAGGTTACAAGGCTGTACTGCCAGGCCAGTGTTGCAACCTCTCGTATTTATATGTAAATTTGATATGATGATTGATATTACGGCGGAAATAAAATTTAAAACGGCCCGGAGCGGGGGCAAAGGCGGGCAAAATGTAAACAAGGTAGAAACCATGGTAGAAGGGTATTGGCACATTGGTCGCTCTGCTTTGATTAATGAGGAACAAAAAGGCTTACTTAATGAAAAGCTTAGTAATAAAATAAATTCAGATGGTTTTTTTTTAATGAAAAGCCAAACGGAACGCAGCCAGCTTGGCAATAAGCAAGCAGTACTGCAAAAAATGAATGACCTGGTAAATAAAGTTTTGATAAAGCCCAAGCCACGCAAGGCTACGAAACTCCCAAAAGCTGTGAATGAAAGAAGGATAGAAGTGAAGAAAAAAGTTAGTGCTGTAAAAGATTTTAGAAAGAAAATACGTAAAGAAAACTGGTAATTATGGTTAAAAATAAATATAGCTTTTTTTTTATATTTTGCATTTCAGCAATTGCTTTTAGTGGTTGTAAAAAAACTGCTGATAACACTGAAGCATATGGTACGGTAAAAGTAGTTTTTAAAAATACAGTAAAAAACGATGTTTTAGTATTAAATACACAGACTTATACCAATACTTTTAATGAAGAATATACCATATCAAAATTTAAATATTACATCAGCAACGTGTCTTTATCACATGGAAATTATACCAGTGCCGAAAATAACAGTTACCATTTAATTGATGCCGCTGACCCTGCATCACAAGCGTTTAGCTTTAACGTACCTGCAAGCCACCCTTACCAGTCCATACATTTTTTAATTGGCGTGGACAGCTTACGAAATGTAAGTGGTGCACAAACCGGTGCTTTGGACCCGGTTAATGATATGTTCTGGACCTGGAACAGCGGCTACATAATGGCTAAGCTGGAAGGCAATTCCCCTGCTTCGCCTGCTTTAAATCATAAAATAGAATATCATATTGGCGGTTTTAGTGGTATTAACAATGTGCTTAAACCAGTGGTTATTGATTTGGGTGGATTGAATATACAAAATGGTAAAACAACTGAAATAGTTATTGAGGCTGATGTCAATGCCTGGTGGCAGGATCCGAACGATTTAAAATTTGCGAACACGCCGGTATCTGCCATGCCCGGAGAATTATCAAAGAAATATGCAGATAATTATCGTAAAATGTTTACGTTAAAAAGTATAACGAATTTTTAATTAGCTATGCTTATTAAAAATTAATTTTGTTAACTGACTTTGGTTTTTCATGGCAGCTGCATTGTCGCTGTGCCCCGCCAAAAGGGTGGACGCTCCATTCAACAGTTGTAATGCTATTTTGCTTTTAATTGTAGCGTATTATTCATGCAAAGACGCTAAGATCAGTACATAAGTTTGCGGCTTAATAATTTTGCGGCTTTGCATGAACACAATAGCATTATTAACAATCATATTTTAAATCATTCCGGGTATTGAAAAAAACATTCATCATATTTTCATTTATAGCTTCAGTAATTGTTGTTACCGTTTTTTTAGATGGCTGTAAAAAAGGAGGTTGACCAACCTTTCACTCCTACCCCATTAGCTTTTAAAATTCCCAATGGCTGGCCTGCGCCTTCTACAAATATTTTTGCCAATAACCCATTAACCGAAGAAGGTTTTCAGCTGGGGAAAAAATTATTTTATGAAGGCAAACTAAGCAAAGATGGTAACTTTCCCTGTGCCAGCTGCCACCAGCAGTTTGCTGCTTTTGCTACATCCGATCATGATCTGAGCCACGGCTTTAACAATAGTTTTACCACACGCAATGCTCCCGGTTTATTTAACCTGGCCTGGATGACACAAATGCATTGGGATGGCGGCATCAGCCATATAGAAGTACAACCTTTGGCACCTATAACGGCACCTAATGAAATGGCAGAGAATATTGAAAATGTATTAAACAAATTAAAAAATGATGCAGCTTATCCACCAATGTTTGCTGCTGCTTTTGGTGATGCGCAAATTAACAGCCAGCGAATGCTTAAAGCGCTGGCACAATTTATGGGAAGCATGGTTTCTGCCAATGCTAAATATGATAAGGTAATGCGTGGAGAAACTGCTTTTACCATCAGCGAACAAAACGGGTACAATACTTTTAAACAAAAATGTGCCAGCTGCCATACAGAACCTTTATTTACTGATAATTCTTTCCGGAACAACGGGCTTGCTGTAAATAACCAGTTGCATGATTTTGGAAGGATGATGATTACCAATAATACAGCAGATTCTTTAAAATTTAAAGTTCCCAGCCTCAGGAATGTGCAACGCACTTTTCCTTATATGCATGATGGAAGGGTACTGGTTTTGAGCCAGGCAATAGAACATTACAGGACTGGTATACAAAAAAATCAACCTACTTTGGATCCGTTATTAGCTAATGGCATCAGCATGACGGATAACGAGAAATTTGAGCTGGTTCTTTTCTTAAATACACTTACGGATACGGAATTTTTGAATAACGCGAGGTTCGCCGGGCAGTAGTGTCTGACATCTCATTGTAAACTTGTTTCGTTATTATTTGTTTTTGGGAATAAAGCTGCCAGTTTGGGTTTATAGAAGATGGTGAATTTTCTTACAATTTCATTTTAGGGCTTGCCGAAGTGGGAAACTAAAAGTACAAACGTTAATTTAGTATAAATGTTCATTTATGCTTTGGTTCATAAATTAGTCTTAAAAAAGAACTAAATCTTTCATTTTCTCTACTTATTGGAACGCCTGTTACAATCCCAATCAATAAGTTATCTGCAATAGCAACACGCATTTGAGGCCTGATAGTCATATCAAAGTCGCCTCCTTCTATTCCTTTGTTGAACTCAATACCAATAAAGTTTCTTGTTCCAGGTATCATATAATGAAAGTTGCTGTTTATTTGCCAACTTGTGTGTAGTGATTTGTCAGAAAAATGGTGAATAAATGCAGGTCCAGTATATAATAATGTGTGAAAGTTGTTACCCCATCTTTTAGCTGCTATAAAAAACGGGTTGTAAATATTTCCTGTAAATAGTTTGTCTTTTCTATACCTGTTAAATTCAGTCAATTCAAATTCTTGTATATAACCAAATGCCATACTCGTTTTATTCTTTTCGGAAACATAAAATGAATATTGAGCCGCCATTTTCAAGCTGTTAAGTTTGCTACTCGGTGCAGTTCCAATTCCGCTTGTGGGATAGTAAATTGAAAAAGGCAATTCTACTTCAAGCCCAAGCCTGTTTACAGGTGCCCATTCATACTCTACGAGTGCAATATATTCATCATAATTGGTATTATCTGTTAAGCCAAACCCAACATTCCATTCTTTTTCACCTTTTCTTGCACCCAAATCCCGGATAAGGTCAATATATAATGGTTCAGCGTGTAAAACTTTGTCAGGTTCGTGATGGTCTTCTATTTCCTGAACATAAAGACTGTCTTTTGTTGATTTAGATTTGTCAGTTTGTGCTTGTAAATTGTTAAATACTAAAATTGTAATTACGTTTAATATTATATATTTCATTTTGTTCATGTTATCTGCTATTATCCTTTGTCTACCGATTGTCAGAAGCATTGCCACCAACTTATAAATTCTAGCAAAAAATAAGACAAATAAAACTCAAAAATTTATTATTAAGTTAAAAGAATATTGCATTTGCCCAATCTTAGACTGACAGCCTTTCTGCTTATCCGTTACTGCAAACACTACCTTTAATCTTTCAAAAACTCATAACAAAACTCAAAAGGCACTAAAACAAAACTGAGACCTCTTTAAATACGCTTGTATCGTTTACCAGTCCTACCATATATCATAAAATAATATTGATTTTACATCGATTTCTGCGATCCATTATTGATTTCTGTTGGAAATAAATAATGCATAGGATATAGTATTATTAAAGCGTTTCTTACCCCTGGCGCCTTCCTTTAAGCATATCTAAAATTTCCTTTTGTTTTTCTACTTCTGAATTTTGATCGGCCTGGTCTTTTTTATTATCCTCTATTTGTTGTTGTAATTTTTTTAATTTGCTTTCCAAACTCTGGCCTTCATCAATAAGATTAGCAGCTTTCTTTTCATTTTTTCTTACTACAGACTCCTGTTCTTTTATCTGGTCTTCCAAATCGTAGGCTGTTACAGATAACTTTAGATTATCCAGGTAATTTTTCGCATTATTAATTATTGTTTCATCATCTTTTTCCGTTACGAAATTTTCATATCCTTTGGATAGCATCATAGTTACCACAGCATTATCATTATCTTTTTTGCTCTTTTTTTCTGCCATAAAATAAATGTCGTATACACCTGTGCCAATTTCAGGCAGGGTTACTCCTTTAAAAACCAAAAAATCTTTAGCATCTTTACCTTTATAGCCCATTTTTTCGAGTTTTTCTTCAATAGTATTCATCACAGTTTTTGGAGAAAAAGGAAAATCTGCTACGATAGATTGTCTTTTTGTTTTTAAATACTCGGTAGTGCTTACCCGGGTTTGGGCAAAAGTGGAGGTAATTGATAAAGCTGTAAAAATGAAAAGAAAAAAATACTTCATACTATTATTTTTAAATGAATATTTGCTGATACAAACAAATATCAGACCATTAAAGTTAAAATTACTAATTAAATATTATTAGAATTATACTGTTAATTTTGTTTGAATAAAATTTTAATACTTCTTGAGCGAAATAAAAAAACTGGCAGGGCAAACAATGTGGTATGGCCTCAGCTCTATTGCAGCCCGGCTAATCAATTATTTATTAACGCCTTACCTTACCTATGCCAGTGCTATAAAAACCTCCGATTATGGCAAAATGGGATTAGTGTATGCTGCTATCCCGATACTCAATATCATTTTTACTTACGGATTTGAAACCGCTTATTTCCGTTTTGCAGCAAAAGAAGAAAATAAAAAAACTATTTACAGTACTGCATTTATATCATTATTTGCGTCTACCATTTTCTTTACTGTTGTTTTATGGTTCAACCAGGGAGCAATTGGTAAAACAATTGGTATAAATGATATTCCGCAGCTCATCCAGCTCAGCATTTTTATTATTGCTTTTGATACGCTGGCCGCTATCCCATTTGCAAGACTGCGCCAGCAGGGAAAGCCGGTAAAGTTTGCCTTTGTAAAAATAGCAGGTATAATTATTAATGTTTTTTTACGTGGTTTTTTATCAGCTATTGTTCGCATGCTGTGAAGCTGGATGCCAACAGCTGGGTAAAAAAATTTTATGACCCTGCGCTTAACCCCATTGTATATGTGGTATTCGCCAACCTGATACAGGCTGCTATTACATGATTATTTTTATTAAAAGAAATCCTGCAGGTCAGGCTAAGGTTTAATGCCAGGCTGTGGAAGCAAATGATGTTGTATTCCTTACCGCTTATTATAGCCGGTATGGGCGGCATGATTAATGAAACCTTTGACAGGCTGATGCTGCACAGATGGCTGCCGGGCGACCCACTATTCAGGGACAGCCAGGTGGGTATTTATAATGCGTGCTACAAGTTATCCATTTTGATTACTTTATTTATTCAGGCTTTTCGCATGGGTGCTGAGCCTTTCTTTTTTAAACAGGCTGAAGGCCAGAACCCGCAACGCATTTATGCCCGGGTAATGAAATTTTTTGTAATCATTATTACCCTGATGTTTTTAGCCGTTAGCCTGTTTATGCCTGTGTGGAAATATTTTATAGGCCCAAAATATTGGGAAGGGTTAGCCATCGTACCCATTTTATTAATGGCCAATATGTTTTTGGGCATTTATTACAATTTAAGCATCTGGTATAAATTGGGCAACAAAACTTCTGCCGGGGCATGGATTACTTTAATCGGAGCTGGCATAACAGTATTAATCAATTTTATTTTTATTCCTTATTACAGTTATATGGCTTGTGCATGGGCTACATTTTTTTGTTACGGCACCATGATGATAGTATCATTCATCTGGGGGCAAAAAGAATACCGTATTCCATATGCCTGGAAAAAAATGTTGGCTTATATGGTAATTGTAGGATTGCTGTTTTTTGCACACAGGGGTATTACTGCTTTATGGAATAATGAATTGTTTAGCCTGGGAGCAGGTGCTGTTTTAATTTTGGCTTATTTATGGTTTGTAGGTAATGTAGAAAGAAAAGAGTTGGCGCAATTGCCGGTGATAGGAAAATATTTTAAGGAAAAAATAAAAAAGTAATTTCTAAATTTAAATTAATGCTTACAACTTATTTTGCAAATAAACCCAAATTAAGACTTTTATGTATAGGTGCAGTCTTTATGTGTTTCCTATTAGTGTTTTTATGTGCCCTATTCTGTATGCTTATAATAATAGGATCAAACATGCATTGGGGTTTATGGATATTTTTTGGTTTATTTATACCCGCTTTTTTATTCTTCATTTCAGTAACAGCAGTACAAACCTATAAATTAGCTTATAAAAATAATCCGGTATTGATTATTACACCGGAAGGAATAATTAATAATTCAAGTAGTTTACATAGTGAAAAAAATTTAATTAAATGGGAAGAAATTAAATCTATCAGGTGTAGAGAAGTCTATCATAGAAGATATCATTTTACGTATTATTTGTTATTGTTAGATTTATATAATCCGGAAGCATTTATTAAAAAACACTCTAATCCTTTTGTACGTTTTGTGCTTAGCCTTACTAACCGGATTGAGAAAACTCCTGTTATAATTGACATAAACTATATTGATAAAAATGTAAAATATGAAAGTATTGTTCAAGCCTTTGAAGCAAACAGATGTTTTATTGATAATGTAGAAAACTTAAAACGACTTGGATAAATACTTTAATTAATAAAATATAATTAAAGATCAATAGAGAACTATTGTGCAAGAGTGATGATTCCGGTTTTTATTAAAACAAAAATCATATTTGCTGATAAAGCAGTTAATACCAACATTCCTTTATTTAATAAACAGACTTAACTGTTCAATGGTTAATTTTGCATGTCACAAATAGTTTTTAACAAATAATTGAACAATGACGAACGAAGATATATTGAAAGCGCTTAGCAATGTGCAGGAGCCGGACCTTGGCAAAGATTTGGTAACACTCAATATGGTAAAAGATGTAGTGGTCAATGGCAATAAAGTTTCTTTTACAGTAGTGCTTACCACCCCGGCTTGCCCGCTGAAAGAGATGATCATGAATGCCTGCATCAATGCCGTAAAATTATTGGTGAATAAAGAGGCAGAAGTAACCGTGAATTTTACCAGTAATACAACCAGCAACCGGAAAGATGCAAAAACAATTTTAAGCGGCGTAAAAAATATTATTGCAGTGGTAAGCGGTAAAGGCGGCGTGGGTAAAAGTACCGTTGCCAGCAACCTGGCCTTGGGCCTGGCGCAAGGAGGCGCAAAAGTAGGTTTGATGGATGCAGATATTTATGGCCCCAGCCAGCATATTATGTTTGGTGTACGTGTCGAAAGGCCCATGATGAGAGAAGTAAATGGTAAAGGCATGATAGTGCCTATAGAAAAGTTTGGCATTAAAATGATGAGCATAGGCTTGCTTATTGATGAAAAGCAAGCTGTAGTGTGGCGTGGCCCGATGGTGAGCAGCGCTATCCGCCAGTTTGTAAGCGAAGTGGATTGGGGTGAGCTGGATTACTTAGTAATTGATATGCCGCCTGGTACAGGCGATATCCATTTAACCATTATACAAACCGTACCTGTAACGGGTGTGGTGGTGGTTACTACTCCCCAAACCATTGCCCTGGCCGATGCTAAAAAAGGCATTGCCATGTTTAACCAAGCACAAATGAAAGTACCTATTATCGGCCTGGTAGAAAACATGAGTTATTTTACCCCACCGGAATTGCCCAACAATAAATATTACATTTTTGGAAAAAATGGCGGTAAAAACTTGGCTGAAGAATTTGACATACCGCTTTTGGGACAAATACCAATTGTAGAAAATATCCGTGAAGGTGGCGATATAGGCATACCCCTACTGATGAGTGATGATACCATCACTAAGAATGCTTTATGGAGTTTGTTGATACTACAATAAGAGGTATTGCTATGAGAAACGCTAATATGCCAGCAACAGAAATAGTAGAGTTAGAGTTTAAAAGAGAAAAGGAGATAAAGAGGTAAGGTTTACAATTTTCTCTTTTTCCCCTTTTCTCTTTTGTCTCTTAGCCTTTTTGTACTTAGCTTTTGTGCTACTATTTGGCATTGTTGTAGCCTGCCCCGCAAAATGCGGGGTCACTCACTTGTACTTTTTCAGTTTTTTTCATCTAATTTATTTCCAGGCATTCTTCGCTTCATCTTCTACTCCCCTCTCCTTTGGAGAGGGATTAAGGGTGAGGTCTGCATTACTTATCTTTGCACCTTTGCGTGATATATCAAACAATAAAATATGCCCCATCAATTTTCATTATCCTACGCACAGGAATTAGATAAAAAAGATTCTTTACAATCTTTCAGAAACAAATTTTACATTCCACAAATCCATGGCAAAAAAGCCATTTATTTTTTAGGAAATTCCTTAGGCCTGCAGCCAACTAGCACACAGGATTATGTATTAAAAATAATGGAAAGCTGGGCTAATTTCGGTGTAGAAGGTTTTTTTCTGGGAAAAGAACCCTGGCTCGAGTATCATAAAACCATAACACCCATTATTGCCACCATTGTAGGGGCAAAAATGATGAGCTCGTTACCATGAACCATCTAACGGTAAACCTTCACCTGCTAATGATTTCTTTCTATCAGCCCACCACCACACGGTATAAAATCATTTGCGAAGCCAAGGCTTTTCCCTCTGATCAATATGCTATCCAGTCACAAATAAAATTGCATGGAATAAACCCTGAAAATGCAATGATAGAAGTACAACCTGGAAATGGGTCAGAAATTATTACCACAGCAAATATTATTGAAGCAATTGAAGAATATGGCGACAGTGTGGCGTTGGTTTTATTCAGCGGCGTAAATTATTATACCGGGCAAAAATTTGATATTGAAAAAATTACAGCAGCAGCCCACAAAGCCGGGGCTTTCGCCGGCTTTGATTTAGCCCATGCCGCTGGTAACATTGAATTAAATTTGCACAATTGGAAAGTTGATTTTGCATGCTGGTGCAACTATAAATATTTAAACAGCGGCCCTGGCACTATTGCCGGTGCATTTGTACATGAAAAACATATACACAATAAGGATTTAAAACGCCTGGAAGGCTGGTGGGGCAATGATATGAGCAACCGTTTTAAGATGGAGAAAACATTTACGCCATCGCCAAGTGCTGAAGCCTGGCAAATGAGCACCGCACCAATGATGTTACTGGCTGCACATAAAGCATCACTGGAAATTTTTGATGAGGCAGGGTTTACTGATTTAGTAACTAAATCCAAAGCTTTAAGCGACTATTTATTCTTTGCATTAAACCACATTAATCAATCACAGGCATTTACAATACTTACTCCGGCCAACCCCGAAGAAAGAGGCTGCCAGGTATCTTTATCAGTACATAATAATGCAAAAAAAATATTTGATGCTTTACTGCCGCATGGCATATTTGCAGATTGGAGGGAACCGAATGTAATCCGCATAGCACCAGTTCCTTTATACAATACCTTTGAAGAAATATTTTTATTTGCACAAACCTTTCAACAACTTTTAAATACCAGTAATGTATAAATTGCCTTATTATTTTGAAGAGGATCACGAAACAGTAATTGCCATGATGAAAGAAAATTCTTTTGCAATGATTACCGGTTTTGGAGAAAATTATCCCGTAGCTACACATATACCGCTAGGTATTGAAATTACTGATAATAAAAAATATTCTTAAAAGGCCATTTGATGAAAAATACAGACCATCATAAAGCATTTTTAAAAAATAATAATGTATTGGTAGTTTTTAACGGCCCACATTGCTATGTAAGCGCAAGTTGGTATAATACACCGGCAATTGCCAGCACCTGGAATTATATCACCGTACATGCAAAAGGAAAAATTACATTCACAGATGAGGATGGTACTTATAATGCTGTTAAAAAAATAACTAACAAATATGAAGAAGCAGAAAGCAACGCAGCATTTGATAAGTTATCAGCAGAATATGTACGCCAACAAATTAAAGCCATTATCGGCTTTACCATTGAAGTGGAAAGTATGGACAATGTATTTAAGTTAAGCCAAAACAGAGATGAGCAGACAAAGAATAATATCATTAAACATTTGCACGCAAGCGGAGATGAACAATCTAAAAAAATTGCAGAAGAAATGCTGAAAAGATTGTAGAAATTTTTATTAATAGAACTAATATAGTGCTGAGCAATTGGTGGGGACACGTCCTTTAGATTTGCCTTATGAATATTATTATAAGTTTAATTACTATTACTACTTTCTTTTTTGCTTCTTTTTTTCTTTGTTGACAACTTAAATTTGTGGATAATTACAATCCTAAAGAGCCTGTGCACTATGGACACGAGCATACATAATGGTATATCCTTGGATTAAGACAGGCTCTTTTTGATATAAGATGCTTCGGATAGAAATTTAGTCGACAGGACTATTATTAAGGTTTCAAAGAAACTTATATCACTGATTGTTAAAAAAATAAAAATTATGAAACAGTACAATTATTTTTTGGAGTAGACATTTCAAAAAGACAGTAGACATCGCTTTGCTTCATTTGCAACAAATTACATCAAAATTTGCCAACGACAATGTAGGCATGAAAGAGCTTTCACAGTGGCTAAAGAACTTAAATATTGTAGTTAATGAGACAATTTTTTGCATGGAAGCCACAGGACTTTATTGTTTTACACTCACCAATTTTTAGCTATTAATACCATAGATATTTGGGTAGAGCATGCTTCCAGAATTAAAAATCAACAGCATTAGAAAGAGGCAAAAATGACAAGATAGATTCAAACGAATTGCTATTTATTGCTCTAAAAATTTAGACCGAATACGCCTTTGGAAGCCAATGGATGCTACAGTTGATAAGATTAAGCACTTAGCATCTTTAAGAGAAAGATTAGTGGAAACACAAAAAGATTACTTACTCCAATTGGTGAGTTTGAAGATGTGGGTAATAAAGAAATGGCAACATTGATCTGAAAAACTATAAAAAATCAATTGAAGCAGTTGATAAAGATTTGAAATCTGTAGAAGCAAAAATCATTGAAATTGTAAATGCCGATGACAATTTAAAACAGCTTTATAAATTTATCACCTCTGTAGTAGGAATTGGGTTTGTTACAGGTATCAATTTTATCATTTATACCAACGGTTTTTCTGTGATGAATGATTGCAGAAAATTGGCATGCTATTGTGGTGTAGCCCCATTTGAATATTCATCCGGTACCAGTGTAAGGGGAAAACTAAAGTACATAGTATGGCAAATAAAAAATTGAAATGCAATCTACATATGGCATCCCTTACTGCAGTAAAATTAGATGTTGATTTAAAGCAATATTATGAACGAAAAGTAGCTGAAGGAAAAAATAAAATGAGTGTGTTAAATGCGGTAAAAAATAAATTAATAGCAAGGGTAGTATCCTGTGTTAATAAGCAAAAAGAATATGTGAATAAAGTAGCATAAAATAATTGTAAATTTATTTTTTTATATCATAGAAATCCTAGGCGGTCTGCCGCGGTTGGTGTCCCCACCAACCACCAGATAAAAAATACCTGATTATAATTTACATAATGAACAAACAACAATTAATTGAACAAATTTTTTTAAAAAAATCTTATTTATGCATAGGTCTTGATACAGATTTTGATAAAATACCTGCATACCTGCAATCGCAGCCTGATGCTATATTTGAATTTAATAAACAAATCATTGATGCCACAAAAGATTTGTGTGTAAGTTATAAAATCAATACAGCTTTTTATGAAACATTAGGTGCGGCAGGATGGGAAATAATGGAAAGAACAGTAAACTATATTCCTAAAGAACATTTTAAAATCGCTGATGCAAAACGTGGTGATATTGGTAATACTTCTGATCACTATGCAAAAGCTTTTTTTGAAAAATTACATTTTAACGCCATTACTGTAGCGCCATATATGGGAGAGGATAGCATCCGGCCATTTTTAGAATATGATAACAAATGGGCAATTGTTTTGGCATTAACCAGCAATAAAGGCGCTAAAGATTTTGAAATGTTGCAATTGGCCACCGAGAATAACAGCCAGGCACAAAAAGAATTTTTATATGAAAAGGTATTAAAAACCGTTTCAACATGGGGAAATACTGATAATTTAATGTTTGTAACAGGAGCCACACAAGCAACAGCTTTGCAAAATATCCGAAAAATTATTCCTGAATATTTTTTACTGGTTCCCGGTGTAGGTTTCCAGGGAGGTAGCCTGGAAGAAGTAAGTAAATATGGCATGAATAAAGATTGCGGCTTACTGGTAAATGTTTCAAGAGCTGTAATTTATGCCGGGGAAAAAGAAGATTTTGCACAAGAAGCAAGAGCTATAACATTGCAATATCAAACAGAAATGGCTAAATATTTACTACAATATGGCTAAAGCCAAAATTATCATTTTTCTTTCTCCGGCCTAAAGGCCGGAGCTATTCATTAAATCATTACTATTCTTTTTAATTAACCTGACCAATTGTTCCGCCCATTTTTGATATTCCTTTCCTGAAGGATGCAGCTTATCTCCCGCCAAAAACTCTTCCTTACTTCCATCTTCTCTCTGTGATATAGTAATATCAATAAAATGCGTTTGATATTTTTCCGATGTTAATTTACATACCAAATTAAAAGCATCAATTTCCGCTGCAATTTTATGGAATCCTTTCCTGCTGCAAAAGGAGTTATACCCCCAATCTGGTATGGAAAGTACAAAAACCCGTTGCGGGTTATTCCCCGAAAATTCTATGGCTATTTGTAATAAATGATCAAATTCTACTTTAAATTCGTTTATGCTTCTACCCCTGTATTGGTTATTTACACCAATTAATAATGTTACGATATCGTATTTTGGCAAAAATGTATTTTTAGCAATAGCAGCGCTCAGTTCATCTGTCGTCCAGCCGGTGGTAGCGATAATTTCAGGCGCATAAAACTGTATGCCGCTTTTTCTTAGCAATTGTACAGTTTGGTAAGGAAAGCTTTCAGCTATTTTTACCTGTTCACCAATGGTATAGCTTATCGCCTAATGCCAGGTAAGAAACGGCCTTGGATTCATTCATTTTCAAAAATTGAGTGTAACATTATTATTCTTTTACCGGTTTTCCATGTTTAAAACTGCCAATTGGCGCACTAAACCATGGTGCAATATCCGCGGTTAATAATCCGGCTTCTACAGCCGGATCGCCTTGTACCAATCTTTCTGCTTCTTCTTGTGTTTTACAATCCAGGATAAAAATTCCCCGCCAGTCGAAACTGTTTTTTCCAAAAGGCCCTGCTACTTTTAAAATGCCATCGTAATAAAGTTTATTGATATTATCCATATGCCCGGCAAACAATTTGGCTTTTTGGGTAGAATCAAAATACTGTTCAGGACCTGTTTTAAGCATTACAAACCAATATTGTTCTATCTGGTCTTCAGGTTTTTGTTTTTTATTTTGTGCAAACAAAGTAATATTGATAAAAATAAGCGAGACAAACAGTAAAACAGGTTTCATATGCTAATTTTTAATGAAAATTAAGGCTTGCAGGTAAAATATCCAACAATTTATATAAAGGCAGAAGTTTTATCTTTGCGGCAACTTAACCGCAGAGGCACAAAGCCGAAGAGTTGATTATTTTATTACTATGCGACTTTGCCTCTCCGCGGTAAAAAAAGTTCAATAAAGGTATGTGGTACAAGAGAGTGACCCCGCATTTTGCGGGGCAGGCTACAACGATGATGCCATAAAAAACAAATGCCGGAACAAAAAAATTACTTCTTACCAATCAACAAATTAACATATTAACCAATCAACATAACTATGGCTGCCAAAACAGATAATTTTCAAAGTCCGGATTATTTTAATGTAGATGAGCTGCTAACGGAAGAGCACAGGCTTATCCGGGAAACCGTACGCAATTACGTAAAAAAAGAAATTTCTCCTATAATAGAGGATTATGCCCAACGGGCAGAATTTCCGCAGCAAATAGTACAACAAATGGGTGAGCTCGGCTGCTTTGGGCCTACTGTTCCGGAAAAATATGGCGGCGGCGGGCTGGACTATATTGCTTATGGCCTGATGATGCAGGAGCTGGAACGTGGGGATAGCGGTGTAAGGTCAACTGCGTCTGTACAGGGCAGCTTGGTCATGTTCCCTATTTATCAATATGGCAGTGAAGAGCAGCGTAATAAATATTTGCCAAAATTAGCCAGTGGCGAATGGCTAGGTTGCTTTGGGTTAACTGAGCCGGATCATGGAAGCGACCCCAGCAGCATGCTAACAAATATTAAAGATAACGGTGACGGGTATGTGATTTTAAACGGTGCAAAAATGTGGATCAGCAATGCGCCTTTTTCGCAGGTAGCGGTAGTGTGGGCAAAAGATGAATCCGGCGACATCCGCGGCCTGGTGGTAGAACGTGGCATGGAAGGTTTTAGTACACCTACCACGCACGGCAAGTGGAGCTTACGGGCAAGCGCAACCGGAGAATTGGTTTTTGACAATGTAAAAGTGCCTGTAGCAAATATTTTTCCCAATGTTAAAGGTTTGAAAGGACCACTGGGCTGCTTGACAAAGGCACGGTATGGTATAGCCTGGGGAGCTATTGGTGCTGCAATGGATTGCTATGATACGGCTTTACAGTATAGCAAAGAAAGGATACAGTTTGGAAGGCCGATCGGTGGCTTCCAGCTGCAGCAAAAAAAACTCGCAGAAATGGTTACCGAAATTACAAAAGCACAATTATTAAACTGGCGTCTGGGCACTTTGATGAATGAAGGAAAAGTTACACCGCAACAAGTTAGCATGGCCAAACGCAATGCCTGCGAAGTAGCCGCCAATATTTGCCGCGATGCTAGGCAAATGCTCGGTGGAATGGGCATTACCGGCGAGTACAGCGTAATGCGCCACATGATGAACCTGGAAAGTGTAATTACTTATGAAGGTACACATGACATTCATTTACTAATTACGGGAATGGATGTAACGGGGCTGAATGCGTTTAAGTAGACCTCACATCGGTTTCATTAAAACAAATTAACCTCACCTATCCTTTCCAAAGGAGAGGCAAACGGAGAAGATGGGAGCGAAGATAAAATGTTATTATTTTTTTGGGCCCGGCTTTAGAAATTTTATTCAACTTTATTGGCGTCGCACCCTTGTGCAGTAGTTCTTTATTCAGCTTTATTCACATTCATGGATAATTTAAAATACAAAACAGTAATAAATTTAAAAGTTATTTCGGCGCCTGCGGCGCCGAAATAACCAGTATTAATTTGCACGATCTGTGGCAATTAAAATAAAAATTATGATAAAAAATATCTCCGTTATTGGCGCAGGCACCATGGGAAATGGCATAGCGCATGTATTTGCACAAGCTGGATTTTCCGTAAATTTAATTGATGTAAATGCTGCGCAACTCGAAAAAGCCATTGCAACGATTGGTAAAAATTTTGACCGGCAGGTTGCCAAAGGAACCATCACAGAAGAACAAAAAAAATCAGCATTAAGCAATATTACTACTATTACTGATCTTACAGCCGGGGTTAAAAACGCCAGCTTAGTAGTGGAAGCCGCCACAGAAAATATAGAACTTAAATTAAAAATATTTAAGCAAATGGATGAGGCGGCACCGGAAGGCTGTATCCTTGCTACAAATACTTCTTCCATTTCTATTACCAAAATTGCAGCTGCAACCAAACGACCAGAACTGGTAATTGGCATGCACTTTATGAACCCTGTTCTTGTAATGAAGCTGGTGGAGATCATTAACGGTTACGCCACCACGAAAGAAGTAACCAAGACGATTGTAGAACTTAGTAGAAAATTAGGCAAAGTCCCCTGTACGGTAAATGATTACCCGGGATTTATTGCCAACCGTATTTTAATGCCCATGATCAATGAAGCTATTTTTAGTTTATATGAAGGCGTGGCAGGCGTGGAAGAAATTGATACGGTAATGAAACTGGGCATGGCCCACCCAATGGGGCCATTGCAACTGGCAGATTTTGTAGGGCTAGATGTATGCCTAAGTATCCTGCAGGTTTTGCAGGATGGTTTTGGCAATCCCAAATATGCACCGTGCCCTTTGCTGGTAAACATGGTTGCAGCAGGTAAATTGGGTGTAAAAAGCGGCGAAGGCTTTTACACTTATAATTCCGGCAGCAAGGAATTGGTAGTCAGTGAAAGATTTAGATAAGCTAAAGTTTTTTGTCTTATGAAATCCATCATAACTGAAGCATCCCACATTTTTGTGACCATAAAATTGTATATTAGAATTATTAATTCTATAAATTATGGCAAAAAAAATAAAAGAAATTGACACCTATATTAATAAAGCTGCCGATTTTGCAAAACCAATTTTAAACCATTTGAGGGAATTGGTTCATCAGGCCTGCCCTGATGTAGAAGAAAAAATAAAATGGAGCGCTCCGCATTTTGATTACAAGTCAGCACCTATATGTAATATGGCAGCTTTTAAAAATCATTGTGCCATTGGTTTTTGGAAAGCGGCTTTGATGAGGGATATCCAGTTAATTGAAAATGCGAAAGCAGAAACAGCTATGGGGCATTTAGGTAAAATCACTTCATTAAAAGACCTGCCCCCTGATAAAAAAATGATGTCTTACATTAAGGAAGCCATGAAATTGAATGAATTGGGAACAAAGCTTCCTGCCAAACCTAAATCAACAGAAAAAAAGAACTGGAAGTTCCGGATTATTTTATGGCAGCTTTGAAAAAAAATATAACAGCACTAAAAATATTTGAGAATTTTTCTTACTCACATAAAAAAGAATATGTTGAATGGATAGTTGGTATTAAAACAGAAGAGACAAGAAATAAAAATATTGCAAAAGCTGTTGAAATGATTGCTGAAGGGAAAAATAAAAACTGGAAATATATAAAAAAATAAAAATGGTTGTTGAAGATATACAGGCTATTTGTAAAAAAATGGCTTTTGCAACAGAAGATATCAAGTGGGGGCATGATTTGGTCTTTTCAATAAGAGGAAAAATGTTTTGCGTGATTGGTATGGATAGCTTTCCTGTAACAGCTTCATTTAAAGTAACAGAAGAAGACTTCGAAGAAATGTGTATCCGTGATGGTTTTAAGCCTGCCCCATATGTTGCTAAATACAAATGGGTACAAATAGAGGATATTAATAAAATGAATAAAAAAGATTGGGAGAGTTACCTTAGTCAATCTTACTCTCTTGTTAAAAACAAGCTTACTCCTAAAATAAAAAAACTAATGGGCATATCATAAAATATTATTTCACTTTACCTGCTACCAATTGATAAGAATCATCTACCATACCCAGTAATTGCTTTTTTGATAAAATGCCATCCGCCATAATTGTATTCCAATGCTTTTTATTCATATGATAACCAGGCAGAATCGTACCAGGATATTCTTCTCTTAATTCAATAGCTTTTTCCGGGTTACATTTTACATTAAATTGTAAACCTGCAATATCCAATGGTATTAATAAAAATATTTTATTGTTTACTTTAAATACAATGACATTATCACCAAAAGGAAATCCTTCGGTTACTAAAGGCTTTTGCAAAACATATTCTCTTAATTCTTCTATATTCATTTTTTATTTTTTACTACCGGAAATACTAATTGCCCTCCCAATTAAAAATACCAAATATAAAACACCCCAAACCCTGTAAATGAGAGATATATTCCTGACAATCCTGTAAGCTGATGCATCAAAATTTCCACTGGTGCAAAATACAGATATGCTATAATATAAAGTTTCGCTATAACTTTGAAAGCCGTTTTCTGCATGAATTCCTGTAGCACCCGGACGGGCTAAATTTATTATTTCAAACAAACTTGTCCAGGCAATGGGTATCATAAAAAATGTAACCAGAGATGACCACACTATCTCAGACGTGTTTTGCTTTTCTTTATACATTTCTATTATCAGGATAGAAATAACATACATCTGCAAGGCACAAAAAAAAGTATGAACTAATATTAACCATTGAGTTTTATTAATGGCAAGCTGTACAAAAGGATTTGTTGCAACAAAAGTACCTGCGGCTACAAACAGCATTACCAAAAGCGCAAATACGGCCATGGCTTTGCTACCGGCATGTAACCTGGAAATAAGATGATACAATACCCACAGGTATAATAATTCAAGAACAAAAAATAACAGGTAAACCCACTGCCGGTATGCCCCAAGGTTAAAGTATTCAATCATGCTATCCAGCAATAGACAGGTAACAATTAAAACTATTTCAATTGCCGATATTTTACCATATTTTATTTCTCTCATAAGCTGCTAAAACTAATGATATTACTCAGAAATTACCCTACTGGCTTCTTCCAGCTTTTTATTTATTTGTCCTGTAAGCATGTGCCAGAACATTACAAAATCTGATGCCAGGCTATAAAAAGGGTAAGTAAAAGTAGCTGGCCTGTTTTTTTCAACAAAAAAATGACCTACCCATGCAAATCCATAGCCGCATACAGGAATTAATGCCAGCATCCACCATTTTTGTAAAGCAACTGCTGTTACTAAAATTACCAGTAACCCCAATGTACCTAGAAAATGTAAAGTCCTGTTAGTTGCATCGCCATGTTCGGTTAAATAATATGGATAAAAACTCCAAAAGGTTTTATATTTCTTTTCTGTTGCCATAAAAATATTTGCAGGAAATTACAAATTATTATCTACTTTTTTAACTTCTACATTTTGAAAATCTTTTAATTTATATAAGACTTCTTCCAAGCGGTTTAGTGGTACTCCGGCAATTATATTGCAGAATAATTGTATTTCCTGAGTAACAATTGTACAATTACACTGCTTCATTATCATCATCACCTCATTCATTTTCGTGTAATCAAATTCTAATGAATACTTAATTTCTATAGGCTTTCTAATAATTGGAGTAATCTGTAAAGCAAGGCTGGCTGAAGTTTTATACGCATTAATTAAGCCAGGAACACCTAATAAAGTACCACCCCAATACCGCACCACAATTATAGTAATATTAATTAATCCTTTACTATCAATCTGTCCTAAAATTGGCTTTCCTGCTGTACCTGAAGGTTCTCCATCATCACTTGCCCTAAAATTATTCCCATCGCTACCAATACGGTAAGCAAAACAATGATGTCCGGCTTTGGAATGTTCCTTTTTTATTTGCTGGAGGCATTTTTTAAAATCATTAATAGTTTCAACAGGGTATGCATAAGCAATAAATTTACTCCCCCTGTCTTTAAATTCAGCAGTTGAGGGTACTCCTATTGTGTTATAAAACTGATCATCCATATCTATATCGGAAAGCTCAAGTTAGGATTAATATAATATTTATGTGCAATAAATTATATTAATTATTGCTTTGCTTGTTAATATAATACCGGATATCATCGCTATAAATATTTTCTGTTCTTACCGCATCAAATTTTTTTAAAACAGGGGCTTTTAAACCTTCCTGCACAATACGAGTATTACTGGTAATTACTCTTGCTTCATCCCATAAACCGACATCAATAAATAATTGTAATGTAGCAGCACCTCCTTCAACCAATACACTTTGTATATTTTTCTGAAATAAATAATCCATAATAGAAAGTAATACGCTATCATTTTCTTTTAACATTTGATATTGTATTTTACCTGCTGCCAAGTTTTTTTATAATTAAATACTATGGTATTATTTTCCTGGTTAAATAATTTTAAGTTGCCTGGTAAAGACAAATTTTTATCAATTATTAATCTTACCGGGCTTTTACCCTTCCACAGGCGGGTGGTTAAGGCCGGATCATCATAAAGAGCTGTTCGCCTTCCTACTAAAATACTGCCTGCTTCGCTTCGCCATTTGTGTACCAGTACATCTGTAAATTCATTACTGATTTTTAATGGCAAAAAATCTTTACCGGCAATTTTGCCATTCTTACTTTGGGCCCATTTTAAAATAATGTATGGCCTTTTTTTACTGTTAAAAGTAAAAAAAAATTTATTTAATTCAACTGCCTGCCGGGATAAAATATTTTCCACAACCCTTACACCTGCATTTTTTAACTTTTCTATTCCCTGTCCGTTCACTTTATTAAAGTTATCCTTGCAACCAATTACTACAACCGGTATTTTATTTTCAATAATTAAATCTGTACACGGAGGTGTTTTGCCAAAATGTGCACATGGTTCCAGCGATACGTACAAAGTACTTCCGGGTATATATTTTTTATCAGTAACCGGTACGCTATTAATACAATTAACTTCAGCATGGGCTTTGCCGTATTGCTCATGATAACCTTCGCCTATAATTATATCATTATATACCAATACTGCCCCAACCTTGGGATTAGGAGCAGCACTTACTCCTAAAGCTGCTAACTGCAGGCAACGCTGCATGTATTTTTCGTGTAATATCAAGATACAAAAATAACAATTGAAAAATAAACTATGTTTGCTATCATGACGACCGGGCAATTACATAGAAAAATGCTTACCGAATTACAGCAAATATATACTGCAAGTGAAGCAAGTATTTTAACAGATTGGATATTTGAAAAAAGGATAAATTTCAGCAAAGCTGACATTATAAAAAATACCTCGGCACCACTGAATGAGAATCAAATAAAGAAAATTAATATAGATTTAAACCGTTTGCTCCAGCATGAGCCTATACAGTATGTACTTCAAGAGGCTTGGTTTTATAAACTCAAATTAAAAGTAAACGGGCACGTATTGGTACCAAGGCCGGAAACAGAGGAACTGGTTGAATTAATATGTAATAAACCGATACATAACAAACCTATAAATATCATTGATATTGGTACAGGTAGTGGATGCATAGCTATTGCATTAAAAAAACATTTGCCTGATGCCCACGTAACAGCAATTGATATAGATAACAATGCATTAATAATAGCCCGTGAAAATGCTTTAGCACACAAGGTACTAGTTGATTTTAAAGCAATAGATTTTTTAAACAATGCGGAATGGGTTAAACAAAATCAATTTGATGTTATAGTAAGTAATCCTCCATATATCCCGATGCAAGAAAAAGAGAATTTAGATAAAAATGTAGCAGGCTATGAGCCTGGCACTGCTCTTTTTGTTCCTGATGATAACCCGCTTTTGTTTTATAAAAAAATTATTGAATTTGCAAAAAGCCATCTTAAAAAAGATGGAAAAATATATGTGGAAATACATGAGAATTTTGCAAGTGAAGTATGCACCTTATTTTCTAATTTCTATAAAAAAGTATCCATACTAAAAGACCTATATGGGAAGAACAGGTTTGTTACAGCTACCAGCAAAATTTTATAACTCTTTTTTAAATACTTGTTAGATAATCTTGCTTAAGACATAAATAGCTGATGAATATTAATAATTACTATAAAAAAGCCGCAGGCAAGAATACCAGCAGCGTCACGAGAAAAATTACTATTTGCTTAAGAAAAAATTTATTAAAAGGTATTAAAAAAATCTCGTCCAGCTTTTCCACCAGGTATCTCCGGCACCACATGCACCGCGATAATCAGACGGGACAAACCAGGTAGCAATTTTTGCATTTACAAAAGTTGCACCTGTTAAAGCTGGTGAACCAATTGCAGGATTAAAATCTACACTATTATCATATTTAAATGGTGCTGATAATTGAACATCTGCTGTATTAGCTAATAATGAATTGCCACCATCAACCCTGTTAAAATAATTATTTAGGTCTACAGTTGTAAAACCGGTAGGTGCATTACCGTTAGGTGTATACGATAATGGTGTATTATTACCTGCTATAATAGTATTAGCAACGACCATACGGGATGCGGCGATGTTTAAATCAGTAGCGGCCCCGGTGCTTGCATCCAGCAACCAGCCAGTAGGCCATCCGATAATTATTGAATTAAATAGGCTTAAAGAAGAATTGCGGCGTATATGCATGGCCCTTTTATAATTAGAATTACCAATATTAGATAAAGTAGCCCTTGGCCCGATTAAAGTAACATTACTAAAAACAGGCGCTGTTTGCGGTAAAAGGTTACTGCCCCCGGCATCATTATCAGATTCAAAACCATTGCTACCACTGATATCCGCTACCAAACTATCCCTGAAGCCTATGGCATATTGTACTCGTCCGGAAAATCCATTATCAGTATCAAAATCATCATCCAGTCCTTTATAAGCAATAAGATGTTTACAATCCACTGATCCGCCAAACCATTCAAAACTATCATCATTAGCATAGCTCACCTGTACATAATCCACTGTGGTACCTTTACCTACGGCACAAAAAGTTATACCATTCAATTCTTTATCAGGTAAATAAGCATATCCTGCATATTCAACACGAACATATTTTAAACTGCCACTGTTATCATTATCATCTGCACCACCATACAAACCTAATCCCTCAGCATTGTTAATGCCACCTTCTACTTCACCAACACCTGTAACACCGTTAAAGCTGTTATTAGTTTTTGCCCTTCCGCAAATTACTATGCCACCCCAATCTCCTCTGGAAGGTGTAGCAGCATCACTGGTAAATACAACCGGTTTTTCTGCAGTGCCATTTGCAATGATCTGGCTTCCCCGGGTAATCACTAATGTTCCTCTTGATGATTTTTCGCCTTTAATAATTACTCCAGGCTCTATGGTTAACCTGGCACCATCAACCACGTATACAATACCTTTAATAGTATATGTATTCCCGGTTTCCAATGTCCTGTCTGTATTGATTTTACCGGATAAAATTGTGTTTCCGCCTCCTGAAGGAGGAGCAGTATTTGTATTATCAGAACCGTCCACTTCAATTTTGCGGCAACCTGCAAATAAGATAGTGGCTAATGCAATTAATAAAATAGGTTTCATAAAAATGTGTTGTTTTGAAAAAATTTATTTAATGTTATAGGCAAAAGTCAAGCTTACTGTAGTGCCATAGTTCCTATTAATGGCAAGTACATCTTTTGATCCGTTTTTATATTTATTATTATTGTCTAAATCATGATAGAAATACGCCCTCTTATTTAAAAATATCACTTACATTCAATTTTATTTCTCCTTTATTTTTTAATATTTTTTGCGCCAGTTGGACATCTACAAGCGGACGGGGATTTTCCCATATATCCGATACTGCTTCATTGCCTACAAATAATATTCTGCGGCCAATCTGGTTAAACATAATTGTACTGTTAAAACCAATTTTTTCTATATCGTATTGTAATCCTGCATTAATTAAATATGGGCTTTGCCCCTGTAATGGCCTGCTTAAAGAAACAGTATCCTTTACCTGGCTGTAGATGTAGCTTATATTTCCTGTAAGTGTAAAATTTTTAAACCGGTTGTTGATTATATCCAATTTTTTTCTGTACTCAAATTCTACACCCAAAGCAGTTGCCTGTTTGGTATTAGATATGTTAAAAGTATTTGTGGCAGGCCCTGTACGATTAAAATAATACTCAATAGGATTATTAAAATATTTATAAAAAACGCCTAAAGTAACGAGCTCACCTGCACGGGGATACAATTCATAACGCAAATCAATATTCGAAATTTTTGTTCGCTTTACTTTACTGTTTCCTACTACCTGCGCATTCAATTCAAAATCATAAAAAGCGAAAGGGCTTAATTCACGAAACTCCGGCCTTGCAACTGTCTGGCTTCCGCTTAGACGAATATTAGTGCCAGCATTAAGTTTATAAGTAATATTTACACCAGGTAAAAAATCAGTTACACGTGTATGTACAAACCTGTCATCAGAAGATTTTACACTGCCAATCAACTGGTCAAAATCCTCCACCCTAACGCCCCATACTATACGAAGTTTTTCAGCAAACTGGTTATCGAACTGCAAATAACCGGCATTCATTATTGTATTGGCCATATAGCGAAAAGGCTTTCCGGTTAATTCTCCAAACTGTACTTCACCAGTTCCGGTACCAAAATTTTCAGGAGCAAAAATATCTTCCGGGCCTAACGTACGAATTGCATTGCTAAATGTATTTACAAAAAAAGGACGGCTGTCAAATAAACGGTCTTTTACCTGAAATAAATATCCGGCTTTTACAGATTGTTTGTATCCCAGCCAATTAAAAGTTTTTGTTACATCGCCACCGGTATTATAAATATAATCACTAAGGTTACTGTAAAATATGCTCCCGCTTTTTTGACTGCTGCCTGCACCAATCAAAGCATAAAAAGTGCTTGTGCTATCATCTTCACCTTGTGTATAAAACAAACGGCGCTGATCAGGAATATACTGATCCAGGATATTAAAACCTCCATACCATTTTAATTTGGTTTGCAACGAAGTAAAATTATGCTCACCAACCAGCTGGGTATTAAAAAAAGTATTTTGTTTGAAGCCCAGTTCCTGTGCTTTTACTTTATCCCCTTTACCGGGGCCTAATATATAATCTTTGCCATTACGGTCGATTACAAAATCACTTGCATTAATATTAAGGATATTTTTGAATGATATGCGGTGATTACTATTAAATTGCAAACTGAAATTAGCTAACGCACCTGCTAATATGTCTCTTGAATATTTATTATTAGTATAAAATAAATCAAGAGTGCCATCATTATTGGCTATAACTGAATTTTCAAATGGCAGGCGACGGTTATTTTCATTATAAATCAATGCTAATATGGCGCCTGCTTTTTTATTAAAAACTTTTCCAGCAAGCCCGGTATTGATTTGAAAAGATTTATTTAACGGTGCACTACCGGGAGTGGCAGACCATGCATTGCGAAATTTTTCACCAAATTCATTTTGCTGTTCTGGTGTTAACGAACTAAATGTTGATTTTGTAGGCATGCCTTTAGGTAAGGCCCTTGTGCCATCTTCTATTCCTAACCAATCAAGCTTTCCGCCTGGTGTTTGCAAAACTCTTTGCCAATAGTTTGCGTATTAAAACCTGTGCCAAACTGTATATTGAAAAAATCAGCAGCGGGAATATCTTTGGTTTGAACTTGTATTAATCCGCCCGCCCACTCACCCGGAAGCTCAGGTACAAAAGCTTTATTTATTATAATATTATCAATCATAGGAGAAGGAAAAATATCATAGCTAAATGTTTTTCTGTCGGGCTCTGTGCTGCTTAATAATATACCATTAAGCATAGCCTGGTTGTACCTGTCGCTTAACCCACGTATCACTAAATATGTACCTTCCTGTACGGATGCACCTGGCACTCTTTTCAAAACTTCGCCTGTATTTTTATCAGGTGAGCGGCGTATAGATTCTGCAGATATTACTGAAGCGACAGTATTGGTATTTTTTTGAAAAGTAATTAACGCTGCTGTAGTTTCTTTTCTTGCAGAGGTTGAACGTACGGTTACTCCCGGCCCTGTTTTTGTATTTTGTTCAATGACTATATTTTGAACAACTATTTTATTTTCGCTTACCTCAATATCTTCTATTTCTTTAGCTGCACCATTGTAAGAAAAAACGAGTGTTATTTTTGAAGATGCATCAGCATTTATTAAATAATATCCATCAATATTTGTGCTAACGCCTTTGTTTGTTCCTTTTATTAATACAGATACTCCGGTTAGCGGCTGGCCGGATTTTGAATCGATAACCTTTCCTTCAATTTTTCCTGTTTGAGCAACGGAGATAAAAGAAAGCATGGTAAAAACCGTAATTATGATAAGGCATTTTATTCGCATTGCATAATATTTATGCAAAGAGACGAATGTAATGTTATGTAATGATGAAGGTATAGTTATGTAAATGTTATGGCTGCATTAAGAAAGTTTTATACAATAAAAATGGCTTGTATTTTCATACAAACCATTTTAAGGTTACTTATTTAATAATATTTTTATGGATTAGCTAAATCCCATTGCACCTCAGCATCAGGTCGGGACATGGCCTCAAAAACAACAAAATTATTTGTTCCAATGTTGCCTTGCGGTGTAACCTGTGCCAAACGGCCATACCTGCGCATATCAAACCAACGGTGCCCTTCAAAAAATAAAGAAAACCTTCTTTGCTTCAATACTTCGTCGATTAATGTTGGCTGGTCTAAAGCCCCGGCATAAGCAGGCAGTCCATAAGTAGTGCGTATTAAATCCAAAGCTATTTTAGCATCAGCAAAGGCGCCCGTTTGGGTTTTAGCTTCGGCATACATCAATACCAGTTCCTCATTGCGGATTATGGAAGCTGAACTAACGTTGTTTTTATACATCACTACTTCATGGGTAGAATTAAATTCACCACTTTGGCGGGGGTTAGTCCGTTGTGCAACTTTTGCTTCAGCTCCAAAGATCCTTTTGTCATTAGCTTCAGCAGCAGCAATAACATCACTAAATACTACAAATGGGGCAGTAGTAGAATTTGGGTTATGAAACAGGGCATTGGTAATATCATTAGCAACAGTGGAAAAAATGAATACAGGGCCACTTTTAAGATTACCAGTTATATCCAGGTAAGATTCATTCAAAGCCGTTAGCACCCCATTCCAGTCTTTTTGGTACATCGCAATACGTGCCGCTACCGCCCTGTTAAACTTTTTAAATTGTACTACACTGGTAAAGCCTGCAAACCCACTGTTTACTTTAAATGGAAATGCTATTTGTCCTGCAGCATTTAAAGCTGCCAGGCCATCATCTGCATATTTTTTACATAATGCTAAGGCACTTTCATAAGTACCAAATTTACCGGGCTTTAAAAGATCGCCGGGAGTAAGCAAATCAGTAAAAGATTCACGGATGCCATTTTTGCCCTGCATATTAGCCAGGTTAAGCGTAACAAAAGCCTGCAATGTACGGGCAAAGCCTTCTACCGCTTTTTGTTCTTCCAGCGTTATCGAAGTGGTATTTTTGTGCTGAGCGAATAAAATTTTCCGCTCTTCTTCTTGTTTGTGAATATGAAGAATAATAAGTATTGAAAATACCTGCCGGATCATTTGCACCTGCTGCTGTGCCATTGTATTGAGCAGTATTGGTACCTAATAATTCGGTATAATACCTGTTATCCGTAGATGCTGAAAAAATAATTTCACGCCCAACACTACCGGTGATCCTTCCAAAATCAGAAAACCCATTGCGTAAAACAGATTGCAGGCCTATGCCCAATTGGTTTATCTGTGAGCGGTTTGCATTTGATATGTATAATGCAGCCGGTGGCGCATTGGGGTCCAATTCCGTATCTACTTCAAAATAGTCTTTTTACAAGATGCCATTAATGAAATAAGCAGTACGGACAGTATATATAATTTAATATTTTTCATTGTCAATAAATTTTAAAAGTTTACATTAAAATGGAAATATATCCTCCTGGCAGCAGGAAAGCTTAACAAATCCACCGGGGCAATTGTAGGCCGGTTGCCAAAATTTGCACCCTCAGGATCATATCCATAATATTTAGTCCATACAAATACATTTTGTGCTGAAATACCTATTCTTGCCTGCTCTAATCCACTGAAAGCTTTGATATTGGTAAAAGCAGATTTGGGAATATTATAATACAACGACACTTCCCTTAGTTTAGTAAACGTAGCATCCTGGATAAATTGACGGGTTGTAATACCAGGTTGCCCCAACTGCCTTGCTATACCTACAGGAATATTGTCCTTATTTCTATCAGACCAATCAGGTGAAGTACCACCTTCATCTGTTAATTCCTGGCTCAAATTGGAATTAAAATTTTTATGGCTGTGGTGCAACAAAAATGAAAACTCAAAATTTTTCATGAAAGTAATATTATTGCTCCAGGATAATTGCCATTCAGGCTGTGCATCTTCATATTCGGTTGGCTTTCCGTTAACATTTGGCGTACCATACCATGCAGTAGGAGAAGAGCCTACACGCTGGCGTTGGGTACCAAAAGCACCAAACCCACTTGCAGCAACTGCTTTTTCAGGAATGGTCATTCTTGTAACTTCGGTTTTATTAGTCCACCAGCTTACTGTTGAATTCCACTTTATATTTTTGGTTTTAATGGCAGTACCCGTCAAGCCTATTTCTACACCTTTATTAGTAAAATCGCCTACATTATAAGCCGCAAATGAAGTAACACCTGTGCCTGTTGATAAATTAAAAACATCAATAAAATCAAAAACTTTTTTACTATACCATGTGGCTTCTAAAACAACCTGATTGTTAAATAAGCCAATATCAGCTCCTAATTCAAGTTCAGTAGCATTTTCTGGCCTTATAGTGGTATTTCCCAGAGAAACCGGAGTTACAAATCCCGTTGAGCCATCTATGGCAAAAGGTACCATAGAATTAAAAACTGAACCCAAGCCAGCAGAATTTCCTGTTTCGCCATAAGCACCTCTTAATTTAAATGTACTTATTGGTTGTACCTTCCAAAAATCAAAATTCGCAATATTCACTGCCAATGATGCTTTGGGAAAGGAATATAATTTATTTTTATCCCCGTTCAAAGTAGACCGGTCTTTCCGTATCCCTGCAGTAGCAATAATTTTATCGCCCCAGTTTGCTTCCTGCTGCAATACAAATCCTTCATCAGAAGAACGGCTATTATCTAAAAAAGACAATTGAACCAGCCCAGTTTTTGGGTTATTAGTACCTGCAGGTATCCCTTCTCCCTGGAACCATTGCACCCGGTTATTTTGGTCTAATCGTACAGCCCCGGCAGATGTAGTTAAGTTGAAATCGCTTACTTTAACATTGTACACCAGGAAAGCCTGTAGATTTGTATTGCGGCTTCTGGTGCTGGTATATCTTGCAGCGCCGGGATTAGCTCTTTGCTGCTGGAATTGTACATCTTCAGGAAAGAATACAACATTTTCCTGGTTAACAACATCTACGCCACCCTGAAGCGCTAATTTAAGGCTTTGCTTATCCTGTCTTAACAAATAAAAATTTGAACTGAAAGACGCTATAATACGGTTTACTTTTTCATTATTTATCCCTTTATCCACAATTTCTAACGGATTTTGACCTGTTAAGGGATTTGTGGGATAAACACCGTTTACCGGGATTTGATTTAACTAGTTTGGTAAATAGGCGAGGTTTTAACCAAGCGATACCCCATTATTATCATTTCCGCTGAAAGAACGGTTGCTACTGGTATTCAGATAATTGGTAGCTACGCCAATATCCCACCAGCTGGTAGGTTTAAAATCTGCATTCAAGCGAACTGAATTACGTGAATATCCCGTTCTTTTTTGAATACCTGTCTCATTCCAACGTCCACCTGCTGCATAAAAGCGGGCCTTATCCGTACCCCCTGATACATTTAAACGGGTGTTGCTGATAAAACCGGTGTTTCCGTAAATAATTTTTTCATAATCATTTGTTTTGGATCCTGCACCATTGGCATTAAACAGTTCGAGCATTTTGGCATCACTTACCAGCCAGCTGCCTTCGCTTATTTTTTGTTCATTCCATGGCGTTTTATGCATGCCAATTAAATTAATAGCTTTTACGATTCCTATGTCCTGCCCAAAACCAATAGTTGTTTTTCCGGCCTTGCCTTTTTTGGTAGTAATAATAACTACGCCGGCATTGGCTCGAGTACCATAAATAGCCGCAGCGCTTGGCCCTTTTAAAATTTCAATATTTTCAATATCGGCAGGGTTTAAATCAGCCAGGCGGTTTGGAGCCTGATCCTGCGTACCGGAAGTTTGGCCCGTAGCCCCGGAGAATGGCCCTGTACCGGCACCTGTGGCATTTTGTGCATTGTTTGCATATACGCCATCAATAATAAAAAGTGGCTCAGAGTTCTGATTAATAGAAGAGACTCCTCTAAGCCTGACAGAAAAACCGCCACCAGGGGCACCACTATTGGCGCTGATTTGAGCACCGGGCATTTTTCCCTGCATGGCTGCATCCAAAGTCTGGGGGCGGGTTGAGCCATTTAACTGCTTTGCATTAATAGTACCTACTGAATTTGCGGCATTGGAACGTTTTATCCCGGTAGCCAACCCGGTAACCACTACTTCATTTAGTTTAGAATAATCTTCTTCCAGATAAATAGTTATCGGGTTTTCGCCCGATATTGAAACAGTTTTATTAACATATCCAACATATGAAACAGTAATTGAAGTAGCACCACCAGGAATTTTTATAGAGAATTCTCCAGCAGCATTAGATACAACAGTGGTTTTGCTTTTTTTCTCAATAACTGTCGCACCTTCCAAAGCAGTATTTTTTACTGCATCCAGCACTTTACCTTGTATCTGTGTTTGAGAAAAAGCAAAAAAAGGCAGTACGGCGAATAATATAAGTAGCTGACTTATCATTAGAGCGATTGGTTTCTTTTTTTCCTTTTTAGCATGTTATTTTGGTTTTAATTGAAAATGTAATTTAAGAAAATTTTAACAATAAATATTTTGAGTAAAAAAAATGTGTGTAATGTTAATTAATTATTAACAATTTTAAATGGATTATACTGCCCATCAATACAGTTATTTTTGCCCAAATTACAGATATGGGTATTAATTCAATATTGAAAATATTTCTTCCAAAAGACAGGGTATTTTTTCAGCTTTTCAGAAATGTAGCAGAAGAACTTGTTAAAATGGGAGAGAAATTAAAAGAGGTGGTAAATGAACCTGATTTTGAAACACGGGGGAAATTTATAAAAGAGATTGAGGATATGGAGCATAACAATGATGATTTTACCCACAGTATTTTTACAGAATTAGGTAGAAATTTTATTACCCCTTTTGACAGGGAAGATATTCATCATTTAGCCAGCGCATTAGATGATATTGCCGATTATATTTATGCAAGTGCGAAAAAAATAAATTTCTATAGAGTTAATCCTAATGATATTGGTATACAAAAAATGGCTGATGTTATTGCATTGGGTTGTGTAGCAGTACATAAAGCTGTAATTGAACTCAGAAATATGAAAAATATGCGACAGATTACAGATGCGCTTGTTGCTATAAACAGCATCGAAAACCAGGCTGATGATATTTTTGATATGAGTATTGAACGTCTCTTTGCTACTGAGCCTGATGCAAAAGAAGTAATTAAAAAAAGGGAAATATATCAGGTAATGGAGATCGTAACTGATAAATGTGAAGACGCTGCAAATGTAATAGAAAGTATTATTGTAAAATATGCATAGACAATGGGCAAATGGGCCGATGTGCAAATATGCAGATGCAAAAATGTACAATATGTTACTTTGTACAATACGTAAACAATGTAATCGCTTCTTTATTTATTAGTGAGTTATGAATAATACAAAACCTTTGCGCATACAAAATTAGCACATTTGCATATTTGCACATCAAAATACTTTTATGTCCCTGCTTATAGTTATTATAATTTTAGCCCTTATTTTTGATTACATCAATGGCTTTCATGATGCAGCTAATTCAATAGCAACTATTGTTTCTACAAAAGTATTAACGCCCCTGCAGGCAGTAATATGGGCGGCATTTTTTAATTTTGTTGCATATTTTATTTTTAAAGATCATTCTGTAGCCAATACGATTGGCAAAACCGTGCATCCAGAATATATTACACTGCCTGTTATTTTATCAGGCCTGATAGCTGCAATTTTTTGGAACTTGCTTACCTGGTGGTATGGCATCCCTTCCTCTTCATCACATACACTTATCGGCGGATTTGCAGGAGCTGCAATTTGCCATGCTTTTATTACCAAAGGATTTACAGGCATTACTGCTATCATAGAGATAAAAAAAATAACAGAAATTATTCTTTTCATTTTTCTTGCGCCATTAATAGGTATGGTAATCTCTATATTTATTACAGTTATTACTATTATGCGCAACACATGGCTTAAAATTGGATTAATACTGGTAACTTCTGTATTTGTATGGTTCCTGTTTGCTTATTTTGAACAAAATAAATTAAAAGAAAACCTGGCTAAGTATTATAATATAGAAGTCCTTAAGAGCGATCCTGCACAAAAAGCGGCATATGTAAAAGCTGTTGCCAATGTAAAAATGGCTTCGCCAATGATGAGTTCGTATAAATCATTAGGCGCTAAAAAACTGGCTGAGAAGATAAAAAGTGAGGTAGACCCGGATGTAAATACGGTTAAATTAGCAAGCGCATTGCATAAAGCGGATAACTCTATTATTGTATACAGTATTTTAGGAATGGTTTTTATTTTTATTTGTGCGTATATCTATGTAGAAAAAGTCAGGTCTCCAAACGCATACCGTACAGCCAAAATGTTTAAAAAATTACAATTACTTACTTCGGGTGCTTTCAGTATCGGGCATGGGGGTAATGATGCACAGAAAGTAATGGGTATAATTGGCGCAGCATTTGTAGCATATAACAGCAGTAAATATGTTGATGTAAGCGCTGCTTTAAAAGACCTAACCTGGATACCTTTGGCCTGCTATACTGCTATAGGCTTAGGTACAATGAGCGGTGGGTGGAAAATAGTAAAAACCATGGGTACAAAAATAACTAAAGTAACACCTCTGGAAGGCGTAGCCGCAGAAACCTCGGGAGCCATTACTTTATTCATGACAGAGCAAATGGGTATTCCTGTAAGCACTACACATACTATTACAGGCTCTATAATTGGTGTTGGTGCCACTAAACGCTTAAGCGCTGTACGCTGGGGCGTTACTGTAAATTTATTATGGGCATGGGTCCTTACCATTCCTGTAAGCGCTTTTCTTGCAGCGGTTGTTTATTTCATTGCCTCTTTTTTTATAAAATAATTTAGTTTAAATAATAAAAAATCACTTGCTAAACCAGGTGATTTTTTATTATTGCATAAACAACCTGTAAATTTGAGAAATTTTTACTTTCCGGCTAAACAATACATAACTTATGAAGAAAATATTAGTAACAGGAGGATGCGGGTACATTGGTGCACATACTATTGCAGACTTGATTGAAAATGGATTTGAAGTAATAAGCGTTGACAATAACTCCCGTAGCCACATTAAAATTTTAGAAGGCGTACAAAAAATTACAGGTAAAAAAATTAAAAACTATATTGTTGATTTATGTATATTGGATGATACACATGCAATTTTTCAGGAAAACCCGGATATAACCGGTATTATACATTTTGCAGCATACAAAGCTGTAGGTGAATCTGTAAAAAAACCTTTGCTATATTTTAATAATAACCTTAATTCGCTCATTAATATTTTAAAATGTGCAAAAAACTTTAACGTGCCCCACTTTGTTTTTTCCTCATCCTGCACTGTATATGGCAACCCTGAAGAAGTACCCGTAACGGAAAACACAGCATTAAAACCGGCAGAGTCTCCCTATGGAGTTACCAAACAGATGGGTGAACAAATTATCATGGAAACAATAAAAAGCAATACCCTCAATGCAATTTTATTAAGATATTTTAATCCTGTAGGTGCTCATATCAGTAATCATATCGGTGAAATACCTTTTGGCAAGCCGGCTAACCTGGTACCGGCGATTACCCAAACTGCCATAGGAAAACTTCCGGCAATGCAGGTTTTTGGTACTGATTATCCTACTAAAGACGGCAGTTGCGTAAGGGATTATATTCATGTAAGTGATATTGCCCATGCACACACTTTAGCACTTAATTTTTTGATTGATAAAAAAAATGACAGCAATTGCAAAATATTTAACCTGGGCACGGGTAATGGCTACACTGTGTTGGAAGTCATCAAATCATTTGAAAAAATTAGTAATACAAAACTTAATTATACCTTAGGTGCCCGCCGCCCCGGTGATGTAGTAGCCATTTATGCCAATAACGATAAAGCAAAAATAAAATTGGGCTGGGTACCACAATATAATCTCGATGACATGATGAAAACAGCATGGGATTGGGAGCAAAAAATTGAAGGTAAAACATTTACGTTATAGAAAATCTATAACTTTAACCCGCAAGAAGTAACTTGCAACTCATTAAAAATATGTATGCTTAAAAATATTCAGGTAACCGGTAACAAAGATACACGAAGCGGCTTTGGTGACGGTATTGTAGAAGCCGCCAGAAAAAATAATAACATTGTAGCGCTTACAGCAGATCTTGCCGGATCATTAAAATTAAACGTTTTTATCAAAGAGTTTCCTGAGCGGTTTATACAGTGTGGTATTGCAGAAGCTAACATGATTGGTATAGCTGCAGGCCTTACCATTGGAGGGAAAATACCTTTCACTACAACATTTGCTAATTTTTCTACCGGAAGGGTGTATGACCAGATCCGCCAATCCGTTGCGTATAGTGGAAAAAATGTAAAAATATGCGCCAGCCATGCAGGATTAACCCTGGGAGAAGACGGCGCTACCCACCAGATTTTAGAAGATATCGGGCTGATGAAAATGCTTCCCGGCATGACAGTAATTGTACCGGCAGATTATAACCAGACAAAAGCTGCTACAATAGCTATTGCTGACTATGAAGGGCCTGTTTACCTTCGCTTCGGAAGACCAGTCTGGCCGATTTTTACTAATGAAAAGATTTTGTAATAGGCAAGGCCCAACACTTATCTGAAGGTAAAGATGTAAGTATTTTTGCCTGTGGCCATATGGTATGGAAATCAATAGAAGCAGGAAAAATTTTAGAAGAAAAAGGAATCAGTGTAGAAGTTATTAATATGCATACCATCAAACCTTTGGATGTACAAGCAGTTATCGCCTCCATCACTAAAACAAAATGTGCAGTTACTGTGGAAGAACATAATATAATTGGCGGGTTAGGCGATGCTATTGCACAGGTGGCTGCAAAGAATTTTCCTATCCCTATAGAATATATTGGCACCAACGATACTTTTGGCGAAAGTGGCAAACCTACTGAACTTCTTACTAAATATGGCCTTGATACCCCTAATATCATTGCAGCTGTGGAAAAAGTATTAGGCAGGAAAAATTAGCCTGTTAACATTATCATTCATTAAACTTTTGCTCAAAAAACCAATCACATGATTGGTTTTTTGATAATATTCATGGTTTAATATAAAAACAAAGATTTAACAGTAGCTTTTCAAGCTGAATGGCATCCGTTGATAAACTGGCAAAAATCTACGCTACGCCTGCTCAATTGTTTTATTTTTACTGTATCAACCTACTATGACAGAAAATATTGATGATAGAGAACTTTTACTGCTTTTTAAAGAACCCGGTAGTAAAGAAAAGGCCTATACCTGTATTATAAAAAAATACCAGGAAAAATTGTATTGGCACATAAGAAGGCTGGTAATACAGCACGAAGATGCAAATGATGTATTGCAGAATATGTTTATTAAAGTATGGAAAGGATTAGAAAATTTCAGGGAAGACAGCCAATTATACACCTGGCTTTACCGCATAGCTACCAACGAAAGCTTAACTTTTTTAGAACAACAGAAAAAAAGGGCTGCCACATCGTTAAGTGACAATGAAAACGGGTTAAGCAGGCATATCGAAGCAGATAAATATTTCGACCCGAAAAAAATTGAATGGAAACTTCAGTTAGCCATCCAGCAACTACCTGATAAACAAAAAGCAGTATTTAACTTAAGGTACTATGATGAAATGCCTTATGAAGAAATGAGCCGTGTTTTAGAAACCAGCGAAGGGGCTTTAAAAGCCAGCTATCACCATGCAGTAAAAAAAATAGAGGATTATATACTCAATCATTAAACTTTAAGCCGAAAAAAGCGTCAATGATATAGCATAATGGAGAATAAAAACGACATATTAAACGAATTAAAAACCATAAGCCCATTGCTTGCCGGTATAGAAAAAATAAATGTTTTTTCTATACCGGAGGAATATTTTAAAAAGTTGGATACTTATATAATTGAGATTGCTAAGGAAAATAATTTTTTACAACATATTAATAAGCAGCCTGTAAATGAAATACCGCTAGGATACTTTACCAATCTTTCTGAAAATATTTTAAATAAGATAAAAAACCAGCAAACGCAAAATGCTTTAGAAGAAATAAAAACTCTTTCGCCAACATTATATCAATTACAACCTATTAATGTATTTAAGTTACCGGGCACATATTTTACTAACCTAAGTAATGAAATATTACAAAAAATAAATGTACAACCGGATACTAAAGTTGTTACTTTCCGTAAGTATAATGGTTTTCTTAAATATGCCATAGCGGCAATTTTTGCAGGCGCAATGGCTTTGGGGATTTTTAAGTTTACCCAACCTTCTGCTGTTGGCAATACCAGTTTACCCCAATATGTATTAGATGCACAAAAAATAAAAAACATAGATGAAGAACTAGCCAAAATAAGTGAAACAGATATTATAAAATATTTACAGGATAATGGCGAAGATGTAGATGCCGCATTAGTATCCATTACAATAGATGAAAAAAATTTACCTGCTGAAGAAGATTATTTAACAGACGAGAAAGCATTGGATAATTATTTGGATAACCTGTATGATAATAACTCAACAACAAATTAATTATGAAAAATATATACTTATAGTAACTATTATGCTGGCGCAATTATCATTAAAGGCGCAAGATACCAGCCCCGCAAACGGCAAACAGCAAAGAATACAGGCTTTATACGTAGCATTTGTAACCAAGCAGCTGGACCTGACTGCCGAAGAAGCACAAAAATTCTGGCCTGTTCATACAGAATTTTTAAATGAAATAAAAACAGTAAAACCTGATTTACCTGAGTTGGATAAACAACAATCTGTTTTAAATATAAAAAAAAAGATATCAAAATGACTTTCTCCGAAATATTGGGAAGTAAAAGAACAGAAAAATTTTTTAAGATTAATGCAGAGTTTAATAAAAAATTATTAGAAAGAATAAGAAAACAGAAAGCAAATTCAGATTTGAAAAGAAAAATGTAAAAATTATACATTCATATGACAAGTATTAGAGATATTCTTATTATCTTTTTCTATTTTACAAAAAATTATCAATGTTTAAACAAATATTTTTATAAAAATTAATTGAAAGTAACTCAAAAATATATACATTTGTAATAGGTGTTTTTCATAGGTTAGCAACGGCCAGCTCTTTTTAGAGCAGGCCTCTTTTTTTATTAGATATAATTTTACTCATATATAATTATTAAAGTATTGAAAGCAAATCAACCTTTTAGGCGACAACGCAAGATCACCTTACGGCAACAGAAGTTTTGAAACTGTTTATCAATATACCTTGGAAAGTGTTCAATGGTTTTTTAAGCAAAATTGCACTTTGGTAATTTTAGCCTGCAATACTGCTTCCGCAAAGGCATTAAGAACTATCCAGCAAAATGATTTGATAAAATTTCCCGGTAAAAAAATTTTAGGCGTAATCAGACCAACCAGTGAAATTATAGGCAGGTATACCGAATCGAAAAAAGTAGGCATTTTAGGCACCACCGGCACCATACAATCCAATTCATATCCAATAGAAATTAATAAATTTTATCCTAGTGTATCTGTTTACCAGCAACCCTGCCCTATGTTGGTACCATTAATAGAGAATAATGAACATGAAAGTGAAGGGGCACATTATTTCATAAAGAAATACTTAAATAATCTGCTCAGCCAATCAACTGATATAGATACCATATTACTTGCCTGTACACATTACCCTTTATTAATCAATACAATAAAACAATACCTGCCTGGTAATATAAAAGTTTTATCGCAGGGAACAATAGTAGCCGATAGTTTACAAGATTACCTGGTAAGGCATCCTGAAATTGAGCAGCAATGCACAAAAAATGGCAATTTATCTTTTTATACAACCGATGATACCAGTGATTTTGATAGTAAAGCTGCCGTTTTTTTTGGCAAAAAAGTACACTCTAGCCATATCCATCAACTATAAATAAGTCAAACACCAAAATTCTTCATTCTTCATTTTTAATTTTTAATTAAAACCCCTACCTTTGCCGTCCTTTCACAAACAGCAGGGATGGTGCCCTGGTGGGTGTAACCGGTTTTTAATAATATTATTTTGTAAAAGGAAAAAATAACTAACAATGCCAGGTAAAAAAAGAACATACCAACCCCATACACGCCGCAGAAAATCAGTACATGGCTTCCGCAGGCGTATGCAAGATGCTAACGGCCGTAAAGTATTAGCCAGCCGCAGGCTTAAAGGGCGTCATAAATTAACCGTTTCTGACGAGCATGGGTCAAAAAAATAAATAAACCGTACAGGTAAACATATTTAGCTCTCCTTTTGTGAGGGCTTTTTTAATTTTGCGTATTGGCAAACATAAAACAATATACATTCGGAAAAAATGAACGGCTTAAAAGCCGTAAAGTAATTGAACTATTGTTCAAACAAGGTAAGTCATTTTCTATTTTTCCGTTACGGGTAGTGTATTTGCAAATTGATAATAGCGATACCTCATTAAAAGCCGGTTTTACTGTAAGCACCAGGCATTTTAAAAAAGCAGTGGACAGGAACAGGATAAAAAGGCAGATGAAGGAAGCCTATCGACTGCAAAAAGCTGCATTACAAGAACAATTACAAGAACATAAAAAATCTGTTGCCGTATTTTTTATGTATGTTGCCCCCCCCCTGTTCACATTACGGAATACAGGCTTTTCAAAAATACGGGCCGTTAAAAGGTTTTTGGCTCACTGCCAAAAGAATTGCCCGGTGCCACCCCTGGGGCACAAGTGGTTATGCCCCGGTGCCGTAATTAATAACTAAATACATATTTCTCTACAGTAGTTCTTGTAGGAAAGCCTTTAACATTTTCCGTTTCAATTTCTTTTGAAAGCAGTCCTTCTTTATTATACTCAAATATCATTTTTGAGTTTCTATATTCATCTGTAAAAGTTCTTAGAATCAATTTACCCCTGCTATCGTATTTATATTCCCACATATACCCCCGAAGATCATCTTTTGCTTTGCCCACTTGCTTAATTAATTGGCCTTTTTCATTGTATAAAAAATCGATTAGCCTACCGTAAAAATTACTTTTTAGTTGTTTTCCATCTTTATCATATTCATTAATATCTTTTGCTCCTGATTCAGAATCGATCATCTCAGAAACATAACTACCATCAGGATTATAAACAAAGGTTGTAATCTCATTAGGCCTGCCTTCATCATGAATAAAGACCTCTTCTATCTTAAGCGGCCGTTGTTGCTCATCATACTGAATTACTTTGTACTGCCACCGCTCTCCTTTATTATAAAAAGCAGTATCATTGCCATTTTCATCAAAATATAACGCTCTATAAGAGTTTTCGGATGGTGTTTTACCTTCATGATAAATAGTTACTTTTTTAATTTTCTTATTTTTAATTTCTGCTGCAGTAGGAAATTGGGCAAATATATTACCTGAAAAAATAAAGGTCAGGCTTATAAATAATAGTATGTTTTTCATATAGATTTTTATAAAATGCAAATAAGAAGTCGCCACAATTGTAGCATTCTCATATAGATGATTTACCCCCACTATTTACATAAAAGTAATCATAACTTCAAATAATATAATTAGTCGATCCTCAAAAAGTCATTTTTACTTTGGGGACAAAAATCAGTTGAGTATAAAAGTTAACGAAGCGAAACAATTTTAAGGGCCAAAAAATAAATTCTACTTTCCATTTATTCATCATTCTTTTAAAATTCATTGCTGCAGCCGCTAATATTACATTGATTGCATCTCCAACTGTACCTTTGAGGTAATTTCTGCTCATTCTATAATCGTGTTTTAAATGCCCTATTACAGGCTCTATTGCCGCTCTGCGTTTATGTCTTTTGCGTTTGGTTTGAGTAATGTCCTTATCTGGCTTTGGTGTGTGTAATGCAGTATTGTTAATCATTTTAGGCCCCCTGGTACCCCCTGTCTAAAAAAACATTTTTAGCCTCTTTGTCCATCAGCCTTTCATATTGTTCTAATACTGCCGGTAGTGTTTTTGAGTCATGCAGGGATTCTGTAAAATTTAATGCCCCAACAATTACACCGCTACTTTGTGTTACTAAAAAAGAAGCTTTGCTGCCAAACTCAAATCTTTTATGCTCTTTGCCTTTAGTGTAGCATTTTACATCGGGTTCATGAAGACTGTAAACTTTACCGCTATCGCTTCTTCTTTTGTGCTAATACTGTTTTAAACAATGATAAATGTGTTGCATACCGGTTTAAACTATCGGCAGTAAGTTTGCGTTCAAGCTCCCGTACTAACCTGCCTGCTATTGTTTTAATTTTTTTACCAGCTTTCCTTGCTTTGCCTGCGCCGTCTTTGTTTTTCTTAAAACGCTGAACAGTGCTAGTTTTTTTATCGTGAACTTATAACTCTGTCTTAGTTCCAGGCTTTCTTTTAGGCTATGGCCTGACATTTTACAATTATCTTTTTGTACAGCTTATCATCGGTTGGATAGGTGATATTTTTTTCCTGTACAGTGGTATCCCCACTCAAATTATCATCATCGGCATCTTTACCATTGATACGGATACTTTCTTTAAAAATCAATTTGCCCCAGCTTCTCCAATTCGTTTTCTAAATTTACTATCTGTAGCCACACAAGGTGGTTTTACAGAAAATAATTTTCTCCGCCAAAGTATTGATAATAGGCATTTTCCGCCCATTGCTCTACTACACTTTGGTCACTTAAATTGCGGACTTGCTTTAAAATCAGCAACGATACCATTAACCGGATAGGCTTGGCTGGTTTGCCCTGGGTTGCACTGTAATGTTTTTAAAAGCTTCTTCAAACACATTCCAATCAATCCTGTTTGCCAGTATATAAAGCGGATGAGAATGATTCAACTGCTCTTCAAAACTGCTGTAAAAACCAATTTGTGCATTGTTTTTTGCTTTGCTAACATGATACAAATTTGCAAGATTTTTTAAGCTTCTTTATACTTTTCCTGCAGATTTATTTATCCATAATTGTGTATAAATTATGAATGGTAAAGGATTGTAGGGCTTTTTGAGGAACGACTAATTAAAACTCAATAAAGGTATGCAGTACAAGGGAGTGACCCCGCTTCCAGACGAGGCTGGCTACAACGATGTTGAGCAAATTATTTTAGCTTTCCTATCGGGGGTTATAGTGCTTAGCTTTTGTACAATGGCATGAAACCCCGATGTACAATGTAACTATGAAACTAACAGCAACCACACTACAAAAATTAAGAGTGCCCATAATAAGTCTAAAGAGTTACCTGGTAGCGGGGGGGGGGCGTACCAAAAATCCCGCCAGGACATAATATGTGCTGTGTTTTAATCTTTAAAAATATCAATGTACTTTTTATATGTATATGTTTTCCCGTATTTTATCGTTTCATTAAAAACCTCTAATATTTCTAAATCAATAAATCTATCAATTAATTTAGCTGATCCTGACCGGCTAAATTGCATGGCATTCACAACCATTGCATGATTAGTAATAGGATTTTTAAATAGATTTTGTAAAAACTTTACTCCGCTTGCGGCTTCACGCTTACCTAATGCCTGTATCTTACGCATATCAGTTTCTCTTAATGCTGTTATTTTTTTAGAAGTTTCAATACTTTGATTAGCTGTTTCTATTACACCATCTAAAAAAAAGTGCAGCCACTCATTTGTTTTATTGTGATGATAGGCATTCAGCTTGTCATAATACAATTGTTGGTTCTTTTTGAAAAAACTGCTTAAAAATAAAACCGGTTTTTCTAATACAGCCCTTTCAAATAGAAATAAGGTGATCAATAAACGGCCAGTTCTGCCGTTTCCATCCAAAAAAGGATGAATGGTTTCAAATTGGGCATGCAGGATACCTGCCTGCAAAACCGGCATTAAAGTAGTATCATGTATAAATTTTTCAAAATCGGCCAGTGAACGGTTCATAGCTTCTACAGGTGGCGGTACAAATGATGCGTTTTGCAGGGTCGTGCCCCCTATCCAGTTTTGTGATCTTCTATATTCGCCAGGATCAGCAAAGTGAGAAGACCGTGCATTAGTCATCAATTCTTTATGTAACTCACGGATAAAGCGCAATGAAAAGGGAAAATTTTTTATCCGTTCGGTACCGTAACTTAATGCTTTCATGTAAAATAAAATATCATCCGCATCCGTATCTTTTACATTTACACCTGCGCTCATTTCCAAGGCATCCATCATGGTAGCCCTTGTTCCTTCGATCTGGGCCGAGCTGGTAGCATCTTTTACAATGTACATGCTCAAAAAGAAATCAGCATCCGGCAAAGTATGTGTTATACCATCTAGTTTGCCAATAAGACGCTCGGCATTAGCAGCTTTGGTTATTAAATCAGTAGGAAATTCCAGTAATTTCTGAGTTGGAAACGCATCTGGTATAAAAGCAGTATACCCCTCAGGCTGCTTTATTAAATGACCAATTGACATAATAATTAAATTTTAGTGAACATTTAGCTTACAAATGTACACTAAAAACGTATTTAGTGTACATTTTGGAGTAAGATGTGCACTAACTTCCATAAAGTCTATGCTTCGCTTTAAATAACTTAAAACTAAAAGCAACCACTCTACAAAAATTAAGAGTGGCTTTAATATGCTGAAAGAGATATTCGGTAGCTGGGTTTCGTACCGAAAACATGGCTAGGACAGAATATTTTGTTACCAGCTTTAGTTTTTCACAGCATCAGCGTTGTGTCACAATCCGTTCATCGGCAGTACTACTATTTGGCTTTTTATTATATTGTATTTTTAACCGAAGATGGGCAAAGAGAGATATAAATTTTTACAATGCTCTTGTTGTTGCGTATTATTTTAGTTCTTTAAGCTAGCTAAATAATTTTGAAAAAAACCAACCGTAATACCTAAAAGAAAAGTTATTACAATTAATTGGTGTAAAAAAAATATTATATTAGCAATCTTTGTTTTAGGCGTTATATTTCCAGTAAAAAAATATTTATTGAATAAGAAATAATTCGTCTGTATGACCAAATATCTTCTTTTTCAATAACTCTCCTAATATCTTTATTACAGTTAGCAAGTTTTGTTTGATAATCGTTCTTTTTTTTATTTATAAAATCATGAATTGATCCATTAAAATTTAAAGAATTATTATCGTCATTTTCATTAAGCATGCTTATAAATTTACCTGTACTATCATAAATTGAAAACACAGTTGTAAACATCTGTGGTGGGATACCATGAGTAAGTTGTAAACCAAAAATATAATTTTTTACAAGTAGCAAATTTCCATCATGTAAAATTTCAAAAGGTAAGTTTAATTTTGATGAATCAATTAATAAGATTTTATCAATTAATTTTATATTATTCTCTAAATCAATCGGGACATATTTAGAATTAATTTCTACTAAAGAATTGTTTTTTTCAGAATTTAAAACACCTTTATCAAATTCAAAGCTATCTGAATCATATTTTAATAAAGCGATATAAATCACTGGGAATATTATTAAATGCAATAAAAGAAATAATGCCAATAAACGTAATAACTGTTTAAATTTTGTTTTTGATGAAATTATATATATTCCAAAACAAATTAAAAGCAATATAAATAAAAGAATAAAATCGCTATTGTAATTACATAATAAGACAATAATTATAGCAATTGGAATTAGTATTAAAATTTCTTTGAAAGTTAGATCTCCTGGTGAGGTATAATTATTTTTACTCATAATGGCATTTTCTTACGTTCTTACAGTTAGTTGGCGACTCTTACTCACTTTCGCAAAAGTAACTAATGGGTAATGCTGTTGACCAAAAATAATGCCGGTAACAAAAAATTACCGGCATTATTCTGATTATAAGATCCAAAGTTTATTGTATTACACTTTGCGTTTTCTCTGCGCCTTAGCGCCTCTGCGGTAAATCATTTATTTTGAAGCCGCCCCAAACCGCTCCGTCACCTTACTCCAATTCACTACATTCCAGAAAGCGCTCAAATAATCTGCACGTTTATTTTGATATTTTAAATAATACGCATGTTCCCAAACATCACAACCTAAAACTGGTGTACCTTTTTGTTCAGCCACATCCATCAAAGGGTTATCCTGGTTAGGGGTAGAGCTTACTTCCAATTTGCCATCTTTTACAATCAGCCATGCCCAGCCGCTGCCAAACCTGCCCACACCTGCTGCAGCAAATTTTTCTTTAAATGTATCAAAAGAACCGAATGCACTGTTGATAGCATCTGCCAAAACACCCGATGGTGTACCACCTGCATTAGGCGCTAAAATTTCCCAAAAAAAACTGTGGTTCCAATGGCCGCCGCCATTATTGCGAACTGCCGGGCTAATGCTGCCTGCGATGGCAATTAGGTGCTCCAGCGTCGTTCCTTCATGTTCAGTTCCTGCAATAGCTTTATTCAAATTATCCACGTAAGCTTGGTGGTGCTTACCATGATGTATTTTCATTGTTTCTGTATCGATATGTGGCTCCAATGCTTCATGTGCATAAGGAAGGGCCGGTAATGTAAATGCCATAACTATTATTTTAGATTTATTAAAATGATAATGCAAAATTAACTGCTAAAATTTTAATCCAGCTATTAACAAAAATATATTTGTTGCAGTAATATCTCCATATACAATACTATAAATTTAAGTTACCTTTTTCCCTTAAAAAAATCCTTCATTAATTGTGCACACTCTTCTTGTAAAATTCCTGGAACAATAACTGTTTTAGGATGAAAGGGTGACGTTTTTCCTGTAACTCTTTTATACCCGTTCTTCTCATCTTCAGCTCCATATACAATCCGTCCTATTTTACTCCAATATAAAGCACCGCTGCACATTAAGCAAGGCTGAACAGTTACATATAAGGTTGCTTCAGGTAAATATTTACTGCTTAAAAAATTGTAAGCTGTAGTTAATGCCAAAATTTCTGCATGCGCTGTACTGTCGCACAACTTTTCTACCTGGTTATAACCACGGGCAATTATCCTGTCTTTTAACACAACAATGGCTCCTACCGGTACTTCATCTTCATCAAATGCCCGTTGCGCCTCTTTCAATGCTTGTTGCATATATTGTTCATCTGTCATTATTGTGCTTTTAATCTTATTTTTAAAGATAAACAGAAATTATGCAAGCCGATACAACAGAAAGAATTTTTAGCAGCCAACAGCAATTTTTTAAATCCGGGGCAACTAAGAGCTATTCTTTTCGCAAGCAACAATTAAAAAAATTACTAAACATTATTAAGGATAATGAGCAACTGATACTTGATGCCTTATATAATGATTTGCATAAACCTGCGTTTGAAGCCTATGCTACTGAACTGGGACCAATTTATAAAGAAATCAAATATATATTAAAGCACCTGCACCAATGGATGCAACCGGTAAGGGTTAGCACCCCTTTCGTTTTTTTTCCTTCAAAAAGTATTATATATAATGATCCACTGGGAGTTATACTTATTATCGCACCATGGAATTATCCTTTCAATTTAATTGTAGCACCGCTTATTGCTGCTATCGCCGGGGGAAATACCTGCATCCTGAAACCTTCTGAATTTTCTATACATACCAGCGCCGTAATTAAAAAAATAATCACTGAAAATTTTAATGAAAATTATATAGCTGTTATGGAAGGCAAAGGAGAAGAAGTGCTCCCGCCTTTAATAGAAATTTACCCGCTGAATCATATTTTTTATACAGGCAGCACTGAAGTAGGTAAAAAAATTATGCGGATGGCAGCGAAAAATTTAATACCTGTTACCTTAGAGCTTGGCGGAAAAAGCCCTTGCATTATTGATAAGACGGCACATATAAAATATGCCGCAAAAAAAATAGCATGGAGCAAATTTATGAATGCAGGGCAAACCTGTGTAGCACCGGATTATATCCTGATACATGAAAATGTTAAAGAGGTATTTATATTAGAAATAAAGGAAGTGTTACTAAAAATGTATGGCGAAAATCCGCAGCAGAGTAAAGATTATTCCAGAATCATAAACGAAAGGTTTGATACACTAGCCGGGTATTTACAACAAGGAGATATTTTATTGGGCGGACAAACAGATGTAGCCGCCAAATTTATTGCCCCTACAGTTATAGAAAATATTTCTATGGATGACCCGATAATGCAGGAAGAAATATTTGGCCCGATACTTCCGCTAATGACTTTCAAAACTATAGAAGAAACCTTGCCCGTTATTGAATCGTCGCCTTATCCTTTGGCATTATATATTTATACCAGCGATAAAAAACAGAGAAATTTTTATTGAAAATGTACGTTTTGGTGGCGGCTGTATTAATAATGGGTTGATACATTTGGGAAATCCTGATTTACCTTTTGGCGGCGTAGGCTATAGCGGCACTGGACAATATCATGGTAAATATGGTTTTGATATATTTACACGTCCGAAAAGCATATTAAAATCACCAACCTGGTTTGATATTCCCTTATGGTATGCACCTTATAAAAATAATATCAGGTGGCTTAAAAAATTTTTTAAATAAAATATAATGACTTTAAGACAATTATTTTTGAAGCTGGCCTACCCTCTTTTAATGAAGGTGACTGGTGCAAAAAAAGAGAGTATAAAAAATAATGTACAGCAAAAACAGCCTGGCACACCTTTTTATGATTTGCAGTCGATATTGATTGATGGCAAAGCTTTGCACTTTGATGAACTAAAGGGTAAAAAAGTTTTACTAGTAAATACCGCTTCTGATTGCGGGTACACTAATCAATATAACGACCTGGAGAAATTACATAAAAAATTTAAAGATACATTAGTGATCCTGGGATTTCCGGCTAACGATTTTAAAGAGCAGGAAAAAGGCAGCGATAATGAAATAGCCGCATTTTGTAAAAAGAATTTTGGCGTTAGTTTTTTATTGATGAAAAAAAGCAGCGTAATAAAAGGAACAGAACAAAACAATGTATTTAACTGGTTAAGCGATTCTTTAAAAAACGGGTGGAATGATAAGGCACCTGAATGGAATTTTTCAAAATATCTTGTTGATGAACAGGGTGTGCTTACACATTATTTTGCGCCGGGTGTATCGCCTTTGAGCAAAAAGGTATTGAAAGTTGTAAAAAATTAAAATAACCGCAGAGGCGCTAAGACGCAGAGAAATAACTTAACTCCGCGACTTAGTGTCTCCGCGGTAAAATGTTCGCTTCGGTGAAAGATCATTATTGGTATGTAGTACAAGTGAGTGACCCCGCTTTCAGACGGGGCAGGCTACAACGATGATGCCATGAAGACTACTGCCGGTAACAAAAAAAATTAATTTACCGGGCATTTTTCATGATAGTTAATTAATTCAATAGGTGTTTTTTTAAATTCATATCCTGCATATTGCTTTACGATTTCGTTAAGCACTTCATCAATTTCTTCTACGGTATTTAAAGTAACCAGTTTATAGCGGTATTCTTTAATGTTGGGCAGTCCTTTTAAATAATTAGCATAATGCCTGCGCATTTCAAAAATGCCTACAAGCGGCCCTTTCCATTCAAAAGATTTATGCAAATGTTTTTGCAAACTTCTACCCCTGTCTTCAATTGTAGGCGGCGGCAAATGCGTACCCGTTTTTAAAAATGTTTTATTTCATCAAATATCCAGGGATAGCCAATGGCAGCCCTTCCAATCATAATGCCATCTACACCATACTTATTTTTATACTCCAAAGCTTTTTCTGGAGAATCGATATCACCGTTTCCAAAAATAGGAATTTGAATGCGTGGATTGTTTTTTACTTTGCCTATCAATTCCCAATCAGCCTGGCCTTTATACATTTGTGTTCTTGTGCGGCCGTGAATAGCCAATGCTTTGATGCCTACATCCTGCAAGCGCTCTGCTACTTCTTCTATGTTTTTTGTTTTATCATCCCAGCCTAACCTTGTTTTAACGGTAACGGGTAACGAAGTTGATTTAACTACGGCGGCTGTTAACCTTACCATCAAATCAATATCTTTTAGCACACCGGCACCGGCACCTTTTAGTGCCACTTTTTTTACCGGGCAGCCAAAATTAATGTCTAATAAATCAGGGTTGGTAACATCAACAATTTTTGCTGCCAGGGACAGGCTTTCTTCATCACCACCAAAAATCTGGATGCCTACTGGTTTCTCGTAATCAAAAATATCCAGCTTTTTGCGGCTTTTAATAGCATCCCTTATTAATCCCTCGCTGCTAATAAATTCGGTATACATCAAATCTGCTCCTTTATCTTTGCATACAGCCCTGAATGGCGGATCGCTTACATCCTCCATGGGTGCAAGTAAAAGGGGAAAAGCCGGAAGTTGTATGTTACCGATTGATGGCATGTTATAACAGTTGACAGATGATAGCTGATTGTTGACAGATGGCTCTTCTATCATCTCTCATCTTACAACTATCATCTAGAAATTAGCTGTAAATTTACGCACTTAATTATAAAATATCATATGAAATATAAAAGCGTTAAAGGTTTTACAGGTTGGGGCCAGCTGGCAGTTATAATAGGTTTTTCAGGTGTTGGTTTAATAGTGGCCGGACTGGTGCAAATGTATTTAGGCAATAAAGCGCTTGGACCTAATAATTTGCCTTTGCAGGAAAAAGGTGAAGCTATGATAAAAGCTTTAATGAGGCCAGAAAATGTTAAATATGCACAGCTATCCCAAATATTAGGGACTTTTTTCTTATTCTTTATACCATCAGTAGCCTATATTTTAATTTGTCATAAACGATTTTTTTGGGCAGGCTTTAGCAGGCATTTTTCTTTAGCCCAGGTAGTAGTGGGATTTTTTATTATCCTGGTGGGCTCCGCATTTGCCAACCCGTTTGCCGATATAAGCAAAGCAATATTTGCCCATTTTCCTCATTGGGATGCCGTAGCCAGGAATGCTGATAAAGTATATAATGAAGCAATAGCTGCTATGAGCAGCTTACATACATGGCCGCAATTTATTGTAGCTGTTTTTATTATCGCTTTTTTACCAGCTTTGTTTGAAGAATTAATATTCAGGGGGGTATTACAAAATTTATTGGTCCGCTGGTGGAAAAAACCTTTGCTTGCGATTATAATCACCTCACTTTTATTCAGCCTCATACATGCTTCTTATTATCTATTTATCAGCAGGTTTGTTTTAGGATTTATTTTGGGCTTATTATTTTATCAAAGTAAAAATATATGGGTAAATACCTTTGCGCATTTTATGAACAACTTATTGGCAGTAGCGCAACTTTTTTATCTGAATAAAACAAAAAATTTACCTGTAAATGTAAATGATATGGATGCAAAGCTACCCATATGGAGCCTGCTGGTTTCCTTTGCTATTTTATATGGCTTGTTTATTTTATTTAAAAAAATCAGTACAGCAAATAAACTACAAATTGAAACTAAAGAAACCGCATTAATGGCCCAGGTAAACCCTTTTGGGATAATTGAATAATATGGCATTTAACGTACAGACTTTTAAAACCCGTGCCCTAAGTGCCCTGCTTTTTGCAGTAATAATGCTGGCAGGGCTGCTATGGAGTTTTTGGACTTTTACCTTACTATTTATCATTATTCATTTTGGTTGCTGGTACGAATTTATAAAACTGATGAATAAAATTGATAAGCAAAATTTTTTACTGCGCTGTTGCTGGGGACTTATTTATATCACACTTCCTGTAATTCTTTTAATCGATCTAAGGGCATTTGGCCTTAACATGAACTTACCTTTAAAAGGAAATATTTACGGCCTGCTGCTTCCATTAGTAATTATTGGTTCCATGTGGGTTAATGATACCATGGCTTACCTTGTTGGCTCTTTTATAGGCAAAACCCCTTTTTCAAAAATATCCCCTAAAAAAACCTGGGAAGGAACAATTGGCGGGGCAATACTATGCATCATTGTTATTGGTTTTGCCGCATCTTTATATACGGAATACAGTTTTCCTTTTCGTAATTACGACTGGTTTATTATTGCAGCCCTTTGTGCTGTTTTTGGCACAACGGGGGATTTAATTGAAAGTAAAATAAAGCGCATGGCTAATGTAAAAGACAGTGGCAATATTATGCCCGGCCATGGCGGGTTTTTAGACAGGTTTGATTCTTTACTCATAGCCACACCTTTTGTATGGTTGTATGTAAAATTATTTGTGCTGCAAAATTTTCTGTAATGTATCTTTACCGTTCAAATTTTTATAAATGACTATACATAGAGAAGGTTATAAAACCATTGCTATAACCACCCTTATTTTCGGAGCTATTAATTTTGCATCGTTTTACCTTTTCAGCTTTTCAGCCCCAATATTATGCTGGCTGATTTTTATTATAAGCGTAGGCTTTGTATTATTCATCATGTCATTTTTCCGTATTCCTAACCGCACGCTAACTTTAAATGAAAATAACATAATTGCACCGGCCGATGGTAAAGTTGTGGTAATTGAAGAAACAATTGATACGGAATATTTTAAGGATAAACGGTTGCAGGTATCTATTTTTATGAGCCCGGCCAATGTACATGTAAACAGGAACCCCATTAGTGGTGAAGTGGTATATAATCAATATCACAAAGGAAAATACCTGGTAGCCTGGAACCCCAAATCATCTACAGAAAATGAAAGGCACTCTGCTGTAATCAGAAAAAATGATACTGAAATTTTGGTAAAACAAATTGCAGGCGCTTTGGCAAAAAGAATTGTAAATTATTTACAAGTGGGACAAAAAGTAAATCAATGCCAGGAATTTGGCTTTATAAAATTCGGTAGCCGTGTAGATTTGATTTTGCCTGTAGGCACAAAAATAAATGTTGAATTAAACCAGGTGGTAAAAGGCGGTGTTACCGTGATTGCCACATTTTAATACCATTCATCAGTTTTAACAAAGTTGCTGCAATTTGTGTATTATTTTACATTATTAAATCACCATTTAAATAATTCACATGAAAAAAGTTTTTTTATTAGCTACTGCCGCGTTATTAATAACCGGTGTAAGCTTTGCTGATAATGGCAAAAAGAAAAAAAAGGGCAAAAGTAAATCCTGCTGCACCAAATCTTCAAAAGAATGCAGCAAGGATAAAACTAAGACGGCAAAGATTTAGTTAGAGGATATTTTTAAGTTATCGTAACCCCGGGATCGGGGTTTTTTATTGGAATAGTATGCAATATATTTTAATACGCTCCTACAAAATATTCTCCAGTTCCTTTAAATGATAAATAGTATAAGTAGGAAGCAGATCCGTTTTTTCATTAATATGATTAACAAAAACACTATCCATATTGGCATTAATAGCACCCTGTATATCTGCATTTAAATTATCGCCCAACATTAAGCTTTCTTGCAATAAAGCTTTTGTTTTGAGCAAGGCATAATCAAAAATTTCTTTTTTTGGTTTTAAGCTATTGCTTATTTCTGAAGTGATTACCTCAGTAAAATAACCCGCTAGCCCGCTACTGTTTAACTTACGCCATTGTGTTTTTTCAAACCCATTGGTTATTAAGTGCAATTGATAACCTTTTGCTTTTAGATAATCCAAAATTTCAAAAGTATAAGAAAACACTTGTGTTTTGGTAGGTAAAATTTCTAAAAAAAAGGCACCCAGGTCTTTGGCGAGTTTTTCTTCTCCAATCTTAAAGTCAAGCAAGGTACGCCACATGCGTTTCCATTTCAATTCATCAGCAGTAATAAACCCGTTACTGTACCTGTCCCACAAAATTTTATTATGATGCAAATACTGCGTATAAAATGCAAAAAAACCGGCAGGTATCCTTTGGGCCAGTTCAAACTGAACAAAAACATCCTCTAAGGTGGTTTTAGCATTACTATCAAAATCCCAGAGTGTATGATCTAAATCAAAAAAAAGATGCTTATATTTCATTACAGGATGCAAAGTGTATTTTCACAAATGTACGCCTGATTTATTATCTAACTAAACCCGCAATGTTAATTAATTTTATTTTAAATATCAATTTATGAAAGTAGTAATTACAGGGGCCAGCAAAGGCATTGGCAAAGCAATAGCAACGGCATATGCAGCAGATGGAGCTGACTTGATTTTGTGTGCAAGAAATGAGGAAAATCTTAATGCAACTGTTATGGATTTACAATCACAATTCCCTTCTTCCAATATCATTTCCAAAGCAGTGGATGTTTCAAAAAAAGAGCAGGCTATAGTGTTTGGTAATTTTTGTATTGAAAACGGCCCTGTTGATATTTTAGTTAATAATGCAGGACAATTTTTGCCGGGGGAAATTCATCATGAAGAAGATGGGATATTGGAAAAAATGATTGAAACAAATTTATACAGCGCTTACCATATTACCCGGGCAATTATTCCTGGTATGATTGCTAAAAAAAATGGACATATTTTTAATATCTGTTCTGTGGCTTCCCTGCAGGCTTACCCTAATGGCGGCAGCTACAGCATCAGTAAATTTGCATTAATGGGCTTTAGTAAAAATTTAAGGGAAGAAGTAAAATCTCATAAAATAAAAGTAACTGCTGTATACCCAGGGGCAGTATTAACAGATAGCTGGGGCAATTTCGACAATAGCGACAACCTGCAGGCGGGCCAAGTCACGAAAGTGGTGCAACCAGCATCAATGGTGTTGTAAAAAAATATGTTGCACTTACCTACTTTATACAACCAAATAAAACTGGAAAAATATCTATACCTGCAGCTACAGCATTTGTTAATGGCGCAACTATAAAAAGTAACACTACTTTTATTGTGGTAAATAATACTGCCAGCAATAAAAATCCTAATAATAGCCCTGCCTCACCTTTTATGAGTATTGATAATTTTATTGACAGGGCTGTTCCAATCAATGATAATATTTTAAAAAAGGGGGAGTCTGCACAGGATAAAGTGCAAAAGAGTATGTTTGTTAAAGTGGATGTAGATAAAACCACATGCTTTGTTGGTGAACCGGTTACGGTTACTTATAAACTGTATACAAGATTAAATAGTGAAAGTAATATTTCTAAAAATCCTTCATTCAACGGGTTTTCCGTAATTGATTTAAAACGTTCTGACAACGGTGAGTATGTAAGAGAAACTCTGAACGGAAAAGCATACAATGTTTTTATTATTCGCAAAGCACAACTTTATCCGCTTCAACCTGGCAATATTGAAATTGAAAAAGCAGAGGTAGAAAATGTTATACATTTTGTTAAAGAAGAATACCTGCGGCACAACCAGATAACGGATGATATATTTAATGATTTTACAGCTTATTTACCCACAGAAGCAATAGAAAACCATACCGTTCTATTGCAAGGCAAACCGGTATTTATTGATGTAAAACCTATACCGTTAGCAGGCAAGCCGGATAATTTTAAAGGTGCTGTAGGTAATTTTAATATTACGGCTACTATAGATAAAAACAGTTTTACAACAGATGAGACAGGTAAATTATCTATAAGCATAGAAGGACAGGGTAATATGCATTTGATTACGGCTCCTGAAATTTTATGGCCTGATGGTATTGAAGGTTACGAACCTAAAATAACAAATACAATTAATAAATTATCAGTACCTGTAAATGGAAAGATATTGTATGAATATTATTTTACTGTAAATAGCGCAGGAGAATATACTTTGCCTGCCATTACTTTTGCTTATTTTGACAATACATCAGCCAGCTATAAAACAGCCCATACGAAACCAATACGTTTTAAAGTAAGTAAAGGTGAAGAGAAAAAGGGCAACATTACCGGCCCTGAAAAAGAAGATGAACGTTTTTTTAACACTTTATTTGCCAACAGGTGGATAATTATAATAGCAATAGCACTTATTGTTATTACCTGTTTGATTATCTGGGTAAGCAGAGAAAATAAGAAAGACGTAAAAGCTGCAAATATTTTAAAAACAAATATTGAAGATTCGCCTGAGGAAAAAATAATTCAGAAAGATATAGAAAGTAAAAACTGGCTATCAGATATTGACCCGGTTTTAGGTACGAATCCATTACAATTTTATAGTAAACTGAATGAAGCTTTTAGAAACTATTTTTCTTATAAATTTAATTTGCCTGTTACATCGCTGGATAAAAAAATAATTAATGATCATTTAGCCAGTAAAAATATTCCTCAAAATATCCGTCAGAAAGTCAAAGAAGTATTGGAAGCAATAGAATGGCAGTTGTATTCTCCATACCCTGATACTTTGCTGCAACAAGAACTATTTGAAAAAGTACAGCAATTAATTGCAGATATTGATATGGCTTACAAATCAGCGAATTTATAACCCACACTCCTTACCGAATGAAAATATTTTGGATGGCGGCTGTCTTCCTCAAAGTACTTTCTAAAATTAAGAATAAAATTATCAATAGTCCTGGTAGTAGGATATACATTATAGCCCCAAACCGCCTGTAAAATTTTTTCCCTGGTTACTACTTCATTTTTATTTTCTATAAGCAACTTAAGCAGCATTGCCTCTTTTTTGGTAAGTTGTATATGCTCACCGTTTTTATTAAATCCTTCTAAAGATTTAAAATCAATTTTATTTTTTCCAAATTCATATATGTCTGAAACAGGTTGCTTGGCATTAAGCCGTGCGCTTTTATATAACAACTTATTTACCCTTAGCAAAAGCTCTTCCAGGTTAAATGGCTTGGTCAAATAGTCATCTGCACCTTTTTTCAGGCCTAATACTTTATCTGCACTGCTGTTTTTAGCACTTAAAATTAATATAGGTAAATCCTGATGCTGTAAACGTACACTTTCACAAACAGTTATACCATCTACTTCCGGCAGCATTACATCCAGTATCAGCAAATCAAAATATTCCTGCTGCACTGCTTTTAAAGCTTCTGCACCATCATACGCACTGGTAACTTCATATCCTTCCATCTCTAAATTTAATTTTAAAGCTTCCTGAAGATTTTCCTCATCTTCTACTAATAAAATTGATTTTTTCTTATCCATATGTTTACTAACAAATTAATTTTTTATTAAAGGAAATGTAATAGTAAAAATAATTCCGCTAGGTTTATTATCCGTTAAAAAAATATTGCCATTATGTTGCTTAACTATTCTTTTTGTTAAATATAATCCTAAACCCGTTCCTTTGGAAGATTTTGTTGCCGCATTGCCTACCCGGTAAAATTTATCAAATACTTTACCTTTCTCAATATCAGCAATTCCTTTGCCTTCATCTTTTACCTGTAAAACGGTTTCGCTGTTACTGTTTTTCGATAAATTAATAGTAATGTTTGTTTCTTTAGGTGTATATTTTATTGCATTATCAATCAGATTATTTACTGCCATTTCTAATAAAAGATGATCACCTTTAACAAAAGCTTCATTCTCTATAAAACTAACAAAATTTTTATTGGGAAACCTGTTTTTAAAATCATTTATACAATTGTTTACCAATACGCCCATATTAATATGTTCATCAGTTACTATATAACCGCCTGCTTCCATCTGTGAGGACAGCAGCATATTATTGCAAAGAGAATTTAAACGGTTAACTTCCTGCAAAGTATTGTAAATAAGCCGAAGCTGCTGCACCTCATCAAGCTTTCTTTTTTGTAAAGTTTCTACATTCAGTTTGGCTATTGCAATAGGTGTTTTTAATTCATGTGTAATGGCAATCATAAAATTTTGCTGTTCATGGCTGATTTTCAACTGTCTACGTACTGCCCGGTATACAAAAATAGCCCCGGCCATTATCAATAAAAAAAATATCACACCCTCTCCTATGTATTGTGCAGTTTTTCTTTTTTCCGCTTCTTTTATATCGCTTACTTTTTCATGATACGAAGCTGTACCGGGATGTAACTGCTGCAATTTTAAATCAGTCATTTGCTGGTTTTGATTATATAAAATAATAAACCACCAGATAAGACAGGCTACTATATAGGTAAGCAAAAACCAGTAGATGAGAAAGATGTAACGAAGTTTTTTTCTGGATTGCATAATAATAGTTTAACAAAGGTATGCGGTACAAGTGAGATCATTATTTTCCTTTCCCAAAAAGGAAAATAATGACAGAACAAGTTCACAACGATGATGCCACGAAGAACTACAGCCGGTAACAAAATAATTTTTAATTACGTTTGTCCAAACCCCAGGATAACTTGTTACGCAAGGTTTGTAAAAAATTATTTTCATTTAGCCGGACAAGGTTTATACCAAAATTTTCTTTTCGTACTGCCAGCTGGATTTCTTTTCCCACCAGTTCTCTTCTCCCATCCAGGGCACAAATAAAGCTATCCGTTCTTCCTTCTATTTCAAAAGAAATGATATTATTATCAGGTACTACAATCGGGCGGATATTTAGATTATGCGGGGCAACCGGTGTAATTACAAAACTGCCACTATCAGGAAATACAACAGGCCCATTGCAACTGAGTGAGTATGCGGTAGACCCGGTAGGTGTGGCAACTATCAATCCATCAGCCCAATATGTATTTAAAAATTCGCCGTTTAGGTAGGTGTGAATTTTTATCATGGAGGAGCTGTCTTTTTTATGTAAGGTAAGCTCATTAAATGCATAAGGTACCTCTCCGAATAAAGGGACACTGGCGTCCAGGTGTATTAAAGTCCGTTTCTCCAAAACATAAGTTTGATGAACCAGGGCTTTAATAGCATTATGCAAGTCTTCTTTGCCGATACTTGCTAAAAAACCAAGGCGGCCATAGTTAATGCCTAATATAGGTATTTCTTTATCCCTTATCAATGTTACTGTATCCAGTAAAGTGCCATCACCGCCCAGGCTGATAATACAATCGATGGTTTTATCCAGGTCATCACTGGAATTGAAAGTACTGTAGCTGGTATTAATATTAACGGATGAGTAAATCTGGTTAAAAAAATCCTGGTAAAAAACCGGTTCAATATTATATTTTTTTAACTCCTGCAAGAGCAGCTGCATATCATTTTGCTGATTATTTTCTATTCCCCGGCTGTAAATGGCTATCCTCATTTTATCAAAATTAAATCACAATTAAAAGGCAGATTGACTGTGTAAAAATAGTCCCTTTTGGTTTAACTGGTTAAAGCTATATTCTAACCTTAAATTAACATCATACAAAGTAAATATATCGATACCAAAGCCCCCGGTATATAATAGTTTATTATTTAAAAAAGTATTGAACTTTTTTAAATTGTATGCATACCCTGCATCTGCATAAGTTTTGGCAAAAATGGTAAATGGTATTTTAGGATGCGATTTTGATTTGATTGGAAAAGGAATGGAGAAATACAATATCTTTTTTTTGAGTGTTGATTTTAATAACGCTGTGGCTACGCCGTCTATTACATAATATTCCAGCCCACGCAAATAAGTTTCACCGTACCCTAAGCCCCGCTGGTTAATATATGCCTGGTCAAAGGGAAGTTTTATTTTAGTATTAAACTGGATACTGCTATACCATTTTTTTCCAAGGTTCCAGTAACGGTTTGCGCCTGCTTCAACAGCCAGCATATCCAATCCTGATGACAAGGTTAATCCTCTTTTCGAAATAAATAAATAAGCAAACTTGCCTTGCAAAGGGTAAGTGCTATTATCAACTTTTGTGTATTGTACGGTATAAGAAAAATCAGTAATCCCAATTTTATTTACTGGTTTTTTAAAATAATTAGGGTTGTATTTTTCTTGTATAACAGAATCATTTATGGATGAATGCGAATACGAAATATTAAAAAAATGACGCACAAAATATCCACGCCTGATAATATACCCGGCACCTGCCGACCAGTTTTTCCGCACAAAATCATTTTGCTTAAACAATAATATCTGGTTATTATAACTGGTTTTATAAGGAATTTCCCTGTTTTGAGAAAAACCAGCGGCTATTGTAAACCCTTCGGATAAATCTTTATTGCTATATGGTGCGGAATAAGCTACAGAAACATTTTTGCTATAGCCATTAAGCAGGTATACCTGCAATTTATCTCTGCGGCCACTTAAATTATAATCAACAAATTTTATTCCATAGTTTACCCGGTTTAAATTTGCATTATGTGTTTTAAGCCATTCATTTAAATTTCTGTCTACTAATTGAAATTGTGGAATAGGATAAATGTACCAGCGCTCTTTTACTTCTACCAATATATCTACTTCAACCTGTGAAATATAGTGGGGTGTTAATTTAACTTCATTAAATAAAGTGGTATTGTAAACCAGCTGCCTTGCCTGTTCAAACTCTTTTGCAAAATTTTGCGGTGCAATGGAATCATTTACTTTGAATGGAATTTCTCTTAATACCAGGTAATTTTTAGTTATCCTATTTCCACTGACAATAATATCCCTGATCTTCATTTTAGCAGAGGAATCAATAGGATGGAACTGAAGCGTATCTAAAAATTTCGTTGCACTATCATTTTGCGCCTGGGCAAATATTGATAATAATATAAAAAAAGAAGTGGCTAATGTTTTAATTAAATGAATCATTTATTATTCAGCTATTCCATAACATTACGTAAAAATAACCGATATTAATTAAATATGCAGGTGCAAGCAACTGGCAGGTAACTTATATATCCAGGTAGTTCATTAAATGGCGATAATTGCTGTGAATTTCATTTTCGAATTTTTCGTTTCCAAAAAAGTAAATCACATCATAGTCATACCTCTCGAAAGTTGCAACAATAGTAGCTATTTCCCTTTTATTTAAATGAATGGTAATGGTAAGCATCCCGGTCTGGGGATGCACAATTGTGTTAAGATGTAAAATAGTAGAATCATTACTTTCTACAATCCTGCTTATTTCTGATATGGAGAATTGTGATCTTTCCATTTCTAATACTATCAAACCGCCTATTTCATCTGCTCCCGAAAAATTACCAAGCGATTTTAATAAATCTGTTGTAGTGATTACGCCTATAAACTCTTTGTTGTCGCCAATAATGGGAACGATGCTGGTATTATATTGGTTACATATATTTATAGCCCTTAAAAAATGTTCGTTCTCTTTAACAAAGGCGGTTAAAAAATCATCCTGCAATACCTCAATGGTTAATTTTTCATCTTCCGCATCAAGCAAGTCATCTTCGCTGATGAGTCCAAGATAGGTATCATCAGCCACTACCGGCAAATGAGATACACGGTAATCGTTTACCAATTGCAACGCTTTGCTAACAGTGTCCTGCAGTTGTAAACGGGGAATGGTATTATTAATAAGCTCTACTGTTAACATTGATTGTTTTATTAGTTATTCAAAGTATAATATTGAATATATGCAAATAAGCTGCCAAAAATATAGACGTAGATTTCTTTCTTAAATTGCTGCAGGCTGTGATTTTATTTTTGCTAAAAATTCATCCAGGATTTTATTAAATTCTGCAGGTACTTCCATCATAGGTGCATGGCCGCATTTATCAATAAAATGTAGTTCGCTGTTAGGAATTAATTTATTAAACTCTTTGCCTACAAAAGGAGGAGTTATCGTATCATTATTACCCCAAATCAAGCAGGTGGGTTGTTTTATGCCCTGTAACTCCTCTCCTAAATTATTGCGTATAGCGCTTTTAGCCAAGGCAATAATTTTAATTACTTTCAAGCGATTGTTAGTAATTTCAAATACCTCATTTACCAACTCGTCAGTAGCCAAAGCCGGATCGTAAAAGGTTAACTCTGTTTTTTTACGGATGTATTCTTTATCGCCTCTTTTAGGATAAGTATCTCCCATACCGTTTTCGAACAAACCGGAACTGCCGGTTAATATCAGTGATTTTATCCTTGCAGGTGATTTTAAAGTATGTACTAAAGCCACATGACCACCTAATGAATTACCTAATAAATGTAACTGGTCATAATTACGGTGCTCAATAAATTTATGCACAAATTTTTGTAAGCCCCCCACTGATGTGTGCAATAAATCGAGCTCTAATAAAGGCAGCATGGGTACCACTACTTTATTAGTTTGGCTAAAGTGCTGTATTAATGGCCTAAAATTACTAAGCGCACCAAATAAACCATGCAACATCACTAAAGGTTCTCCGTCGCCTTCTTCTATGTATTTAAATTTTCCGTCTTGTTTAATTTCGTAGCTCATCTATTATATATGGTAAGTCTTTTTCAATTTGTTGCTAAAATAACTGATTTGGAGCAAAAAAAGATGATTATAGTAAATTATATAAGCTAAACCTTTAACGCAAGTTTTATTGTCCAGAATAGCTTTGCACTTGCAAATATGATATTTTAATATTAAATACTCATTAAGATTTATAATAGTTACACCTTGGAAGGCAAAGCTGCAAAGAAATTCTCCAGGCTGGTGAACATATCTTTAAAAAAGGGAATGACCTTTCCTAATCCATCGATCACTTTTGGAGCAAGGGGCGCTATGTATGAATAAGTATTAGATGCCGCAATAGTTTCAGATTTAAAAAGATGCACCTTCTCCAGGTAAAATAAAAAAACACTAAACAGTATCAGATAAAGTAAAGTGAAAAAAATTATACCGCCTAATTTATTGGCCCATCCTAATAAAACCATTTTAAAGGATGTTTCTATCACTTTTGCACCCAGGTTTACTAATATTACCACTATAAAAAACACAATGGCAAAAGAAATAAAAGGCAGCCATTTTGTAGACAGGGAAATATTATCTTTTAACTTATCTGCCACAAAAGTAGATAGCTTAAGCGCCGCAGCAAGCCCAATAATAAATGCCAATATTGAAAATACGGAAAGTATCAGTCCTTTACGATAACCTTTAAAACAGGCAATCATGACAATAATAATAAACATACAATCAATCACCATAAGCAGGATTAAAAGGCCGGTATTATTTATTTAATAATTCTTTTACAATTCCGCTAACCGTTTTACCATCAGCCTGACCCGCTAGTTGTTTGGTAACTAATCCCATTACCTTGCCCATATCTGCAGCTCCGGCAGCACCCGTTTCAGTAATGATTTTTACAACAGCTTCTTTAATCGCAGCTTCATCCAGTTGTTTAGGTAAAAACTTTTCTATTACAGCCATTTCTTCTTTCTCCTTTTCTGCCAGGTCTGCCCTGCCTTGTTTTTCAAAAATATCCAGGGAATCCCTCCGCTGCTTCATCATTTTTTGTAAAAATTTTTGTTCAGTGGCTTCATCAATTTCCCCCCCGGCACCAGGTTCTGTTTTAGCCTTAATAATTTCTGCTTTTATAGCCCTCAAACTACGCAATAACGGTTCATTTTTAGCCTTCATTGCCTCTTTCATTTCGGCCATTACTTTTTGTTCTAAGCTCATATTTAATTTTTTATTAGATAATGATAATTTTTATCAGGATATTTACTTGCCGTTGTTTTCCTTTAGCTGGATAGCCTTAAATTTTTCAAAAAATGATGAAGCAAATTTTTTCATATCATTGCTCATTTCTTCCTGCTTTGTGGCCCGTTTAAAAGTATCAGCCATGGTTATCAGCATTTGATAATAAAAATCAGCCATTTCATCCACCATCATATCCTTCGTCCACAAGTCAATCCTCATGGCAGTTTTATCAGCACTATCCCAAAAAGCAATACACATGGCTTTTGCTTTTTGTGCTATGTCGGTATTACTGTCGGTTGCCGACCAGGTAATTTGCTCCGGCACTTTATCCGGGTCCAGCAATACATCTATTTTTATGGTAGATTTATTCATTGATAAATTTTTGATTAAATGCCAGCAAAGTTACGATGTTTACTATATAATTACCGGCACATTACCGATGCTTATATTTATGCCATAATTGACTATAAATTACTTAGAATATGAAAAAAACAATTGCATATATAACTGATATTCACCTGGACGAAAAATTTCCTATGGATAATGGCGTAGATGCACGGGGAAACTGGAATATTATTTTAGCTGATATTAATAAAAGGCAAATTGACGAAGTAGTTTTTTGGAGGAGATATCGGGGAAGCCGCTGCAAATAAATATTTTTTTGATTCCTTACATACATTTAAGAATTTAAACCTTACACTGGGTAATCACGATACTTATCCAGAGGTAAAAAAGCATTATTCAAATCACTTAATAAAAAATAATAATGAGCTTTATTGCACTTATGAAGATGAATTTTTTAAATATTTTTTCCTGGATTCTTCACCAGGTGAAATTAGTGCATCACAATTGACATGGTTTAAGAATGAGTTACTTGTTGCAGCTAAAACAGTAATTATTTTTATCCATCATCCTATTTTAAAAGTTGACACGTGGGTGGATAAAGAGTTTTCTTTATCCAACAGGGAGGCTATTAAAGAATTATTGCTTTTGTATAATCAGGAAGTTATTATTTTTTGTGGCCATTATCATACGGAAGATGAAACAGTAAACAACAATATCAAACAATATATTACTCCTGCGGCTTCTTACCAGATTTTAAAAGGAACAGATCAACTTAAAGTTGACATAAATATTTTTGGATACAGGTTAATATATATCAATGATGGTCAAATCAATACAGAAGTGATTTTACATAATAAATAATATCACCTAAATGATATCATCCTTATTCGCCTGTATACTTAAAAGCCTGATCCAATCATAAATTAAATCTTTTCTTCTTTATTAACCAGGCTTTGTTACCTTGTGCTTATTAAATTAATAATTATGTCTGGAAAAAGTAAAAAACAATTTGGCGTTTGGATGGATTCCCATCAGGCGACTATAGTTGGTAAAGAAAATGTTGATAGCGGTAATTTTGTGATTTTAGCACATGCAAAAAACAGCGGCCCGGGGAGCAATTCCAATGAAAAAACAGCCAATAACCTGGAACAGGGTATGCAGCAAAAATTTTTAAGGAAATAGCCTCTCACATGCAAAATGTGGAAGAAATACATGTAACTGGTACTGGTACGGCACAAGAGCAATTTATACGCTTTCTTTCAGAAACACCGCAGTTTAAAAATACAGTTTCTAAGGAAAGTACATCTAACAAGATGAGTGATGAAAAATTAATCGAATTCTTTGCTGATAAATTTAATTAATCTTTTAAAATAAAAGATAAAAGAGCTGCTTCGTAATTTGGAGCAGCTTTTTTGTATAATAAGTCTAAGACCTGTATAAATTTATAAGGTTAAAAAATAAAATATCACCGCACTACTTTTTCCATTGCCTGTACAATGCTTTGCCATACTAATTGGGCAGCATTATCAAAATTATATTGCTGCACCCGTTGTAAACCATCTGCAATCATTTTTTCTTTTTATTTTCGTCCTTATACACCGTAATCATGTGCTTTGCTACATCATCAACATTATCCGGATCAGCATATAAGGCTGCTTCGCCAGCAATTTCTACAATAGTAATTACCGGACTGGTAATTAGTGGTGCCCCGCTTTGCATCACTTCTATAACAGGTGCATAAAAATCATTTGCTACCGCTGGATATATTACTGCATAGGCAGATGCTGTTATTAATGCTATTTCATTTAAAGAAATATTACTTACCAGCTTTACATCATTTTTATATTTATAAGTTGCCAAGCTTTTCAAAAATCTCTCATCGCTTATATTACTTTGACTATACAAAATTAGTTGCATGCTGCTTTTTTTGCCATTGCTTAAATTTAGAAAATGCTTTTAATACAGTAATCAAATTTTCATGTGTGCAAAAAGATGCCAGGCACAAAAAGTAATCTATACTACTGGCATATTTATTTTTTGCCAATTCTTTTTCTTCCCAGTCAACAGGCTTAAAAAGAGGTGATACTGCATAATAAATTACCGTTATTTTTTTTTCATCAATTGCATATGTATTTACTACTTTAGTTTTAATAGATACAGAAGAAGTAGCAACGCTATCTGCATTTTTTAAATCTTTAACAATCTCTTTTTTAGAAAAAAAATCATTTGCTATTAAGCACTTGGAGAATTTATCATTCTTTACACCCTGTTTGTATACACTAACCAACACATCAGCTTTATGTTTTTTTATAACAGCAGGTAACTTTATAGTATACCACCAATATTTAGACAAATGCCAGCTGAACGATGAAGAAATCACTAAAGGAAATGTATTTTTTTTAACTTCAAAAGAATGTTGAAAAATTGCCTTGGGATAAATATAGATAAACTGGTGCTGAGGGTAATTATTTGCCAGCCGGTTAAAACATTCTATAATAAAATTGTTATAGTTTTTTAAATGCTTTTGTAATAAAAAGCTGGCATCAACTGCTATAACCATTTGTTGTTGTTAATAAAATAAATTTACTTTAATACTTTTAACTTAACAGTTTCTATCCGGGTATCACTCACATTTAAAACATCAAATTCATAATTACCTATAATGATCCTGTCTTTTAATTTTGGTATGCCTTCATTGTTTTCAATAATATATCCGGAAAGGGTTTCAGCATGCTCTTCACCATTAAAGTCCAGCTCATAATGTTCCCGGATATAATCAAGTTTTAGCCTGCCACTAAATATAAACTCATTGCCCGAAAGCTGTTTTTCCACAAACTCCTCAGTGTCAAATTCATCTTTGATATCACCAAAAATCTCTTCCAGTAAATCTTCCATAGTTACAATGCCGGCGGTACCTCCAAACTCGTCTATCACCCATGCAATACTTTTTCTTTCCCTGGTAAATTTGCTCATTAAATCTGTAGCACTCATACTTTCGGGTACAGTAGGTATTGGCAGTAAAACTTCTTTTACAGTAGCCGGGTTTTTAAACAGGTCTAGTTGGTGGATATACCCTGTAATATTATCAATATTACCTTCATACACTACTAATTTACTTAACTGTGTATGTATAAATTTGTCTTTTACATTTTCGATTGAAGTATGACATTCCACGCCTTCAATTTCTTTCCTGGGCACCAGGCATTCCCTTAATTTTACTTCTCCCAGGGAAAGTGCATTTTCAAATAACTCCTTATTTATTTCATCAATATTTTCTTCACTATTACTTTTACTCTGCTGTAGAAAATGTTCAAGATCTATTTTAGTAAAAACTTCTTTCTTTTCATTAATTTTTACATCAAAAATAATTTTCAACATCCATTCAGCAATATTTACAAAAAGAGAAGCGATTGCTGAAAATATGGAATAAAAAAACGGATAACATAAGCTATAAAGCCACTACTCAATATTGATTCATTCCTGGCCCTGAAAAATGCTTTAAAAATAAATTCAAAAAAAAGAAGGCAAATAGTGGAGAAAATTGTTTCAATAATCAGGTGAATATATGGGTTAGATATATCCCAGGAAAAATCACCAATTTTATTTTGCCAGATTCCCTGCATAAAGCTACTCCATAATAATCCGTACACAACAAGTATAATATTAAACCCTATCAGTGTAGTACCAATAAAACGGGCAGGTTTATCAGCAAATGCCCCCCAGGTTTTTCCTGCGTAAGCCCCTTGCTTTCTTTTTAATTCAATAGATAGCTTGTTAGCAGATATAAAAGCGATTTCTATACCTGAAAAAAAGCCTATCAATATTAAAGATGCTATTATAGCTATTAGTGCCATCCAATCCATATATAAAAATAAGAAAGAAGCTTGATTAATGAGTTAATACTAGTCAATTTATTAATTAATTCAGAAATTTTTCTACAGCTTCTTTTGCTTTGCTACACGCTGTTTCAAGTATATCATTAATAATAATTACATTAAAGTGCTCTTTAAATGATAATTCGTAAGCTGCTTTATTTACCCGGGCCTGTAGAGATTCTATACTTTCTGTACCCCTGCTTTGCAGGCGGTTTTGTAATTCAGCTACCGACGGGGGCTCAATAAAAATTGATAATGAGCTTTCGGGATATTGCTGCTGCACATGAATGGCCCCTTTTACATCAATATCCAAAACAGGAATTTGGTTCCTATTCCAGATACTTTGCAGCTCATCTTTTAAAGTACCATAATACTTTCCTTCGTATACCATCTCCCATTCCACAAATTCATCATGCTGTATTTTTCTTTAAAAACATCTTCGGTAATTAAGTAATAATACACACCATGTTTTTCAATACCCCTTGCATCACGGGTGGCGGCATATACAGAAACAGCAAGTTGCGGAAAAATATGTATTAAATACCTTGTAATAGAAGTTTTCCCGGCGCCTGAAGGTGCTGTAATAATAATAATTTTATTTTTAGTAAGATTCATAAATGTTTATAAAACTGGTGCTGCTAAGTTATTGTAATTTATTTCAATCAGTATTACCTGGTTTGTTGCTTATTAAGAAATATGTTTGGGGCTGTGTGCAGTAGAAACATTAATCAGCTTTAGTACCGGCTGCTACAGGCTCCGCTATCGCTACGGCCCTCGTTACATTCGGCCTTACGCATCCGGCATCCCTTCATCAGCCGGAACTTTATTGTGCCCCTTCATTTCCCTGCCCCTTTTATTTTCTCCAAATTAGTGGCTGGCATTGTTTACTAAGTGTATAAATGATTCAATAAACCTTGCTAAATCGCTTTTAGTTTTATTGTCCCTAATTTCTCCTGTGTCACTTATTTTTCCTTTTATACCTTGTATCAATAAGGCTGTTCCGCTAGTAAATTTTGCCAGTATAGTTTTCATTATCAATTGTAATTCTTCATGCCCTTTTTGCCCTTGCGCAGAAGCCGTAATAATTCCGACAGGCTTATTACTAAATACAGTTGTTGTTACGCACCATTCAATGGCATTTTTCAGTCCGCTCGGAATACTAAAAACATATTCCGGCGTACTTATTATTACTCCGTCTGCTTTTTCTATGTTATTCCTGAACGCTACAATTTTTTTTGGCGGGTTACCTGTTGAGCGCTCAGGATCAAAATGCGGCAGTTCCTTTAAATCCTTAAATATTGTCAGATTAAATTCGGCCTTTGTCAAATCAGTAAAATTATCAACAAGTTTTTGGTTCGCTGAATTTTGGCTTGCACTTCCAATAATTACAAATATATTTTTCTTTTCTTCCATTACTTATCAATGCATAAATTTATCGTTAGTCCATCACTACGGCGTTATTCTTTTTATATCAGCTCCCAGGTTTCTCAACCTTTCATCAATATTTTGATACCCTCTGTCAATCTGGTCAATATTCTGGATAACACTTTTGCCTTTGGCACTTAATGCAGCAATCAACAATGCTACCCCCGCCCTTATATCAGGACTGCTCATCGTAATTCCCCGCAAGTGCTGCTCTTTTTCCAAACCAATTACTACGGCACGGTGTGGATCGCATAAAATAATCTGTGCGCCCATATCTATTAGTTTATCGACGAAGAACAAGCGGCTTTCAAACATTTTCTGGTGTATGAGCACACTTCCTCTTGCACGTATGGCCGTTACCAAAACAATGCTCAATAAATCAGGTGTAAATCCCGGCCAGGGATGGTCATATATGGTTAATACACCCCCATCCAGGTATTTTTGAACCTCATAATATTCCTGTGCAGGGATATGAATATCATCGCCAATAAAATTTAACCGAATACCTAACTGACGGAATTTTTCGGGAATTACGCCCAAATGTTCAATACCGGCATTTTTTATAATAATATCGCTTTGAGTCATAGCTGCCAACCCGATGAAGCTACCTACTTCAATCATATCGGGTAGCATGGTATGCGTAGTGCCTGCCAGGTAATTTACTCCATTAATATACAGCAGGTTGCTGCCAATACCTGAAATTTTTGCACCCATCCGGTTTAGCATTTTGCACAATTGCTGTACATAAGGCTCACAGGCTGCATTGTAAATAGTGGTAGTGCCTTTTGCCATTACTGCAGCCATAATAAGATTAGCCGTTCCTGTAACACTTGGTTCATCTAAAAGCAAATGAGCCCCTTTTAATCCGGATGTTGTTAAATGGAAAAATCCATCCTGGTGATAATTAAAATCAGCGCCTAGTTTTTCAAATCCGATGATATGTGTATCCAATCTTCTTCGGCCGATTTTATCACCGCCCGGTTTAGGGATATATGCTTTTTTAAATCTGGTAAGCATTGGCCCTGCAAGCATTACAGCACCACGAAGCTTCCCGCTCTTTTTATGAAAAGCTTCGCTGTGCAGATAATCCACATCCACATCATCAGCCTGAAATAGGCAGGTATCCCTGTTTAACCTTTCCACTTTCACTTTCATTTCAATGAGCAGCTCTATCAATAAATTTACATCTATGATATCCGGAATATTGTGCAAAATAATTTTTTCCGGTGTAAGCAATACTGCTGAAATAATTTGTAAGGCTTCATTTTTTGCTCCCTGTGGTATAATTTCTCCCTTTAAGGGTTTTCCACCTTTTACTTCAAATAAACTCATGATTTAATTATTAATTGGGATAAAGGAAAATAAAAAACCCTGCACTGTTTATCAGCCAGGGAAATTATTTATTATCAGCTATACATTATGCAATGATAAATAGTTACTATACTAATATTTATTACAATTTGTGTAATCCGTGTTTTAAATACTAATATCTTTTTTTAAAATTCCTGTTATTATTGTTATTATTTCTATTGTCTCTTCCTCCATTATCCCTTCCCCCAACATTCCTGTTGCCGGTGTTACCCCTGTTATCCCTGCCATTATTCGGCCTGCCATCCCTTGCAACAAAATTTTTTCTATATCCTCCTGTGTTCCTGCTAAATTCTTCTCTTTCTCTCTCGGTGCGATGTTTTACAAAAGGGCGGTTATTAAATTCCAACTCACCTTCTGTCATATTGCTTAATTCTGTTTGTATATTTTCGTCGTGTACCAGTTCTTTGTGCCAGTTGCTATAGGTTAATTTCATATAGTAAGCAATAGCATTAGCAAAACCTTGCTTTTTTTCAGGATTTTCTTCTTTTAATGCTTTGTCAATTACAACTTCAATGTTTTTGCCCAGGTGATTAAATTTAGGATATCTTTTCGGATAGCGTAAACGCTCAGGCCTTGCTTTTAAAGTTTCTCTTGTAGGTATTGGGTAAGGGCTGTCCACATCCAGCTCAAAATTGCTGATTAAAAAAAGATGATCCCATAATTTATGCCGGAAATCTTCTACATTTTTCAGATGGGGATTTAAAAAGCCCATTAATTCAATTACGGCATATGCATTCCGCTGCCTTTCTTCTTTATCTTTTATTGATAATAAATACTCCACCATTTTTTGAATATGACGGCCATATTCTTTCATAATTAAATGATTACGGGTAGTATTATACTCCATATTCTCAACATTTTCCATAAAGCAAATATAAGGCGTTAAAAACTAGTAAACAAGGGCATATTCTTGTACAAAAGAAGTTTAATAACAGTTAAATAATGATAATTATGATTAACCTGGCCGTTTTTTAATTACAATAATAAGTGCCAATAATATACCAACACTATCAGCAGCCCAATCCAGCCAGTCAAATTCCCTGCCGGGGATATAATATTTTTGTATATATTCTGTAGCCAAACCCCATATAGAGCTGGTAATAGCTACTATTATTATAGTTATATGCTTTTTTGTTTTGCTTAAACCAGATTTTACAATAGGGTGCATCCACAAAAAGCTTAACACTCCAAATAACCCGGCATGTACCCATTTATCTAGGTAAATATGGTTGAACCATGTGTCAGCTTTTGGCAACCCCCTAGAAGGTATACAAAGCAGTATTAATACAACAAAAAACCAGGCAATGCCTGGTAAAAATTTTTTAAAAAAAATATTTTTCATTGATGGTTTGCACAAGCGTAGGTGTTATAAAATATATCTAGCTAACTAATGAAGTGTATGCTGAAGCTTTCATTAAAACTGATGTGTCTGCGCCTTCATCTATTTTCATTTTTACCATCCATCCCTGGCCATAAGGATCAGTGTTTACTAAATCAGGCTGGCTGTCCAGCAAAGGATTTATTTCTATAACTGTGCCTGCCAACGGCAAAAATAAATCACTTACTGTTTTTACTGCTTCAACGGTACCAAAAATTTCTTCAGCAGCCAGAGATTTATCTTTTGCAGTAATGTCGATATATACAATATCACCCAGTTCTTTTTGGGCAAAATCCGTAATGCCGATAGTAGCAGTATCACCTTCCAGCAATATCCACTCATGATCCTTAGTGTACAGTAAGTTATCCGGAAATTCCATAGTAAAAAATAATTTATAATTTATAATGTAGCTGCAAAGTAAAAGATTTTTTATTCATAGCCAATTTAAGCTATGCAGATTGTTATTTCATTACTACAATTTTCATTCTTATATCAGATAGGGGGCGATTACTACCATTCGTAGCTGTTTCAGCTATTTTATTTATTACTTCCATACCTTCCAGCACTTCACCAAACACGGTATAATTCATATCCAGAAAAGGCGTTCCTCCTTTATTCTTATATACCGTTCTTTTAGCAGCTGAAAATTTTTGGCCGGATTGTAGTTCCATCATATTCAACTCTTCATCAGTATATTTTTTTCCTTGTACTATGTAAAACTGGCAACCACTACTTGCTTTTGCCGGGTTATTATCTCTTGCTGCTGCCAATGCACCTGCTTTATGAAATAAAGAGGTGTCAAACTCGGCCGGAATGGTATAGCCTACATCGCCGCTGCCCAACATGCCCCCCCTTCCATAGCATTTTTGCTTTGCGGATCACCACCTTGTATCATAAATCCTTTTATTACCCTGTGAAACATGAGACTGTCATAAAGTGTTCCCCCACCAGTCTTAAAAAATTATCCCGGTGCTGTGGAGTTTTATCATATAATCTTACAATTATAGTACCCGAATCTGTTATTATTTTAACCATAGATTCCGCCTGAATTTTTTTTGACATCGGGGCTTTTTTTGCTGTACTTACTTTCTTTTTAGCAACAGGCTTTTTAGTTTGTGAAAAAGCAGTGGCAGTTAATAAAAAGGCAATACAACTAATAATAAAAACTGGCTTCATACAATTATAATTAAATATTTTTAAATAACCCCCTGGCTTTGAAAATACAACAAGACATGATCTTTCAAAAAATTTTCTTGCTCAAATAAATTAAATTCAGGTAAAGCTTTCAACTGCCTGAAGTGCGGCCACCCCTCTTCATCAAATCCTTCAACAATATAATAACCGCTTTGCGCCAGCACAGTACATACTGCAATATGCATCAAATCCTGCTTTTGTTCTTTGGTATATTGCTGGTGGGCAGTTCCGAGCTCCTGTACACCTATCAAAAAAAGAATGCCGTCCATTTCCGGCTTTATTCCTAATTTCTCTTTTAATTTTATCCGGAGTTTAAGCCATCGTATTTGCAAATCGTCATTAACCTGTTGCATAAATACAAATATAAATTTAAATAGTTACTTATACGCTTTGATAAAAGTTAAATAGTATTACTAAAGAAGAACGTAATGCGACGCAACAATGATGCTATGAAAAACAAATGCCGGTAACAAAATTATTTTTTTCGCCTTAGCATACTCAATACGACCAACTAATGTTGGTAACAAAAAAAATCAAAACATTACCTTTGCGAAAATTATAATGAAATGCTACAGATTAATCATATCAGGCAAAATACAGCGTTAGTAAAAGAAAAATTGGCTATAAAGCATTTTAGCAATATTGATATAATTGATGACATAATTAATAATGATGAAAAACTGCGTAAGGTAAAGGTTGAAACTGAATCTTTACAAGCTGCTATGAATATTGCCAGTAAGGAAATTGGCGCATTAATGAGTAAGGGAGAAAAGGTAGCTGCTGAACAAAAAAAAGTTGAGGTAGCTGAACATAAAAGCACCTTGCAGCAATTAAATAACCAACTTAATGAGATTGAGAAACAGCTGCATGAGGATTTGATAAAGTTGCCCAACCTGCCTCATACATCTGTACCTAAAGGAAAAACACCTGATGAGAATGAGAATATAAAAGAAGCCGGTGAAAAGCCGATACTTTCTGCTAATGCGGTACCACACTGGGATTTGATAAAGCAATATGACCTGGTTGATTTTGAAATCGGTGCTAAATTAACGGGTAGTGGTTTTCCTTTGTATAAAGGAAAGGGTGCTAAATTGCAAAGGGCATTAATTCAATATTTTTTAGATTACAATATTGCTGCAGGCTATACAGAATATTTGCCACCACATATGGTAAATGAAGCTTCGGCATATGGAACAGGGCAGCTGCCTGATAAAGAAGGGCAGATGTATCATATAACCACTGATAACCTTTATTTGATTCCTACGGCTGAAGTGCCGATAACTAATATTTACCGGGATGAAATAGTAAAAGAAACGGATTTACCCATAAAGATGACAGCATATACCCCTTGTTTCAGGCGGGAAGCCGGTAGTTTTGGAAGTGATGTGCGTGGCTTAAACAGGGTACACCAGTTTGATAAGGTAGAGATTGTACAATTGGTTCATCCTGAAAATAGTTATCCTGTGCTGGATGAGATGGTAATACATGTGGAAAATTATTACAATCTTTAGAATTGCCCTATCGCATTCTGCGTTTATGCGGTGGCGATATGAGCTTTGCTTCTGCGCTTACTTTTGATTTTGAAGTATACAGCGCTGCGCAAAAAAATGGCTGGAATGCAGCTCTGTGAGTAATTTTGAAACTTTTCAAACCAACAGGATGAAAATCCGCTTTAAAGATGCGAATGGAAAAATGCAGTTGCTACATTCTTTAAACGGATCTTCTTTGGCTTTGCCAAGAATAGTTGCCTGCTTACTGGAAAACAATCAAACGGATAAAGGAATTAAATTACCAAAGGTTTTGCACAGTTATTTTGGTAAGGAAATGATACAATAGTTTACCTATATTTTTTTAAGCATCAATAAGGTATCAGCAGATTCAATGATTTGATAAGTCATTTTTTTGGGTAGCCCGCATTTAATAGAAGAATAACGGCCTTCTGTTATTTTAAGAAATTCAATTTGATTTTCCTTTAACTGATATTGCCCTTCAGGGAAACAATGACCTCCTTTATCACATACTGGCTTAGGGATAGAAACCTTACTTGTAAAAAAATTATTGTTATTTTCAAAATTAATAATATAATAACGTCCTTTGTGGATGAGTGTATCAGACATTTTTATCAGCCTGATAGTATCACCTCCAAAATAACTATTCATAAATTTCCATTCTCCCAATAGCCCATTTTTATCAACCTTTTGCGAAAAGCCTGTGATTTGAAAAACAAATACCAGGATAATAGAAAATTTAAACTTCATATTGTTTATTTATTACAGGATGCATAAATAGTAGATTTTTCATAAAGTATTATAGATAATTAAGCATACAGCCAGTAAATAGCAATACGCTAAAGCTGCTCAGCAGCAATATTTTTCCTATATACAATTATTTTTGTGTCCAAATAAACACTGGTATTCAAATATTTACATATCTGCTGTACGTATTTTTAAATTTAATAGTTAAATATGTAATCAGTTATTTAAACTTTATCCGGTAAAAACGATCTGACTTTTTAATTCACACTTTTACTATGCCCCTAAACAATCGCTTAAAAAATCAGCACTTACTTTGGCGTGCAGGATTTGGCCCAATGGCCGAAAATGCAGCAGAATTAGAGACAATACATCAGAAAAAATTATGGGATCTCCTGGTAAAAACTTCTGAAAAAAAACCTGAAAAAATAGAAGTGGCACAAAACCTTATAGATGGCCTTTTCAAAGGAGTGAAAGACATTTCAGCTATACAAAAAACAGAGTTAACCAAAGAGAAGAGAAAACAAATTCGTCAGCAATATAAAACTGATGTAAAAAATTTAAATATACGCTGGCTGGAAGAAATGGTGAACAGCGAAGCCCAGCTAAGAGAAAAAATGAGCCTTTTTTGGCATGGTCATTTTGCGTGCCGTGTAATTAATAGTTTTTTTCAGCAAGACTTATTACATACCATAAGGCAAAATGCTTTGGGTAATTTTGGAGATTTGCTAAAAGCTGTAAGTAAAAGCCCGGCAATGCTGCAATTTCTGAACAACCAGCAAAACAGGAAGAAGCATCCGAACGAAAATTTTGCCAGGGAAGTAATGGAATTATTTACATTGGGCACAGGCAACTATACTGAAACAGATATCAAAGAAGCAGCAAGAGCATTTACAGGATGGGGCTTTAACCTTAAAGGTGAATTTGAATTTAGAAAATTACAACATGATAATGAGGATAAAATAATTTTCGGTAAAACAGGTAACTATGATGGTAATGATGTAATAGAATTGTTATTGGAAAATAAACAAACAGCACTTTTCATCACTAAAAAGATATACCGGTACTTTGTTAATGAAAAAATTGATACCGCTAAAGCAGGATGGCTCAGCAATAGATTTTATCAAAGCGGTTACGACATCAAAAAATTACTGGCGGATATTTACACAAGCGATTGGTTTTATGAAGAAAAAAATATTGGTAATAAAATAAAATCGCCGGTAGAGTTACTTGCCGGTATTCAAAGGTTTTTACCGATGGAATTACAAAACAATTCCGTTCAGCTTTTATTCCAAAAACTATCAGGGCAGATTTTATTTTACCCTCCTAATGTAGCCGGCTGGCCCGGGGGCAGAAACTGGATAGATAGCAGTACATTGATGCTACGATTGCAAATACCCCAAATACTTACCGCCAACCAGATTATTGATGTTACTCCTAAAAATGATGATGATGTAATGATGGGACAAATGATGGAAGAAAAAACCAAAGCCCTAAAAAATATTAGTGTAAATGTGAATTGGGAAATGGTAAATAAGGTTTTTGAACAAACTTCCAGGGGGAATTTACTGGAAAAAATAACACAGGTAGTATTACAAACCGGCAATACTTTAAATTCACAAGTATTGAATAAATATACCAATGCAAGCAGCAGGGAAAATTACATCAAAAGCGCTATCATTAATTTAATGAGTACACCAGAATATCAACTTTGTTAAATATACTTTATGCTAATCAAACGCAGGCAATTTTTACAGGCAGGGTCTTTAGCCACAGCATCGTTTATGCTGCCAAAATTTTTAAAGGCATTTGAAAAGCCAATGATGGTTCCGCCTGGTAACAAGGCAGTGGTGGTAATACAATTTAGTGGTGGTAATGACGGATTAAACACAGTCATTCCTTTACGCAATGATATTTACTACAAGGAACGGCCACGGCTTGGCATTACAAAAGAAAAATCCCTATTACTTACTGATGAAGCAGGCCTTAATCCTGCTTTGCAGGCATTTAAAGGATTATATGACGAAGGTAATTTGGGTATACTCAACAGTGTGGGCTATCCGAATCCGGACAGGTCGCATTTCAGAAGTATGGATATCTGGCACAGTGCCAGCAACAGTAACGAATATATAAATACCGGCTGGCTGGGCAGGTACCTCGATGCACAGTGCAAAGGTTGCAACAAGCCGACACATGCATTGGAAATTGATGATGTATTAAGCCTTGCATTAAAAGGAGAAGAAAATAAAGGACTTGCATTTAAAGATCCGCGTCGTTTATATAATAGCAGTAAAGAAAAATATTTTAAAGATATTGGCGCCAGCCATGTGCACAGCGAAGAAACGATAAATTATTTATATAAAACTATGAGTGAAACGCTTAATAGTGCCGATTATATTTTTCAACAAAGCCAGGCGCATGCATCAACTGAAAGTTATCCTAATTCTGCACTAGGCAAAGATTTTAAAACCATTGCATCACTAATCATGTCCGATATTAATACAAAAGTATATTATGTTTCTTTGGGCAGTTTTGACACCCATATCAACCAGGATAACCAGCAAAAGAAACTATTTACTGAATTAAATGATGCTATAAAATCTTTTACTAATGACTTAAAAAAGAACAACCGTTTTCAGGATGTATTACTGATGACCTTTAGCGAATTTGGCAGAAGGGTATCGCAAAATGCGAGTGGTGGCACAGATCATGGCACAGCCAACAATATGTTTTTTATCAGCGGAGGTTTAAAAGAAAAAGGCATTTTAAATTCTATGCCAGACCTGGCCGATTTAAATGAAGGAGATTTAAAATACAAAGTGGATTTTAAAAATGTATATGCAACTGTATTAAACAAATGGCTGGGTGCCAATGATGCAATGATTTTAGGCAAGCAGCATGAACATTTAAAATTCATTTGATTTTTTTACTGGGGCTCTGAACATTTGTACACTATTCAACATTTGTTCCGGCTATCCATTACAACCTCCGCTACGCTGCGGTTTTCATTACTATCCGGCAGCCATTAGGCAGTTGAATAATTATTGAGCTTTAATTAAAAATGAAGAATTAAAAATTAAAAATTTTTTGAAGTCAAAATATTCAGCTCCATAGGAGCGATATATTAGTAGCAATGTAATAAACACAGTTTAGCTCCGTAGGAGCGACATGTTTACGAAAAAACATAATTAAAGATCATCAAAGGTATACCGATGCAGTGAGTGACACAACGATGATGACCAAAGAACAAATGCCGGTAACCCGTCCGAACGGCGTTCAGCCGGGCGGGCAAAAAAATTGTATTTTCTTTGCAACTTTGCTCCTTATATTTCTTTGCGTGAAACTTATTTGATATCCTTCATCATTTTTTTCAGCCACGGAGATAATATCAGCAACACCACACCGCAGGCAGCAGACACCCATGCAATTTTTGTAAATACATCTGTATAAACCCCAAGCGATGCAGTTGCTGTCATGGCTTTTCCGGTAGCATCTTCACTAGGTATGGCCATTAATGAGCCAATCAGCCCTGCCAGGTATTGCCCGTACGAACTGGCCAGAAACCACATACCCATCATCAGTCCCACCATTTTTGGCGGCGAAAGTTTTGTAATGGCCGATAACCCAATCGGCGATAAACACAACTCACCTGTAGACATAAATAAATACCCCAGCACAAAAAACAATAAACTTACCATGCCATTATGCGCAAACTGTGCGCCGATTACAAATACATAAAACCCCAGTCCCAGTTGCATTAACCCTAAAGCAAATTTTACTGCGGCGTTGGGCTCTTTCTTCCTGTTGGCCAGCCATATCCACAGCCATACAAAAAAAGGCGTTAGCAAAACTATCAATGCACCATTAATAGAATTGTTTACCGCTGCGGAAGATAATTTCAATCCCAAAAAATTCATGTTCACATTCCTGTCGGCAAATAAATTTAACGAGCCGCCGCCCTGCTCATAAAAAGCCCAGAAAAGCGCAGAAAAAATAATAAGCACTAACGCTACCATGATTTTTAAAAATGCTTCTTTGCCCAATTTACCAGCGGCATAAATTACATACACCAAAGCAATAATGCCAAATGGGTTGATGAGGTAACTGTAGATTTCATAATAATTTAAAATGATTACAAAAACCGGAATAGCCAGTATGCTTAAGATGTAAACCATATTTTGTTTGCTCAAACCTAAGGCAGTTTTTGCTTTCAGGTTTTCCACAGATGGCGGTAAACCAATTGGGCCCAAAATATGTTGCTTTTTTACAAATACTATCAATCCTAAAATCATAAAAACACCAGCAAGCCCAAAACCCAAATGCCAGTTGTATTGCTGTCCTATCCAGCCGCACAGTAAACCACCCAGCATGGACCCTAAATTAATGCCCATGTAAAAAAATGAAAACCCTGCATCCCGCCTGCCGTCGTTCTCTTTGTACAAACTACCTACAATTGTTGAAATATTGGGTTTAAAATATCCATTACCTACAATTAAAATACCCATCCCGATAAAAAAAGATTCTTTAACAGGTATGGCCATTACAAAACTTCCCAGCGTAAGCAATACCCCACCCCAGATGATTGACCGGCGCTGCCCTAAAATTTTATCAGCCAGCATGCCGCCTAAAACCGGCATGGCATAAATCAATGATTGGTATACCCCATAAATCATATTTCCTTTGCCATCGCCAAAATGCAGGTAATTAACCATGAACAAAAGCAGCAAAGCCCTGTTGCCATAAAAAGTAAACCGCTCCCACATTTCTGTAAAAAAAAGCAGGTAAAGTTGTTTAGGATATTTGCCTTTAAAATTCTGTATCCCTTCCAAAGAAGTTGTTTGCATAAAAAAATTGATTGTTTAAAAACAAAAAGGCCGTTCAAAAAATGAACAGCCTTTGTATATAATTTTACCATTACCTTACCCCATGCATCATTTTTTTTAACATTGGGCTCAAAGCATACAATACTAAGCCTGCTATTCCGCATAATACCACAAAGAGCATAAAGAAGTCGTACAAGTTTCTTAAAGTAAAGCCAACAAAAGTCGGGTAGCCTACTTTAATTATTTTTTCTTTTTCAATAATATCCAATTGCTGTGCAGTTAATACAGAATCTTTTGCTTTAAATATTTTTTCAAAATTCAGGTTATTTTTATCTCCTTTATCAAAATCAACATTTGCAGCAATTTTATATTTGGCAAGCGTGTACAACTCCTGCCCCGTAGGAGTTTTTTGACCATCCAAAATAGCCTGCAGGTTAATATTTTCTTTTTCCACTTTTACATATTTATCGGGTGTTGGTGGCAACAAAGCGCCCAATACTCCCGTTAACGCATAGCCGCCCGCATTACCTAAAAACCATACTCCCATTAATAAAGAGGCAAATCTTCTTGGGGCCAGTTTGGCCACCAGCGATAAGCCGATTGGCGACAAACACAATTCTCCCCAGGTATGCAATAAGTACAATACAATCAACCAGATGATCCCAACTTTGCTTGAAAGGTCAAATCCTTTTACCTGCATTGCAATGATTAAATAACCAAGTGCTATTAGCAACAAACCCCATGCTTGCTTGACCGGAGAAATAGGCTCAATCTTCTTTTTACTCATCCATATCCAGAATAAACTGAAGGGTATGGCAAAAATCATCACGAAAATTCCATTAAAGTTTTGAACCATGCTTGGTGGCATTGTCCATCCCAATATCCTGGTGTCCGTTTGTTTGTCGGCAATAAAAGTTAATGATGAACCCGCCTGTTCAAATGCACCCCAGAAAAACATTACAAAAAAACAAACGATGTACAATACCCAAATCCTGTCCCGCTCAACTTTTGTTATGGTTTTATCGCTCATAATTAAAAATGCCAGGCTGATACCCGCAGCAAAAATGAATGGGTACAACCATGATTTAATCGGCGAAACACCAGGTCCCCCCATCAATAAATGAAACCCATATGTAAGGGCCACCATTAATATTGCAGAAATGATAATACTGCCTGTGGTAAATTTAGCCTGTTCAGACTCGCCTGTTGGCACATCTGATTTTTGCGGTTTTTTGCCTATCGGAAGACCTTCCGGCGTTACCACATATTTATTTTTAAGAAACAAAAAAGTTAATGTTCCAATAAACATTGCAATAGCTGCTGCTAAAAAGCCCCACTTAAATGCAGTCAAATCCCTTACGCCATTTTTTCAACATCGCCAAAAACGGGCAGATAAATTGTCCTAAGGTAGCACCCACATTTATTCCCAGATAAAAAAGCGTAAAAGCAGAATCTAATTTACTTTTCTGCGCCGGGGGGTACAAGCTGCCCACCATGGAAGAAATATTAGGTTTGAAAAAACCATTTCCAAAAATGATCACCAGTAAAGCCACCCACAAAATATTAGTGGCCATATCACGGCTGGTAGCTTCTGTGCTATAGCTTGCACTTAAAAAAAGCAATAATTGCCCTATTCCCATTGCAGTACCACCCAGCAAAATACAATTCCTGTTTCCCAAATATTTGTCAGAAATGTACCCGCCAAGCATTGGTGTCAGGTAACACAATCCTAAAAACCCTCCATAAATAATTGAAGCTTCGGTATCACCCCTCATTAACGCCTCTGCAATAAATAAAGACAATATTGCCCTCATGCCATAGAAGTTAAAGCGTTCCCACATCTCAGTTCCAAAAAGCACCCATAACCCTTTGGGATGGCCCGGTTGTTTCATTACTTGATCATTCATGTAAAATAGTTTTGCTGGTAATTTGGTTTGTTTAATTACTCAAAATAGTGAAATTATGATTGATAATACCAAACAGGCTATTTAATTTTTTATAAGGAAATGTTACAAAAAATATTTCCCGGTATCTTTACCCAATAAAATCCAAATACAATAGTAAACAGACAAATACATTTAAAACCAATTTACCAATAACCTGATGAACATTTTATTAATAGGGTCCGGAGGAAGAGAACATGCCTTTGCATGGAAGCTACAACAAGATAATAATTGTAAAAATATATTTATTGCACCCGGCAATGCAGGCACAGCCTTATTGGGAACAAACCTAAATATAGATCCTTGCGATTTTGCAGGCATTGCCCAGGCATGTATCCAATACCAGGTTGAGATGATATTAGTTGGACCAGAAGAACCCCTGGTAAAAGGCATTTACGATTATTTCAAAAATAACGCAGCTACCCGGCATATCCATGTAATTGGCCCATCTGCTGCTGCTGCGCAACTGGAAGGCAGCAAAGCCTATGCAAAAGATTTTATGAAACGCCACAATATTCCTACCGCAGCATATGCTGAATTCACTATCGAGAATTATACAGATGGTATAGAATATATCAGCAACCATCCCCTACCGGTAGTATTAAAAGCTGATGGACTGGCAGCAGGTAAAGGTGTAGTGATATGCCAGACTACTGCAGAAACCCTGGCAGTATTTGAATCTATGATTATACAATCAAAATTCGGAGAAGCAGGAAAAAAAGTTGTAATAGAAGAGTTTTTAAAAGGAATAGAATTAAGTGTGTTTGCTTTAGTAGACGGTAAAAATCATGTATTGCTTCCCGAAGCTAAAGATTATAAGCGTATAGGCGAAGGAGATAGCGGACTGAATACAGGCGGAATGGGCGCTGTAAGCCCGGTACCTTTTGCTACAAAAGCCTTTATGGATCGGGTAAAAAATAAAATCATACAACCTACAATCGAAGGCTTGCAAAAAGATAACCTGGAGTATAAAGGTTTTATCTTTTTTGGATTAATAAGCATCGACGGTGAGCCAGTTGTTATTGAATACAATTGCCGCATGGGCGATCCTGAAACTGAAACCGTAATGCCCAGGATAAAAAACAGTTTGTTAGAATTACTTTTGGCTACATCACAGCAACAGCTAAACAAAATAGATATAGAAACGGACAAAAGGGCTGCTGCAACAATAATTGCAGTAAGTGGTGGCTATCCGGGCGAATTTAAAAAGGATCAGGTAATTACCGGGTTATCAAATAATATACCGGCAGATACATTTATTTTTCATGCCGGCACTAAAATTACTGATGGAAAAACAGTTACCAATGGCGGAAGGGTGTTAGCTATTACTTCACTTTCACCTACTATTACCGAAGCTGTAACATCATCACTTGACACATTAGGACAAATACAATTTGATGGCATGTATTTCAGAAAAGATATCGGGTTTGAATTTTATTAAAAAAATATAACGTTTATGTATATACGCTTTTTATAATCGGCACGATTGGATCAATAACTAATTTTTTTAGCAAAATCGTTGCTGGTATTATATCCCCATAATTTTAAGTTAAAAAAAGATTTTGCATAAAATCTTAAAAAATAAAATATTCCCGTTGTTAATTCAAATATTTTACATCAACTTTGCTACCATTATTCATAACTACATCTTCTCAATATACAAATGGGACTTTTTAATTTTTTTACACAGGAAATTGCGATTGACCTGGGTACGGCAAATACCCTTATTATCCATAATGACGAAGTGGTAGTAAATGAACCGTCTATAGTAGCGCTTGACCGGAATAACCCGAAACATATACTGGCAGTGGGTAAAAAAGCATTGATGATGCATGAAAAAACCCATGAAAGCATAAGGACTGTAAGACCGCTTAAAGATGGCGTAATTGCTGATTTTAATGCTGCCGAATTAATGATCCGGGAAATGATTAAAATGATTTATCCCAAAAAACCACTTTTTGCTCCCAGCTGGCGCATGATGATTTGTATACCCAGCAGTATTACCGAAGTGGAAAAACGTGCAGTAAGAGATAGTGCTGAACAGGCAGGTGCGAAGGAAGTATATTTACTGCATGAACCAATGGCTGCTGCTTTAGGTATTGGTATTGATGTAGAGGAACCCGTGGGTAATATGATCATTGATATTGGGGGGGGCACTACCGGAATTACGGTAATAGCACTGGCAGGTATAGTATGCGATCAAAGTATACGTGTGGCGGGTGATGAATTTACTGCAGATATTATGGAGGCGCTTCGCCGTTATCACAGTTTGTTAATTGGTGAACGAACAGCAGAACAAATTAAAATACAGGTTGGCGCTGCGATGAAAGACCTGGATAACCCCCCGGATGACATACCTGTAAATGGCAGGGATTTGGTTACAGGTATTCCCAAGCAGGTTATGGTGAGTTACCAGGAAGTAGCAGAGGCTTTGGATAAAAGTATTTTTAAAATTGAAGAAGCTATTTTAAAAGCCCTGGAAACTACACCTCCCGAATTAGCTTCTGATATTTACCGCCGTGGTTTATACCTTACAGGTGGCGGCGCTCTTTTAAGAGGATTGGATAAACGTATAAGCGCAAAAATAAAATTACCTGTGCATGTGGCAGACGATCCATTGAAAAGTGTGGTAAGGGGTACAGGTATTGCACTGAAAAATTATTCGAGGTATCCTTTTGTGATGCGCTAAAACTTGGCTAAAAACTGCAAGACAGATACTTTAACTTGTAGTGATATTTTATAGCTTAACTTATAACTTCTCCCTGGTGCGTAATATTTTTCTTTTTGTTAGAAAGTATGCTTATTTTTTATTTTTCCTGTTACTGCAAGGATTAAGCATTTACTTTATTATCCATTACAGCCATTACCACAATGCTATGTTCAGTGCTACGGCCAACCAGGTTACCGGAAAAATAAACCAGCAGTATAATAAAATAGAAGACTACTTTCATCTAAAAAAAACTAACGATTCATTACTTGCAGCTAATGAAAAATTATATAATAAATTGAAAGCTGACTATGCACTGCCTGATACTGCAAGCAACATAAAAATAGATTCCTGCAATTGGATTCCTTAAAGCAATATGTAAAATATACTTATTTATCTGCCACAGTTGTAGCTAATTCAGTAACAGCACAAAATAATTACATAGTAATCAGCAGGGGAAATGCCCAATCTGTAAAAGAAGGCATGGCAGTAATTGATATAAACAATGGAGTAATAGGAATTACTTCAGAAGCAACATCCGGCTTTACGGCAGTAATGAGCTTATTACATAAAGACAGTAAAATAAGCGGTAAGCTTTTAAAAAGCGGCGAGACAGGTACCATATCCTGGGACGGCAAAATGCCAAATATTGTTTCATTTACCGGTATTTCAAAAGGGGCTAAAGTAACAAAAGGCGATACCATTATTACAAGTGGTTTCAGCACCAGCTTTCCTAAGGGATTAGTAATAGGGTATGTGGAAGAAGCAATACCGGAAAAAAATACCAGCAATTATAGCATTAAGTTAAGAACGGCTGCAAATTTTTATAACTTACAATATGTTTTTGTTATTAACAACAAACAGCAGAACGAGATTAATGAATTATTGGATAAAGTAAAAAAACAAAGCAATTAATATTACATAAGATCTGATGAGCAGCCTGGTAAAAAATATATTGCGATTTATACTATTCATTTTGGTACAAGTATATGTATTAGATAAAATACACTTGCATCAAATGGTAACTCCATATGTTTATTATCTTTTTATTTTATGGCTGCCGTTTAAAATGGGGCGTGGGCAACAAATGATTTTGGCTTTTATGCTTGGTTTTACTTTAGACAGCTTCAGGCACCACCCGGGGTTTCATACAGCGGCATGTGTTTTAATGGCATATGTGCGGCCATTTTTAATTAACTTGCTTATTCCTCAGGAAGGATCAGAAGCCAATTATGCTGAACCTTCTGTTAAAAGTATGGGAGGCATGCTGCCTTATTTTATTTACGTGGGCCTGCTTACCGTAATACACCATGGCTGGCTGTTTTTTTTAGAAGCCTGGCAGTTTGGCAATATCTGGTACTTTTTTGCAAAGACAGTATTATCAACTGCAATAAGTTTATTATTAATAGTAATCACAGAGTTACTTTTTATAAGAAAGCAAAGGTTTAGGACGAATACAGTATAGTCAATTAAAAATGAAGAATTAAAAATTAAAAATTTGTAAGATCAAAAGATAAAGCTCCGTAGGAGCGATATGTTAGTAGCAAAACATCATTAAAGCTTAATAAAGATATGCGGTACAAGAGTGCGACGCCAATGCAGCTGAATAAAGAGCAAATGCCGGTGACAAAATTTTTAAATACTGAGCAAAGCGAAGTACAATTAATTAGAGAATAATAATAAACTCCAAAAACTAAAGTGCCTGTATTTAACCAGTCCAGAAAAAGAATAATTATGATTGCTTTTATAGCAGTATTCATAGTTATTATTATACAACTTATCAACCTCCAGATATTTTCTTCCAAGTATAAAATCATGGCGGATGACCAGGGCATATTCAGGAAAGTAGTGTATCCTGACAGGGGCATTGTGTATGACAGGACAGGAAGATCAATTTTACAGAATACTATTATTTATGATTTAATGGTTTTACCCGGAAAAATAAAAGGTACCGACACTGCCACTCTGTGTAATATTTTGGGTATTGATACGGTAGAATTCAGGAAAAGAATTATAACGGCTATTATTAAAAACAAAAGCTACCGGCCATCTGTATTCGAAGCATTGCTAAGTAATGAAAAAATGGCTAAGATAAATGAAAATCTATACAAATTTGCTCCGGGTTATTATTTGCAGGAACGTCCGGTAAGAGATTACCCTTATGATGCAGGGGCAAATATTTTGGGTTATTTATCTGAAGTAGATTCTAATTTTTTAAAAAGCCATAGTGATGAAGGTTATCAAATGGGCGACTATGCTGGCAAAACAGGTATAGAGCGCAGCTATGAAAAAGTATTAATGGGCCAGCGGGGCATACAGTTTTGGAAGAGGGACAATAAAAACAGGGTTACTGAAAAATGGGAAAACGGTGAGTTTGATACGGCTGCTATCGCCGGGCAAAATATGTATACAGCGCTGGATATTAAACTACAGGAGTTTGGCGAAACACTGATGCAAAATAAAGTGGGGTCTATTGTAGCCATAGACCCTAAAACCGGGGGTATACTCGCCATGGTAAGCAGCCCTACATTTAAACCAAAACTTTTAACAGGCGCTGACAGGAGAAAACACATTAATAAATTACTCCTGGATCCTGCATTGCCACTTTTAAACAGGACGGTTAGCGCCACTTATGCACCCGGATCTACGTTTAAAACCTTACAAGGCCTTGTAGGATTGCAGGAAGGCGTAATTACACCTACTACCCTTTTCGGGTGCAACGGAGCCTTTCACAATTGTGGCAAGCCTATGCGCTGCCTTGATCCGGGAACTTTTAAATTAAAGGAAGCTATTACACATTCCTGCAACACCTATTTTGCCAATGTGATGATGAGGGTAATTAACAATCCGAAATATCCTACCATCGACAGCAGCTTAAACAGTTGGGCAAGATATATGAATGCCTTTGGCCTTGGGCATAAGCTGGGTGTAGATGTTCCATCAGAAAGAAGTGGTAAAATTCCCACTGCCGCTACTTATAATAAAGTGTATGGAGAAACACATTGGAACTTTTGCACCTTCCGTTCTGTCAGTATTGGACAGGGCGAAGTGGAAGCTACACCCATGCAGGTAGCTAATGAAATGGCATACCTCGCTAATAAGGGCTGGTACATTATTCCTCATGTAATAGATTCTATCGAAAATGGAGATACGTATGGTTTGCTGACCAAATACAAAGAAAAGCATACTGTTGTTAATATTCCTGACAGCGTATTTGAAGCAGTGCATGATGGGATGCAGGGAGTAATGGAAAGCGGTACAGGCAGGGCTGCAAAAGTGCCGGGAATTATAGTATGTGGCAAAACGGGTACGGTAGAAAATGCTTACAAAGGTGTAAAACAAAAAGACCATGCTTTTTTTGCAGCTTTTGCACCAAGGGAAAACCCTAAGATTGCAATTGCAGTTATTTGTGAAAATGCCGGGTTTGGCTCCAGCTCCGCAGCTCCTATTGCCAGCCTGATGATTGAAAAATATTTGAATGATTCCATCACCGATAAAGCCCGCAAGGCAAAAGCTGAAGCTATTACAAAACTAAATTTAATACCTGCCAGGATTTATAAAGAGTTGCGTAAACAGGATTCATTAAAACATGCCAAAGACCAGGCTTACTTATTATCAAAGGGATATATAAAAACTATCAGGGATACAGTAGGCATAGAAGCGGAAGAAGATGATAACGATATATTGGAAAAGATGCACAAGCAAAATGATACGCCTAAAAAAAATAATAAGGATACCCAGTTAATTAAAAACAATGCAGTTTTGCCTAATGAAAAACGTTACCGTACAACAATTTTATCAGTAAATACATATTCTATTTAACCGGGCTATCAATCATGTATCAGCAAAAACCAATCATATCAAAAGGCATAGACTGGGTAACAATATTATTATATTTTTTCCTGGTTACCATAGGCCTTATTTGTATTTTTCGGTTGAATATAAAAGCACCGATTCTTTCATGCAAACCTTAATGGGGTTTAAAAAAAATTACAGCAAACAATTTTTTTATTTTGGTGCATGTATAATATTGGTCATTTTTATTTTACTAACGGATAGTAAATTTTTTACCGCAACTGCTAATCTTTCTTACTTAATAGGCATTTTCCTGATATTGGCCACTTTCGTGGCAGGCAAAGAAATAAAAGGCTCTAAAAGCTGGATACCGCTTGGGTTTATGAACCTTCAACCCGTAGAGCTCTGTAAAATATTTACCTCGCTGGCATTAGCTAAATATTTATCCATGCCTGAAGTTAACTTTACAAAAACCAGGTCGCAATTAATTGCTGCAGGTATTGCTTTTGCACCGGCTGTATTTTCAATATTACAGGGAGAAACTGGCCTGGCATTGGTTTACTTTAGTTTTTTAATTCCAATGTAAAGGGAAGGCTTGCCGTCTGTATACTTAATTACAGGAGGCACAATGGCTGTTTTACTTATTGTAACTTTATTATTCAGCACACAAACCCTGCTGATTGCTTTTGCTATACTAGCGGTATTAATTATATATTTTAACCGAAGGCAGATCAAAAAAATAAACGCTTATTAATTACGATAATCACTGCCTGGATAGTTTGTTCTGCATTTGTTGGACTGGCTGTACCTTTTGCATTTAAGCATGTTTTTAAAAAATACCAGGCAGACCGGATTTTTAGCATGGTAGGCGTTGATAACCCATTTGTAAATAAAAATATTACTGAAGAAGAAATAACTGATAAAACAAAACAACAGAAAAAAGACCAGCAAAATTATAATGTTAAGCAATCTAAAATTGCGATTGGCTCAGGGGGGATTTGGGGCAAAGGTTTTTTAAAAGGCACGCAGACCCAGGGGGATTTTGTACCGGAACAACACACCGATTTTATTTTTACTTCCGTAGGAGAAAATTTTGGCTTTTGGGGTAGTGCATTATTAATGCTTTTGTACTTAGGTTTATTATTACGCATATTATTTTTAGCCGAAAGGCAAAGGAGTGTTTTTACCAGGGTGTACGCCTATTGTGTAGCCGGCATCTTGTTTTTTCATGTGGCTGTAAATATCTGTGTAACCATTGGCCTGGCACCTGTGGTTGGTATTACTTTACCGCTCCTAAGCTATGGCGGTTCTTCCTTATTGACTTTCAGTATTCTGATTTTTATTTTAATAAAATTAGATGCAGACAGGCAAATGGTATTGAGATAAAAATAATTTTGTTACAAGCTTTAGTTCCTTTTTACCGCGAAGATGCTAAGGAGCAAAGGCCGCAAAGAGAGACCAATACCTGTTGGTATTGCATTTTTTCCTTACATAATATGCAACTGATAATTTTATAAAATAATATGAAAATAATTCCATTAAGTGAAGGTGCATTTACTGTTGACGCATCCAAAAAATTTATTCCATTTAATAATGAAGATAACTTACAACAAAGGCCTGAGGGTAGCCTGCTTGTAGAGATACAACCTTTTGTAGTTGTTACCAATAAAGACGTTATCCTACTGGATACCGGGCTGGGCTTTACTAATGCAGATGGCACTTTGCAGCTTCATCAAAACTTAATGGATAAAGGCATTGACCCAAAATCTGTTACTAAAATATTGTTAAGCCATTTGCATAAAGATCACTCCGGCGGCATTTCAATGAAAGATAAAACTATAGTAAGTTTTCCTGGTGCTACTTACTATATAAATGAAAAAGAATATGAGTTTGCGTTGCAAAAAGGCGAACCATCTTATTTGGTAGAGGATTTTAACATTTTATCAAAATCAGGTAAAGTTGAATTCACCAGTGACAATGGCTCAATAGATAATATTATAGAATATCAATTAACAGGTGCACATTGCCCTTATCACCAGGCATTCTGGATTAAAGAAGACGGGGAAACGATATTTTTTGGAGGCGATGTAGCCCCGCAACTTATCCAGATGAAAACTAAATTTGTAGCCAAATATGATTATGATGGAAAAAAATGCAGTGAGCTAAGGCAGCAATGGTGGCAACAAGGTGAAAAAGAAGGATGGACTTTTCTTTTTTATCATGATATAAAAACAGCGGTATTTAATTTTAAGAAATAATCTAGATCAATATTATTCCAGACGCAACATCTATATATTAACTGTGTAAATAAAAACCGCTTTTAGAAGCGGTTTTTTATTTACACAGTTAAATTTCTTTATTTACCTGCCGGTTGCCGGTTTTTTAGGTGTAGCTGCCGGTGCATCTTTAATACCTAATTTCTTTTTTACCAATACCAATACATCATCACCGGGAGGGCCTACAATTACTGCATTGATATCTAAAATATAAGCATACCCATTTTCTTTGGCTATAGCCTTAATTGCCTCTTGTGCTTTTGCACGTATTGGCATTACTTTTTCCTGTGCCTTTTGCTGGTACATATCCTGTGCCTGCTGGTTCCAAGATTGTGCCTTTTCATACAATTGCATTAATTCTCCTCTTTTAATTTCTTTCATACTTGCAGTGAGCTTTAATGAATCGGTATCAAATTGCTTTCCTTTAGTCTCCAGTTCCTGCATCATATCTTTATATTGCTGGCTTAATGAAGCCTGGAATTCCTGTAATTCTGTATTTGCTTTATCAGCTTCGGGCATTACACTTATTAATTCTTCAGTATTGATGTACCCAATTTTATTCTGAGCCGAAGCGCTCAAAAAACCTAATGCCATCACACCTGCTACGATTAATTTTTTCATTTTTCTTACTTTATTGTTTTATTTGGTAGTTATTATTTAAATTGAATATTCAAATTATTTAATGCCCAGATGTTTTAATACATCTTCACTTTTATCCAGTTTTGGGTCGGCAAAGATAACGGTAATTCCCTCACTTTTATCCAGTATAAAATCATATTGCTTTTCTACTGCCAGTTTTTGTACAGCTGTATATACCCTGTCTTGTATAGGCTTAATCAATTCCTGTCTTTTTTTAAAAAGGTCTCCTTCAAAACCAAAGCGTTTTTTTTGCAGGTCCCTTACTTCTTTTTCTTTGTTAAATAATTCATCTTCCCTTTTCTTTTTCAAATCATCGCTAAGCATCACTTGTTCGGCATCATAATCTTTGTACATTTTATCTAAAATAGCCTGTTTGGAGTCTATTTCCTGCTGCCACATTTCACTAAACTGGTCCAGCTTTTTTTGTGATGCCGTATACTCAGGCATTTTATCTAAAATGTATTTAGAATCAATTATGGCATACCGTTGCGCCTGTGCACAAAAAGAAATCAACATAAAAGTGCCGGCAATACACAGCATTCTAAGGATAATTAATCTTTTTTCATCTTTGAAATTTTTTACAAATAATAATGTAATAAAAATTTATTTTTCATTTTGCGGTTGGTGGGGACACCAACCGCGGCTGACTGCCGTGGCCGTGTCCCACCGGCCATTATTCTAAATATTATTCCGGTTCCTGGCCCAGCATAAAGGTAAATTTACCAGCGCTTTTTAATCCACCCTTCTGGCTATACCTGTCAAAGCCTATGCCATAATCAAAGCCCAGCAATCCAAACATGGGCAAAAAGAAACGCATACCTATACCTGCTGAACGGCGCAATTTAAAAGGGTTATAATCTTTAAACGAGTACCAGCCATTGGCCGCCTCAAAAAATGCCAATCCATAAATAGTGCTGCTTGCGCTTGTGCTAAATGGATAACGCAGCTCTAAAGTGTATTTGTTAAATATTGTAAAAAAGTCACGGGGTGTTATATTCTCCGGGTTAATCCGGGGATCGCTGGTTTCGTAAATAGGGTAACCCCTATGTGCAATAATATCATACCCTAAAATGGCAAAATTATTATTTAAACCTGCATCACCCACCTGGAAACGCTCAAAAGGCGAGACTTCTAAATTGCTGTTATATTTACCAATAAAACCATATTTAGCAGCAGCTTTTAAAATAAACTGCTTATTTTTTTCAGCGCCCCTGGCTTTACCAATAGGCACAAACCACTCGCCTGTAAAACGCCACTTATGAAATTCGGGAAGCTTATATTGATTATCTGTTTCCGAAACAATACCCATTAAAGAATACGGCAAGGTAAATTGCCCACTCATTAAAAAGTTAGACCCGCTGGTAGGAAAAATAGGATTTGGACCGGCTGAATTTCTAAGTAACGCAATTTTTAAACTGATATTGGTAGATGTACCGTTAGATAAGCCCTGGAATAACTGACCGTAATTTTCCAGCTTATACTGCTGCACATTTAAGGAATAAATAAGGTTGAAATAATCATCCGGCCATTTTAATTGTTTTCCTAATGATAGGCCAAACCCTATATTTTTGATATATGAAGTATCACCGCAGGCTTTGCAATACTGGCCAAACTGGTTAAACGCATTTGACTGCTTGGTATTAAAAAAACTCACGGTAAAAGAATTGCGTTTTTTACCGCCCAGCCAAGGTTCGTTAAATGATAAATTGTAGGAACGGAAAGCCCTACCGTTTGACTGGAACCTTGCACTTAATTTTTGCCCGTCGCCGGAAGGCAGCGGATCCCATGTAGATCCTTTATTAATATTTTTTAAAGAGAAATTATTAAAGGATACTCCTAAAGTACCCGTCAATCCTATGCCCCCGCCAAAACCTGCAGAAAGTTCCAGCTGGTCTGCTGATTTTTCTTCTACCTGCCAGTTAATATCTACAGTTCCATTCTCTGCATTGGGTACTACGTTAGGAACAATTTTTTCAGGGTTAAAATATCCCAGTTGGGATAATTCACGTTGTGTACGGATGATATCGGCACGGCTGAATTTTTCTCCCGGCACTGTTCTTAACTCACGGCGTATTACGTAATCTTTGGTTTTATCATTACCGGAAACGCTGATGTTGCCATAAGTAGCCTGCGGCCCTTCTGTCATACGTATTTCAAAATCTATCGTATCATTATATACAGCAGTTTCTACAGGATCCACCCTGAAAAATAAATAACCGTCATCCATATAAAGGCTGCTTACATCTCCGCCTTCGGCACTAAGCTGCTTGCCCAATCTTTTATTTAATATATCTAAATTGTATGTATCGCCTTTTCTTATGCCTAAAAATAAATTTAAAATAGAATCGCCATATTTGGTATTGCCCCTCCAGGTTATATCCCCGAAATAATATTTTCTTCCTTCATTTACTTTTACATGAACGTCTAAATTACCAGCATTGTTAATGGTTTGTGTATCTGCAACTATCACCGCATCCCTAAAACCTTGTGCATTATAATATTGCAATACATTATCCTTATCCTCTGTATATTTTGCTTCGTTGAATTTGGCGGAGCTGAATAATTTAAACCTGAAATACGGGTCAATATAAGTTTTGGTTTTTGAGATAGATAAAAAGCCGGCGTCCTGTATATATTCCTTAAAGCTTGGCGGAATAATGGTATCGCCATACGGGCTGTTTACCTTCGGGGGAAATAAAGTTATCCGTGTCATTTCCTTGGTACCTTTCATTTGCTTTTTAAGCTTATTCTCCTGCACGTTTTCATTGCCACTAAAATTAACAGAACTTACTTTTACTTTGTTTCCTTTATCAATAGTAAAGGTTAAAGAAACTGCATTATTTAATCCTGCTACAGTATCTTCTTTTACATCAATCTGTACATTTCTGTATCCTTTTTCAGAATAAAATTTATCTATAATTTCAACTGCGCTGCGTTTCATATTTTCTGTAACCACCCGGTCTTTTGACAAACCTACTTTTCCTTCCAGGTCATCCCTCTCGCCTTTTTTTACGCCTTCAAATTTAAATTCGGCAAGCCGTGGCCTTTCAGTTATTTCAATCAACACATATACATCCTGGCCAACCAATCTTGTAAGGTATATTTTTACATCTGATATTAAATTTTGCTTCCATAGTTTAGTTATGGCCTTGGTAAATGCATCGGTACCCGGTATTTGTATTTTATCGCCAATAGCAAGACCGGATATGGATGTAATTAAATTCGGATCAAAGGCCTGTGTGCCCCTTACAACAATATCTGCTATAGTATATTCTTTAGGAATTCTTGACTGGTAAATTTCCTGCAAAGCAGGATCGATAGATAATGGTGGAATAGTATCGGTTTGTGCAACCGCTGTGTAAGCGCTGGTTAGTATAACGGCAATAAATAAAATCCCTTTGTAAATACTATGCATCAATAATTTTTTTACGAACGGCAAATTAAGCCCTATATTTAAAAGTATTTGTTAATCTTGAAAACCTCTCCCTAAATCCCTCTCCGAGGGAGAGGACTTTGAGAACCCTGATTATTTTGTTGATCTTGTTAATCATCAATTAGTTTGTTTTTACCTGTTCCCCTGTTTTTCCAAACCGTCGTTCTCTTCCCTGGAAATCAATAATAGCTTCATACAGGTTGTCTTTTCTAAAATCCGGCCAGCGGGTATTGGTAAAATACAGCTCTGCATACGCCAGCTGGTATAATAAAAAATTGCTTATCCGGTACTCTCCGCTGGTCCTTATCATTAATTCCGGGTCAGGAAACTGGCTGGTGCTTAAATATTGCTGCAAAGTATCCTGCGTAATATTTGCAGGCTGCACTTTTCCTGCCTGTACATCTGCTGCAATATTTTTTACTGCATTTACGAGTTCCCAACGGCTGCTATAGCTTAAAGCCATTATTAAATTGAGGCCGGTATTGCTGCCGGTTTCCTGCAAAGCTTCATTTAACTGATCCCTGGCAGATTCAGGCAGCATGCCAATATCTCCGATTACATGAAGCCTGATATTATTTTTATTTAAAACAGGCACTTCTTTTTTAATAGTATCTACTAATAATTCCATCAGTCCGGTTACTTCGTGCTGTGGCCTGTCCCAGTTTTCGGTACTAAAAGCATACAGGGTAAGGTATTGTATGCCCAATTCTGCACAGCCCTCTACAATATTGCGTACACTTTCCACTCCGTGGAAATGGCCGAAAAGGCGGTCTTCGCCTTTTTCTTTAGCCCACCTGCCGTTGCCATCCATAATTATGGCAATGTGACGGGGCAAATGCTGTAAGTCGATTGTATTTTTTAAGTCCATAAAAAACGCCAAAATAAGCAGCAGGTTGTGCCTGGTTTTGGCGGGCAAAAGTAACTAAATTTAGTTGGAATAAGCGTTTTGGGGCAAAATAAAGGATGTTAATGTTATTAACTTGAGTTCGGTTTAAATTACTTTATAATTCGTTATTTTTCAATTAATTGTATTACTCTACTTTTTGTCTTGACACAAAAAGTAGCAAAAAAGTCAAGGCAGGAACGAATACTGCCCGTTCCTGCCATACAGCTTACTGAACATTTGTACTACTGTAATCTCAACATTAGTTCTTTACTCTTAATTTCAATGTAGAATAACTATATACTTATAGTTTTTTTAAATTTTCTTATCCCGAACTCAGGTTATTTAGAAATTCCATTAAAATAAACATATAAGGTTATTTTATTTTGCATTAATACAAAAAATTAATTCTACAAGCAGTCACATTTATACCTTACTGTATTTTAATGACTTCAAAAAAAGCCGTTTTGTACGTATCGCCAACCTGTATTTCTATATTGCAGTTTTTTAGCATCAGCGTATTATTGTGTATGGATACTACTTTTGCTACAGGCACAATAAAGGATTTATGCACCCGTATAAATTTTTGCCTGGGCAATTTGTCTTCCAACTCTTTCATGGTAATTAATGAGGTTATTTTTTTACCATTGCTGTGTATGGCTGTATAGTTGCCCATGCTTTCTATATAATCAATATCGTTCCATTCTACTTTAACGAATTTGCCTTTTCCTTCACCTTTCAGCATAATAAAATCAGCAGTGGCAGCAGGCGGTTGTGCAGCGCTGCCCAGCAAATCCCAGGCTTTTTGTGTGGCTTTTAAAAAACGTGCAAAAGATACGGGTTTCAGCAGGTAATCAATTACTTCCAGCTCAAAGCCGTCCAGCGCATACTGGCTGTAGGCAGAAATAATAATGACTTTGCTTTTGCCATTGATGGCTTTAATAAAATCAATACCGGTAATATCCGGCATTTGAATATCCAGGAAGATAAGATCTGTTTTTTGCCGGGTTACAATGCCGATACCTTCTACTGCGCTGGTAGTAGTGGTGATTAAATTTAAGTAAGGTATGTTTTTAACATAGCTGGCTATGATATTTATGGCCGGCTGCTCATCATCAATAATTATACAATTTAACATATGGCACGGTTTACAGTATTGGCAGCAAAACTTTTTTGTTGATGGTTGTCAAAAAAAGGTATGGTAATTTCTTTTTTATAAGATGTTGGCTCATCAACAGTGGCGATGCTAAAATCATCTTTGTACAATGCCTGCAGCCGCTGTTTGATATTGCTAAGCCCTATACCAGTGGAATCTTCGCTTGCGCCTGTTTTCTTTTTATTATAAGTGGCAAAAAATACGGTTTGCTTAGCGGCATCTATCCTGCAATGTATTTGAGCGGGGTTGTTTTTATCATGCAGATCGCCATGTTTAAAAATATTTTCCACCAGGGTAATCAGTATCATTGGTGCTACTAGCTTACCTTCAGCTTCACCTTCTACTGTAAACGATATGTGCAAAGAACCGGCAAAACGCAGTTGGTGGATATTGATTACATTTTCTATGTGCGCCACTTCTTCGGTAAGATGGGCAAGTCCGTTGGTGGCCGTATGGTCTTTAAGCGAATACCGCATAATATCTGACTGTAAGCTCCCCTGAAAATAGTACGTTTTAAAAGTAGACAAAATTTGTAACTTTAAAAACGTAAAACAATGAAAAAGTCAATTTAGTCCTGCCCAGATAGCAGGCATCCTCAAAGATTTTGATAACGGTAAAGCGCCGAAGAGATCACCCGTGATCATGGTGTAAGCAAAGCATCGTTGTATAAATGGCGGCAGCGTTATGGCGGCATGGAAGCAACTGAGCTGAAGCGGATTAAGGAACTGGAAGAAGAAAATGCCCGGTTAAAAAAATGTATGCCAACCTTGCGATGGAGCTTGACACTGCCAAATACGTCATCGAAAAAAAGCTTTAAAGCCTTGCGATAAAAGAATGATTATTGTTGATATGCGCAAAGAGCGGCCAAAAGACATCAGCAAGGCGTGTCGTTTATTAAAGCTAAGCCGCAGCAGTCTGTGTTATACAAGTATAAAAGATGATGTAACGGTTATGGTACAACTGGAAAACCTTGCAAAACAGAACCCGGTAGAAGGTTTTGGAAATGTTACTACCGCATCAGGAATACAGGGACGGTTATTAACCATAAGAGGTTGCACAGGGTGTATAAAAGATGGGCCTGCCCTTGCGCCGTAAGGTAAAGAAACGTCTTGCTGCAAGAGTAAAGGAACCATTAAGCAAGCCTGATTATTTTACTCAAACCTGGAGCATAGATTTTATGAGTGATGCCCTTAGCAATGGTACCAAGTTCCGCTCTTTTAATGTAATAGATGACTATAATAGGGAAATATTATTTATTGAAACTGATTATTCTTTAAAGAGTAGCCGGGTGATCTGGGTGCTTAAACATCTAATCAACCGTTATGGCAAACCTCAAAAATACGCATGGACAATGGGCCTGAGTTCGTAGCTAAGTTGTCCAGGCAATGGAGAGTGGCTAATGAGATCGAATTTAAATACATACAACCTGGCAAGCCTACTCAAAATGCCTATGTAGTCGTTCCTCAAAAAGCCCTACAATCCTTTACCATTCATAATTTATACACAATTATGGATAAATAAATCTGCAGGAAAAGTATAAAGAAGCTTAAAAATCTTGCAAATTTGTATCATGTTAGCAAAGCAAAAAAACAATGCACAAATTGGTTTTTTACAGCAGTTTTGAAGAGCAGTTGAATCATTCTCATCCGCTTTATATACTGGCAAACAGGATTGATTGGAATGTGTTTGAAGAAGCTTTTAAAAACATTACAGTGCAACCCAGGGCAAACCAGCCAAGCCTATCCGGTTAATGGTATCGTTGCTGATTTTAAAGCAAGTCCGCAATTTAAGTGACCAAAGTGTAGTAGAGCAATGGGCGGAAAATGCCTATTATCAATACTTTGGCGGAGAAAAATTATTTTCTGTAAAACCACCTTGTGTGGCTACAGAGTTAGTAGAATTTAGAAAACGAATTGGAGAAGCTGGGGCAGAATTGATTTTTAAAGAAAGTATCCGTATCAATGGTAAAGATGCCGATGATGATAATTTGAGTGGGGATACCACTGTACAGGGAAAAAAATATCACCTATCCAACCGATGATAAGCTGTACAAAAAGATAATTGTAAAATGTCAGGCCATAGCCCTAAAAGAAAGCCTGGAACTAAGACAGAGTTATAAGTTCACGATAAAAAAAACTAAGCACTGTTCAGCGTTTTAAGAAAAACAAAGACGGCGCAGGCAAAGCAAGGAAAGCTGGTAAAAAATTAAAACAATAGCAGGCAGGCTAGTACGGGAGCTTGAACGCAAACTTACTGCCGATAGTTTAAACCGGTATGCAACACATTTATCATTGTTTAAAACAGTATTAGCACAAAAGAGAAGCGATAGCGGTAAAGTTTACAGTCTTCATGAACCCGATGTAAAATGCTACACTAAAGGCAAAGAGCATAAAAGATTTGAGTTTGGCAGCAAAGCTTCTTTTTTAGTAACACAAAGTAGCGGTGTAATTGTTGGGGCATTAAATTTTACAGAATCCCTGCATGACTCAAAAACACTACCGGCAGTATTAGAACAATATGAAAGGCTGATGGACAAAGAGGCTAAAAATGTTTTTTAGACAGGGGGTACCGGGGGCCTAAAATGATTAACAATACTGCATTACACACACCAAAGCCAGATAAGGACATTACTCAAACCAAACGCAAAAGACATAAACGCAGAGCGGCAATAGAGCCTGTAATAGGGCATTTAAAACACGATTATAGAATGAGCAGAAATTACCTCAAAGGTACAGTTGGAGATGCAATCAATGTAATATTAGCGGCTGCAGCAATGAATTTTAAAAGAATGATGAATAAATGGAAAGTAGAATTTATTTTTTGGGCCTTAAAATTGCTTCGCTTCTTTAACTTTTATACTCAACTGATTTTTGTCCCCAAAGTAAAAATGACTTTTTGAGGATCGACTATATAGTATTAAAAGATTCTAAACATGATATCACGAGGATATCCGAAAAGAAGTAAAGTTACAAAAAACCAACGCAAGAAATAAGTTTTCCCTACCCTAGCAAAAGCTGAAAAATGCTACAATGGCCACGGGCAGGCGGATAGAAGCAAGTACCCCACAGTGAAGCGACACAGGAGCGAAACGAGGAGTACTGCGTATAGCCGCTGCTGATGCTGATAAAAGATATGGCGGTGATTGCACCAAATTAAAATTAACGTATACTCGTATACGAAAAATTATATCATGTATTATTTACTCAAATGCATGCTCCTTTCTTTGTACAACTGCCTGAAATATGGGTCACGCAAATCTTTTATAAATCGTATCGCTTCGCCGGTACTTTTCATTTCGGGGCCCAGCTCTTTATTTACTCCCGGAAATTTATTGAAGGAAAAAACAGGCTCTTTAATGGCAAAACCTTTTAAGTTTTTTTCAAACGTGAAGTCTTTAAGCTTTGCCGTTCCCAGCATAATTTTAGTGGCAATATTTAAATAAGGGATTTGATAAGCCTTGGCAATAAACGGAGTAGTACGGCTGGCACGGGGATTGGCTTCTATCACAAAAACATTGCCGTCTTTTATTGCAAACTGGATGTTGATCAACCCGCAAATATTTAATGCCCTTGCAATTTTTTCTGCGTACTCTTCCATGGTTTGTACAATTAATGGCGACAAATTAAATTGCGGCAATACCGCATTGCTATCACCGCTGTGAATGCCGGCTGGCTCTATGTGTTCCATTATGCCCATTACATGAAAATCATGTCCATCAAAGATGGCATCTATTTCTGCCTCCTGACAGCGGTCTAGAAAATGATCAATTAAAATCGTATTGTTAGGTAAATGCTTTAATAAACTCAATACGCCTTTTTCCAGCTCTTCATCGTTGATTACAATCCGCATGCGCTGGCCACCCAACACATAACTTGGCCGCACCAACACCGGGTAACCAACTTTTTTTGCCACTTCAATCGCATCATCCGTATTATATGCCGTGCCATAATTGGGATAAGGAATGCCCAGTTCTTTCAGCATATCGCTGAACCTGCCGCGGTCTTCGGCAATATCCATGCTGTCGAAAGAAGTACCGATAATTTTTATACCTTTTTCATGTAATTTTTTTGCCAGCTTTAATGCCGTTTGCCCACCGAGCTGCACAATAACGCCGTAAGGTTTTTCATGTTCAATGATTTCCCAGATATGCTCCCAAAAACCGGTTCAAAATATAATTTATCTGCAATATCAAAATCAGTACTCACTGTTTCGGGGTTGCAGTTGATCATAATGGCTTCGTAACCGGCTTCTTTAATGGCAAGCAACCCGTGCACACAGCAATAGTCAAACTCTATGCCTTGGCCGATCCTATTCGGACCGCTTCCTAAAACAATAATTTTCTTTTTTGCAGAAACCTTTGATTCATTATGCTCCAGCCCCCCTCCTTCGGAGGGGTTAGGGGAGGTTTTTTCTCCTTTGGAGAAGTCCGGGGTGAGGTTTTCCTGAGAGGATTCGTGAAGACACGAACCATGGCTCTGATTCTCAAACGTAGAATAAAAATAAGGTGTCTTTGCTTCAAACTCCGCCGCACAGGTATCTACCATTTTAAACACCCTGGTTAATCCCATTGCTTTCCTGCGCTCATAAATATCTTCGCTATTTACCTCTTTCATTATCCGTACAATCTGCTCATCACTAAACCCTAAAAATTTTGCTTCAGTCAATATTTCATCAGGCAGAGATTGCAGGTCATATTTTGCAATTGCTTTTTCACAATCGCAAATTTTTTGAATTTGGTAAATAAACCACGGGTCAATTTTGGTACTATCGCAAATGCGCTTGGTACTCACGCCTGCCATCAATGCATCTTTAATTCTAAAAATCCTGTCCCACTTTGGAGTTTTGATATACTCAATCAATTCATCCGCCTTCATTACGCTTTTGCCATAGTAGCCCAGGCCTACGGCTTCATTCTCCAAACTCTGACAAGCTTTTTGCACTGCTTCGGCAAAGCTCCTGCCGATGGCCATCACCTCACCTACGCTTTTCATTTGCAGCCCTAAAGTATCGTTGGCACCTTTAAATTTATCAAAATTCCATCGCGGTATTTTTACAATTACATAATCCAAAGCCGGTTCAAAATAGGCAGAAGTGGATTGTGTGATCTGGTTTTTCAGTTCATCCAGGTTGTAGCCAATCGCCAACTTAGCGGCAATTTTTGCAATAGGGTAACCCGTAGCCTTAGACGCTAATGCCGAAGAGCGGCTTACACGAGGGTTGATTTCTATCGCAATGATCTCTTCCGTTTGTGGATTTAATGCAAACTGCACGTTGCAGCCGCCGGCAAAATTCCCTAAATCCCTCATCATGCGGATGGCAGTGTTACGCATGAGCTGATATGCTGTATCGCTCAATGTCATTGCTGGGGCTACGGTAATGCTGTCGCCGGTATGTATGCCCATCGGGTCAAAATTTTCCACCGTACAAATGATCACCACATTATCGGCGGCATCACGGAGCAACTCCAACTCAAATTCCTTCCAGCCCAGCACGGCTTTTTCTACCAGCACTTCGTGGATAGGCGATGCCGTTAGTCCGTTGTTCAACGCTTCATCCAAATCATCTTTTGTATGCACAAAACCGCCGCCGGTCCCGCCCAGGGTAAATGACGGACGGATCACCAACGGAAAACCGATTTCCTGCGCAAATTCTTTTCCTTCCAAAAAGCTGTTGGCCGTACGTGCCTGCGCCACGGGTATGTCCATGGCAATCATCCACTGGCGGAATTTTTCGCGGTCTTCAGCTTTGTCAATGGCTTTAATATCTACGCCAATTAATCGTACATTATATTTTTCCCAAATGCCCAGCTCATCGGCTTCTTTGCAAAGGTTAAGCGCTGTTTGCCCGCCCATGGTGGGCAGCACAGCATCAATCCGCCAGTCGTCGGACAAGTTCTGGTTCTCTTCTAAAATTTGTTCAATACTTTCTACGGTGAGCGGCAGCAGGTATACTTTGTCGGCCATCATTGGGTCGGTCATGATGGTGGCCGGGTTACTATTGATCAAGATTACTTTGATCCCTTCTTCCCGTAAACTTCTGGCTGCTTGTGTACCTGCATAATCAAACTCACAGGCCTGGCCGATGATGATTGGCCCTGAGCCTATAATTAATACTGACTGAATGGAATTGTTTTTTGGCATAAGTAGAGTGCCGTAAATGGCAGGCAAAAATAAGGAATTTGGAATTGGGTATTGGGAATTAGAGGAGGATTAGTTTTTTAATTTATACACTAGTTTATTGGTTATTAGCCTGAGCTTGTCGAAGACGGGGCTTATAGGAATTGGGCTGTGGGCAGAAGTGCTACTATCGACATTTGATCCGGCAAAAAAATTTCATCCATTTCCCTTCTCCTGTTGGAGAAGGTGCCGAAGGCGGATGAGGTCCGTTACAAGTCCTCACTACGCTTCGCTTCGTTCTGGGCTTATCACTGCAATCCTACCGTGTACCCAGATGTTTTATTTATTTAATATTAAGGCTTTAAGGATAATCATTTTGTCAAAAAAAATTATCAAAAGTAATTTTTTTAATACTCAAACATAAAAATAATTATACTTTAAAATGATTTTTGCGATAAGTATTATTATTAAATAACATGTGGGTAGACGGTAGACTGCAATCCGGCAGCCCAATGTCATTTAGTTAAGAATTGTACTTTACTAATATCACCCTTTCAGGGTTGTTATACTTATTGTGATTGCTTATTTATCTTAGGGGTATCATTACTGTAGTAATCAATAGCAAAAAATGTTCAAAAACCCTGAAAGGGTGATATTAGTATCTTAGCTAAATGACATTGTCCGGCAGCCCATCATCAGTTGAATGGCTATTGAGTTTTCGCCCAGGATTTCTATGATAAAGGATACCATACGGGAAGCGAAATAAAAAAGGGCATTGAAATGGGGGTAAACATCATGGTTGCCGTACCGTGAGTTGCCTCTTTTGCACCTGATGAAAATTACAACTTTGATAAATTTATTTACAACCAGCAAGACGACACCTATACCTGTCCGCAGCAACAAACCTTAACCACAAATGGCAACTGGTATCAAAAAAATAAACGATGCTATATCTATTTTATAAAACAATATAAAACGAATGCCTATGCCAATTGCCCGGCACTGGTCTGTGCACAAAAAACAAAAAAGGACGATTACTTGAACGCAGCGAATACCAGTCCTATATTGAACAAAACAAAAAAACATTGAAGCCAACAAAGCAACCTACAAAAAACGCCAGGCAATTGTAGAACATTCCTACGGCATCATCAAAAGACAATGGGGATTTTATTACATTATTACCAAAAAGGGGATTAAGCGTGCCAGTGCAGATGTATGATTTATATTTGTTGCCTACAACCTGCGCAGGTTAATGAACATTATTGACAAAAATGCTTTCAAAAAGTTCCTCAAAGAACTTACACCTTTATTTTTAGCAAAAAAAGGATTACAAAAAGCAATAACAACTATTTTAAAGCCACTTAATTTTATAAATGAATTTTTAAAAAAGCGATTGCAGTACTACATACAGGTCTTATAATTGAATTATATTTGATAATAAACGGAGGTTTTTAGACAAACTGACGTTGGCGGTAATGGTGCGACCGTGCTACAGACAAACATTCGTGCTGACATAAGACAACAAAAATGCCAACGCTTCACAAAATTAAAAGAGCTGCAAGCCGACACACAAACCAACGCTTTTGCAGCACATTTAATTTTGCCCAACCGAACGACAAAACAACAAAACAGTAAACATGAAAATATTCATTCAAAACATGGTAAGTCTGCGGTGTAAATTGATGGTAAAGTCTGAATTGGAGAAATTGGGTATAGACTACAAATCAATTGAACTGGGTGAAGTGCAATTGGTAAAACCTTTATCCGAAACCAACAGGCAGAAACTAAAGACAGAATTGCATAAATTGGGTTTAGAAATAATGATTGACAAAAAGGCAATATTGATTGAAAAGATTATCAATATTGTTGTCCAAATGGTTCATCATTCTGACGAATTGCCTAATGTCAATTTTTCTACTTTTCTCAGCGAGAAAATGCAACAGGATTATCACAAGATGTCAGAAATATTTTCTAACACTAAAGGCATTACTATTGAACATTTTATCATACTTCACAAAGTAGAAAAAATCAAGGAACTCATTATATATGACGAGTTCAACCTTACTGAAATCTCCTATAAAATGCACTATTCCAGTGTGGCACACCTATCAAGGCAATTTAAACAAGTTACAGGTTTAACTCCTACTTTTTTCAAATCGCTTTCTAATAGAGAACGTGAGAATATAGAAGATTTGTAACTCGCTGAAAAATCATCTCCTAATTATACAACAATCATTTCTAATTGTGTAAGGTTATTGGCATCAATAGGTATCACCTTTGTGCTATTGTGAAAATTCATTCACAATATAAATAATTTCACAATGAAAAATAATCAAGAATTACAGACAGACGTTCAAAACGCCATTAAATGGGAACCGTTATTGAATGCAGCAGAAATTGGAGTTACAGCAAAGGATGGTGTTGTTTCTCTTACTGGTGTGGTGGACAGCTACTCTAAAAAAATGGAAGCTGAAAATGCTGCCAAAAAAGTGATTGGAGTGAAAGCCTTGGTTGAAAAAATTGAAGTTAAATTTCCAAATTCATGGACTAAAACTAACGCAGAAATTGCGAACGAAGTTTTGACTGGTTTGAAAAATAACTGGTCAGTACCAAATGACAAGGTAACTGTAAAAGTAGAAGATGGCTGGGTTACTTTAGAAGGTGAACTTCCTTGGAACTACCAAAAAGAAGCTGCAAAAAATGCAGTAAATTATCTTGCTGGTGTTAAAGGTGTAACCAACAACATCAAAATCAAATCGGAAAGCCATGATGCGATTGAAAAGAAAGATGTTGAAAATGCAATCGGCAGAAGCTGGTCAGTGGATGATAGTGACATTAACGTATCAGTATCAGGCACAACTGTTACTCTTACAGGAACTGTAAACTGTTGGTATCAAAAAGAAGAAGCAGGTCGTATTGCTGGGAACACTCCGGGTATCTGGCATGTGAAAAATGAATTAGCAGTTGATTACTACTACGCTTTAGTTGACTAATAGATCTAAAAATGGTGGAGGAAAACATCTTCGACCGTTTTTTTATAATCATTATCATAAAAAAATAGCAAAATGAAAAATATAGAAATAAACAGTAAAACAGATTTACAAGTAATTCCTAAAGCTGAAAATCAAAAAGGGATTGATAACCATAAAAAAGCTGCTACACATTTTGAAGCCGCTGCAAAAAGTCATCATGAAGCTGCAAAATGCACAGTTGAAGCTCATGGACACTCTTGTGTTGCAAATGAAGCACAGAAAGAAGATGTTAAACATCATACAACCAAAAATTTAATATGACAACTTTTAGCAACTTAAAAGCATTGAACAAATCAGTACTTTTAAGTTTATTTTTCACAATGCTCACATCAATTGCCATGTCTCAAACACTACAAACCGTTCCTTATGTTGATTTAAAAAAGTATACCGGCAAATGGTATGAAATCGCATCGTTTCCACAACGGTTTCAAAAAAGCTGTAACTGCACTACTGCTGAATACACTTTAACTGACAAGGATTATGTAATAGTTGAAAACAGATGCAATAAGGACAGCATCAACGGAAAGCAATCTTATATAAAAGGCAAAGCATTTGTAGTAAAAAATAGCGGCAACGCAAAACTAAAAGTGCAATTTTTTTGGCCTTTTAAAGGTAAATATTGGATTATTGATTTGGCAGACGATTACAGTTATGCAGTTGTTGGTCATCCCAATAGAAAATACTTGTGGATACTTTCAAGAACTGCAACAATGGACAACACCATTTATCAACAAATCATTTCCCGAATAAAAGAAAAAGGATTTGATATTTCAAAAATTTTGAAAACCAAACAAAAATAAAATTATGAAAACATCAATAGGAATAACCGATACCAATCGTCAAGCAGTTGCTACGGAGTTAGCAAAAATATTAGCAGACGAAACTGTACTTTACATCAAAACAAAAAATGCACACTGGAATATTGAAGGTGTAGATTTTTATGATAAGCATAAGTTTTTGAAATGCAATTTGGGCAATTAGATGAAATAATAGACAGCGTTGCAGAACGTATTCGTTCCATAGGTCATTACGCACCAGCGACTTTGAAGTCTTATTTAAGTTTAACTCACTTGACAGAACAAACAAGAGAGAAAAACGATAGCCAAGGGTTTATCAAAGAACTTTTGGAAGACCACGAAAGCATCATCATTATTTTACGAGAGCACATCAAATCATTTACAAATGATTTTCACGATTTAGGTACAAGTGACTTTGCGACTGGTCTTATGGAAACCCATGAGAAAATGGCTTGGTTCTTACGCTCACACTTAAAAAATTAAACCATGAAAAACCTAAAATGTTTGGGCATTTGAATGAATCATTCTCACGCCTTGGATTTCTATGATATAAAAAAATAAATTTACAATTATTTTATGCTACTTTATTCACATATTCTCTTTGCTTATTAACACAGGATACTACCCTTGCTATTAATTTATTTTTTTCCTTCCCCGGCAGAGTCTCCTCAGCGTTGGGGTAGGCAAAGGGAGGGACTCTGCGCAGTAGGGATAAAGCAAAAAGAGTATAAACTTAGATTCAAGATGTAAAATAACCTCAGAGTCCCTTAGCCATCACACAAGGCTATGCAAGGAGACTCTGCGGGGAAAGGAAGAAGTGCTGCTATCAGCATTTGTTCCGGCTTTCCGTTACAAGTCCTCGCTGCGTTCCGGGCTTTCCACTGCAATCCGGCAGCCCAATGTCAGGTAGTTAAGAATTGTACTTTACTAATATCACCCTTTCAGGGCTTTTATACTTATGGTGAGTGCTTATTTATCTATAATAATTACATCCCTTCGGGATTACTAACCCCAACGGGGTGTCATTACTGTAGTAATCAATAGCAAAAAATGTTCAAAAACCCTGAAAGGGTGACATTAGTTCCTTAGCTAAACGACATTGTCCGGCAGCCCGTGGGTGGGAGAAAAGAGATTGGACAATACAAATAATTCAATTTTTAAAATATTGTTTATTTAGTTTAGTTTTGAAATGATATAAATCAATTACTACTAACCCTAAATAAGAAAATGTAATTATATAGTTATCTAATTATTAATTATAACCAATCACTAGCTTATGAAAAGAGTTTTTCAGATAATATTTTTGTTTGGGATTTACAGCTGTAATTCAAAAAAAGAAAAGGAATTGACACAAAAAGAAAAACAACAGTCGCTATATAATATTGCAGAAATAGAATTATCTAATCAAAAAGAAAAGATTGCTCTGCTTTCTTTTATTAAAAAAATACAATATGACACTCTTTATCTTATACTTAAAGATTACTATGCGCAAACTTGGAATTATAGCTATAAAGAAGATAGCGTAGTAATTAATTGTAGTGATGTTATTAATTCTATTTCTAAAAAATATAATTTCCCTAAAGCAAAAGTTGCAAATTTAATTTTTAATTTTAAATATGAAATGCAGACTAAACAAGATATAATAGATGAATTTCAAGAAAAGCAGCAATACGAAGAAGAACAATATCAAGAAGAATATGATCCTCGGTAATGGTTAAATGAAAATTTATATCAAAATATTAATTAAAATCATACTTGCAATACTATTAGCATTGTGCTTATTCCATATGCCTTATAATTATTACCAAGTGATAAGATTTTTAGGAATGTTCAGTTTTATCTGGCTTGCATACGTTGATAGCAGTAGAAAAGACAAAACATTGTTAATCCTTTGGTCTTTGTCAGCTTTACTAATAAATCCTTTTATTAAAGTTTCATTTAATAGGATAACCTGGAATATAATTGATATTACTTGGGCAATAATTCTTTTAATTACAGCCTGTATAGATATTTCATTTAAAAATAAAAGCACCAATTAACATAATTATTTTTCCTTCCCCGGCAGAGTCTCCTCAGCGTTGGGGTAGGCAAAGGGAGGGACTCTGTGCAGTAGGGATAAAGCAAAAAGAGTATAAACTTAGATTCAAGATGTAAAATAACCTCAGAGTCCCTTAGCCATCACACAAGGCTATGCAAGGAGACTCTGCGGGGAAGGGGAAAAGCAAGAAAATATTTCAACGAATTTCCAAATAAATTCGAACTTGATGGAGCATATGGAGAAATATACAGCGAACTAACTGAAATGCTGGAGCTTTGGGATAATAAAAACTTATAGCTTTGGGTTAAACGGGATTATACCTAGCCGGCAATCCTAATAACAACGGTTATTGAAAACATCACTTAAACCTTACCCTTCCAAGACATTATATTATGTAGAATTGGTTGTGGGGAGACCATAAGTGTTCGGAAGATTTTTAGCTTAAAATATTTATTATTTGTATTGTAGAGCTATATTTACCAAATAAAAATAGCCTTATACCAATCAAAGTTAAAGTAACCTTTAATGAATAAGCTCATCTTTCTTATTTTTCTTTCTCTAACAATTTTTACTCAAAAAACTTTATCACAAAACAATGGCAGCATTTCTGGCAAAGTAATTGATAAATTAGCCCAAAAACCTTTGCCAAATACCAATGTAATTTTAGAAGGCACAAACAAAGGAGTTATTACCGATTCAAATGGTATTTTCAGAATTACAGGAATCGCATTAAAAACATACAATATAACTTTCTCCATAATTGGGTATAAATCCGAAACACTTTACAACATTACAATAAATGCAGGAAATGAAAATTATGTAAACGTAGAATTAGAACCGGCTGCAAGTGATTTAACCGAAGTATTGGTAAAAGCAAATAAACGAACGGCCAGAGCTGCAACATTAGAAACACCATTAAGTATACAGCGGTTAACTACGGAAGAAATAAAAGCTAACCCTGGAGGCAATTTTGATATTAGCAAAGTAATTCAAACTTTACCAGGTGTAGGTGGTGGTGTTGGCGGTGGAGGCTTTAGAAATGATATTATTATACGTGGAGGCGGGCCTGGAGAAAATGTTTTTTATTTAGATGGAATTGAAGTACCTGTAATCAACCATTTTCAAACGCAAGGTAGTTCAGGTGGCCCACAGGGTATTTTAAATGTATCGTTTATAGAAGATGTAAAGCTAAGTTCATCTGCTTTTGATGCCCGTTACGACAATGCATTGAGTTCAGTGTTTCAATTTAAACAGCGTACAGGCAATCCTAACAAAATACAAGGCAATGTAAGGTTAAGTGCCAGTGAGTTAGCCGCAACTTTTGAAGGCCCGCTTTCTAAAAATAAAAAAACAACCTTTCTTGCGTCGGCAAGGCGTTCGTATTTACAATTGCTTTTCTCATTAATTGATTTACCAATCCGGCCTAACTATTGGGATTTTCAAACAAAAATTACCCACCAAATCAATAAAAAAACCACCTTCTCTTTTATTGGTATTGGTGCAATAGATGAATTTAGGTTTGCAGAAATAAAGAGCGCTACGCCTGAAAAATTGTACATAATAAATTCGACCCCATTTATCAACCAAAATACATATACCGTAGGTGTTACATTAAAACGATTGCTTAAAAATGGTTTTTTAAACATTGCCCTGAGCCGCAATTCGTTTAACAATAAGATAAAACAATTTGAAGACAACAAACTGCAATTGCCTTCTCAACAAATATTATCTATTAATTCAACCGAAGCAGAAAATAAATTACGGCTAGATGTAAATATAAATAATAACGGTTGGAAAATTGCTTATGGCGGAATGCTGCAATTAGCTGAATACGACAACGAAACTTTTACCGTTTTAAGGAAGGAATTAAAAGATAGTAACGATGTTATTATTCAGCCAAATGTGTCTATTAATTTTAAAAGCCCCTTAAACAATTTTTTAAAATACGGGGCATTTTTACAAATTAGTAAACGCTTTTTTGATAACCGGCTTGGCGTAAGTGGTGGCTTTCGTACAGATATGAATAGCTTTACTACCAACGGCAATAATCCTTTACAAACACTTTCTCCACGTATCTCTTTTAGCTATGTACTAGCCGACAAGTGGACAGCAAATGCTTCAATCGGCAGCTATTATAAATTGGCACCTTACACTATTTTAGGCTTTGCAGACAATAATAATGCGTTGGTAAATAAAAACAGTAAATACCAAAAAAGCGACCATTACGTTGCAGGTATTGAATATTTGCCAAATGATGGGTTACGTTTTACAATAGAAGGTTTTTATAAAAATATAGTAATGTGCCTGTATCTGTACGTAATGGTATTTCATTAGCAAACCTTGGCAGTGATTTTAATGTATTGGGCAACGAAGCCGTTATTACCAATGGCAAAGGAAATACATACGGCATGGAAGTGTTTGCACAAAAGAAATTAACAAACCGGTTTTTTGGAATATTTTCTTATACCTTCTACAGAAGTCAATACAGCGGAGCAAACCATGTATTACTACCAAGTAGTTGGGATAATGAGCATTTGTTAAGTGTCACGCTGGGTTATAAATTCCCACGCAACTGGGAGTTGGGTTTAAAATTCCGTTATCAGGGCGGTGCTCCTTACACACCGTATGATGAGGCAGAATCAAGAACAAATTATTTATCACAAGGGCAGGGAATATTTGACTATTCAAAATTAAACACACTCCGGTTAGGAGGCTTTAACGGCAGCGATATACGAATTGATAAAAAATGGAATTTCAGGAGAATTACCGTTGATCTGTTTTTAGATATAACCAATTGGTATGCGGCTAAAAGCATTGCTGTTCCCTCTTATACTTTTAAAAGAACAGCAGACAATAGTGCATTTGCTACCGCAGATGGTTTGCCAATCAAAGCAGATGGCAGTAATGCCATACCGGTACTCTTAAAAAATGATGAGGCACAATTTACACCTACGATTGGTTTTATTGTTGAGTTTTAGGAAACTGTCTTGCCCCATAAAGGATACAATCTGCGACCCTGACCAGGTTCCCCAGAGTATGCACGACTACAAAAGAAAGGATATGTGTATAACATTAGTGGCAGTTGCACAACTACGTTCATAAAACAATTTTTCCCGTTGGATCGCTCCGAGGTTTTTATTTTTAGTTAAGGCAGATTTTTATGTTGTAGTAACTGTTATGATGAAGAAGTTGCCATGGCCTGAAAAAGTAAAAATAAAGGCCTTTGGCAGCGCTTTTAAAGCCATTGTTGCTGTTTTTGCTTTGGGTGTTTTAAAGTTTAGCCATTTTTTAAGGTTGTAGGCAATAGCTGCTCCCAGCATAAACTTATTGGCTGACTGTAATCCTTTTGACCATATGCGGCGCACCCCCATAAAATTAATTAGTGTGCCCGGCACAGGCTCTACAGTTGCCTGCCGTCGCTTTTTCATGGCTTTGGCATAAGGGCTTTGCAACCGCTCATGCATCTGCTCGTACAGGGGTTTATGGATGGTGTGTTCTATCTTTTTATAGTCGGCAGTTTTGCCAATACAACTTTCTCTTAGCGAGCAGTTTTTGCAATCGAGCGAACTGCTGCGGTATTGTTTTCTATAATAACCTTTTTTATCCTGCCATGTTTTTTTGTAAGGCAATTTTTCTCCGTGTTCGCATTGGTAATAATCCTCCTGTTCATGGTAAGTAAAACCTTTTCTTTCGGTTTTATACTGGCCAAAGTTGGGTATGTAGGCGGTAATATTTTGGTCGATGCAGCTTTGCAGTGCTTCCCCGCTGCTGTAGCCTGTATCGGCAGCTATTTCTTCTACTGTAAGATTATGTTGTTGTAAGTTACTGATGGTGTTTTGTATTACCTGTGGCAGGCATTCGCTGTCACGCCTGTCGGCCAGGTGTGCTTCGGTATTGGTAATAACATGGCTGCCCATATCTACCGAGGTTTGCATGCTGTAGTTTAACTGGCGGGGCTTACCGGGCTTAACACTTACTCTTGCTTCACGGTCGGTAGTGCTGTAATGGGTATCATTGCTTACAAATTTTGAACGGTTCTGTTCCTTATCGTTATCACCGGATTGTTTTGAAATGGATTTGCCCCCGGGTGTGGTTTTATATTCTTTTGCTTTCCAGCCATGGTGGCTTTGGGTACTGTTGCTGCGGCTTTGGGTGATGGTATCATTATTACGGTCATCCTGCATTACATTATCGTGCTGTTGTATGTTATTGCCCTGTAAATACTGCTGTAGTTCGTGGAGGTATTGCTGACCATCTGCAATAATTTCTTTTTCAACCAGACTGTCCATGCTGGCGTTTGCTTTTATATAGGCGCTGTCTATGGCTTGACGCCTACCGCTAAGCATGCCTTTTTGTACGCAAAGGCCAAGCACTTTACTGAAGAGTTCTTTAAACACTTCTTCGCCATACAATTGCCGTGTACGGCTGAGGGTGCTGTGCCAGGGTAGTTCTTCATACAGGTCGTAGCCAAGAAAGTAAAGAATATCCAAACGCATTTTTGCGTGGTCAATAATTCTGCGGTCGCTGTTCAGGTTTTCTAAATAGCCAATGAGGATCAGTTTAAAGAATACAACAGGATCTATGCTTTGCTGACCTTCGCTACCATAATATTTTTTGGTGCTTTTATACACAAACTGCAAATCCAGTTGATCTTTTAAGCGCCGGTAAAAATTATCGGCAGGCACACGCTGGCTTAGTTGAAAACTCAAAAACAGTTTTTCTGTTAAATGTTTTTTGCCTTGCATGAAATAAATACAACAAAAATTATTCTATTTATTGCTTCATTAACATAGTGTGAGTATCTTAGTTGTGCAACAAGCACAAAAGGTTTGGCATTATTGGGGCTTGACGAATATTGCCTCAACATTTGTTCTTTATTGTGCTTCAGTTCGGGCTTGACGTTATAAATTTGGCTTATGAATAAAACATCAGCAATGTTGCAATCATTGGGCTTTGGTTATGGGCAGACGGAATACTAATTCCCCAACAACGCCAAGCCTTTTTCGTTAGCGGTCATTGTAAAAAGACAGACAGACTATCAAAATATCGACAGAAAAAATGAAAGACAGCCGACTCTTCGCAAAATTAAAAGAGGTGCTTTGCCAACACACAAGACGACAAAAAAGCACCACATTTAATTTTGCCCAACCGCACAATGACAAACAAAGGCATTCACCATAAATAATAACAAGCATCAAATTCTATTATGACTTTTATCATATACTTTAAAATTCTGATTCCATAACTTTAATTAACAACACATCGCAATGAAAATTTTAATCCCAACTGATTTCTCAAAACTGTCAAAAGTGGCTGTTTACTATGCAGTTAAAATGGCTAAAAAACTTGATGCAGAAATCGTTTTACTTAATGTAATATTCATAAGTGCCCCACCTCGTGCTATGGTTGCAGTAAAAGTCAGGGCAATTGAAGATGCAATGGCTGACAATGCAAAGCAGGACAGCATCCAATTAATTAAGGAAATAAAAGCAGAGAATAAAGGCAAACTGAATATCAGCTATGAAACTATTAAAGGATATCCGGTAGAAGATGTTGTTGTGAGCTATGCAATTCACAATAACATTGATTTGATTATTATGGGCACAAAAGGTGCAACCGGCTTGACAAAGGTTCTGATAGGAAGCAATGCAACAGCAGTAATAAACAATAGTAACATTCCTGTAATCACGATTCCTGAGTTTGCCAGGTTTAATAATCTCAAACATATTGTTTACGCAACAGATTTTTTGAATCTGAATAAAGAATTGAAAATGATTGTGCCATTAGCACAATTGTTTGATGCTACTATTCATATTCTGCACATTGCTTCTTCAAAATCTAAAAAGAAAATTAACGCAGAGGCTATTGTTGCTAAACTTAAAAACAAATATCCCAAAATTACTTTTCATGTTTCAATCAACGATGATATAATGGAAGGAATTGATGAATATAATGCTTATATAAAAGCAGACATGCTTGCAATGTTCACCCATGACCTTACTTTTTTTGAAAAATTATTTGGTAAAAGTGTAACGAGACAAATGGCGTTTCATACTTGGATGCCTTTATTGACAATTAAAAAGTTGAAATAATGAAAACAATTCTCGTTCCCACTGACTTTTCAATCCCTGCCGATTATGCAATCCACTATGCAATTGGATTGGCTAAGAAATTTAATTCTTCAATTATTCTTTATCATGCATTCATTCCCTTTGAAAGCGGGTTTTACTCTTATGCACAAAGCTCAAAAGAAAATCTTGAAACAGAAAATAATTTAATAAAGCGTCTTGATAAAATTAAAAATGGTCTTTTAAAAAAGAACAAGCAATTTTCTGTTTCCGTTCATGTTGACCGTGGACCGGAAAGTATTCGATTGGTAGAATTTTGCAAGAAAAAGAAAATTGATTTAGTATTAATAGGAACTACTGGTGCAAGTGGATTAAAAGAAGTTATTATTGGAAGTTTTACCGCAGATACAATGGTTAAAGCACCTTGCCCTGTTTTGGCTATACCAAAAGGATGCAAATTTAGAATTCCGAAAAGAATAACTTTTGCATCTGACTATCACAAAACAGATATTCAGGCAATCAGATTTATTTCTGAATGGAATATGCCATTTAAGGCACAAATAAATATTCTACATATTGATGATAAAGAGCAAACAGCAGCATCGGAAGCAGAAGTATTTACCAAATTCAAAAATAAAATTGAAAAGGAATGTGAGAATGTTCCAATAACATTTCAGCATACAGAAGGAACTGATATATCAAAAGCAATTTTAGAAATAACTTTAAACGATAAGACAGATATCCTAGCTATATCACCAATTAAACACAAAGGTTTTTGGAACAACTTCTTTCATAAAAGCATAACCAAAACTACTGCCTACCATATCCGCATTCCCTTACTATCAATTCCTGTAAAATAACTCTATAAAAATAAAACCAAGTAATTATGCAAATCAATAATGAAATTATGTAACATATTCCCTACTCGATTAAGGTAATTTTACAACATTTATTTCCAAGTAAACAAAATCGTATTATGAATTTATCAAATCACATATTATTCTTCAATCAAATTTCCATCAGCGACATTGCCAAAGTGGGCGGCAAAAACGCTTCGCTTGGAGAAATGTACAATCAGCTTAATCCTAAAGGCATAGGAATTCCAAATGGTTTTGCACTTACAGCAGATGCCTATCGGTTGTTTCGTAAGGAAAATAATATCGAAAAAGAATTAAATGACTTGTTGCTTTCATTAGATACGGAGCATTATTCTAATCTTATTTCAATCGGTGAAACTGCCAGAGCTTTGATTTTGTCAGGAACATTTCCAAAAGAAATTATTGATGCGGTTAATGAAGCTTATCAAAACCTCTCCGCAGAATGCAAAATCGAAAATTTAGATGTGGCTGTTCGTAGCAGTGCCACTGCCGAAGATTTGCCAACTGCAAGTTTTGCAGGAAGAATGGAATCGTTTCTGAATATCAGCGGAGAAAAACAATTGCTTGATGCCATGCACCGCTGCTATGCTTCTTTATTTACAGACCGTGCCATAAAATATCGTCACGATATGGGGTTTACAGGAATTGATGTTGCCATTTCGGTGGGTGTACAGCAAATGGTGCGAAGCGATAAAGCATCATCTGGCGTTGCCTTTACCATTGATCCAGATAGTGGTTTTGAGAATGGCATTATCATTAATAGTGCTTGGGGCTTAGGCGAAAATATTGTTCAGGGCAGAGTAACACCTGATGAATGGATGGTCTTTAAACCAACACTTTTTGCTAAAAAATTAAATCCGATTTTAAAAAGCCGTTATGGAAGAAAAGAATTTACCATGGTATATGTAGAAAACACAGAGGGTGTATCTGCCGAAAAAACCATTGTGAATTTTGAAACATCCTTTGAAAATCAGAATAAATTCTCACTTACCAATACAGAAGTCATTCAATTGGCTCAATGGTGTTATAAAATAGAGCAACATTATGGTAAAGCTATGGATATTGAATGGGCTAAAGACGGTTTGAACAATCAATTCTACATTGTGCAAGCAAGACCAGAGACAGTTCACGGAAAAGAAAAAAAGAAAGTGAGAGAGATTTTTACGCTCAAAGAAAAAGGCAAACTGCTTGCCACAGGAATTGCATTAGGTGATAAAATTGCAACCGGCAAAGCGAGGATTATTTTCAATCCGCAAGATGGAGACCAACTGCAAAAAGGTGAAATATTGGTAACTGATATTACCAATCCCGATTGGGATCCGGTACTGAAAAAAGCGGCAGGCATTATCACCAACAAAGGTGGCAGAACAAGTCATGCCGCTATTGTTGCCCGTGAGTTGGGAACAGTTGCCGTGTAGGCTGCGGTAATACAACCGAAACTATTAAAAATGGCCAAGAGATTACCGTTTCCTGTGCCGAAGGAAAAGAAGGAAATGTGTATGATGGAATTTTGAAATGGGAAATAACCGAACAGGATTATAGCCATCTGCCAATGCCCGAAACTGCTCCCATGTTTATCCTTGCCGACCCCGACCGTGCTTTTGAAATGTCTAATTATCCGAATAAGGGGGTTGGTTTATTGCGTCTAGAATTTGCTATTAGCAATAGTATTCGCATTCATCCTTTGGCTTTGATAGAGCCTGAAAAAATAACTGACGAAAAAACAAAAACAGAAATACAGGAGCTGACGAAGGATTATGTGGATGGAAAAAGTTATTTCATTGACAAACTTGCTGAAGCCGTATCAACAGTAGCTGCCGCATTTTACCCAAAAGATGTAATTGTTAGAATGAGTGATTTCAAAAGTAATGAATATGCAAATTTGATTGGTGGGAAATACTTTGAACCCCATGAGGAAAATCCAATGATAGGCCTGCGTGGGGCATCGCGCTATTACAGCGATTTTTACCGCAAGGGTTTTGTGCTGGAATGTGAGGCCATGAAAAAAGTGCGAAACGAAATGGGCATGAGCAATGTAAAGCTGATGATACCTTTTTGTAGAACAATTGAAGAAGGTGAAAAAGTAATTGCAGAGATGGCTGCCAACGGATTGACACAAAAAGAAAACGGATTGGAAATTTATGTGATGATTGAAATTCCAAGTAATGTTTTATTGGCTGATGAATTTGCAAAATTGTTTGACGGATTTTCCATCGGCTCAAATGATTTAACGCAACTTACTTTGGGTTTAGATAGAGATTCAGCATTGATCAGTTATTTATTTAATGAAGAAAATTCTGCTGTAAAGGGATTGATAAAAGAAACCATTCGTGCAGCCAAACGCAACAACATAAAAGTTGGCTTGTGCGGACAAGCTCCAAGCGATATTCCTGCCTTTGCAAAATTTTTAGTGGACGAAGGCATTGACAGTATTTCCTTTAATCCTGATGCTTTGATTAAAGGGATTGAGAATATGAACAAAGCCGAATCTATTTAAAAGCGTATCAAATAAAATTTATAAACTTAAAAACTTAAAAAAAATGGAAATTTCAACAATGTTAGTGGGAATAATTTCATTGCTACTTTTAATCTTCTTTAGCGGAATAAGAATTGTGTGACCTACCCAAAGAGGCTTAATTGAACGATTAGGCCGCTACGATAAATTTGCTAAACCCGGCTTTCATTGGATTATCCCTGTGATTGAAAAAAATGGTTTTAGTAAATATTACTGAACGCATGATTGATGCCGAACCGCAGGAAATTATTACCAATGACAATTTGAACGCAAGCGTAGATGCAGTGGTCTATTTTAAAGTACTGGAAGAAGAAGAGAGTGTAAAAAACTCGCAATATAGTGTAAACAACTACGAGTCGCAGGTTATAAATCTTGCCCGAACTACACTCAGAAATATTATTGGTACACTTACCTTGAAATCAGCAAATAGCGAACGGGGAAAAATCAATTCTGAATTTCATCGAACGTTATAGGATGAAACAGGCAGTTGGGGTATTGTAATTGTCAGAACAGAATTAAAACAAATTGACCCGCCTAAAGATGTGCAAGAAACAATGAATAAAGTGGTAAAAGCAGAGAATGAAAAAATTGCTGCGATAGATTATGCCACAGCCGCCGAAACAGTAGCTGATGGCGTAAAACGAGGAAAAATTAAAGAAGCGGAAGGAATTAAGCAATCTAAAATACTGAATGCAGAAGGTGAAGCTGAAGCTATCAGATTGGTTAATGAAGCTGCCGATAAATATTTTGTTGGTAATGCACAATTGCTCAGAAAACTTGAAACTGTAGAGGTTTCGTTAAAATCGAATGCAAAAATTATTGTTCCTACAGGAACAGAGTTGGTAAACGTAATTGGAGAAATGGCTGGAGTTCTGCCTCTGAAATAAAAGCAAACAAAAAAACGAAATTATGATTTCAATAGAAAAATTTGGTCTAATTCTGAGTCCAACCGAAAGAGAATTTGAAAACAATGGCGTGTTCAACCCAGGCATTTATCAAGAGGAAAACACAATACATATTTTTTACAGAGCTGTGCAAAATGGCAACCTTTCTACTATTGGTTATGCCAAAACCGAAGTGCCATTGAAAATTATAGAAAGGCACGAAAAACCATTAATTACACGTGACTTTGATTATGAAAAACACGGTGTTGAAGATCCAAGAGTTGTAAAAATTGAAGATACTTATTATATGACTTATACGGCTTATGATGGTATTAATGCAATGGGAGCATTGGCTACTTCAAAAGATTTGATGAATTGGGAAAAACACGGCATCATTACGCCTAAAGTAAATTACCAAGAATATGAAAAACTATTGCAATGCTGTGATAAACGCAATCTAAATCCAAAATACCATCATTATTACAGACTTTTTGCCCAAATAGGATTGGTAGAAGATAAATTTAGATTGGTCAGAGATAAAGATATTGTCTTGTTTCCAAAAAAAATAAACGGAAAATTTGCCATGTTACATAGGCTTTGGCCAGGTATTCAAATCGCTTATTTTGATCATTGGGAAGATTTGACCGAATCATTTTGGGAAAATTATCTCAAAAGTCTAACCATGCATATTGTGCTAGATCCAAAGGGGCTTTTTTGAAATAAACTATATTGGAGCTGGTGGTCCACCAATTGAAACCGAGTTTGGTTGGTTATTAATTTATCATGGTGTACAAGAAACAGAAACAGGCAGAACCTATCATGTCAAAGCTGCATTATTACAAATAGACAAACCAGAAAATGAAATTTCAAGATTGCCTTATCCATTATTTTCACCAACAAAGGACTGGGAAAGAGATGGCGTGGTAAATAATGTGGTTTTCCCAACTGGTCATGCACTTTTTGGAAACGACCTTTATATCTATTATGGTGCAGCAGATAAGCATGTCGCAGTTGCAAAACTGAACATCAAAGAATTACTTCTTGAATTGAGAAAACAAACTTAAAAAATAACCAACATGGAATTTTTAGAAAGAGGAATGAAAATGCTTATCGTCAGCACCTATCCACCTCGTGAGTGTGGAATAGCAACATTTTCAAATGATATTGTAAAGGCAGTAGAAGTAGTATTTGGGAACACACTACCAATTGAAGTATGTGCTCTTCAAAATGACAAACATCAATTAAAATACAGCGATGAAGTAACGCATATTTTATCCGCTAAATCTTTGGAGGATTGTCGCCTTACTGCGGAAAAAATAAATAAGCGAAATGACATTGGGCTTATTTGTATTCAGCATGAATTTGGACTTTTTGGCGGAGAATATGGCGATTATCTACTTGCATTCTTGTTAGCATTAAATAAACCGATTGTAACAGTTTTTCATACGGTATTACCGGAACCTGATGAAAAGAGGAAAAAAGTGGTTCAGTCAATAATTGCTCTAAGCGAAAGAATAGTAGTTCTCACAAATAAATCCCGTGAGATTTTAATAAATCATTATGATAGTCAAAAAGCGAAAATAACGGTAATAGCTCATGGAACACATATTGTGCTATGGGAACAAAAGGAAAAACTGAAATACAAATATCATTACACTGGTAAAATAGTAATGTCCACCTTCGGATTAATCAGTGAAAACAAAAACATTGAATCTGCATTATATGCTTTACCTGAAATAGTTGTTCAACATCCTGAAGTTATTTATTTGGTAATAGGACGAACACACCCCGAAATAATCAAAAGAGAAGGAGAAAAATACCGTAATGTGCTCATGAATATTGTTCAGGAACTTCATTTAGAAAACCATGTTGTTTTTATCGATGAATACCTTGATCAGAAACAACTACTTGAATATTTATCACTATCCGATATCTATTTATTTACTTCTAAAGACCCAAATCAAGCGGTGAGCGGTACCCTTGCTTATGCCATGAGTTGCGGCTGTGCGGTGGTTTCTACACCAATTCCTCATGCCGAAGAAGTGCTTGATACAAGCACCGGAATATTGTTGAAGGAATTTGGCAATACTACAGAGTTTAAAAAAGCCATTCTTAAACTTATCGAAAACAAAGAACTGCGAACAGCTATGGGAAGAAACGCTTATTCCCTAACCCACGCCTCAACCTGGGAAAACATTGCCATTCAATATGGATTGATATTTGGTGAATTGACCAACAGAGCAGAAGATTTGAGGTTCAATTTACCTCCCATCAAATTAGACCATATAATGAAACTTACTACCGACTTTGGCATGCTTCAATTCTCAAAATTCAGCCAGCCGGATCCTTCGTCCGGTTATACATTGGATGACAATGCTCGAGCCTTAATTAATATGGTGATGTACTATAAACTTTACCAAGATGAAGATGCCTTGAAATTAGCAAGTACTTATTTAAGTTTTATAGAAGGGATTCAAAGGGATAACGGATGGTTTGATAATTAGATGAACTTCGACCATCAATTGACAGAGCAAAATTCAGAAGTCAATCTTGAAGGTGCAAACGGAAGAGCTTTATGGAGTTTGGGGTATCTAATTGCTCATAAACAGATACTTCCTTTAGATTTGATTCAGGGGGCCGAGAACTGCTGGAATAATGCGATAGAACGAATAACCGATATTACTTCTCCAAGAGCCATATCTTATGCCATAAAGGGGCTTTATCATTATCACTCAACATATCCTGGGCATATAATAAACAAACATGTTGAGCGATTGACCAATATACTATTGCATCATTACAACATAAATGCCGAAGATAACTGGTTTTGGTATGAAGATTATATGACCTATGCCAATAGTATATTGCCCGAAGCTATGATGTATAGCTATTTGATTACCGACAATGAGAGATATAAGCAAATTGCAGAAATAACTTTTGACTTTCTTTTGTCACATTATTTTATGAAAGGAGAACTCAAAATAATTTCAAACAGAAAGTGGTTTAAAAGGAATAATGAAAGAGAGTTTCATGGAGAACAGCCAATTGAAGTTGCTACTACTATTGTTGCTCTGGATTTGTTTTATGAGGTAACAGGGAATCAGAAATACAAAAATCAACTTGAAGTGGCTTTCAGTTGGTTTCTGGGAAATAATCACCTGAAACAAATCATGTATAATACAGTAAATGGAGCATCTTACGATGGTCTTGAAGATATGCAAGTAAACATTAACCAGGGAGCTGAGTCAACTTTGTGTTTTTTCAAAGCTCAGTTAATACTGGAGAAGTACGCAGAAAAATTAAGTAGCATTAAATCAGATGAAACCATATCAAGAAGTCAATTATCAGTCAATTTTAAAACAATAGCGAAAACCAAAAATGTGGTATTAACTATTGCCAACTAATTTTTCATGTTTCTTGTTTAGTGATTGCTGTGTTCAACTGATAAAAGGGAATAAAATATATTGAAAGCAGAAAAATAAGTAAAACGCTATCATTATGAATAAGAGAATTCAATCCATCGGATTTAATGCAAAACAGGAGCTAACGAAATTTGTAATGGCAATGGATTATTTGTCAAAAGGCAATGCAGCACTTAGGAAGATTCAACGAAACAAGTATTGAAGCAATTCAATAGCAAATCCAGAAAATAAAATTGTAAGTAAAATGAAAACATTAGTTTATAGTATTCACGGTTTTGATAAACCATTTTTAGTTGAAGTCGCAGACGGAAAACACGAACTGGACTTTACTGAGCAGCCTTTAAATGAAAGCACCGCACACCTTGCAAAAGGTTTTGAGGCTGTGGCACTCTTTACTTCTGATAATGCTTCGGCAGAAGTGTTGGCAAAACTAAAAGAGTGTGGCGTAAAGTTTATTGCCCTTCGTTCGGTGGGTTATGACCATGTTGATTTAGCAAAAGCAAAATCGCTTGGAATAAAAGTCGCCAATGTACCTGCTTATTCACCATACGCCATTGCCGAACATTCTGTGGCTTTGTTGATGGCATTAAACCGGAAAATAGTATTGGGGCAACAACTGATTCGGCAAAACGATTTTCGCTTAGATAGATTAGTTGGTTTTGATTTGCATGCCAAAACCGTTGGTATAGTTGGCACTGGAAAAATCGGGTCAGTATTCGCCAAAATTATGAATGGCTTTGGGTGTAAACTTTTGGCTTACGATGTGGAAGTAAACGAAGCACTCTCCAAAGAAACCCAAATTGAATATACTACTTTTGAAAATGTTTGCAAGCAATCAGATGTTATATCCATCAACTGTCCATTAAATGCCGATACCAAATACATGTTCAACAAGTCAATATTTTCCAAGATGAAAAAAGGAGTTGTATTTATTAACACGGCCCGTGGCGGCATTGTAGACACAGTAGATTTAATAGAAGCATTGGACAACGGAACTATTTCATTTGCAGGATTAGATGTGTATGAAAACGAAAAGCCTATTTTCTTTTACAACCACAGCGATAAAAAAATAGAAGATGAACTGTTTGAAAAACTTCGCTCCTATCCGAATGTTTTAATAACCGGACACCAAGCCTTTCTGACCAATGAGGCTTTACAAGGTATTGCAGCTACCACAATGAATAATATTGACCAATGGTCTAAAGAGGAAAAATCAATTAACGACATCAATTAAATAAAATAAAATAAAATGAAACTATTAGTAACCACCGATTTTTTGGCCAATTCAAAAGGAGCAATCAGATTTGCTCAGACCCTTGCAAAGCAATCTAAAAATGTAGAGGTTGTTTTCTACCACGCAATTTATATTATGAAACCTGTAAATACCCCCCAAAATAGTACTGTTGAAAAGTAGAGATAAAGTAACAAAATTTGACATCAAAACCTCTATAAAATGAATGTTCTAATGCTACTCTTATCATTTTTAGCTTTACTCACTGGAGTTTTTGTTTTCAAAAAACTGTGGTTGGGAGCTATGGCTGCGGTGATTATTTATTTGATTTTCAAAATCAGTATGCATGCTAGTTTTGACACCATCACTGTTCCGTTAAGTTCTGGATTTCTAATATCGTTTGAGTTAACGTTATTGCTGTTTGGTGCTTTTTTGTTTTACAATATATTATCATCAAACAATCATTTCAACGATTTTAATAATATAACATCTGCTTTTTCATCCAAACTTTCGATAGTCATTATTTTGTGTCTGTTTATGGGGAGTTTTATGGAAGGTATTGCAGGATTTGGTATTCCCACTATGCTCATTGCTCCCTTGATGTTAGTGGTAGGCTTTAAGCCATTAACAAGTATAGTTCTTCCTTTGGCTGCCAATACCATTGCGGTAACATTTGGTGCATTAGGAACACCCTTAAAAATTGGGTTAGGAATCAATACATCGGATGAAACCGTTCTGCTAACTCTATTGCTAAATAGCTTACCAGCATTGACTTTGCCTTTTATAATGGCTTTTTTATACGGTAAAACCGAACAGTTAAAAATAGATTGGCGTAAAGAATGGAAAATACTTTTGGGTGCAGGTTTTTGTTATCTAATTCCTTATTTATCAACCGGTTATTTTAGCATTGAATATCCTTCTGTAGTGGCAGGAGTTTTCGGATTAATCTCCTTTGTGTTTTTCTTTATTCCTAAAAAAGAAAATCCTTCTTTAACTTTTTGGTGGAATACATTTTACCCGTATCTCCTCTTTGTATTTTTGCTCGTCATTGCCAAATATTATTTGGGCGATTACGCCTGGAAAATAAAAGAACCTTTAAAACCAATATCCTTCTACCAACCGGGTGTCGTTTTTATACTTACCGGAATTCTTTATTTGTTTCTAATTAAAAAAAGGCAATTAGTATTAGCCCTTTTCCATCAAAGCAAAACAACCGTTTTTAAAATTGCCAAACCAATACTTACTATTGTTTTCTTAGTTTGCTTCACACAATTAATTCAGCAAGATGTTTCAGGCATAGCTCATCGGTATTATTCCGATTTGTCGAAAACGGTTCAAGTTTTTATTACTCCTGTAATGGGTGTATCGGGCAGTTTTATCACAGGCAGTGCTTCTATGAGCAATTTACTATTGAGCAATGGAGTAAGATCCTCTAACACTAATTTGCCCTTACTCTTAGCTTTGTTGAATACCGGTAGTGCTATTGGCAACGCCATTTCATTGCAAAACATTGTTATGGTAAAATCCATTATCAATTATCCCATAAGAATAGAAAAAGTATTGCAGTATAACTTAGTTGTGATAGGTTTTTATTTGGCACTAACGATTGCCGTTTCTTTTATATTTCTATAATAATGATAATAATGGAGGCATGAAAATTTTTAGCCGAGCTTGGCTTATTCCTTTATGGAAAAAAAAATTAGAAAAAGAAAAAAATACAAATACAAAATAAAGAATATGAAAGGTTCATTTAAACTCGGAAACATTGCAGGTATTGGCGTATTTATCCATTGGACATTCTCCATACTTATTGCATACATCATATTCAGTAACTACCGTGCAGGGCACGATGCAGAAAGAATTGGCTGGATGGTGCTTTTTGTGTGCAGCATTTTTGGCACCGTATTTCTGCACGAACTCGGTCATGCTTTGGCTGCAAAACGATATGGCATCAACACCAAAGACATTACCATTTTGCCGATTGGCGGATTGGCTCGTTTGGAAAAAATTCCTGAAAAACCTGTTGAAGAATTGGTAGTTGCTCTTGCCGGACCAGCCGTAAATATTGCCTTAGCCGGAATTACCGCATTGTTTATTACCATGCCCTCTGCCAATGAATTATCTATTCAATTAGCAGGCGGAGTAAACAGCGACAATTTCTTTCTCAATTTTTTTATCGTGAATATATGGTTGGCAGTTTTTAATTTAATACCAGCCTTCCCAATGGATGGTGGTCGAGTGCTAAGGGCCTTATTGGCTATGAAAATGCAGCGACACATTGCCACAACTGTTGCGGCAAGAATTGGGCAAGTGCTCGCATTAGGATTTATCTTTCTTGGTTTCTTTGGTAACCCGTTTTTGATTTTTATTGGTCTGTTTATCATTCTGGGAGCACAAGGCGAAGCCCAAATGACCAAAGCAGAATTTATGATGAAAGGCATTTTGGTGAAAGATATTCTGATGAAAAATTATGAAACCATCGAAGAGAGCGACACCATTGAAACTGCCGTAAACAAATTGCTGAACGGGCAATGCAAAAACTTTGTGGTAATGGCTAACCAGAAACCTGTCGCCACACTCGGCAGAGATGAAATAATAAAAGCACTCTCTGATAACGGTAAGCAAACCCTTCTTTATTCTGTTGCCGATAAAAATCCTATCCGGTTAAATGTCAATCAATCTTTAGAAGAAGTTTACCCTATCATGATAGCAGGCAAAAATTCATTGGCTTTTGTTTACGATAACCAACAATTTATTGGCGTGTTAGACCTTGAAAATATTTTGGAATTCATCATGGTGAAAGAAGCCGAAGAAAAAAAATAATATATTGTTATGGATAATTTATACATAAATATTTTAGGATTTGCTGTTTGTGCTGGGGTAATTATTTTCAGCGGTACGAAACTTTCCTTTTACGGAGATAAAATTGCCGACCTCACAGGTATGGGCAAAGCATGGGTAGGCCTTATTCTGATGGCATCAGTTACCTCATTGCCTGAGCTAATAACAGGTATTAGTGCAGTAGCCATTGTTAAAGCACCAGACTTAGCGGCCGGAGATATCTTTGGTAGTTGCATATTTAATCTGTTGATACTCTCGGTACTGGACGCCAAATTGAAACAACCTCTTTTTTCTATGGTTAAACCAAGTCATATTGTAGCAGCCATTTTCGGAATTATTTTATTAACGGTGGCAGGTATGGCAATTTACTTGTCGGATGAAACACCGACTATTTTATGGATAAGCAGTTTTTCTTTTGTTCTGTTTGGAATTTATTTAGGCTCTATCTGGGGTATTTTTAAATATGAACATGCCGCTTTAATTGAATCTCCCCATTGGAAATTCCAAAAGCCCTACCCATGCAGCCGACCTTAAAAAAGTTATTGGCGGCTACGCACTACATGCCTTAATTGTAATTGGTGCAGCTGTATTTCTACCCTATTTTGGTGAGCATATTGCAACCTATACAGGCTTAGGCAATTCATTTTTTGGCACCGTATTTATTGCGGCCGCCACATCATTGCCAGAGTTAGTAGTTTCATTAGCTGCATTACGAATGGGTTCATTAGATATGGCTGTCGGGAATTTATTGGGCAGCAATGTGTTTAATATGTTTATACTGGGTATTGATGATGTTTTTTATCGGGAAGGTTCCTTGTATAATGCCATTTCGCCCTCACATTTACTATCGGTATTTGTGACCATTATCATGACGGCTATTGTAGGTTTAGGACTTCTTTTAAACCGAAGAAAAAGCAATTATGGCTTTTAAGCCTTGATACTTTTATAATTGCCCTTCTATACATGGCTCTGATGACCTATTTATTTATAAAAAAATAAAACAACAGAAAATGAACTGGCACTTACTCCCTCTTTCCGAAATATCTCAGTTGTTAAACACCTCTCCATCGGGTATTGATAATATATCCGCTTCACAACGGCTGGAAGAGTACGGAAAAAATCAGATTAAAGACAAAAAGAAGAAATCTGTTTTTCAGATGCTGTTGCATCAATTAACGGATTTCATGATCCTCATTCTTATAGCAGCAGCAATTATTTCTGGTGTTTTGGGAGATGTGACTGACACTGTAATTATTCTTGCCATTATTATTCTGAATGCAGTTGTGGGTTTTATACAAGAGTATCGTGCCGAAAAAGCCATGGAGGCATTGAAACTAATGGCAGCTGCTAACGCACGTATATTGCGAGAAGGAAAAACTATTGATATCCCTGCTTCTGATTTAGTGCCAGGAGATGTGGTGATGCTTGAAGCAGGAAATATTATACCTGCTGATTTACGGTTCTTTGAAACACATCAAATTAAAGTAGATGAATCAGCACTCACAGGCGAATCGCATAATGTAGAAAAAGATCCCAATGAATTGCCCGAAGGAGATTACCAGCTTGGCGATAGAATAAACATGGGATTCAAAGGGACATTTATCACTAATGGTAGGGCACTTGCTTATGTGGCTGCAACAGGCATGAACACAGAACTGGGTCGTATTGCCAAGATGATTCAGACCGATGAAACATCAACACCCTTACAAAAAAGATTGGCTGCTTTTGGGAAAAGATTATCGGTTGTTATATTGATCATCTGTACAATAATATTTGTTTTTGGCTGGCTCCGTGGCGAAAATATTTTAACCATGTTGCTTACTTCCATTTCACTTGCAGTGGCTGCCATACCAGAAGCATTACCTGCACTAGTAACTATTGCACTTGCATTTGGTGCCAAGCGATTAGTAAAAAGCAATGCACTTATCCGTAAACTTCCTGCTGTGGAAACACTTGGATCAGTTACTTACATCTGCTCTGATAAAACAGGAACGCTTACATTGAATAAAATGACCGTGCTGGAAGTTTTTGAAACAGAAGATGATAAAACAAATCCGCTATTTTCTAATAGCACTGCTTTATTAAATGCAATGGCATTGAACAATGATGTTTCAAAAGATAAGGACGGAAAATGGTTAGGCGATTCCACAGAAGTGGCATTGGTTCAATATGCCTTCAATAATAATTTAGAGAGAGAAAATTTGGAAATGCATTTTCCGAGAATCGCAGAGTTGCCTTTTGACTCTTCACGAAAGTGCATGACTACTTTACACAAAACAGAACACGGAATTATAGCAATTACCAAAGGTGCAGTAGATGTTTTATTCGAAAAACTGAATCACGAACAAAAATTATTTGTTCCCGAATTTGAAAGTAAAGTGAATGAGATGGCTGAAAAAGGTTATCGGGTTTTAGGATATGCAATAAAGACACTCCATTCTTTGCCAGAAAACATAGATGCAGATGAAATAGAAACTTCATTAACACTTATTGGTTTTGCCGGAATGATTGACCCACCTCGTGAAGAAGCAAAACAAGCAGTGGCAGAATGTAAACAAGCCGGAATAATTCCTGTCATGATTACAGGCGACCATAAACTCACTGCTAAAGCCATTGCAAAACAACTTGGAATTATTTCTTCGGAGGAAGACATCGTATTAAGCGGTTCGGAACTTTCAAAATTAACGTTGGAAGAGTTTGAAAATATTGTAGAAAGAGTGCGTGTATATGCTCGGGTAAATCCCGAACAAAAACTAAAAATAATAACTGCCTTGCAGGCCAAACATCACTTTGTTGCCATGACAGGAGATGGTGTAAACGATGCACCTGCTCTCAAAAATGCCGACATCGGTATTGCGATGGGAATTAACGGAACCGAAGTTTCAAAAGAAGCATCTCACATGATTTTATTAGACGATAATTTTGCCACCATCGTAGTTGCAGTAAAACATGGCCGAAGAATATTTGACAACATACTTAAATTTATCAAATACACAATGACAAGTAACAGCGGAGAAATATGGGCGATTTTTCTAGCCCCATTTTTCTCTTTACCAGTTCCACTATTAGCGGTGCATATACTTTGGATAAATCTTGTAACTGATGGTTTACCAGGTCTAGCACTTGCGTCTGAACCTGCAGAAGAAAACATTATGAAACGCCCACCAAGAAACCCTAAACTAAATATTTTTGCAGGAGGTATGGCAATACATATATTATGGGTAGGTTTTTTAATGGGTGTAGTAACACTTGCAATGCAGGCTTGGGCAATACACAGCGGAAACTCACACTGGCAAACAATGGCTTTTACGGTACTTTGCTTTAGTCAGATGGGGCATGTAATGGCAATTCGTTCAGAGAGCGAATCCATTTTTAAAATTGGAGTGTTTTCTAATAAACCCTTGCTTGGCGCATTATTACTAACAGTCGCTCTTCAGATGATGATTATTTACACTCCCTTTTTCAATGATATTTTCAGAACAGAACCGCTTACATTTTATGAATTGGTAATAACACTTGCTGTATCAGCAATTGTATTTTGGGCGGTGGAAATAGAAAAGTGGATTAAACGAATTAGAAATCAGAAATAAAATTGTTGTCACATACATCAGTGCCACCGTATTTGCAAGTACATTTTATTTTTTTGCAACACACAATGCACCTGCACCAAAAAATAAAAAGAACTTGCAAGCCAACCCACCAAGTCACTGAATTATGGACAGACACGAGACGACCGAAAAAACAACGAACCGCTAACAGCGGTTTTGCAAAAAAGCGGGTTCAGTGGTTAATTGAACATTCTGCCTCGCATCAAATTTTGTGGCATGTTGACAGTTTTGTGCTCCGAAATCCGCTTCTTCGCAAAGCCGCAAACCGTTTTGTGCAAGTTGGCAGACGGAATTTTATTTCCCAATGTGCACATAGCCCTGCCTGTCTTGCCCTAGTGGAATTAGAAAAAATTATAGCTCAAAAATTAAAGCCGCTCCTATAAACATCCGAAATTACTTACAGCTAATTATAAATATCTTTATTTGCTGTATTAGAAGGATAAAAAATAAATATCCGGATAACCCATAGCCAGAAACGTTAAAAATCTAATGCTTTTCTAATCTGCAAAATAAAAGCACCTGCAAGATTGGTATATCTTTGCAAGATTACCTTGCATGCGAAATGAATACAATTCTTTTGATAGAAGATGAACAGAGTGTTGCCAACCTTATAAAAAAAGGCCTCGAGGAAGAGGGCTATATGGTATTGCATGCAATAGACGGCATAAGGGGGATAGAACTGCTTTACCAGGCGCAGGTGCATTTAATTATTTTAGATATCCTTCTTCCAAAAATGAACGGATTGGAAGTGTGTAAGAAAATCAGGGCAGACGGTTTTAAAGAATTACCCATTCTTATGCTGACAGCACTGGGAAGTGCCGAAAATGTAGTATTAGGGCTGGATATCGGTGCAGACGATTACCTTTCCAAGCCCTTTAAGCTTATAGAACTTAAAGCCCGCCTGCGCACACTTTTGCGAAGGGCAGAACTGAATGAAAACGGCAAAGCAAAATCCACGGACATTTACAGGTTTGCCGACCTGGAACTGAATGACTATACAAAAAATGTTACTTACCACGGCAAAGAAGTTTTCCTGACATCTACCGAATACCGGCTGCTGTTTATGTTTATGAAAAATCCTAATAAAGTGATTTCACGTACAGATTTACTTGATGAAGTATGGGGCATCAATTTTGACATTGGGACAAATGTGGTAGATGTATATGTAAATTACCTGAGAAAAAAATTGGATAAACATAAGCATCAAAAGATAATACATACCGTAATAGGCATGGGGTATGTTTTAAAAGAAGGTAAATGAAAATACATAATAAAATAATTTACTTATTAATAAGCGTATTTGTCATATATACCCTTTCATTCAGCGGGTTTGTATACTATTCGATTTCTAATTACGCTTTTACCGATTTTTATAAAAGGCTGGAAATACGTGCAGCTATTGTTGCCAAAATACAACTCGAAAAACTTAAAGATATAACTACCATACGGGAAATGAACCAGGAATACCTGGAAAAACTACCTAACCAGGAAGAATATTTACTTGAGGTTAATGATGAAAATAAAGTTAAAAACGGCACCAAGGGATTGCCCCTCCATTTTATTAGTACAATTATAAACAATGGTGCAGGCAATTTTAATGATAAAAATATTTTTTATTCCGGCATCCGCTATAAAACCAATAATGGAAAGGATTATGTAGTTATTGTTTCCGCTGAAAATTACTTTTACACCCACCATATTGTTTACTTACGAAACCTATTATTTACCTCACTGGCTTATGCCCTGCTGCTGATAGTATTTATTTCGCTTTTTATTTCAAGAACGCTAATCCACCCTATTAAGAATATTATAAACGAGGTAAAAAAAATAAGCTCGGAAAACTTACACCTCAGGCTAAAAACACCTAAAAGAAATGACCCGTTCAGTAAACTTACCCTCACATTTAACGATATGTTAAACCGGCTTGAAACTTCTTTTGAAACACAAAAAAATTTTATCAGTAATGCTTCACATGAATTAAATACGCCATTAACTTCCATTATTGGCGAGGCAGATCTTGCACTTTCGAAAATACGTACCCCCGATGAATACAATGCAGCTTTGACAAAAATTTTGGAAGAAGCCGAAAAACTAGATAAAAAAACAAAAGCATTATTGTTTTTAGCGCAAACCGGTTTTGACGGAAAATCTCAAAAATTTGAGAAGGTAAGAATTGACCAGCTTATATTAGATGTAAAAGAAACCGTACAAAGAATAAATACGAACTTTAAGATCTCCATCGACTTTAGTCTTATACCCGAAAATCCTGAGAAATTAAAAATTAAAGGAAACGAACAGCTCCTTCACCTGGCTTTATGCAATATTATAATAAATGCCTGCAAATATTCAGATAACAAGCCGGTATTTATAGCCTTAGGCGCATCAGACAAAGATGCTATAATAATTATTCGTGATTCAGGCATAGGCATTCCTGAAAATGAACTACAATATATTTATGACCCGTATTTCAGGGCTTCCAACACTTTCAACTATGAAGGATATGGCATTGGCCTTCCGCTCAGCAGAAATATTATTTTGATGCACAAGGGCGGGTTGGTTGTAAACTCCACCATCAGCAAAGGCACTACAGTTGAAATAACCCTGCCTATAAATGTCTACAAACTCTAATGCTAATCTAATATCAGCTTAATAATTTAATTGCTTTCTAATTTCATTATAAACCATCTCTAATGCACTTGATGGTAGTTTTGTACAATTAAAATATTTGTACTATTAAAATAAATAAAAAAATTAAGCAATGAAAAAAATTCTTATACCAACAGATTTTACGGTAAAATCATTAATCCTTGTACGTGAAACTATAGAACAAGCAACCGAAGAAAAAATTCAGATAGTACTTGTACATGGAATACAACCCCCTTCATCAATTACAGAATTGCTTTTTTTCTCGAAATCAAAACTTATAAACAGTCTTCAAACAGAAGAATTTATTAATGCATGCAAGCTTATAAAAAGCAAGTACCAGTCCCGTATCAGTTCTATGTACGTAGATATTATAATGGGAAACAACAGGTCTTATTTTCATAATTATTTAACGGGGAATCAAATAGATGAAATTTATTTTCCATTGAATTATAAAATGGCTGTTAAACATCCGCTAAGCTTTGATATCATACATTTATTAAAAAAATGCCCGATAAAATCTACAGCATTGGATTGCTTACAAAATCCGGTAAATATCAATGCTGAAACAGAACAAATATCAGACCTGTTCTTTACAAAATTACAAACTGTAAATCTTCATGAAGCATGAAACTGACATATATACATATTGTCCTGGCCGCCCTATTCATAGGCTGTGGAATTGTTATACAAAAATCTGACAGCCCCGAGAAATTGCTTATCGGAAAGTGGGAGGAAGTTGCATGTGAGTATGAAAGGATTGACAAGGAAAATACAAATGATATATACCAAAATCTTAACCTGCATAAAGGCGAAGTATGGCAGTTTGACAATGCACATAAACTAATCTTTTTTAATAAAAATTATCTGAAAGAAACTTTAAACTGGAATATAAAGGGCAGAGGGCATATCCTTGAATTACACTACAAGGATAAACGATTGGAAGGTTACCAGATACAGGAAATAACAAAAGATAAGTTAGTAATTCATTTCAATATTGATTTGCAGGTTCGTGGTATCGTAAAATTAACTTTTAAAAGAATAACAGAAGAAACAAATGCTTAAAAAATACAGTAATTTTAGAACATTCTCAGACAATGTAAAGCTCGGCTCATTAACCGCCCTTTCGGCTGGTATGGTAAACGTAATTTCAGTAATTGTTTTTTTTGCTTTTACTTCAAATGTAACAGGCCATTTCACTATTCTTGCGCAGGAAATAACAAAAGGAAACTGGTACCAGGCGTCCGTTGTATTTATATGGGTTGCTATTTTCTGTTTCGGTAATTTTGCTTCCAATTATCTTATTATACACAGCAGCAGCCGTATAAGCCGGTATCTTGCTCATGCTATCCCTGTTATATTGGAAATTGTATGTTTAATTTTTGTAGGTATTTACTTACAACACTTTTATAAAGAAACACTCGAAGAAACCGAAATACTGGTAGCGTTGATGCTGTTTGCTATGGGCCTGCAAAACGGTCTCACGGCAAGCATATCAAATTCAATGGTAAAAACCACTCATTTAACAGGACTTGTCACTGACTTGAGTATACTGCTGTCTATGTTTACAAAAAAAGAATACCGGGAAAATAAAGAACTGGTTAATAAAGCCAGATTGCTAATGATTATATTGATATCATATATGGCAGGGGGAATAATAGCCGGAATACTTTATTATAAAATACAGAGTTATACTTTTTATGCCATAAGCTTTGTATTATGCATTGTAATATTATATGATTATTCAAAATTGAGGTTACAAAAATATATTTCCAGGAAACAACCACTTGTTCGCAAACATTACATCGAAGAAGAAACCAGGGAATTAAATTATAATAAAAACATCTTACAAATGCATAGAGATTATTAAGTTTACTTTGGTAAGTTTACAACCCGGAATACTTACAAAGGCAGCAGATCATTAGTCTGCTGCCTTTTTTATATTATTGGTATAAAATATAGTAATTGGTAAACCTTATACTGTTATTATTTAATCTCATAAATTTGCATCTGGTTATAAGCAATGTAAAAACAATCAAATGCAAAAAAAAATATTCGTTCTTTTATTCTATACGTTTTGTTTTTACGTCTCTGCCTCTGCACAAATTTTTCCAAAAAAAAATTACCCGCAGGGATATTTTTCCTGGCCGGTCGCAGCACCGATAGGTCTTGCAGCTAATTTTGGTGAGCTACGGCCCAATCATTTTCATATGGGGCTGGATTGCAGGACCAATCAAAAAGAAAATCAGCAGGTGCTTGCCGCTGCAGATGGCTATATTGCTAAAGTAAAAATAGAACCATACGGCTTTGGCAGGGCTATTTATATCAATCACCCCAATGGCCTGACAACTTTGTATGCCCATCTTAATGATTTTAATACGGCCTTGGAAAAATATGTTTCAGAACAACAATATGCACAGCAAAGCTGGGGGGTATTTCTTGATATTCCGGCTGATTTATTCCCTGTAAAAAAAGGGGCATTTATTGCCTACAGCGGCAATACTGGCGGCTCACAAGGCCCACATGTACATTTTGAAATAAGAGATACAAAAACGGATAAAGTTTTAAACCCTTTATTGTTTGGCTTTCCCATAACAGATAAAATTTCCCCCGATATTTTAAAGCTGGCTATGTACGACAGGTGCATCAGCACTTATGAACAAATTCCAAAATTTTTTACGCTGAAAAAAGCTAATGGCGTATATATCACTACGCCTGCTTTAATTATTGCCAATACAGATAAAGTAAGTTTTGCTGTCACAGCTTTTGACAGGTATACAGGTTCCACTAATAAAAATGGTATTTATAAATCTATTATTTATGATAATGAGGCCCCTCAAGCAGGATTCGAATTAGATAGTATCAGTTATAACGAAACCAGGTACCTGAATGCACATATTGATTATAAGTTGCGTAGTAACGGTGGTGCGTATGTGCAACATTTATCCAAATTACCCGGGGATAACAGTACAGTTTATAAAGAAATAAACGGCGATGGTGTAATTAATATTGACGATGATAGCATTCATACCGTTAAAATAGAAGTTTACGATGCCTACGGCAATCTTTCTTTGCTCCAGTTTAAAATAAAAAGAGGGCCTGAGACAGATAAAAAACTTGAGCAGGATTCCTCTGCTTACTTTAAACAAAAAATGTTTCATCCCGGCTTCGTAAATATTTTTGAAAATGACAAAATAAGTTTTATCCTTCCTGGAAATGCTTTGTACGACTCCATGCGGTTCAGGTATAGCGAAACCATGAGTAAAAATGGATCGGTTGTTTTTCAATTGCACAATACTAACGTGCCTTTACACAAATATTTTACTTTAAAAATTAAAAATAGCAATACCAATTTTTCAGATAAAATGGTAATAAGCCGCTCCGGCGCAGATTTTAGCAAAGCTCTGTATGAAAACGGTTGGTATAAGGCTTCTTTCAGAAGCTTCGGAAACTTTCAATTAATGGTAGATACGATACCCCCTGTTATTACTCCTGTGGGCTTTAAAAGCGGAATGAATGCAGCCAAACTTAACCAAATCGTTTTTACTATTAATGATAACACAGAAGAATTAAAGAATTTTACAGCTACAATTGATGGTAATTGGGTAAGATTTACCAATGATAAAGGGAGGAAATTTATTTATAGTTTTGATGAAAAGCTAGCTGCAGGAAATCATGTATTAAATATTAGTGTAGAAGACATGGTAGGCAATAAAACAGAAAAAATATTCTACTTTACCCGATAATATATGGCACCCCATTTAAAGGAAGGCGCTAAAGCCCCCACATTTAAAGGAAAAGATCAAAATGGAAATGTAATTTCATTAGCAGATTATGCAGGGAAAAAAGTTATTCTGTATTTTTACCCGGAGGATGGTACGCCTACCTGTACGGTACAGGCCTGTAACTTAAGAGATAATTTTAGCCTGCTGAAAAAAAATGGCTTTGTTGTATTGGGCGTAAGCCCGGATGAAGAAAAAAAACATAAAAAATTTGAACAAAAGTTTGATTTACCTTTTACTTTAGTTTCCGATCCTGAACATGCAATTATTGATAAATATGGCGTATGGGGAGAAAAGCAATTATTTGGCAGAAAATACATGGGGCTAATCCGCACTACTTTTTTAATTGATGAAAAAGGTATTATTAAAAAAATATTTTCAAAACCAAAGAGTAAGCAACATGCAGAGGAGATTTTGGAAGCGTGGGAGAAAACTCTTTAGCCTTCTTTCAACACCCACTCTACCTCTCCCCAATTAAAAACCCTTTCCATCATATCAAAAGTAACCAGTTGTCCGTGTTCATTTACTTCTTTAATTGTGGTACTAAACCTGGCATTATCTTTTTTCAGTAAAACAGTACAATTTTTTTTAAACAAATACAGGTTGTATTTCTTTAAAATTTCTTTAAAATTTTCTTCCCGTATATCTTCCAATTTTTGCATTACACATCCATACAATTCTTTCCCAAATTCAATCACATCATAATTATTACCTGTGATTTGTTGTAATGACACCGCGTTAATATTATCAGGAAACAGTACTTGATTAATATTTATACCAATTCCAATTACCGCCCAATTCCATTTTTTACCTTTAAAAATATTTTCTATAAGCACACCGCCTGCCTTTCTGTCACGCCAATACAGATCATTGGGCCATTTTATAGCTACTTCGTCACCAGCATATTTGCTAAAAAATCATAACATCCTACAGCTACAGCAGCACTTAAAATAAATTGTTGCCTGGCAGTTAGTTTAAAAGGCTCTGTAATTATAGTTAAACTAATATTTTTTCCGTACTCACTCACCCATTCCTTTCCTCTTTGGCCCTTGCCTGCTGTTTGCCCCCTCGCCAGCCAGGCCATACCATGAGTAGCCATTCCTTCATGAACCATTGCCATGGCATAGTTGTTGGTACTATCCACTTTATCTAATATTTTAATAAAACTGGTATTGAGCTTATTCATAAAAATGCCAAAGAAGTATTACTTTTGAACAGATAAATTGAAGATACAAGTATAAAGCAATTTTATAAACTTGGCTTCTATTAAAATAAAATTGAATAAAAATAACACAGTTGAATAATTTGAATGCATTAACTACCCGTAAAAAAAATCCGATAGTTAAATTAACCAGAAACAGTAAAATTTTCAAAACTATTATCAATGCTATCCTGGAAAAAAAGGGAGAAAAAATTGTAAGCCTTGATCTTAGAAAAATACCAGAGGCGGTATCAGATTTTTTTATTATCTGCGAAGCAAGTAATCACAATCAGCTAAGGGCAATTGCAGATTTTATTGAAGAGGATGTAAAAATAAAATGTGATGAAATTTCATATAAGCACGAAGGAAGGCAGGGCCAACAATGGATATTGATAGATTATGTAAATGTAGTGGTGCATATTATGCTGCCTGAGCCAAGAAAATTTTATCAGTTGGAAGAAATGTGGAGTGATGCACAAATAACAGAACATAATGACTAAAACAGTAGATACAAGCTTTGAGTGACATGCTTCAAGTTTAAAATAATAAATAATAGTATTCCCAACACCTTGAAGCTTGTAGCTCAGGACTTGAGGCTTACAGCTTAAAATATCATGGCAAATCAAAATATGAATCAGCAAGATAGTAACAGGAGGATTAATCCTGAAAACAATCCTATCGGTAACGACCCCCAAAAGAAAAAACCCCGTTTTAATATTTACTGGATATACGGGCTCATCTTTGTATCCATAGTAGGGTATAATCTCTTCAGGGGCGTAAGTAGTGCCGGGATACAAACCAACCAGCAAAAGTTTTATGAAATGGTGAAACAGGGTGATGTGGAGCAAATGAAAACCATTCGCAATAAAAAAATTGTCAGGGTATTTATTAATCCCGATAGCCTTACAAAAAAAGCTAACCTTTATAAACAATGGTTAAATACAAAAGAAGAAGAAAAGCAGTATGAAGCAGTGGTAAAATCCGGCAAGCCCCAATTATATTTTAGTATTGTAGATGATAAAACATTTGCCGGCCAGATGAGTGAGTTTTATAAAAAAACAGGTGTTAAGGAAGTACCAGACAGCCCGGATGATGAAGGCGAGTTATTTGGCCAGATTGTAAGCACTTTATTACCCATTCTTTTAATAGGATTACTATTTGTATTAATGATGCGTAAAGTAGGCGGGCCAGGCGGTGGTGGCGGGCCGGGCGGCATTTTTAATATAGGTAAATCCAAGGCTACCCTGTTTGACAAAGCATCACGGGTAAATATTAATTTTGGTGATGTAGCCGGGCTTGATGAAGCCAAGGTGGAAGTAATGGAAATCGTTGATTTTTTAAAAAACCCTAAAAAATATACAGCTTTAGGAGGTAAAATACCTAAAGGTGCATTGCTGGTAGGCCCTCCCGGTACCGGTAAAACTTTATTGGCAAAAGCAGTAGCCGGCGAAGCACAGGTTCCTTTCTTTAGCCTTAGCGGTAGTGATTTTGTAGAGATGTTTGTAGGTGTAGGTGCCAGCCGTGTAAGAGATTTATTTAAACAGGCCAGGGAAAAAGCACCCTGTATTATTTTTATAGATGAAATAGATGCCATTGGAAGGGCACGTGGCAAAAATGTAATGATGAGTAATGATGAAAGGGAAAATACATTAAATCAATTATTGGTGGAAATGGATGGTTTTGGCACTGATTTAGGTATTATTATTTTAGCAGCCACCAACCGTCCGGATGTATTAGACAGCGCCCTGCTAAGACCAGGCCGTTTCGACAGGCAAATCACTATTGACAGGCCGGATTTGGTAGGAAGGGAAGCCATTTTTAAAGTGCACCTTCAACCTATTAAAATATCACAAACATTAGATATACATAAGCTGGCAGAGCAAACGCCTGGTTTTGCCGGGGCAGATATTGCCAATGTTTGTAATGAAGCTGCATTAATTGCCGCGAGGAAAAATAAAACCGCTGTAGATATGAGCGATTTCCAGGATGCAATAGACAGGGTGATCGGCGGCCTCGAAAAAAGAAACAAAATCATCAGCCCCGAAGAAAAAGAAATCATTGCGTACCATGAAGCCGGCCATGCCATTTGTGGCTGGTATTTAGAGCATGCGTATCCTTTATTAAAAGTAACCGTTGTGCCAAGGGGATCTGGCATTAGGCTATGCCCAATACACACCCAAAGAACAATATCTGTATAATACTGATCAGTTAATGGATCAGATTTGTATGACTTTGGGCGGCAGGGCCAGTGAAGATATTTTCTTCGGAAAAATAAGCACCGGCGCCAGCAACGACCTGCAGCAGATTACTAAAATTGCTTACAGCATGATCACCGTATACGGCATGAATGATAAAGTGGGCAACATCAGCTATTATGATCCTGCGCAGGAAAATACATTTACCAAGCCTTTTAGCGAAGAAACAGGTAAAATGATTGATAAAGAAGTACGCAAGCTGATTGAAAGTGCTTATGTAAGAACCAAGGAACTCCTTACAGAAAAGAAGGGTGATGTGGAAAAACTCGCAAAAGAATTATTAAGAAAAGAAGTGCTGTTTAAAAGTGATGTAGAAATATTAATAGGCAAGCGCCCTTTTGAAGAAAAGAAAGCTTTGGATATAAAAGATGATGCAGTAATTGAAGAACCGAAAACTGAAATGCCGGAAGAATTAAAAAATCCACCGGCGATATAAAACATGGCAATATCACCCGCAAAAGAAAATATATTAAAAAAAATAAGAAAGGCACTGAGCAACCCGGTGCCTTTACCTTTTCCTAATAGTGAAGGCGCACATTCTGTTTATCATGCAGCTACAGAAGAACTGGAAGTTATCTTTGCAGAAGAGTTTATAAAGCTGCAGGGAAAATTTGCCTACTGTGCTACAGAAGCAGAATTAATCCAACAAATTCAATTGCTTATTGCGGAGCAAAAGTGGGAAAAAATTTTTTGCAAAGAAACAAAATGGAACAACCACTTTAGCAATACAACAGACTTACCCGGCTGCGATGCTGCTATCACGGCCTGTGAATACCTGGTAGCAAGAACAGGCTCCATTGTTATGAGCACAGCCCAGGAAAGCGGCCGTACAGTAAGCGTATATGCCCCGGTACACATCTGCATTGCATACGTAAGCCAGTTAGTGTATGATATTAAAGACGGGCTGCAGCTTATAAAAGAAAAATATGCAAATAAGATGCCTTCATTAATAACATTTGCTACCGGCCCCAGCCGCACTGCAGATATTGAAAAAACTTTGGTTACAGGTGTACACGGACCTAAAGAAGTATATTTGTTTTTGGTGGAACATATTTTTTAATATCCGATACTCCTTATATCTTACATTTATTTTTGTAACTTTAAGTATAACAATTTTATTTATGAATAAATTAAATATACGGCAGCGGCTACACCAATTTATTGATAATATCGAAGATAAAAAAGCAAAAGCTATTTATACTTTATTCGCAGATGAGATTGATACTGATGAACAAAGAAAAAAATTAATTCAGGCTGAACAAAAAAAATATTTGCAAAATGAAGGGAAATCATTTACCTGGGATGAAGTAAAACAAATGGCTGTAAATAAAGGCAAAAGGCATGCTTTATAAAATTGAATTACGCCTATTAGCTACAAATGAAATTTTTGATAAAACAATAATAATTTACAGTGTATTCATGGCAAAGCAAAACCCGATCAAAAAAAGTACTAAATGATCCCATTATAACTTTATCAAAAAAATTACGAATCAATTTATGAATACATCCATAACCCAGCTATTTGTATACGGATCCTTACGCAGCGGGTTCCGCAACCCGGCTTATCAATATTTATCCAGGTATTTTTCCCTGGCAGGACCGGCTGTAGTGAAAGGTAAACTTTTTGATAAAGGAACTTACCCGGTTGCAAAAGCAACTTCAGAAGAAAAATATATTATCGGTGAATTGTATGGTATTAATAATCCCGAAGAATTCAGCTGGATAATAGAACAGCTGGACGATTATGAAGGGGTAAATGGTGAGGAAGGAGAAAAACCTTTGTATAAAAGAGAAACTGTGGTTGCTTATCAGAATAATAAGCCAATTGAAGCATGGATATACTGGTATGATGGTGAGGTTAACGGTCTTCCTGAAATTGCTTCGGGAGATGTGTTGCAATACTCACCTAAATAATAATGTGAATGACTATAACCCCAGGCAAAAAAATATATTTCCTCTCCGATTTTCATCTTGGTGCGCCTGATGCAGTTTCAAGCTTGATAAGAGAAAAAAAAATCATCCGTTTTTTAGACGAAAAAAAAGATACCGCTGCGCAAATTTTTATTGCAGGCGACCTGTTTGATTTTTGGTACGAATACAAAAAAGTTGTTCCAAGAGGTTATGTAAGAATTTTGGGCAAACTGGCAGAGCTTACTGATGCAGGCATTCCGATACATTTTTTTGTAGGTAATCATGATATGTGGATGAAAGATTATTTTCAAAAAGAATTGAACATCCCGGTATATTTTGGGCCGGAAGATTTTGAATTTAATGGAAAAAAATTTTTAATAGGGCATGGTGACGGGCTTGGCCCCGGGGATCGTGGATATAAATTTATAAAAAAAATATTCCGCAATAAAATATCCCAATGGCTGTTTGGCATATTACCCCCATATATAGGCATAGGAATAGCTAATTATTTCAGTAAAAAAAAGCAGGTCGCAAACCGGGAAAGTAACAGAGAAATTTTTAGGGGAAGATAAAGAATGGCTGATCAATTATTGTAAAGAAATTTTGAAAAAAAAAGCACTATGATTTTTTCATTTTCGGCCACCGGCACCTCCCTATAAATTTTAACTTATCCCCTTCCAGTATTTATATTAATTTAGGTGATTGGATAAATTATTTTAGCTATGCAGAATTTGACGGCTCACAAATAGAATTAAAGTATTACAACCAATGATTTTTTTAAAAAAAATATTATTTACTTTTTGTTTTATAATTTTAATTGTAGCAACATCAAACGCCCAAAACGATAGCTCATTTAAATTTATAAAAATAATAAAAGGCAATTTCACTCATTTTGCCGTAGATAACCTAGACAATATTTATTTACTGACTACCGGCAACCAGCTTAAAAAAATAAATAATAATGGAGATTCAGCAGGTATTTTTAATGATGTGAAAAGATATGGCTATCCTTCTTCAATAGATGTAAATAATCCTTTAAAGATTTTATTATACTACAAGAATTATTCTACAGTAGTAGTATTAGACAGGTTTTTAAACATGCGTAATACTATCAATTTCAGAAAGCAAAATATCTTTACAGTAAATGCCATCAGTACATCATACGATAATAACATCTGGTTGTTTGATGAACAAAACCTTAAACTAAAAAAAATAGATGACGAAGGGAAAGTGCTGCAGGAAACTATAGACTGGCGAAATTTATTTGATACAGTTCCTTCACCTGCAAAAATAATAGACCGGGATAATTTAGTTTACGTATACGATACCGCTAAAGGTTTTTTTATTTTTGATTATTACAATTCATTTAAAAACAGGTTGTTATTCTATGGATGGGATAATATTGAAGTAAATGCAAAGCTGATATATGGCTTTAAAAACAATACGCTTCTTACATACCAGCTAAATTCCCTTCTGCTTAAAGAGTATCCTTTACCGGATTTTTTCGGAAAATATTCTTCAATAAAAGCCATTAATGGGAAAGTATACTTATTAAAAGATGATGGAATATACCAATACCAAATTATAAAATAAATTACTTCATGAACTTTTTTGACCAGATATATTGGGATAACAGCATTAGAACATACTGCCTAGTATTTGGAGTTATATTAATAATATTGCTGGTAAGGAAATTTGTATCAAAATATATTGCTTACTTAATTTTCGGGATAAGCAATCGGATTTGGAAGGAAATTGATAAAAAGAATTTTACAAACCTGATATTAGAACCCTTAGAAAAATTTTGACTGATCCTGATTAGTGTTTTTGCTTTGCATGAACTTAATTTCCCTTCTCAAATAAATTATAAAATTTATGGGCATCCTCTTCATGTTATTTTAGATAAAATCGGCATTGCTGCTATTATTTTTACCTTTATCTGGGTTTTATTAAGAAGTGTAGATTTTATTGCAGATGCATTAAGCAAGAAACCCAGGTACACATCAGATAAAAATAGTGGCCAGCTGGTTGTTTTTTTCAGGGATTTTTTCAAAGTAATTATTGGTATAATCGGGGTACTGTTTATCATAAAATTTTGCTTTAATCAAAGCATTGGCAATTTATTTACCGGTTTAAGCATAGTTGGTGCTGCATTAGCACTGGCAGCCCGGGAAAGCCTTGAAAACCTGATTGCATCTTTCATCATTTTTTTTGATAAACCTTTTACAACCGGCGACAGCTTAAAAGTAAATGCTGTATCAGGAACGGTAGAAAAAATTGGCCTTCGGAGCACTAGGATACGTACAGCCGAAAAAACCTTGGTTACAGTACCTAACAAACAAATGGTAGATAGTGTGGTAGATAATTTAAGTATCCGTTCTCACAGTCGGGCAGAAATTAAAATAGAATTATCGGTGGCCACAAGCACCACAAAAATTAAAGAGTTTATTGCACAGGTTAAAAAATTATTGCTCTCGGAAAAATTAATTAGTCGTTCCTCAAAAAGCCCTACAATCCTTTACCATTCATAATTTATACACAATTATGGATAAATAAATCTGCAGGAAAAGTATAAAGAAGCTTAAAAATCTTGCAAATTTGTATCATGTTAGCAAAGCAAAAAACAATGCACAAATTGGTTTTTACAGCAGTTTTGAAGAGCAGTTGAATCATTCTCATCCGCTTTATATACTGGCAAACAGGATTGATTGGAATGTGTTTGAAGAAGCTTTTAAAAAACATTACAGTGCAACCCAGGGCAAACCAGCCAAGCCTATCCGGTTAATGGTATCGTTGCTGATTTTAAAGCAAGTCCGCAATTTAAGTGACCAAAGTGTAGTAGAGCAATGGGCGGAAAATGCCTATTATCAATACTTTGGCGGAGAAAAATTATTTTCTGTAAAACCACCTTGTGTGGCTACAGAGTTAGTAGAATTTAGAAAACGAATTGGAGAAGCTGGGGCAGAATTGATTTTTAAAGAAAGTATCCGTATCAATGGTAAAGATGCCGATGATGATAATTTGAGTGGGGATACCACTGTACAGGAAAAAAAATATCACCTATCCAACCGATGATAAGCTGTACAAAAAGATAATTGTAAAATGTCAGGCCATAGCCCTAAAAGAAAGCCTGGAACTAAGACAGAGTTATAAGTTCACGATAAAAAACTAAGCACTGTTCAGCGTTTTAAGAAAAACAAAGACGGCGCAGGCAAAGCAAGGAAAGCTGGTAAAAAATTAAAACAATAGCAGGCAGGTTAGTACGGGAGCTTGAACGCAAACTTACTGCCGATAGTTTAAACCGGTATGCAACACATTTATCATTGTTTAAAACAGTATTAGCACAAAAGAGAAGCGATAGCGGTAAAGTTTACAGTCTTCATGAACCCGATGTAAAATGCTACACTAAAGGCAAAGAGCATAAAAGATTTGAGTTTGGCAGCAAAGCTTCTTTTTTAGTAACACAAAGTAGCGGTGTAATTGTTGGGGCATTAAATTTTACAGAATCCCTGCATGACTCAAAAACACTACCGGCAGTATTAGAACAATATGAAAGGCTGATGGACAAAGAGGCTAAAAATGTTTTTTTAGACAGGGGGTACCGGGGGCCTAAAATGATTAACAATACTGCATTACACACACCAAAGCCAGATAAGGACATTACTCAAACCAAACGCAAAAGACATAAACGCAGAGCGGCAATAGAGCCTGTAATAGGGCATTTAAAACACGATTATAGAATGAGCAGAAATTACCTCAAAGGTACAGTTGGAGATGCAATCAATGTAATATTAGCGGCTGCAGCAATGAATTTTAAAAGAATGATGAATAAATGGAAAGTAGAATTTATTTTTGGGCCTTAAAATTGCTTCGCTTCTTTAACTTTTATACTCAACTGATTTTTGTCCCCAAAGTAAAAATGACTTTTTGAGGATCGACTAATTACATCATCATCTGTTTTCTTAAGAGAGATTAATAAAAACGGGGCATTGGTTGTAATAGAATATTTTACCGAACCTAATATTGGTAATTTTGATGCTTTAAAAGAAGAAATAAATATTGCAGTAAAGCAATTGCTGGAGAATTCAACCCTTTCATTTGCAGCTACTGGTACAAATAATAATCCTGTGCCAGAAAATATTTAGTTATTACTTTTCCAGCAGGCCATTATCCGAAAATTTTAAAGGATTACCCGGTACATCTGTGGCTGATAATGATTTTATTAAATTAAAAGCCCCATGACTGTCATCTGGCAACGGCCCCCATCCCCCACTTGGCAAATTGAAATAATATTTCCTTTTAAAAAATCACCTTTTTCGTTTACATAAATTTTTAATAATGGTGCAATACCGCTTACCCCATCAAGATTAAACATGCCATAAGTACAAAAATTTCCAAGGCTGTATGCAATAAATTTATTTTTGTATAATTCCATAGCCCTGGCCACATGCGGCCCATGCCCTAACACAATATCTGCACCTGCATCAATCACATCATGCGAAAATTTGTATACATCTCCCCTGTTTTGATTAAAAAATATTTCTGTTTTTTTAGGAACATGTATAGCATTTCTCCCTTCTGCACCTCCATGAAAAGATACAATCACAATGTCACATGCTTTTTTTAAATTTTTTACAGTTGCTATTACATTTTTCATATCATTCATCTGTATGCTGCCTTTATGCGGTGCAAACGCTGCCATGCCTATTTTCAGGCCTTTCACTTCAAATATAGTAGTAGGATAATCAAGCAATCCTGCAAAATGTAAAGGCTGCTTTTGTAAAGTAGCTATTGTACTTTTTATTCCTGGCTCGCCAAAGTCAGCCACATGATTATTGGCTACGCTGATTAAATCAAAACCGTTATCCGTAAAATATTGTGCATACCTGACTGGTTGCCTGAAACAAAACACATTTCCCCCGGCACCTTTCGGTATACCGCCTTCATCTAAAAAAACACCTTCGGCATTACCAAAAGTAATATCAGCATCTTGTAATATTTTTGTAAAAGGAGCAAGCAGGTTTTTACCATCATTAGGTGGCAGATGGCTTTTATCAGGAAAATTAGTGCCAAACATAATATCCCCAACAGCTATTAATGAAATAGTGTCTGGCAATAATTTAGGGCTGGTGGTATCAGGCAATGTTTTGTCAATTCCCTGTACTTGCTTTTCATGTATAGAGCTTTGGCAACCCAAATTACATAAAATAAAACAACCAAGTAAATATACTTTCATTAGGTTAGCTTTTTAAAATTATATCCTGTTTTTCACAAACGGCTTCTTGCTTCCTGGAAATAAAATTCATTACAACTGTTTTAAAATATCTGCCAGCTCCTTATCCCATTTACCTGTTTTTCCGTATTCTACCACCCTGCCCATCTCCTTTCCGTCTTTCATCACAATAATAGTAGGCACATTAGTAATGTTAAAAGCAGCAGAAATATTACCAGAGGTTTTTTTAGCCCTGTCTACACTAAAAAAGGTAATGCTGTTATCCAAAACTCCGCTTTTTTCCTGTAGCTTAAAAAACCTGGGCAAAATAACCTGGCTATCCTCACACCAGGTTCCGCCAAATACCACATACTGTATTTTATTTTTTCCCCTTTGCATGTTACTAATTGCAGCTGTATCAGGCTGATACCCTTTTTGGTTAGCAGCATACCATTTAAATGCAGCTGTATCAGTTTCAATAATGCTTTTGGTAATAAGGCCTTTTAAAATTTTTATTCCGGGATGCTTTTCATCCTGTGTAATTTCGTATTGAACCTGGGCAAAACTTTTACTGCTAAAAATTGATAATGCAATAATTAATAAAAATTTTGCTTTTGATAAGCAGTGCTTCATATAATTTGTTTAAATTACAAAGAGAATAAAAGTAAAGCTAATTAATTTTTATTTAGCTTAATTTTATGCTGTTGTTTTTAACATCATTATAATATCACAAATATAAACTTATGCAAAAAATAAATTTTACCACAATAGTTTTAGCAACTACGCTATTATTGACATCTTGCACAAATAATAATAAGGAAGAAGCAAAGCCTGCCCAGCCCCCTCCGCAAACTAATACAGAGGCAAAACCTGTTGAGGAGAATAAAACAACTCCTCCCGCAAAACAAACCACCACCACCATCAAACAAACTACCACCACCAAAAAAGGAACCAATGTGGAAGTTGGGCCAACAGGTGTAAAAGTTGATGATAATAAAACAAAAATAAGCGTTGATAAAAATGGGGTAAGTACCAAAACAAGCACCGGTACCGAAGTAAAAGTGTCTTCTAAAAGCGGGGTAAAAATAAGTTTTTAAATCTTATATGATTAAATGTATAATTTATGGCCGGTGGTAAAACTCCGGCTATAAATTAGCTTTCAATTCATTTAAAAAATTTTTTATTTTTTTAAGTGATTCTATCATTACAAACCGCTCTTCAGCTTTTTTATTATTTTTTAAAAAATCTTTGGCACCTTCCATTGTATATTTTCTTTCTCTTAATAAATGATGTATCAATTGAAGATTTTTAATATCCTCCGGCCTGAATAACCGGTCCCCTTTGCCATTTTTTTTAGGCTTTAAAATAGTGAATTCATTTTCCCAGAACCTAAGCAAAGATTGGTTTACCTTAAACATTTTGGAAACTGCGCTCATCGAATAATACATTTTTTGAAATAAAATGTCATCTGCAGGCACTTCTATTAAATCAGCAGTAGCCTCCATATCCTTCACGCTCATTCTTCCCCTGGCCGGTTTATTTTTCATAGTTATTGCTTCAGTTGATGCAAGAGGCTTTTTTTTAACCACACGCTTTTTCTCCTCTTGTTGTTCAGGAGGAATTTCATCAAAAGAAAAAGATATTTGGGTAAAAGACATATTCAAAATTAATCAAAACTTTTTGCACTGCCTGTAGCGGCTATTTTCAGCATCCTGTCGTATTGCTCAGCATTTAAGTCATTATAAAAAAAGTATACAGGATCAACAGAAATTCCATTGATATGTACTTCGTAATGGCAATGCGGCCCGGTACTGGCGCCGGTACTTCCTACCCACCCAATCACCTCACCGCGTTTTACTTTTTGTGCTGGTGCAACCTTGATGCTTACCATATGCATATACTCTGTTTCGTATCCGTACCCATGATTAATAATTACATGGTTGCCTGTACCATTTCTAAATTCCGCTTCTTTAACAGTCCCGTCACCGGTGGCATAAATAGGCGTTCCCTGCGGTGCTGTAAAATCAAGCCCCTCGTGCATTTTTGGTATACCGTAAATAGGATGCATACGAAAACCAAAGCCACTAGCTATACGGGTAAGGTCTTTGTTGCTCACAGTTTGTATGGCAGGTATGCTTGCCAGCTTATCTCCCTGGTTTTTTATCAATTTTTCAATAGCATCATAACTCTCTTTTTGATACGCAATCCTTGCACTCACATTATTTAAAGTTTTAGCAATGTCCTTACCTAGTTCATTATCGCCCATTACATTTATTTTATCCAGCTCTTTTTTCTTTTCAATTAATTTTACCCTTGCACTGTCCGGCAGGGGGTTAGCTTCAAAAATAGAACGGTACACTTCATTATCTCTTTTTTCGAGAAAAACCAATTGCTCCTGCAAAGCTTTTACTTTACCATATAAACTATTATAATTGTCTTTTATTATTTCATATTTTCCACCCAATTCAAGCTCCGTTGGTTTAGGTACAAATTTATTATACAATACAATTATTATCGCAGAGCTTACCAGCAATGCACATATAAATCCAAAAAAGCGCAGCAATTTTACCCGAAATGGGGTTACCAGCTTTTCGTACCGGAGCGTATTGGTATTATAGAAGTATTTTATTTTCTTCATAAAAGCAACTACTTCCTACAGTTTAAAAATAAAAAATTATGTTACCAGCAGTAGTTTTTCATAGGAGCATCGTTGTAGCCTGCCCCGTCCGAAGGCGGGGTCACAATCCGTTCATCGGTATACCAATAGGCATCTTTAATTACATTTGTTAACAACATATCGCTCCTACGGAGCTAACAATTTATTTACCACCATTTATTGCTACTAACATATCGCCGCTCTGCGGCTAATTAATTATCCATGTTTAGCCATAACTTGCATCCCCATCCCCATTTTCAACTATCAACTATCAACTAGCAACTAGCAACTATCAACTATCAACTAGCAACTAGCAACTAGCAACTAGCAACTAGCAACTAGCAACTATCAACTAGCAACTAGCAACTAGCAACTAGCAACTATCAACCAAAACATTAACACACAGATTTCTTACCTTTGACACATGCAAAAAACGATTACAAATATAGCCCTATAAAAATATAAGCCAACGAATACAAATATTTTAACATTATGATGAAAAGTGCCGAAATACGCCAGCAATTCCTAGATTTTTTTATATCAAAAGGCCATGTCATTGTCCCCTCTGCACCAATTGTAGTTAAAGATGACCCTACTTTACTTTTTACCAATGCAGGCATGAACCAGTTTAAAGATTATTTTTTAGGCAATAAAAATGCCCCTGATATACGTATTGCCGATACACAAAAATGCCTTAGGGTAAGTGGCAAGCATAACGACCTGGAAGAAGTAGGCGTGGATACTTATCACCATACTATGTTTGAGATGCTGGGCAACTGGAGCTTTGGCGATTATTTTAAAGCAGAAGCAATAGCGTGGAGTTGGGAACTTTTAACAGAAATATATAAAATACCAAAAGATCGTTTATATGTAACCGTTTTTGAAGGTGATGAAAAAGAAAAGATACCAGCTTCTACAATTGCATTAAATGAATGGAAAAAAATTGTGCCGGAAGAACGTATTGTTTATGGAAATAAAAAAGATAATTTTTGGGAAATGGGCGACACCGGCCCTTGTGGCCCTTGTACTGAAATACACGTGGATTGCAGGCCGGATGAAGAAAGAAAAAAAATAAATGGCGCTACCTTGGTTAATAAAGATCACCCGCAGGTAATAGAAATATGGAACAATGTATTTATCCAGTTTAACCGCAAAAAGGATGGTTCGTTGGAAGATCTGCCTGCAAGGCATGTAGATACGGGGATGGGTTTTGAACGGCTGGTAAGGGTTATTCAAAACAAACAAAGCAATTATGATACGGATATTTTTTCGGGCACTATTGCCGAAGTGGAAAAAATAACCGGTAAAAAATACGGGTATAGCGATAAAAAAGAAGATATAGCTTTCAGGGTTTTGGCTGATCATATACGGGCCATTACTTTTACCATTGCCGATGGACAGTTGCCCGCAAATACAGGTGCAGGTTATGTAATACGCAGGATCTTGCGCCGGGCAGTGCGCTATTATTATTCTTACCTGGATTATAAGCAGCCTTTACTGTTTCAATTAATTCCGGTTTTGGCCAAACAATTTGAGCATGTTTTTCCGGAAGTAAAACAACAGCAGGATTTTATAACCAAAGTAATTAAAGAAGAAGAAGATGGATTTTTAAGAACATTGGATAAAGGCCTTAAAAAAATAGACGAAATAATTGCCCAGTCACAATCTTCTAAAATTATAAATGGCCTTGCAGCGTTTGAATTATATGACACCTTTGGCTTTCCTATCGATTTAACCAGGTTAATAGCATCAGAAAATAATTTACAGGTTGACGAACCCGGTTTTGAAAAAGAAATGCTTCAGCAAAAAACCCGTAGCCGTGCAGCTACTACCATGGATACAGAAGACTGGATAATTGTGAATGATTTACCCTCATCAATATTTGTTGGCTATAATACCCTGGAAACAAAAGCAAAAATTGTTAAATACCGCAAAGTATCCGGCAAAGGAAAAGAACTTTACCAGGTGGTGCTGGATGAAACGCCTTTTTACGCAGAAAGCGGCGGGCAGGCAGGTGACACAGGTTTTTTAACTTCTATCCATACAGATACTTTGCATAATGAAGAAGGCCAGGGTCTTGTGATTATTAATACAAAAAAAGAGAATGACCTTATTATTCATTATACAGAAAGTTTTCCCGGAAAATTAAGTGTACAGGTAACAGCTACTGTTGATGCCAGGCGCAGAAAATCAGTTTCACATCACCATACCGCCACGCATTTGATGCATGCAGCTTTGCGCCAGGTATTGGGCAATCATGTAGCACAAAAAGGCAGCCTGGTAAATGATGAATACCTGCGTTTTGATTTTAGCCATTTCGCAAAATTATCTGATGAAGAGATTGCTGATGTGGAAAAAATAGTTAATAAAAAAATAAGAGAAAATATTCCTGTTGTAATTAAGGAGATGAAAAAGGATGAAGCCGTTGCTTTAGGTGCTATGGCTTTATTTGGAGAAAAATATAGTGATGTAGTAAGGGTAGTTACTATTGACCCTGATTATTCCATAGAGCTGTGCGGAGGTACCCATGTAGGCAGCACCGGAGAATTAGGCTTTTTTAAAATACAGCATGAAAGTGCAGTAGCAGCCGGGGTGCGTCGTATAGAGGCCGTATGTGGCAAAGCTGCTGAAGAATTTATTAGCAAGCAATTTGAGTTGGTGAATAGCATTCGTGAAACACTTAAAAATCCTAAAGACATTCAAAAATCAATCGAAAATTTATTAGCAGAAAATAATTCATTAAGCAAAAGGATTGAGAGTGCAGAAGCAAAACAACTTATAGCCATCCGTAATCAATTATTGCTCAAAGGTGAGCTGATTAATAATATAACTTTTGTTGGTGAAATAGTTGAGGTAAACAGTGGTGATGCATTAAAAAAATTGTGCCTCGATTTAAAAAATAATCTGAATGATCATGTTATTGCTTTATGCACTAATGTTGAGGGAAAAGCATATGTGGCTATTGGTATTTCTGATTCGATAGCAACGGCTAAAAATTTAGATGCAGCAAAAATAATTAAAGAGCATGTTTCAGGTTTAATAAAAGGCGGTGGCGGTGGTCAAAAAAACCTGGCCACAGCTGGTGGCCAGGATGTAAGTCAGTTAAAAGAAGTTATTGGAAAAGTAAAAAGCTTATTGGATTAATAATTACTACTTTACCATATCATATTTTATTTGCAATGTTAAGGCCACCTGCACCATTGGTTCGATTACTACCGGATTAATTATTTTGTCAAAGCCGGAATAACTAACCGGATCATAATAAAAGGTTTCAAACTTATGAAGCTCTTTGGTTTCTTTTTCGTTCCTCCAATAATTGTTGCTATAACGGTTTTGAGCAAAAGCTTTGTAACTTTTATATAATTCTGTGGGATAATAGCTTGAAAAATTTTCAGCATATATTTGAGCGCCGGATTTAAGTTTAGCTTCAGTAAGGTTTAAGTACAATTGTTTTTTCTTTTGTATAACTTCCTTTGCAATAACAAAAAGATCGTCATAAACTTTAGAGATGTCATTAATGATATAATCGACCTTTATCAAGTCAAAAATACTATCCTGGGATGCAATAGTTAATAGCTGCTCTATCTGGTCAACCGAAGCATACTTCACTATTACATTTTTACTTAACTCAAATCCTTTCAGATATTCTTCATAAGTATTATTTATTTTATTAAAATCATACACTTTGTATTGGCTGATCAGATCAGTATAAATATCAGTTTCCTTAATGCCAATTTTTAATAAATTATTAATAAATCTCTTTGTTCTTTCATTAATTTGAATATTACAGGATTGAACGGTTTTTGCTTCCTGGTTTAATGCAAATACTGCAACATAACTATCAGCTTTTACATTTTTTAAAATTTTGGCTTCAATAATAAAGCCAGAATCGCTTACATACAGTTTATTAAGCTGATTATGCCTGGCAACAGATTTTTCATCAGCATAAAATCGGCTATTGTTTGAAAATACCTGGTTGCCCGCTGTCTGGCTTACTGCTATTTTTACACCAGTAAAAAGAAATAACATCAATACAATTTTTTTCATCTTTATATATTTTATTAGCTGTACACAATAGGCAAGAAATCGTTCATAAAAATTAATCATGCTATAAAAGAAATGTTCCATTTGTACAATTACATGAAGGATCATTCTTTATTTTATTGTAATTATTTTCAAAAATATCTTTTACTCTTATTATATCTTTATCTTTTAAACAAGGATATAATTCAGCAATTTGTTTTAATGTATTCCGACCTACTTCCAATGCTTCTTTATCCTTACCGTCTTCTTTTAATTTAGCCATTTTCTTAAGGTTAATTGCCAGTTGTGCGATTATATAATTTTTTTTCACTTCATCATTTGCTAATAAATTAATTTTATCTGAAGATGCGGAAAAATTTAAGACTGAAGACTGGGATATTTTTTTTCCTGTACTATCCGTATTTGTATTATAAAATAAATTTACAGCTAAAGGATATGTGGGTCTTTCTTTATCCAATTCTTTCATTTTATATTTTACCAAAACTACCTGCGTAAGCCCGGCGTTCATATTATCCAGGGGTATTAAAATTGTTTTTCCTTTATATGTTGGCTGATAACCTGCAATTTCTTCAACAATTAAATTTTCAGGAATTTCTATTTCTAAATACGGGTTTTTAGCAATAGACGAATAAAGCGATGCCAATTCATCTACAAAAACTTTTTCAATATCTTCTTTATTTCTACCTACAAAATGATTTAAACCTTTCCCTATTTTAGAAATTTGTTTGAGAAGTGTATAATTTATATCAGAGCCAACACCGATAGTTGAAATTTCAATTCCCCTGGCATTAAATGATTTAGAGTTCTTAACTATTTTTTCAGGGTCTGTTTCCCCGGCATTAGCAATACCATCTGTCAGTAAAATAACCCTATTGGTATATTTGCTATCATAATTTTTTAATACTTCCTGGTAACCCAATACCATGCCGCCATCTAAATTTGTACTGCTTCCCGGTATTAAAGATTCTATTACACCTTCAATACTTTCTTTATTGACAGCATTTTGAGCCGGATATAGTACGCTGGCTTCCGAGTCATAAGCAATAATAGATATAATATCTTCGCTTCTTAATCCTTTTATAAATTTTAAAAGCGATTTTTTTACTTTCTCCAGCTTTTGGTCACTTGCCATTGAACCACTCTTATCAATTACCAAACAAATATTTACCGGTGGAAAATTATTAAAATCCGTAGTCTGCTTTGTTGCTATACCTATTTGTAATATTGCGGAATTAGCCTGATTACTAATATTACTATTACCCCACCGCAATTCCATTGCAATTTTTTCATCATTTTTAGGAATCGGTATTTGGTGCAAATGATAATTTACATATTCTTCAATTACTACCTGGTCGGAAGCAATAATTTGATTAGCCCTATTCATAGAAAGCGATGCTGATGAAGTACCAGCTTGTGCAAAAATTTTTGAAAATGCCAGGCACCCGGCTAATAATAAAAAAGCAATTCTAATTTTTCTCATACATATATTTTCTTAGCTGTACAAAGCAGCTAAGAAAACGTTCATAAAAAATCAATATACTTCCGTTATCAGGGATACTATATTTTCATCTTTATTAATCAATGTATTAACAGCCCAGGCATCACCCTGTATGTTTGCAGGTCTTTGTAATGATTTTTTATTAATAAATTTTTTCTTAACCTTATACTTTGCATATACAGGAGCTTCTTTCTTTGGCTGCATACTTACTACTGTATCTTTTCCACCTTTAACAGGAAGAATAATTTTTTCTACATCTGAAAAAACAAGTGAATCAATTTCACTTTTATTATTTTTAAATTGAAAAATAAACCATGAAGCTACTATAGCTAATATAATTGAAGCAGCAGCATAATAATATATACTTATCACTGAACGCTTTTTGGCATCAACAGCTAATTGGCTTTGCAGGTATTGATGGACTGATATATCAATTAATGGTACCATTTCTAAATCACCGCTGGCACTTAGCAGGATATTTTTTAAAAGACTGTATTCGCTCTCAGTAGAAGCAAGGGGCAAAACGATTTCTTTTTCAGCAGCCGTTAGTTGCTCCCATTGCTTTTGTTGTATGATATCTTCTGGTTGCATAATTTTTATTGATTAAAGCTGATATTTTGAAATGGAGCCAGTTTATCTTTAAGCTCTTTTAATAAATAAAACAACCTTGACTTTACCGTGCCTTCCGGTATGTTTAAAATTTTGCTGATGTCAGGCACACTTAACTGCTCGTTAAATCGCAAAATAAATAATGACTTTTTATCCTCATTCAATTCATTAATACAGCCGGATACCGCCTTTTTAAAATTTCCCATGTCAACATTTTCTTTATTGTGATCAATGCCTGCCTGGGGTTTCATATTTTGATATTTTAACCTGGTTTCCTCTTTCCTGTATTCATTTTTACACATATTGTTGGCAATGCTATACATCCAGGTAGAAAAATTTTTTTGCTTATCAAATTTCTCCATATTTTTTATCAGTTTAAAAAATAATTCCTGTGTACAATCCTCTGCCAGTTCTTTATTTTTCCAGAGCATTCTAAAAAAGTAGCTGAATAATTTTTGTCCATATCTCTTGTACAATTCATCAAAAGCAAAAGTTTTGCCATCGGTAATTAATTCCACAAGCAATTCATCGGTATAGTTTTGATATGAGACAGGTTGTAATACCATTAATACTTATATAATTATTTGTCCAAAAGCTGGCTTACTTCTTTTTGTATACCTGTTGCTGAAGCGATGATTAAAATATTGTTTCGTATTTCCCCGGCTTTCTTCATATTTATAGGCCTGTAATATTTATATAGCATGATAAATGCAGGCAAATAATTTTTATACAACTCTGCCAGGTCTTTGTCGGTATTAATGTATTGAAACTCACTCAATTTAAAATCTTCTACATGCTTTTTTAATTCAGCCAGGGTGGGCTCATCAGTAATCTTTACCAACAGGCCTGTACATGCGGCACCAGGATATTGGGTAATGATTTTTTTACCAAGTGATAAGCCCAGGTATGTATTTTCTCCATTCTTAATTGTACCTCTATAATATTTTAAGGAAATATCTTTCCTGATATCATATACCTGTTGCAAAATGGCCATCGGTACTATATCATTTAAGCCCCGGGCATAAATGATTGCATTGCTGTCAGCCGACATCAGGGTATTAAAGTAATATTGGTATAATCCTGATTTTAAAGGTTGTTTGTGTTCCAGGTTTAAACAATACTCCTGTAATAACATTTTATTATTTACAATTATAAAATGCTGAATAGCAAAAGGCATCAGCCATAACTCATACCCTGCCATTTGGATAGCTTTACTGATAGATACCGTATCTTTTTTACCCGATTTTAAGAACAACAGTAGCTGGTATTGTGGTTTTTCAGCAATGTATTGTTTGCCCTCATCTATAATCTGGCTGAGTAATTCTTCCTTATCCTTTGCTTCAATACCACTTTTTCTTTCTGTCCATAAATAATAGTTCAGCCAGTTATTTTCATTCCAGGGGTTTTGTTTTACTTGTATTTTCCAATTAATCGCTTGTTCAATAGCTGTATTAGGATTACTACCTGGCACCTGTATACTAACTGCATTTAACAATGAGGTTCCGGAATTTACAGAACCGGCACTTTGGCTTTTACCTTTTAAAGCAATTAAAAAAATTAAAAAAAGAAAATATCTCATATTTGTAGCTGTACACCTGAATGATAAATTCGTTCAGGGTTTAATAAAGATCTTTAGTAATAATGTAATATTTTAATTTATGCAGATAATTTTTGAAACACCAAGGCTTATGCTCCGTGAATTTACCATATCAGATACCGGTTTTATAAAAGAGCTGAATAGTGATCCGGAAGTATTGAAGTATTTGCATGAGCCCCTAGTAGAAACTAACGGACAGGCACTACATGTTATTACAAATATTATTTTGCCCCAGTATAAAAATAAGTTAGGGCGATGGGCCATTCATACAAAGAATAATAATGAATGTATCGGCTGGTGCGGCTTAAAATACCTGCCCGAATCAGATGAAACAGATTTAGGCTACAGGTTAATGCAAAGCTTTTGGGGCAAAGGTTATGCTACAGAAGCAGCCCGGCATACACTGGAATATGGTTTTAAAATGCTACATATTAAAAAAATTACAGGGCGGGCCCACATTGAAAATACAGCTTCAATAAAAATTCTCGAAAAAATAGGCATGCAATTTCAAAAAGAAGAAATAGTGGATGCCTGCCCTGTAAAAACTTATACTCGCAATAATCCTTATTAAACAATAAAAATTTGTTAAAGGAAAAATTTTATTTCCGAAATGTTTCGTAATTCAAAAAAACTTCCTACTTTTGATCTACTAAAATTTTCGTACATAAAATGACTTATATGAAAAAGATTGCTATAGCTTTTGCTTTATTTAGCACAACTGCATTATATAACACAGCCAATGCACAGGATGAAAAAAGAAAGGAGAAAGAAATAGAGGAAATTACCATTCACAAAAAAGGGGATAAAGACACTGATTTGGTTGTAGAAATCAAAGGGGATAAAATCGTGGTTAATGGTAAGCCTTTATCAGAATTTAAGGATGAAAATATTAAAATAAAAAAGGGAAAATCACCATAAGGGGCAGAGATGGCATGGCATTTAATTTTAATGAGGATTTTCCTCAAGAGTGGAAAGAAGAGAATATGACATCCAAAGCCTTTTTAGGTGTAACAACTGATGATGATGATGAAGGGGCAAAAATTACAGATGTAACCAGTGAAAGCGCTGCAAAAAAAGCTGGCTTGCAAAAGGGTGATATTATTACTAAGATAGATGACAAACAAATAAGCGCTTCTACTTTATCTGAAATAATCGGAGATTATAAGCCAAAAGATAATATTAAAGTATATTATAAAAGAGATGGAAAAGAAAAAAATGCAAAAGTTACTTTAGGTGAAACCAAAAGAGGTGCTATGTCCTTTGCATTTAGAACACCTGAAGGAAAATTACACTCCTTTAGTTTACCAAAAATACCTGGCCCTCCTCCCACACCTCCAATGCCAGGTGAAATATGGGATGGCAGCGAATTCAGGGATTTAACAAGAGGAGGATTGGATAAGTTAGAATCTATAAATATATTTTCCCACCGGCAAAAGCTTGGTCTTAAAATTCAGGATACGGAAGAAGGAAATGGTATAAAAGTATTAAGTACAGAAAAAGATTCGCCAGCAGAAAAAGCCGGAATGCAAAAAGATGATATTGTAACAGAAATTGGTGGAAAAAAGATAAATAACACTGATGATGCAAGGGAGCAATTACATGAAATGCATGATAAATCATCTTACTCTATTAAAGCTAAACGCAATGGGTCAGAAATGACTTTTGATATAAAGATCCCTAAAAAATTAAAAACAGCTAATTTATAAGAAGGTATAGCGTTGATTTATAAAAAGGCAGGCACCAGGCAGTTATACTGCTGTGGTGCCTTTTTCTTACCTTTGGATCCGTGAAAAATAATGATAAATACGAATCGGTAATTGGATTAGAGGTTCATACACAACTGCAAACCAACAGTAAACTTTTTTGTGGAGACAGCGCTTCATTTGGCGCAGCGCCTAATACCAACATAAGCCCGATAACCTTGGCACACCCGGGTACTTTACCGGTAATGAATTACCTGGCAATAGAATATGCCATTAAACTCGGCCTTGCGCTTAATTGCCGGATAGAACAACATAATTTTTTTGCCAGGAAAAATTATTTTTATCCTGATTTACCCAAAGGATATCAGGTAAGCCAGCATACTACTCCAATTTGTAAAAATGGATTTGTACCCATAAGAATTAATAATACTGAAAGAAATATTTTACTTAACCGCATACATTTAGAGGAAGATGCCGGTAAAAGCCTTCATGATGTAGATAAGAATTACACCTCTATCGATCTGAACAGGGCGGGAGTTCCTTTATTAGAAATAGTTACAGAGCCTGATTTACACTCTGCTGATGAAGCGTATGCATACCTTACACAAATCCGCAGGCTGGTACGCTGGCTAAATATATGTGATGGCAATATGGAAGAAGGAAGCATGCGTTGTGATGCCAATATTTCCATCCGCTTAAAAGGAGAAAAAAAATTAGGTACACGGGTTGAAGTAAAAAACCTAAACAGTATACGCAATGTAAAAAGAGCTATTGATTTTGAAATAAACCGTTTAATCAATTTAGTAGAAGCAGGAGAAAAAATTGTACAGGAAACCAGGAGCTTTGACGCTGAAAACGGAACTACTTTTTCTTTAAGAACAAAAGAAGATGCTGATGATTACAGGTATTTCCCGGATCCGGACCTTAGCCCGTTTTTTATTTCAGATGATAAATTACAACAAATAAAAAGCAACTTACCAATGCTGCCGCAAGATTTGGAAAAAAAATATATAACCAGTTATAATTTATCTGGTTATGATGCTGCTGTAATCTGTGATGATAAAGAACAGGCAGCTTTTTTTGAAAAAATCATTGAGCACACCAATAATTACAAGGCTGCAGCCAACTGGATGCTGGGACCAATAAAAAATTATCTCAATGAAGCACAGACTTCTATAAATGAATGTGCATTCACACCACAGGGTATCGCTTCTATCATACAATTAATTGATGATGGAAAAATTAATTTTAGCATAGCGTCTTCCAAAATATTTGCTGCATTAATATCAGATCCAAACAAAACACCACTGCAAATTGCAACTGAGCTTAATGTGATACAGGAAAGTGATACAGGCTCTATTAATATCTGGGTTGAAGAAGTTATTAAAAAAATGCCGGATAAAGTGAAAGAATACCAAAGCGGTAAGAAAGGTTTAATTGGTTTATTTGCTGGCGAAGTAAAAAAATTAAGCAAAGGAAAAGCCGATATGCAACTGGTAAATAAATTCCTGGAGGAAAAGCTTCAGATAAAATAATACACTTTAAAAAATAAAAATGCAAAATAGATTTTTGATAATAGCAATGACTGTAGTTTTTTTTTCATGCTCAGAACAGCAGGACAAGAATACTTTTACCGTTAACGGAACAGTAAAAAATTTTACTGCAGACAAAGTTTACCTTGACCATATAATTTTTAATGGCCAGGCACCAGTAACAATTGACAGTGCCTCCATAGATAAAAATAAATTTACAATTAGTGTTAAGGCAAATGAAGAAGGCCTGTACCGCATACGCTTTAAAAACCAGCGTAATGGATTTATGTTTATTAATGATATAAATAATATTAATTTTAATGTAGACTCAACTGATCTTTCTTTAAATGGTCCTGTATTTAATTCTCCAGCAAATTTTTCTTTAAAACAATTTATGAGCATGAAGCATGAATTAGGCCGGAATTTGGTTGATAATACACTGGACTCGCTAAATAAGAAAGATGATAGTATTAATTTAATAGATAAGGTTAATAATAATAAAGAAAAGCTTGCAGCATTCTGTTTTAAATACGGCGATACTGCACAAAGCCCTGTATTATCAATTTTTGCTACCACTGCTGCCCCGGGAGAAATAAAAGAATTTGAAATACCTCTTGAAAAAATAGCCCGCCGTTTCCCCAGGCATGAAGGTGCAGCTAATCTATTAGCTTTTGTTAAACAAAGAATTGCTCAGGCGCAACAAACAGAAGTTAGCACTAATAATGAAAAAGCTGTTGTTGGAAACATGGCACCTGAAATTACCATGCCTGATACAGAAGGTAAATCATTTTCATTAAGTACACTTAAAGGCAAATATGTTTTAATAGATTTTTGGGCAAGCTGGTGTGGCCCATGCCGGGCAGAAAATCCTAATGTAGTTGCAGCTTATAACAAGTTTAAAGATAAAAATTTTACTGTGCTGGGAGTGTCGCTGGATAAAAGTAAAGCCCTCTGGATAAAAGCTATAGAGCAAGACCATTTAACGTGGAAGCATATTAGTGATTTGCAATATTGGGGCAGTGCAGCAGTAAGTTTATATGGCTTTGAAGGAATACCGTTTAATGTATTGGTAAATCCTGAAGGAAAAATTATTGCTACCGACTTGAGGGGTGAATATTTAAGCAAAAAATTGACAGAGGTTTTAAAGTAGAGATTATGTATTTATGCCAAATACGGTGCAGAAATAAAATAGAGGTTTTTTATCAGCCATAAAGGCAAATAGATTTGTAAAAAGTAAATCATAAAAAGATGCGGCTTTTTGTTTCCAATTGAATAAGCTTTTACACTTTATGTTTTTCTTTCTGCTGTTGTTGGTCCTGCTTCATTTCCTCAATTTTTTTCAGTGCTATTGCCAAATTAGCTTCTACCTCTACCAGCCTGTGTATGTAAGGAAGAAGTTTTTGGTATTTAATAGTTGATTCTTCCAATCGTATTTCCAGGTCTTCTATCTTAGCTATAGATTCCTGGTATTGTGCAAATAAGGTAGTGTATGATTCCTGGAGTTGGGCATCAGCATCTGAAAAGTTCTCTTTTGAAAAAAGTTGCTCCCGTGTTATAAAGTACATCACCTTGGTTCTAAGGTCATGAATTTCTTCTTGTGCCCTTACCAAATCATCTTCCAGGATACTATTCATGCTTTGGGCTTCGGCATATTTATATTGCTCCTGCCTCCACAGTTCCAGTTCTTCTTCCCTTTCCTGTAAAGTTTCAGTTACATCTTTAAGTTGTATAAATAAATGCAGGGGGTTAAGTGTTTCGAAAGACTCACTATTTTCCGGGTTGGTTTTACGATACAGATCTATCATTTTAATATTTTTTAATGGTATTTAAAAAATTCATTTAATAATGATATTGGATAGAAAACTTAGGCTTAAAACTATTATTCATTTAAAATAGTAGTTTTAAGCCCAAATATTTTAGAGGATCAATTTACAGGTTTTATCCCAATGCTACTCTTTTAAAGTCGATAATTTTTAAATCCGCATCTACACTTTTAAGGTGATCAGCTACAGATTTACTATTATCTTTTACAAATGCTTGTGCCAATAAAGTATTGTCTTTAAAAAACTTATTTACTTTGCCTACTGCAATTTTCTCAGCCATTTCAGCCGGTTTGCCTTCTGCTTTAATTTGTTCAATAGCAATATCTTTTTCCCTGGCGATTGTTTCCGGTGAAATAGAAGTCTCATCCACTGCAAGCGGGTTCATAGCTGCTATTTGCATAGCCACATCTTTGCCTACACCTTCTGCAGGCTTATTCATACTTACCAATACACCCATGCGGTTAGCTCCGTGTATGTATGAAGCAACATATTCTGCATCTAATCTTTCAAATTTTGAGATGCCTATTTTTTCACCGATAGCTGCTAATTTATCATTGATCATATCAGCGATTTTAGCTCCGCTTATTTCTACAGCATTTAATTCCTCTGCTGTTTTTACATTATTGCTTATAGCTGCATCGGCAATACTTTGGGTAAATGCTACAAAATCTGCATTTTTACTTACAAAATCAGTTTCGCAGCTTATACATAGCACTATGCCGGTTTTATTATCGGCAGTAGTTTTTGCAATGATTACTCCTTCTTTTGCTTCCCTGTCGCTGCGTTTTGCGGCTACTTTTTGGCCTTGCTTGCGTAACCAGTCGATTGCTGCTTCAAAATCGCCATTGCTTTCTGTTAAAGCTTTGCGGCAATCCAGCATGCCGGCTCCGGTTGTTTGACGTAATTTATTAATATCTGCTGCTGTTATAGTTGCGTTCATGTGATTGATAATTGATAATTGATAATTGATAATTGATAATTAATCCCCCAGTATGCAAGAAGAGTATTGGTATACAGTACAAGTGAGATTATTATTTTCTTTTCCAAAAAAGAAAATAATAACAGAACAAAATTCACAACAATGTTGAATAGCATTCAAATGTTTGCAAACAAAAAAACAACCAACATTATCTTCGCTCCAATCTTCTCCTTTTCCCTCTCCTTAAGGAGAGGATAGGTGAGGCTATCTGCCTCCGCCCGGCCTTCTTGCACCACCGCCACCACCTGCACCTTGTCCTGGTGTACGGCGTTTTTGCGGCTGCGATGATCCGGGGCCACGGCTGTTACCGCCTCCTGGACCACCACGTTTATTCCTATCGCCACCTTCTTCACCCCTTTGTTCAAAACGAGCTGCTTTTGCTTCTGCGCTTTCTTCTGTTTCACTATTATCATCTTCATCTTTATCAGCCTGGCGTTCCTGCAAACCTTCTGCTATGGCCGCTGTTAAATAATTAACAATGATAGAGATAGACTTAGTTGCATCATCGTTTGCCGGAATAGCAAAATCTACTTTATTAGGATCGCAATTGGTATCTACCATACCAAATGTGCTGATATTTAAACGTTTTGCTTCTGCCAATGCAATATGCTCATGGCCTATATCCACCATAAACAATGCAGCGGGTACACGGCTTATTTGAGCAATACCGCCTAAAACTTTTTCCATTTTTTCTTTATCACGGGTAAGGGTTAAGCGTTCTTTTTTAGTTAAGCTTTCTGCGCTCCCATCTGCAAGCATTTTTTCTATGCTTTGCATTTTTTTACGCTTTTGCGAACGGTATTAAAATTCGTAAGCATTCCACCTAACCAGCGTTCTGTTACAAATGGCATATTTACACGCTTTGCGCATTCGGTTACAATTTCTTTTGCTTGTTTTTTTGTAGCTACAAACATTATTTTTTTACCGCTTCGAGCTATAGCTTTTAAAGCTGCTGCCGTTTCCTGAAGACCTTCAACAGTTTTATTCAGGTCGATAATATGAATACCTTTTTTTTCTGCGAATATATAAGGCAGCATTTTAGGGTTCCACTTCTTTTTAAATGACCAAAGTGCACACCTGCTTCAAGAAGTTGTTGTTGTAAGGAAGTATTGTCCATTGTTTATTATTAATTAATTATAATTATTGTTAGTAAGCTACAAGCCTCAAGCTGCAAGGGTAGAGTATACAACTTTCACCCTTGTAGCTAATAGCTTGGAACTTTTATTAACGTTTACTGAACTGGAAGCTTTTTCTAGCTTTTTTACGTCCTGGTTTTTTACGTTCAACAGAACGGGGATCACGCTTTAATAAACCTGCTGCTTTTAAAACAGGGCGGAACTCGGCACTTACTTCTAATAAAGCACGGGCAATACCTAATTTGGCAGCTTCTGCCTGTCCTTTTACACCACCACCTGTTGCATTGATAACAATGTCATACTTATTCAATGATTCTGTGGTATTTAACGGTGCTTCTACCTGGTTTTGTAAATATACCAGCGGAAAATATGTTTTATAATCTTTACCGTTAACAGTGATTTTTCCATCGCCTTTGCTAAGAAACACACGTGTTACAGCTTCTTTTCTACGACCTACTGCATTTTTTTGCTTTTCCATTTTTATAATTTTGAGCTTCAAACTCCAGGCTTCAAGAGCAAGTTTTACTTGCAGCTTGCAGCTGATAGCTTGCAGCTGATTTTTTTAGAATTTAAGTTCAGTTGGTTTTTGTGCTGTGTGAGGATGCTCTGTACCTGCGTATACAAATAATTTTTTGTATAACTGGCGGCCAAGGCGGTTTTTAGGCAACATTCCTTTTACTGCTCTTTCAATTACAACTTCGGGCCTGCGTTTTAATAAGTTTTTTGCAACCTCCTCTTTACGGCCACCGGGGTATCCGCTAAAGGTATCATATACTTTATCTTCCATTTTATTACCGGTAAGTATTACTTTCTCAGCATTAGTTACAATAATAAAGTCTCCACAATCAACGTGTGGTGTGTAATAGGCTTTGTTCTTACCACGTAAAATTGCCGCTATCCTGGCACACATACGGCCAACGGTTTGATTAGTACCATCCACAACGTACCAATTACGTTGCACGGTAGCCTCGTTCGCATGTTTTGTGGTGAAATGTAGTTTACTCATTGTTGTTATTTTTAAATGATGCCGCCGCTATCCCGGTCGGCTTTTTATTTTGGAGTGCAAAGGTAGGGCTATTTGTATTGATTTTCCAAAGAAAAAGATAAGTATTTTTTATGATGCTTTTATAAGTAGCTGATTTACAGTTAAATTTTTGATGAGAATTATATATCTAAGCATTGTGCACTAAAGCACCAATCCAGGTTGAATTATCTGGATACTGACAATATTGTAGACATTGTATAAAATAAGAGAGGCTACTTAAAGTAGCCTCTCTTATTTTAAATATTTTATTAATATCCGGGATTTTGCTGAGCCCTGATAACAGGATTAGCATCAGTTTCAGCTTGAGGAATTGGTAACAGTCGTTTTGCTGCCGTATAAAGAATATTTTGAGCAGATGCTGGGTAATTAGCACTTCTGATAACCGGCCTTTTTAATCTGTTCAAGTCATGATAACGATCACCTTCAAAAGCAAGTTCTTTGCGGCGCTCTGTAATAACATCTTCAAATAATTGATTACCGTTTGATACATAACCTAGAAATACAGGGTCTCTGCGTGTAGCAATAAAATTTAAATACGTAAGGGCATCGGCTTCATTACCAGGTAATGAAGCTTCTGCTGCAATAAGATATACATCACTTAATCTAAGAACTTTAGTATCATCCCTATCTGTTGCGATATTAAGATACTTACGTACGAATACGGCAGGCAGCCCACCACGCACCCCTACGGCCGTCAAATCAGTCCTACGTACATCAGTAGCCGAGTACAAAGCATATAAATCATCAGAAGCAAGCATGTCGCCATATCCACTCTGGTTATAAATATATCCTAAAGCATCAAAACCAATATTACCAACGGCATCTGAAGAAACCTCGAAAAGTGTTTCTACCTTATCAGTCCTTGGTGCAGGGTTACCCCAGTATGCTGCCACATCAGCAGCAGGTACTACTGTAAATCCACTATTGTTAATAACATCAAGAGCGGCTGTTTTTGCTTTTACTTTATCGCCTTTAGTAAGTTGTACTTTAGCTTCCAGCGCCCTTGCTGCATACTTACTAAATTGAGATGAACCATTAAAAACCGTCATTAGTGTATAAGCCTTCTCTAAATCTGCAAGGATAAGGTCATATACTTCACCTATTGTACTACGCCCAGGCTTTAAATTTAAATCAAAAGTTGTAACAATGGGTACGCCAAGCCCGGCAGGATTATCAGTATAAGGTTTAGCATAAAAACGTACTAAGTTGAAATACATCAATGCCCTTATAGCATGCGCTTCTCCTTTATACTGGTTAACATTTACATTTGCATCAATAGAGCTGTTGATTATATTATTACTACGCAAGATAACATTATACGAATCCGTCCACATGCCAGTAGCATTTGCATCGTTAACAGGCATAGCATACTGATTATATAATGTATAACGATTTGAATTACTGACAGATTGGTATACATTATCGGCCATTAAATCTCCTAATATTGGAATTGTGCGCCCAAAAAGATCAGTGCGAAGCACGGCATTATAAGTGCCGCCACGCATTCCAGCATATACGCCCCGCAAAGCTACCAATAGGTCACCTTCTGTTTTTAATGCATCCTCAACGCCTAAGGAAGTATAAGGTTTTCGGTCTAGAAAATCTTTTTTACAAGAAACCAGTGAAAAAGACATAGCTGTAATAAAAGCTAATAAACTTATTGCTAATTTATTTGAAAGTCGTTTCATAATTTTTTTTTGATTGTTTATTAAAAACCAAGGTTAATGCCCACTGTAACTGTTTTAGGAATAAATACCTGAAGGTTTGTTTCACTTGCAACTCCTTGTTCAGGATCAAAAGGCAATAAATCATCTTTTAACCAAGTCCAAAGATTTGTTCCACGTACATACAAAAAGCAGCTTCCTATATGTAGTTTAGATAAAGCACTTTTAGGCACATTATACCCCAATTGAATATTACGCAAGCGGACAAAATCTCCACTGTTCAAGTAGAATGTTGAAAAATTTTGAGCTAATTTATTGCCCCCAAATACGTATTTTGGAACATCAGTGACATCTCCTGGCTGCTGCCAGCGATCTAACTGACGGACTACTTTATTAAATCCACCACCATTTCCGCTACCCATATAAAAACCTCCCCATGTATCCCTTATATAATTACCAAAATTATAATTGAACTGAGCTTCAAAACTAAAGCCCATATAAGTGAGGGTATTGGTAAAACTACCAAAAACTCTTGGTGTAGCCGATCCTTGTAATACTGAGCGTTGTGCAACATTCCAGTCATTGGTAGTAGTAGATTTAGTGTCATCAACATACCATAAAGGATCTCCATTTGCAGGATCAACACCAGCGTACTGCCTTACATAAAATGTTTGAAAATCATACCCCACTCTCCTGATAAATGCACCCGCAACTATATCTGCATTATTAACCAAACTAGTTATCCTATTTTTATTAGTTGCAAAGTTAAATCCAATATCCCATTTAAACTCTTTACTAAGAACAGGAGTAGCATTTAAAGTTAACTCTATACCCTTATTCTCCATAGAGCCTACATTTTTAGTAATTGTAGCAAAACCGCTGGTACGGGAAACCGGTTCATCTAAAAGTAATTGAGATGTTTTACGGATATAATAATCAAATGAAAGGTTTATCCGGCTTTTTAGAAAGCCCAAATCAAGACCAAAATTTAATGGTTTATTTAACTCCCAGGTAAGATCTGAATTACCTGCATTAGTGGGTGTACTTCCTGGTTGTTGGTTATAATTTGCTCCATATCCGTATAAAGACCGTGCATCATAATTACCAATACCAGCATTACCATTTATACCATAAGATGCCCTGAGTTTTAACTGGCTTATAAAAGTTAAATCTGCCATAAATGCTTCCCTATCTGCATTCCAGGTACCACCAACAGACCAAAAATTACCATATTGATTATTGGCACCGAACCTGGAAGATCCGTCCCTGCGAAAACTACCACTGATAACATACTTATCTTTGAAATTAATATTAGCTACTGAAAAAGTAGAAGCAAAAGCATAATCAGATGCAGTTTGCGACCCGGCAATAGGCGTGGCACCCACAGCAGAAACATTTAAAGCTGAAGTAGGTGGAAAGCCTTGGGTTTGGGCATCAATAAAATAAGCTTTAGAAAGCTGAGCTTCGTACCCTACCTTAACATCTGCATAAAATTCGCCATCCTTACTTATATTCTGTTTATAATCCAGAAAGTTTGTCCACACGTAATTGAAATACCTTGTATACCGTGAAAATGCCCGGCCATTAACATTAAAACCATCACCGTGAAACGGGTTATTATATTGGTTTTCTTCAAGAATATTCATATCAATACCATAACGTGAGGTGAATTTTAAATTATCCAGTATTCTATACTCCCCGTTAATACTACTTCGAATAGTTGTTTGATCTAACTTACGCTTATCAAGCGAGTTAGTAGCTAATGTATTATGTATAGCACCAGGCCCGAAATCAGGGGCAGTAATATTAAAAGACCCATCAGGTTTATATGCATTCCGGGAAGGAAGGATGAAAAAAGCACTTAAAACAGGGTTCCCAAAAGACCCGCCATTTAAGGGTGCGTCTTGTTTAACATAGCCTGCATTAAGATTAAAACCAAATGTAAGCCTGTCAGTAGCTTTATTATTAATTGAAACATTTGTAGAATATCGTTGAAAACCCGATTGAAGCGTTAACCCTTCCTGCTCAAAATACCCACCTGAAAGAAAAAACTGGGTTTTATCATTTCCCCCGCTGGCACTAAGGTTGTACTGGCTTTGTTTACCTTTTTGCGTTACCCCATCCAGCCAGTTAAAATCTTGTCCATTATTGAATCCGAAATTAGAGGCCATAATAGCGTCAACATTACCTGGGTTGGCCTGCCCACCATTTAATAATCCTTCTCTTGTTAAAGTAAAATACTCGTCTGCATTAAGTGGCCTGTATTTATCATTTTTATAAGCTACATCACTTTGGCCTGCTTCTACATCAAAACGAAATTTAGTTTTTCCGGCCCTGCCTTTTTTAGTAGTTACCAATATTACACCATTAGCAGCCCTGGAGCCATATATTGAGGCTGCAGAAGCGTCTTTAAGTACAGAAATGCTTTCAATATCATTTGGGTTTAATGAACTTAATGCATTGGATGTTGTTGTTAATCTAGAAAGATCACCTGTATTAACGGGAATTCCATCTATTACCCATAATGGCTCTGCACCAGCGCTGATTGACCCCACACCCCTGATCCTAATATTTTGTGCTGCGCCTGGCTGTCCACTTGCTGCTACAGATTGTAATCCGGCAACAGAGCCTTGCAAAGCTTTATCCACAGAAGTAAATGGCCTATTTTCAATTTCTGCTCCGCCTATTCTAGCAATAGCGCCGGTAATAGTTGGCCTTTTTTGAACACCATAGCCTACTACAACTACTTCCTGCAAATTTTTATTTTCCGCTTGTAAAGTAACCGAAACATTACTTGTGTTTCTAATATCTATTTCCTGTGCGGCCATCCCAATAGACGAAACGGATAATGATTTTGTATCGGCATTTACCGATAAGCTAAAAGCGCCTTCTGCATTAGTGGTAGTACCTATATTACTACCAACAGCCTCTACAGATGCATTAGGCACCGGTGCTCCCTGTGCATTTTTAACCACACCAGTAATTGTACGGGTTTGAGCAAAAACTGTTGAGGAAAAGAGTAAGACGGTACATAAATAAAATAATTTCTTCATAAACATTTTGTTTTAGCTGATTATTAAAGGACTTAGCAGTTAAGTCTATTATTATGATAGACTATTGAATTGTGTATTAAGCTGCATTAATTATATTTTTAAAATACAAATATGATATATCAAAAACAATTTTCCAAAAATATTAACATATTCTTAATATACACTGCTATAAATAGTATTATTGAACTTTTACAGATTTCCGGGTACTAAGCAATAATACAGGCAATAATATTAAATTAGTAATAGTAGCAACCAGTAATGTTACTGAAGTCAGCCATCCCAAAGCTATAGTGCCACCAAAACTACTTGCACAAAAAATAATAAATCCTGCAATTAACACTAATGATGTATAAATAATACTTAAGCCTGTTTGTTTTATAGTTGCAATAACGGTATCAGGTATGTTATTATTATGTGCAGGCAATTCTTGTTTATAATTTACTAAAAACCTTATAGTAATATCTATAGCAATACCCAATGCCACACTGAATACTAACACTGTAGACGGCTTTAATGGTACACCTGCCCATCCCATCACCCCGGCTGTAATTACCAGTGGAACCAAATTAGGTATTAAAGAACATAATAATATGCGAAAAGATTTGAATAAATACAGCATGCAAACTGATATAAGCAGGAAGGCCCAGAAAATACTTTCTTTTAAGCCATTTATAATAAACTTGCTACCCTCCAAAAAGGTAATACTGGTACCCGTAAGGCTCACCTTGTATTGAGGTATGGTATCCAAAGTATAACTTCCATTCGTAGCAGGTGTTTGTTTTATTGTATCAACATAGAAATACTTTGTAGAATCAAAAAGTTCATTAGCTCTTTTTTCTATCCCCCCTAATATTTCAGGCAGTTTTACAGTCCCGACATCAGCCATATTTACACTTATCCTGGTAGTTTGCCTTGTAGAATCCATAAAACTGGAAAGCATTTTTGTAAAGTTGTTTTTAGAACTGCTATCATTTTTATTGGGCTTTAAATACGGTGCTACAAAAGCGCCGTCAAAATTATTAGGCAACAAATAATTTGTTGAATCACCTTCATAAAACCCCTGTTTGGCAAACTTCAATCCTTCTGCAATGCTTAAAGGCCTGTTCATCTCTTTTTGTACAGCAATGTACTGGCATAAAGAATCTACTTTTCCAAAAACTTCCAATGTACGCCCCCTTTTTTTCTTAGTATCTATCACAATTTCCAGCGGCATTACGCCTTTAAAATTATTTTCAAAAAATTTAAGATCAGTATAAATTTTATCTGTTTTGGGCAAATCATCTACTATATAAGCCTCTGTTTTTAATTTAAATATTCCTGCTACAGCTATGGCAACAATTACCAGCGTTACAGTATAAACTAATTTTTTATGACCAAATACCCATGTTTCTACTCCAGATAAAAAATTAGTCAGCAGTTTATTTTTTAAATATTTTAGCTGGGTAGGTTTTGGCGCAGGTAAATAGCTTAACACTGCAGGTAATAAAATAAATGATATTACAAAAATTATCATAATGCTGATTCCTGCAATTACACCAAACTCTTTTAAAATAGCGCTTTTGGTTAATGCAAAAACAGCAAATCCAATGGCAGCGGTAATATTACAAAACAAGGTAACTATACCCATTTTTTTTACCATATTCAGCAAGGCTTTATACTTTCGATCAGCAATATCAACCTCCTGCAAAAATGAAGTATGAAATTTATTAATAAAATAAATACAGTTAGGCACACCGATTACCACTATTAATGGCGGAATAAGTGCCGTAAGCAAATTTATTTTATAATCAAACAGGTGTAATAATCCTATACTCCATACCACACCCATGAGTACTACCAAAAGTGACAATATAGTAGTACTTAAAGAACGGAAAAATAATAACAGTATCAATGCACTTAATACAAGCGATCCTATCAAAAATAAACGCATTTCTTTCTGCAATTTATCTCCCACCACCGTTCTTATCAAAGGCAGGCCGCTTACATGGGTATCAATTTTTGTAGCAGCTTCAAAAGTTTGTACTGCCTTATTAATATTAGCTACTATCTGGCTGCGCTTGGGGCTGTTTAAAGAATCTCTGTTGATACGGACAGCCATTAAATATGCTTTGGCCGAATCATTATATTGCAAAGATTTATAAAAAGGAAGGGTATAAAACAAATCTTTTGCACTATCCAGCTCAGCCTGTGTGCTAATGTTATCAGCAAAAATACGTATGGGTAATAATTTCTCATTTATTACATCCCCTTCCAGGGTATCAGTAAATTTCTGTAAGGTAACAGCTGTGGGTATGCTAATTACATCTTCTACATTAGGCACTGCCTTAAGCTGTTGATGCAATAATTTATAAGCATTAAAAACATCCAGGGTAAAAAGCTTTTCCGTTTGTACACCAATTACCAAAGCATTGCCATCATCGCCGAATTTTTCTTTAAAAGCTATGTATTCTTTGTATTTAGGATTATCAGTGGGGATAGCCTTGGCAAATTCGTAGCTCAGCTTTACTTTGCTAGCAAAGTATCCCATCAGCCCGGTTAGTGAAAATAAAATTATTAAAAGAAATAGCCTGTATTTTAATACAATACGCCCTAAACGTTGCCACATAGTTTTTATTTTAAAGATGTGCAAAGAAAGTGCATTTTAACGGCTTTGCAAGATGTAAATTGAATCACGGATAACACAGATAGAACGGATTTAGGCGGAAATTTTTTATACCTGGCTGCGCCAGCCAGATTTGGTTATCAGCTGCAGTGCCTTGATTGAACTGTATTGGCGCTGTGCCCCGCCAACGGCGGTGGACGCTCCATTTATCATCAAAAATTCTATTTGGCTTTTTATTAAGCGAATAACAATTAAACCATATCTATACATAACATAATTTTGTACACGCCTGCTTTGAATAACAGGCACCTCAGCATGACCTACAAAACAAAAGGCGTTGTATTAAGAACAGTAAAGTATGGCGAAACCAGCATAGTGGCTACAATTTTTACTGAATTATTTGGCTTGCAAACTTATATGGTCAATGGTGTCCGCACTACAAAAAAATCTTCGGCAAAGGCAAATCTTTTTCAACCGGCGGCCATATTGGATATGGTAGTGTACCACCACGAGCAAAAAAACATGCACCGCATAAAAGAATTTAAGTGGGATTTTTTATATGATAATGTTTTAACTAATGTCATAAAAAACAGCGTGGCACTTTATATGGTGGAATTATTGTTCAAATGTTTAAAACAGCCCGAGCAACATACCGATCTGTTTTATTTTTTTGAAGATGCCTTAAAAGCCTTAGATGAAGCTTCGCCTGCCGTTACCGGAAATTTTCCTTTATATTTTTCTTTGCAGCTTAGCCATTTTTTTGGCTTTAAACTAACTAATGATTTTACAAACACCGATGAACAGTTTTATATCGATTTGCAGGAAGGAGTTTTTACTCCAGAACAACCGCCGCACCATTATTTTATCGAGGGAGAGCCCGCCATTATTACCGCAGATTTATTAAAAGTGCTGCATCCTGATGATTTAGGGCATTTTAAACTGCACCATGAAGTAAGACGGAAATTATTGTTGTATTACCAGACTTATTACGCCCTGCACATCCAGGATTTTGGGCAAATGAAAACCCTGATGGTATTACAGGATGTATTATAATATTCTTTTTGATGATGAAGCTGCAGAGATATTACCCTGGGTCAATTTATCAATTAAAACTATGCCCGGCTTTTTGCCTTTTTCAAAACTACCCAGCTTATCTTCCATATTAAGTGCTTTAGCCCCACTAAGTGTGGCCCAATACATAACATGTTGTAAAGGAATATGCTGTTGTAAAATAAGTTTCATCTCCTTCAGGATGCTTAATTGCCGGTTACTGGCATAGCTGTCTGTACCAATTACAATATGACTACTATTTTGCATTAATAATTCTATACCAACCCTGTTAATCATTTTGTCCTCAATATATTGGTTTGCATTAGGACAAAGGCAGAAAAAAATCGTTGTTTGTTGATCGTTGAACGTTGATCGATGTATACATTCAATATCTTCTTGTTTAGTAAATAAATTATGCACCGAAATAATAGATTGCTTGTTGGTAAAATATGGCAACCAGCTTTGTAAGCTTGTTTTACCAGTAGGTATAAAGGAAGTAATATCAATACCTAAGTTTTTATATAGCTGCAAAAAACCACCTGTTTTATGTTTATATAATTCATCTTCGGCAGCACATTCCTGGTTGTGGATGGTAATCAATTGGTTTATTGTTTCTTTATTTAATAACTGAAACAATTTTTTTGAAACAGAATAAGGCGCATGAGGAGATAAAGTTGATAATTGATAGTTGATAGTTGATAGAAATTGCTCATGGATAGCCTTAACCTCAGCCAGCCTCTTTTCAGCAGCTGCATCTACAAAGCCGCTTACTTCTATAAAATTGTGCCACTGCAATTTACTGTGTTGCTTTATAGGCAAAGAATCTGCGGTATTGCAGATATCGCCTACTGCCACAATGCCGTTATTATACATTTCCTGTTCTGCAGCTTGCATGGCTTGCAGCTTTTGATCTGCTGTTGCCTGCCTGATGGCCATTACCTGCTGTACAAATTTCACCAGGCCGGTATGCATAGGAATTGTATTTTTTAAATGGCTTAACTCCAGGTGGCAATGGCAATTGATAAAACCGGGGGTAAGCAAACCAGCAAAGGTTTCCACATTATCGCCTGCATCGGCATAGCCGACAATATCTTCTACTACACCATCGTTATTGGTTACCAGCACCTCATTTTGGTGTAATAATTTGTGCCCGGTAAAAATATAATCAGCTTTAAATTTTCTGAACAAAATAGATTGGTTGATAAATTGTAAATTTGCAAAATTTTACGCAAAGGTACAAAGGAGCAAAGACGCTTTGATAATTGATAATTAAAAATTAAAAATTTGAGGAAGATAACCGCAGAGACGCTTAGATTTCATGTCTCTGCGGCTTTGCGCCTCTGCGGTAAAAATAGATCAATAAAGGTATGCCGTACAAGGGAGTGACACAACGATGATGACCAATGTTACTGCTGCCGGTATCAAAATATAAAATTACACTATGTTAGATAAACTGGATGCAATAAAAGGGAGATTTGATAATTTGGGCGTATCACTTACCAATCCTGAAATTGTAAGTGATAATAAAAAATTTACTGCTGTTAGTAAAGAATACCGTAGCCTGGAAAAAATTGTACAGGGAAGGGATGAATATGTAAAAACATTAGAAGATATTGAATTTAATAAAGAGGTATTAAATAGCGATGATGATGAAATGAGGAATTTGGCCAAAATGGAACTTCCGGCTTTGGAAGAGAAAAAAATACAATTGGAAGCCCAGCTTCGCAATATGCTTATACCTAAAGATCCGTATGATGAAAAAAATGCCATTTTAGAAATCCGTGCCGGTACAGGTGGCGATGAAGCCTCTCTTTTGCCGGGGATTTGCTGCGAATGTATATTAAATATTGTGAAAAAAAAGGGCTGGAAAACAGCCTTATTGAGTGAAAGCCAAGGCACTGCCGGTGGATTTAAAGAGGTACAGGTAGAAGTGGTGGGTGATGATGTGTATGGCACTTTAAAATTTGAAAGCGGGGTGCACCGGGTACAGCGTGTACCTGATACAGAAGCCAGTGGCCGGGTACATACCAGCGCTGCTACAGTTGCTGTAATGCCTGAAGCTGAAGAAATAGATTTTGAATTGAAAGAAAGCGACGTAAAAATGGAAACTGCACGAAGTGGCGGTGCCGGTGGACAGAATGTAAATAAAGTGGAAACTAAGGTTTTTTTAACCCATAAACCTACAGGTATTGTAGTAGTTTGCCAAACAGAACGTAGCCAATTGGGCAACAGAGAAAAAGCAATGGACATGCTGCGGACCAAATTATATGATGAAGAGGTGCGTAAGGCAGAGGAAGCTATTTCTCACAAACGCAAAAGCCTGGTAAGTACAGGAGACCGGAGTGCTAAAATACGGACATACAATTTTCCGCAAGGCCGCGTTACAGACCATAGAATAGGATTAACGGTTTATAATTTAGATGCAGTTTTAAATGGTGAAGTACAGGAATTTATTGACGCACTGCAATTTGCAGAAAATGCAGAGAAAATGACGGGACAAAGCTAACTAAATCCACATATTAATAACATCTATAATATCTGCTATATCAATTTTTGTTTAGTGAGGATTAAAATACACAAAAAGGACAAAAAGTATAATTTTTTACACAAAAAATTCTTTTTTTTAATTATTGGCTTTAGGGCTTCGTTATATTTTATTCACATGCCTTTACGTATAAAAAGCCTTATTTTCTATATAATATCCCGGTCATTAATAAAATCTTAACATTTGTGGTACCTGTTTAGGCACAGCTTTTGCCTAACCTATAATAGATCACCAATAAAACAAAGCATTAAATAGATATATTATTTAAATTTTTCTCATAAGCAGTTAGTTTTGGTAAACAAGCCCTTGTTTCTACAAGGGCTTTCTTTATTGTATTAAGGTTAATGTAATACTTAATAAAAATTAATATCAAAGAGCTTTACCTTTGCAGCACAATTATTAATATTGGCAGTACAAACTAATTATAGAAAATCTTTTTTTAAACGTATAAGGGGCAAAGTAGTAACTGAGCAGGAGGAAATGACTTTCTTTGACCATATTGAAGAGCTACGCTGGCACTTAATGCGTAGCGTATTGGCATGGCTGGTTGCTGCTATTGCCATTTTTATTTACAGGGATTGGGTATATGATTACGTAATATTAGCCCCTGCCAATGAAAATTTTATTACTTACAGCAGTTTATGCAATTTTGGCCACTGGCTTCATTTGGGAGATAATTTTTGCATGCCCCCGGTAAAAATAAATTTCCAGGTTACTGAAGTCAATGGTACTTTTTCATCAGCGCTTTCAATAGCCATGATTGGTGGCATCATTGCCGCTTTTCCCTATATTTTTTGGGAGCTGTGGCGGTTTATAAAACCTGCACTTTCACCCAAAGAAATTAAATACAGCGGGGGAAGCATTTTCTGGGTTACGCTATGTTTTTTTTCAGGCGCAGCCTTTGGATATTATTTATTAGCACCTTTTACTTTTAATTTTCTGGCAGGCTTTACCTTAGGCACTTCAGGCATGATCCAGTACCGCCCCTCTATTAATGACTATATTGAAAGCCTAACCAACCTGATATTAGGTTGCGGTATTGCTTTTCAATTACCCATATTAAGTTATGTATTAGCAAAAATTGGCTTAATAACAGGCTCTCTTTTAAAAAAATATTTCAAATTTGCTTTTGTAATTATATTAATAGTAGCAGCCATTATTACACCGTCCCCAGATTGGACGAGCCAGTTTTTAGTGGCCATTCCGAAAATAAAAGGGCAAAGGAAGAAAAAGAATGGAGCTAGGGTTAATTGATAATGTTATAATTAATAATTGATAATTTTTTGTACACTAACACTATATCTTTTTTCAACAGTAGTCCCGCTATAAGATTATATCTATTTTCCTTCTCTGTAGGAGAAGGTGCCCAAAGGGCGGATGAGGTTTGCAAGCCCGGCTACAAGCCTCACCGGGCTTTCCACTGCAATCGGGTGTAGGTATTCAGCGGCGGGATATATATTTGGCATAAATATGTTAATTAGTTGATTGGTCAATTGGTTATACCTTTAACAGTTACAATACTTATCAACTATCAACTATCAACTAATGTTTAATCTACAACTTCCCATAGCCATCGGCGCCGATCATGCAGGATTTGAATATAAGGAACAAATTATTTCTTTTTTAAAGGCCAAAAATTTGGCAATCAAAGATTTTGGAACCTTTAGCAAAGACTGAGTTGATTACCCTGATTTTGCCCACCCCGTAGCCGATGCAGTAGAAGGCAGCGGGTATGCCTTTGGTATTTTAGTATGTGGCAGCGCAAACGGAGTTGCCATCACAGCCAATAAGCACCAGGATATAAGAGCAGCCATATGCTGGAATGAAGAACTTGCCCAATTAGCCAGGCAGCACAATAATGCTAATATTATTTGCATTCCTGCACGCTTTGTAACACAAGAAACAGCGCAAAAAATGGTAGATAATTTTATGCAAACAACTTTCGAAGGCGGCCGTCACCAAACCAGGGTAGGCAAAATAGCCTGTTAAACTACCAGTTTCAAACGGCATTTCACCATTTATAAATAATTATATTAAAATCCTGCTTGTTTTCCTTATTTTACTTAATTATTTAAAGGCTATAAAATTTACAAATGAAAAAAATATTGCTATTTGCAATCATATCTTTTTGCACAAATATTGTTTTTGCACAAACTGATGATGCATTAAATTATGCTTCCACCATTACAACTAATGATTTAAAAAAACATTTAACAATTATAGCCGGAGAGGAGATGGAAGGCAGGGAAACAGGTACTAAAGGCCAGCAAAAAGCAGCGGCTTATATTGAAGCCCAGTTTAAAGCTATGGGTTTAAACCAAGCTCCATCCTTAAAAAATTATCAACAATTCTACCCATTATATAAAGACTCGGGGCTAAGCACATTGAATATTGACGGTAAAGAATTGGTGTATGGCATTGATTATATTGCCCCGATTACTTATAATGTACCGGCCAATGCAGAAGCTAAAAAAATAGTTTTTGTTGGCTATGGTATAACCGATACAAATTATGATGACTATAAAGGGAAAAATGTAAAAGGTAAAGTAGTGGTATTTTTTACCGGAGAACCTAAACAAGGAGAAAATTATATTGTAACCGGTACTACAAGCAATTCAATGTGGACATATAGCGGCCTTTCAGAAAAGCTTGACCTGGCAAAGCAAAACGGGGCCGTTGCGGCATTAGTGCTAAACCCGTCTGTAGATAGTTTTACTAAAACTTCGGTAGAAACAAGTAAGAGAACAAACATTTATTACCCAAGAGAAAGTGAAGAAGGGGCTAATTATATTTTACTTTCCCGTGCGGCTGCAAAAAATATTTTAGGCACAGATTATTTTAATAGCCTGCTTAAAAAAGTAAAAGCTGCAGAAGCGCTGAATACAAAAAGTAAAAAAGATCAAAAAATTAAATTCTCCTTTTCTTATAAAAAGCAAAAACAGAAAATTGATGCCAGTAATGTAATAGGTGTGATTGAAGGTTCTGATAAAAAAGATGAATATGTTTTTTTAACGGCCCATTACGACCATTTAGGCAAGCACAATGGTAAAATTTACTATGGCGCTGATGATGATGGCAGTGGTACCTGCGCTGTATTAGAAATGGCAGAAGCTTTTAAAAAAGCAAAGACAGAGGGCAAAGGACCAAGAAGAACAATAGTATGTATGACCGTAAGTGGTGAAGAAAAAGGGCTTTGGGGCAGTGAATACTACAGCGATCATCCTGTATTTCCTTTAGATAAAACTACGGTAGACCTTAATATTGATATGGTTGGCAGGGTGGATACTGAACGCAAAACAGCTGATACATTAAACTATGTATATGTTGTTGGCCATAATAAAATAAGTACAGAATTACCTGTTATCAATGAAGGTGTAAATAATAAATACACCCAGCTTCAGCTTGATTATAAATTTGATGACCCCAATGATAAGCAAAGAATTTATTTTAGAAGCGATCATTATAATTTTGCCCGCAAAGGAGTTCCTGTTTTATTTTTCTATGATGGTATGCTGCAAGCCGATTATCATAAACCTACTGATACAATAGATAAAATTAACTGGGATTTATATCAAAAAAGAACACGCATGATTTTTCATACCGCCTGGGAAATGGCCAACAGGGATGAAATGCTTAAACGAGATATACCGCTGTCAGAAGAAAAAAGATAATTGACACTTAGAGCATGTTTAAATTTAATTTATAAGATTAAAAAATGGCCGGTACCCCACCGCTAATAGAAAATAAAAGTTCTGTTTTTAAACAGGTTTTATAATAATTATTAAGTTGCAGGTATGCATTAAAACTGTTATTTTGCTTAAATAACTTAACCATTTATTATGAATGTAAATGAACAAACACCCGCAAACAACAATGATATTGCTGAATTCCATGACCAGATAAGAGAAATAGAGCTCGAAGGCTATGAACTCAGGGTAAAAAAAGCAAGAAATGCATTATTTTGGGCAGCAGGTTTAATTTTTGCCGGAGAAATGATAGCAATGATCCGGGGTATTGGACAATTTGATACCAGTATTTTTATTACAGCATTAATAGAATCAGGCATCTTTATTTTACTGGCATTATGGACCAGGAAAAAACCTTACACAGCAATTCTGGCAGGGCTGATTACCTTTATAACTTTCATTATTCTTGCTGTTGTTATCAATACTTTGGCTTTTGGTGCTGAAGGTGCACTCAGGGCCATAGTTGGGGGAATTATTGTAAAAATAGTAATTCTGGTAGCACTCATTCGTCCGTTAAAAGATGCAAAAGAATTGCAAAAGGCAAAAGAAGAAAAAAATATACTTTAATTCAACATATACTAATACTAATACTAATCGCGTATTACTTTGTTTTCTTTAATTCAAAAATAGTTAACCCATCACCCTGGCCTGGCGCATGCAGTATAAGGTACTCATTTTTAAAATATGCTTTTATCTTTTTAGATTTACCGGCATCTTTGTCAGACTTAAAGATTAAGCCTTTAGAACCGTTAACGGTATATTTACCAGTTTCCATCGAATCTGTTTTTGCCGGGTTTGCAGTATTCATTACTGTATACGCCCCATCTGTATTAAAAACAAAAAGCATATTTTTAATTACACTAAGTTGATCCTTTATACTATTTGCACCTGAACTGTCCATACCTTCTTTTTTTAAAGAAGCTTAACATAGCCGGTGGTAGTAAAAGTGAGTCTTTCTCTACATTATAATAAATTCCACTTGGTGAAGTGATGGATTGCGTTTGCCAGGTACCAGGTATATTTTCCTGTGTAAGTTTTTGTGCATTTGTACATAAAGTACTCACAGTAAAAAACAATAACAAAATATTTTTTTTCATTTTTTTATTTTTTAAATTAAGAACCTGTTTTAAAAAATGGCCGATGGGGACACCGGCCACGGTGGCTAGTCGCGGTTGGTGTCCCCACCAACCGCAAAATAGGCAATAAAAACTCTATTTTAAAACAGGTTTTAAATCATTTACCAGCCCAATACCCATGCAAAAATCAACGGCACTACAATAGTGGCATCACTTTCCACAATAAATTTAGGCGTGGTGATATCCAGTTTGCCCCAGGTTATTTTTTCATTAGGAACCGCACCGGAGTATGATCCATACGAAGTTGTAGAATCCGACACCTGGCAAAAATAACTCCAGAAAGGTACATCATGCCATTCCAGGTCCTGGTACATCATTGGTACTACACAAATCGGAAAATCCCCTGCAATACCACCGCCTATCTGGAAAAACCCAACTCCTTTTCCTGAAGAATTATTCCTGTACCAATCTGCAAGCCACACCATATATTCAATACCACTTTTCATGGCACTGGCTTTAATTTCATTTTTAATAACATAAGACGCAAAAATATTTCCCATCGTACTATCTTCCCATCCCGGAACTACGATAGGGATATTTTTCTTCGCAGCAGCCAGCATCCAGCTATTTTCAGGATCAATTTCATAGTATTGTTCCAGCACACCGCTTAGCAGCATTTTATACATGTATTCATGTGGAAAGTAGCGTTCGCCTTTATCATCAGCATCCTTCCATAGTTTATGAATATGCTGCTGTAATCTTCTGAACGCTTCTTCTTCCGGTATGCAGGTATCCGTAACACGGTTATAATGATTTTCCAATAAATCCCATTCATCCTGCGGACTTAAATCCCTGTAATTAGGCACTCTTTTATAATGGCTATGTGCAACTAAATTCATAATATCTTCTTCTAAATTTGCACCTGTACAGCTGATTATGGCCACTTTATCCTGCCGGATCATTTCTGCAAGGCTTAAACCTAATTCAGCTGTACTCATTGCACCTGCAAGTGTTATCATCATTTTTCCGCCTTCTTCCAAATGTGTTACATAACCTTTGGCTGCATCCATTAAAGCAGCAGCATTAAAATGCCTGTAATGATGCTCTATAAAATTTGAAACAGGTTTTATCTCCATTGTAAATATTTAGGCTGCAAAAGTAATTTTTTTTATGTACCAATCATTTAATTTATAGTAGTATTGACCCAATAATAACAGATTTAAAAATAAAGCTGTTAAAAAAATATTAATTATCATTTGTTTTGATAAACGGTAACATTTTCATCAATCAGACGTTTAATTTCGTATGCTGCCATTTTAATAATAGCACCAAAAAACAAACTGTATAGCTATGAAATTTTTTAAAGTTAAAATAGTAAGCCTATGCTTACTATTGGGTGCTGCATCCGCATTTTGCCAGGTGGAAAAAAGAAAAATTCCAGCAAAAAGAACATCTTCAATTATTAAAATCGATGGCTTATTAAATGACAGTGCTTGGGCTGCCGCCCCGGTGGCGGATAAATTTATTGCACTAAGGCCGGTACCTTTTTTGGAAGAAAGTATAGATAATGCTTCAAAAGTATATTTTGTTTATGATGATGACGGTATTTATGCCGGTGGGTATTTCCATGAAAAGTACAAAGACAGTATTTCATCCGAGCTGATTGGGCGTGACGGGTTTGGGAATAATGATTTTGCTGGTTTAATATTTGATACTTATGGTGATAAATTAAACGGATTTGAATACTTTATCACTCCTTTGGGAGAGCAGATGGATGCAAAAGTTTCTGCAAATAACGAAGATTTCAGTTGGAATGCCGTTTGGCAAAGTGCTGCAAAAATTCATAATGATGGGTGGAGCTTTGAAATGTTTATCCCTTATGCGGCTATCAGGTTTGGTAAAAATAAAATACAGGATTGGGGGCTGAATATTGTAAGGCGCCGACAAAAAAGCGGCCAGCAATTGTTTTGGCAAAAAATAGATCCGAATGTAAACGGTTTTTTAACCCAGGAAGGCAAGCTTATTGGCCTAGAAAATATAAAGCCCCCACTGAGGTTGCAGCTTTCTCCATATTTTCATCCTATGTAAATTACGACGGCACAGCGCCGGCAGGTATTAATAAAATTACTACTCCTGTTAATGGAGGTATGGATGTAAAATATGGTATTAACCAAGCTTTTACTTTGGATATGACACTGATTCCTGATTTTGGACAAGTGCAAGCCGATAATCTTATTTTAAATTTGTCGCCTTTTGAACAGCGGTTTAACGAAAACAGGGCATTTTTTACTGAGGGTACCGAGTTATTTAATAAAGGAAATCTTTTTACAGTCGCAGGATTGGCGGCCAGCCTTTGCATTATTGGGATGCATATGAGCAAGCCGGAGAAAATGAAGTAGTTACCAAAAATCCATCACAAAGTAAACTGGTAAATGCTACTAAAATAAGTGGAAGAACACAGAAAGGTTTAGGCATTGGTATTTTAAATGCTGTTACTAAACCCCAGTTTGCCATTATTAAAAATAATGACGGGCAATTACGCAATTACCGGACAGAGGCTTTAACAAACTATAATGTGCTGGTACTGGACCAAACCATGAAGCATAATAGTAGCATTTCACTGGTAAATACCAATGTAATGCGGAGCGGCAATGATTATGACGCCAATGTAAGTGCCTTTCTTTTTGATATAAATGATAAAACCAATACATGGAACATAGGTGGAAACGTAAGCATGAGCACTTTACTGAGCAATGCTAAAAATACAACCGGGTATGCCCATAGCATTTATTTTGGCAAAACCAGCGGCCGGTTCAATTTTACTGTCTGGCAGGATCTCTTTGATGATAAATATGATAAAAGCGATTTGGGCTATTTTACCAATAATAATACAATGGACCAGGGGATATGGAGTGGTTATAACTGGACCAAACCAACGCATTGGTATAATCAGATGAGAGTTAACGCAGATGTTTGGTTTAGCAGGCTCGTATCACCAATTGATATTCTAAACCGTAAAGATTTTATGTACCAGAGTGCAGGCGCAAATGTTAATGCAAATGCACAAACCAAAAAATTATGGTGGTTTGGTATTAATATGAATTGGGGGGCCCGCAATAATGATTTTTATGAAGCAAGAAACAAAGGAAGGGTTTTTCAAAACAAAGGAAAAAGAAGTATTAACGCCTGGTGGGAAAGTAATTCGGCAAAAAAATTATCCTGGGGTGGAAATATATTTACCGGAACAGGAAGTGTGTTTAAAACCAAAAACCTGAATTTTGGTTTATTTGGAAAAGTACGTTTTAGCTCCAAATTTTCTGTAGACCATACTATTAATGTACAAAATAGTATAAACCAGCCGGGATGGGCACATACTTTCTATAGCGGTATTGATGTATTATCAGATACAATTATTTTTTCGAAAAGGGATGTAAAAGGAGTAGAAAATATTTTTAATGTAAAATACAGCTTCACTAACCGAATGGGCACAACATTGAGAGTGCGCCACTATTGGAGCAAGGTAAACCCGTTGCAATTTTTGAACTGGATAAATACGGAAATTTACAAACCCCATCTGAAACCTTTACAAAAAACGTAAACCAAAATTATAATTATTTGAGTGTGGATATGGTATATACCTGGCAATTTGCACAAGGCAGTTTTTTTAACATTGTATGGAAAGATATTGCTGAAAGCTTTAACAGGGAGTTTGAAAAAAATTATATCAAAAATTTTAGCGAAACCATTACCCGGCCACAGTTTAGCAGTATATCTGTACGGGTTATTTATTTCCTGGATTACCTTACCACTAAAAATAAATTGAAAAAGAAAAAATACAACGCCTGATGTAATGTATAAAATTATTTTACCAATCCTGCTGGCATAGGCTTTTCAAGCAGGTATTTATAAATAAACTGGTTCTTTAAATTTTGAAAATGCATATTTTTATTGCCGCCCCAGCCGTGTTTACTATTACTGTATGCCATAAATTCAAAATCTTTTTTTAAATCCTGCAGCTTACTGGTAAATGCAATGCTATTTTGAAAATGCACATTATCATCTGCAATACCATGCACAATTTGCAATAGGCCTTTGTATTTTTCTGCATAATTTAATACCGAGCTTTTTTTATAGCCTCCCGGATTTTCTCCTGGCGTATCCATAAAGCGTTCCGTGTAATGCGAATCATAGTAGCTCCAGTCTGTTACACTTCCGCCAGCCATACCATGAGTAAAAACGTCGCTGCCATAAGTAAGCGCATAAGAAGTAATATAACCACCATAGCTGAATCCTGTAATACAGATTTTTTCAGGGTCTGCGTTACCGTTAGCAACCAGCCATTTTACCATCTTACTATAATCTTCCATCTCCCAATAACCCAAATTTCGGTACATATAATTTTGTCCTTCTTTTCCAAAATGACCACTACCCCTATGATCCATCACCACTTGGATTAAACCTTCTTTTGCATACCATTGCTGGTTGCCGGTAAGGCTCCAGCTATCCCAGCAGGTACCTTTATCTGGTCCGCCATAAATAGAAATAAGCACAGGGTATTTTTTATTTTTATCCATATTAACAGGCCAGGTTATTTTCATAGGCAAATCATATTTTCCATCATAGCTTCTTACCCTAACCATATCCGTTTTAGCCATATTAAAATTGTCAAATTCTTCCGCTTTACTATTACCAATGTCCTTAATAATTTTTCCTTTGTTGTCAACTAAAGTAAGTTTTGCAGGAGTACTTACATTGTTATAAGCAGTAACAAAATAACTGCCATTAGGGGATACATCTATCACAGAATGATTATAATCACCGAAGGTTAGCCGCTGCAAATTTTTACCAGTAAAATCCACCCTGTAAAATCTGTTGCTGCAGTATTTTCTTTACTCCTGGCAGTAAAATAAATTATCTTGTTTTTTCATCTACCAGGTAAATTTTTAATACAGTGAATTGACCGCCAGTAATAGTGTTTATTTCTTTTCCATTCATATCCATAAAATATAAGTGATTCCACCCTGTTTTATCACTTTGTAAAATGAAGTTCTTATTGTTCTTTAAAAAATAAAGCCGTTCCCCGCCGTCCTGCAATTTTATCCAGGTCTTTTGCTTTTCATCATACAATTCCTTTTTTGTACCTGTAGCAGGATTAATTGCTAATAATTTCAAATTGTCCTGACCCCTGTTCATCCATTGTACTATTAATGAGCTGCTGTTAGGCAGCCAGTAAGGAGCGCCAAAGTATTGGTCACTCTTATCATCAAAATCTGCCCAGGTTATTTGTCCACCCTCGGGAGATACGATTCCGATTTTTACTTGTGGGTTAGGATCCCCTGCTTTGGGATAACGCACTTTTTCTACCACACCATGCTGGCCACCGGCATCTGTAATAGTAAACTCAGGTACCATAGAATCATCGGTCCTGAAAAGCTATTTTTTACTGTCGGGGCTCCACCAAAATGAACGGTATAAGCTGGCCCTTCCTAAAATTTCTTCGGTATATAACCAACTGGCATACCGTTTAATATGATTTCACTGCCATCAGTAGTTAGCCTGTATAATTTTTTGGTGCTAATTTCAATGGTATATAAATCATTGTTTTTTGTAAAAGCCACATAATTGCCATCCGGGCTTAGCATGGCATTATTTTCTTTTTCCTTATCATTAGTAAGTTGAACATCTGCTTTATCAGTTGTAAGAAATATATCTGTTCCTTTGATAGTTATTCTTGAATCAGTAAATTCAACAGCTTTATAGGGCGATACTGCATATTCCTTTTCAGCCCCGTTTTTACAATCAACAATGTAACTTTTATTATTTTTCAGTATAATAAAATGTTTATCGTCCATCCATTTTGTAATGGCAGGTAATGGTTGAATAATTTCTTTAAAATTATTTTTAAAATACTGTTCTTCAGTCAAATCCTTCTTTTGAGCATAGCAGAAAAATGTACTTAAAGAAATAATAAATACGGTAATTATTTTTATTAATATGTTTAGCATTATAGAATTTTATCTTTACAAGATAATATTTTTAAAAGAAAGTTAAAAAGTAAAAGGATGAATAGGCTAACTGGCTCAGTTTGATTATTGTATAGGTATAACTGGCAACCTGGGTCGTCAAAAAAAAAGCTTCATATAAAATATGAAGCTTTTTTATTGGAAGTCCCGGCAAGAATCGAACTTGGATCTAAAGTTTAGGAAACTTCTATTCTATCCATTGAACTACAGGACCAAAAAAAAAAGAAGAGTGCAAAATTATGAATTAAAAATGAAGAATTACAAATGCAAAATTTTATTACAGCCTTCCATCCGGTTTTCATTTTTAATTCTTAACTCTTAATTTTTAATTCTTACTATCTTTGCGCTCCAAATTTTTTATAAATGAAAGTATTGAACGTAATTATAAAATACCGCCTGTGGCTGGGCTTAGCCCTTTTAATTCTTGCCATTTTTACTCATATGCAAACCAGTTTCTGGCCGTCATTTGTATTATATTTTATAGCTGCTATATTAATTTTAGGACATTTTTTTATTAGGCCCCATGCGTTTAATACAAGGTTATATGGAGCAGGGCGATATAGAAGGCGCAAAAAAGGTGGTTAATTCCATCTGGTTTCCCGGATTATTAATAAAGCCGGTGCGGTCTGTTTATTATACTATTAAAGGCAACCTGGCTATGGCTGACCAGGATTATGATAATGCAGAAAAACTGATGAAAAAAAGCTTGTCCTTAGGTGGTGGCGCTTTAACCAAACAGGCAGAAGGCCCCAATAAATTGCAATTGGGCATGCTTTGCATGCAAAAAGGTGATATCAAGCAGGCAGAAAGCTATATCCGCCAGGCCATACGTGCCGGGCTGCCGGATAAAGAAAATGAATCAGCAGCATATTTACAGCTATGTTCCATTATGATGAATAAACGAGAATTCAGGGCAGCCAAAGATTATTTCAGGAAAGTAAAAGCTTTAAAACCCTCCACTCCGGAAATTGTAGCACAGGTAAAGCAAATAGAAAAATATATAACAAGAATGCCCGGATAAACTAGGCTGGATAATTATGTTACCAGCATTTGAGCCCTGATTGAGCTGCATTGGCGAAGCTCCATTCAACAGGATTGCTGCTATTTTGCAACAATTAATAATTTTAATCTATAATACACCAAATAATTCTACTATTTTATTGCTGCGATAATAAAAAAGATCGTTCAATTGTTTTTTTACAAATAATGCATTGGCCATACTACCCAGCCACCAAAGAGGCAATTTATAATGTACAATATCTATCATTTCTATACCGCCAACAATAGGTGCAAAATGGTGCTGGTGGTGCCAAAAGCTGAAAGGCCCAAAACGCTGCTCATCAGTAAAATACTTTTTATCTTGCAGATGAGTAATTTCTGTCATCCAATACAAAGGTATACCCAGCAATGGTTTTACTGTATACTCAATAATCTGTCCCGGATACAATTTATCACTATTATTATGCTGGGATATAATTTTAAATCTCATATTAACAGGTGTAATAAGAGCCAGGTTATTTGCATTGCTAAAAAACTCCCATGCAATATTAATATCAACGGGAATTTTTTGTATAGCTTTTAAGGAATATACTTTACTCATACCAATATAAACATCAAATCATGTATAATAGTTTATAATTAAAGCACTGTTTCTTTAGTTTTCGCCTCACATGTAACCACTATTTTAGGAATTATTGTAGCTTGTATAATATGTTTTATATTAATGACGGTTCTTATTGCTGGTTATTTAAATAGTGGAAATACTGATAAAGCACTTACAGATGCTCCTCCTAATACAATTCTTGATAAAACAAACGGGTTAAGCTTCAAAATATTTATAAACGCTATCCTGCTGAATTTTTCACAGGCTCATTTGTAGAAATTACGTTTCCTTTTATGCTAAAAGTACCCAGACCAAAGATTCCACGGAGCCCACACCACTTCAACAACATGGAGAAAAATAAAAAATAAAAAAAAGCCCGGTAAGGGGCTTTATATTACTATGCGATCATCTAACAAAAACATTTAGTGAGTTTTAATCAGTATCACTTTAAAATCCTCAGTAGTTAGTAGTTTACTAATTCTTATAAAACGAACATTAATAATAACTTATTGTCTAATAATTTATTAATTTATAAAATTCATTTCGTCTGCACTTGGGCTATAACTACCAGGTATAGGCACATTCAACAATATAAATTTACTTTTTATAAAAAGGAATAATAAAAAAATATTTATCCGTAGCGATGGGTTGGATATACTCATTCCTTTAAAACGTTCTAATCTTAATTTACTGGCAATACTTTTACTAGTCATATACTAATTCCAGCATAAATATGAAATGAATTTTATATTGCCAGGTTAAATACTGCAATTTCTGCCCTTGCGCCAAAACGTGCCGGAAAAACACTTGCTCCTATACCTTTGGAAACATACATTTTTAATGAATTGGTAGTATACCACCCTTTCACATATCTTCCGCATCCCGGTGGTAAAAAAGGAGTGAACCCAGCAATGTTGACCTGGCCTCCGTGTGTATGCCCGGACAGGATAAAATCAATATTGCAATCTTGATTTATTTGTAATGATATGGTATCGCTATAAAGCGGGCAGTGATTTAATACGATATGATAATCACTTTTTATATATTTTTCAATAGCAGCATTTATATCTGGTTTGCCACCCAGGTAATCATCAACCCCTGTAATTGAAATTGTTTTATTCTGAAAAGTATATTGCCTGGTTTCGTTAACTAACAGCGTACAATTATTATCGTTGTATATTCCAGTTAGCTCCGTTAAGTTTACATTACCCCAATACTCCCAGTTTCCTAAAATAGCCACTTTCTTAATATCCTGGTTTATAAGTTTTAAAAAATCATTAAGCAAAGCTGTATTTGTAGATTTATAAATAGCATCTCCTGTTATTAAAATCAGGCTGGGGTTTAATTTATTAAGCTTTTTTGCTAATTGCTTTAACTGGTAATTTACTGATTGCAAATGCAGGTCCGACAGCTGGACAATTTTAATATTGGATGTATTTTCATTAGCATTTCCATGAAAAAATTCATTGGTCTCAATAAAGAATTTTTCAATCCACAAAGCATCTGTTAATACAGCCCCGGTTGTAATTCCTAACCCATATTTTATGAATTTTCTTCTTGTCCACGGCATATGCAATATATAGAAGTTTTAAAACTCTGCACTTTTCGGATACCTGGGAAAAGGTATTACATCCCTGATATTGCCCATACCCGTTACAAATTGCACCAGTCGCTCAAAGCCAAGGCCAAAACCTGCATGGGGCAGCTGCCAAATTTTCTTGTATCCAAATACCAATGCAATTCTTCAGCAGGTATATGCATTTCTTCCATACGTTTTAACAATTTATCCAGTCTCTCTTCACGTTGCGATCCGCCAACAATTTCTCCAATGCCCGGTGCTAAAATATCCATGGCTGCTACAGTTTTCCCATCATCATTCTGGCGCATGTAAAATGCTTTTATTGCTGCAGGATAATCTGTAAGGATAACAGGCTTTTTAAAATGCTTTTCTACCAGGTAGCGCTCATGCTCACTTTGTAAATCAACACCCCAGCCTTCTATCAAATATTGAAATTTCTTTTTCTTATTATGGTTGCTTTCTTTTAAAATTTCAATTGCTTCGGTATAAGTCAGTCGTTCAAAATCATTGTTAACCACAAAATCCAGTTTTTCCATCAGCCCCATTTCGCTACGGTCATTTTGCGGCTTTAGCTTTTCTTCCTCTTCCAGGCGCTGTGCTAAAAAATCCAAATCTTCCTTATTGTTTTCCATAGCATAGCGAATAATATATTTAATAAATTCTTCTGCCAGGTTCATGTTATCTTCCAGGTCATTAAAAGCAACTTCAGGTTCAATCATCCAAAATTCTGCCAGGTGGCGGGTAGTGTTACTGTTTTCCGCTCTAAAAGTTGGTCCAAAAGTATAAATATCACTAAAAGCCATAGCCGCCAGTTCACCTTCCAGCTGACCGCTAACGGTAAGATTGGTACTGCGGCCAAAAAAATCATCTTTGAAATTAATGCTGCCATCATCATTTTTTGGTGCAGTGCCATCTAAAGGAAGCGTTGTTACCTTAAACATTTCCCCGGCACCCTCTGCATCACTGGCAGTAATGATAGGCGTGTGCAAATACACAAAACCTTTATCATTAAAAAACTTGTGTACGGCAAATGCCAATGAGTGGCGCACCCGGAATATTGCTCCGAATGTGTTGGTTTTAAAACGCAAATGGGCTATTTCCCTTAAAAATTCAAGGCTGTGCTTTTTAGGCTGCAAAGGAAATTTTTCTGCATCGCTGTCGCCTAATATTTCTATGCTGGTTGCTTTCAATTCAACTTTTTGACCTTTTCCTAAAGATGGTATAATATCTCCCACAGCTTTTATACAGGCTCCGGTTGTAATCCGTTTTAGGGTGGCATCATCCAACATGCCAAGTGCTGTTACTATTTGTAAGTTATTATTAGTGCTGCCATCATTTATAGCTATAAACTGGTTGTTGCGAAAGGTACGTACCCATCCCATGATGGTGACTTCGTAATTTCTTTTTTCAGAAGCTAACAGTTCTTTTATTTTCGTTCTTTTATTAAACATGCTTATTAATTATGGGTGGCAAAGATAACTACTTTAATAGGAACACAGATGACACGGGTTTAGTGGATTTACGCTGATAAAATGCATTAATCATATAAAATAAAAAATCCGTTTTAATCTGTCAAATCAGTATTATCAGTGTTCCCATATCAAAAAAAAATTTGTTTTTTATAAAAAAAACACCGTAATATTGTGTTGGAATAGATGCTGGTATGGTAACTTCCGATTATTAGCTGCATATTTTAGTTCAATTCCAATCAAAATAAATCTCAATTACAATTTCAGACTTTTAGTGCGATTTTTTGAAAAATCATTCTCAAATTTTTTATGTACGATATTTTACAACTGAACGACCTGCTCGTTCCTGAATTGCTCGATATTGCTGAGCAACTCGATATTACAAATGCAAAAAAGCTAAATAAACAAGATTTAGTGTACAAAATTCTAGACAAACAAGCGGTTATGAATACAGCAACACCTAGAGATGGAGAAAAACCAAAACGTAAACGATTAGTAAAAACTACCACTGCTAATACTACAGAAGAAGCTGAAATAGCACAGGACTCTTCAAAAAAAGACAGCACCCTACCCCCGGTTAATAAAACCAAAAAAGCGGATTCCGAAAAAAAGCCTGTAAAGAAATTTAAAGAAATACCTGAAGAAGAGTTGAAGCCGATCACCGCAGAACAAACAACTTTGCCTCCTGCTTTTGCCCAATTACTACAACAGGAAGATGTGCAGCAACCCGAAGTGCAACAGCCGGAAACAAACCAGTATTCTCAACAAAGGCCTCCGCAGCCAAGAAGGGAGCAGCCTGTTTTTAATATAGAATTTGATGGGGTGATTTTAGGGGAAGGTGTATTGGAAATGATGCCCGATGGCTATGGTTTTTTGCGCAGTAGTGATTACAATTATTTATCTTCTCCTGATGATATTTATGTATCTCCTTCTCAAATAAAATTATTTGGACTAAAAACCGGTGATACCGTATACGGATCTGTACGGCCGCCAAAAGAAGGTGAAAAATATTTTGCTTTATTAAAAGTAGAAACAATCAATGGCAAATCACCGGAAGAAGTAAGAGACAGGGTACCTTTTGATTATTTAACTCCTCTCTTTCCTTTTGAAAAATTAAACCTTTGCACAAGAGGCGATAATTATAGTACCAGGATAATGGATCTGTTTACACCAATCGGTAAAGGACAGCGTGGGTTAATTGTAGCACAGCCAAAAACGGGAAAAACCATGTTGCTGAAAGAACTGGCAAATGCTATTGCAGAAAATCATCCTGAATGCTATTTAATGATTGTGCTGGTAGATGAAAGACCGGAAGAGGTAACAGATATGGAGCGTAGCGTAAAAGCGGAAGTCATTGCTTCTACCTTTGATGAACCGGCTGAAAAGCATGTAAAAGTGAGCACTATCGCCTTGCAAAAAGCCAAGCGCTTGGTAGAATGCGGGCATGATGTAGTAATATTATTAGACAGCATTACCCGTTTGGCAAGGGCGCACAATACTGTAGCACCGTCAAGCGGTAAAGTGTTGAGTGGAGGTGTAGAAGCCAATGCCATGCAAAAACCAAAACAATTTTTTGGTGCTGCACGTAAAATAGAAAATGGCGGTTCACTAACCATTATTGCTACAGCGTTGGTAGATACCGGTAGTAAAATGGATGAAGTGATTTTTGAAGAGTTTAAAGGTACAGGTAATATGGAATTGCAATTGGAACGTAAATTATCCAACCGCCGCATTTATCCGGCTATCGATATTGTATCGTCTTCTACACGCCGTGATGATTTATTACTGGATAAAGAAACCTTCCAGCGCATGTGGGTATTGCGCAAGCATATGGCTGATATGAATCCTGAAGAAGCATTAAATACTTTGTTGAAAAATATGAGGGGAACAAAAGATAATGCAGAGTTTTTGACAAGTATGAACGGGTAAGGAAAACAATAATAATGATAAATAAGAAAATTTTTACATGGAGTTGCATAGTATTAATTTTAATACAACTGATCAGCTCAGGCATTTATGCCCAGGATATAGGTTTTTCCAATGACTCATTATCAAGACCAAAAGTATTTTTAAAAGATGAATTTGTAATAACAGAAAATTTTCCGGCAATTTCAAAAGACGGGAACACAATCATCTTTATTCATAGCGATTATTCCTGCTGTATAAGTACTCAGGAAGAATTTAGGATGATAAAAACCACAGGAGCACCACAACCTTATAAATTAATAATAGCACCCGAAGAAGGGCTTCCCGATTTTTCTCCCGGTAAAAAGCTAAAAATTATAAAAAAAATTGATAGCATATTAAAAAAGCAGTCGTACTATTCAATGATTGCTGTTGACTCTTTTTCTGTTGTGCAAAAAAAAGGTTCTTCGAATAATTACATAAGCCTTTTATATAATGACATGAAATTAAAGAGCAATGAATTCAGATTGAAAAAAATGATGCAAAGTGGGTTTTATTGTAGTGGGCAGTTAGATGTAAATGCGCCTCCTTGTAAATGGAAAACAACAGTTCAAAAAGTCTGGAAAGACAGCAACAATAAATTTCTGTTAATTGAATACGGGTTTATCAGTATAGGCCATGGTGGCGATTTAGGGCCTCAATACATGGTTGTAAAATTACGTACAGTAGGTAAATAATATTTTTTTCGGTGGTTTTTGTATTTTTTTTCCTAGCAACATCTACCGCTACGTTGCGATAAATAATAAAAGAAGTTTGATCATTACGTTAGCAATGGAGAATAAGATTATTAGTATTTGAGATATAGCTATGATCTCAAATACTTGTCGCAATGTCCCGTAGCCGGCTACTGTGTACCCACAAATAATTATTAAATTAGCAAAAAAAGTATATGGAACTGATACCACATTCACCAGATTTCACAGGTCTTTTTAATGATAGAAGACTTGAAAAAATGGGGCTTTAATAGTAAAGCAATTGGTTTTGGCAAGGAACAGCAGTATTCGTTATTCATTACAGAGTCGTTGTGAACAAAAAGGCTGTTACCGATTTTTAAATAATAAAAAAGTTACCGAACAATCTTTGATTACCGAGTTAATAAACAGATGCAGGAACATAAGTGATGATCGTGATTTAATAGTTATTCAAGATACGAGCAGCTTTAATTTAAATAATCACTACCATCGGCTTAAAAAAGGTACAGGGCTTGGCACTATTGAAGACAACTTCAATTTAGGTTTTTTTCTTCATGCAAGCTTAGTTATAGATGCTTTCAGCGATACTGTTCTGGGATGTGGGGATGCCCAGCTATGGCACCGGGTTTATGATGATCCCAAGCGGGCATCAAAGACCCGAAAAATGCCTATTGAGCAAAAGAAAGTTACAAATGGATCAAGGCATGTCAGAACATACAACTAAAATTTCAACAAGCCCGTAGTATAACTTTTGTTGAGGACAGAGATGGCGATATTTATGAACAGTTTGTTAGTGTCCTTAATACTAAGAGCCATTTAGTAATCAGGATTGGTAAAGATAGAAAGCTGGCAGATGGGGGAAAACTGTTTTCAAGCCTGGGTGAGCAACCCTGTTGTGGCAGCTATGTTATTGATATTGGAGCTGAACGGCGTAAGAAGAGAAGTAGCAGGAAAGCTACAGTAGAGGTACGTTATAAGAGAGTACTTTTAAAAAGACCGGCAGATAATTATAATAAAACAATGGCTGCTGAAGTTCAGATGTATGTTGTAGAGGCAGTAGAAAAACAGTATGATGGTAAGGATAAAATATGCTGGAGACTCATTACCTCCCATGAAGTTAATAGCTTTGAAGATGCTTTGCATATAATCAATATTTATAGAAAAAGGTGGTATATAGAACAGTTGTTCCGTCTATTAAAAAAGCAAGGTTTTGCAATGGAGGAAACACAGTTGGAAACAGGTTGGGCTATTAGAAAGTTATGTGTATTAGGGTTAAACACAGTAATCCGTGTAATGCAATTGATGCAGGCAACAGAAGAAGAGAATGCATCTGTTGTATTTACAAATGAAGAACAACAATGTCTGCAACATTTAAATACTAAGTATGAGGGTGCTACTGATAAATTAAAAAATCCTCATAAACCTAAGTCTTTATTATGGAGCAAATGGATAATAGCAAGAATAGGTGGATGGAAGGGTTGTAGTTCTCAAAGGCCGCCTGGACCAATAACATTAAAAAGAGGATTGGATAATTTTATGCAAATATTTGCAGGATGGGAAATGGCTAAAAATGTATATATAGATGTGGGTACACAGTAGCCCTTTCAGGAGACATTGCTCGGAAGGAAAATTATAAGTATATAGTTATTCTACATTGAAATTAAGAGTAAAGAACTAATGTTGAGATTACAGTAGTACAAATGTTCAGTAAAGCTGTATGGCAGGAACGGGCAGTATTCGTTCCTGCCTTGACTTTTTTGCTACTTTTTGTGTCAAGACAAAAAGTAGAGTAATACAATTAATTGAAAAATAACGAATTATAAAGTAATTTAAACCGAACTCAGGTTATTAAAATGAAAGCAGGCGTAGCGGTACAAAGAAAATTATTGGAAATGACTTATACTATTTTTAAAACGAACCGACCTTATGATAAAGATTATTTTAAAAAAGAGAATGAAAAATGAACAATAAAAGAAGGTAAAATTAGAGCAGTCATAACTGACCGCCCTAAACAGGCTGGCTTATGCCGCCTAAAACTCAAAATTAATAATAAGAGTTGGTCATTAACACAGAATCTTTTTTGGGCAAGTAAAAAAGAACAATAGTAATTAGAGAGTAGAAATTTAGTAGTTTGTTATAAAAATTAACAGCAACTTGGGCTAATTGCCCCAAACCTTTTCCCCATTAATATAGGTAGATAATACCTTTGCTGTAAGCACATCTTTAATAGGACAAAGCATAATGTCTTTATCAACTATAATAAAATCTGCTGATTTGCCTGTTTCCAGGCTTCCTTTTTCTTTCTCTTCAAAAGAGGCCCTAGCAGCCCAGATAGTTATTCCTTTTAATGCCTGTTCCCGGCTTAAAGCATTATCTGTCTGAAAACCATTTAAAGGATAATTTTTATTATCCTGCCTTGCTACTGCTGCAAAAAATGTTTTAAAAGGGCTGATATCTTCTACAGGAAAATCAGTACCCAGTGGTAGCCACTTATTTTGTTGTAATAATTTTTGATAGGCATATGAATTTTTAATGCGGATATTTCCCAAACGTTGTTCTGCCCAAAACATATCGCTGGTGGCATGTGTAGGTTGCACAGAGGGTATGATGTTATAATCTGCAAAAAAATGAAAATCAGTTTCGTTTACAACCTGGGCATGCTCTATACGCCATCTTCTGTCATTTTTACTTTTTAAGGCAGCAGCATACAGCTGTAGCATAGTTCTGTTAGCGCTGTCGCCTATTGCATGTGTGCACAATTGCATCGATGAGCCGGCAACCTTATTTACTACTTGTTGATAATATTGTATGTCTTTTAATAAAAAACCTTTCCAATTATTTTTATCACTATAGTTTTCCAGCAGGCAGGCACCCCTGCTCCCTAAAGCGCCATCAGCGTATAATTTAAAGCCTCCCACCTGCAGGTTTCCTGATTTATAAATTCCTTTTTTTATCCACTTGTCATAGTATTGTATGCTATCTGACAGGAAAGCATAGATTTTAATTTTTAAATTATCTTCTTTTTGCAATGCATCCAGTATGTCAACCGTATTTTCGTTTATGCCACAATCATGTACACCCGTAAGTCCTGATGCAAAACAGGTTTGTTGCATTTGATCAATGTATTTTTTTGCCAGTGAATCGGGCAGTAAAGGTATTTTTTCTTCCAAAAGATCCATAGCATTATCTATTAAGATACCCGTAAGCTTTCCTTCATGCAACTCTACAATGCCACCGGCTATAGTGGTAGAGGGTGTAATGCCGGCAATATCCAGTGCTACCTGGTTGGCCAGTGCTGCATGCCCATCTACTCTTTTTAAAAAAACCGGCCGGGCAGGAAAAAAGTTTATCCAGTTTTTCTTTATTAGGAAAATCCGTTTGCTGCCAATCATTTTGATCCCATCCCCGGCCATAAATCCATAGCATAGGGGCACTTTTACTATATGCTACTATTTTATCGAGTATTTCATTAAAAGACTTTGTTCCTGTTACATCACATTTCCATTGATCTGTGGCAAATCCTGTAAAATGACAATGCGCATCTATAAAACCCGGAAAAATCGTATTACCTTTTGCATCTATTATTTTCTCAGTTTGATAGCTCTTTAAAATATCTTCATTTTTACCAATGGCTACGACCTTGTCATTTTGTATAGCCATTGCTTCGGCAATACTGAAAGCACTATCTACTGTATAAATTTTAGCGTTATGTACAATAAGCGATACTTTTTGTTTATGCTGGCAGGAAAAACAATAATAAGTGTTGCATAAGCTAAACAGCTACGAATAGACGATAAAAAGGACTTTTTTAATTGCATATTTCAAAATTTTGTCAAAAATATTAAAAAAGAAGCGGTCATTATTTTTATCTTTGAAAGCGTATAAAAATTTATGTACAACCAACAGCAAACAAAAGAACTCCAAAAATCTACTGCCAATCTTCTCCAGGCAATATCCAGCAGCCAGCAGCAGCCAGCTAACCAAATTGATTTATTAAGAGAAGCCCTCCGTTTTCATGAATATCGTTATTATGTTCAGGCTGATCCTTTAATTAGCGATTATGAATATGATATGCTGTATAAATCATTGGAAAAGTTTGAAGCGGACAACCCAGCAAGTATCACCATAGATTCTCCGACACAGCGTGTAGGAAAAGGATTAATTAAAGATTTTCCAAAAAAACAGCACTTGGTACCCATGCTTTCTTTACAAAACTCTTACAGCCAGGAAGATTTGCTGGATTGGGATAGAAAAGCAAAGGCACTTACAGGGTTAGCAGTAGTAGAATATTGTGCAGAGCCTAAATTTGACGGGGCCAGTATTTCATTAATTTATGAAAATGACCTGTTAATACGTGCAGTAACCAGGGGAGATGGCATAATAGGAGATGAAATTACTACTAATGTAAAGCAGATAAAATCAGTGCCGCTATCTGCAAAATTCAGCAAGTATGGTATTCTGCAAATTGAGATACGTGGCGAAGTGCTGATGAATAAAAAAAACTTTAAAGCCTTTAATGATAAGCTGATTGAAGAAGGGATACCGCCACTGGCTAACCCCCGCAATGCTGCTGCAGGTACTTTGCGTATGAAAGATACCGCAGCTGTAAGCAAAAAAAATTTAGAAGCTTTTTTATATCATGTAAGTTATATAGCAACAACCGACAACCAACGACCGACGACCGATAAATCCCAAACCTCAAACTTCAAACCTCAGGCTTCAGACCTTAAGCTACCCACCACACATTCAGGGATGTTGGAAATGTTATGGCAATTAGGGTTCAGAAGCCCCCAAAAAGAGTTACAGGTAATAAAGGATATCAGTCATGTAATTAAACATGTAAATGAATCTGAAACGCAAAGAGATGAACTGCCCTATGAAATCGATGGCATGGTTATTAAAGTAAATAACTTATTACTGCAAGAAGTAATGGGTATGACAAGCCACCATCCACGATGGGCAATTGCGTATAAATTTAAAGCCAGGCAAGCTACCAGCCAATTGATTAATGTTACTTTCCAGGTAGGCAGAACCGGGGCGGTTACACCTGTAGCAAAAATTACCCCGGTACAGGTGGCAGGCGTTACCGTTAGCAGCATATCTATACATAATAAGGATTTTATTGAGGAAAAAAATTTAATGCTTGGTGATACAGTTTTAATAGAGCGAAGCGGTGATGTGATACCACAAATTGTAAAATCTTTTCCGGAATTAAGAACCGGTACAGAGCAGGTTATTTCATTTCCAACCTGCTGCCCGGTATGCAATCACCAATTATTTAAGCCTGAAGAAGAAGCCGTTTGGCGGTGTATCAATATTAACTGTAAAGCACAGGTGGTAGAGCGTATTATACATTTTGTGAGTAAAGATGCAATGGATATAAGAAGCCTGGGCGAGGCTAATGTAAAAAAGTTTTATGATATGGGGTTTCTTAAAAATATTACCAGTATTTATGCATTACCATATGATGAATTAGCTAAACTAGAAGGTTTTGGGAATAAATCTATTGCCAATTTGCAAATAGCCATAGAAAATTCCAAGCAACAGCCTTTGCATAGAATTATATATGGATTAGGGATAAGGTATGTAGGAGTTACTACAGCTAAGGTATTGGCAACTGCAGTAAAGCATTTGCTTGATTTTGCCAGTTATACCGAAGAGCAATTACAACTACTGGAAGATGTGGGTGTGAAAGTAGCCAAAAGCATATTCCAGTTTTTTAATGATAAAGAAAATATATCCTTATTACAACAATTGGAGCATATAGGCGTTCAATTAAAAAATGATAAGAAAAAAGTTGTAAATGAAGGAGACCTGGCAGGGCAGGCTTTTCTATTTACCGGTACTTTAAATCAGTTAAAAAGATCTGAAGCTGAAGCTTTAGTAGAAAAAAAGGGGGGCAAAATATTAGGTAGTGTAAGCAGCAAGCTAAATTACCTGGTGGTAGGGGATGATGCAGGAGGTAAATTGGAAAAGGCAAAGAAAATAACAAGTATAAAAATAATATCGGAAGAAGATTTTATACAAATGCTTTCTGGTTAGGCAAAAAAAAATCTATATTTATAGTGAAACATTAGCAAATTTTTTTTTGGTAACCATTAAGCCTTTAGTTTTGAAATTAAAAATACCATAACTATGATTAAAAAAAATGCCGGAGAAGTTTGGAAACAAATTCAGTTTCCCGGGCATAAGCTGTTAAGAAAAAAATATGCATTATCCAACCAAGGAAGGGTGGCAAGCTATTCTGAAAATATTAATGATGATGGGAAACTATTAAATGGCTCTGTCACATCAGGATACAAAACCCTTAATCTGCATATTGACCAGGGTAATGGCACAATTTATATACATCGTGAAGTGGCTAAACTTTTTTGCAAAAAAACTTCTCCAAAATATAAATACGTTATTCATTTAAATCATAAGAAAAATGATAACAATTATAAGAATTTAAAATGGGCCACCTTAGAAGAAGTTAGTGAGCATCAACAGAAGAGCCCCCAAAAAATTGCTTATAAAAAAAGGCAGGCAAACCGGACAGAAGGATTAAAATTAAATTCTACACAGGTAAAAACCATAAAAGAAACCATTAGTAACCCTAAACGCAAACTCACCTATAAACAATTGGCGGTAAAATATAAGGTAAGCGAAATGACGTTGTATAGAATTAAAAGTGGAGAGAACTGGGGTAAAGTTAAATAAATTAATAAAAAAGGAATTAGTAAATACTAATTCCTTTTTTATTATAAAATGTTTACAATGCATCATCATTTATTTTCTAAAATTTTCAAGTACTTTTTCATATTCAGTTGTATTTTCTCCAGCCTGCTTTGCAAGAGCCAATGCTTTTTCTTCATATTCAATTGCCTTTGCTTTATTGCCCAGCTTAAAATATAAATTGGCTACGGTATCAGTATTTGCGCTTCCGCTTTCTTTTTGTATTGATTGTAAAGACCAGTCTAACGCTTTTTTAAGTAAAGATTTATCAGCTACATTTTCAAAAAATGTCCAGGCAACATCATTAAGCTCATTAGCGCTTAAATTGGATGGGCCATAGGCAGTTACTGCTTTATCTACACCTGCCCAGTCCTTCTTGCTTTTAAGCATATTAATTTTTACATAATTGATAATATTATCAGCATATTTTTTATCAACAGCAGCAGCTACTTTAGAATGAATTTTATTAAAATCGGGATTTGCAGCATTACTATATAACTCAGGATATACTATGCTTGAAAGTATAATAGACTTGGTTTTTTGTTCAGCCATGCCAGCCCCCATTACAGCATTAATTTTAGCCATATTGTTTTTTATTAATGCAAAATTTTTATTTTCTGCAGAAGATGTTATGGTTAAGATTAGCTCAAGATTTTCTTTGGTAAATAAATCTTTCTGCGTAGGAAGGTATAAATCCAAAGCTTTGTTACTCAACTCTGGCTCGTATGCACTTGCAGCTGCTTTGACAAAATTATATAGAAAAGCAGGGCTGCGCTCGCCTGCTTCAAATTTCTTATTTAATGTACCAAATTGCTTTTCAGGATTTGAAGCATTTGCTGCCAGTTCAATAAATTTTTCAGCAGGCATTCCTCCTACTGCCTTATGTACCATCTCACCATCACCATTTATAAAAAGGTGGGTAGGATAAACTTCTACATTATATTTTGTTGCAATAGCTTTAAAATCCTGGTAGTGAGATTTTACGTAGTCATTATCATTATCACTGGTATCAATTTGTGCTTTAAATGAAATAAAGTTTGCATTGTATGCATCACCAACTTCTTTTTTAGTATATACCTCTTTACTCATCTGTTTACACGGCCCACACCATGTAGTATACCCGTCTACATAAATTAATTTATTTTCATCTTTGGCTTTTTTTAATAATTCCTCCCAGGTATGCTCATGGTCAAATTGAATACCATCAATCTCATGTGTAGTTGTAATTGATTTTTTTTGTTCTGCTGAACTTGTGCCTTGGCAAAAAATAGTTGTATTTACTCCCAGGCAAAAAACAAATAGTAGTATGTATTTCATTTTTTAAGATTTTTTGTAAAAATAGCAGTATAGATAATCTTATAAATTAATTAAAAATTAAAACACATTGTTTTAACTTGAATTTATGATACTTAATCACCCCTGCAATGCAATAAATTATTTTTACTCGTTTACAATTTTTTAGATATTAGATTTTAAGCGGAACCCGATATATGGCTAAATGGCTATTAACTGCACAAATATCTTTTATTATTTAAAGCAAAATTTTTAATTTTTGAATTTGGAAGCAATGGATTTGAATTAGGGTAAAAGGATTATGAAAGAGACAATGCATCTTTTACATAAGCTTTTTTTTGCCTGGCAATGGGTATCTGCGATAGATCGGCCATTATTAAAAAACCACCATCTTCTTTAATAAATTTTGTTATGTGAAAGCGGTTGATGAGGTGTGACTGGTGTGTGCGGATAAATCCATATGGGGTCAAAAGGTCTTCGTACTCTTTTATGGATTTGCTAACCGTGATTTTTTCTTTATCAATAGTAAAAAATGTTGTGTATGAATTATTACTTTCGCACCTGATTATATTTTTGACATTAATAAATTTTGTTTCCCTGGTACCAGGCAAAGCAATTTTATGTTCCAGTAAATTCTGAGGTTGTTTTACAAACTGTAATAAATTTTGAATATGGCTATTCTGTTTTTTTTCTTCAATTCTTTTCGTGGCTTTTTTAACTGCGGTTACCAGGTCTGAAATATTGATGGGTTTAAGAATATAATCTAATGCTGAAAACTTAATGGCATGTAAGCCGTATTGATCAAAGGCAGTTGCAAAAATTGTTTCAAAAGTTATATTATTTATTGACTGTAATAAATCAAATCCATTGCCATTAGGCATTTGAATATCTAAAAAAATTAAATCGGGAGAATGGGTATATATTAATTCTTTAGCCTGATGGATATTTAATGCCGTTGCAACTATATTTATTTCATTGCAATATTTTTTTAATAATATCCCCAGGTTATCTATATTATTTTGCTCATCATCTATTAGGATAGTATTAATCATGTATTTATCCAGTTATTTAAAATGAATGTTGACTGCGTGCCTTTATTAATTTCGCTGGTGTAATTAAAATTAATGGAGCAATGCTGGTATAATTTATTAAATAAACCAATGCGTTCTTCTGTCAGCCTAAGGCCATATCCTTTTTTTGATAAATTTTTTACATCAAATCCCTTACCATTGTCTTCAATTTGGATATGCATGTCTTTTTGAGCAGTAAATATTTTTATAGAAAGTTTTCCATCCGGCATTGAGCTTAATGCATGCTTTATAGAATTCTCTACAATCGGCTGCAATAGCATGGCAGGGACATCTATTTGGCTTTGCTGTATATCGGGGTCAATAGTAATGATATAAGTAAACGGCGATCGCAACTGTTCAATATTAACGTAATTGGTGATCATTTTTATTTCATCTTCCAGTGATATCATTGCCTGCTTGCTGTATTCCAACGTCTCACGCATTAAAGTGCTGATTTGGGAAAGGTAAACATTGGCATTGTGCACATCATTTTTATTGATCAGGCTTTGTACCGATGCCAATGCATTAAAAATAAAATGCGGATTGAGCTGAGACCGCACTGAATCTAACTGAAGGTTCAATTGTTCTTTTTCGGATTTTACTTTTTTTAACCATCTTTGTTGGCGGTTTCTGTATATCATCCAACCAAAACCTATTAAAAATGCCCCGGCAAAAAATGCTATCAAAAATTTAGTCCGTGTGGTTTGCCACCAATTTATATCTACAGTAAAAACATAATAACTAATAGCGTAGGGTGTTAAATTGTACTTTGTTTTTAAGCTATACCGTTTCCCCGGGAGTAAATTGGTAAACTGTAAAATAAAAACATCTGAAGCAGTGTGCCAAGTGGTGTCACTTTTTTCTTCATCAATAAATTGGTACAACAATTTTAAAGTATCGGTATCATTAAACCTTTGAAACAATAAAAGGATATTATTTTCTTCGGGCTTAATATTTATAAACTGAGCCTGCTTATTTTTAAATGATATTCTCACATTATCACCATTGCTGTATTTTTGCATGGTAAGTTGCACGCCACTGCCATTTGTGGTAAGCCTGCCGGGTTTAAAATCACCAAAAGCTGAATCGTTTATAGTTAACTGAATACTATCCCTGTTATTGATTACTTCAAATATATTTTTCTGGTTTAAGTTATAATAATTAATCAGTTTGGGAAATGGGTCAATATGTGAAAATTTGTATTCATTGCTTCGAACACCCGTTTTTAAATCTGCAATTTGCAAAATCACTTCATCCTGGTATTGCATTGCATATTTAAACAAAATCATCTTCTCTCCACCCCGTTGTACTATTTCACCGTATGTTAATTTTGTGCCTACCGGCATTTCTAAAACAGAATCCATATTTAATTTACCGTAGATAATCTTATCATTGAAAAGAATAGATACCTGTTTGGAAGAGTAATATTTGGGTTGGCTTTTGTTTATTGATATGGACCTAATATCATAAGGTTTGGTTCTCAATATCAGGCTGTCTAAAAAAATAAGGTCATTAAACCTTCGGTTCCAAAACATAGTTCCGGCAGTGCTTCCACCTTTTACATTTCTATAAACATACATTGCTAATGTATCACCAATTATGTTTATTTCTTCCGTTAGAATTTTATTTTTTTCATCATTAGGCTTTGGTGGCGTACGCTGGGAGGGAACTTCTTTTGCAAAATATTGAATATTAATATCTCCCCAATATACCACAGTCTTCCAGGTGCTTTGTGCCTGCAAAGTGGCATTCACTACAAAAATTATATATACACTTACAAAAAACCTCATGTTATCTAAATAATACCAACAAATAAACAATTTATATTGAATGATTTATAATTAATTCCTGTATTTGGTACAAATAACTTTGAATTTTGCATCTTCAACAATTAAAAACTTGCAGAACAATGTATTTTTATACATTTGAAGAAACTTTATCAACTACTTTTCATGTTACAAACAACCACCCTGCAGTTTTTAAAAAATCTTAAGAAAAACAATAATAAACCTTGGTTTGATGATCACCGCAAAGTATATGAAAATGCAAAAACGGATTTTTATCAATTGATATCAGCTATTATTACAGAAATAGGAAAGTTTGATGTCTCCTTATCCAACCTTACTGCAAAAGACTGCACCTTTAGAATAAACAGGGATGTCAGGTTCAGTAAGGATAAAAGTCCTTACAAAACCAATATGGGCGCTTCTTTTAATATTGGTGGAAAAAAGTTGCAGTCTGCTGGCTATTATTTTCATTTAGAACCCGGAAAAAGTTTTATCGGCGGCGGTTTGTATATGCCTATGCCGCCGCTGCTGGCCAAAGTAAGACAGGAAATTGATTATAATTTTGACGATTGGAAAAAAATTGTAGAAAATAAAACCTTTACAACCAGTTTTAAAAAAGGCATAGATGGAATAGATTACTTAATAAGGCCACCCAAAGGATATGAAGAAACAAACCCCGCAATCAGCTATTTAAAAATGAAAAATTTTATAGTAAGCAAATCATTAACTGATAAAGACCTGGTTGATAAAAATCTTAAAAAAGAGATTGTAAAAACTTTCCAAACAATGAAGCCCTTTATTAATTTTTTAAACAGGGGTATGGAATAAATAGCCAGTGATAAAAATCACCGGCCTTGCTTATCTTTAAAACCATAAGAAAATGTTTATGTTAAAAACAATTAATTATAGGTTAATAAAATATTCAAGGGGTGCAGAATAAATTCCGGATGATTTTTAATAATAAGTAAATGGGCCTGGACAGTTAAATACAAAACATATTGTTTTTAATAAATATGTGTTTTGTTCTGTGAAATTTCCCGGTTGGCATGCTTAGTAATTTTTAACTTTTTTCTATTATACCACCATTGCGGAGCAGTTTTTTTCATTAATGTATCAATACCCCGCATGCCAAAAAGCTTCCATAATCCATCTATTTTACCTCCCAAATTATTTTGCAAAGCCCTTAAGCTCATGGCAAAACCACTATCCAGGTATTCCATATGGTGCCAATAGCCCGCAGGCATAAAAAGGGTATCTCCATGCTCCAAAATCACTTCATATCCTTTTGCGAATTTTACTGCCGGAAAATTTTCATAATCAAACCCCTTGTCGTAATTGGCATAATTTGCCGCACTAAGCACTTCCCATGGTTTACGGTACAATTTATATTGCTCCTGGTGAGGAAATAAAAGCACTTTTTTACGGCCAAGAAACTGGGTATGCAATATATGGCTCATGTCTATATCAAAATGCATATGTGTAATAGAGCCCTGTCCACCTACAAAAGCATAGGGTATTTTTTTTACAAAACCCTTCATCAACTCATCCGGCCATGTAAAATCTTTAATAATTTGTGGAGCATGCTGAAAAATATTAAATAAAAAAATACGAAGGTCCAAAGGGCCGGCTTTCACTTTTTTAAGATAATCCCCAAATCCCATATAGGCATCTGCTGTGTTAATAGGCGTATAGGCATCGCTTTTGATATTATTATAAACCCCCACCTCTTTTTCACCAACCATATCAATAAAATAATCCCATGTCCATTTGGTATAAGCGGGCCACTTCTTAGCTATGTCTTTAATAACTAAAGGCTGCATTTTATCGTAATAATTCGCTTTAAATTCCTCTGCCGTAATTGCATTTACCGTAGTAACAGGCTCTAGTAACATAATTGTAAATTAACCTTACGAAATTACTACTTAAATTTTGTCTGTTTGCTAAAAAGAAAGAAAACTAATAAACGTTAGTTTTGCATAAATTATATGGCTAAAATAAAGTCCACAAACAAAGCAACTAAAAAAGAAGTGATTGCTATAAAGGCCGCCAGCTTATTTAAAGCGAAAGGGTTTAATGCCACCAGCATGAGAGAACTAGCCGATTTAGTCGGTGTGGAAGCCTCCAGCTTGTATAACCATATCGGAAGCAAAAGTGAATTACTACATTCTATTTGTTTTAAAATTGCCAATGAATTTACAGTACATTTGGCCCAGGTTGAAAATAGTAATGGCAACAGTGTAAAAAAGCTACAGGATATTATCAGCTTTCATATACGCATCATGTTAAAAAAGTTTGATGAAGTATTTGTAGCCAATCATGAATGGAAGCACCTCCAGGAACCTTACCTTAGCAATTTTTTAAACCAGCGAAGAAGCTACGAAAAAAGACTGATAGCAATTGTGTCAGAAGGTATAAAAAATAAAGAGATAATAAATGGTGAGCCCCCGATAATTATATTTACCATACTTTCTGCAGTAAGGGGCCTTGAGCTCTGGCACAGGAGTAAAAAAAATATCAGTGAACAAAATTTAGAGGAAGGCATGATCACACAATTAACAACAGGATTTATAAAATAAAAATATGGCACTACATTTTCATACGCTTACTATTGCAGATATAAAAAAGGAAACAGAAGATTGTATATCAATTGCTTTAGCTGTACCGGAAAATTTAAAAGAAATTTTTCAATTTACACATGGCCAAAACATTACGCTTAAAACAAATATCGATGGAGAAGAAATACGCAGGAGTTATTCTATTTGCAGCGCTCCATTTGATGGAGAGTTAAGAGTGGCGGTTAAAAAAGTAATGGGAGGAAAATTTTCCATTTTTGCAAATGAAAAATTAAAGAAAGGCGATACTATTGAAGTATTGGCCCCCAGTGGAAAATTTAATACAGCTTTATCCCGTCAAAATAAAAAAAATTACCTGGCCATAGCAGCAGGCAGCGGCATTACCCCTATTTTATCTATAATAAAAACTACGCTTGCCACAGAACTTGAAAGTACGTTTACTTTAATATTTGGTAACCGCAGCCGCAGCAATATTATTTTTTTTGAAGCACTGGAAGCAATAAAAAATAAATACCTGCAGCGATTTAATTTTATAAATATTTTGAGCCGTGAAAAAATAGAGGCATCAATAAATTTCGGGAGGATAAATACAGAAAAATTGACTGAGCTGAAAAAAGTCATCAATTATAAAAATATTCACGAAGCTTTTATTTGCGGACCGGAAGAAATGATTTTTTCTTCAAAAGATTTTTTATTGCAGGAAGGGATGGATATAAAAAATATACATTTTGAATTGTTCACTACGCCAGGTGTAAAAAAGATTACAGGCAATAGTGGAGCCATGATAGGAAAAGGCGCTGGCCCTGTAAGTAACATAACCATAAAGCTGGATGGAAGAAGCCTTGATTTTGATTTAAGCTTTAGCGGTAATAGTATTTTAGATGAAGCGCTACAGCAGGGCGCTGATTTGCCCTATGCGTGCAAAGGCGGTGTATGCAGTACCTGCAGGGCTAAGTTACTTGAAGGCAAAGTAGAAATGGATGTTAACTATGCTTTAGAACCCGAGGAAGTTGCCCAGGGCTTTATCCTTACCTGCCAGGCACATCCTGTAACTGACAAAGTAGTGGTGGATTTTGATGTAAGATAAATCAGAGCGATTATTATGTAAAGTATTTAGAAAAAACATCTCATTAGTAAATAAAAAATTTACAGTGAAAAAAATAATTCTAAGCTTATTTGTTATAACAATAGCGCTAAGCGGTATTGCACAACCCTATGATAGCAATATGTACAAAAAAACAGATTTGCTGATCATACATACCACCAAAAGCTATACTGATGCTAAGAAATTTGCCGTGCAGGCAGCAAAAAAATTATCACTTGAGCTTGATTTGCATGGCCTTACCCCTAATAAAGAAACAGGCCTTACTGCTGATACTGCCACTTGCGAAGCATCGGGATACAGCTTTCCCATGTATTTGGAAAGAATAGGGGACTATGATGAAGGCGAATATATAAGTATTGAATATTCTAATGGCTATGGTAATTCTAAAGGTAGCCTCAAAGAAGGTTATTATCTTGTAGTAGCTGCAAGCGGTAGCCGCGATATCACTAAGCCAGCACTTGAATATGTTAAAAAAGTTTATAAAGATGCTTATATACAGCAGGTAGAAATGTATTTAGGTTGTAGACATTAATATAGTATGAAACAATTAATAACATATTGCTTTATTACATTAATTGCTTTAAGTAGCAGTGCCCAAACCGAGGAGCATTTGGGAGAAGATAAATATAACTATGTAAAGAAAGACATGCTTATCCTTTTCTCAACTAAAAGTTTTAAGGATGCCCAAAAATTTGCAAAGCAGGCATCAAAAAATCTTTTGATAAAAACTGATCCGGATCTTGTTGATAGCATTACTCCAAATGAAGAAGAGGGTTTAACTTTTACCAGGACGCACTGTCAGGACAGCCACTTTGAATATCCTTGTTATGTAGCTCGGGGCAGGGGTGATGATGGAGAATATATCAGTATCGAATATTCCACCTGGATAAATGGTTTTAAAGATGGTTATTATATTGTAATAGCGGCAAGCGGGGATAAAGAAATTACCCAGCCCTCGCTTAAAAAGATCAAAAAAGTATACAAAGATGCTTATGTAAAGCAAACCGAAGTTTATATGGGCTGTATACATTAATATTTATTTTGGTACCAGCTTCAGTTTTCCATGGCATCATCGTGGTTGCCTGCCCCGTCCGAAGGCCTATCGTGTGGACACATTTTTGCATAGCTTTGAGTACAAAAAAGATGGAGAAAAGAGAATTCAGTGATTTAGAAGACATGCGTTTATTGTATAGGGGGAATAAGATTTTAGGAGATTTGTTTAGCAAGAGCGTTAGTTCGATTCGTCAACTAACAAAAAACGAATCAGAAGCCAAAGGTTTTTATCGTTTTCTTAATAATGAAAGGGTTAGTGAGGAAGACATAGTTAGCAATCTGGTAAGCAATTGCCAGGCAGCCTGCCGGGGTAAATATGTAGTATGCATACAAGACAGTACAGAAATAAATTTAAGCAGCCATAGCAATCGTATAAAAAAAGATAGCTACATCGGTACTACCAATGCCAATAATGAAAAGGGTTTAGGCTTTTTGTTGCACCCGAGTTTGGTTGTAGATGCTTACCAATGCATCCCGTATGGTTATTCGGATATTAAGATATGGAACCGTTCGTTGGAGTTGAAGTCCAAATTTGAACGGGAATATAATAAGTTGTCCATAGAACACAAAGAGTCATATAAATGGATTGAAGTATCCAATAATACAAAGACTGCCTTGGCTGATATAGTAGAAGGGATGGTGATTGTTCAGGATAGGGAAGGAGATATTTATGAGCAGTTTGCTGTGATTGCAGATGAGAAAACAGATTTATTAATACGTGCCAGGGCTAATAGGACATTAGCAGATAATACAAAATTATTCGACTGTTTATCTGCTCAGCAAGCGCAAGGCTGTTATGAAATACCTGTAGAAGCAAAGAAGAACAGGAAAAAGAGAAGGGCTACAATAGAAATAAGGTATAAGCAGGTAGAAATAAAAAAAACAGCAGGGACAAGTAAAGGCGTGCCGCCCATTACCAGTCTTTATTTAATAGAAGCAAAAGAACTTAATTATAGTGGGGAAGATAAGATATGCTGGAGATTATTGACGACAATAGCTGTACAAACAGTTGAAATAGCAAAGATGTGTATTGAGTGGTATAGCTGGAGGTGGACAATCGAAGAGGTGTTTAAAATATTAAAAAAAGAAGGTTATAACATAGAAGCCTCTGAACTTGAATATGGCTCATCAGTAAGAAAAATGAGTTTAATGATAATGGAAGTAATCATTAAACTCTTCCTCATGAGACTGGCATATGCAGAACCGGAAATGGTTATAAATACTGATACTTGCTTCTCAAAAGAGGAACAGGATTTTTTAGAACATCAAATAATACAGCTGGAGGGAAAAACTGAAAAACAAAAGAACCCTTACAAAAGTAAAGACCTGAAACGATATGTATGGGTTATAGCCAGATTAGGTGGATGGAAAGGATATGAAAGCAAAAGACATCCAGGGATTACAACGCTATGGATAGGACTAAAGTATTTTAAGGCAGCTATGGTGGGCTGGGAAATAAGAAGAAATGTGTCCACACGATAGGTCCGAAGGCGGGGTCACAATCCGTTCATCGGCAGTACTGCTATTAAGCTTTTATCGAAGTTTAAATAAGGAAGTCAAGTTTTAAAAACTTGACTTCCTTATTTAAACTAATCAAACCCCTCTTTAAAAAATTCTTCAAAAGTAATATTTAAAGCTTCTAAAATTCTTATAAAAGTACTCATCCGCATATCTGTTCCTCTCTCATATCTACCATACTGGCTGCTGGCAATATCATGTTCATGAGCAAAATCTTCAAAGCTTGAGAAATCAGCTTTAATACGCAAAGCCCTCATTCTAGCACCTACTTTTTTAAAAAAAATTTCAGGATCGCCAAACAATGATTTTTTTTCCTTTGATTCCATTGTTAAAGTAAAGCAATAAGCAGTCGTTAAACCAGAACTAAAAAATGCTGTATTAATTAGTGCCGGAGCAATAAATGTTATATATTTGACATAAAATCATTAATACAGTATGCCTAAAAAAACAAAACACCTACCTAATATTCAATCCAAAAAAACGATCCACGATTTTTTCAAAACTTTCCCTATCGAAGACAGTAGGTTTTTATTATGGGAAATGCTCATTTCCTCCATCAGCTATGATGAAACCAAACCTCACATGCGCCACACCTTTATGGATTTTTACCATAAACTGCAAGAATTAGTAGAAGCTAACCATTTGCTCTTAAAAAAGAAGTGATTAAATAACCGCAGAGACGGAGAGGTGCTGAGATGTCCTCTGCGGCTTTCCGCCTCCGCGGTAAAAAAGACCAATAGAAATTCTATCGCTGATTGGCTGCGGGATAGAAATGGAAAACACGGTGAAGGTTTTGTAGCTTAGCCTACGCCGGATTTGTAATGTATAGCCCGGACTGCTGCTGAATAAAGATAAAATGCCCACAGCCCCAAAACATTAATTTCTTGCACAAAAAACTAACAAACGTTAGTTTTTTAGTATCTTTATGCTCTTAAAACCCATGTTATGGCTGTACAAAATTTTGAATACCTTTTTCTACAAAAAATAGACCAGGAAATAAAAATTGAACCAAAAGACTGGATGCCCGAGGCATACCGTAAAACAAACGTGCGCCAGATCAGCCAGCATGCCCATAGCGAAATTGTAGGCATGCTGCCCGAAGCCAACTGGATATCAAGGGCACCATCTTTAAAAAGAAAAGCTATTTTAATTGCCAAAGTGCAGGACGAAGCCGGTCATGGTTTGTATTTGTATTCTGCCGCAGAAACCTTAGGCACTTCCCGTGATCAGATGATTAATGACCTGCACAGCGGCAAAGCGAAATATTCCTCCATTTTTAATTATCCCACGCTTACCTGGGCAGATATGGGTGCTATTGGCTGGCTGGTCGATGGGGCTGCCATTTTAAACCAGGTAATGCTGTGCCGTACTTCTTACGGGCCATATGCAAGGGCGATGGTGCGTATTTGTAAGGAAGAAAGCTTTCACCAGCGCCAGGGATTTGAATCATTGCTGGTTTTGAGCCGCGGTACAAAAGAACAGAAAGATATGTGCCAGGATGCTATTAACCGATGGTGGTGGCCCAGCCTGATGATGTTTGGCCCAAAAGACAGCGAAAGCACTAACAGCGACCAGAGCATGGCCTGGAAAATAAAACGTAAAACCAATGATGAGCTTCGCCAGCAATTTGTTGATATGGCTGTGGAGCAGGTAAAAATATTGGGAATGACATTGCCCGATCCTGCACTGAAATGGAATGAGGAAAGGCAGCACTATGATTTTGGACAGATAAACTGGGATGAATTTTGGAACGTGGTAAAAGGAAACGGGCCATGCAACAAGCAACGTTTAGCTGCAAGAAAAAAAGCACACGATGATGGAGCCTGGGTAAGGGAAGCAGCGCTGGCATATGCAGAGAAAATGAAGAATATTGAAAAGCAAAAAGCAGCTTAGGTCTCAAGGGAAGATGTTAATAATGTATCTTTATTTTGCTAACTATACATTTAACAAAAAACACCTGCAATGCAATTATCAGTTATCCAAAATAAAATATTTGAAATAAGGGGGCAAAAAATAATGCTCGATTTTGACCTGGCGGAATTATATGAAGTTGAAACAAAAGTATTTAATCAGGCAGTTAAGAGAAATATAGAAAGATTTCCTGCTGATTTTATGTTTACCCTTACACAGAAAGAATTCCAGAGTTTGAGGTCACAATTTGTGACCTCAAAAAGAGGAGGAACCAGATATCTTCCCAGTGCTTTTACAGAGCAGGGCGTAGCTATGCTTTCCAGTGTATTGAACAGCGAAAAAGCAATTGCTGTAAATATTGGGATTATCAGGACATTTGTATTGATACGCCAATCAATAATAAGCTATAAAGAATTAAATGATAAATTAAAAAAACTCGAAAAGAAGTATAATAAAAATTTTAATGAAGTTTTTAAAGCACTGGATTTTTTGCTTGCTGATAAAGCGCAACAGGAAGATTTTAAAAACAGAAAACGCATAGGTTTTAAAATTGAAGAATAAAAATTGAGTTAAAATGAACATCCAAGTAAGAAAATTTTATTACGGCGACATCCCTGAAGAAAATGCCGGGGGCAACGAAATAAAAAATAACCTGCAAGATGAAGCAGCATGGCCGCTCTGGGAAGTATTTATCCGCAGCAAACAAGGGCTTGATCACAAGCATGTGGGCAGCCTTCATGCGGCAGATGCAGCTATGGCAATAGAAAATGCACGGGACGTTTATACCAGGAGAATGGAAGGAGTAAGTATCTGGGCTGTAGAATCAAAATATATTCATGCCAGTAATCCTGATGATGCCGGGGCATTGTATGAGCCTGCCAATGATAAAGTATATCGCCATCCTACTTTTTATGATTTACCTGATGAGCTGAAGCATATGTAATTGTTCAGGAATTAGGAATTAGTTAAAAAGCTTCTATGAATTATAAAGGATACAAGGATTTGGAATGTTATAAGCAGGCAAGATTATTAAGAATTTTTATTGCTGGGATTACCAAACAATTTCCACCACATGAAAAATTCTTAATTATAGCACAGGTAACTGATTCTTCCAGGTCAATTACTACAAATATTGCTGAAGGTTACGGAAGATATACTTTTACAGATACCAGGAATTTTTTTATTATAGCCAGGGGTTCCACTACTGAAACTATGGAGCATTTAGCAACTGCCTTTGATGAACAATATATTAATGAAGAAACTTTAAAATCAGGAGAGGAAATGTGCGAACTGGTATTCAAGCTAATCAATGGCTATATTGCATATTTGGATAAATCAAAACGACAAATTAAGCAAACTTCAAACCCTAATTCCTAATTACAAATCCCTAATTCCTTTTATGAATCATCACATCAACTACATCCTTCACCTCGCCGATAACGCTCTTATACTAAGCCAGCGCAATAGCGAATGGTGCGGACATGGACCAATTTTAGAACAGGATATAGCTATCACCAATATTTCTCTGGATCTGCTTGGCCAGGCCAGAAATTTTTATCAATATGCAGCAGAACTAATTAATAAATCAACAAGTCAACCAATTAAACCATCAACCGAAGATTTACTGGCCTACCTTAGAACAGAAAGGGAATTTAAAAACTGCTTATTGGTAGAGCAACCAAACGGCGACTGGGGGCAAACTATCCTAAGGCAACATTTTTTTAGCACCTACCAGTTTTTATTATATCAAAAGCTGCAGCAAAGCAAAGACGGGCAATTAGCTGCCATAGCTGCAAAAGCCTTAAAAGAAGTCACTTACCATGTGCAGTGGTGTAAAGAGTGGGTGGTAAGATTAGGAAATGGCACTGCAGAAAGCCACAGCCGGATGCTGCATGCGATTGATGCATTATGGAGCTATACCGGTGAACTATTTGAAAATGCGGAATATGAATTACATTTAATTAACGAAGGTATAAGTGTTGATGTAAACTTATTAAAAAATGAATGGCAACAAAAAGTAAATGAAATTTTCAGTGAAGCTACATTACCCCTTCCTGAAAAGGTTTTTATGCATACTGGTGGTAAACAAGGCATACATACAGAATATTTAGGATTTATTTTAACAGAACTGCAATACATGCAAAAAACATACCCAGGTTGCGAATGGTAAAAAATAATATAATTATATAATTAATGGTGAATATTTCATCAAATATTGAAACAAGGGAAAAAGAAATCTGGAAAATTTTAGAGTCTGTCACAGATCCCGAAATTCCTGTGCTTACTATTGTAGACCTGGGTATAGTAAGAAATGTAAAAATTAATGAAGAAGAAGTTGAAGTTAGCATTACCCCTACTTATACAGCTTGCCCGGCAATGGATATGATTGCTGTAAATATTCGCCTGGCATTATTAGAAAATGGATATACTATTATTAAAATAACAACAGTATTATCCCCGGTATGGACTACAGATTGGATAAGTGAAACAGGGAAAGAAAAATTAAAAAGATATGGTATTGCACCGCCTTTATCAAGTTTAGATAAAGATGGCCAGACTACAGTAATACAATGCCCGCAATGCCGCTCTGATAATGTTCATCTCATCAGCCAATTTGGTTCTACTGCCTGTAAGGCATTATACCAATGTGATGACTGTAAAGAGCCGTTTGATTATTTTAAATGTCATTAATATGTATTTTTTATACGAAAAACTACTTATTTGTCAGTATTTTTACTTATTATTGTTAAAACATTGATTTATGTCCTCCATACTATTTGAATGCAACCATGGCGTTGCTAAAATTACCTTAAACCGCCCGGAAAAGTATAACAGCTTTAACCGGGATATGGCCCTTTTATTACAAAAAAAATTAAATGATTGTGCTGCCGACAAAAATGTGAGGGTTGTTTACCTTACCGGTAATGGCCGGGCATTTTGCGCAGGCCAGGATTTATGTGAATTATTAGGCGAAGACCCTCCTGGTTTTGAAGTTATATTGGCAGAACATTATAACCCGATAATAAAAAAAATACGTAACCTGCCAAAGCCCGTAGTCTGTGCCGTAAATGGTGTAGCAGCAGGTGCGGGGGCTAATATTGCACTCGCCTGCGATATCGTGGTGGCTACTGAAAAAGCTTCTTTTATACAGGCTTTCAGCAAAATTGGTTTAATTCCTGATTGTGGAGGAACTTTTATGCTGCCCCGTTTGATTGGTATACAAAAAGCATCGGCCTTAATGATGCTGGGAGATAAAGTTAACGCTACAGAAGCAGAACGCATAGGTATGATTTATAAAGTTTTTAGCACCGAAACTTTTGCCGAAGAAAGTATGCAAATTGCTGTAACGCTTTCAACTATGGCTACCAGGGCATTTGCCTATACTAAAGAAGCTTTAAATGCATCACTAACCAACTCATTGGAACAACAATTACAAAAAGAAGACGAAATACAATATAAAGCCGGGCATACACTTGATTATAGTGAAGGGATTGCTGCTTTTGTAGAAAAGAGGGAACCGGTATTTAAGGGAGAGTAATTGGTTATTATTCTTTTCCCAAAAATAAATTCCTAACCGGGGCTAAGAGTCAAAAAGAGAAAATGGGGAAAAGAGAACTACTTCATATCCCTTTTCACTCTTCTCCTCTTAGCTAAAAAAATTACTATGAACGAAAATGATATTTTAGCTGAAAAAGTGGTAACCCACATGATGGAAAACGACCTTTTTAGCCAATGGCTTGGCATTAAAGTAATTGAAATAAAAGAAGGCTATAGTAAAATACAAATGACAGTGCGAAAAGAAATGATCAATGGCTTTGGCATTGTACATGGCGGTATAGCTTTTTCGTTGGCCGATAGCGCATTCGCCTTTGCCTGCAATAACAGGAATAATTTATCCGTAGCTTTAGACACATCCATCAACTTTATCAAAGCTGTTAGTGTTGCTGATAAATTAACCGCTGAGGCTAAAGAATTGCATAATGGAAAATCTACAGGGATATACCATATCACAATTAATAACCAAAACGGCCAGCTGATATCTTTATTTAAAGGCACCTGTTTTAGAACTGGTAAAAAATTAATTGAAATAAACTAAATAAAAAACTTTACTTCTTAGCACCTTTCCCTGAAAACTATTTTACTATCCAGTAAGTAACTGCCAGCCATATTAGCCCTTTAATTAAAAAAAACATAAATCCCCAAAAACCAAGCTTTTTTACCCAGCTTACTATTCGGGAGGATTTAGCATTTTTTTCAGCACTCATCATAAAAATTTAATTAGCTATTACCTTATAAGTTTTAAAGTCGCTGGTCATAGGCGATGGTTTACCTTCTGCTTTTGCTTTTGCTAAATCTGCAAAACCACGTTTGTGCCCTTCAATAAATGCAGGAGAGCTTGTCCATGTTTTAAAAGCTTCTTCAGTTTCCCAATGGCTTACTATCAAATAAGCATCACCTTCTTTTAACGGTTTTAATACCTGCATATCTACAAAACCAGGCATGGTATCAATGGCATGAGCCCTTGAACCAAATAATTCTTCAAAACGTTCCCTGTAATCAGTATTACAGGTAATATAATTTACAGCTACAAAATTTCTTTCCATAATATATTGTATTTCTTTAAGATTAAGCAAAGTTAAAATTTGTCATCGAATTGTCAGTTTCATAATCGGGAATAAAGTTTACAGAATGCGAAAAAATCAACAACTTCGTGCATATGATTTACCAATTTAATAATTACAAGCCGGTTATACATATTTCATCTTTTATACACCCACAGGCCACTATTACAGGTAACGTAATTATTGGTAAAAAAGTATATATTGGTCCGGGGGCTGCTATCCGGGGAGATTGGGGGCAAATTATTATAGAAGATGGTTGTAATGTACAGGAAAACTGTACTATTCATATGTTTCCCGGAGTAACAGTTATGTTAAGAGAAAATGCCCACATTGGCCATGGTGCTATTATCCATGGTGCCACTATTGGTAAAAACTGCCTGGTAGGCATGAATGCAGTGATTATGGATAATGTGCAATTGGGCGATGAATGTATTATTGGTGCTTTAACTTTTATCAAAGCTGATGAAATTATCCCGGCCAGGAGTGTAGTAGTTGGTAATCCCGGAAAGATCGTAAAACAAGTGAGTGATGAAATGATGGAGTGGAAAACGGAAGGGACAAAATTATACCAACAATTGCCACAGGATATGTTTAACAACTGGCAGGAGTGTGAGCCATTAAGGGAAATACCTGAAGAGTTGCAGTTACAAATGGGTAATTATAAAACGTGGAATGAAAGTAAGTAATTAATTTTCTTCCCAATTAAAAATCAACTTCTCATTAGTTCTTTTTTCAAGAAAATCTTTCCCCCGGTCTTTGCCTCCATTGCCTCCATAACGGCCTATAATATTACAATTGCTGTCATATAAAAGACTTACTGCATCATCACAAGGTGTTGAAGATTCCGGAATAAAATATACGGTACTACCCTTATAAGAATAGCTATAAATATCGCCAGGGCAAGTTTGTTCTTCTCTTTTTTGTTTCTTAATTAATTCCTTAATGCATGCTGGCGTATTAGCTGGAATATTATCTTGTTGTTGTTTCTGGGAAGAACAAGAGTAAGCAACCGTTAATACAATAAATAACAAAAAAATATTTTTCATATATGGTATTTAATTATTAAGATGATATAAAAAAGAAAATACATAAACTTATCTCTCATCTCTCCAAATCAACTTTTCATTAGTTCTCTTTTCAAAAAAATCTTTAGCTGTTCCATCACCCCTGCCCGTAAACCCACCATCCGGATGGGCAATAATATTACATTTACTATCATATAAATCACTAAAAAAATCGCAGCATTTTGCCGGCACATAATACACCGTAGCATTATTATAAGTGTACTGGTAAATACTCCTGGGTGGATTTGTCTTTTCTTCCGCAGAAAATGTTTTAATTAGTTCCTGAACACAGGAAGCACTATCATTTGTTACCGCCTGCTGTTGTTTTTGTGCTGATGAACAGGCTGAAAGTACAATACAGCTTATCAATAATAATTTTTTCATAAAGGGTATTTTTGATTATGTACTAAAAACTTTAACCACCAATTACACAAATTTACGCCATTGGTGTTTTTCATTGCTTTTTAATAACTTACCCTCCCATTTTAATCCAAACCTCAAACCTCAAACCTCAAACCTCAAACCTCAAACCTCAAACCTCAAACCTCAAACCTCAAATCAAACCTCAAACCTCAAAACCTCAAACTTCAAACCCTCAACCCCCAAACCTTACTCGCAATTCTTAAAAACTTTACAGACCTTTACACCTCAAATGGAAAAAACAAATTTTGTAGACCAGATACGGGTATTTTGCCGAAGCGGCCACGGCGGCGCAGGTAGCAAGCATTTTATGCGCAATAAGCTTACCGCCCTTGGCGGCCCCGATGGCGGCGATGGCGGCCGTGGTGCACATATCATTCTAAAAGGCAACGCACAATTATGGACGTTGCTGCATCTTCGCTATTACAAAAATGTACTGGCAGAAGATGGAGAAAACGGCAGCAAAAACAACAGTACCGGCCGCTTTGGTAAAGATATTATTATACAAGTGCCACTTGGGACTATTGCCAGGGATGAAGAAACCGGTGGGATAGAGGCAGAAATTTTAGAAGATGGCCAGGAAATCATCTGGCTCAAAGGCGGCCGTGGCGGTTTAGGCAACAGCAATTTTAAATCTGCCACTAACCAGTCGCCCGATTATGCCCAGCCCGGGGAAACAGGTGTGGAAGGATGGAAAGTTTTAGAACTTAAAGTTTTAGCAGATGTAGGTCTGGTAGGCTTTCCCAATGCAGGCAAATCAACCTTACTGTCAAGCATAACCGCAGCTACGCCCAAAATTGCCGATTATGCTTTTACCACTATTGTACCTCAGTTAGGCATGGTAGAATATCGTGATGGAAAAAGTTTTTGCATCGCCGATTTACCCGGCATTATTGAAGGTGCTGCCGAAGGCAAAGGGCTTGGTCATCGCTTTTTGCGGCATATCGAACGCAATTCTATCCTCCTTTTTTTAATTCCTGCCGATAGCAAGGATCATAAGAAAGAACTTGAAGTTTTAATGAATGAACTGAAAGAGTACAATCCTGAAATGCTGCAAAAAGATTTTGTAATTGCTATCAGTAAAACGGATATGCTCGATGATGAATTAAAAGAAGCCATCAAAAAAGAATTGCCGGCAGAAATTCCACATGTATTTATTTCTTCCGTAACAGGCTATGGCTTGCAGGAGCTAAAAGATCTGCTATGGAAAACTTTAAATGACCAAAAAAATAATTAAGATTTGGGGCTGTCGGCTGTAGTGCATATTGCAGCTTCAGTTCCGGCTGTTCGCAGTACTCCTCGTTTCGCTCCGCTCACTGTGGGGTACTTGCTGCCATCCGGCAGCCATTCAGCTATTTATCTATGTTCAACACTAACTGTAAATATTTTAATATGGTTTTTTTGAATTGCCACGGCTTTTAAGCCGTGGCACAAGCATACTCTCACACAGGACTTTAGTCCTATAATTAGTCGTTCCTCAAAAAGCCCTACAATCCTTTACCATTCATAATTTATACACAATTATGGATAAATAAATCTGCAGGAAAAGTATAAAGAAGCTTAAAAATCTTGCAAATTTGTATCATGTTAGCAAAGCAAAAAAACAATGCACAAATTGGTTTTTACAGCAGTTTTGAAGAGCAGTTGAATCATTCTCATCCGCTTTATATACTGGCAAACAGGATTGATTGGAATGTGTTTGAAGAAGCTTTTAAAAAACATTACAGTGCAACCCAGGGCAAACCAGCCAAGCCTATCCGGTTAATGGTATCGTTGCTGATTTTAAAGCAAGTCCGCAATTTAAGTGACCAAAGTGTAGTAGAGCAATGGGCGGAAAATGCCTATTATCAATACTTTGGCGGAGAAAAATTATTTTCTGTAAAACCACCTTGTGTGGCTACAGAGTTAGTAGAATTTAGAAAACGAATTGGAGAAGCTGGGGCAGAATTGATTTTTAAAGAAAGTATCCGTATCAATGGTAAAGATGCCGATGATGATAATTTGAGTGGGGATACCACTGTACAGGAAAAAAATATCACCTATCCAACCGATGATAAGCTGTACAAAAAGATAATTGTAAAATGTCAGGCCATAGCCCTAAAAGAAAGCCTGGAACTAAGACAGAGTTATAAGTTCACGATAAAAAAACTAAGCACTGTTCAGCGTTTTAAGAAAAACAAAGACGGCGCAGGCAAAGCAAGGAAAGCTGGTAAAAAATTAAAACAATAGCAGGCAGGTTAGTACGGGAGCTTGAACGCAAACTTACTGCCGATAGTTTAAACCGGTATGCAACACATTTATCATTGTTTAAAACAGTATTAGCACAAAAGAGAGAAGCGATAGCGGTAAAGTTTACAGTCTTCATGAACCCGATGTAAAATGCTACACTAAAGGCAAAGAGCATAAAAGATTTGAGTTTGGCAGCAAAGCTTCTTTTTTAGTAACACAAAGTAGCGGTGTAATTGTTGGGGCATTAAATTTTACAGAATCCTGCATGACTCAAAAACACTACCGGCAGTATTAGAACAATATGAAAGGCTGATGGACAAAGAGGCTAAAAATTTTTTTTAGACAGGGGGGTACCGGGGGCCTAAAATGATTAACAATACTGCATTACACACACCAAAGCCAGATAAGGACATTACTCAAACCAAACGCAAAAGACATAAACGCAGAGCGGCAATAGAGCCTGTAATAGGGCATTTTAAAACACGATTATAGAATGAGCAGAAATTACCTCAAAGGTACAGTTGGAGATGCAATCAATGTAATATTAGCGGCTGCAACAATGAATTTTAAAAGAATGATGAATAAATGGAAAGTAGAATTTATTTTTGGGCCTTAAAATTGCTTCGCTTCTTTAACTTTTATACTCAACTGATTTTTGTCCCAAAGTAAAAATGACTTTTTGAGGATCGACTAATTATTTATTATTTTGCAGGTGACTTTACAATAAACAATAAAAAATAGTGCAACAAGTTTTCCAATACATCAAAGAGTTTTACCAAAAAGAATTCCGGCTTTTCTATTTTATTTTAATATTATTCATGTTGGGCGTTTTGGTTTACTTTAATTACTGGCACCAACTGGAAAAGCAATATGTAGCTGGTGGGCATAGCAATGTAAAACACTTTGCAGGATATTATTTGCTCTATTTTGTTCCTTTTTCAACCGCTTTTTTCTTGCAGAAGCTCTTTTATAAAAATTGTATATACTTTAAAAAATATTGGTTTTGGATAATATTAATTATAGCACCTGCAATTTTTTCCTTCAGGGTTAATTTTGATTATCATGAAGTATTTGTTGCTAAAATCTGGCAGGGAGAAGCTTTTCAGTTTTGGGCCCGCTGTATTAATTGGGTAGTAAGGGTATTAATAATCCTTATCCTCATTTTTATTGTCTGGGCAATTAAAGATAAAAATAACCAGCTCTTTTATGGAACAAAAAAATTGGATAATGTAAAGCCATATTTATGGATGCTGGTAATTATGATACCACTCATTGCATTAGCCAGCACACAAAAAGATTTTTTGCACATGTACCCCAAAGTGAAATTTTTAAATGAAATGGATATTGGAAAAGATAAGTGGCGGTACCTGGTATATGAAATTTGCTATGGTTTCGATTTTGTGAGCATTGAGTTTTTCTTCAGGGGATTTTTAATTTTTTCTTTAATAAAAATTTGTGGCACACATTGTATAATTCCGGTAGCCTGCTTTTATTGCATGATACATTTCGGAAAACCCATGGCCGAAGCCATCAGTAGTTTTTTTGGCGGCATGCTATTGGCAATTATCAGCTACCGGACCAAAAGTGTCTGGGGTGGCTTGCTGGTACATTTGGGCATTGCCTGGTTAATGGAAATAGGTGGATGGCTGGGGCATTTGTATTAACCCCAGCCATCCGCCAACTTAAATCATACTTATTCTTCAAAATCTGTATTAACAGGCCCGGAGTTAGGGATGCCTGCATCACCGGTTACAGGCGTTGCATTGTCAACTATTTCAAATTTTATATCATCAAACCATATTTGCCCTTCTCCACTTAGCAAAGCACCGTATGCAATATTGGTTGCATTTGCCGGAACGTCTAATATGATTTCATATTTTTTCCAGTCTGTAGTCCCTTTAACGGCTCTGTCTTGCATATTGTCAAATGCTAGGGGCTGGTCACCATCATTTTGGTCAACCCGTAGCCAAAACCCGGCCCATTCGGCTACATCTTTTGATTTAATATAGCCGGACATTTTTACCTTTTCTCCAAAAAATTTATCTGGCAGGCAGGTTTGCATCAGCGTGCCAAAGCCGTCAATACCGATTTTTATTGATTTGATGGTTGCGGCATTTGTGCCATTTTGTTGTACATTTTTATCAATGCCCATTTCATAATCATTAGGGTTGCTACCTGCTTTGAACCAGCCTTTTGGTAATTCAAAAGAAAAAAGTGTAATGGTTGCTGCTGCCAGCAAAATTGTTTTTAAATAATTTGATTTCATTTGTATTAAAATTTTAAATAGTTACTATTGTTTAATTATTTTTTTTGAACCTTCTATTTTACCGTCTACCAAAAGCGTACAAACATAAGTGCCGCTAATCAACCCTTTGCCGGAAATAATCAACTGTCCTTTACCTTTACTGGTAATAGCAATGGTTTTTATCGTTTGCCCGTTTATGTTAGTAACAACAATATTTGCAATGCTTGTATTATGTGGAATATAATAAGCAATGGTGGTTTGGTCATTAAAAGGGTTAGGGATATTTTGATAAATTGCTGCATTATCGCTACCATTTAATTCTACCCTGTCGGATTTTATGATTTCAAAAGAGGCCGTTGAATTTTGATTGCTGTTAGTTTTTAGCTCTTGTATTTCTTTTTTCAATTCTTCAATCATTTGCTGTTGTTCCTGCATACCTTTTACCAGCGGCACTACAAACTGTGCGTAAGACAAGCTGTAATTGTCACTTTCACTTTCCGGCACATGGACACCATTAAAATCATACCCGGTTTCCTTTGCAGTTTTTTCTACTTCCTGTGCAATAAAACCGCTTTGGCGTATGGCAGTAGAATGGGTAAAATCTTTATCCATATAATTCCTGCGAATGCTATCGGGCATATTTTTGGTTAAGAAATTTTCAAATCCTTTGGTATCGAAATTATATACCACCGGTCGCAATTTTTTAATAAACTCCAATCCTTTTACATCATCTTCTTTGATATTGGTTTTAAACCTGCCATCTGAAACGGTGTAAACAACCGGGCCTTCTACTACGGTAACATTGGCATCGCCCAGGCGGATTTTATTGCTGGTGTTTACAATGGCATAGGAGCCAATAGCTGTTGTATTATTTAAATCAGGCTGCGTTACATCTGTTAAACTTCCCAAAGCAGTATTATAACTTCCACTGGTATCTGAAAGAAGTGCACTATGCCCCACAGCGGTATTACCATCTCCTTTTATGTGTTTGTGGAGCCCCCCCCCCACACCAATGTTAAAGTCACCCGAAATGTTATTACCAAGTGAACCATCTCCTATTGCCGTATTACTATATCCAATTTGATTCTTCCAAAGTGAAAGATTACCTATAGCTGTATTGGCATTACCAGTAGTGTTAGAGTAAAGAGAGTTATAACCGATAGCAGTATTTAAACTTGCTTCTGTATTACTGTAAAGTGCATTAGCACCAATAGCGGTATTATTTATACCATTTGTGTTTGAATAAAGCGCATGACGACCAATACCCACATTATAAAATCCTCCGCCGTTATAAAGTGCCCTATAGCCATTAGCTACATTACCAACTCCACCCGTATTATTATAGAGCGCCTGATAACCGGAAGCTGTATTTTCTTTTCCACCCGTATTATTATAGAGCGCCTGGTAACCGGAGGCTGTATTTTCTCTTCCAGTAAGATTGTAGTGTAGAGACTGGTAGCCAATAGCTGTATTATTTTTTCCAAGGACATTATTGCTAAGTGCCTGATACCCATTTGCAGTATTTCCTGTTCCTATAGTATTAGATTTTCCTACCTGATAACCGAAGAATGTATTAAATTTTAAATGATCTATCCTTCCTGCTTTTTCGTTATTCACCCTAATATTAAAAGGTACATTATCAGTAGTCCCAATAAAATTTGTTCCATCTAACGTACCGGCATTACCTGTTAACAGCCAGTTATTGTCATTATTGCCACCACCCTGTGGTATTTGCCAGGTAGCATTTCCTACTGCATCAGAGGTAAGTATTTTACCTACTCCCGGAGCCCCGCCCACCACTTGTAAACCACCAGTTATTAGTTTGGCTGTAGTGCCGGTACCGGCAAAAATTTCTGTAACGGCATCATTGCCCAGTTGTATGGTATTGCTGGCAGCAACGATAGCGCCATTACCGATAGCTGTGGCATTATTTAAATCTGTAGCTTTCATATCTGCACCATAACCTAAAACAGTATTAAAATTACCGGTAATGCTATTCATCATGGTATTATCGCCAATAGCCGTGTTACCATTACCTATAGTATTGGAAACAAGGGCATCTGCACCAACAGCAGTATTATCATTGCCGGAAGTATTAAACATAAGGGCACCTACACCCATTGCGGTATTTTTTTCTCCTATAGTATTTTTTAAAAGGGCGGTTGCCCCATTTGCTGTATTAGCACTGCCTGTTGTATTAAAATCTAAGGCATCAAAACCAATGGCTGTATTGCCACCACCAATGGAATTATTGGTTAATGATCCTGCACCAATGGCAGTATTTGACATACCATTTGTATTAGAAGCACCTGCTTTATATCCAAAAAAAGTACTTTCTAAATCTATCCTTCCTGATTTTTCATTATTAAACCTGATATTAAAAGGCACATTGTCTATAGTACCAATAAAATTTTTTCCATCAACTGTACCGGCATTTCCCATAAGTGCCCAGGCGTTTAAAGCGCCATCCTGGCCCGGGTCTCCTTTTTCGCCTTTGGGCACCATTTGCCAGGTTGCATTGCCTATCTCATCAGAAGTAAGTACTTTTCCTATAGCCGGAGCACCGCCAACTACCTGCAGGCCACCGGTAACTACTTTGGCAGTAGTTCCCTTACCAGCAAATATTTCTGTAACCGCACTATTTCCCAATTGTATAGTATTGCTGGCAGTAACAATAGCGCCATTGCCAATAGCAGTGGCATTGGTTAAGTCCTTTGCAGCTACATCAGCACCATAGCCCAATGCCGTATTATTATTGCCGGTAGTGTTGGAGTGGAGTGTATAAAAGCCATTGGCAGTATTATTATTTCCGGAAATATTAAAAAGAAGAGCTTCATAGCCATTAGCAACATTTCCTGTTCCTGTTTTATTATATGTAAGAGATTTAGCTCCTGATGCTGTATTAGCGTTTCCTGTTGTATTAGAACTAAGCGTTTCAGAACCAGTAGCAGTATTTCCATAACCTTCAGTATTAGCTCCAAGTGCAACACTTCCCGAAGCAGTATTTCTTTCTCCGCTAGTGTTTGAATAAAGTGCAGTATATCCTATCGCTGTATTATTAAATCCTGTATTATTAAATCCTAATGCTTTGAATCCATTGGATGTATTATAAAATCCATTATTAGTTTGATTAGAAAGGTATCCATAAGAAGTATTGTATTTTGATCGGTCTATATGTCCTGCATTCTGATTATTCACTCGTATATTTAAAGGAACGTCATCAATAGTCCCAATAAAATTTATACCATCTACCGTGCCTGCATTTCCAGTTAGTGACCAACTGTTATCATTATTGCCACCACCTTGTGGCTGTTGCCAAGTGGCATTGCCCACCGCATCAGAAGTAAGTACTTTTCCTATAGCCGGAGCACCCCCAGCCACCTGCAAACCACCAGTGATTACCTTAGCAGCAGTGCCTTTACCAGCGTATATTTCTGTAACAGCATCATTGCCCAGTTGTATAGTATTGCTGGCGGTAACAATAGCGCCATTGCCAATAGCAGTGGCATTGGTTAAATCCTTTGCTGCTACATCAGCGGCATAGCCCAATGCCGTATTATTATTGCCGTTAATGTTGGATTGGAGTGCATAAAAGCCATTGGCAGTATTGTTGCTGCCGGTAGTGTTAGAAAATAAGGCTTCTTGTCCAATACCTGTATTATAATTACCAGTAGTATTATTAAAAAGCGACTGGTAACCCAAAGCACTGTTGTATTTTCCGGTGGTATTAATCCAAAGGGAATTAAATCCTACGGCTGTATTATTATCGCCTGTAGTATTTCCTTGCAATGCTTTATGACCGTTAGCTGTATTGCTATTACCCGTAGTATTGGCATACAATGCGTTGTAGCCTGTTGCAGAATTATAAACACCTGTAGTATTGGAATACAGGGCTTGCACACCATTGGCAACATTATTGATCCCGGTAGTATTGGAATATAGCGATGCTATACCAGTGGCGGTATTATTGCTGCCGGTAGTGTTAAAATAAAGGGATGCGTATCCATTAGCTGTATTATAACCGCCGGTAGTATTAGAGTATAACGACATATAGCCGGTAGCCGTGTTTAATTTTCCTGTAGTATTATAATAAAGGGAAAGCGCACCAATAGCTGTGTTTTGCATACCACCGGTATTGGAAAAAAGCGAAAGGAAACCATTAGCCGTATTGTGTGCCCCGGTAGTATTCGATTTTAACGCATTAAACCCAAATGCAGCATTATTTGTTCCTTTAATAGGTGCACCATTAAAATAATAAGAAGCATTTTGTGCACCTGCTTTATATTGTATACTTAGCAAGCAGGTTGTTGCAAACAATATTTTGCAAACTATTGCTTTATTAAAAGCAAAATGCCTTTTAATTTTTTTTAAATAAAATAAGTCCATAATTTTTTGTTTATTGTTAAAAATAAATTTGATAATAATAAATACAGTTGTACACCTGCGGTTATTGTAGCGCAAACCTACTTGCATCTGTGGCACATGAAATGCAAAAAACAGCAACAAGCCTTTACTGGTTAGTGAAACTGCCTTTGGAGTAAGTTTGATCTATTTTTAATATTTAACAATTATGTGCTTACAGCTTTACTATTTTTGCACACCTAATTATCTGCTTTGAAATATTTTTTCATATTAATTTTTTTGATTGTAAAAATAGAGCTGCTGCCGGCACAAGACCCTTACTACACCAAAATTGATAAAAGCCGCGGCTTACCTTCCAATACTATTTATGGCCTTTTCCAGGATAGCAAAGGTTTTATCTGGATAACCAGCCAGGTTGGTTTAACAAGGTATGACGGGTATGAATTTAAAACGTATACATGCCCCCAACAAACCTCCAAGCCGGGAAGTTTTATGCAAGAAGATATTTATGGAAGGATATGGTACCAGAATTTTGATGGATATGTTTATTATGTAGAAAATGACACAATGAAAATGTTGCACCAAAACCCTCCCGTAGCTGTTTTACATTTTGCAGTAATAAATAACCAATTATATAAGTTGCAGAAAAATGGTGTGGATGTTTTTGATCTAAAAACAAAAAAATGAGATTGCTTTAGTGCAACGTGAAAATGTGCTTAAAGCTTTGTATGAATTGGAAGATGGTGCTTTTAAATTTCGTTTTGCATTAGCGGGAATGGATTATATCCATAATTTTTCCTATACAGACAGTTGTTATTGGTTTTTTACACCAAATGGGGTATTTGCATATAATGGCACAGGATCATCCTTAAACAATAACCAGGCTTTTTTTACTGATAAAAGTGTTGGTTGTGTGCTAAAAGACCGAGAAGGGAACTTATGGTTTGGGTCTGCTACTGATGGAATATTATTTGTACCGAATATTAATTGCAGGATACTGACAAACACAATTAAGCCTTACAAGCTCTGCTTAAATGGCGATGACCTCTACACAGGAACACAAAATGCAGCGGTTTACAAAACAAACCTTGGCTCAAAAAAAACTTCCTTCTTTTATAAAGATTCATGGTACTCTTCTATATACGGCCAGGAATATGACAATAAAGAAAAGACACTGGTTTTTTCTAGTGATATGTTTAAAATATTAAATAACAATACGATAATTTTTCAAAATATCGGAAACGTAAAAGATTTTGAAAAAATAAATGAAAAATATTACGCCTTTGCCTCCACCGGGTCTTGCGGGTTAATTGAAGTTAAAAATATCAGGCAAAAAACTGACTGGGATAAAATGTACAATAAATATTTACTTCATTACCGTTCAGTTATATCTTCTTTTATACACGGCATACGGGGAAAATCATTAACTTATAATACATCTTCCAAAGCCATATATTTTGCTACAAATACAGGTTTATACAAAGCCACCCCTGATACTGTGTATGAAATCAAAATGAAAGGTGAAAGCATATTTTCACACAAAGTATATTCTCATAAAGATGTTGCTTACGCTCTTGGCACCAATGGCATGCTATTAAAAATAGACAAGAATGATTCTATAGAAAATATTACCAAAATAACAGGCATTGAAAATGAAAATATTAACAATATCAAGGTATTCGATAATTTTTTATTTCTGATAACCAATGACCAATTGATGTACATTAATCTCAATAAAAGGAAAAATAAGGTAGAAAAACCCGGTATTTTTATACAAGAGATAAAAGATATCGTACTGTGGCAAAACAAATTAATCATATCCACAAGTGAAGCTTTATTAATACAGGATTTTAGTTCGAAAACCCAGGCCCTTTCTTCCAAATTAATTATCAATTCTTTTGCGGCAAATAATATCCCTTTAAATATAACAGTGGCAAATGAATTAAGCTACAGGCAAAACAATCTTGACATAAAATATTCCATACTTTATTTTAAAAATGATTTTAAATTTCCTTTATATTACAAAATAAACAATAATGACTGGGAACTTGCGCCTGCCGAATCAAGAATTTTAAAACTCAGTTCCTTTCACCGGGAAACTATACTGTCAGCTTTAGGTTGGGGATAAATATCAAAATAATCATCCCATTCAAACCATTCAGTTTACTATTAAAAATCCGTGGTGGAAACAATGGTGGTTTATTAGTATGTATATTTTAGCTATTTCCGGGATAGCATTTGCCTACTATAAATACCAAACAAAAAAATTAATAAAAAGAAATGAGCTGCTTGCCGAAAAGAATGAACTGGAAAAAAGCCTGAATAATTCTATCCTGACTTCTATTAAAGCGCAAATGAACCCGCATTTTTTTTACAACGCCCTCAACGCTATTCAATCATTTATTATCACTAACGACAAAAAAAATGCAACTGCCTATCTTTCAAAATTCTCAAAGCTTACTAGGATGGTGCTTGAAATGTCTGAAAAAAAATATGTCTCGTTGAAAGATGAATTATTGGTGCTTTCCATTTACCTAGAAATAGAAAAATTACGTTTTGATAATAACTTAGTATGTAATTTCAATATTGCCAGCGATATAAATACAGATTCAATAAAAATACCATCCATGATCATTCAGCCCTATGTTGAAAATGCCATCAAGCACGGCTTGCTTCATAAAAAGGGAGAAAGAATTTTAACAATCACTTTCGAAAAAAAAGACGGTAATTTGAGGATTATAATTGATGATAACGGTATTGGCAGAAATAAATCGGCAGAAATAAATAAAATTAAAAAAGAAAAATATCAGTCATTTTCTACGAAAGCTAACCAAACTAGGATTGAATTGCTCAATAAAGGAAGTAATAGTAAAATGGGTGTGGAGTTTATCGACAAAGTTGATAATGACAATAACGCCGCCGGAACTACGGTTATAATTACTATTGCTACAAACTAATTTAAGCTGCTATGATAAATGCGATGATAATAGATGATGAAAAAACAGCTAGGGTTGTTTTAAGGGAGATGTTATTGGAAGATTGCAAAAATGTAAATATAGTCGCCGAAAGTGAAGATTTGCATGATGCCGTAAAAGCAATTAGAAAGCATAAGCCTGACCTTATATTTCTGGATATTGAAATGCCTGGCCGCAGCGGCCTCGATATTTTGGATTTTTTTAATGACGATGAAATAGATTTTTCTATTATTTTCACAACCGCATACAACCAATATGCGGTGCAGGCATTTAAACTTTCTGCTATTGGATATTTGCTTAAACCAATAGAAAGTATGGAATTAATTGATGCTGTAAAACTTCACAGTAAAAAAATATCTAAAAAAAATAAGATTGATTATAGTGTACTCAAAGAAAACTTTAGTTCTCCAAATAAAATTGCCGTACCTACTGGTAATTCAATAAGGTTTATTGAACTAAAAAATATCCTCTTTTGAAAAGCAGACAGTTCTTACACCGATATCATTTTTACATATAACTCCAAACTAACAGTAAGCCGCACCTTAAAAAATTTTGAAGAAGTTCTTACCCCGAACGTTTCATTCCTGAGGTGCCATAAGTCATATTTAATTAATACAAACTTTATTACTGAATATATCAAATCCGAAGGCGGTTGTATTATTCTAAATAACAAGACAGAAATTCCGGTCTCTGCCGATAAAATCAATGACCTGCTTGAGATAATAACACTAATAAAAAGATAGCTTCATTTAAAATCTGTTTTTAATTATATATTTAGGATTAGGTAGAATAAGCGCAAATTAAAGATCTGAAATTACTTACTACTAATTTTTAATAAAGTCTGTTACCCGGCCTCGAAAAAATAGGGTAAAGAAATTTACAAAGTGGAGCGTAAAGCAGCGAAAATGATAATATAAAGTACAAAAGCTGATAATTGTATTGGTTCATTAGTGTACAAAAGTTTAAGTTTAGCTTTTTCGCTGTAGCGTAACGAAACAAATTTTAGCTATTTATTCGCAGCCTTGATTTTTTTGTTACTTTTTTTATTAAGAAAAAAAGTAAATAGAAAGTAACTCAATACCATAGTAACTTTGAGTTCAAAATACCTAATCCTATATATATTAGTTGCAGATGAAACAGTTGCATTTGTTGTACAATTTGTAACTTGCCTTACAATAAATAATTACATATGCCAAACAGTAAAATTGCCGGAGTGGGAATGTATGTGCCTAAAAATATTTTTACCAATGATGATCTAAAAAAATACATGGATACCAGTGATGAATGGATACAGGAAAGGACCGGCATACAAGAAAGAAGATATGCGGACCGTACCGGCGAAACCACCACCACCATGGGCGTAGAAGCTGCAAAAATTGCTATAGAAAGGGCGGGCATTACCCCACAGGAGGTTGACTTTATTGTTTTTGCCACCCTTAGCCCCGATTATTATTTTCCTGGTTGCGGCGTTTTGCTGCAGCGTGCTATGAAGATGAAAGAAATCGGTGCACTAGACATCCGCAACCAATGCAGCGGTTTCGTATATGCATTATCGGTAGCCGACCAGTTTATTAAAACCGGCATGTACAAAAATGTATTGGTAGTGGGAAGTGAGAAACATTCTTTTGGCCTTGACTTTACCACCCGTGGAAGAAATATCTCTGTAATTTTTGGCGATGTGCAGGTGCTGTAGTATTGCAACCTACTGTAAAAACCGGCCAGGGTATATTGAGCACACACTTGCACAGCGATGGCGAAAGTGCCGAAATTTTAGCCATGTTCAACCCGGGCACACATGCCAATCATTGGGTAAAAGATAAAGTGGCGGATTTTGATGAAGCCGAAATAGCTGAAATGTTTATGAGCCACACCATGATCGACAATGCACAAAACTTTCCCAATATGGATGGGCCTGCGGTTTTTAAAAAGGCTATTGTAAAATTTCCTGAAGTGATAATGGAAGCCTTATCTGCGAATAATTTACAAACTTCAGATATAAAAATATTAATCCCACACCAGGCGAATTTGCGCATAGCCCAATTTGTACAACAAAAGCTGCAATTAAGTGACAACCAGGTATACAACAATATTCAAAAATATGGTAATACTACAGCAGCCAGTGTGCCTATTGCTTTATGCGAAGCATGGGAAGCCGGTAAAATAAGTGAAGGAGATATTGTATGTCTTGCCGCTTTTGGTAGCGGCTTTACCTGGGGTAGCGCATTAATAAAATGGTAAGAAAATAGATAGTGGAATTCTAAGTTAACTTATTAGCGAAGAATAATTATGAGTAGAAAATTTATTTATTTTATTAACCCGGTATCAGGCACTAAAGCAAAAGTTAACCTTTTAGAAATTATTCAAAAAAGAACTACAGAGAAAGACATCCCTTTTGAAATATTGCATACAAATGCAGCAGGTGATTATAAATTTCTGATTGAAAAAATATCAGCAGAAAATATTACAGATATTATTATTTGTGGCGGTGACGGGACGGTAAATCAAATAGCTGCCGCACTGCTTGGTATAGATATAAATATTGGAATTATTCCTATGGGCTCAGGAAATGGATTAGCTTTTGCCGCAAAAATTCCTATAAAAATTAATAAAGCATTGGATATTATCTTTAAAGGTAACTCCAGCGACATAGATGGGTTTTACATTAATAAAAAATTCAGCTGCATGCTATGCGGACTTGGTTTTGATGCACAGGTGGCACATGATTTTGCAAAGCAAAAAAAACGTGGACTGTCTACTTATATAAAACAGACTATCAAAAATTTTTTTAAAGCCAGCCCTTATCCTTTTACTTTGTCAATTAATAATCAGGAATTTAATACAGAAGCATTTTTTATAAGCATTGCCAATAGCAACCAGTTTGGCAATAATTTTACTATAGCACCACAGGCAAGCCTTAGTGATGGGTTGCTGGATATTGTAGTAGTAAATAAAATGAGCAAGCTGCGTTTATTGTGGAGCATTTTAAAGCAAATTAATGGCGGACAGGTACGCATATACGAAGATAAAAAATATCACCGCCATGAAATACATTACTTCCAAATAACAAACATCACCATACAAAACCCGCAGCTTGCACCTCTGCATATTGATGGAGACCCGGTAAGTACCGGGCCTGTACTTAAAATAGAAATTATTGAAAAAGCTTTTAAATTATTGCAACCTTAATATTTACTTATCAGGTTATTTTTTGAAATTAAAATAGTAAACTGCCCTTATTCCCGGTGTTAGTGCCTGAAGTGAAAGCTCTATATCATTTTGCTGGTCTAAGTGCAGGCGGTAACCTACTGATGCACTGGGAAGAATAGCAGTACCCCAAATACCGTTATCACTACTTGTAAATAAGGCCGGTCCTGCACTTGCAAAAATATTATCAGTAATAAAATATTTTGCCGAAAGCCGGAAAGCCATCAAAGTAGAAGTTTTACCTGCAAGCGGGTCTGATTTTATTTTTGCTTCACTTTTTTTATAGGTTTCATAACTTACCATAGGCTCTAAAGCCCAGCGGTTGCCTAGCTTAATATCGCCTTGCACTGCACCGCTATACCCGATAGTATAGTCTTTATCAAATAATGTATGGATACCACCGCCAATGCCAATTGAAGTACTGGCTTGCGAAAAATCGCTGCCAATTACTAATAGCAATACAATGCCACAAACAATTTGTTTCATAATAGTATTTTATGTTTTTAATAAAAGTGAAGGAGCAGATGAATTTACAATCTGCGTATGTGCTGGCAGTATTTCAAAAACTGTTCCAACTTTTTTTAACTAAAATTACTATTGCGGATATAAAATGATTACATACATATGACAGTCATAAAAATGTTTATTTAAACAGAATATAAACCAGCCAGCTCATTACATAAGCCAGCACCGTCATATACACTAATTGTATGGTTGGCCATTTCCAGCTTTTGGTTTCTCTTTTTACAATGGCTAATGTGCTCATGCATTGCATGGCTAATACATAAAAAACTAATAAAGATAAACCCGTAGCCAGGTTATAAACTTTAGTGCCATCTTCCCTGACAGCAGCATGCATTTTTTCACGTAAGGTGCTGCTGTCATCTTCTTCACCTACACTGTACAGAGTTGCCATGGTTCCTACAAAAACTTCTCTTGCAGCAAATGAAGTAATTAACGCTATGCCTATTTTCCAATCATAACCAAGCGGTGCAATAACGGGCTCTATAGTTTTTCCTAAAATTCCGGCATAAGAATTTTGTAATAATGCCGTTTTCCGCTGCTTATTGATTTCATCTGCCTGTTGCGGATTGTTTTTAATCATGGCATCATATTGAGCTGATACAGTACGCATCCTGTTTGCAGGGCCGAAAGTGCTTAGCACCCATAACAGCAAACTTATAATCATTATTATTTTTCCTGCATCAAATACAAATATTTTAGCTTTTTCTATCATAGTTGATAAAGCATTTTTCCAGCGTGGAGATCTGTAAACCGGTAGCTCCATTATGAAAAAACTACGCTCTGTGCTCTTTATAAACCACTTCATAATCCATGATGCCAGCAGTGCCATTATTGTTCCAAATAAATAAAGCAGCATCATTACTAATCCATGCAGGCTTAAAAATCCGGCATATATTTTATTAGGAATTACCAGTGCTATCAGAATTGTATATACCGGCAGCCTTGCGCTACAACTCATTAATGGTGTAGCCATTATTGTAAGTAACCTTTCTTTTTTATTTTCAATATTTCTTGCACTCATAATTGCGGGAACTGCGCAGGCTAATCCACTTATCATCGGCATTACGCTTTTACCGTTTAATCCTGCTTTTCGCATAATCTTATCCGTTAGAAAGCTAATCCTTGCCATGTAGCCGGTATCTTCAAGTAAAGTTATCAGCCCGAATAAAATCATTATTTGTGGTATAAAAACCAATATGCCGCTTAATCCTGCTACAACCCCATTAATTAATAAATCGCTCCACCAGGCTGTTGGCAAAATAGTGCCGAGCCAGCCGCCCAGCTTCCCGAAGGACCATTCAATACCGTCCATCGGATATTGCCCTATCCAGAAAATGGCCTGGAATAATATAAATAATACCGCTAATAAAATTAAGTACCCCCATTTACGGTGCAGTAAAATATTATCAAGCCTTTCTGTAAACAAGGCTTTTTTAAGTGAATCATTTTCTACTACCGTATGCTGCATAATATGCCTGATATGGCTGTATCGCAGCAAAATTTCTTCAGCCTGTGTTTTAGTGGCATTAAAATCGGTATCCGCTTCTATTTTTTCAATTACATTTTGCATTCCCTCATTTAATACAAAATTTTTATAGTTAATTAAATAATGAATAGCCTTGTAATTGCTGATTTCAGGATAATAGTTTTTTAATTGAGAAACAGGAATGGCAGCAAGTTGGTTACAATCAATAAAATCTCTTGCAACAGGATGGCTTATATTTTCGCTGGCGATCTCTATTGCCTTTTTTAATGCCGGAATGCCTTTATTTTTTCGTGGGTTAATGGCTACAATGGGTACACCTAATTCTCTTTCCAGGCCTGCAATATCTATTTGGGTTCCTTTTTGTTTGGCAATATCCAACATGGTCAATGCTACCACTATCGGTATTTTAAGGTCAATTATCTGTGAGCAGAATAACAGGTTTCTTCTCAAATTGCTTGCATCAGCAATTAATAAAACCATGCCAGGCTGTATTGCTTTATCCTGATTGAGTAAAACTTTATAGGCCACCCATTCATCAGGCCTTTTTAGGGTAAAGGCTATAAGTGCCCGGAAGATCAATAAGAGTAGCAGTAAGCTGTTCATTAATGCTGCAATTGCCTGTCTTTTTATCAACAGTGACACCGGGGAAATTGCCAATTTTTTGATTAAGGCCGGTCAAAGAATTAAATAATGAGCTCTTGCCACTATTAGGATTGCCTACCAGGGCGATATTTATCGGGTTTAACAAATTATATTTTTTCTACAGTTGAAAGTATGCAAAGATACAATGCACAATTGTTTTGCACTTACGAAATAAGAAAGTAATACAAAAATTATAATACTTAGGGCCTGTTTAAAAAATAGAACTTTAATTGCCTGTTTTGCGATTGGCTGTACACACACACAAAAGTGTTCGGAAGAATTTTTGCTTTACTAAATGCTTTATGCATTGCACCGCTCTTTAGAGCGGTGGATAAAAGAATGATATTTTTTCCCGTGGCTTTAGCCACTGACTTATAAGATTATGTTGATGGCTAAAGCCATCATTTTTAAATTACTTTCTTTCCCTGCTCTCAAGAGCAGGGCTTTTAATCAGTTTTTCTTTTTCCGAACACTTGTGGCAGGTACACCAACCGTAGCTTGCCGCCTTGGCCGCTGGCTACTTTTAAAAAAAATGACGGATACTTTACTGCAATAGTAAGCTGGCTGGTTACCTTTGTGTAAATTTTAATAAACATGTTACTTAATCATAAAAACCTTTTGGGTATATTATTGGTATTAATTGCTAATACAGGCTTTGCCCAAAAAATGAAAAAGGCAGATAAAGCTTTGATGGAGCGGATACAAGCCCATGTGAGTTTTTTGGCTGATGATAAACTGGAGGGAAGACGTACAGGAACCAATGGCGAGAAGCTGGCCTATGAATATATCAGTAATGAGTTTTCAAAAGCGGGGTTATTGGCTAAAGGAAATAATAATTCTTTTATACAGCAATTCCCGGTTTATGAGGGCAAGCAAATTAATAATGCATCGCACCTGATTATTAATGATAATGAGCTAAAGCTTGAAAAAGAATATTTCCCACTGGCTTTTAGCGCTAATAATTTTACCGAATCAGCTACAGCATTGGCTTTACAAGAAAGCGGCAGTGTATGGTTAATAGACATTGATGATAAGCTTAAAGAAAATAAAAATAATCCTCACTTTGACCTGGCTGAAGCTATTAAAACAATGACCGATGCTGCTGCTGATAAAGGAGCTACAGCTTTGATTGTTTATAATACAGGTAAAACGGAAGATAATTTGAAATTTGAACCTAAATCTAAAATTGAATTGGCAAAAATCCCGGTTTTATATCTTACAAAAGATGCACAAAAAGCATACCTGAAGGATAAAGCAGCCATCCTAGATATCAAATTAAAAGTGGACATCGGTGAAAAGAACCGGGCAGGACATAATGTAATAGGATATGTTGATAATAATGCTGCTACAACAATTGTCATTGGCGGGCATTATGATCATTTAGGTTATGGTGAAGATCATAACTCTTTACATACAAGCACTACGCCTATGATTCATAATGGTGCAGATGACAATGCCAGCGGTACTGCAGCGGTTATAGAATTGGGTAAAATGTTGAAAAAATCAAAATTTAAAAATAATAATTACGTACTGGTTTGTTTTAGCGGAGAAGAATTAGGATTATTCGGCTCAAAATATTTTATTGATAATGCCGGTATTGATATCAGTACAATCAATTATATGATAAATATGGATATGATCGGGAGGTTAAATGATAGTACGCACGGGCTTACGATAGGAGGTTATGGCACTTCACCAGTTTGGGGCCGGGTTTTAACACCTAAAAATGATTATTTCTCTGTTAAATTTGATAGCAGTGGCACAGGTCCCAGCGACCACTCCAGCTTTTATCGAAAAGATATACCGGTATTATTTTTCTTTACCGGCACACATACAGATTATCATAAACCCAGCGATGATGCTGATAAGTTAAATTACGACGGAGAAGTAAAAGTAGTAAAATATATATATGATATTGTTGCTGCAACAAACAAACTACCCAAACTGCAGTTTACTAAAACCAGGGAAGTGGCCATGTCTGGTAAAAGTAGCTTTAAAGTATCGTTAGGCATTATGCCTGATTATGCATTTGGCAGCAGTGGTGTAAGGGCAGATGGTATAAGCGATGGAAAACCTGCACAAAAAGCCGGGCTTAAAGCCGGTGATATATTATTGCAATTAGGGGAATATAAATTTTCTGATGTGCAATCGTATATGGAAGTATTAAGTAAGTTTAAAAAAGGGGATGCAACAACAGTAAAAGTGAAAAGAGGAGAACAGGTATTAACATTTGATATTGTGTTTTAATATTAAAAAATGAAACTTAAAATTGATAACGAAGCTTTAGCGGAAGAATTTTTTGAGGATACCTGTTTATTAGGTATAGTAGCCCCTATAAAAGATTATCATTTTTGCTGGCGCCTTAACCAGTTGCTTGGTTTTGATTTCAGGATAAATACAGATATTGAAATACAGCTCACAAAAAAGCAACGGCAATATTTTTTCTATTTATGAGTTTACACCGCCATCATCATCATTAACACATTATTTATATAATAACCAGTACCAGGGAATACTTATTACCCGAATTTAAACACCTGGACTTTTTATGGCTGGCAAAAGGAGATATTATTCATGCAGATGATTTAAATGACTTGCTACAGTCTGTTAAATCCTTACCCGGTGTACAGCTGGTAAATGAAATGACTACGGAAAAAATAAAACACAAGCAGCACCTTATATTTTAAAATACATTTATGTGGAAAGAAGAAAACAATACTCTGTATAAAAAATTTGAATTTGAAAATTTTTCCGAAGCTTTTGCTTTTATGACAAGAGTAGCGCTGGAAGCAGAAAAAATGAATCATCATCCTTTATGGACTAATGTATGGAGTAAGGTAGAAATATGGTTGAGCACACACGATGCCGGGGATATTATAACTGAAAAGGATAGAAAATTAGCTAACCTTATCGATGGTTTACTGTAGTTTTTTTTGCATAATTAATTAGGGCTATTATTGAAACAACCGTCCATGTACCTTCTAAAATTACAAAAGGCATATAGTTAATCAGTAATGAGGCCAGGCAAGCTAATCCTGCACCAATGATATTCAATAAAATATAGCTGAGGCTGTTTTTATCCATTTTATTAAGTAAGTTCATTAAAAAGGCTATTAGTAAAATGGTTACTCCGATAAAACCTATCCAGTCATTTACATTTAATTTCATATTATTTATTTTTTACAAAAATTGCTTTATCAGAAGCATTTATCATTCTGCCAATGGGTTCAGTAAAATTTTCTAATTTATTTTCTTTTAATAAAAGCTGTACTTCTTTTACTGCACTTTCATCTACAGCAAATAACAAACCACCGTTAGTCTGGGGATCAGGCAATAAATTAAAAGCCTCCATTACATTCACCCCTTTTTCAAAGCCGGTTTTAGCGCTATAACTGTTCCAGTTTCTATAAGTTGCATCAGGAATAATCCGCTGTGCCAGGTATTCTTTTACACCTTCGGCTATTGGTAGCTGTGAGTAATAAATTTCTGCAGATAAATTACTCCCTTCTGTCATTTCTATTAAGTGGCCTAAAATTCCAAATCCGGTTACATCAGTCATAGCTGTCACGCCTTCTATCTTTCCCAATGTCTCACCAATTTTGTTTAACTGTATTAACTGGTTAATCATTACTGGCAAATGTTCCGCTTTTAAAACGTTTCTTTTCTGGGCAGTAGATAATATTCCCATTCCCAAAGGCTTGGTTAAAAATAAATAATCACCTGCTTTTGCCGTATTATTATTTTTCAAATTTTTTATATCAATTATTCCCGTAACTGCCAAGCCAAAAATAGTCTCATCGCTTTCAATACTATGTCCGCCAACCAAAGTAATTCCTGCAGTAGCAAAAATATTTCTGCTGCCCTCCAAAACCCGCTGTGCTAAAACAGCAGGCAATTTATCTACCGGCCATCCCAGAATAGCTATAGCCAAAAGTGGCTGGCCGCCCATGGCATACACATCACTAATGGCATTGGCACTGGCAATCCTGCCAAAATCAAATGCATCATCAACAATAGGCATAAAAAATCAGTAGTGCTTATTAAAGCCCTGCCATTTCCAATATCATATACGGCAGCATCATCTTTACTACTATTGCCTACCAGTAAGCTTTTGTTATCCGGCAATATAAAATTGCTTTTTAAAATTTCTTCTAAAACGTTTGGTGCTATTTTGCAGCCGCAACCAGCGCCACGGGAAAATTGGGTAAGCTTAATATCATTATTTATTTCGTTATTGTTATCCATTAGCACGTTGTTTATTTTTTGCTATAGTTCCATTAATTTTTGTGCATTTGTTATAGTGTCCACATTGCTGCAAGGAATATTATGTATCAGCTGGGTTATATTTTCCCTGTTATGTAAACCTTTTAAATACCATTTATCATAATACCTTAATAAGATGCTAAAACATTCTTTGTGATTATTTTCCAATAAAAAATTAATGGCATTTTTAGTTTCCAGTCCGCCTAGTCTTTTTTGTATGCGTATAATGGCGTTAACCAGTTTCTCTTTAGTGAATATGCTGTATTCCTGTGTTAAAAAATTAAGTCTTTCTTCAAAAGGAACATCTAAAAAATATACCGGGCTGCTGCGCATTGTTTGCCAAAGCGGCATGGGTATTTGGAGGTTGCCGATGCGCTGGCTTTCGTCTTCGATAAAAATACACGTTGGTCGTTGGCCGTTGATTGTAGGTTGAGTGTTTTCTGCGGTCATCGAACAACGATCAGCTGTTAACGCCTCCGCCAGTTTATTCTCAAACATTTCCTGCGAGGGTTGCTTCTTTTCATCAAGTCCGCCCAAAGCAGATCCTTTGTGATTGGCCAATGCTTCGAGGTCTATTACTGCTTTATTATTTTCTGCTAAGTTTTTTAATAAAAGCGTTTTACCACTACCGGTATAGCCGCCTACCACCAAAAAATTATATGGTTGGCTAAATTGTTGCAATACCCAATTGCGATAAGCTTTATAGCCACCGGATAATGTAAACACTTTGAAGCCATATAAATCCAGCAGCCAGGCTACAGCAGCGCTTCGCATTCCGCCACGCCAGCAGTGGACAAGAACGTTGTTCGTTGTTGGTTGGTCGTCATTGCGTTGATTTTCGGCCAACATCTTTCGATCAATGATCAACGATTCTACTTCTTCCACCATCCTCCGCATCTTTACACCAAAAAAATCAAGGCCGAGCTTAATGGCAATTTCTTTGCTTTGCTGTTTGTATGCCGTGCCTACTATTTTTCTTTCTCCATCATTAAATAACGGTAAGCTATATGCGCCGGTGATATGTGCATGATTAAATTCGCCAGGGCTACGTACATCCAAAACAGGATGTTGTTGCGCCAGCTCTAAAAATTGTTGTATGGTTATTGTTTGTATGGGCATTGTTGCAGTCACAGATTACGCAAATTTCCGCAGATTTGGTTATTTATCTTTAAGCTTTTATTTCTTTAAATTAATTGCACAATAAAGGAATAATAATCGGGTCGTGTGGCCACCACAACAGTTCGAAAGATTCAGAATTTAAACTCCATAGGAGTTAAATATTTATAGAGAAAGGTGAAGCAGCCCCACGGGACTCCGTAGGAGTCCAACATTTGGGGTATTTAGTTGAACCCCTCCAGGGTTCTCAAATCATTTAAACCCATTCTATAAATATTATTCTTCTACGGAGAACTAAGCGTTGGATCATATTAAGCACAACTAACCAGCCGGATGAGATAGAATCTTTCGGACTGTTGTGGTGGGGACACGACCCTAGGCGGATAGCGAATTTTTTTATCGCAAAGAAACAAAGATGCAAAGTTCGCAAAGAAATCCTTAACAATTTCCGTGTAAATCTGTGTTATTTACGTTTTATAAATAATACCAATTGTATATTTAAATAGTCCGGTTAAGCTATTGGTACCTTTGCTCCATAGCACCTTTGCGTGAAATAAATTATTATCTTTGATTTTATGGAAAAAACAATTCATCAAGGCCGGAATGTAAGGCGGTTTCGTGAACTGCTAGGTTATAAACAAGAAGCTTTTGCCAGTATGCTGGGAGAAGACTGGACCCAGATAAAAGTTTCCAGGCTGGAAGGCAAAGAAGAAATTGAACCTGAACTGATAAGGCAGGTAGCCCAGGCTTTAAAAATACCGGTAGAAGCCATAAAGGGTTTTGATGAGGAGCAGGCGGTGAATGTAATCTCAAATACTTTTCATGACCATTCTGCTGTAATAAATCATAATCCGGTTTTTAACCCTGTTGAAAAATGGATGGAAGCATTAGAAGAAAATAAGAAATTGTATGCGGCTTTACTAAAAGAAAAAGATGAAAAAATTGCTTTGCTTGAAAGGCTGGCGAATAAAAAATAATCTGTGGGCTAGGTTCGTGTCCTCACCAATATTGTTCGGAAGAAATAGGCCCTTTGTTTTTGTCAAGCCATAGCGGATGAAGTTGGCAGCCTATGGTATTTGATAATAAGCTGATAGCTTATTATCTCCGTAGGAGAGTAATATTTATAGAAGTATTATCATTCTCAAACCGTTTTACGAACTCCTCCGGAGTTCAACAAAATTGCTTTAATAAAACATTGGACTCCTACGGAGTCCTGGTTTGGGTCTATCTTTTTTATTCTATAAATATTTTACTCCTACGGAGTTAATAAATTTCTTCCGAACACCTGTGGTGTCCTCACGAACCTAGGCTGTGAGAAAAAAAGAAATATTAATTATAACTTCCGGTTATAGCATTCTATAAATATATTAACTAAAGTTATTATAGGTTTAAATAAAAAACTTAAATTTGTGATATGAAAATTGACCTGCAATATGTAAATGACAGAAACGGCAACACCCATGCCGTTCAACTGCCATTGAGTGAGTGGGAAAAAGTTATGTCAAGGCTTAAAAAATACGAGCAAACCTTGAAGATAAAAACAGATTTAAAACAAGCCTTTACTGAGGTTGCCAAATTAAGAAAATCAAAAACTAAAAGCCAAACTTTGAAAGATTTTCTTAATGAGTTATAATATTATCCCCGTTGCAAAATTTAAAAAAGAGGCAAAACGCCTTGTAAAAAAGTATCCCTCATTAAAGCAAGAACTATTAGAACTAAATGATACTTTAAGCTCAAATCCAACTGAAGGTACGTCACTTGGTAATAATGCCTATAAAATAAGGGTTGCTATAAAAAGTAAAGGAACAGGTAAAAGCGGAGGTGCCAGGATTATCAGCTACGTAATTACTGGGAATAAAGAAGTTTATTTATTAACTATATATGATAAAGCAGAATTGGAAACTATTGATGATAAAAACCTGCGTAGAATAATTCAAAGTGTACAAAATGAACAATAACTTTCCTGCTCTATTTCAATTTGCACAATCCGCTTACATAAAGCTCAACAAAGGTGTGCCGTACAAGGGAGTGATCCGCCTTAGAGACTGTTTAAGAATTTGCATCAAGTATTGTTATGTGGAAAAGTGGAAAAAAAGGCTGTAGTTAATTGTAGGATTTATCACTAATTGAGAATTACAACAAACGCAATTAGTATGATAAGCTACCCTACCTGTTTAAACGACAGCCAATGGCAAGTTATGAAAAGCTTTTGAATATAAAAAGGAAACGTAAGCATGATTTGCGACAAATTCTGAATGCCATTTTTTATTTGGTTAAAACAGGCTGCCAATGGCGTATGCTTCCTGGTGAATTTCCAAAGTGGCAGATAGTATAGGTTAAAAGTACATTGGTAAGCAAGAGCAGCAATACCGGTTATGATGGAGGTAAAAAAATCAAAGGGATAAAACGGCATATTGTAGTAGATGCTTAAGGGTTGTTACTTTGTATAGTGGTTCGCCCTGCAAGCATGGCCGATAGAAAAGGGGAAAAGTTGTATTAGAAAAACTTAGTAACCGTTGGCATGGGATTAAAAAAATATTTGCTGATGGAGCTTGCCCATTACCAGGCAAAGCAGCAGAAAAAACCAGGTGCTGGGGGATATGAAATGGAGGTGGTAAAGCGTTCTGAATTAAAAGGGTTTAAAGTAGTTCCCAAAAGATGGGTGGTGGAAAGAACTTTTGCATGGAACGAGACAAACAGGAGGAATGCTACTGTAGGCTTCCCATTTTTAGTACGGTTCAAAAGTAGAATAATTTATCATTATAGTTGTTTTCGTTCAACCTATTGGGCGTAGTAAGCGGGGCGTAGCCGTAGCGTAACACAACAATAGGTTGATTGTTTCTCTATATATTTTTGGTGACAGGCCATTAAGGGCATCATGGGGTCTGGTACAATTATAATCATCTACCCACGTTTGTGTTACCTCCCTTATCTCATCAATGCTGTCAAACAGATAAGCATCAATACAGATTCCTGATGTTTTATTAAAACGTTCTACATAGGCATTTTGAGTAGGCTTGCCAGGTTGTATGTATTTAAATTCGATCTCATTAGCCACGCTCCATTGCCTGGACAACTTAGCTACGAACTCAGGCCCATTGTCCATGCGTATTTTTTGAGGTTTGCCATAACGGTTGATTAGATGTTTAAGCACCCAGATCTGGCTACTCTTTAAAGAATAATCAGTTTCAATAAATAATATTTCCCTATTATAGTCATCTATTACATTAAAAGAGCGGAACTTGGTACCATTGCTAAGGGCATCACTCATAAAATCTATGCTCCAGGTTTGAGTAAAATAATCAGGCTTGCTTAATGGTTCCTTTACTCTTGCAGCAAGACGTTTCTTTACCTTACGGCGCAAGGGCAGGCCCATCTTTTTTATACACCCTGTGCAACCTCTTATGGTTAATAACCGTCCCTGTATTCCTGATGCGGTAGTAACATTTCCAAAAACCTTCTACCGGGTTCTGTTTTGCAAGGTTTTCCAGTTGTACCATAACCGTTACATCATCTTTTATACTTGTATAACACAGACTGCTGCGGCTTAGCTTTAATAAACGACACGCCTTGCTGATGTCTTTTGGCCGCTCTTTGCGCATATCAACAATAATCATTCTTTTATCGCAAGGCTTTAAAGCTTTTTTCGATGACGTATTTGGCAGTGTCAAGCTCCATCGCAAGGTTGGCATACATTTTTTTAACCGGGCATTTTCTTCTTCCAGTTCCTTAATCCGCTTCAGCTCAGTTGCTTCCATGCCGCCATAACGTTGCCGCCATTTATACAACGATGCTTTGCTTACACCATGATCACGGGTGATCTCTTCGGCGCTTTTACCGTTATCAAAATCTTTGAGGATGCCTGCTATCTGGGCAGGACTAAATTGACTTTTTTCATTGTTTTACGTTTTTTAAAGTTACAAATTTTGTCTACTTTTAAAACGTACTATTTTCAGGGGAGCTTACAGAAGGATTGTGGCAATATTGGGATGAAAATGGAAAAAAATATGCAGATGTATATTTTAAAAAAAGTATTAAGATTAAAGAGAATAAATATTAAATGAAAATAGTAGAAAAATTAATCCAGTCTGAGTAATACTATTCGTTTTGAAGATGAAAAAATATTTAGAAGGATATTATAAAAAAAACAAGTTGATAAAAGAAACCTGCTGTCGTTAATCAATTTTTTATCTTAAAAAAGTAAATCATTACAACATATCATCATGTTCTAAAAAAAATATTAATTACCGGGTTGTTTTTTTTTCCTGCAATTATACATGCACAAAAAAAAGAATACATTGTACTATATGATTCTACAAAAAATATAAAGCTTGCCGAAGGTGATCTGCTTGATGGTAAAGTGGTACGAAAACGGCCAAAAATTTCTTGAAGGAAAATATACACATGAAATTAAAACAGGCGTATGGACAGAGTGGTACAAAACCGGTCAAAAATATGCTGAACTATATTACGATAATGGATAACTGATCCACCAGTTACATTGGAAAGAAAATGGAGAAATAATGAAATAACATTAATAAAAAAGCGCTGGACAATTTACAGCGCTTTTTTATTAAAAATATATTCGAAAATTTACTCCGCTACCACTAATCTAAACCCGTTACCATGAATATTTACAATTTCAATAGCAGGGTCTTCTTTTAAATATTTGCGCAGTTTGGCAATATACACATCCATGCTACGGCCATTAAAGTAAGTATCGCTCCCCCATATTTTTTTCAGGGCAACATCTCTTTGTAACAAATCATTTTTATATTCACTCAGCATTTTCAGCAATTCATTTTCTTTAGGAGACAGAGTGGTTGTTTTGCCGGCAATGGTAAGCTCACGCAGGCGTGGATTAAAATGATATTTTCCTAAATCAAATTCTGCATTTACTTCTTCACGGTGCATTTCCTCGTTGCGTTTTAAAATTGCTTTTATTTTTAATAATAAAACTTCGCTGTCAAAAGGTTTGGTGATGTAATCGTCAGCACCAAGTTTATAGCCCTGTATAATATCATCCTTCATGGTTTTGGCACTCAGGAAAAATAACGGCACATCCGGGTTAATGTCACGCACTTCTTCAGCCAGGGTAAAGCCATCCATATTAGGCATCATCACATCCAGCAGGCAGATATCAAATTTTTCCCTTTGAAAAGCAGCTAAACCTAAGCGTCCGTCTCTTTCCAGCGTTACGTCATAATCATTTAGTTCTAAATAATTTTTTAATACCATGCCGAGGTTCGTATCATCTTCGCAAAGTAAAATTTTGGGTTTTGCTGATTCCATATTATTTAAATTAGTTGATGAGCAATATAAAATTAAATAGCCGTTGCTCATGCGAATATAGTACCTAATTTTTTGTTAAAGAAGTTTTAGTAGGAACACAGGTGAAACGGATAAAACTGGTTTACACAGGAATATTTTTAAAACTGGCTGTTTTTAAGGCAAACCTCGTTTATATATTTTTGCAAATAATTTTTTTGGTAACCGGCTTTTGTATCCTGATTGAACTGCCGTGGCGCTGTGCCCCGCCAAAGGCGGTGGACGCTCCGTTCGTCTTTGGTAATGCTATTTGGCTTTTATGAAATATGTTCATAATGTTTTGCTAAAAATATTATGGGTATTGAATAGCTCCGCCCTTCAGGGCGAAGGGAAATAGTGCGATGCAACTGTGCCACTCCCTTGTATCGCATATCAATAATCATCTTTAATTATGCTTTGCACCTATTGCTCCGCAGGAGCACAATTCACACAATTACAAATCCTTAACCCCTTTTTACGCCTTAACGGCTTTGCGGTAAAATATTTACCTTCATAAAAAAATACCATGCGTACTAATCACGAAATAGATTATAAAATTTACGGAGAAGAACTACAGTTTGTAGAAATCGAATTAGACCCCAATGAAACTGCTATTGCAGAAAGCGGTGCTTTTATGATGATGGACAATGATATCCAGATGCAAACTATTTTTGGAGATGGCAGCCAGCAGCAGAACGGTGGCATTTTAGGAAAATTATTAAGCGCCGGAAAGCGTTTACTCGTTGGCGAAAGTTTATTTATGACTGCATTTACTAATACCGGGCAGGGGAAAAAAAGGGTAAGCTTTGCAGCACCATACACGGGTAAAATTATTGCTTTTGATTTGCAGAAGCTGGGCGGTAAAATTATTGCACAAAAGATGCTTTTTATGCGCTGCCAAAGGGGTAAGCATAGGTATAGAATTTCAAAAAAGATTGGGCACCGGTATTTTTGGGGGCGAAGGTTTTATTATGCAAAAAGTAGAAGGGGATGGTATGGCATTTGCCCATGCCGGAGGCTATGTGGTAGAAAGGGATTTGAAAGCAGGAGAAATCTTAAAAGTAGATACAGGCTGTGTGGTAGCTTATACTGCAGGTGTAGATTTTGATATTGAATTTATCAAAGGCATAAAAAACTGGATGTTTGGCGGTGAAGGTTTATTTTTTGCGGTTTTAAAAGGCCCGGGCAAAGTATGGCTGCAATCCTTGCCAATCAGCAGGCTGGCCGGACGTATAATGCAATACGGAACTTACAATCGTAAAGAGGAAGGTAGCCTTTTAGGCGGGCTGGGTAATTTACTGGATGGAAGGGAATAGTTAAATTGTTTATCTTTGAAGCTATGGAAAAAACAATTCATCAAGGCCGTAATGTGAAGCGTTTCAGGGAAATGCAGGGCTACAAGCAGGAAGCTTTTGCCAGTATGTTGGGAGAAGACTGGAACCAAATAAAGATTTCCCGATTGGAAGCGAAAGAAGAAATTGAGCCTGAGTTAATGGAGCAGATAGCCCAAGCTTTAAAAGTGCCTGTAGAAGCTTTAAAAAATTTTGATGAGGAGGGTGCTATAAATATTATAGCTAATACATTTACTGATTTTAAAGATAATGCACAGAATGTTATAGCAATGAATTATTATTCTGCCGTTAACCCGATTGACAAATGGATGGAAGCATTAGAAGAAAATAAAAAGTTGTATATGGCTTTGTTAAAAGAAAAAGATGAAAAAATTGCTTTGCTGGAGAAGTTGAGTAGCGGAAAGAAATAACTGCAAAATTAAATGGCCTGCAATTCAATTGAAGTATTTGTCAAGAGAAAGTTTAGCAGCAAGGCATAATAAAGATAAATAAGGAGATACAGTACAAGTGAGTGACACAACCGGGGTGGAATAAAGGTATTTAGCTGTTAACAAAATACAAAAAGGATCCGCAGCTTTGCTGCGGATCCTTTTGTATTAAATATAAATTCAAATTAATTCCTGCTCGAAATTTTTGATAATAACCTTAATATTTCTAAATACAACCATACAATAGTTACCAGTAAACCAAATGCCCCATACCACTCCATATATTTCGGAGCACCCATCTCTACACCTTGCTCTATCATGTCAAAATCGAGGATTAAATTCAATGCGGCAATTGCTACTACAAATAATGAAAAACCAATTCCCATGCTAGAGCCTTCATGTAAAAAAGGCATATTATCATATCCAAATGCACGCAATACCAGCACTAATAAATAAAATATAGCAATACCAGCGGTAGCGGTAATTATAATTGATTTAAATCTTTGAGTGGCTTTGATAATTTTGAAGCTATATAATAAATACATAGCTATGGCACATCCAAATGTTAACCCTACAGCATTTATAATAATATTAGGTGCCCTGTCTTCAAAAGCATAACTATAATATGCCGAAATTGCACCAACGAAAAGGCCTTCAAGCAAAGCATATGCCGGGGCTAAAAAAGGTGCCCACTGTTTTTTAAATATTAAAATAATGGCAACAACTAGTCCTCCCAAAGCTCCAGTCCAAATTAGCGGTTGTACATTTCCACCTTCTGCAAATTCTTTCCAGGAGTAAAATGATGTACCCAATACCATCAAAAATAAAAAACCGAATTTGTTAAGTGTGCCCTTCACCGTCATTGCGTTCTCATGTGTTACTACATTACCCAACACGGTATCCCTGAAGCGGTTTTCACCTAAAGTAGGGTTGCCTGATCTAAATAGCGACATATAAATAAATTTAGATATTAAAATTACAAAATAATTTATGAATAGATGCATTTTAACTACAAATACATAATAGAAGGTGTGAAATAGCAAATAAATTTAGAGTATCAAGTTCCTTATCTTTGCCCGATGCAAAATTTATTACAGCAAATAGCATTGTATAAAGAAGAAATAGCAGCTTTTAATGAAGGTGATGCAGAGGCATTTCGTATAAAATATTTAGGTTCAAAAGGATTGATAAAAACTGTAATGGGCGAAATGAAAAATGTGCCTAATGAACAAAAGAAAGAAGCAGGCCAGTTATTGAATGATTTTAAATTATTTGCAGAAGAAAAGTACAATGGGCTGAAACCGACGACCGACGACCGACAACCGACGACCGATAATGAGATTGATTTGACATTGCCAGGTGATGTGCTACCAATTGGTTCCCGCCATCCCATAAGCCTGACGAAAAATAAAATAATCTCTATTTTTTAACAGGTTAGGATTTGCTGTGGCAGAAGGCCCGGAGATAGAAGATGACTGGCATAATTTTACCGCATTAAATTTACCGGAACACCATCCGGCACGTGATATGCAGGATACTTTTTATATTGCTCATCCCGCCGATGGCGGGACTGATTGGCTGCTACGTACGCATACCAGCAACGTACAGGTACGGGAAATGGAAAAAGGTAAATTGCCCATACGTATTATTTGCCCGGGACGTGTATACCGCAATGAAACAATCAGTGCCAGAGCACATTGCTTTTTTCACCAGGTAGAGGGGTTGTATATTGCAGAAAACGTATCCTTTGCAGATCTTAAACAAACATTGTATTTTTTTGTGCAGGAGATGTTTGGCAGTAATATAAAAATACGTTTCAGGCCGAGTTATTTTCCTTTTACTGAGCCTAGTGCAGAAATGGATATCAGTTGTTTGATTTGTGAAGGCAACGGATGTAATGTGTGTAAATATACGGGTTGGGTAGAAATCCTGGGGTGTGGAATGGTGCACCCAAATGTATTGGACAATTGTGGGATCGACAGCAATAAATATACAGGCTTTGCTTTTGGAATGGGCATAGAACGAATTACTATGCTAAAGTATCAGATAAAAGATCTACGTTTGTTTAGTGAAAATGATATAAGATTTTTAAAACAGTTTACAGCTGCAAATTAACAGTTTAATTTTTGCAAATAAATAACATATTTATAACTATAGGACCTGCTCTAATTTCTAACCGTGGTAACATTGCAGGGTTATAAAAATTTCAGATCTGTTTGGCATTATTATTGTAAAAATGCAATTCAAGCCACTTTACTAATTAATTTAAAATTTATCACATGAAAATTAAATACTTTACTATTTGCATAGGTTTAATTATTGCATCAGTTTTCTTAAGCTCATGTTCTGTATCAAAAGATGCAAAAGGAATGAAGAAGAGTATCAACGGTAATTGGACTTTACAATCTATCACTACCGAAGGGGCAAGCGTAGAGGGGGTTGATATTAAAATGAAAGCCAGTATTTTTAATGAAGCAGATTATAATTGTTTTATTGGCAGTTCATGGAGCTTTATAGCTAATAATAGTACAGGAAGTTATACTATTGCCAATGGTGGAAATTGTGTAGGTGTAACCCGTAATATTAAATGGTCTATTTATGAACCAGCAGGAGGAGAAAAATCATTTCAGTTTAAAAGATTAGAAAATAAACGTACAGCCATGGATGATAATAATGGCTTTAGGTTAAGGATAACTACTTTAGAAGATAATGTCATGCAATTAAAATCAGATAATAATTTTGAAGGTAGGACCGTTACGCTTGTTTACAACTTTGTCAGGAATTAAATCAGCATTTTAAAAAAATAAATAATTACTCATGAAACAAATTTTTGCAAAAACTTCAATCGCTGTTGCAGCATTAGTAATGATGGCAACAACTGGTTGCGAACCAACAAAAAAATTAAATAATACCCAAAAAGGTGCAGGCATAGGTGCTGCAGCAGGTGGTGTACTTGGCGGTGTAATAGGCAATAATGTAGGCAATAAAAACAATACAATACTAGGTGCTGTACTGGGCGCTGCCGTAGGCGGAGTAGTAGGTGGTGTAATTGGGAATAAAATGGATCGCCAGGCAGAAGCCATTAAAGAAGAAATACCCGGTGCAGAAGTACAAAGGGTAGGTGAAGGTATCAATGTCACTTTCAGTGAAAATAATCCTGACGGGTCTAAAATGGGTGTATTTTTTAATACCGGCCAGTTTAATATTTCAGCAAATTCTAAAATAGCTTTGGATAAACTGGTAAAAGTATTTAACATGTATCCGGAAACAAACATTTTAATTGAAGGGCATACAGATGATGTAGGCTCTGATGGTTCTAATATGACACTCTCCCAGAAAAGGGCAGGTGCAGTTGGCAGCTATCTTAAAGAAGCGGGCATAAATTCTAATCGCCTTACTGTTAAATGGTATGGAGAAACGCAGCCAAAAGTGGCTAATACAAACGATGCCGGCAGGGCTGAAAACCGCCGGGTGGAATTTGGCATCACTGCTAATGAAAAAATGAAAGCAGATGCTGCAAAAGAAGCACAAAATAATTAATTAAAATTATAGCAAAAGGTGGTTTTATTTACTGTTGTGTGATTTATCTTTTGAACTTAAAAATTCAAAAAGTATATAATCACACAACAGTTTTTTATTTTACAATATGATACAAACAATCTGCGTAATTGGTGCGGGCACTATGGGTAGCGGTATTGCTCAAACGGCTGCCCAAAGTGGTTTTACAACTTTATTATTTGATATAAATACTACAATATTAGAGCAGGCTAAAATATCTATCCAGAAAAACCTGCAATATTTAACAGGTAAACAAAAAATAACTGAAGCTGATAAAACTGCTATTTATAACCGCATACAATTTACCAGTGATATTAAAAATTGTATTGCAGATATTATAATCGAAGCCATTGTAGAAAAAATAGAAGTTAAAGTAGCTGTCTTTAACCAGCTGGCAGCAATAAATAATCCGCAGGTAATTTTTGCTACCAATACTTCTTCACTTTCCGTATCGGAGATACAAAAAAAAGTAGCGCATCCCCAAAGAGTAATCGGAATGCACTTTTTTAACCCTGCCCCTTTGATGAAATTAGTGGAAGTAGTAAAAGGTGAGCAAACTGATAACACTGTGGCAAAAGAAGTTTATGAATTATGTAAAGCGATAAATAAAACCCCGGTTTTGTGCAAAGATGCTCCCGGCTTTATTGTAAACCGGGTAGCCCGGCATTATTATTTGGAAGCAATGAAACTCGTAGAAAATAATTATGCCACTATTGAAGATGTAGATCTTATCATGGATGCAAGCGGCTTTAAAATGGGGCCCTTTAAATTAATGGATTTAATAGGCATGGACATTAATCTTGCAGTATCACAATATGTCTACAATGCCTTCAACCAGCAAGAACGGTTTAAGCCTTCCCCACTGCAAATAAATAAGGTTGAAAAGGGTGAGCTTGGTAAAAAAACAGGGAAAGGGTTTTATAATTATAACATATAAAACCTGATTTTTAATTTGGTAGCAGCATTTTATTCCCATCTTTGCATATACAAAAATTAACCTCTCTAAATGATTTTAGTAACCGGTGGTTCTGGCTTATTAGGAAAAGAATTGATCTGTCAATTATTAGCCGGAGGCAAAGAAGTAACTGCTATTTATAATAAAACTCCCTTGCCAGATTTTAATTCTGCAAAATTAATCCAGGTACAATGTAATATCCTGGATGTGATAGGCCTCGAAGAAGTAATGCAAAATGTAGAGCAGGTGTATCATTGTGCTGCAATAGTTTCCTTTAGTCCAAAAAAGAAAAATCAATTATTTAAAATTAATATTGAAGGAACAGCGAATGTAGTTAATGCTGCCCTTGATGCCGGTGTAAAAAAAATGTTGTACGTAAGCAGTGTGGCAGCTTTAGGCAGGATAAGGGAAAATGAAGTTATCAATGAAACAATGAACTGGACAGAAGAAACCAGCAACAGCATTTATGGAAAAAGCAAGTACCTGGCAGAAATGGAAGTATGGAGGGGGATAGGCGAAGGATTAAATGCTGTAATGGTAAATCCATCTTTAATACTTGGGGCCGGTGACTGGCAGAGCGGGTCATCACAAATATTTAAAAATGTTTATGATGAGTTTCCCTGGTATTCTAATGGCATTACAGGCTTTGTAGATGTGAGGGACGTTGCCGGTGCAATGATACAGTTAATGCAAAGTGATATTAGCAAGGAAAGGTTTATTATAAGTGCTGACAATAAAAGTTATGGCTATGTTTTTAATTTAATCGCAAAGGCTTTTGGCAAAAAGCCACCCCATAAAAAAGTAACACCTCTTATCGCTAAAATTGTATGGCGCCTGGAAGCAATAAAAAGTTTATTTACAGGGAGGGATCCATTAATCACTAAAGAAACTGCACATACAGCTTTAGCAAAAGTGAATTTTGATAATACTAAATTATTTAAGTTTATACCGGGGTTTACTTATCATTCAATTGAGGATACTATCGCATATACCTGTGCCCAAATACAACAAAAGCTTAACACGCAGTAGTATAAATTTGTTTAATTAATAATTATCTATGTAACCTGTGCCAATAATTGGTAAAAAATAATATCAATGAAAAAATTTTTGTCCGCTCTTATTGTAATGCTTTTTTCTTTAACGGCATTTCCCCAATCTACACATTACTATATTTCCGGGAAGGTGGTTGATATCGTTACTAAAAATCCTTTGCATGGTGCATCTGTATTTGCACAGAATACAACCATAGGTACTGCTACAGATAAAGATGGCAATTTTAAATTGCAATTGCCTAAAGGCGGCTATGATTTAGTAATTACATATACTGGTTATGAAACCGGAACCAGGAGGATTACTACCGCTGATGCTGCAGCTAATATTGTAATAGAAATAAAGCAGCAGGAGAAGTCATTGGCTGATGTAGCTATTAAGGCATCTTATGAAGTGCAGGATGGATGGGCGAAATATGGTGATTTTTTTATTGAGCATTTTATTGGAAATACCCCCAACGGCAAGCAGTGCATAATAAAAAACCCCGATTCCTTAAAATTCTATTTTTATAAAAGAAAAAATCGTTTAAAAGTTTTATCCAATGCACCTGTAGAAGTTGAGAATAATGCGTTAGGATACAGAATAAAATATGCACTGGATTCCTTTGCTTATGATTATAATACAAAAGCAAGCATTTATACAGGATCTCCGTTATTTGAAGAAATGCAACCTGGTACTGAAGAACAAAAACTACAGTGGGATGCCAACCGGAAAAAAGCATATAATGGTTCTTTGCTGCAGCTAATGCGTTATATTTATAACGAAGAATTGGAGAATGATGAATTTGAAATCCAGCTGTTAGCTAAAGAAGGAGATGCAGAACAGGCCATAGCTCCGGATGATATTTATGATGCGTTACATTATATCAAAGATGATAGTACACAAACAGTGGAAATAACGCCAAGCCAAAAAATCTTGCTGTGATATACAAAAAAGAAATGCCGGATGAATTATATATAAAAGCTAATCCCCAAGAACCAACTGATTTTCAGCTTACGTATTTATTTTTACAGATGCTCCTTCTATAATCATAGAGCAAAACGGTTATTATTATGAACAGAATGATTTAACTTTTAACGGTTGGATGGCCTGGGAAAAGTAGGCGATATGCTGCCATATGATTTTAAAACGGATTGATTAAACTATACCTCGCCTGTTACTTATCTGGCTACATATAAATTTAATCGAAGTTTAAATAACTTTAATCACTAATAATTATTTTCCCATTACTTTATTCCATAATTCAGGTATCCTCTTTACCCATACCAGTTCTTTTTGTTTTTCCCGGGCTTCTATTGCTGGGCTGCCAAAATATATTTTATCACCAGGCAAACTGTAGGGTACACCACTTTGGGCAAACACAACTGCATTAGCACCAATTGTAAGTGTTTTGCTTACGCCAACCTGGCCCCAAAGTGTTACACCATCTTCAATATTAACCACACCGGCTATGCCAACCTGTGCGGCAATCAGGCAATTTTTTCCTATCACCGTATCATGGCCTATATGTATCATATTATCCATTTTGGTGCCTTTTCCAATAATGGTATCATGGCTTACCCCACGGTCAATTGTACAGCCTGCCCCAATCTCTGCATTATCTTCAATAATTACCCGTCCGCAATCAGGCATTTTTTTATACCATAGCTCCCTGTCTTTTTTTGTGTTATAATAAAATGAATTGCCGCCAATTACTGTTCCTGCCTGTATAATTACGTTGTTACCAATAATACAATGATCCATAATAGTAACGTTAGGGTAAATGATACAATTATCGCCAATAGTAACATGGTTGCCTACGAATGATGAAGGATAAATAAAAGTGCCTTTACCAACAGTTGCACTATCGCTCACCAATTTAGATGAAGGTTCAAATGGACGGAGGTGTGTGGCTATTTTGCAATAGGCCTCAAACGGATTTTCTACAATCAACAACGCCTTACCCTCAGGTACCAAAGCTTCTTTATTAATGATGATAAATGATGCAGCGCTATTAATACATTTGTCATAATATTTTGGATGGTCCACAAAACCAAATCCCTTTTTCTACTTTATGTATTTCATTAATGCCTGTTGCATGTGCTGATACATTACCAATTAATTTTGCACCTATAAAATCAGCAACCCATTGTATTGATACCGGCGATGAAAACTGCATAGTTATTTTTTTATAAAGTTACACTCCTTTGTATTTACTTTTAATGCTGCTTTAATTATCTTTTTAAGTTCCTGTACGTTGAGAACTAGTATTTTTAAAATATTTTTTATCAAAGCATGATAAAATAAACAACAGTACATAATTGGTATTTTACTTTTTGCAAATGGGTTAATTATTTTTTATTGTTATATTATTTTTTTGTTGAAACACCAATAAAATCAATACTTTCAAGGTAATGCATGTTTAAATATTTGTAAAAATAAATCGTGTAATTATTAAAAATTCAAATTTGCGCCTTGCATTTTATTTGCCTTATCCACAACTCAAAAAAAAATTGTTGATAAAATTGTTGCATTTTTTTTTCTTGTTAGAGAAAATTCTTTTTAATATTGTGGAGAGAAATTTATTTCTCAGTACCTACTAACCCATTCATATAATAAAGCTCGATACAAAATGTCGGGCTTTTTTATTTTAATCAGCCATTTGGGTAACTATAAAATGATTTGTCATCAGCATAAATAAATTGCCCCTGGCCTTTCATTTATTACTATACACTAATAAAAACTATCTTGCAGCAAATTATAAATTTATGCTTAAATCTATGACAGGTTTCGGTAGGGCAGAACATACTGTAAATGAAAAAACATTCCTGGTAGAAATCAAATCGTTAAATGGTAAGCAATATGAGCTGCAATTAAAATTGCCCCCGTTATTACGCCCTTATGAATTTGAAATAAGAAGCCTGTTGCAGGAAAAATTAGTGAGGGGCACGATAGACTGTACAGTAAACATTAAACAAAACGGTACATCCAAACCCGTTAATATCAATACAGATTTAATAAAAGCATATTACAAACAAATAGAAGAGCTCGCCGCAGATTTAAAAATTGATACCAACTCAGTATTAAGCGCCCTTCTCCGCCTGCCCGAAGTGGTAACGCCTACCAATGATATATTAAATGAAAATGATTTTGTAGCATTTAAAAAAGTATTGTTAACAGCAATTGAAGAGCTTACCTTGCACAGGATAAATGAAGGGGCCGTATTAAAACAGGATCTTATCCAGCGGATTAATAATATTAATGAACAGGAAGAAGCAATTATTGTATTAGAACCCAACCGTAAAAAAAGAATAAAAGAAGAAATTAATCTTTTACTCGAAGAACATGTGGGCAAAGACAATATTGATAACAACAGGATGGAGCAGGAATTGATTTATTATATGGAAAAAATAGATATTCATGAAGAACAAATCAGGTTAAAACAACATTGCGAATATTTTAAATCAATATTAAACGATCCTGAAGAAGGCAAAGGAAAAAAACTATCTTTTATTATACAGGAAATAGGAAGGGAAATAAATACTACAGGCAGCAAAGCCTACGATGCAGATATACAAAAATGTGTGGTAAAAATGAAAGATGAACTGGAAAAAGCAAAAGAACAAGTGTTGAATGTTTTATAATTTTACAACGCTTAAAATAAAAACTACGGCAGATAAATGTTATTCAAAAAAATAAATACTTCGTATCTTTTTATATGCATTTCAATATACACTTTGCTGGCTGGCTGTACCCAGCTGCAGGTGTTTGAAAAAAATACTCCCATACCCAATTACGAATGGAAAACCGGTTTTTCAGCAGCAGGAAGTTTTGATATAAAAGACACTACCTCATCATACAATATATATATCGTTATACGCCATACCGATGCTTACAAGTATAATAATATATGGCTGAATATTGGTTTTAACGCCCCGGGAGATGTTGTTTTTAATGAAAAAAGAGAAATCGAATTAGGCACTGATGCCGGTGGGTGGATGGGCACAGGCATGAATGATATCTGGGAAGTGAGAAAATTATTAAATGCCTTTCCCCGCAGGTTTAAAAAGCCCGGCACCTATAATTTTAACATTCAGCATATCATGAGGACGATCCTCTGCTGCATATTATGGCCGTAGGCTTAAGAGTACAAAAAGTTGCCGGGCAATAAAAACCAATATTTAACATTCTTTATCCATCATAATCACTCTAAATCATTCATTATAACAAAACAATTCTTTATTTTACAGTCTTATGATTAAGTTAAAAATAATTACTCTAACATTATTTTGCGCTGTTACCATAAATTCCAGCGCACAATTATATAATGAATATGTACAGCAAGGCGAGGTAGGTATTACCGCCGGTGCAGCGCATTACTTTGGCGATCTGAATACAAGGGCCTCCCTCAACAGGCCCAAACCAGCTTTTGGCATTTTTTTCCGCAAGCAATTTGGCAATTATGTAGGCTTGCGCATCAGCGCACACTATGCACAGGTAGGGTATAGCGATGTGTATAGTAAAAATGATTATCAAAAGAGGCGTAATCTGAGCTTCAACTCCAATATCTGGGAGCTGGCCGTACAAGGCGATTTTAATTTTTTCAAATTCATGCCGGGCGATCCTGATCATTTGTTTACACCATATGTTACACTGGGTGCAGGCGTTTTTTCTTATGATCCTTATGCTTATTTAAATGGCAATAAAGAATTTTTAAGGCCGCTAGGCACAGAGGGCCAGTTAATTCAATTCCAGGGCAGAAAGCAATACAGCACCATGGCCATTTGCTTTCCGTTAGGCGTAGGTGTAAAATATAATATCACAGATAAAATAAATGTCTCTTTCGAAGTTTCAAACCGCTTTACCACCACCGATTATTTAGATGATGTAAGCACCACGTACATTGGCGCAGATAAATTTCCGCCACAGGCCAACAACCAGCCATCAGTTGCACAATTACTGCAAGACAGGTCTTTTGAAATAGACCCTAATAATATTTTAGGAATAGAAGGCCGCCAGCGTGGGTTCAGCAAACAAAAAGACCAATATATCATTGCAGAAATTGGTGTAGCATTTAACCTCAGCAGCTACAGATGCCCAAGTCCTAATTAAAATATGGGGCTGTCAGCAGTAAATCAATAATCAGCTTCGGTTCCGGCTTCTACAGGCTCCGCTATCGCTCCGGCCCTGCGTTACACTTCGGGCCCTCACTCCGTTCGGCCTTTCGTATCCGGCAGCCCGTTATCTTTAAGCTAAGGAATATGCTTTACTAATTACTAATGCCACCCCTTCGGGGTTATTATACTTTATACCATTTGTTTTCATCTAATAATTGCATCCCTTCAGGATTATTAACCCCAACGGGGTGATATTATTATAGAGTTTATGTAAAAGTTTTGTATAAACCCTGAAAGGGTGACATTAATTTTTTTGCGAAAAAAAGTAACATTATTAAAAATGATTACTCTATTGGAAATTAATTATCAACTTGAATTAATTAACTCAAGTTGATAGTTATAATTTGTTCAATATTGAACAAAAGCTGAAGCTACAGTAGCACTACAGCTAAATCAAGGAACAATTCCCAAAACGGGATGTAATCCCCGCTTCCAGACGGGGCAGGCTGTTTTGGGATGCCTTTTGTCGCCTGTCCCGTCCAAAGGCGGGAGTTCTTTTTTGGGCAAGCAAAAAAGAACAATAATAAATAGGAAACTATAAACAGTTACAGAGACTTGAATTAAGTTAATAGCCTATAAAATCTTCCACATAATTTAATCATATCCTCACAATAAACCTGTTCGTCAGCCCAAACCACCATTTGGTGTATTAAATTTTTTATACAAATCCCTGCGCTGTTATTTTGCCCGTATAAAAACACCAGATAATGAAAAAATTAATTTTCCTTTTACAAAAACACTGTGCCGTTCTAACCTTACTTTTCCTCTTGGCCCTTGTCCAGCAGTCCTGCACCAAAACAAATGAAGCAGCAGTGGCTGTACCAGCAACTTCTGTAGACAACTTTTTAACCCTGCCGCCCGGCACTAACCCTGAGCTGCAACCTGTGGCAGACAACCTGCAGCAGCAATTTCAAAAAAACAATTTTGCAGCCAATTTTTTATCCTGGCATGGCCAGCCCATATGGAACCAGGCCGTTAAAATAAAAAGCAATACGGATGATGTTATTGTATTAATACCTGTAAAAAAAGCAAATGAGGTAACCGCTTTTATAGAAGTGCTATACAATAAAGAAAAGTTTTTTTACGGGCTGCACCGCAAAAGTTCTATTACAAATACAATAAAAGAATATAGCAATATAGGTTTTGATGAAGCAGCAGTCAAATGGTTTATGGATTATTTTGATGCTAAGCTTGGCACTAATGCCACTGCAAACAAAAGCAACCTGGTAGACCCGCCTTATTGCTGGTTTGAACCTTGTACTAACGGTGGCGGCTATTCAAAAACCGGTACAGCCTCAGCCAACCCGGTACCCAACCAACCCTGCTGGATAGAGCATTGTGAAGAAGGCGGCGGAGGTGGTGGAGGAGGCAATGGCGGAGGCGGTACAGGAGGTGGTGGTGGAAACCCAGGCCCAACCCCAAACCCATGCCCGGTCAATGATGGCTGGTACAATATTATACCTCCGCCACCGTGTGATGTGCCTGATCCGAATGGGTGTAATTTCACACCAGAGCAAGCACAGCTATTATTGAACAAGATGGTAGGAGAAGAAAAATATATTACAAATACAAAGTCAGGAGGAGCTACGATAATTCAAAATGGTATAATTAAATAGCCAAAAATTCATAGTTGGATGTTCTTTAGTCTGAATATGATGCCAGGACATAAACCGGAATGGTCTGCTTATTTTAAAGGTGTCAGGTTCAAAGCCAACCAGAATGCAGCTTGGAAGTGGGAATCCTTCAGCTATGAAAGCACAGCTAAAAGCGGAGGTATAATGGCCCCATGCATGGATGCAGATATGTCTACCATAGTTTCAACACTTATAGTACCTGACAAATCAAAAGTTATAGCTACTCTGTATTATAATTGTACAGTTAATATTCCTTGCATGTTCGGTTATCAACTTGATAAAGAATACTCCAATACATTTAACGATGATATTTTTGCATGGGAGTAATATATTAATTATAAACCTTGTATTTATAAAAGATGCAAGGTTTATTAAACTATTTTAGCGATAATATATTTTAAACTTTAAAATATGATAAAAAATCTGGCCTTTATATTTGTAATTTTTTTTAGTTGTTGCAATTCAGTACTTAATAAAAATGACACTTACAATAATGAGATAAGATGTATTCAAGTGAAGCAAGTGTTCCCAGTCATTCAAAAAGATGGTAAGGTGCCAAAATATGATTCAAATTTTGTCAAAATATACTATTACAAAGACATGGCTATGTATCATCTGGGTTATCATTACAGTTATACAAAAAATAAGGTAAGGCTTATTACCGAAGACAGAGATCACTTTTTCATACATAAAAAAGGAGAAGTATTTGGGTATGATTACGACAAAAATAAATCAGAGTTTGGTGTAAAAATGCCTGTGGATTCATTGTTAAATAAACAATGGATTTCAGTAACTCAGATTTATCCAATGATTTTTGAAAATTCTTCCACGTTAGTTTCATCAAAGTGGAATTTGGATTCAAGTATCCTAGATGAAATGTACATTTATAGAAGTAAACAGGATACAGCAATGACCGGTAGTGTTCATTTAAGCTTTACTAATAAAATGATGGATATAAATTATAGTATGTCAAAAGAATTAGACAGTATGAAAAATATGAAATTGTATAAAGCAAAGCTTTCGCAAGACTCAAGATATGTAAATGATTTTAAAGTTAACTTAGATGAATTTCATATTATTCATGGTTTTGAGGAGGTTAAAATAACCAGTCCAAAAGAAATTCTTGCTTATTTTGAAAGATATAAAAAGGATATTTTAAAAGATTCTATATTATGAATTTAAATAAACACTCTATGCTAACTATAAAAAAACTAATTGCTATTTTAAGAATTACAGCTATTGCCTCTTTTATATTATGGGTTATAGTATTTAATATCAACTATAGTATTTTGCAATGGTTAGCCATTCCTTTATGTATAATACCGATGGTATCACTTATAATTATACTTGCATTACAACTATATAGATTTTATATCTGGCACTATTCTGATAAAGAGTAAATTATTTCAATCAGAAAATTATGGGAATAATATTGCATTATTTCCATTTCGTCCTGAGAATAAGCCTGTTCGTCAGCCTACAGATCGAATCGGTGTATTAAATTTTGATACAAAAATAATGAATTGTATTTTTCGAATTATCCTTACCTAATTAAAATAAACCTTATGAAAAAAATCAATCAAACTAATAAAAACCAACTTTTGTATTTTAAAAAATCAATAATAAAATTTAATCAAAATATGTTGAAGATATAGTGGGAGGAAAGTTATCCAATGAAAAAGAAAATATAAGAGTAGCAAATAAATTGGGGATTTTTATTTTCATGTTTTTATTATTTCAATTCTGTGTTGTTATAGCCTTGGTTTTAAAAGCACTTGAAATATCGTAGAAATAAATTCATAAAGTATTATTCTTTGTTCCAGCGGGGTTTTCATATAGGGCAATGAGTATGGCAATGAAACCCCGCTGAATAAAAAAATTGTAATTATTTTTAGAATAGATGTAATAAATTTAAAGTGTCATCATTCATCGGGGTTTCATGCCAACGCAACAAAGCCAACGCAAATGAAAACCCCGCTGGTACATAAATGATAAGAAAAATAACAAGCAAAATCCTGTTTCGTCCCGAGAATAAGCCTGTTCGTCAGCGCACAGGTCAAATTGGTGTAATAAATTTGTATAGTTTTATTTTAACTTCTACTTTAGCGGCATTAATAAAAAAAACTAATAATTATGAAACAAGAAGTTACAAAACCAGCTAAAAAGAAACTAGAGTTAAAGAAAAGCACGATTACTAAGTTTGTATTGAATGATCAACAATTGAAAATAATGATCGGCGGAAATAAAACAGGTAAGGGTGATGAGTCATGCGGACATGGTATTTGTGGGGGGCTTGAAAATTAGACATAAATCTTAGGAGTGTAACTATAGCTGTTTCGAAGCATTAACTTATTATAGATTGTCATTGAGACATTTATTCCCAATTGAATCAGGATATGAATATTGTTTTCGAAACAGCTTTGAAATAATTATAAACTGATATATGACAAAAGTATTTATTCTAATTTTCGCATTAGTTTTTTTAACTAAAGTAAATGGGCAACAAAATAAAACTTATATACAAGATTTAAATTTTATACAACAGAAAATTAAAAATAACTATCCGGCTTATTCAGAGAAGTTGCATTCTAGTTATAAAAAACTGTTATTTAATTCTGAAAAGAAAATATATAAATCCCAAGACTCGATATTTAATTTTCATCAGTTAATTAATCCAGTATTGTTTTTTAAAGATTTACATTTAAGATTATCAAGCGTAAAGCCTATTATTTTTGATAGTTTTTTTGTAATAATAAGTTACAAGAAATTCAAACTAAATTTACTACTACAAGAAATTCTAAGCTTACTAATGGATATTGGAAATCTGACTATAATGATTGCATTATTTATATTCAAGATGGAGAAAAGAATAAAGACATTTGGTTAGAAGGTGTTGTAGTTGAAGCAACAAATAAAAATGTAAAGCCAGGCAGCATAAAGTTTTATATATCAAGAAATAAGGTAGACAAATATTATACTACTAATTATATAACTCCAAAGGGGATTATGACTGGCATATTTTCTTACTTTTTGTCCGAAGATACTTTAGTAACAGGGCTTCAATATAAATGGTATAAAATAAAAGATTATCAGCCTCAGTATTTACAAAAGTTGATTCTTGTAGAAGATAAGATATCGTTAACTAAAATAGACACAAATTTTATTATTATTAAAATTCCAAGATCTGATTTCCAAGCTAAGCATATAGTAGATAGTTTGGTAGAATCAAATAAAGAAGTTCTTGGAAAGATTCCAAATTTAATTATTGATATACGAAATAATACGGGAGGCACTTGGGCTGTCTATAAATCATTATTTCCATATATATATACTAATCCCATGGTTGGAGGAGAGCAAATGCGTAAATGTTCTAATGATTTTATTGAAAAACAGAAAGAAGCTGTTAAGTTAGATAAAAAGATTCAACTTTGTATCAATTTCTATCGGAAGATGAGGCAACATTAGATAGTATGATAAAGTATAGGGGATCTTATCAATATTTAACACCTGATACAATTCAATTCGACTCTGCAAAAGTTTATCCTCAAAAAATTATAATACTAACGTGTTGTGCTATTAAAAACTCAAAGCATGTTTGATTTGAGCTAATTTTTTTCCATTTAAATGGTTAATCCAATGCAAAATCGACATGGAAGACAGTTTTGAAGCCAATCTTACAGCCAAACCCTCATAAGATTTTGCATAATTACGTTTCAAATTGAATTGATCGCACATTTGTGCAAAAAATGTTTCAACCATTTGTCTTTTCGATTTGTACTTTTAGGATATTTTTGTAATCATGTTGATTGTTCCTAAAAAGGTACTTTTAATGTTACTTTATACTGTTCAAATAAATCCATTTGTAAGGTCTTTGATATATAGGCCCTATCGCCAAGCATCTTCTTTTCTGTTGGCAAATTTTTTACCTGTTTCAGGAAATTAATATCATGTACATTCGCTTTTGTAATACCACTTTGTTGAACTACTCCATTATCAAAAATTATGACATGTAGTTTGTAACCAATAAACCAGCCTTTGTTAACAGCACTCCACCCTTTGGCCGGAGCCGTTTCATATGATTTTGAAATGATTTGAACCTTTTTTCTCTTGCCATTTTTACAACAGGAACAGGAATGCTGTCTACAATCATTGCCTGGCTTTGATTTGCAAGCTTAGACGATATATGTTCCTGCACCTCAATGATGAATGGTGCCAGCCGTTTTCTTCTTCTATTAAAACGGCTTCGATCTATTAAATTCGGAAAGTATGAAGCATAATCTTTTTTTAATTTACTCCATAACAAATTTTCAGAATCAATACTTAATGCCTCCATACAACAAGCCAATGAAACGATTTCCAGGTCATTCATTTTGGGGCGCACAGGATAAACCTGAAAATTTGTTTTATAACCCGTTTCATTTTTAAAAAGATCTTTGCAAATGCCGTAGAATTTGCTGAAATTTGTTCGGATGTTGTGCATATTGTTTAGAAAGTTTAGTCACTTACCTAGACAACTTCACAACATCTTTTTATTCAAATTAGTACAACTTTATTTATTAACATTTGTTAATAGCACAACACGTTAATAATAACTAATTACCGATGTATAAGTGCCTCTGAAATGTTTATAAAGTTTTGTCAACAAAGTAAAAAAACTATAATAGCAGGAGAAAAAACTTGGGGTGCTATAGATAATGTTGGTGTTATTGCTTTTGATAGCCCATCAGGTAATGTAAAGCTTTATATTCCTAGAGCGAAGAATTTTTATAAAAAAATCTTTTGCTCGATTTTATTGGTATTTCCCCTAATATAAATATTCCATCAACAGAGACTGATTGGTATAAATTTGTAATTACTTATTTGAAGAATAAAAATTAGTTAGGATATGTATAAGCCTATAAAACTTTTTTTTTCAAAGTATATAAGCCACATATTTTTCTGGAGTTGTTATGTTTTATATGTCTTTTTATTAGAGATATGGGCAGATCCTAAAAATAAGTTTTTAGATATTTTATTTGCTAATATTTGTCAAATTTATGCTTTTTTCATATCTCTATATTTGTATAAACTTATTGACCAAAAAAAATGGATATTAGGAGTTATGTGTCTTTGCGCTAGTTTTATTGGTTGCTGGATATTACGATATATATATTGGCAGTATCTACTTGCTTTGATAGATATAGTTCCATTTACACCTTATAAATTTCCAGTATTTACTAGAATAGTAATAAGGGCATTTGTAATTTTCTCCATCTACGCCCTCGGTTACTTTTTTGCCCAGCGTTCTATAAAAAGACAAAAACAACTCCGTTTGGCAGAGCAGCAACAGGCAGAAACCCAGCAAGCCAAACTCGAAATTGAAAATCAAAATCTTCGCTTGCAGGAAGATTTGCTCCAATCAGAAAACAACTTTCTCCGGGCACAGATAAATCCACATTTTTTATATAACTGCCTCAACTTTTTTTATTCGGAAACCTTTCAAAATAATCCCAATGCAGCCGAAGGCATACTGATGCTGTCATGTAGGCTTCCCATTTTTAGTACGGTTCAAAAGTAGAATAATTTATCATTATAGTTGTTTTCGTTCAACCTATTGGGCGTAGTAAGCGGAGGCGTAGCCGTAGCGTAACGCAGCCCAATAGGTTGATTGTTTTTTTTCTCTATATATTTTTGGTGACAGGCCATTAAGAGGGCATCATGGGGTCTGGTACAATTATAATCATCTACCCACGTTTGTGTTACCTCCTTATCTCATCAATGCTGTCAAACAGATAAGCATCTAATACAGATTCCCTGTATGTTTTATTAAAACGTTCTACATAGTCGATCCTCAAAAAGTCATTTTTACTTTGGGACAAAATCAGTTGAGTATAAAAGTTAAAGAAGCGAAGCAATTTTAAGGCCCAAAAAAATAAATTCTACTTTCCATTTATTCATCATTCTTTTAAAATTCATTGCTGCAGCCGCTAATATTACATTGATTGCATCTCCAACTGTACCTTTGAGGTAATTTCTGCTCATTCTATAATCGTGTTTTAAATGCCCTATTACAGGCTCTATTGCCGCTCTGCGTTTATGTCTTTTGCGTTTGGTTTGAGTAATGTCCTTATCTGGCTTTGGTGTGTGTAATGCAGTATTGTTAATCATTTTAGGCCCCCGGTACCCCTGTCTAAAAAACATTTTTAGCCTCTTTGTCCATCAGCCTTCATATTGTTCTAATACTGCCGGTAGTGTTTTTGAGTCATGCAGGGATTCTGTAAAATTTAATGCCCCAACAATTACACCGCTACTTTGTGTTACTAAAAAAGAAGCTTTGCTGCCAAACTCAAATCTTTTATGCTCTTTGCCTTTAGTGTAGCATTTTACATCGGGTTCATGAAGACTGTAAACTTTACCGCTATCGCTTCTCTTTTGTGCTAATACTGTTTTAAACAATGATAAATGTGTTGCATACCGGTTTAAACTATCGGCAGTAAGTTTGCGTTCAAGCTCCCGTACTAACCTGCCTGCTATTGTTTTAATTTTTTTACCAGCTTTCCTTGCTTTGCCTGCGCCGTCTTTGTTTTTCTTAAAACGCTGAACAGTGCTTAGTTTTTTTATCGTGAACTTATAACTCTGTCTTAGTTCCAGGCTTTCTTTTAGGGCTATGGCCTGACATTTTACAATTATCTTTTTGTACAGCTTATCATCGGTTGGATAGGTGATATTTTTTTCCTGTACAGTGGTATCCCCACTCAAATTATCATCATCGGCATCTTTACCATTGATACGGATACTTTCTTTAAAAATCAATTCTGCCCCAGCTTCTCCAATTCGTTTTCTAAATTCTACTAACTCTGTAGCCACACAAGGTGGTTTTACAGAAAATAATTTTTCTCCGCCAAAGTATTGATAATAGGCATTTTCCGCCCATTGCTCTACTACACTTTGGTCACTTAAATTGCGGACTTGCTTTAAAATCAGCAACGATACCATTAACCGGATAGGCTTGGCTGGTTTGCCCTGGGTTTGCACTGTAATGTTTTTTAAAAGCTTCTTCAAACACATTCCAATCAATCCTGTTTGCCAGTATATAAAGCGGATGAGAATGATTCAACTGCTCTTCAAAACTGCTGTAAAACCAATTTGTGCATTGTTTTTTGCTTTGCTAACATGATACAAATTTGCAAGATTTTTAAGCTTCTTTATACTTTTCCTGCAGATTTATTTATCCATAATTGTGTATAAATTATGAATGGTAAAGGATTGTAGGGCTTTTTGAGGAACGACTACATAGGCATTTTGAGTAGGCTTGCCAGGTTGTATGTATTTAAATTCGATCTCATTAGCCACGCTCCATTGCCTGGACAACTTAGCTACGAACTCAGGCCCATTGTCCATGCGTATTTTTTGAGGTTTGCCATAACGGTTGATTAGATGTTTAAGCACCCAGATCACCCGGCTACTCTTTAAAGAATAATCAGTTTCAATAAATAATATTTCCCTATTATAGTCATCTATTACATTAAAGAGCGGAACTTGGTACCATTGCTAAGGGCATCACTCATAAAATCTATGCTCCAGGTTTGAGTAAAATAATCAGGCTTGCTTAATGGTTCCTTTACTCTTGCAGCAAGACGTTTCTTTACCTTACGGCGCAAGGGCAGGCCCATCTTTTATACACCCTGTGCAACCTCTTATGGTTAATAACCGTCCCTGTATTCCTGATGCGGTAGTAACATTTCCAAAAACCTTCTACCGGGTTCTGTTTTGCAAGGTTTTCCAGTTGTACCATAACCGTTACATCATCTTTTATACTTGTATAACACAGACTGCTGCGGCTTAGCTTTAATAAACGACACGCCTTGCTGATGTCTTTTGGCCGCTCTTTGCGCATATCAACAATAATCATTCTTTTATCGCAAGGCTTTAAAGCTTTTTTTTCGATGACGTATTTGGCAGTGTCAAGCTCCATCGCAAGGTTGGCATACATTTTTTTAACCGGGCATTTTCTTCTTCCAGTTCCTTAATCCGCTTCAGCTCAGTTGCTTCCATGCCGCCATAACGCTGCCGCCATTTATACAACGATGCTTTGCTTACACCATGATCACGGGTGATCTCTTCGGCGCTTTTACCGTTATCAAAATCTTTGAGGATGCCTGCTATCTGGGCAGGACTAAATTGACTTTTTTCATTGTTTTACGTTTTTAAAGTTACAAATTTTGTCTACTTTTAAAACGTACTATTTTCAGGGGAGCTTACACTAAGAGTTATGAGAGACTTTCTAATACTGCTGAAACAATTACTGAAATCTCTGCTATCCGATTAATGTTAAAACAATTTGACACTTAAATTCTTAAACAGTCTCTCAGGCGGAGAAAACGGGATGTAATCCCCGCTTGCAGACGGGGCAGGCTGTTTTGGGATGCCTTTTGTCGCCTGTCCCGTCCGAAGGCGGGAGTTCCTTTTTGGGCAAGCAAAAAAGAACAATATAATTAGAGAGTAGAAAATAGAATAGTTATTATAAAATTTATAAGTAATTAGCAACTTGAATTAATTTATAACAGCACTTATAATTACTACAAATAAACGCTTTACCTTGCAGGGTAATTTATTTTAATGAAAAGTAAAACATTATTTATACTATTTCCAGGAATTGCCTTCTTTTATATCATCGCAATTTTAGGAAGCGGTTGTGCCCAGATAAGTGCTCCTACAGGCGGGCCAAGAGACAGCATACCCCCCCAATTATTAAATGCATCTCCGGGTTTAAAAGCCGTTAATGTAAAAAGCAATAAAATCACTTTTTCTTTTAATGAATATATTGAAGTGCAAGATGTACAAAATAATGTTTTAATATCGCCATTACCGGCAAAAACACCTAACATTAATTATAAATTAAAAACAGTAACGGTAAGTTTAAAAGATACACTTTTGCCAAATACTACTTACTCCATAAATTTTGGCAATGCCATTAAAGATGTTAACGAAGGTAATATTTTACAAAATTTTACTTATGTTTTTTCCACAGGCAATATTATAGATTCGCTTATGCTGGATGGAAAAATAATTGTTGCCGAAACAGGAAAAACCGATAGCACTATTGTAGCTTTATTATATAAAAATGCCAATGATTCTGCGGTATATAAGAGAAAACCTGATTATATAGCAAGGCCTGATGCCGGTGGTAATTTTAGTTTTAATAATTTATCGGCAGGCAAATATAAAATTTATGCGCTTAAAGATGGGGATGGCAATAAATATTATAATTCTAAAACAGAGCTGTTTGCCTTTAACAATGAAGAGATCACTGTTTCTTCAAAAAATGAACCCGTTACATTGTATGCATTTTCGGAAGAGAAAGACAATAAAAATTTTAGTAATGCTAAAACATCTCCGGAAAAAACTTTAAAATATACTTATACAGATGGTAAACAGGATTTATCTGCTGATTTTGAGCTTACATTTAATAACCCGGTAAAAAAATTAGAACCAGGAAAAATAATATTAACCGACTCTGCTTTTACTCCTATAGCAAATAGCAGTATTGCATTAGACAGTACACACAAAAAAGTTGTCATCAAAACAAAATGGAAGCAGGCGGCTTATTATAATTTAATAATAAATAAAGATGCAGTAGCCGACTCTGCTAATAATTTTTTAGCAAAAACTGATACTTTACACTTTACAGCCAAAAGTGAAGCTGATTATGGAAATGTCATTTTAAGGTTCACGTCTTTAGACATTACTCAAAAACCTGTATTGCAATTTATACAAAATGATGTGCTTAAAATGAGTTTTTCCCTTCTTTCCAATGAATGGAGCATGAAGTTATTTCCTCCTGGCGAATATGACATACGGATTTTATTAGATGCCAATAGTAATGGCAAATGGGATGCCGGAAATTACAGTAAAAAAATACAACCGGAAAGGGTAATTGTTATCAGCCAGAAATTATCAGTAAGGCCTGATTGGGATAATGAAACTGACATCAAGTTGTGAGAGAGGTGAAATGTTTAATGAAATAATTTGTACTTGATATTGCAGTTTTATAAGTTTAAGTTTTAATTATTCGTATAATAAACATTCTTAGTCTAAAAGAATAAAATTAGGGAGTATTGATTTTCAATTTATTGCGGTAATTATTAATAATTATTTTTTGAGCAAATACCTAAAAAACTCATCCGCTTTTTCTACTTGTGTAAGATCGAGCATCATCTAATACATATATAACCCTCCAACATCTCACATTTCAACATCTTAACCAATTACTTACCTTTGCACTATGATTTTTTCTTCCTCACTTTTAGAAAATGCAGTAAATGAATTCGCCAAACTTCCGGGCATAGGAAAAAAAACAGCGCTTAGGCTGGTATTGCATTTAATTAAGCAAGATGAAAAAGAAGTCCATTCATTTAGCAGCGCTGTTTCAACCTTAAGACAGGAGATAAAATTCTGCACCAGGTGCCATAATATTTCTGATAAAACACTTTGTAATATTTGTAATAATCCTATGCGCAAGCAGGAGATGATTTGTGTGGTAGAAAATATAAGGGATGTAATTGCTATTGAAAGCACCCAGCAATTTAACGGCACTTATCATGTGCTGGGCGGTATTATTTCTCCATTAGATGGCATCGGGCCTGATCAATTACAAATTGATTCATTAATAGACAGGATTAAAACGGAAAATACCAAAGAGCTGATATTTGCCTTAAATCCTAACGTACAGGGAGATACCACCATTTACTATATCAGTAAAAAGCTGCAACCCATTGAAATAAAAATTACTACTATAGCCCGGGGAATTGCCTTCGGCGGTGAACTTGAGTATGCAGATGAGATGACGCTTGCAAAAAGTATTACCAACAGGATTTCCGTTCAGAACTATATTACCTCCGGTTAAACTATTATTTTTCCTTATCCGGATACATTTTTTACCTGTTCAGCAAAATTTTTAATTACATTATTACCAGAGTAAATACTTTTATATGAATATTATAGTGGTAAACAAAAAAAAGATAGTTATATTATTCCTGGTTTTTGCCGGTTTTGTAGCTACCGGGTATTACTACTACAATAAAAAAATAGCTAATATAAAAAATAGCAGCAGTAAAAAAGTAAGTGCAATAAAATTATATAAGATATTTAGCGAAGATCCGGTTACAGCAAAAAAAGAATACACGCAAAAAATTTTAGAGGTAAGTGGTGAGGTAATGCAAATTACAAAAAACCAACAGCATCAAAATATCGTTTTATTAAAATCCGGCAACGAATCGGCTTTCATCAATTGCACAATGGAAGAAGCTTTGCACGGTAATATAAAAATTAGTGATATAGTAAGTATTAAAGGAATTTGTAACGGTATGGGAGATAGTGATACGGCATTAGGCATATTCGGAGATGTGTATTTAATAAGGTGCTATAATGAAAGTAAAAGGTAAATGAATACTGTAAAAAAAAATATTTTGTGGGGGGATAAAACAACAGTAATTATAATATTAACAACTTTGGTAACCATTTGCAGTTGCTACTATAATAATGCAGGGCTTGTCCCAATAGACTGCTCTACTGTTCAGCCAAAATTTAATGCTGATGTGCTTCCGGTAATACAATCAAGGTGTGCTACACCGGCATGCCATGATGCCAGTGCTTCGGGTGGTATTATTTTGCAGAATTACAACCAGATTTTTACAATACGGGACAGGATAAAAACCAGGGCAGTTATACAAAAAACAATGCCGGTATTCACACCTTTAAACGCTGTAGAAACCGCTATTATCAAATGCTGGATTGATGACGGGGCTTTAAATAATTAATAGCTGAATAACTTATACTTATCAACATGAAAAAATTGATTCTATCATTACTATTATCTGCGGTTATTAATTTAATCAATGCACAGGCCTACTATACAAAAAACGGTTATATTGCTTTTTATTCCAAAGCACCTGTAGAAAATATAAAGGCCGATAATAACCAGGTATTATGCATACTTAGTGCCCAAAGCGGACAATTGCAGTTTTCATTATTAATTAAAAACTTTCATTTCGAAAAAGCACTAATGGAAGAACATTTTAATGAAAATTATTTAGAAAGCGATAAATTTCCAAAAGCAAATTTTAAAGGTACAATAATGGATATTAAGGCGATAAATTTTACTAAAGATGGTGAGTATATGGTTAACGTATCGGGTGATTTAATTCTCCATGGTGTAACAAAAAAAATATATGTGCCTGGTAGCATAACTATTAAATCAGGTAAAATTTATATACAATCAAAGTTTATTATAAACCTTGCGGATTACAATATTCATATTTCTAATGCAGTAAAGAATAATATTTCCCCAACACCTGAAATTTCAGTTTCCTGCAACCTGGACAATATAAAATGATAAACTCTATATTTAGAATGATTAAGCCCAAGCAAATAATAAAAGCGATAATCTGTTATTGTATTTCCATTGCAGTAATTAATAATAGTAATGCCCAGGACACGACTAACCTGATGAGCCAGCTGGAAGACGAAGTAAACGCAAACGAAAAAAACAATACAGAATATACAATAGCTACTTTTAAAACTACCCGTTTAATAAATGGGCACTCAGTAGAAAATACCGGCAAAGGTACACTGGATGCAAAAATATCTCACCGATTTGGCCAATTAAATGATGGTGCATATGCATTATTCGGGCTGGATAATGCCGCTATGCGTATAGGGGTAGATTATGGAATTACCCCATATTTAATGGTGGGTATCGGCAGAAATACTTATCAGAAAACTTTTGATGCTTTTATTAAAATAAAATTATTAAAACAATCAACAGGTAAAATTAATATGCCCGTTACGTTAAGCTATGTGCCTACTATAGCATTAAAAACATTAAAATGGGAAGATCCTAATGAAAAAAATTATTTTGTATCCCGCCTTTTTTATACACACCAGATTATTATAGCACGCAAATTTTCAAAAAATACTTCCTTGCAAATAATGCCAACATTTGTACACCAGAATTTAGCTGCACTGGTTTCAGACCCTAATGATATATTTGCTATGGGTATCGGTGGCAGGCAAAAAATTACTAAGCGCTTAAGTTTAAATGCAGAATATTATTATCAGATACCAGGATTTAAATTAACTGGTACAACCAATGCACTCTCTATAGGAGTTGATATAGAAACTGGCGGCCATGTATTTCAATTGCATTTTACCAATTCGCAGGGTATGAACGAGCGTGGTTTTATTGCAGAAACAACAGGCAAATGGCAAAAGGGAGATATATTATTCGGGTTTAATATTTCCAGGGTTTTTACAATCGGGAAAAACAGTAAGCTTATACATTCTAACTAATATTTTATGACTAAACATTCCATTGTACTTTTTTTGTCGTCATTTGTATTATCCGTTCAGGCATATGCGCCTGACATTATTTATAAAGTTGGAAATGGAAGTATCGCATTCAGGTCAGACGCACCGCTTGAACTAATAAAAGCCAATAGTAATGAGCTCATGGGATTAATAGATGCAGATAAAAAAACTTTTGCATTCAAAATTAAATTAAACACTTTTCAAGGCTTCAACAATCCATTTCAAAAAGATCACTTTAATGAAAACTATGTGGAAAGCACAAAATATCCCTATGCATCATTTGAAGGTAAAATTATTGAAGATGTTGATTTTAATAAAGATGGAAACTCCACCATACGAACCAAAGGAAATCTTACTATACATGGCGTAACACAGGAGCGTATTATAAAAAGCGAAATAAATATAAAAAATAAAAAAATAAATATACAATCAAATTTTACAGTATTACTGGCAGATCACAATATCACCATACCAAAAGTTGTGCATGAAAAACTGGCCTCAGAAATCAAAGTAGAAGTAAAAGCAAATTTAGTTGTTAAATAAAATACTATGAAGGCTTTACTCAAAATTTTACTTAACACTTTACTTTTCTTTCTTTAGCATACTCGTGCCAATCGCAGGTACTAAGCCATAAAACATTTATCCTGGAGGAAAACAATAAACCTTATTTTATTAATGCGCTATATAAAAACAGTGAAGGTTATATTTTTGTTGGCTCCACAAATGGCGTTTACAAATTTGATGGCACCAGGTTTTCAAAAATTTTTTTTGCTGATAAAAATATTAATGATACCGCTACAGCTATTTTTGAAGATAAACAACGTCAGCTATGGGTTGGGTTTAAAAGTGGTAACATCGCCAAAAAAGAAAATAATATCCTGGCCTATTTTAATCCTGAAGAGGGTACGCCCAAAAAAGCAATCACTTGTTTTGCACAAGATAAAAATGGCAATATCTGGATAGGCACCAAAGGCGAAGGCATTTATTATACCTACAATAACCGACTATACCTTATTAACGAAGACGATGGCCTGACCGATTTAAACATACACAGCCTTACATTAACCCAAAATGGAGATGTTTTGGCCGCTACTTACCAGGGGATTAATACATGTACAGTAAATGGCAGTAAAAAACAGGTATCTATGGTAGGGCCTAAAGATGGATTACCGGATTATATGGTAACAAATATCATCCCCCAAACAAATAATACATTTTGGATTGGTATGCAAGACAAAGGGTTTTGCCAATTCGATTACAGTAAAAAGAAAATACTATTGCCTGCTGGTACGGATGATTGGAAATATGGACAGGTAAATACACTACTAAATTCTGGCAGCAGTTTATGGATAGCAACACAAGACAGCGGGCTTCTTGAATACAATGGAGCTATAAAAACAATTAAGTTTCAAGATGAAAAAAATAACCAATATTAATAGTATGATACAAGATAACCAGGGCAATATCTGGTTGTCAAATAATGAAAAATTAATTCGCATATCCCCCAACGAGCTCATTCATTACCCCTTATATGCTAAACAAGTTTTTGAAACTATCCACGCATTACTGGTTGACAATGAAAATAATATCTGGATAAGCACAGGCAAAACAATAATCAAGTATTATAAAAAGGACAACAGCTTTGTCTCAACGAACTACAACATTATACAACTGGATGACAAGACAGATATTACCAGTTTATACCAGGATTTTTATAATAATATCTGGATAGGTACCATGGGGAAAGGATTATTTATACTAAATCCCAAAACCGGTACTTACCGGCCCATTACTGAAATAGAAAATACAGGAAGCACTAATATTTTATCCATTACAGGAAAAGGCAATTCCGTTTGTGCAGGCAGCCTCGAAGGTGCATTGGTTTTTGAACTCAGCTCAGTTAATCAAAATACCTCTGCGCCATATAGCTTTGCAAGCTTCAATACCGACATAGGCAGCAATTATATTTACAGTGTTTTTAAAGATTCTAAAAACAGGATATGGTTTGCCACAGATGGTAAAGGAATTACAGTTTTAAATAATGGAAAATATACCAACTATGATAGCGAAAAATATTTAAAAGATGATCACATTTATTCTATAACAGAAGATAAGCAAAATAATATCTGGTTTAGTACCAGCAATGCAGGCATCTACAAATTTGATGGAAAAACATTTACTAATTATAATACTTCTAACGGGCTGAGCGATATAAATATTACTACAATAAAAACCGATAAACAAGGCAATATCATTATTATTCATAAAACAGGATTTGACATTTTAGAGCCGCAAACAGGTAATATTTCTTATATAAATAATATACAAGGTTTAAGCAATCTTAGTTCAGAAGTAGGCACCATTACACAGGATAATGCGCTGAATATTTACTTTAGCACCAGCAATGGTGTGGTACAATATAGCCCTGGGGCAGTTTCTATAAGAAAGCCAAAAACTATTATCGAAAATGTACAGCTTTTTTTAAACGATATTGACAAAGCAACTGTTAACAGCTTTAGTTATGATGAAAACAATTTTACATTTTTTATTACAGCTCTTTATTACAGCGACCCCGAAAATATCTTTTACCAATATAAATTAGAAGGTTTTAATAATGGCTGGGTTTCTACAAAAGACAGGATGATAACTTTTCCTAAATTAGATCCGGGAAAATACAAGTTTATAGTCCGCTCGTCTCTAAACAATAACTTTACTAATGCCACAGAAGCATGGTATGAATTTGAAATTCATAAACCCTTTTGGAAGCAATGGTGGTTTATTGTATTGGCAATAGTAGCAGGGTCCGGTTTGCTATTCTGGTATATCAAAAAAAGAGAGACAACCTTAAAGCATGTGCAGCAGCTACAGCAGGAAAAAATCCAATTCCAGTTCCAGGTTTTACGCAACCAGATTAACCCGCATTTTTTATTCAACAGTTTTAATACATTAATTTCAATTATAGAAGAAGAGCCTGCACTGGCTGTTAACTATGTAGAGCAGCTATCAGATTTTTTTAGAAATATTGTTAATTACACCGATAAAGAAATCATTACATTAGAGGAAGAAATCACTTTGCTAAAAGCCTATTTCTATTTGCAGCAGCAGCGTTATGGAAATCATTTAAAATTAAATATCACAGCAACCGAAGATGAAAAACAATCTATTTATATACCACCGCTTACCTTACAATTATTGATAGAAAATGCCATAAAGCACAATGCAGTTTCAAAAGAAACACCATTAGAAATAAATATTTTTATAGAAAATGAGTATACAATAGTAAGCAATAATATTAATCCTAAACTGCACAAACAAACAGGCACAGGTATGGGTATAAAAAATATAATTAACAGGTATAATTTACTAAGCCATAAAAAAGTAGTAATCACTAATCCGATTGAGAATTTTATTGTATCGTTACCAATTTTAAAACAATAATCAATGCGAATATTATTAATTGAAGATGAAGACCCGGCTGCAAAACGCCTGCAAAAAATGCTGAAAGAAATTGAACCAGGTGCTACCATACTGGATAGTATCGTAAGTGTATCATCAGCCATAAAATGGTTTAATGAAAATGAAGCACCTGACCTGGTCATCTCCGATATCCAGTTATCCGACGGCCTTAGCTTTGACATATTTAAAAGTATAAACACCAGTTGTACTGTAATTTTTACAACCGCATACGATCAATATGCCATTGAAGCTTTTAAAGTCAACAGTATCGATTACTTATTAAAGCCCGTAAAAAAAGATGAACTGGCAATTGCAATCAATAAATTTAAGCAATTAAGAAACAATACCCAACAGTCTGTGCTGGATATCAATAAATTATTGCAATCATTTACTGCGCCTGCAGCCAACAACTATAAAACTCGTTTTATCGTACGCTATGGCGAGCACATAAAAACAATAAATGTACAAGATGTAGCTTACTTTAATACAGAAGATAAAATCAATTTTCTTATCACCAAAGAAGGGCGCAGGTATACCATTGATTTTAATTTAGATACTTTGGAATCCATGCTCGACCCTAAAATATATTTCAGGATCAACCGGCAATTTATCATTGGCATCCATTCCATCACAGAAATGTTTGCCTATTCCAAAAGCCGCGTATTGGTAAAATTAAATCCACCCACCAAGCAGGAAACCGTGGTGAGCACCGAACGTTCAGGAGATTTTAAGCTTTGGCTGGATGATCAAAAATGATAAACCAGTCTTTTTAAATAGATAACATTTTGTGTTATAGTATTCTTATTGTAATTTCATAGTACAATTCAGGCGGATTTGTTTATTGTCAGGCCTGTAAAAACTGAACTAATAAACGAACTCCTCATCTCTTCATGGGTTGGTTATCGTTTGTTAGTTTATAATATTTTTTTGGTACCGGCTTTACCAGCTGTGCTCAGCATCGTTGTGTCACTCCCTTGTACCGTATACCTTTATTCAGCAATAAACATTTGTATTAAAAGCATAACAAATGAAAAAAACAATTCACGATTGCCTTAAAGAACGCATCCTTATCATCGATGGCGCAATGGGCACCATGATACAGCAATATAAATTAGAAGAAAAAGATTATCGCAGCGAACGCTTTGCAGGCTGGCATTGCGATGTAAAAGGAAATAACGACCTGCTCAGTCTTACCCAGCCACACATCATTACCGAAATACACAAACAATACCTCGAAGCAGGCGCAGATATTATTGAAACCAATACTTTCAGCAGTACCTCCATTGCACAAGCCGATTATGGCATGCAATCTTTGGCATATGAGCTCAATGTTGCTGCAGTTAAATGCGCCAGGAAAGCCATCGATGAATTTTTAACCGACCACCAACCACCGACTACCGACCACCTAAAGTCAACTCCAAACTATAAACCCCAAACTGTAAACCCCAAATTCATCGCCGGTGCCATCGGGCCACTAAATAAAACATTGAGCCTTTCACCAGATGTAAATAACCCGGGATACCGGGCAGTAACGTTTGATGAAGTGGTAGCAGCATATACGGAGCAGATAAAAGGATTAGTTGATGGCGGCGTGGATATTTTATTAATCGAAACTATTTTTGATACCCTTAATGCAAAAGCAGCTATTTACGCTATAAAAAAATATTTCAGGGAAAAAAATCGATCTACGCAAAAATCTTCTCCATTTCCTCCCCCTTCGGGGGAGATAGAGGGGGTTTTACCCATCATGATCAGCGGAACCATAACTGATGCCAGCGGCCGTACACTAAGCGGCCAAACGTTGGAGGCATTCTATATTTCTGTAATGCATGCCAATCCTTTAAGTGTGGGATTAAATTGTGCTTTGGGCGCTACACAAATGCGGCCACATATAGAAGAGCTGAGCCAGATAGCCGGATGCTATACATCAGCCTACCCCAATGCAGGATTACCAAATGCATTTGGAGAGTATGATGAACAACCTCACGAAACAGCACACATTATTGAAGAGTGGGCCAAAGAAGGTTTTGTAAATATTGTAGGCGGGTGCTGCGGTACCACACCAGACCATATCAAACACATTGCCCAACAGGTAAAAAATTTTAAACCAAGGCAATTACCAGTTGTGGAAGAAGTTTTATAGTAATCAAAAGAGGTTTATATTATGGATCTAAAAAAATTCTTATTACTCTTAACAATATGTATTTTAAATACATTTAACACCAATGCCCAAATCCGCATAGGATTATGGGAGCCTGCAATCAATTTAAGCACTGCGCAAAAAGTTATTTTTAATAATTCAAAAGAAAAATTAAATGATATTGATGATGATGAAAATGGCATTGCTGATGATATTTTTTGGCGTAACATTTACTGATAGCGGAGATCTTACAGGCAACGCCAGCATTTTAAAAAATAACAATAACCTTACAGAACATGGTTGGGCAGTATACCAGGTACTCACCCAATCGCTTTCAAACTTTAAAATTATACATGCTGGCTTCACACCTCTTTCACAACATCTGCACGAAACGGGTATTTTAAATTTATCTGTAGAAGAAAGAAAAAGAATCTTGAAAAAGAATATACTTACTACAAAAATTTTGCATTACAAACTGTGAATTATTTTATCAAACAAAAAGTTAGAATTGTAAATATGAGCTTTGGCACATCAGCCAGCATTTTCGCTGAAAACAATTTAAACCTGGGTAATACTTTAGATGAAAGAAAAGAAGTGGCTAAAGTATGGATGGAAAATTTTGTGCAATCATTTAAAAAAGCCTTTGAGGCAGCTCCCTACATTCTGTTTGTAATTGCTTCAGGTAATGATGGAGAAGACATGGACAGTGCTTATGATGTTCCAGGGTTGGTTGATTTACCCAATGTAGTTTGTGTTGGAGCGTTAAATCATCAATGTGCTCCTGCAGATTTTACCAATACCGGAAAAAGAATAGATGTATATGCTTTGGGCGATATTAAACTTTTAGACGAAACAAACTCCTTACAACATTATTTAGGAACATCTATTGCTGTTCCCAGAGTTACAAATGCAGCCGCAAAAATTCTGCAAAAAAATAAAAAACTTTCTGCAGAAAAATTAAAAAAAATATTAATACACGATTATAACAAAAACAACCGCATATTCTGCAAATAAGACAATGAGCGAAGTAATACAAATAAAACCATATTTGCGGCTGGCCGGACTTGAACCATTGATAGTACGGCCCGAAACAAATTTTGTAAATGTAGGTGAGCGTACAAACGTTACCGGTAGTAAAAATTTGCCCGGCTAATCCGGGAAGGTTTGTATGAAGAAGCATTAAGTGTGGCCCGGCAACAGGTAGAAAGTGGCGCACAGGTAATTGATATCAATATGGATGATGCTTTATTGGATGGTGTACAGGCAATGACAACCTTTATTAATTTAGTGCAGGCAGAACCGGATATTGCCCGGATACCCATAATGATTGATTCGTCAAAATTTGAAATTATAGAAGCCGGTTTAAAATGTGTGCAGGGCAAATCTATTGTCAATTCTATTTCCTTAAAAGAAGGAGAAGAAAAATTTATAGAGCAGGCTTTTACTTGCAAAAGCTTTGGAGCATCAGTAATTGTAATGGCTTTTGATGAAGAAGGCCAGGCCGATACTAAAAAACGTAAAGTTGAAATTTGCCACAGGGCTTATAACATATTAACAACCAAGGTGGGGTATGATCCCCAGGATATTATTTTTGACCCCAACATTTTCGCCATAGCTACAGGAATTGAAGAACATAATAATTATGCAGTAGATTTTATTGAAGCAACAAAAGAAATAAAAAAATTAATGCCACTTACAAAAGTAAGTGGCGGTGTGAGTAATGTCTCCTTTTCATTCAGGGGTAATGATCACGTAAGAGAAGCCATACATAGCGTGTTTTTATTTTATGCCATTAAAGCCGGTATGGATATGGGAATTGTAAATGCCGGGCAACTGGTAATATATGATGAAATAGAACCTGTTTTAAAACAATTGTGCGAAGATGTAATACTTAATAAAAATAATGATAACAATGAAGCCACAGAAAAATTAATTGCTTTTGCCGAAACGGTAAAAGCAAAAGGTAAAGTAGAAATAAAAGATGAAAAATGGAGGGAGGAAGTAGTAGAAAAACGCCTGGCTCATGCTTTGGTAAATGGCATCACTGATTTTATAGATGCAGATACTGAGGAGGCCAGGAAAAAATATCCCAAACCATTAGATGTAATTGAAGGCCCTCTTATGGCCGGTATGGATATAGTAGGTAATTTGTTTGGTGCAGGCAAAATGTTTTTGCCACAAGTGGTAAAAAGTGCCAGGGTAATGAAAAAAGCAGTAGCAATATTAACGCCTTATATAGAACAGGAAAAAGAGGATAGAAAAAATGCTCACCTGGCTGCAGGTACCATTAATGAAGAAACCGCAGGAGCAGCTAAAATTTTATTAGCAACAGTAAAAGGTGATGTTCATGATATTGGAAAAAATCTTGTAGGCGTAGTATTAGGGTGTAATGGGTATGATATTATTGACTTAGGCGTAATGGTTTCGGCTGAAAGGATTTTAAGTGAAGCCAAAAAAAACAATGTTGACATTATCGGTTTAAGTGGTTTAATTACCCCATCCCTGGATGAAATGGTACATATTGCCCATGAAATGAAACGCCAGAATTTTGAGGTGCCATTATTAATCGGGGGGGCCACTACTTCCAGGATGCATACCGCTGTAAAAATAGCACCGCAGTATGATAATGGGGTAATGCATGTTTTGGATGCCAGCCGTAGTGTAACCGTTGCCAGCAGCTTATTGAATAAAGACCAAAAGCCGGAATTTTTATCTTTGGTTAAAGCTGAATACAATAAATTAAAAGAAGATTTTAACAATAAAAAAACAAAAAAAGATTACCTGCCTTTCTCAGAAGCACAAAAGAACGGTGCTAAAATTGATTGGAATAATTATACTCCGGTTACACCTGCATTTATAGGATCCCAAATTTTTACAGATTATAATTTAGAAGAAATTTCTAATTATATTGATTGGCAGCCATTCTTTATAGCATGGGAAATGCACGGTAAATTTCCGGCAATCCTCAGCGATACCATAATCGGTGCAGAAGCAACCAAATTATATAATGATGCGCAAATATTACTTAAGCAAATTATTAAAGAAAAATGGCTTACCGGACAAGGCGTGATTGGGTTTTGGCCGGCAAAAAAGATTGCACCAGATACAGTTGAGGTAAATGCTGCACGAATTAAAGGTAATAAACCAGAGTTTGTAAGACTTGAATTTTGCGGCAGCAAATTAAAAAAGTAGAAGGTCAGCCGAATTTTTCTTTGGCAGATTTTATAAAGCCTGGCCCCAGTTCTTCGCTTCAATCTTCTACTTTTCCCCCTCTTTTGGAGGAGATAGAGGAGGTCGATTATATTGGCGCTTTTTCAGTAACCATCCAAGGTATAGAACCACATATAAAACGCTTTGAAGATAATTTAGATGATTACAATAAAATAATTTTACAGGCTTTGGCAGATCGCTTAGCTGAAGCCTTTGCAGAATTGTTACATAAAAAAACCAGACTGGAATATTGGGGTTATGTAACGGATGAACATTTAACCAATGAGCAATTGATAAAAGAAGAATACCAGGGCATAAGGCCTGCTCCAGGATACCCGGCCTGCCCGGACCATACGGAAAAATATAAATTATTCGAACTACTTGGGGGGACAGCTGCCACTGGTATTATCTTAACGGAGTCTTTAGCTATGCATCCTGCATCATCAGTGTGTGGTTGGTATTTTGCACATCCGCAAAGTAAATATTTTGGCGTGGGTAAAATCAGTGAAGACCAGTTATTAGATTATGCCGTACGTAAAAACAGTGAAATGAATATTGAAGAGGTAATAAAATGGTTAAGCCCGGTTTTAGACTAAAAAAAGTAACAGAATAAAAGCCGTTAATAAAATTTATTAACGGCTTTTATTTATGGTTGGGTTTAAAATTATTGTTTTACCTCGTTACGCATTTGCTTTAATTTACTTCCTGGCAAATGTATCTGGAAACCAATAGCTAAATTAATAGCACTGCTGTTTTTATTTACATTGATAGAATTACCAAAATTAGAAGTATGCCTAAATTTTAATAACCCTTCTATTGAAATGTTCTGGTTAATAAAATAAGCCAATCCAGGTCCAATACCTACGCCTAAGCCATTTGTACTAACGCTCGAATTTCCATCGCTTTTTGAATTTTGCCCGTAAACACCAATATTAGCATCAACAAAAAAATTGGTTTTTTTCATCAATTGCATTCCTTTCTCAGCAACATAATAACGTGCAATAGGGCCAATGCCATAATTAAATTGTGTAGAACCTTTCAGTGTATTTAAACCGATTAACACTTCTCCGCCAACAGCAAAGTTATCTTGTATAAACCAGGCTACACGTGGTGTTACATTCAGGCTGAAAGCTGTACCGTTTTTCTGCAAGTCAAGGTTCATATTGGATAACTGGCCCCCAATAATGTAGTATCCTTTTTGTGTTTGAGCAAATGTTGCAGCTGTCATAGATAACAACGCAGCTGCAACTAAATAAATTTTTTTCATAATTTTTAGTTTAATCATTGTTGTTAGCAGATATTCAAAGCATGTGCCATAGATTATAACGGTTACCCATACAAGCAATTCCTAATATTCCGACAACCCACTATGGGTATTTGGGGATTTATTACCTTAAAACGTGTAATGAATTACATTGTAGCAGCATACTATAAAATCTTTTAAGCTAATGGTGGTTCATACCCCAGGTATGATTATTTTTACAAGAATTAAATTAATTGATGCGTATCATATCTTATAATGTAAATGGGATAAGGGCTGCTTTAAAAAAAGGATTCATTGATTGGCTTACCACAAACCCGGCAGATATCGTCTGCCTGCAGGAAACAAAGGCCACACAAAATGATGTGGATGTAAAACAGCTAGAGGCCCTGGGATTTCACCACCACTGGTTTAGTGCGCAAAAAAAAGGTTACAGCGGAGTAGCTGTTTTTACAAAAATAAAACCAGATAATGTATGCATCGGTTGCGGCCTCTCTTCAAGCGATGCAGAAGGCAGGGTAATACAGGTTGATTTTGGTGATATAAGATTAATCAACGCATACTTCCCTTCAGGCACAAGTGGTGATGTAAGACAGCAATTTAAATATGTATGGTTAGATGAGTTTTATAATTATTTACATGAGCTGAAAAAGAAAATTCCAAAAATTATTTTATGTGGCGATTATAATATTGCTCATAAAGAAATTGATATACATGATCCTAAAGGAAATAAAAACAGCAGCGGCTTTTTGCCCCAGGAGAGGGAATGGATGACTAAATTTTTAAACAGCGGCTGGATAGATACTTTCCGTGAATTTCACCCTGAACCACACCGGTACAGTTGGTGGAGCCAGCGTTTTCCAAGCGTACGCTTAAATAATAAAGGCTGGCGGATAGATTATATCACCATTACAGAACCACTTAGAAAAAACCTTATTAATGCAGATATTTACCCTGAGGTAAAGCATAGCGATCACTGCCCTGTTTATCTTGAAATGAAACTATGATTATATATAATGTAACTACAAAAATAAGTAACGATATTCATAATGAATGGCTACTATGGTTAAAAGAAGAACATATCCCCGATATTATAAATACAGGCTGCTTTACCCATGCCGTAATTTTGCAGTTATTAGATACAGATGACACCGAAGGGCCAACGTATGCTATACAGTATCATACAAAAAACAAAGAATTATATTACAATTATATTAATGGCTTTGCTGCAATAATGCGCCAGAAATCTTTTGATAAATGGGGCGACCGGTTTATCTCTTTCAGAACACTTATGCACATTGTAGGTTAACATGTGCATAAAATATTATTTTTTATTTATATTGGGTTTCAGGCAAATCAGCTTCAAACCCATATGGATAAAGGATTTGCGGTGGAATTACATAAACCCTTACCTATACTGCGTTTCAGCTGATTAATTACAGAATCATGACTATTAATATATTATTAAAAACAATTAAAATCCTTGTTGATTGCGGATTACAGCGCTTTTAATGTGCATTACTTTTTTTAAAAAAAATTTTGTTGCAATTAAAAAGCTTATATATTTGTTGTAGTTAAAATTTTATAAAAAATCAATTATGAACAAAGCTGAATTAATTGCAAAAATTGCAGACGATGCAGGCATCACCAAAACCCAGGCAAACGCTACTTTAGATTCTTTTGTTGAAGCAGTAACAAAAACTTTAAAAGGTGGCGGTAAAGTTACCTTAGTAGGTTTTGGTACTTTTTCAGTATCTAAAAGAGCAGCCCGTAATGGCCGTAATCCACAAACTGGCGCTGTTATAAAAATTAAAGCTAAAAAAGTTGCAAAGTTTAAAGCCGGTAAAGAATTATCTGCTAAAATGTAATCATGCAATAAAATTAAAAAAAGCAAGATGCTATGCGTATCTTGCTTTTTTATAGTACTAAAATTATTTAAAACAATAAATTGATTCTATCATGGGACGTGGAGATGCAAAAACAAAAAAAGGAAAAATTTTTAGTGGCTCATTTGGCAAAGCAAGGCCTGCAAAACAGGTAAAAAAAGATGTTGCACCTGCAGCTAAGAAAAAAGACTAGTGATTGATACGTTAATTTGTTAAAAGGTAATGCTGCCTTCTAACAAATTAACCAATTAGCCTATTGCATAAATTTATTAAGGTGCTAACCTGTTAATAGTCCAGCTACTTTTGTTCAAGGTATATTGTATCCTGTCATGCAGCCGGTCAGGCCTGCCCTGCCAAAATTCCATTAATACGGGTTGTATAATATAACCTCCCCAATGCGCTGGCCTGGGGATATTTTCGCCAAACTGGTTGTTATATTGTATCATATTATCTTCCAAAATTTGCCTGCCAGGTATTATAGTACTCTGCGGGCTTGCCCATGCCCCAATCTGGCTGTTGGCCGGTCTTGATGCAAAATAAGTGTCGCTATCTGCTTCATTTATCTTTGCTATTGTGCCTTCAATTCTTACCTGCCTTTCCAGCTCTTTCCAAAAAAATACCAAAGCTGCCTGTGGGTTATTTAGTAATTCATTGCCCTTACGGCTATTATAATTAGTAAAAAAAACAAAACCGTTTTCATCAAACCCTTTTAACAATACAATTCTTGCAGAAGGCTTCCCATCAGGTGTTGCAGTGGCTAAAGTCATGGCATTCACTTCTGTTATTTCACTATGCAGCGCATCAGCCCACCATTTATCAAATTGTACAACAGGATTTTTATCTACATCATTTTCAGATAAAGATTGCTTTTTGTAATCGGTTCGTATGTTGGCTATCAAAGTCATATGTCTATTTTGTAAAATTATTTTGTAACAAGCATTTGCACAATGTTCAACATCGTTGTGTCACTCACTGCATCTGTATACCATTATTCAGCTGTTATTTATACGGATGCAAATTCAAATCCGCTATGATAATTATTGCTCAATAAAGGTAATATGTACAAGAGAGTGACACAACGATGTTGATTAAATATTTAATGTTGGTAAAAAAATAAAATTTTTAATTAATAATTAATTGTCTTTTTACAAACTACAATTTAAATAAAAAATGCCTCTTTGAAAGAGGCATTTTTTATTTAATATTATTTCATAAAATTACATCACGGTAATTGTTCCATTTACTTCATCCAAAGTAACGGTGTAAAGACCAGTTACTCCGGGAGTGCTAAAATTATCGCCTCCATCATATTTTATTTTTCCGCCACCAGCGCTTTCGTAATCAAAAGCGCCCCATGCATTTCCTGCTAAAAATTTATATTGTTTACCTGCAATAAGCGTACATATAATTTTCCATTGCCCGTTGCCCTGGTAAGCCAGCTGTGGTGAAGCTCCCGGATCCCAGTTGGGTACACCCTGGATACCATCACCAACTATACGCATTTCATCAGCAGGCATCAATTCATACTGTACATTTTTCACATCGGTCCCATTCCAAATAATTCTGTAACGCCCGGCAGAATTAATGTTAGGCATATTGCCAGAGTTTACATTTAATTTAGAGCCGCTTGGCCCGGCAGAACTATAGCTCCTGGTTTCATCAGGCAACTGGCTGCCATTATCCCAAGCATCACTATCAATCATTTTCCATTCACCAGCTGTAAAATCATGTACCCCTAAAAATTTATTGGTACCCTGGGCACCCATTGCCGCTGTAGGAAATACAGCTCCGGGGTTCCAGCCTACATTATTAACAGCAGCGCCTACAAACCCCATTCTTCCTGCCCTGATATCATATTTTAGTGTAGCCTTATTCATTGAAATGCGGTAAAAACCTGCTACAGCAATATTGAAATTATTACCACCATTGCTTAAACTACCACCGCCTGCATCTCCATAATCAGGCAGGCCCCAGGCTTGCCCTTGCAAAAATTTAAATTGTGCACCAGCCGGCATAAAAATATATGCGTAAAACATATTATTTAATAGTCCTGCACGGGTATCAGGTATCATACGGATGGCTGTAGGCGGATCCCATTGTGTCGGTGTTTGGAAACTACCTACCAGGTACATCTTTACTTCACGAACTATATACAATATATTGCTGTAATTGGATGGCAAATTAAAATTTCCTGAAGTAGCTACCACCCGCCATTTTAATTGGGCAATTTTTGATAAATCATCAAACCCATGCGCTATCAATGAATCTGAAAATGCTTTATGCGTAAATGTTTTTACTGTATCAATACCAGCATTATCACTTTCGATATTTAAAATTAATCCATCACCAAAGCTTGCATTTTCATTAACTATTTGTAATTGATAATATACAGGATTATTCACATTCGCAGGAACAGATTTTTGCCATTTGAAAATAAGTTTATTCAGAATTAGAAGCGGGATCCAACTCCACATTGTTGGTGGATGATAAAGGACCATAAATATCAAATGGAGTAACCCCGCCGTCAAACCGGGTAATTTTTATAGAAAAAACATCTGTGCTTCTCACTTTTATTGAACCGTTATCTGCCACCACACTCCATACAAGATCTGCAACAGCGCCTTCAGCAATACCTTTGGCTGCCAATGCTTCATCAATTTGTGCATGTGTTAAAGTGAGTTTGGTATCCTTACCCGCATTATTAGAAGGTATGTTTATTAAAGGATTATCAATATTGCCGGTTTTTAATGCTGCAACCCATGTATAAGCAGGTGCAGTATTTACGCCAGGAGTAGCGGCTGTCCAGGTAATATTTATTTCTGAACCAGGAGTAGCCGCATTTAATACCAAATCAATATTTGTACCCGGGGCAGTTATTTTAAAATCGCCAAGCGCTTCTCCTTTAACTGTTTTGTCAAAATCGTATTTTTTGCACCCTGCAATTATTGCAAGAGCTAATACGAATAACAGGACCAATTTTTTCATTGTATTTTATTTAATGAATTTTAAAATTATTTAAGATCGTCCAATCCTTTTTCAAAAACAGGACTTTCTGCCGGGATAGGATTTCCTTCTGCATCTGTTCCTACTCCTTTAAATTTTATCTTTAATTTATCTATCACAGTTGTAGCAGGTAAATTAAAAAATGAAAGTGGGAAAAAAGTATAAGACCAAAGCTTGTTTCCGTCATCTTTTAGATTAACTGTTTTGGTAATGCCAACCTGGTCAGCTCCTTTAAAAAGAGAAATTTCAGCCGTGGATGGTTTCATTCGCTGCGTAATAAGATCAGGAGCAAGATTTTGATCCAGGTATACGGTAACGATTTCATTTTTTCCAATCACCTTGGGAAAAGTTCTAAAAACACTTGGTGTATAAACCAAAGGATCCACATTAATTGTAATATCCGGTGTTTTTAAATCCCCGGTGGCATTCTTAGCTTTTACTAAAAATTTTATTTGGGTAATTTCAGCCGGGGGCTTACCATAAAAATCAGTTGGTTTAAATGTAACGCTCCATTTATTGGGGCCTTCTTTTGTCATTTTACGTTCTTCATTTGAAGCTTCCCACTGGCCATTGCCCGGTGGCGGTTCTGATGGAAACCATGTCCATAAATATAATGGCTCTACATTTACCAATGCTGGTACGTTCGAAACATCTACCATAATTTTCACCTCATCTTCAGCGGTAAAGCTAGCCGGGCTGGTGGTAATTACCTGCGCCCTTGCTGAAAAAACCAGGCCCACAAAACCGATTATTGAAAAGAATATTTTTTTCATATTGCATGCAGTTTTTTAAAATTAATTTTTTAGAGAATTCATATTCATAAGTAATCATGGGTGTATTTCCCAGAAATTTTGTTTTGCTTTAATACCAGTTTGTTATTGGCCAAAGTTGTATAAGCGCCTAAAACAAACTTTACAGTATCCAGGTTATTAATCAGCCAAAATTTGCCCGGTTTATTTACATCATCTAATTGCCAGTTACCTTCTGTAAATTTAAACATTTCTGGCGCTGTGCCATAATTGACTGAAAATGTAGAAGGCTTTGCAGCATTTAAATTCAAAGAAATCTCTATCCCTGATAAATTTAAAGAGGAAGTGAGATCAAGCGTTTTGTATGGAAAATTTTTACGCTTTGAATCTTCGTCGCTTTGTGTAACTTTAGAAACCTTCCATGTACCTTGTAAGTTGTTAATATTATAAGCGGAGTAAGGCTCATAACTTTTAATATCTTCCGGCTTACATCCGGTAAAAATTAAAATCCCTGCAACTGCAATAATTATCGTTAATTTTTTCATATTTAAATATTTATTGTATTAAATTATAAACAACCCCCGGTCGGGTTAGGTAAAAAATTTACGTTCACATTAAATTCCTGTGCCGGAAACTGCAATACTATTCCATTACAATTCCAGGGTGCATTACCATGGCTTGTGCTGGGTTCACCTTTGGCACCAATTCTTTTTATCTGCTGTAAGCGATCACCAGTTTCGTAAATCATTTCCAGTTTGCGCTCCTGCCTTGAACGGCTTAAAATTTGCGAAGCGGTAGCATTCATTGCCAGGGGCGTGATAGCGCCACCATAAGCTCTGTTGGTAATATCATTAATATCGGCAATAGCTGTTGGCAGGTTAGTTGCAGATGAAGCTGCGCTTTCTGCACGGATCAGTTTTAACTCTGTGATGTGCAATAGCGGCAAGATAAAATTAGGTTTCATATACTTATTTATTCCATGAACACCATTTGAATCTGTATACCAAGCTTTCCTAAGATCAGCTGCATTAGCTGTACCTGTAAAATAAGTAGTTAAATTAATAGGTAAATTCATTCCTAATTTTGGATTTACATTATTACGTAAAGGTTCAAAACGTACAGTATTATCAGATTCATTTACGAGGGAAAAAACTGCCTCGCTGGTTACCGGGTTACTAAAACGGTTGGTAACAAAATTGGGTGTATTATCAAATGTAGCATTACTACCTGTAATTACCTGGTCAGCATATTTATAAGCGCTGTCAAATTTGTTCATTTGAAAATATACCCTGGATAAATAACCTTTAGCTGCCCATTTTGTGGGATAAATGCTATTAACTGCAGGTAGTAATTCCTGTGCAGCCATCAAATCAGCAATTATTACATCATATACTTCTTTTACAGTATTGCGCCCTTTGCCAGGTTCAAATTCAGATTTTGTTTTGATTACTATACCCAAGTGGCCATTGTCTGCTGAATAACCATAAGGCTGTGCAAATAATTTTACCAGTTCAAAATGACAAACAGCCCTTAAAAATTTAGCCTGCCCTTCATAATTTTCCCTGGCAGCTATGCCGGATGTTACCAAGGCTAAATTTTCTAAAGTAGTGTTAGCCCTTAATATTACGATGTAAGGTTCTTTATAAATATCCTGTGTGCCGGAATTAGGATTGGTTTTATAATTAAAAATATCCCCTTCATATCCCGTTACACCGGCGCCCTCAGCGGCATCAGCCAGGTACTCGCTTATTTTTTGTACACGTCCCCCATAAAAATTATTGCCTGCCAAAGGGGAATATCCACTATTTATTAAATCTTTTATATCTGCTTCAGTTTTATAAGCCTCAGCCGGAGGAGTAGTACCGGTTGGTGTAATTTGAATTTTATGACAAGACGATACTGTTGCTATTAAAAGGGCTACAGGCGCTATCTTTAAAAATGATTTTATATAATGCATTACAATTATTTTTTTTATTAAAATGATACGTTTATACCAACATTAAATGATTTCTGCAAAGGCGGGTTTAAGAAATTAGCGTTGGGAGACTGGTTCCTGGCTGCATCATCTTCACCGTCTCTTCCTCCTTCAGGATCACCAACAGGATATTTTGTAAAAAGTAATAAATTATACGCCGAAATATATGCTTTGGCATTGCTCATTTTCCACCTGCCAATCATTGCCTGAGGGAAAATATAGGATAATGATAATTCCCTTAAACGGATATAGCTGGCATCATATATTTGAACAGAACTATTGTTGTCCCAGTAGCTGCCTTCTACACCTGGATATCCTTTAAGTGTTGGTTTGGGGTATTTTGCAATATCACCCGGTTTTCTCCAATAATTTCCTGCCATGAAAGCATATATATTCCAATCGGTAACATAGCCCATACTGCGTTTACCTGAATTATCCCAGATATGCCCACCACCCTGGAAGGTAAATAAGGTATTTAGCTCAATATTTTTATATTTAAAAGTATTGGTTATTCCCCCGGTAAAATCCGGTAGCACATTGGCTATAGGTACTTTATCGCCTGTTCTTGGATTTACATTTAATACTTTAGTCTGATTGCCATTTCTATCTAAATATATTGGCAACCCATCAGCCGGATCAACGCCATAATACCGAACAGTGAATATAGTTCCGATAGAATAACCGGGTACAACCCGGGTTTCATTGGTACCACCCATGATAGCATCAGGCAATAAATTTCCAATATCAGTTACCTCATTAAAATTATGGGCAATATTAAAATTGCTTGACCAGGTAAAATCTTCGCTTTTATAATTTATAGTATTCAGGGTAAATTCAATGCCTTCATTTAATACCTTGCCCTGGTTTTGCCATTGCCTGTCCCCTGCGCCATTGTAAATAGTGATAGGAACATCTAATAAAAGATCCCTCGATTGTTTACGATAAACACCTAATTCACCACTTATCCGGTTTTTTAACACGCCGAATTCCAGGGCTATATCGAGGTTGCTGGAAGTTTCCCATTTTAAATCCGGGTTACCCAAATTGCTAGGATAAATTGTTGGGTTATTTCCGTAATTATCGCCTTCATTCCTCCCGGTATTTACTGAAGGATAACCTGCATTCCAGGGTAAACCATCATTGCCTGTCAAGCCCCATCCGGCTCTTAATTTAAGATAATTAAACGCTTTTAATTTATCCATAAAATCTTCATCGCTGATTGACCAGGCACCTGAAACTGTAGGAAAATAAGCAAACCTGTTGTTTTCCCTGAATTTTGAAGAAGCATCTCTTCGTAAAGAAGCCTGTAAAAAATATTTACCCAGGTAGTTATAATTTACTCTGCCCAAAAAGCTTTGGAATCGCTTTTGAAAATTGGTAACAAATTTTGCGGCATCTTTCTTTGTATCGTATACATTATTTTTACCGCCATCGTATAAAGGAGAAGATGTGCTGTCAACAAAAACATAGCGGTTTTTTGTTTCCTGCTCCTGGTACTCGCTGCCCAGCAGAAAAGTAAATTTGTGATCATCATTTATTTCCAGGTTATAAATGGCATTGGCCTGCAACTGATAATTGGTATATTTATTAAAATTATCTTCTGCATTACCAAAAGGTTGATTGGTATAGAAAGCAGAGGTAAATGAATTAAACACAGAGTTATTTTGCTCTACGCTTACTATTCCTTTTAGTTCAAGATTTTTTGTTACTTTATATGAGCCTGTCAGGCCGCCTAAATAACGTTGCTCAGCAGTACGAAATTTTTTATTCTCACTTTGTGCTTTAAAATTATAAAACGATCCTCCCGGATCCCAGTTATAATCTGATACACCCTTAAAATATTTTCCTGTATTATCATCATATACCTGGTAATAAGGCAAAGCGGTACTCATAGCCAGGCCCAAACCTCCATTCCATGCATTATTAATCAAATGGCTGATGCCGGAATTGTAGGCCGCATTAGCACTTATGGTAACTTTTGAGGTAGGCTTATAATCCACATTAGCCCTTAGGCCAATACGGTTGTAATCATTTCCTACTAAATAAGATTGTTCCTTGGAATAAGAGCCTCCTGTAAATATGTTGAATTTTTTAGTCCCTTTTGAATAAGATAAATTGTACGCTTGTGAAACGCCTGTACGGGTCGCCATATCCCACCAGTCCGTAGCAGGATCAGCTAATGCTTTAGATAAACTATACCCGCCCAAAGCTCCCGGTAAGTTTTGTTGAGGGCCGGTATTGCCATCATTTTCCCAGGCCTCCTGGCGGATAGCCAGCCAGGTATTCTTGTCAACATATTTTGGTTTTACGGTATAAGTGCTTAATCCGACTCTAGTGGAAAAATCCAGTTTGCCTCTTCCTCTTCCACGTTTGGTAGTTATTAATATTACCCCATTTGATCCCCTGGAGCCATAAATACCTGCTGCCGCTGCATCTTTTAATATTTCTACCGATTCAATATCATTAGGATTAATATTTGCCAAAGGATTTCTGTCCTGTCCTAAAGTACTGCGGGTAGGTCCATTCAAATAAGTAGCATCGATCGGAAGCCCATCAATAACATACAATGGATCTCCCTGAACACTGATTGAGCTAATACCCCTTATACGTACCACCGCCCCGGACCCTGCCGTACCACCGCTGGTAGAAACGCTTACACCGGCTGCTTTACCGGCCAATGCACTTTCAAAACTAGGTGAGGCAACATTGGCAATTTTATCAGCGCCTATCCTGGTTATAGAACCAGTTACTTCTTTTCTTTTTTGTGTTCCATAACCTACCACTACTATTTCATTTAACTGCTGGTTACTTTGGGCGAAGCTGATATTTACAGCACCGCTTCTCACAGGGGCTTCCTGGGTAGTAAAACCTACGGATGTAAATACTAAAGTAGATCCTGCCGGGGCTACCAGGCTAAATGTTCCATCGCTTTGCGTTTGTGCGGCAGTTGTTGTGCCTTTTACCGTAACCGTAACCCCGGGTACAGGCGAACCATCTTTTGCATCAGTTACTTTTCCTGTAACCGTATTTTGAGAAAATGCCTGTAGGGAAAACAAGAGCATCAGTACAATAGATGTATAAGTTTTTCGATAAATCAATCTGATCATAACAAAGTTAGATTTCGTGTTTTAAATATATAGAGTATAAATCTGCAATTACTTCAAATGAATATGGCCGGGGCAATAAGATTTACTTTAACACTTTATATTCATCAAGCTTCCGGAATATTGTGTAAAAGCTACACAATGTAAGTGTTTTTTTAAAAAAATTAATATTTTGTTAACTTTTTTCTATAAAAATTACCCTATTCAATCCATCTGCATTAAGGGGCCTAAACAATAAGATTTATAGCGCAGGATAATTTGTGGGTAAAATAAAAAATTATGATTTAAAAATCAATTCCTACCCATTTTTTGGAGTTCTTATTGTATTTATTATAGTCAAATTTATACAGCTTGCCTGGCCGGTTGTTTACATCTTTTTCCATTTCATTGATATCAATTAATAAACCCATGGCTTGAAATTTTTTTCTAAAATTCCTCCTGTCCAGCTCCATTCCTAAAATAGCTGCGTATAAATTTTGCAATTCTCTTAAAGAAAATTTTTTTGGCAAAAGGCTAAAACCTAAGGGGTGTTCCTGTACTCTTTTTTGCAACCACTGATAACAGGTTTCAAATATTTGCTGGTGATCAAATGCCAGTTCTTTCACCGTTTCCACATCGTGCCAGTGTAATTCATTATCAGTTACTTCCAGCTTGTAATGCTGTATATTAATTAAAGAACAGTAAGCTACTGTGATAACCCGGCCCGCCGGATGCCTTTTTACTGCTCCAAAAGTATGTACCTGCTCGAGGTATACACTATTTAACCCGGTGCGTTTTTTTAATACCCTGTTTGCTGCTACATCCAGGTCTTCATCGGGATGCAATAAATCGCCTAATAAGCTCATTTTACCTTTAAATTCATCTACATCCGAACGTATTAATAACACTTTTAGCTTATTCTCATCAAATCCAAAAATTACGCAATCAACCGATAGCGCAATGCTTTTTTTCTTCTTTATCTCACTTTCTACACTTTTTATGCTTTTGGTAACTGCAGTTAAATTATTAGGCATATAATAAAATTAGTAATTAACGCAAGTTGTTAGTTATTTATTGGGGTTTTACAGCAACTGTTATATTTTATTTTTAAAATTATTATTGTTCTTTTTGCTTGCCCAAAAAGAACTCCCGCCTACGGACGGGACAGGCGACAAAAGGCATCCCAAAACAGCCTGCCCCGTCTGAAAGCGGGGATTACATCCCGTTTTGTCTGCCTAAGGCGGACTGATTTAGCTTTTGTGCTACTGTAGCTTCAACTTTTGTTCATTATTGAACTCCTTTAATTCAAGCTACTATAATAATTAACTAGCAAATTGGGTTAATTACTAAAAGCTACAAATGATTTTACAGTAGTACTTTTATTTAACCTTACTTGTAACTGGTATAATCCTGCTGCAAGGTTTTTGGAATTGAACTGTGCATTGGTTAAAGGTATCTGATATGAGCCCTTGGATTGAAGCCCGGAAAATATAACAGCAACTCTTCTTCCCTGAGGATCAATAATACTGATGTTAACATTACCCGCTGTCGGCAAATTGTATTGTACTATTGAATTGCTTTGTACCGGGTTAGGATATACATTAACAGTCAATTCGTTTATAGTATTTGACGGTGCATTATTACCCGGTGTTACTATGCCTTCCGGTATATTTTGATTTACGTAAACAATATACTCCCCTGGTTTAAGATTAATAACCTGTGGTGATCCGGTAGCAGCAAAAATACCGCCGGATAAATAATTATACCATGTACCTGCGGCCGGAAATGTTACTGATAAGTTCTGTTCGGTAACATCAAAATTGCCTATTGCTACTAAGCTTAAATCAGGATGGGTAATAATTAATTGTTTTTTAAATCGCTGCCCAAATTACCGGTTACTATCCCTGATAAAAATACATTTGGTTTTAAAGATCTTAACCGGTTTAAAGATGATACAACATCGTATATCCGTTTACGTGATGCCTGTTGTAAATAATTCCAGCGTACAGGCTTGGGGTCTAATTTACACTCGTCATTGCCGTATGGCTCAGGTACGGTTTCATTAGGGCATTGAAATATAGAAGCATCATATCCCAGCTCTCCGAATTGCCATATCATCTTCGGCCCGGGGATGAGCAATAAAAAAGGGTACATAGCCTCGGTTCTTTTTAGCGCTGTGGCTATGTCTTTTACGTTATGGTCTGGATTGGCTGTATTGCCAAACCTGGTATTTTTATATATTATCCTTTCTTCATCATGGCTTTCGGCATAGGTAACCAGGTGGGGCTGTGCCCACCCTGCACGGTTTTTATAATATGCCCTGCTGATAGAGGAATTATCCGGATATCCCATTGTATTTTGATTAAACTGGTCGGTCATTTTACCCCAAAGCAACATGCCACGGCTTGCCAGCTCAGCTTCTTCATCATCATTTCCCAAATGCTCTAATATATTATACGACCCAGCCGAAACCACCTGGCTGGAGTCATAGTACCGTTGCCAGGTTGCTATGCGGTTGGCATCAAAATTATTCCAGCAATTTACATCGCCACATTCCTTTTGTGTAAACCCTTTAGACAAATCCCACCTGAAACCATCCAGCCGGTATTCTGTAAGCCAATGACGGATATACCTGGCTGTATGATATTTGGTAGCTTCCGATTCATGATTAAAATCATTAAATACATTAAAGGGATGCTTGGCTGTAACATTAAAATAAGGACTATTGGCAGCGGGTGCATTATTATTACCATCCCAATATAATTGGGCCAATGGGCTTAAACCTGTAGCATGGTTTAATACAGCATCCATAATTACGGCTATCCCTCTCTTATGTGCTTCGTCTATAAATTTTTTAAGGTTGTTTTTGGTGCCATAAGCTTTATCAGGGGCAAAAAAGAAATCAGGATTATACCCCCAGCTGTTATTGCCTTCAAATTCATTAAAAGGCATTACTTCTATAGCATTGACGCCCAATTTTTTTATATAATCCAGGGTGTCTGCCAACGTTTGCCAATTGGCATCAGTTAAAAAATCCCTTACCAACAATTCATAAATAATTAAGTTCTTTTTATCAGGTCTGGTATAATTATTTGCAGTCCACGTATAAGCAGGAGCGGCTGTTTGAAATGTACCGACAATTCCTGTAGTTTGATTGGCCGGGTAAACCGGTAAACCAGGAAAAGTTGCAGGGTTGATGTACTGATCATTATTAGGATCTAAAATTAATTCTGTGTAAGGATCGGTAGTTTTTATTGATCCGTCAACCACGTATTGAAACTTATAAATAGTGCCCGGTGTTAATCCTGTAAGTGTAATGTGATAGCGGTTATTATCCGGTGTTCGTTTCATTTGATTTTGACATTGCACTGCCCAGTCAGAAAAATCACCAATCACCAGTACATTATTTTTACCAGGAGCAAAAAGCACTAAGGTTACTTCAGTGTTATTAGCAGCATAATTTATCCCATCTTGCACTCCTGCCGGAAGCGGGGCAATTATGGTAGCCGGTGAAACAAAAAAACTAAATGAATCTTTTTGTGTTACCTGCCCGTTATTACCTTCCAGCACTACTTTCTGATTACAATTGGCAACAATTTCAGGATTTGCAGTAATGATATTTCCATTGGCGGCATTATTAATGATATTTCCATTTAACTTTAAAGTAAGGTTGGCATTGGCTGATGCCACGCCTTCAATATCTATATGATCGCCAATAGTGGCATTTACAGGTTCTACCCAAGGTATAAAACGGGGTTCGAAAACAGGCAGGTTTAATCGTACGGCAAATTCATCTGCACCATAAACAGGAATATACATATCACTGTTGTCTGAATTGGTTTGCTTAAGATTCCCGTCAGCGCTTCTAAAAATAATATTTACCTTTTTAATGATTTCACCAGGAGCAACGCCAAAAAGTGTGCGTATATTATTGATGGTATATTGATATTTGTTGTTGCCCAACGGAACAGCTTTTGCAGCCGGGTCAGCAGTACCCCAGGTAAACTTACTGTATTTCCAATCATTTGGCCCATTACTTAGATTTGTATGTAAGCCTGCATGAACATATACATTATTTGAATTTCCACCCTCAAAATTGAATAATCCCTGGTTGCCTTTAGAGCAATCTATGGTTATTACCAATTGGTCATTATCTTTTGGAAATTCAGGTGTCCAGGTAAGCAGGCGCTGTGCATTGCTAATAGTTGAAAAAATTATGAATAGATAGAGAAGTAGATATTTTTTCATTATGCAAAATTTATAGTGTAAAATACACACATTATTGCAAAGGGCAATGAGAGTTTTATGTGTTCTAACCTGTAATTGTAACTTACCCAACTTCTTCATCCCCTTCCTTTAACTGGTGCAATGCTACTGCCAGTTTATTATCTTTAACAAAATTGCACCAGTGACATTCCGGCTTGCCGCAACCGATATAAAAATCACGGGCCTGGATTTTAGTCCATACTGTTGTAAGCTGCTGCTTTACTGTTTCTATATCCTGAGGGGTAATAGTAATCTTTTCTTTCCGGTATTCTTTTTTCTTATCCGGCTCTATAAAATCAAATTCCGTACTTACTACTTTCCAGTCTTTTTGCTGGTAATTGTCCAGCAATAATTTATAAAATACCGCCTGTCGCCAATAGCTTCCGCCGTTAGGGTCGGCAGGGCCGGGAGCTTTCATTTTGGCAACAGCTTTATCATAATCACCGCTTTTATAATCTACCACATTTACTTCCTTACCGTTAAATTCGAGCTTATCCAGCTTTCCTTTGAGCGGCACATTATTTACCATAACGCCACGGATGTTTCGTTCTATAGTTACAATAGTATTCCAGGTATGAATATATTTATCATAATAATTGCGTAATATTTCATCGCCATATTCTATTCTCCTTTCAAAAGATTCTTTTGTAAAATTTTCCCGGTGCCGGTGCATGTACCATTTAAAATCTGCAACCATTTCATCTTTTGGAGGAAATTTATCCATCTTACTATCCTGCATTTTTCTGAATAGTTTTTCTAAAGCATAATGCACGGCGCTGCCAAATTCCGTAGCTTCATTTTTACCACTCGGTATGCGGATAAGATTTTTATAATAAAATTCCAGCGGGCAATTGATGTAGTTGTTTAAAGCTGTAACATTCATCACAAATTTATCTAGCAAAGGTGTAATAAAATCTTCTTCACTTTTTCAATTTCGGGAGCTTGCTCGGCATATTGCAATAGCTCAAATTCTGCCAGATGAGTTGCTGCAGTGTCAATTTTTTCTACAGGCAAACGGTGTTGCTGTAAAATTTCAGCAATAAACATAGAGGGTTCTATTTCTTTACCATCGTTTTTAAATTTTGCATAAGAAATATATAAATGCTTTTCTGCACGGGTGAGTGCTACATAAAACAAGCGCCTCAATTCTTCCTCTTCGCTGAATTTTGGTTGTGATGAAAATATAGTATCGGGAAATTTATACCCCCCGCTTGGTTTTCTTTTTTTCTCCCAGGATGTAGCATTTATACCTGCAAAAAAAACATATTCAAACTCCAGGCCTTTGGATCCATGGGCTGTTAAAAGATTTACTCCTTTTTCGCTGCCGCAAACCTGTACCATAGGCAAAGGCAATGCTTCTTTTTGCATTAATTCAATAATGCCTACAAGCCCCTTTAAATGCAGTAACGGGTTGCGTGCCGTTTCTTCTTTTATAAAATCAAATAGGGCGGTAAGCAATTCCAGCACCGCTATTTTATCATCGCTTTGCATAATGTAAGGCAGTATTCCTGCATTGCGGATGACCTCTGCAAATAACTGCTGTAAAGTAAGGTTAGGCACTGCGGCAATTAAATTTTCAATTATTATGCTAAGGTTTTTTAATCCCTGGTGTATACCGGTGTCAAATAAGTTTTGTGCCGGGGCATTGGCTTTATCCGACAATAATTTACGGATAGAAACATGCTCTCCGTTGAATTTTTTACTGTTTACTTCCACGGTAAGTTTGGCAATTTCGATGGGCGGAATCTTATAAAAATCATAATGCATTATTTCAAACAGCATTTCATCGCCTCCATAGGGTATGTCATGCTCGGCATTAAGATACCGGAGTAGCTGGATAATTTTTTTTATAAACGGAATTTCTAAAATATTAATGCTGCGCTTGCTGTATACAGGAATATTTTTAAGCCGCAGATATTTTGCCAGCTCTTCCCCATATTTATTTTCTTTATAAATCACTGCAATTTTTGAGGCCGGGATATCCTGCTGCAATAAATTATTTATTAAAATAGTAATACCGGCCATTTCTTCTTTTATAGTTTGATACTCATGCACCAAAGGGTGATGCGTAAATTGTCGGAGTGGGTTAGCTGATAATAAATCTTTGCTTAAGCCATCAATTTTTTTTACCAGCCTTTCTTCATTTTTATCGATCACTGTTTTAGAAACATCTAATATAGGCTGTGTGCTGCGGTAATTATTGGTTAACACTACTGTGTTAAGGTCTTTTGCATAAGCATTGGCAAATTGCAGCATATTTTCGATATTAGCCCCCTGGAAACGGTACACACTCTGGTCATCATCGCCTGCTACAAATACGTTGGGTTTTTCCCAATAGTTAATTAGCAGCTGCACCAACTTATTTTGTGTATTGCTGGTATCCTGGTATTCATCTACAAGAATGTACTGGAATTTTTCCTGATAGTTGGCCAGGATATTTTTATTCTCTTCAAACACACATATTACCCAGTTGATCATATCATCAAAATCGTAGCGGTTTTTTTTACGCATTAAATCCTGGTAATTTTCAAATTCGTGTACAGCTGCCCGTAACCTTTCCATTTTTTCTTTTTCTTCTTCTATTTTATCAATGCGCACATCGCCCTTTTTAAATGCGCCGGTAGCTCTTTTTGCAATGTATTCATCCCGGGTGGGCAAATGAGCTATGTATTCCTCAATTTTTTGGTGGATAAAATCTGCTGTCCATCCTTCCCGTTTCATAGAAGAGAATAAGTTGCGCAGGTTATTGATTTCAAAATATACATCACCACGGTATCTTTTTAAAGGATGGTTTTTTGGAAAAGCATCAATCAACTCTTTGGATAATTCTATAGCTTCCAACTCTGAAATTGCATCCAGGGAATTTTTTTTCAAACAGGAATAAATTATCCTGGATTACATCATTACAAAATGCATGGAAGGTGTAAATATTTACTTTATAAGCATCTGCACCGATAAATTGCTGCAGGCGTTTACGCATGGCAATAGCGCCGGCATCGGTATAGGTAAGGCATAAAATATTTTCAGGAAGCACATCAGTATCCAGTAATATTTTGCCGATACGGGCTGCTAATATTTGTGTTTTGCCTGTTCCAGGCCCTGCAATTACCATTACTGGCCCTTCTATGGTATCTACAGCTTTACGTTGCTGAGGGTTTAGTTTCTGGTATTCTTCTTTAAATTTATTTTGTAAAATATTATGGTAGGTAGACATGTTCCAAAGTTAAGAAGCTAGTATTAAACCCACCAGATTTTTATTATCCGGTGGGTTTATTTTATCTAAGCCAATTTTTCCAAAGGTACTATTGCTGTGAGTCGTATACGTATAGGAATTTTTTATTCTTTTACCCATTATAGCAAAAACCGCTTTTGTATTTATTTTATAAGATTTTTCACATTATTTTAGTTTCTATTCTCCTAGCAAAACAGTGCTATTTCATTGGTTCATTTAAATTTGTAAATATAAAGCTGTTAAACGACCCATAAAATATGGCACTAAGTGTACTTTCCCATTTAACAGGCGGGTTTTGCGGATAAGTTTGCCAATACAAAGGGTAATTATAATATTTATTCTGTGATGTAAGTAATGATACAGGCTGCTTGCCTTTATAATCTGTTTGTACAATTTTAAATCTTCTAAACTGGCTGACTTCATTTTCAAAATCACCACTAAATGTACCCGGCATCACTCCGCTATTTTCAACTTCTTCTAATGCCAGGTATAATTTTTTAGTAGAGCGGTTTATTTTCAAACTTGCATTAATAACCATTTTTGCACTATATCTATCTTTAGGTAGCGGTAAAATTGTAGAAAAATCTGAGCCGTATGCAGTATTATTATTAACGCCATTTAAGCCTGCTGTCATTAAAACAGGGGTTAATTTATTATATTTTGCCGACGCATCTTCACCAGGAGTTTTTTAATCAATCCTGTTGGGTTTTGTAGCCAAAACACAGTGTTTGTTGAAAAATCGATATCATATGAGTTCAAAGCTCTTGCGCTAATATACTTGGTGGTATACTGAGGCTGCCAATATGCAATATTATTTTTTACTATTTCTTTAAATCCAGTAAATTTCAATCCGCTTGTAGGATAAAAGTTAATAACCATTACTTTGGATTTTTTTGTAACAAGGTCTAATTCCATTAACGCGGCATATGTTACACTATGATAATATATTTTATTGCCTATACCCATCATAGCGCTTGCAATATCATTTTTGTTATCTTCATACATAACCTTCATATCTCCGCCATTAAAATTGCAACGCATTACCTTGTTGAAGCCTTTATAACCGGACGTGCCCTCTAAAAAATAAATATATTTATTAGTTTCATCTACTTTAATTATTTGCCTGGAAGAATTACTAAAAGGGAAAATATCCACATCAGTATATGTTTTATCAGCCAGTGAAAATTTGGTTAATAATTTTTTCTTACTATTTACAGTAACATTGCGGATGCCCCATATTTCATTTGTGCTCTTAACATAGCTATAAAATATTGGCCTTGGATTGGCAAAAGTAGATAAGTTAAAATTAGTATTACTATTAAAAACATCTGTAACAGCCAAGTTGCCGCCGTTTTCTACAGGTGTACTTTCATAGCTAAAAAATAAATGTGGGAAGTCCAGGTCGGGTTTTTCATTTTCTGAATTATTTGGAGAAGTGCTGGCCTGTTCAGGTAGGTTTTTTTACAACCTGTGGCTGGGAGTAATAATAATAAAGCAAATGCGGATACAAGTAAAAAAAATTTTTAGTTTCATAGTGTTCGTTTTAAATAAAATATTTTGGCAAGAATACCTTAGAAAAAGCATTTTATGAAAAAAATCTACCAAACACCGTTTAGAGTTTACGAATGATGGTTTTCAATTAACATATTATTATAAATAAGTGGGATTTTTGCCGAAAAATTATTAAAACTTGCGACTAATAACTTTTACATTTCACTCGTATATTTATTTTATACAAAGGATTTGTGCTTATTCCTGCAATGAGGAACCATTATAAAATTTCGTTTTTTTGCTGGAAAACACCGGGTCGGTTATTAAGAAATTCCCAAGAAGGAATTTTTACTGCCCACGAAAACTTTCAATGTATTTGTGGGCAGTAAAACTGCTTTAATCTTTGTTGGTGTAAAATCTTGTTGTGTAATTAATTTGCTGATATGAATACTGAAAAGAGGAATGCATTGTATTATAATTATAAGCAACTATTTGTTTAAATGGCACTATAAAGTCAATTGAATGATAAGCAATACGCCTGAACATATGATAGAGGCTAATTATTTTTGAAGCGAGTTGGTAGCCTGATACCCATTCTTTACCTTGTGCAGCCACTGGCTTTTTGATGGTATAAAAAGGTTTGTTCAAGGTTATTAAATTAAGGTTTATAAAAGCTTTCAATATTTAATACTATAAATTTAATATGAATATTTTTTTATTTATTACCTACTTAATAAAGCATATAATCGGCTTTACCAAACGACTCATTTGATTAACGGAATATACTATTTTATAAGTAAAATAACAGTAGTAAAAAAGTATTTTTACGTTATTTGTATCCATTCTACAGTAGAAAATAATTTAAAATTACTATCGATTATTAATTCACCGGCATCTGCTTATACTGTAGCCGCTTATAAAAGTGGGTTTTCATTAATTATCTTTGCTTTAAGATGGCACAAAAAAAATTAGAACGCTTTGCAGCAATCAAGACTTTTGATAATGTATTAGAGTATCCTGCAAATATGAAAGGTAAATGGAAAGATTTTTTTAAAAATAATAACCCGGTTGTATTGGAGCTTGCTTGTGGAAGAGGGGAATATACTGTAGGGCTTGCCGGGCTTTTTCCGCATAAAAATTATATTGGCGTGGATATTAAAGGCAACAGGATGTTTATCGGTGCAAAAAAATGCCTTACAGAAAATCTTACCAATGCTGCATTTCTCAGGACACAAATTGAAAAGATACCGGATTATTTTTCTGCGAATGAAGTAAGTGATATCTGGATAACTTTTCCCGACCCACAATTAAGGTTATCGAAAGCTAAAAAGCGCTTAACACATCCCCGGTTTTTACGACTTTATGCACAGATTTTAGCACCCAGCGGAAGTATACATCTGAAAACCGATTCACCTGTACTATTTAATTTTACCAAAAAAGTAATCAGTTTATATAACCTGCAACTTATTGAAGAAAATGAAAATGTATTTTCGGGCAGCAATATTAGTGAAGAGTTAAAAATAAAAACACACTACGAAAAGCTGGATATTGCCCAAAGTAATGCCATTTTTTATTTACGCTTTACTTTGCCCTATAACTTAATAAATATTGATACTCAATTGCAACAAATAATAAATAATGAAGAAAAAGCTGGTTGAAGGCGAAGATTTTTATTATACAGAAACGGGTTATATCGTACTTACAGAAAAATATCACATACACAGAGGTTATTGTTGTGGCAATGGGTGCAGGCATTGCCCTTTTAATTACATAAATGTACCTGAGCCTAAAAAAAGTAATTTATTATCTACGAGCAATGAAAAAGAAAAATAATAAAATCAACCCTGAACCGGCAAAAAAAATTGCCAAAGAGAATATTTTGCCAAAGGCAAAAATAAAAGAATATAGTTTTTTTAATGATGTATATGAGGTAGTTCGCAAAATACCAAAAGGTAAAGTCACTTCGTATGGCGCTATTGCTGCTTACCTGGGCACTAAGCTTTCGGCACGGATGGTTGGATGGGCCATGAATGCTGCACATACCGCCAAACCTAAAGTACCTGCACAAAGGGTAGTTAACCGCAATGGAATGTTAACCGGCAAGCACCATTTTAATACGCCTACACTTATGGAAGAACTATTGAAAAAAGACGGCCTTATTGTAAAAAATGATACTATTGAAAATTTTAAAACTTACTTTTGGGATCCTGCAAAAGAGCTGGGATTATAGCAGCATAGATTAACATACTTATTATGAGTGAAACAATACTAACAGGTAAAATTACTTTTATCCAACACGAAAAAAAAATATGCCACTATTGAGTATACCCAAAAAGATAAAATAAAAGATATTACCGGCAGCATTCACGAAAATCACCAGCAGTTATTAAAAGATAAAAAACTTATTAAATCCATCCATAAATTTAACATAGGGGATACGGTTAATTTTATTATAAGAAAATCAGACAGGGGAGATAAGTTGATTGCAGATAACATCCAGTTTTTATACAATAATACATTGGATGTATTAATTAATAAAGCTTTGGTTGAAAATAAATTTTTAGGATATTTGAAAGTGGCAGATGATGAATATTTTATAAAAGAAATTGACAGTTATATTTTTTTTCCATTACAGATATCCCCCTGGCAGATCCCTCCTTCAGCAAATGATCTAAATGAATCTATATATTTTAAACTGGATAATTTAGAAAAAAAAGATAAAATAAAAGCTGCCCTATTTAATCCCAAATTTATACCGGCTTACTATAAAGCTTTGCAATGGTTTAATACAAAAGCTATTGTGCCTGCAATAGTGTATAATATTACGCCCCATGGCATTTATGTGAACATATATGATGAAACTATACAGGCAAAATTACCGGTATTAAAGGATGAAGCTGTTACCGTTAAAATTGGTGATGTTATCAATGTATTAATTACATATTTAAGCCCTGTAAAAATTGTAATTCAGAAAGCCTGATAATTACACTTCTTTTATTTCCTGTTCTGTCAATTGTGTATGCACTGCCATTTTAAATACAGTAGGGCTGTATAATATCATTAAAATAACTACAAACCCCGCCAGGGCTAAAAAAGAAAAATTTCCTGTTAAAAAGAATGCCATACCAGCTATTAAACTTATTATCTCTACCAATACCCATTGCATGATACAAGCACTTTTATATTTTGCCGCTTTTTCATTATTGGTGTAGTTTGAATTTTTAATTCCCTGTATTTTTTTCTTAAAGAATTTACCGGAGATAAACAATAATGCACCGGAGATCACTACAACAATTACCTGCAAAAATTTATCTTGTGATGCCATTACCGGCACCAGCAGTTTGGCATATATTAAGCCAAAAACTATCCCGATAAATAACAGCTGCCCTAATAATAAAGCTTTATGCAAAATACTTAATTCCTGGAAGGTTGAAACAGGCACTTTATTCATATAATTAATTATAATAAGGATTTATCATCCAATATACTATTACCCCGCTAATGGCCACATAAAACCATATTGGCCATGTAAACCTTACAGTTTTTTTATGCTTATCATATTCACCGATTAATGCCCGGTATGCTGTAAATAATATAAAAGGTAAAATAATTGCTGCCAAAGGTATGTGCGTAAGCAATACTATCAGGTATACAAACCGTATATTACCAGCCTGTAGTTTTTCATCAATACTTAAAATCCCGTCATGGTTAATATCACCAAATTTAGTATCGCCTGCAAGCAGGTGATGAGCAATATAAGAAAGTAAAAATAATACCGACAATATAATTGCTGTGAGCATTATTTTTTTATGCAAAATAAATTTTTTCTGTTTTGCTGCCATTAATCCTAAAAGCAAAAATACCGCTACCAAAGAGTTAATGATGGCGTTGATCACAGCAAAAATATGCACATCAAAACCTATATTTATTTTAAGCGATACCCTGCTAAGTACAACTACTGTTAAAAAAACTATTATTGACAAAGTATAAATTATAACACTTGCCTTTTTATCATTTTTGGCTAAAGCCGGTTTTAACATTCTTTCCATTTTAAGATATTTTTTTTCTATTCCAGCTTAATATACCCATTACAAGAAATATGATCCCTAGACCAATAAAAATTACCGGCAATACAGGAATAAACTCCCTGAAAATACTGGGGCGTTTTTTATCTTTTTCTAACATCAGTAGCGGAATATTTCTTGCTAACTGTGCTTGCTTTAAGGTATCAAAACCATTATACCACCCCCGTACTATCCTGTTGCTATCCAGTAAAAAAAAATTTTCGGTATGAATAAATGCAGTATCCACATTTGCATCAGCAATACTGGCTTTTAATTCCTGCATGGCAAACTCATAAATTTCTTTTTTATCACCGGTAACCAGCCACCAGGTATCATGATTTATATTAAACTTATCGGCAAATTTTCGCAGGTTTGGCACTGAATCATGCACAGGGTCTACACTAATGGAAATGAATTGTACAATGCTGTCATTTTTTACAAATGAATCCTGCAGCTTCTTCATATTTATGGTAAGGCGTGGACATATAGACGGGCAACGGGTAAAGAAAAAATCTATCACCAAAACTTTTCCTTTTACATCATCGAGTGAAACTTTTTTACCCAGCTGATTGGTAAAATGAATGTTTTTTACTTTATGCCATATAGTATCGGTAAACTGTTTGCCGTTTTTTCAACTACCACAATGCTATCCGGTGCAAAATATTTGGGAGGCATATGCACCGCATCCCCTGCTAAAATATTTTACAATATAATACCCGGCCAAAGGCATTGCTATAGCCAGCAATAAAGCTAAAAATGCTTTTTTATTCATTGTTTCTTATACATTTTACCTCATCCCTATCATTTCTACAAAGGTGAAGGGAGTTTGGCCGTTGATACTATTTAAAAAAACCACCGCTTTATTGCGATGGTTATACATATTTATTTAAAAATATTATCTTATATATTAATGTGGTCGTCATTTAGTACGCATTTAAATTTTTAAAACCTTTACTGGTATTTAGTTTCAGCGTTTCAAAATGTGTACTATATGTTGCTCCCATTAATAATACCGCTTTGCTATTCCTTTTCGCCGGATTTTTTCGTAGCCGGTGCTGCCTGTTCTTGTGTCGGCCTGCTGCCTGCATCTGTATTTCTCAAATTCCTCCAGCTATTTCCATCCCACAAAAATGCAATGATGAACCAGATAAATAATGCCAGCGGCACTACTATCGTGATAATCATATTTCTTATTTCATCGCCTAAATGCATAAAAACAGCCACGATGTAATAAGCTTTGGCCAATGTTAATATACACACTGCGCCTTTAAAAGCTAATACCAAAGTATGGTTAGGATGCTCGCCTTTATGAATATTATAAATAACTATTCCGATTACCAATTCAATAATTGTAATAAAAGATAATAACCAGAATGTTTTCCATATTCTTTTAGTACCCGATGTATGTGCCGGTGCAAAAGTTACTTCAGGAGATACAACATGTTCACTCATAATTTCAAAATATTAATTAGTTACAAATTTCTTTTTATTATTACACTAATTTTTACGAATTACACTAATTAAAAAATCTTCTATACCACTAAAAATTTTTATTATTGAAATTCAATGTGTTACAAATTTTTATAGTTGTTATGAACCAAACATAAGCGGTGCTTATATTATACTATTTAGCATTCGTGTAATTCGTAAAAATTAGTGTAATAAAATTGTATCTATCAAATTATATCAAATAAAAACACAAGAATACAAACACCCATACCAGATCTACAAAATGCCAGTATAAACCTGCTTTTTCTATCATTTCATAATGTCCACGCTGGTCAAAATGGCCCAGCTTGGTTTTAATATACATTACAATATTAATTACCACACCACTCAATACATGGAAGCCATGAAAACCTGTAATACCAAAAAAGTATCCGCCAAAAGCAATTGGCCCCGGTGTAGCTACCATTGTACCATTGTGCATTACCTCGGAACCCCAGGGATTTTTAGTAACTGTTGTACCCCAATGTTCTATTTGACCATTTACCAAAACATCATGATGGCCTGCAATTAAATGCGTCCATTCCCATGCCTGACAACCCAAAAATGCAATTCCTCCAATTATAGTAAGCAACATATACTTTTCTACTCCTTTTTTATTCATATGATGCCCTTCGTGCACTGCCAAAACCATTGTTACCGAACTGAAGATCAAAATAAAAGTCATTAAACTCACAAAAGCCAGCGGCAAATTAGCATGCCCGGCAAAAGGAAATGCATTAAAAACATGGTTAGGGTCAGCCCAGTTATTCACACTAAAGCGAATAGTGCCATAACTAATCAAAAACGCACCAAAGGTAAAAGCATCGCTCATTAAAAAGTACCACATCATTACTTTGCCGTAGCTGGCATTAAACGGGCTTCTGCCCCCGTTCCACCATTTAGTTTCTGCCTGTATCGTTGTTGTTGCCATAAATAGTTAATTCTATTATCTTAAATTTTTCTGTGAAAAGTGAAACGGGAGAAGTGAAACATTTCACGCTTATCATTTCACTTCTCACGTTTTATTTTATCATCAATAAAAAAATCAAAAGATACACCCAAAGTATATCTACAAAATGCCAGTAAGCAGCCATTACCTCTACAGGAACGCTGCTGTAGTTCCGGTTTTTTCTGCTGAATGTTTTTGCAAACATTACCAGTAAGGCAATCACACCTCCAATAACATGCAAAGCATGCAACCCTACAATTACATATAAAAAAGAAACCGATACGGTTGATTGTAAGGTAACACCTCTCTCCCATAATTGCATAAAACCCACTGTTTGCAAAGCGATAAAAATAATGCCCAACAGCAAAGTCGCCGACAGCAAACTTCTATACTTTAAAGTATTTCTTTGTTTAAAAAGTTTTACTGCTATAAACATTGTAATGCTGCTTAATAGTATAGCCCCGGTACTGTACCAAAACAATTGAGGCAGTTCAAAAGTTACCCAGTTTGCCTGATTTTTCTTTACAATATACGCACTGGTAAGCCCTGCAAACATCATTACAATGCTTCCCATAGCAATCCACAAAGTAAATTTATGTGGATGAATCCTTTTTTTTTGCTCTATCGCCACGGCATTCATTCTAAATATTTAAAAAATTCTTTAAAATACAAACTTCGTTTGTATAATTTATTTTGTAACCAGCTTTATCTCTTTGTTCAACATTATTGGCGTCGCACTTGTACAACACATTTCTATTGATCTTTATCTAAGCATATTTTTCACCGCAGAGACGCAAAGCCGCAGAGATAGAAAATTTCCTTAGCGTCTCTGTGCCTCTGCGGTTACAACCCTTACCTTATCCTATCCGCATATAAACTTAAAAACACAATCATTAAATAAAAATAAGAGCTAAACATTACTTTTCTTGCACTGGGAATATCCATTTTCATATACAAAATTATACTGCAATACACCATCCAAAGGTTACAAAATGTTACAATCCACATACTTATTATACCGGTTATCTGGTAAAAATGTGGCAAAATACCTATCGGGATCATCATTACGCTGTACATAATAGTTTGTATAGCTGTAAATTTAGTTGGCCCTTTATCACTTGGCAGTAACTTAAATCCTGCTGCACTATAATCTTTATGCGCTACCCAGGCTATTGCCCAAAAGTGTGGAAACTGCCATAAAAATTGTATCCCAAACAAAATCCAACCTCCTGTATCAAAGCTGTCCGTAGCTGCTACCCACCCGATAAGGCAAGGTAATGCTCCAGGCAATGCTCCAACCAATACCGCAATAGAATTCACTTTTTTTAACGGGGTATAAATAAACCCATATAAAAAAAGACCGAATAACCCTATCAGCGCACTTTGCATATTAAACCAATACCACATAATAAAAACACCTAATGCTCCTGTGATGATGGCAAACACGGTTGCTTCTTCCGCACTCATCCTTCCACTGGCTACCGGCCGGCCGGCAGTTCGTTTCATCATTGCATCAGTGTTTTTTTCTAAAACCTGGTTAATGGTATTGGCAGATCCTGTTATTAATAAACCTCCTACAAAAAGTAAAAGAACTGATATTATTTTTGGCCTTGTATAATACTGCTCGTTAGGCGCAATTAAAAAACTTATCACTGTACTAAATACTACTAAAAAGCTTAAAGTGAATTTCATCAACTTAAAATAATCCTTCACTTTGCTTGCCAATCCAAATGATGCGGAATTGGATATGGTAGTATTGTCTTCTTTCATAATACTCCTTTCATTATCAATAAAAGGACTTTAATTATTTAATTCATTCTTAAGTCATCTATTTTAGATAAGCTCGACCGCTATTATATTTATCTTTAACTCTTTTCTTCAATACCTAATACCTGATTAATGCTTACTTTCATCTTCTCCTACTGGCACATCCTGCGGTATAAAATCTTTACCATCTTTACTATAATCATAAGGCCAGCGGTGAACTTCCGGTATCTCTCCCGGCCAGTTTCCATGACCCGGATTAATCGGTGTAGTCCATTCTAATGTATTGCTGCCCCATGGATTTTGTGATTTTACTTTTCTTCCTTTAAAAATGCTATAAAAGAAATTGAATACAAATAGTAATTGAACAGCAAAAACTATCATGGCTACAAAACTGATAAACTCATTTAACCCGCCAAACATTTTAAAAGATTCCCAGTTGGAATAATCATAATACCGACGGGGCATACCTGCAAAACCTTCATAATGCATAGGCCAGAAAATAAGGTAAGCACCAATTATAGTTACCCAAAAATGAATATAAGCCAGTGTATTGTTTAAATACCGGCCAAACATTTTAGGAAACCAATGATAAACACCTGCAAACATTCCAAAAAATGAAGCCACGCCCATTACAATATGAAAATGGGCAACAACAAAATAAGTATCATGCAAATGAATATCCAATGATGAATTACCTAAGAAAATACCTGTTAAACCACCGCTGATAAATAAGCTTACAAAGCCAATGGCAAACATCATACCTGGTGTAAACCTTATATTTCCACGCCATAACGTAGTGAGCCAGTTAAATACTTTAATGGCCGATGGTACGGCAATTAATAAAGTAAGCAATACAAAGAAAGACCCAAGGAAAGGATTTAACCCTGTTACAAACATATGATGTGCCCATACCAAAAATGCCAGGATTGTAATGGCAAATATTGAACCTACCATCGCCATATATCCAAATATCGGCTTACGGCTGTTTACTGATAATATTTCAGATGCCATACTCATGGCAGGTAATAATATAATGTACACTTCCGGGTGGCCAAGAAACCAAAATAAATGCTGGAATAAAATGGCGCTGCCTCCTTCATTTGGTAAAATTTTTCCTGCCACTACTATATCACTTAAATAAAAGCTTGTTCCCAAATTTCTGTCAAATAACAATAATATTGCACCTGATAATAATACAGGGAAAGATAAAACTCCTAAAACAGCGGTAAAAAACAATCCCCACATGGTTAATGGCATTCTCGTCATGCTCATACCTTTGGTACGCATATTTAAAATGGTAGTGATATAATTTAAGCCTCCTAATAATGAGGATACAATAAACATGGCCATACTTACCAGCCATAAATCCATACCAATTTTACTACCGCTGCTTGCTTCACCCAGGGCGCTTAATGGCGGATAAATAGTCCACCCGCCGCTGGCTGGTCCCGTTTGTACAAATAGAGAAGCGAACATAATGATAGAAGCTATAAAAAAGAACCAATAGCTTAACATATTTAATAAAGGAGATGCCATATCCCTTGCACCAATCTGCAATGGGATTAAGAAATTGGCAAAAGTACCGCTCAAACCCGCTGTTAATACAAAAAACACCAGGATGGTACCATGCATAGTAACCAGGGCATAGTAAAATTCTGGTTTTAATTTACCCCCTTGTGCCCAATGTCCTAAAAAATCTTCCAGCCATGGAAAGGTAGATTCCGGATATCCCAACTGCAACCTGAAAATTACAGAAAATAAACCCCCGATAATAGCCCATATTATCCCTGTAACCAGGAATTGTTTGGCAATCATTTTATGATCCTGGCTAAAAACGTATTTAGTAATAAATGTTTCGTGATGATGATGGTCATGATGATCATCATGCATTGCATGTGCTTGTGTTCCGTGTGATATTGCTTCGCTACTCATAAATATATTTTATCCGGTATAAACCAATTTTTTATTTTGATGTTGATAAAGCGACTGTTTTGGTGCTGTCTGGTACAGTTTCTTTTGGTGCTTTATCAGGAAATAATGCAAAGTATTGTGGCTTTTGTTCTGCCAGCCATTTTTGATATCCTTCCTCTGTATCTACAACAATAATTGCCCGCATAGAAAAATGGCTAGCCCCACACATTTGGTCGCAACTGATTTCGTATACAAAGTTCGGATTTCCTGTTCTTACCCTCATTTCTTCCGTTGTATACTTTGGTGTAAACCATTGGGTGGTTGGTATACCCGGTACAGCATCCATTTTCATCCTGAAGTGTGGTAAACCCACGTCATGTATAACATCCTGTGCATTAATTACCATTTTGCAAGGCCTGTTAACAGGTATGTGCATTGTAGTTCCTACATGAATATCATCAAGGCTGGCAGGATCAGTAAAATCTACCCCTAAAAGATTACCCGCAGGTTGGTTATATAATTTGTAATTCTTTTTTCCTAACACTTTATCTGCACCCGGATAGCGGAATTCCCATGCAAACTGGTGCCCTGTTACCTCTACTACTACAGCATCTTTTGGAGCATCTCCTGTCATTTTAAACCAGTATTTCAGCCCAAATACTACTAATACGGTTAAAAAAATAGCCGGTACCGTAGTCCATAATAACTCTAATCTATTATCATGAGGAAAGAAGTAGGCCTTTCTTTTATCATTTTCCTGGTATTTATAGGAAAACCAGAATAATAATATTTGTGTAATCAAAAAAACCACGCCCGTTACTCCAATAGTAATATAAAGCATCAGATCAATTTTCTCGCCTTCTACGGAAGCTGAACCTTGTGGAAATAAAGTTTTACCATAATATAATTCATTACACCACCAGGCGCCTAATAATCCAAGAATTAAAAACACCACCATCAGGAATGCATTGATCTTGTTGTTTTGCTTCCTGGAATTTTCTTCTCCTTTCAGTATACTGACATATTCACTTGCTTTCGCAATCTGAAAAATAACTATGAATATTATCACTACTATCGCTATCAATAAAATCGCCTTCATTATTATAAAATTATTACTGTAAATAGTATGCTTTAAAACTATTGTCAAACGGAGACCGTCAGACATTTATGTATGATGTATCATACTTTCTTTCAGGAAAGGATGATTTTTTGCCAATAATGAATGTTTTGTAAAATACCTGCCTACGCCCCACATAATTAAGCCAATAAATAAAGCTGCCACACCAAATTCAAACGGCATCATTTCTGCATGGTCTCTCATTGTGCCCGGCATTACCATTTGGTAAAAATCTATCCAATGGCCAAATATGATAAGCACTGCCACAAAAGTGATCATCGTCCAGCTTCTTTTCGTGCCTTTTTTCATCAATATTAATATAGGGCAAAGAAAATTTACAATAAGATTAAAGAAAAATATTCCTTTGTATGGACCTGCTTTTTCCGCTGTTCCTATCCTTTCTATAAAATATTTTGTTTCTTCAGGCTGGTTACTGTACCAGATCAACATATATTGGGAAAACCATAAATATGTCCAAAAAATAGAGAAGGCAAACATAAATTTACCTAAATCATGCAAATGCTCCTCAGTTACATACTCTAACTGCCCCCTGTTTTTTAAGAAAATAATAAATATGGCAATTAATGACATTCCTGCTACAAATGTACTGGCGAAAGTATACCAGCTAAACATAGTGCTGTACCAATGAGGGTCGATGCTCATTATCCACAGCCATGGCACGGTGGAAGCAACTGTTAATGCAAAAAATACGGTAAATAAAGATGCCCAGACTGTATTTTTAAAAATCCACTTCTTACCGGTTTCATAATCCATCGAGCCGGCTTTATCAGTTTTTAAACTGAGTGAACGCATTTTTTTACCCAGCAGCCACCATAATAAAATAGTCACAGCAGACCAAACAGTATATAAAACCGGGTTTAAAAACCCTTTTTTCCCGTTTAAAATATGATCATTAGCTACAGCTTCTTTATCCAGCCAGTGATAAATATCTGTTCTTCCGCCCCAAACAATTGCCATTAATATGGCAAAGGTTATTATACCTAAAATAGGCACCACACTGGATATAGCTTCAGGCACCCTGCGTAAAGCCACCTGCCAGCCACCCATAGCCATAGTAGTAACACAAATAAAAAACATAGCTGCGTTAACTACCAATAACCAGTATACGCTGTTTTGGAGCAAAACTGCCCAAAAGCGTGTGCTATTGGTATTACCTCCATGACCATGCCCGGCATGTTCAAAAGGGTGGAACACAATTAATCCATACAACACCGCTATTATACCGGCACCAATAAGGCCATATGTCCACATTTTATAACTCCCCGGTAATTTAAATGGTTGGTTCATCTATTCTTTATTTTATTTAATACCTTTTATTTAGTTTTTATGCTATCTGGTACGGTATTAACCGCTACCGGCACAGCAGCAGTTGCAGTGCTATCCTTTGGTTGTAATGTCCTTATATATTGTACTATCATCCAACGTTGTTTTCTATCCAGCTGTGCTGCATAGCTTCCCATAGTATTTTTACCATATGTCATTGAATGAAACATGGTACCATCCGCCATTGTAACATAAAGAGGCAAAGTAAGGTTGGCGATAGCACCAATTTTTCCTGATAAAGGACCATTGGCAACACCAGTTGCCCCATGACATATAGCACAATTAATATTAAACAACCTTGCAGCTTCTATGCTATCTGTATGATTTAACGGGCCTAAAGGATTTTTTACACCGGCACTCATTTTATAGCCATTGCTGTCATTAGGTAAAGTATAGGCAAATAATTCACCTCTTCTTACTGTGCCATTAACCGGCTTGCTGTTATAAAAGATTTTGTGCCCGATAGCAGCACGATCAGTAATTGTACTAATAAAAACTGATGAGTCGAGCACAGCATTAGTTTCATATGCCCTGCTATAACGCATATCAGGCATATAATCCCTTCCCGGATTTTTATTACTGCAACTGCTAACAATTATAATAATTGCTATAAATAAAATTGCTGGAAAATATATAGTTCGTTTCATTTATCAATTATCATTAAACAATTATCAAATTAGTATCCCCGTTCGTCCCTGTACAATTTTTGTTCTTTATCATATCTGCCTATCCACCATCCAGATTCAGCATGCTGCACATTTATTTCTTTAGCCCCGGCATTTTGTAAAAACTCCTGCACTTCTGTATCATTGGTTTTATCGGTACATTCAATAGCCATTACAAATAAATCGTCTGTAGCACGGGGATGAAAATGATGCTTTTTTACAAACGGGGCTAACTGGCACAGATAACAAAATGTAAGTACCATGCCTACGGCAGAAAATAATACAGTTAATTCAAAGGTAATCGGTATCCATGCCGGCAATGCAAAATGAGGCTTACCACCGATATCCATCGGCCAGTCTTTAGTAAATACCCAGCTCATAAAAGTAAGTGCAGTGGTTGTTCCGGTTATGGCATAAATAAATCCCGCTGTATGCAAGCTGGTTTCCCGTAAGCCCATGGCATGATCTAAACCATGCACCGGGAATGGGGTATATACGTCATGTATTTTATAACCAGCACGGCGAACATTTTTCACCGCAGGAAACAATACTGCCTCATCATCAAAACACCCTACTACAAATTTTTTAATTCCTCCAGCCATTGTAATTATTAATTAGTAATTATTAATTTATTAATGTGAATGCCCTACTTCATCTAAATAAAATTTCTCAGCATCTGCCTTTTCTATATCCGTCATCTTACGTTTATAATTTTCACTGCTCGTTTTTAATATAGATTTAATTTCCGCCACGGCAATTACCGGGAAATATTTGGCAAATAAGAAGAAACAGGTAAAAAACAGGCCAAATGTACCCAAGTAAAACCCGATTTCCCAAATAGTAGGGCTATAGTAAGTACTCCAGCTTGATGGTAAAAAATCCCTGTATAAAGAGGTTACTATAATTACAAAACGTTCAAACCACATACCGATATTTACAATGATGCTCATAAAGAAAGTAACAGTAATGTTTCTTCTTAATTTTCGACTCCAAAATAATTGTGGCGATACTACGTTACAAAACATCATCAACCAGTAACTCCAGCCATAAGGACTAAATAAGTTTGCCCGGTTTTCGCTAAAGGCATACCATTCATAAGGATTTTGTCCATACCATGCAATAAATAATTCTGTTAAATAAGCACAGCCTACAATGCTACCTGTTAATACAATCACTTTATTCATCGCTTCAATGTGCCCCAATGTAATATAATCCTGTAGGTTTAATACCTTACGGACTACAATCATTAGCGTTTGTACCATCGCAAAACCACTAAATACCGCACCGGCCACGAAGTAAGGCGGAAAAATAGTTGTGTGCCATCCCGGGATTACGGAAGTGGCAAAGTCAAAAGATACAATAGTATGTACCGATAATACCAGCGGGGTGCTTAAACCGGCTAATACTAAAGATAAAGACTCGTGTCGTTGCCAATGTTTAGTACTACCTGTCCAGCCAAAGGCTGCCATGCCATATAATAATTTACGCAATTTAGTTTTAGCCCTGTCCCTTACTGTTGCAAAATCCGGTAGAAGGCCTGAGTACCAGAATAATAAGGATACCGTAAAATATGTAGATATTGCAAATACATCCCATAATAGCGGAGAATTAAAGTTAACCCATACCGGGCCCCGGCTATTTGGATAAGGCATTACAAAAAATGCCATCCATACCCGACCCATATGCCATATAGGAAACTGGCCGGCACACATTACGGCAAAAATCGTCATGGCCTCTGCGGCACGGTTTACGCCCGTCCTCCAGCCTTGCCTGAATAATAATAAGATAGCCGAAATCAATGTACCGGCATGCCCGATACCTACCCACCACACAAAGTTGGTGATATCCCAACCCCATCCAATAGTTTTATTTAAGTTCCATTCGCCGGTACCATACGTAACCTCACGGTATATGCTGTATACCCCAAATAACAATAAGCCTACGCTGATATAAAAACCAATGTACCAAAGCTTGCTTGGCTTCATCTCAATGGGGCGTATAATATCTTCAGTTACCTGGTGATAGTCTTTGTCGCCATCTACCAACGGCTCCCTTTGTTGCGATTCGTACTTTAATAATGACATATATTTTTCAGCTTTAAGCTTATAATCCTGTTTGTTTATCCGGTTACGCCGTAATAATTATGTTATCGGCATTTGTATTTCATGGTATCATCGTTGTAGCCTGTCCGCCTCAGGCGGATCACTCACTTGTACTGTATACCAAATTCATCTTAATTGCATTTTGTTATTAACATATCGCTCCTACGGAGCTGACAATTTATTTGCCACCATTTATTGCTACTAACATATCGCCGCTCTGCGGCTAATTAAACATAACTTGCATCCTCATTTTCAACTATCAACTTAACTGTGCTCTTTCTCCTCATGCACTTCACCATGATGCTCCTGGTGGCCTACCTGCCTGTCTGTATTTCTCACTTTAGCCAGGTAATTAACATTAGGTAGGGTGTGCAACTGGTCTAACACATAAAAATTACGGTTCACCTGCTCTACATTTCTTATCTTATATACTTCACTCTCTTTATCATTTACATTACCAAACATTATAGCGTTGGTAGGACAGGCTTGCGAACAGGCTGTTCGTAAATTTCTTACCAAACCCGGGTCTTGCTGCTTTTTCGCTTCAAGCTTGCCTTCCTGCAAACGCTGCACACAAAAACTACACTTCTCCATCACACCTCTCGAACGTACGGTTACATCAGGGTTTAGCACCATTCTGGTTAAATCATCATTCATTTGAAAAATCACTTCATTGAATTCTGCACCACGTAATGGCTCCTGATTATTAGGAAAACTGTCTGCACCCGTATAATCCATCCAGTTAAAGCGGCGTACTTTATACGGGCAGTTATTTGCGCAATACCTTGTACCAATACACCTGTTATAAGCCATCTGGTTTAACCCTTCGCTGCTATGATTGGTAGCGGCTACCGGGCATACATTTTCACATGGGGCATTATCGCAATGCTGGCACAGCATCGGCTGAAATACCACATCAGGATTTTCCATATTTCCAGTAAAATACCTGTCTATACGCAACCAATGCATATCATGGTACCTGGCAACTTCTTTTTTTCCTACTACGCTTACATTATTTTCTGCTATGCATGCTACTACGCAGGCACTACAACCGGTACAAGTATTTAAATCAATGCTCATTCCCCATTTAATGCCCGGCTTTTCATGATATGGGTACATGGTACCGTCTTTCACATAATCTTTTGCGCCAGGCGCCAGTAAAGTTTTTAATTCTGCATTTACTTCTCCTAAAACTGCTGCCGGGTTTGCATTAAATTTTGCCTGGCTGGTTTCGTATATAATCGGACGGTCTTCTGTAAATGCATGTACCTGTGTTTGCGCCAATGGATAGGTTTTACCTACTTTTTCTATCTTTACTTCAGTAGCATACTGAAAAGTTGTACCATTAAAATTTACTAACGGGTAGGCATTTTTACCTGCTTCATAAGCAGATCTTCCTATGTACTCCAATGTTTTTCCAGCGTCATTGCTTTGACGGCCATAACCTACTGCTATTGCAATAACATTAGGGTGATTACCGGGTATTATCATTACAGGCAATTCAATTGACCTGCCATTTGCAGTTACCTTAACTACGGGTTTTTCCGGGTGCACTTCATAATCATCTGCCTGCCCACTGTTATTTAGTATATCAATATTAAATACTGTTTTTGCCATAGCCGGCGACATCATCACATAATTATCCCAGGTTACTTTTGATATGGGATCTGGTAATTCCTGCAGCCATGGATTATTAGCATGCCTGCCATCTCCCATAGATACCTTTTGATACAATACTACTTCTACAGCGCCGCTTTTTGTAGTTGCTACTTTTGTAGCGGCTTCGGTAAGTGCAGCGTTGGTAAATGCCCCTTCTGATATCAGTGGAGTAGCAGGTTCTACCACACCATTTTGTAATGCAATATTATAAGCATCTTCACTGCCCAATTTAGTAGTCCAATAATTTTTAAAGTATACTTCGTAATCTGCTATTGTATTTCCACTCCATTTTAATAAAGAGGTTTGAAAAGCCCTTGTTTTAAATAGAGGATTGATTGCAGGCTGTATCATACTGATATAGCCACTTTTTGGCTCTGCATCTCCCCAGCTTTCTAGCCAGTGATGGGAAGGAATGGAATACTTACACAACTCTGTTGTTTCATCCATTGTAGGATTGAAAGAAATGCTGATAGTTTTATTTAATCCCTCTGCAAACTTTTTACTATCGGTATAAGAATATATAGGATTTACATCATATAATAACAAAGCACCTACATCACCGGTATTCATATCATTTACCAGTTTTACCATATCAGCGTCTATTCCTTTACGATAGTTAGAAGTTGAACCCCAGTTTATCGTTTTGCCATTGGCACCAATCATTTCATTAATAGCATTTACTATTATTTGTACATTTACATCATTGCTTCCGCTTACAACCAGTCCTGCGCCTTTATTGGCATTTAATGCAGCGGCAGCGGCATCTATACCTTTAACCAATTTTGCATCAGCAATGGCCGGGGCTGATGCAGTTCCGCCAAGCTTAGCCAATAAAGCCAAAGCTATGACCCCTGTTTCGGAAGGCTTATGTAAATAACGGTCATCGGCATTACTACCGGTTAAGCTCATTGCGCCTTCAAAATGAAAATGACGGTTTAAATCGGCTTTTGCCCCTTTAACTTTTCTATTGACACCATATTGCTTGCTAAACTCCACCGGACTTAACCAGGTTCCTAGGAAATCGGCATCTAAGCTAACAATCACTTTAGCATTGTCAAAATGGTAAGATGGAATAGCTTTTTTTCCGTAACAAGCCTCATTAGCCAATAACATTCCACTATAACTTACTGCATCATATTGAACATGGCGGCTGTTGGGATATTTTGCTAAAAATTCAGCGATTATTTGTAAAGTGGTAGGAGAGTGTATGGTAGAAGTTAGCAGCACAACAGGTTTACTGCCAATACTTGCCATTTGGCCGGCTATTATTTTATCAAAAGAATCAAAGCTGGTCACTTCTTTAAACTGCTTGCCATCTTTTTGCATAGGATAGCGCAAACGTGTAGTATCGTATAAATCCAGTACGGAAGCTTGTGCCTGTGCATTTGTTCCGCCTTTTGTAATAGAAGACATTTCATTGCCTTCAATTTTTATCGGCCTGCCATCTCTTTGCTTTACTATAATAGAAATAGCATCACCACCATTTACATAAGTAGATGCGTAGTAATTGGCAATACCAGGAATAAGATCATCGGGTTTTTGTAAAAAAGGAACAGATTTGCGTACAGGCATTTCACAGCTTGCAGCTATTGCAGCAGCAGCAGTGCTAAAGCCAAGATATTTTAAAAAATCCCTGCGGGGTGTTTTGGCATCCAACAAACCTTTATCATCCAAATCGGCCAGGGGCAACAAATCTTCCTGAAATTCATTTTTTGTTGATTCCTCAAATGCTTCGGTACCATTTAATTCACCAAAATTTTGCCAATATTTTCTTTTCATATGCTAATGTGCTGATGTGCAAATTTGCAAATTTTAATGCGATAGTACTTTTTATTGGCACAATTGCATATTTGCATATTTACTAAATTATTTTAATAATGACATTTTTGACATTCAATTCCGCCAATATGCCCTACTGTTACGCTATCCATTTTACCTGACTTAAGGTCTTTATGAAATTTGTCATAAATGCTATAAAATTTATTACCTTCTCCTGTTTCGTGGTTATAAAAATCAACCTTGCTTTCTCGATGGCAGTTAATACACCAGCCCATGCTTAAATCAGTAAACTGGTATACTTCCGGCATTTCCTGGATGTTGCCATGGCAGGTCTGACATTGCTGCTTACCTACTTTTATATGCTGGCTATGGTTAAAATATACATGATCAGGTAAATTGTGAACCCTTACCCATGGAATAGGTGAAGCCCCATCAGGTATACCATCGGCATTATTATCAGGATTATAAGCTTTTGCTACCGGGTTCCATCCTGCATAAGCATATAATTTTTGTATTTCTGCCGTGCCATTTACCGATTTCCCATCTTCTTTTACAATAGGTTCGCCTTCATATTTATCAATAGCCATGTGGCAATTCATACAAACATTAACTGAAGGTATATTGGCATGCTTACTATCCTGTGCACCGCCATGGCAATACAAACAACTGATTTGGTTAATGCCTGCATGCACTTTATGGGAATAATAAATGGGCTGCTCTGGCTGGTAATTTTTTTGACGGCCTAACCCAATGGCACCGTCGATGGTAAAGTAACCGCCCACAGCAAAAAGTGTTAATATACCTATCATCAAATAGGATTTATTACGATAAAATGGTATGGGCTCTCCACGTATAACCCCTTCTTTATCGTCTGATAATTTGCGGAGATTACTGTTTACCTGTATTAATATAAATGCGATCAGTGCTAAAATTATGGTAAGGATACCAAAAAGAAGAGAGTTATCATCTGACCCTTGCGGTTGACCATTTGCCTGAGGACCAATTGTGGGTGGCGTATAATCATCTACATATTTTAATATGGCATCAATTTCATCTTTTTTAAGCTGTGGAAAAGCTGTCATTATACTAGGCTTCCACTTTTCAAATAATGTTTTTGCATATGCGTCTGTAGCTATCATGTTGGCAGGATTAGCTATCCATTTATATACCCAATCTTTACTGGGTGCCCTTTCGCTCCACCCTTTCAGAGCCGGGCCGCTAAAATCCTTATCTGGTTTATGGCAGGAAGCACAATTTGTTTTAAATAATGCTTCGCCATCTGCAGCGATAACATTAGATGAAAAAGTAACGAGTACTATAAAAATAAAACCGGAAAAAAATTTGTTAAAAATTATTCTAATACGACTCATACTGTATAATCGGGGCTAATGTGGAAAAATATCCTGACTCGGGTGCAAAAATAAGGCAGGATATTGACATAATATCAACATTTTTTTATTTTTTTTTTCCTTGTCCAGCATGCAATTGCAAAGAATTGAATATGCCTATGCCCCTGTTTGTCATACTTTTGTAAACCAAAAAAATTAATATTTTAATTCAAATTTTTATTGAATTTTGCGGTGTGCTACGAAAACTTCAAGAAAAATGGAAAGTCAATGGCCTGCAATTAATATTAATATTGTGCACTTTTGCTGTTGGAGGAAGCCTATGTGGGTGGGCAGGACGTAAGGTATTAACACTTTTTAGTATTGATAATAAAATTGCATGGCTGGTACTTTATATCTTAGTAATAACAATTTTATGGCCATTATCAGTTTTATTAATAAGTATCCCGTTTGGCCAATTATCTTTTTTTAAAAAGTATTTATCAAAAATTGTTGCCAGGTTAAGTACAAAAAAAACCGAAAAAAAAATAAGTGGTGAAGAAATCATCAATATTGCCATTTTTGCTTCGGGTGCCGGAAGTAATGCAGAAAAAATCCTCACCCCTAGCCCCTCTCCTACAGGAGAGGGGAATACAAAGCATAATAGGGAGGTTGTTGCAAAAAAATTTAAAGTGGCCTTAATAGTTTGTAACAAGCCCGGAGCCGGAGTTTTGCAAATTGCAGCTACTCACAATATCCCTACTTTAATAATCGAAAAAGAAAGGTTTTTTAATGGTGATGCTTATCTGGAAAAATTAAAAAAACATAATATTGACTTTATCGTTTTAGCAGGTTTTTTATGGAAAGTACCGGCGCCACTAATTAAAGCTTATCCTAAAAAAATAATTAATCTTCACCCGGCATTATTACCAAAATATGGCGGCAAAGGAATGTATGGAATTCATGTACCCAAGCTGTAATTGCTGCTAAAGAGAAAGAAAGCGGCATTACTATACATTATGTGGATGAACATTATGATAATGGTGATATTATTTTACAAGCCAAATGTAGTGTTGAAGAAAATGACACTTGCGAAACGCTGGCAAAAAAAATACAGATATTAGAGCATTTGCATTACCCATTAATAATTAAAGAAATTATTATTAAAAGCAAACTTTAAAATAGCGTTAAAACTAAACACTTATCATCTATAGTAAAATTTAGTGATGTAATATTATACTTCTAATAAATTTATCTGATTGCATTTTTACCATAAAATACTTTTATTTATTGTTTTAATCGCAGGCAAGTGTACCTTTGGCCAGCAGTATATTAATGGTACCGTGTCCGATTCCTCTATGGTTAATTTAATCCCAGCTGTAAAAGTGTTAAGCACTTCCGGCTTATTTACCACTACTGACAGTTTAGGCCGATATCTTTTACAAGTAAATGATGAAGACTCCATTCAATTTATTTATTTGAATAAACCCACACAGAAATTTGCGGTGAGTAAGATAGTTAACCCGGCACAGTTTGATATCTCATTATGGGTAAATTATAAAGCCAAATACACCACTTTACAAAAAGTAACTGTTTATTCAAAATCTTATCGGCAGGATTCATTGGAGAACCGGGTAACTTATTCAGATATTTTTAATTTCAGCAAACCAGGTATTAAAACCAGCATTGGACCAGGTGGCACTGCAGGAATGGATATTAATGAACTGATTAATATGTTTAGGTTTAAAAGAAATAAGCAGATAAAATCTTTTCAAAAAAGGCTGGAAATACAAGAGCAGGAAAAATATGTAAGCTATAGGTTTAGTAAGAATACCGTAAGACGCATTACTAATTTAAACCCTGAGGTGCTGGATGATTTTCTAAAAAAATACCGACCCAGTTATGAGTTTGTAGCTAATGCTGATGAACTGGAATTTAACCAATATGTTTTAAATGCATTTTATGATTACAAAATGAGCTTACTGAAGCAGCAGGATAAAAAAGAAGAAAAAATCAACCCTAGTAATTAATTAATTTATCCACCATTTCATTTAACCTGCTGTATGCCATAAAGTTTTTTTCCAGTTCCAAATTAAAAGGGGACAGGTGTATCAAGCGATGCACAGCGCATAACAGGTGCGTCTAACCGATCAAAACAGTTTTCAGCAATCCATGCAGCTATTTCGCCTCCAACACCCCCCAGCAAGGTATCTTCATGAAGTACTAAAACCTTTCCGGTAGCTAATACGGCTGTGTTTACGGCTGAATAATCTAATGGCAATAATGTTCGCAAATCCAATATATAAATAGAAATTTCCGAGTGATTTTTTGCATAATCCAATATCCAATGCACACCAGCCCCGTAAGTAATTACAGAAATATCAGTTCCGTCCTGAACTTTTTTTGCTTTGCCGATTTCTATTTCATAATATTCAGCAGGCACATTGCCACTAACGCTCCGGTACAACGCTTTATGTTCAAAATATAAAACAGGATTGGGATCGTTGATGGCTGCAATTAATAATCCTTTTGCATCCATGGGGGTAGAGGGAAATACTACTTTTAACCCCGGCGTATGTATAAACCATGCTTCGTTGCTTTGGCTGTGAAACGGCCCTGCGCCTACTCCGCCGCCTGTAGGCATGCGTATAACCACATCTGCATGCTGGCCCCAACGGTAATGTATTTTGGCCAGGTTGTTAATAATTTGGTTGAAGCCTACCGTTACAAAATCGGCAAACTGCATTTCCATCATACTCTTATATCCTTCCAGGCTTAGGCCCAACGCTGTGCCTACAATAGCGCTTTCGCACAAAGGTGTATTTCTTACTCTTTCTTTTCCAAACTCGTTTACAAAACCTTCGGTAATTTTAAAAGCCCCGCCATACTCTGCAATATCCTGGCCCATTAAAATAAGGGTAGGATGCTGCTGCATAGATTGGTGCAACCCTTCTTTTATGCCATCGATGAAACGTTTTTCATTTGTTGGCCGTTGTTCGTTGCTCGTTGTTAGATTTGAATTATCAATAACAATGGTCGGTGGTCGGTTATCGGTGGCCCTTTTTGCATACACATCTTTTATTTCTTCATCAGTATCCACCACCATCGGTTTTGCATTGTATGCAATTTGCAATTCCGATTCAATATATTCTTTTGTGTCACTTTTAATTTTTTCAATATCGCCTTCACTGATTACCCCGGTTAATTTTATATATTCTTCAAAGTTTTTTACAGGGTCTTTCTTTTGCCATACATCAAATAATTCTGCAGGTACATATTTTGTTCCGCTGGCTTCTTCATGGCCACGCATGCGAAATGTCATACACTCTACCAGGTAAGGTTTTTGATTATTAATACAATATTCCCTTACACCTTTTATAGTATCTAAAACAGTAAGAATATTATTGCCATCAATTTTTATACCTTCCATCCCATAACCTTTTGCTTTATCCACCAGGCTTTCGCATTTATATTGCTCATTTACCGGTGTGCTTAATCCATAGCCGTTATTTTCTATAATAAATATTACAGGGAGACCCCAAACAGCAGCTGTGTTTAATGCCTCGTGAAAATCGCCTTCGCTGGTGCCACCGTCACCGCTAAATGCAACGGAAACCTTTTTTTCTTTTTTTAGTTTATAAGCCAGGGCTACTCCGTCTGCAATAGCTAATTGCGGGCCCAGGTGCGATATCATTCCACAGATGCAGTGTTCTTTATTCCCAAAGTGAAAGCTTCTTTCACGGCCTTTGCTGTAACCTTCTTTATTTCCCTGCCATTGCATAAATAATTTACTTAAAGGCATATTGCGGCTGGTAAATACTCCTAAATTCCGGTGTAAGGGCATCATCCATTCATCCGGCTGTAAAGCCAGCGTAGCACCTACGGATATGGCCTCCTGGCCAATACCGCTAAACCATTTTGATATTTTTCCCTGGCGCAGTAATACCAGCATTTTTTCTTCTATCATTCTGGGCAACAGAAGTTTTTTATAAATATCTACCAGGTCTTTATGGGAAAAATTTTTTTTATCGTATAGCATGGAATGATAGCTTAAATTGCTGGCAAAGGTAATGTTTAGCAGGCAAAGACATTAAAGCACAAAACCCAAAATTTATAAATAAAATACTTATAATTTTTGTCTTTTAATATAGGTTAAATAGCAGTACATTGTTGAACGGGTTGTCCGCCGCCGTTGTCGGGGCACAGCGCCGCCTCTGTTTGATCCGGTATAAAGGCTGACAACAAAATTTTTTTCGAGTTTGTTAACATATAAATGGTATATATTGTATTATGCAATTGGCGGTTCTTTTCGTTTTAGCCATAAATATTATTGATATGAAGTTATTTTTTAAACCAGTAGTGGTAATAATATTTACAAGTTGCACTTTATTACCCGTAACAATTTTTGCACAGGAAAAATGGTATACACCTGTTAATATCGGAGAACATATTTATATTGATTCTGGTTTGGTAAAGGAAGAGCAATTAAGCGCCAGCTAGGCTATAAATATTTTTTGTGATTATTTATCATCACCCAATAAATTAATGCCGGATTTTTATAAAAAAATGAATGAGTTAAAAGATGAATATATTAATTTGAATAGTAAAGAATACAGAAAAAAAATTGAACCGGGTAACCGTTTTTTTTATGCAGATACTTCCCATCATATTTCAGTAAAAATTACTGAATTTTCAAAAAACAAGGCAAGAATAAATATTGTATTCAGTTATGGCCAATCCCTCTGGCATAATTATTATGTTCTATTAAAAAATTATTTGGTTGAAAGGAGTAAAGCAATGGATAACATTTTTTATTTAAAACAAGACGAAAAAAATATTCATTAAAATTTAAAGGTGTGGGGCATGGGACGACGGTTTTGGAAATGGAAAAGATTTTAGGCACAGGCTATGAAGAAGATATAAAACAAATGATAAACTATAGGGAGATATACTATAAAGAATATAATATTGAAATCGTTATCCAGGATGAAAAAGTTAAATACATTAAAAGGGGCAAGCCAAATTGGATGAATTAAATAATAAAACTCTTATTTATTTTCTTCTTCGGAAAAAATTCTTTTTTGTATAAATGAATTAAAAAAAGAAAGCAATAGGCTAAACAGCAAGGCATACCAAAATCCATTCACCTGGAACCCGCCTATAAAATGATCGCTGATTAAAATGATACAGGCGTTAATTACAAATAAAAACAACCCTAAGGTAAGCACGGTAGCGGGCAATGTTAATAGTATCAATAATGGCTTTACCAATGCATTTAAAATTGACAAGACAACCGCTACAATAATAGCTGTAAAATAATCATCGATAATTACTCCTGGCAATATATAAGCTAAAACAAATGCATTAATTGCGGTAATTAATATTTTTATTATAAAATTCATGGTGCCTAAATTACAACCAATTCATAAAATGCTTCGGGATTTAAATATTTTTTTGCCAGTTCTTTCAATTCTTCTGCCGAAATGCTCTTTATAGTTTGTATGGATTGATAAAAAAAATGTTCGTCTCAATTATTCCGGATAAGATTTTTCCACCGGCTCATTATTTGGAAAGGACCGTCCAGATCTCCCAAAATAGTACCTATCATATAATTGCGTGCTATATGTAATTCATCTTCAGGAATCAACTCTTTTTGCAAAATAAGCATTTCCTTATATATTTCTTCAATAGCTGCTTCGCATACATCTTTCCCGGCATCTGTACTTATCAGCCACGATGTTTGCTGTATCCGGTTCTGCAAATAACTGTATATGCCGTAAGTATATCCTTTATCTTCCCGTATATTGTTCATCAGCCTGCTGCCGAAAAAACCTCCGAAAACATTATTCAGTACCATTACTTTCATAAAATCCGGGTGGTGCCTGTTAGGAAAAGGCCTTGCTATGCGAATTGAACCTTGCACACCATTGGCATCTACCTGGTGACGGTATTTGCCGGGATGCGCAGGAATTGTGGCTATTGGCTGAGTGGGCTGGGCACCTGGTTTTGAAAATTTTAATTCCCCGAAAACTTCGTTTAAGCATTGCTGTAAGTCATCAGGCAAATAGCCAGATACAAAAATCATGCATTGCCCGTGGAGGTAATATTTTTTATAAAATTCTTTTAACTGGTTGGTTGTAACAGTGTCAATATCTTCCATCGTAGAGTATGCTCCATATGGATGATCATTGCCAAATACATAGGAATCTATAAGCCGGCCTGCAACAAAATCCGATTTTTTTAAGCTCACTGCAAGGCGTTGTTTGGCATTTTGCTTATATATGCTTAATTCCTCTTCCGGAAAAACAGAATCTGTAATTATTTCTTTTACAACAGGCAATAGTACAGGTAAATATTTACTTAAACCCGAGAGGGTTACTGTAGCTGTTTCGTTGTTACACGTCCTCGTGCAGTAAGCCCCGTAATATTCAAAATCTTCATTAATTTGAAAAGCCGTTTTGGTACTAGTGCCGTTTTTTAGCATAGCATTTGTAATGGATGCAACCTGCTTTTGGGTATCAAACCAGTTGCCGGCATAAAAAACAAGCTCAACCTGCACCACTTCCTGTGCACCTGCATTAATAGTGTACACCGGCACTCCATTATCTAAATTAAAATGTTGGTAAGGTTTTAGCTGTAAGTTAAACTCAATGGCATCTTTTATGTGAGGAGGAATTGTTCTGTTTAGCATTTATAATTATTTATTGAATTTTAATTTTTTGAATTCACCAGAAAGCATACTTCTTTTGTAAGAAAGCAATGATTATTACTTTTCATATCCTTTTAAAACAGGAATATTTTCTATCAATCTGGATTGATGATGAATAGTAAGGATATAAATAACAGGCTCATTAAATTGATAAATTATCCGGTAAGATTTATAAAGAAGCTGACGAATATTATTAAATTTAGAAGGATAGATTACCCTTCCATAGTCAGGATAATTTTTTAGGGTTTTTATACTTTCTTTTAATTCAAAAATAAAATGCCTAGCTCTTAATTTTGAATCAAGACTTATGTAATCAAAAATAGCTTTTAAATCAAAAAGTGCCGGCTGGGTATATTTAATATTTACCATTTTTTAATTTCTTTTTCCACCTCATCCTCAGATAAAATTTTTCCTTCATTTATTGCCTGAAGACCTTTTTGAATTTTTTCCAGCATAATAATTTCCTCTAAAATTTCGTCTACCTCATACTCATCTTTTGGCATAGCATTAATAGCGTCAACAGCCTGTTTCTTATTAATTATCATACAATAATCATTTTACCAAATTTACAAATTATTATCACTATAATAGTATAATGTATTGCAATTGTTATCGTTAAAAATAACCTTGCACTCTTTAGTGATTTCATCTATAGTCACAGCCCTATACCTATCCAATTCCTTATTAATCAAATCGGCATCGCCCAATAATTCATACATAGCAATACTTGCGGCACGGTTCATAATGGTCATGTCTTCAAAAGTCATCATGCTTTCCGTTTTGTTTTTTACTTTTTCAAGTTCTTTTTCCGTAATAGCGTTTTGCTGTATTTTTTTTATTTCTTCATTAAGCGCTGCTTCTGCATCTTTCATATGTACACCTTTTACCAATTTTCCTTCAATGGTTAACAGGCCGGTATCTGTGCTCCCCATATGATAACATTCGATATTACTAAACAATTGCTTTTCTTTAACCAGGGCCTGGTACAATCTTGATGAACCGCCACCACTTAAAATTTCTGTAATAAGATCTGCCGTGTAATACCTCATATCAGTACGGGTGTAAATATGCCAGCATTTATATAGTGCATCCAGTGGAACGTTTGCCTTTACCTCCAGGCTGCGTGCTTCAGTTTGTGGCGGCTCTTTTGGCAGATTACGGTTGTATTTTTCTCCTGCGGGTATAGGCCCAAACCATTTTTGAGCCAACTCTTTTACCTTATCAGTAGTTATATTTCCTGCTACTACTAAAATGGCATTGGCCGGTGTATAATGTTTATAAAAAAAGGCTTTTACATCCTCCAGTGTTGCATTTTCTACATGGCTTAATGCTGCGCCTATAGTCATCCACCGGTATGGATGGGTAGTGTATGCCAATGCCCTCATTTTATGCCAAACATCGCCGTAAGGTTTATTAATATAATGCTCCTTAAACTCTTCGCATACTACCTTACGTTGAGTTTCCAGGCTCTTTTTACTGAAGGCAAGACTTAGCATACGATCACTTTCGAGCCAAAACGCAGTTTCAATATTTTCTGCCGGCAACTGGCAGTAATAATTGGTTAAATCGCTGGTAGTATAGGCATTATTTTCTCCCCCGGCAAGTTGTAAAGGTTCATCATATACAGGAATATTAATACTTCCTCCAAACATTAAATGCTCAAAAAGATGTGCAAACCCTGTTTTATCGGGATATTCGTCTCTTGCGCCTACATCATATAATACATTTACCACAGCCATTGGCGTACTGTTATCCTCATGTACCAAAACTATAAGGCCGTTAGATAACGTAAATTTTTCAAACTTAATCATAGTACAAATGTACGTTGCGTAGCAGTATTAAGATGGTTTTACAAAATACTTTTAGGTTTGAGTACTAATAATTGCAGCTGATCATTACGTTTAACTATAAGTTCTATACGTTCATTAAGTGTTTGAAGTAATGTTTTATATTGCTGGATATCATGAGAAAAATTTTTACCAACACCAATCACTTCATCACCTATTTTACACCCTGCTTTATCAGCCGGAGAACCGGCAATTACATCTTCTATCCATATTTTGTCTTCTAAAAAGTATATGGCCATGCCGGTATATGCATAATCAAAAATATCTGCATAATGCGTATTGGGCAAAAGGTGGATTTCTCTTTTAGGATAATTTAAAATTAAATTAAACCTGCGCAGCAGATCATTCCCAATCAGGCCGCCTGTACGGGGGTAAGCCGTTACATTATATTCATCTTTATATAAATAGGTAGGTACGTTTTTAAATTTGTATGGCCCTACTTTTAGTTCTTTTACTACTGTCAGCCGCATTTGAAGTCGCCCACCCATACCTTCTGCCTGTGTGGTTACCGGCTTACGCCGCGATAATATAATGCTGCTGTCTTTTGCAAAAGCATCACTCATTAAAAGACATAAGCCAGCGCCTGTATCAAAATAAAAATTATAATTGATTTTACGTTTGTCTTTTACATCAGCTCGTAATATGGGTAACGTTGTAAAAACAGGCCGCAGGATACTGCCTTTGTCAGGATACTTTATTTTACCCGGAGTGTAAACTTCTATATAAGTACTGTCAAAATTAATTTTTTACGATGTACCTGCTAAGAAAACTATAGCCAATAATACCATCAATTTTTTCACCGTATACACTGCTTAATACTGCGTAATTATTTACATGAAAATTCAAACGGCCTACTGATAATTGTGGAAAGTGTAATGTTTGGTTAAAAACAAAAGGAACTTTTTTTGTTACACCCATGCCTGTAATTGTTGTATCGGTTTGCTTTGTAATAAGATTCAGTTCCTTACAAGTTGATGAATCCAGGGATATGCCTCCGCTTCCTGTATCTAAAATAAAATTTAATGTATCGGGTATATCAGCGATCCTGGCATTTATAATTATTACACCGCCGCTATATTGTTTAAAAGGAAACCTGGTAATTAACCTGGCGGGAGTTTCAACCAGGATTTCCTGCGCAGGAGATGCATTATATGCAAACAAGGATAATATAATTATTTTAATACTTCTCATAGCACAGATATGCTAATTTACAACCTTATCCATGTACTTTTGTAGTTTATTACACAAATGGCTATACCATGATTATGAATGACCTGCTAAGAAAGGCAATGGAATTTGAGTTTTTATCGGCAGAAGAAGGTATATTTTTGTTTGAAAATACTCCATTAGCTGAGTTAATGTATGTGGCAGATGAGTTAAGAAAAAAACAGGTACCACACAATAAAGTTACCTGGCAAATTGATAGAAATGTTAATACAACCAATGTATGTATTGCTAATTGCAAGTTTTGCAATTTTTACCGTATACCCGGCCACACAGAAGCTTATATTACTGATATTGAGACCTATAAAAAGAAAATAGAAGAAACCATTAAATACGGTGGCGACCAGTTGCTTTTACAAGGCGGTCATCATCCTGAATTAGGATTAGCTTTTTTATGTAAATTTATTTAAGCAATTAAAACAACTTTATCCTGATATAAAATTACATACACTTGGCCCTCCTGAAATAGCGCATATCACTAAATTAGAAAAACGTACTCATAAAGAAATTTTATCCGAATTAAAAGCTGCGGGTATGGACAGCCTTCCCGGAGCCGGGGCTGAAATTCTTACCGATAGGGTAAGGCGGCTAATAAGCAAAGGTAAATGTGGTGCGCAGGAATGGCTGGATATAATGCATGAAGCACATAAATTAAATATAACTACCAGCGCCACCATGATGTTTGGCCATGTAGAAACTTTGGAAGAAAGATTTGAGCACCTTGTTAAACTAAGAGAAGTACAAAGCCGTAAGCCTGAGAGTGCAAAAGGTTTTTTGGCTTTTATTCCATGGACTTTCCAGGATGTGGATACCTTACTGGCAAAAATAAGAGGTGTGCATAATTTAACGACAGCAGAAGAATATATACGAATGATAGCAATAAGCCGTATTATGCTACCCAATATAATTAATATACAAGCAAGCTGGCTTACAGTGGGCAAACAGGTAGCGCAATTGTGCCTTAGGGCAGGAGCTAACGATTTCGGAAGTATTATGATAGAAGAAAATGTAGTTAGTGCCGCAGGAGCCCCGCACAGATTTACAAGTACCACTATACAGCAGGCAATAAGAGAAGCAGGCTTTGAACCCCAGCTACGTAATCAACAATATGAGTGGAGAGCGTTACCTGCCATGGAAGAGCAAACGATTAATTATTAAAATTTAGTTTTAAAATAAAAAGGGAGCTTTACTTATAGTATATTTACTCTTTTTTTATAGTAAAAATACTTTGGCATAGCAATTGTACTCAGTCTGCTATCAATTTTTGACATAATAATTTACAAAATCAAGAAAATTTATACCAACATACTAACAACTTATTTTGAACAATTTTTATCAAAACATTGGTTTTTTAAATCCTCCTACACTTCCAATGCCCAATTTTTTATTTATAATGATAAAAAATTATACATTATAAAAAATAACTTTAAATAGGTTTTAAAAGATTTTTTATGACGAATAATAGAGCAGTAAAAGTTTTATCCTTGTTTAGAACGGTGGCAATTACAGAAGGAATTTCTTTTTTAATATTATTATTAATAGCCATGCCATTAAAGTATTATGCAAACATGCCTGAAGCAGTAAAATATTTTGGATGGGCGCACGGAGTATTATTTATTCTATACTTAGGGTTAGCGTTTGAATTGGGTGCACAATTAAATAAAGGTTTCCTTTGGCTGGTAGGTGCTTTTATAGCTTCATTAATGCCATTTGGCACTTTTATTTTTGACAGGCAATTTCAAAAAAAAAACGTTTGAAAAAGTAGGAAGTATAAATTTTTGATATATCAAGCGGAAGTAATAAAAGCTTTCGCTTTTATTTTTTTATTTATCAGCTGTAGTAATTATGGCAGCATCGTTGTGTCACTCCCTGCATCGGCATATCTTAGTGGGGCTTTTACTGAAGCGACTAATGGCTATAAAAATATTTTGTTTAAACGGATATTGCGCCTATTTTTGAGTTGTAGGTAACCCCTATGGCGACACTCTACACAAATTCCAAACTATACTAAATGACACTTTAAAAATTGCCAATACACAAATTGAAGCATATTTACAGGCACACCAAAACCAAATCTACAAAAGAGCTACAATTTAGCTGACGCTTCTACCGCAGTAGAAAATCCTAACATTATCTAAAACCTTAACACAGAATCCTAATTTTAAAACTCATGAAAATTTAACCATGTTCGATACAACATTTATAATTGTTTTAAGCATTGCCTTTCTGGTTTGCTTAGCATTGCTATATTTCTATTTAAAATCAAATAGTGTTTCAAAAAGTAAATTTGACGAATTAAATAACTCATTATTACAAATACAACCACTCCTAAGTGCTGAAAAAGAAAAGACAGACAGCTTAACCAAAAGAATTGTAGAAAAGGAACTGGAATCCAAGAACTATAATAGCACAATTACAGAAATTACTGGAAAATTGGGTTCATTGGAATCTGAATTAAATGGTACAAAAACGACAATCACAAACCTTAAAAAAGATTTAGGGGAGTTTAAAACAAAAAACAATAGTTTAAAAATTGACTATAACAAAGTGGTTAGTGAATTAGCTACATCTAATGCCACCCTTACAGCAAGGACAGATGAATTGAAAGAGTCAAAACTCACACTTAGCGATAAATTAAATAAAATAAATGAGAAGGCAAAAGCAATATTAGAATTATCCAGAGAGTTAGAAAAGGAAAAAGCAGAACGAGCTGCTTTAAATGATAAATTGAACACTTTGAAAGAAGAAATGAATAAGCTTAACATTTACTTTAAGGAGCAATTTACCTTACAGGCAGATGCCGTATTAGAAACGAAAAGTAATACTTTCAAAACTGCAAATAAAACAGAACTTGACACAATTCTTACTCCTTTAAAAGATAGGATAAAAGAGTTTGGAGATAAAATCAATGAAACAAGAGAAAAACAAATTGAGGATATTACAAGCTTAAAATCTGAAATCAAAAATCTTGCCGTCTTAAATAATCAGTTAAGTGAAGATGCAAACAAATTGGTATCAGCATTAAAAAGCGATAATAAAGTTCAGGGAAATTGGGGAGAAGATAGATTGAAGATGATAATAGAAAACGAAGGTTTAGAAAGACACATTGATTATACAAAGCAAGATGTTTTCAAAAGCGATGAATACGAAACAAATAAGCAACCTGATTATATTATTAAACTGCCTGAAAACAAAAGCCTGATTATTGATTCCAAAGTTTCTTTAAAATCTTATGCAGAATACTTCAATTCATCTGATATTGCTGAAAAAACAACTCATCTCAAGAGGCATATTGAAAGTGTAAAATCACATATTGACGGGCTTTCGAGCAAAGAATATCAAAAAATAAATGGCATCAACACTACCGATTATGTCCTACTTTTTATGCCTATTGAAAATGCGTACACTTTAGTATTAAATGAAAATCCGGATATGTTTAATTATGCTCTTAATAAAAAAATAATAATTTTAACCCCAACAACTTTAGTAGCTACTCTAAAAGTTGTAAAACTGCTATGGCAAAAAGAACAACGAGTAGAGAATATTGAAAAGGTATTTAAACTATGTGGAGGTTTGTATGACAAGTTCGTTGGCTTTGCAAACGATATGCTGGAAATTAAAAAGCGAATTAGGGATGCAGACAATGCTTATGATGCAGCAATGAATAAACTGAAAGATGGAAGAAAAAGAGGTGAAACCATAATAGGACGAATAGAAAATATAAGAAAACTAGAGGCTACAGTAAAAAACAAAATGCCTGATGCTTTCCTTGCTGAAATTGAATTGCTTGAAACCAATGATGAGGATGTACCCAAACTTATAGAAAGTGAAACCAAAGACACACAATAACAATTAAAATAATGACCATGCTCGAACTGACTGCAACCTCCCCCAAAAATTTTCAAAAACCTTGTCTATGCGTTCTTGTATTAGATGTTTCTAGTTCAATGGAGGGAACACCCATACTTGAATTAAATGGTGCATTAAAAGAATTTTATAATAGTATAAATCAGGATGATGAGGCAGCAGAAAAATTAGAAATTTGCATTATTACCTTTGGCAGTGAAGTAAAATGTATTCAAGAGCCAGCCAAAGTTGATGATTTTAAAATGCCCTCATTAGTGGCTAATGGGACTACCAAATTGGTTGATGGAATCAAACTAGCAATAAAGCAGGTTGAACTTAGAAAGGAATACTACAAAAAGCATAGCCCCCAGTATTCTAGACCTATGATACTTATAATGACTGACGGTGAACCTGATAGTGACCAAGATGTAATTGGATTGTCAGCCATAATTAGGGCAGACATGATTGCTAAGAAATATACACTACATGTTTTAGGAACAAGTGGCTATAACTACTCTAAAATTGCCACCTTTTGTCCAAAAGAATTAATATATGGAATAGGCTCAAACTATTCTCGCTTTTTTAAATGGTTAAGTAGAAGTACTGATGAATTGAGCGGTGGTACAAGTATCTCCGACATCGCTGGTAGTGATTTCATGGAACAAAGCCCAATAAATTAATGAAAGACTGGAAATATTTGTATGCTTCTGTTCAAGGAAAGGGGCATATAGAAGAAAATATACCCTGTCAGGATTTCTGCGAAGTTTTTCAACATACACACTACACTGTATGTATAGTAAGTGATGGTGCTGGCTCATGTGAAAAATCCGACATAGGCTCAAATAAAGCCACTCTCTTTGCCAACATTCATTTCTCTAAATTAATCGAAGAAAAAAAATGGCATAAACCAAGTGCAAAAATAAAACCAAGGGATTGGAACAAGGTATCAGTAAAGGCTTTAAAAGAAATTAGAAATGAACTGGAAAGAGTAAGTATTGCAGAAGGTTGTGAGCTCAAATCTTTATCATGCACATTAATAATTGCAATTCAATTAAAAGAAAAAATACTCATTACTCACATTGGCGATGGCAGAGCTGGTTATTGCAACAACAAAGATGAATGGAAAGCAATGATGAAACCTTACAAGGGAGGTTACAGCAATGAAACGGTTTTTATTACTTCTAATATTTGGGATGATGAAAAGTTAACAAGTAAATATATTGAAAGCAGAATTATCAATGAAAAGATTAAAGCATATTGTCTTCTTACGGATGGTTGCGAAAATGCTTCATTTGAATGCTATAAAGTAAAGGAAGAATCATCTATACCTGAGGACTTAAATAAACCTTTCAAAGATTTCTTTCATGAAAATATAAATACGAATATTCCAAATTTAATAAAGGCAGGGAAAACACCTTCTGAACTAAATACAATTTGGGAATCCTTTTTAAGAAATGGGAATGACACTTTAAAAAATGAAAGTGATGATAAATCAATGATTTTAGCCGTTAAAATATCGGCTTAAGTAAAAGAAACGATGCCAAGAGTATTACATTTAGAAGATAAAACAAATATCACAATTGATACCGAGCCTTACGGCAGCGGAGGTTCTGGTGATGTTTTTAAGATTCTTTCACCATCTCATTTCACTAATCAAGTTGTTAAACTATACCACAAAGAACGCCTTACGAAAGAGGCTGAAAATAAAATAAGGCATTTAATTTCAAAAAAGATTAATCAAGGCGAACATGAATCTATCGTTTGGATAAAAAATGTTGTGCTGGATAATGGAAGATTTGTCGGGTTCACCATGAATTATGCAGATGGAATTGGTTTAGAGCAGTTTTTAAACGACAGATGGTGGCGAAAAAATGATACAAGAGATTGGGATAAGTTTAGATTAGAAAATGAAAACGGAATAGAAAACAGAATAAGGTTATGTTCAAACATAGCAATCGCAATAAACATCGTTCATAAGAATAGCAATTACACAATTGCAGACATAAAGCCTTCCAATTTTAAAGTACAAAAAAATGGGCTTGTTTCGATTATTGATATTGACAATATTGAGGTCATTGAAAATGGGAAAATATTATACCCAGCCTTAGTAATTACTCCCGAATATAGTCCTCCTGAATTTCACAATGGCTTAGATTATAAGAAAACTTCTGCCTCTCAAAATTGGGATAGATATAGCTTATCAATATTATTCTACCACATACTTTGCGGAATCCATCCATTCCAATTTGTTAAATATAAAAAAACAGTTGAAGAATATACTGATGGGCAGATGATTGCAGAAGGATTATTTCTTTTCGGAAATAAAAGCAGTTCCTTAGAACCTGCCCATCCACAACATACAGATTTTCTAAAGTTAAACAACGAGGTGAAATCTCTTTTTATTCAATGCTTTAATAATGGACACGACAAACCTCAGCTAAGACCAAGTGCAGAAGATTGGTGTAGAGCATTTGATTTTAAAAAGGTGGTCATTAAAAGACCTTCAATAACAGAACTTATTGGTACAGATATAAATTATAGTTCCAAATTCAAAAATGCACTTCAGTTTAATATTTACACACCCTCTCTTATCCTAAAAACCAAAACTGAAATTTTACATTCCGATGTCAAATTTCATAACCTGTCAAATTCACTTACATTCTTTGATAGAGTTGTAAATGTTTTTAAAAAATCGGAGAAACAAGTTTTAATTGATGAACTCACAGATATAGAGGTAGGGATTACTGGTTTTATCAATAAGCAATCCGCTATTAAAAGTGATTTTTCTACCATTATTTCAGAATTTGAAAAAAACAAGAAGAAATAAAGGCAAATGAAAAAAACCAAATTGATTCTTTTAAAAAGTCGTTGCAATTAGTTCTAAATGATGCAGAATATTTGTCCACAAAAGCAAATGGCGAGGAATCAAAAGAAATATCTGAGTTACAAAATCAGATTAATTCCCTCATTAAAAAAGAAGATATTGTTTTAGCAAATCATCACTCCTCACTCTATGATGATTTGATTAAAGATTTTGAAAAGAAACGAGCAGAATATAATGCCACAATACACAACTATGAAGTTGACAAAAGAAATGAAATTGAAAGGCTTGTAAGTTCTCCGAATAAACTTACTCACTACAATCTTGAAAGGGAATGCGTTAAAATATTTCATGGAAACTTGCCGTCAGTGATTAATGCTTTAAAACAATTAAATTTTATTACAGCCGCTGATTTTAGTAAAGTTGATAGTGACGGATACCTGCTTGATAGATATAACAAAACAATTAAAATACCTGGCATGGGTTCAGAAAGAGCCAATAAGCTACATTATTGGAGAATCAAAATCGAAGAGACCGAAAATGATAAAATCATACGAAATACAACTGAAAAGTATAATAAACTCAAATACGAGGTGTCCGCAAAATGGAATAGTATGGAAAGTAGCCATAATCAAACCATCGCACCTTTAAATACGAGATTTAAAAGTAAAGAAATTGAGATTAAAAGAAATAAGGACAAACTAATTGAAACAAAGGAAGCTGAAATAAATAGGATTAAACAGAAGTTTGACAAACTCCATATTGACTTAAAAAATAAATTCATTAAGGCACTTAACAAATTCTATCTTGATATTGAAAACATCTACCAGCAGACAAAAAATACACTGGTAAACAACTTATCAATCTATGAAAGTCAGTTAAAAGCAAAAGAATCCCAAATACAAGAATCTAATCAATGGATTGATGCAGAATTAAAAAAATATAACTTACTTTATTTGAGACTTAGTGTGAAATAGGAAAAACAAAAACCCGGTTTCATCATCCCATGCGGGAGAGAGGATTTACCGGGTATCGCATTGCAAATATACGTCTTTAAACTAAATTTGCAATAACTCTTTTAAAGGCAATTTGATGAACATTAACGACTTAGAAAAGCTTCTTTCACAAAAAAGGCTTAGCACTTATTATAATCTATTTCCTACAGACAAGGAAAAAGCTATTGAATATTACAGACTTAACACTCAAATTTCAGAATCGCTTTATCCATTGCTTTCTAATCTGGAAATAGCTTTAAGAAATTCAATACATAATTCATTTGCCATACATTATAAATCTGCGGACTGGTTTTCACAGTTTAAACAACCTGAATTATTTGACCAAGTAAATGTTGCTAAAAGAAAAATACTCACAGGGCACAACCCAATGATGGCAGACAAAGTAGTAGCAGAACTCAACTTTGGTTTTTGGACTACGCTTTTCAATAAACAATATGCAAAAGATTTTTGGAAACCTTTAATGTATGCCTTTCCTTTGCTTGACACACAAAACAAACGCAGGGATAAAATTTCTTACAAACTCAATCACATTCGTAAATTCAGAAATCGGATTTTTCATTACGAACCTATTTGTAGCGACCTTACTGCATTGGCGACAAACCATAACAACATTTTAGAAATTCTTAACTGGATAAATGCAGACATTGTTAGCTGGACAAAACAAATTGACCGTTTCGACAACTTATATAAACAAGCAGCTACCCTCCGTACAGCGACCTGACCCAACACACTAAGTCAGGCACATTTACAAGGCAACAATAAATACTTGAATTACCTATCAACAAAGCCAGTAAAAAAATTCATCTTCCTATCACCCGCTTCGGTAAAAGCCTAATATATAATCAACAGATGAAAGGATGCCGGATAGAAATGAAAACCGCAGCGTAGCGAAGGTTGTAATGAATAGCCGGATCTTAAGCAGAACGCAGATCTTAAGCTGACAGCCCCCCAATCTAATTTATACTAAAAATCCTACAATTCTTTTCTTAACCTTGCTACCGGAATATTCAGTTGCTCCCTGTATTTGGCAACTGTACGCCGGGCTATATTATAGCCTTTTTCCTGCAATAAATCAGTAAGCCGTTCATCGCTCAAAGGATGTACTTTACTTTCTCCCTCAATTAAATCGTTCAATATTTTTTTTACTTCACGGGTGCTTACCTCTTCGCCGCTTTCTGTTTGCAGGCTTTCGCTAAAGAAAAATTTTAACCGGTAAGTACCAAATTCAGTTTGTACAAATTTGCTATTAGCTACCCGGCTTATTGTACTAATATCCAAATTGGTTTTTTCTGCAATATCTTTTAATATCATTGGCCTTAGCTCTGTTTCATCACCGGTAATAAAAAAATCATACTGGTAGTTCATTATAGCTTCCATGCTGTTAAGCAATGTATTTTGCCTCTGCTTTATTGCATCAATAAACCATTTTGCAGCGTCTATTTTTTGTTTAATAAAAAGTACTGCTTCTTTTTGCCGCTTATCTTTTTTAGTGCCCCGGTCATAATCTTTCAGCATATCCCTGTATCCTTCGCTGATACGTAAATCGGGAGCATTTTTGCTGTTGAGCGAAAGTTCAAGCTTTCCGGCATTATTAACAATAAAAAAATCAGGTATCACATAACTCTCATTCTTATTTACTTCTCCTACATTACCGCCGGGTTTGGGATTTAATTTTATGATCTGGTTAATTACAGCTTTAAGCTGTTCATCATTAAGGCTGAGGCCACGCTGTATTTTTTCGTAATGTTTTTTAGTAAACTCATCAAAATATTTTTCTAAAATAGTTATAGCTAATTTAATATGCTGTCCTTCGTCTTCTTTTCTATGCAATTGCAGCAACAGGCATTCCTGCAGGTTGCGGGCCCCAATTCCAGGGGGCTCAAATTGTTGTATTAAAGAAATGAGCTGTGTAATTTCCTTTTCATCCGTAATAATATTTTGCCTGAATGCCAGGTCATCTACTATTGATGCAATTTCACGGCGCAAATAGCCATCATCATCCAGGCTGCCTACAATTTGCTCAGCGATACGGTGCCGGTGCTCATCTAAATTTAACAACCCTAATTGCTCAAGCATTACCTCGTTAAAACTGGTTTCTACCCGGTGGGGGATTACTTTGGCATCGTCCAGTTCCGGATAATTTTCATCTCTTAATTTATAATCACCTACTTCATCATAGCCATCCTGTACATAATCACTGATATCAATATTATCATATTCGTCTACACTGCCCTCCACTTCAAATTCATCTTTAGTATCTTCCTTAAATTCATCATTGGCTTCATCATACGGGTCTTCCTGGCCTTCTTCACTTTGTTCCAAAGCAGGATTTTCTTCCAACTCTTCTTTTATCCGTTCTTCCAGCTGAGCAGTAGGCACCTGCAACAATTTCATCAATTGAATTTGCTGTGGTGATAATTTTTGTAATTGCTTTTGATATAATCCCTGACTTAAAGACATTCTATTTTTATGCTATATGATTTAAAATAAGTTAGTTTTATGGCTATGATGTTAATGTTAGTTTATTTAAACCTAAGCTATAATATCCGTAAATTTACATACAAACTATTCTAAAAATGAATAAAAATCTATTTTTTTTATTTTTTTGCACGATTTTTGTGGGGAGCGGAGTTTTTGGCCAGCAAAAATCTATTTCTTCCTTAAAATCCGATCGAAAAGGCATTGGACCTTTCAGTATTTTATACCCCGATATTTTACCTTTAAACACCATAAGGCCTGATTTTTATAAGCATTTTCCAAATAGCATAACTATTATCCGGCCTGATTATTATACACAAAATTTTGGATTTTTTTGTAAGAAAGAATTACAGTTGGAAAAGATTATAGCTGTTCCCTTTAAATTTCGTGTAGGCAGCTTACAATACTGCAATTGGATGGAAGGGAAAAAATAATCTTTATATCAACACAGGTCTAAATTGAGAATTACTCTTTCCAATGAAATATTTGTTGCTTACTTTCAACATTGGTATTGGAAACTACAGTTAGCCCAAAAGCTTTAGTTTTATGCGTTGGATTAAAAGGAAAAGATAAAATAAAATTTTTACCAGATACAGTAAAGTGATAAATCTTTTCCGGTGTAAGAATTTTCTTTTTATCATCGGCATACATATACACTACTATTTTTTTTGTATGTTGATAATTTTGTAAAAATTCTCCCTGCACCAAATATGTACTGTCAGTTTTTTGCAGTCCTATCGAAGTTATGTGAGGTAGTTGTGGCCTGCTGGTATCCAGCCATTTCATACCGGGTGGTATTGCAGGAAATTTATTATAATGATTTTGCAAGCTGTCATTCCAGCCATTAGGATTTTTTTCAAAAGTATTGCTGCTATAAAATATCATGCCTTGAATATTAGGCGTATTGCGCAATAGTTTTATTTGCCTGGGTATTTGGGTTTTATCTTTCCATGCGGTATTTGTACCTGCCCTGTAAATACCCAACCCGATATAGCAGTGCCTGCCATAGGTATGTTTGCCCCACCAGTCTACCAATACCTCGTAAGGTGCCAGCTTATGACCAATTTCCCAATATAGTTGTGGTGCTACATAATCTATCCACCCCATTTTTTAGCCACAATAATATATCTGCATATAAATCATCATAATTAGTTACCCCGGCTTTGGTATTACTTCCGTTAATATCCTTCGCAGCATTGCGCCATACACCAAAAGGGCTGATACCAAACCTGCATTGGGGATTTTCTTTTTTTATTGCTTTGCCCAGCATTACAATTATAGAATCAGTATTGCTCCGGCGCCATTTATCTTTACTCATGCCCTTGCCATATTGCAGGTATTTAACATTATCCGGAAATTCTTTTCCCGGAAGCCTGTAAGGATAAAAGTAATCATCAAAATGTATTGCATCTACCTGGTACCTTTTTACTACATCTGTTACTACACTGGTTACATATTGTTGCACTTCCTTGTTTCCCGGATCGAAATATTTTTTATCACCGTAGGTTAAAAACCAATTAGGATGTATCCGTGTAATATGAGTAGGTGAAAGAGAAGACCTGTTGATATTAAAAACCGCCCTGTAGGGGTTCATCCATGCATGAAATTCCAAACCTCGTTTATGCGTTTCCGTTATCATAAACTCAAGAGGGTCATAGTAAGGTGATGGCGGCTTTCCCTGTTTTCCCGTAAGCCATTGACTCCAGGGTTCGTATGGTGAAGGATAAAAAGCATCGGCAGCCGGCCTGACTTGTACTATTACGGCATTCATGCCATTCTTTTTATGCAAATCAAGCAGCTTAATAAATGCTATTTTTTGCGAATCTGTATTATAATTTCCCCTGGATGGCCAGTCAATATTATCTACTGTGGCTATCCATACTGCCCTAAACTCCTTGTGGGTTTGTGCTGAGGCTAAAAAAGGTAAAAAATAATTAGTATAAAGGCAAAATACAAAAGTAAAAAGCCGGATAAGCGACACTTTTGTTTTCATTAACTTTCAGTTGAGTTACGGATTTTATCCAGCAAAATGTTTAATGTCTCTACTTCGGCTAAAGAAAGCTTACCTAGTACGGCATCTACATCCGGTTCATATTGATCAAGTTCTTCAAGCAATTTTTTTCCTTTTTCTGTAATGGTCACATCTACTAATCTTTTATCGGTTTCGCATACTACTTTTTTTACCAGGTCTTTTGCTATTAACCTGACAACAATGCGGCTGGTATCACTCATTTTATCCAGCATACGCTGCCTGATCTGTAAGGTAGACAGCGGTCCTGAAGCTCCACGAAGTATCCTTAATATATTAAACTGCTGGGAAGTGATATTTCCTTTATCAAAAATTATTTTTGTTTTTTCCATTACCCAGTTATGGGTATAAATAATATTAATAACCCCTTTTTGGTATTCGTTCCTGAACTTTGATTGGCTAATGTCTTTTTCTATACTCACGGTGCAAATTTTTAGGAAGGTAATTTTTCTTCATTGGTAAATTCATTCATATATATTTTTACTAAAATGATAAAATAGCATACTAACACAGGCCCAAAGATTAATCCCATAAAACCAAACAACCCTAATCCGACAATTACACTTAATACTGTTACCATCGGATGTACATTACCTATTTTTTTAAGTAGCCCCAACCTGGTTATATAATCTACATTACCGGTTACCACTACACTATAAATAGTTAGCCCTGTTGCCATCCATGTATTGCCTGTAGAAAACATAACTATTACCAGCGGCACCCATATAATCATGGTACCTACTATAGGAAAAAATGCAAAGACCCCTGTTACAAAACCCCAAAGCCCCCAATCCTGCACGCCAAAGATCCAGTAGCCTAATGCTGCAAACATGCCCTGTACTATACAGATAATAGGTATGCCTAAAGCATTGGCTTTTATCATAAGCTTGGTTTCATGCGCAAGCTTATCGATATTTTGGGGTTTTAATGGAATAATCCGGTTTAAATATTTTTCTATCCTCCCTGCCATTTACCAGTAAATAATACAGTAAAAAAAACATCATAATTAAATTGGTAACAATAGTTGCTGTACTATTCAAAAACTTAGGGATAAACGCAGATGCCTTATTAGCAAATGAAGTAGAATTTTGTTCACTCAATAATTTGATTCCGCTATACTCTTCAATTTTTGCTGAAGCAATTTTAATACCTTGCATTATCTCATGCTGGTTATTTACTAAAGAGTTTATTTTAGGAGATATAAGGCGTACAGAAAAATACACAGGAATAGCTATAAGGACCATATAACCCAGCATAAACAACAATGCTGTTCCGCCTTTGTTCCATTGTCTTTTAAAAACAAATTTAAAATATAAAGTACGGCTTACAATATATAAAGTAATTCCACCTAACAAGCCCGGCAAAAAAATATATAATTCGCCAACAAATAACCACCCTAATAAAATAATCAGGATAAGCAAAAGTATTTGCCGGAGCTTATCATTAAAAGTTTTAGTCATAATAAATTTTAAATTAAATATTATTTCCTAACGTGTTGTGCTATTAAAAACTCAAAGCATGTTTGATTTGAGCTAATTTTTTTCCATTTAAATGGTTAATCCAATGCAAAATCGACATGGAAGACAGTTTTGAAGCCAATCTTACAGCCAAACCTCATAAGATTTTGCATAATTACGTTTCAAATTGAATTGATCGCACATTTGTGCAAAAAATGTTTCAACCATTTGTCTTTTCGATTTGTACTTTTTAGGATATTTTTTGTAATCATGTTGATTGTTCCTAAAAGGTACTTTTAATGTTACTTTATACTGTTCAAATAAATCCATTTGTAAGGTCTTTGATATATAGGCCCTATCGCCAAGCATCTTCTTTTCTGTTGGCAAATTTTTTACCTGTTTCAGGAAATTAATATCATGTACATTCGCTTTTGTAATACCACTTTGTTGAACTACTCCATTATCAAAAATTATGACATGTAGTTTGTAACCAATAAACCAGCCTTTGTTAACAGCACTCCACCCTTTGGCCGGAGCCGTTTCATATGATTTTTGAAATGATTTGAACCTTTTTTCTCTTGCCATTTTTACAACAGGAACAGGAATGCTGTCTACAATCATTGCCTGGCTTTGATTTGCAAGCTTAGACGATATATGTTCCTGCACCTCAATGATGAATGGTGCCAGCCGTTTTCTTCTTCTATTAAAACGGCTTCGATCTATTAAATTCGGAAAGTATGAAGCATAATCTTTTTTTAATTTACTCCATAACAAATTTTCAGAATCAATACTTAATGCCTCCATACAACAAGCCAATGAAACGATTTCCAGGTCATTCATTTTGGGGCGCACAGGATAAACCTGAAAATTTGTTTTATAACCCGTTTCATTTTTAAAAGATCTTTGCAAATGCCGTAGAATTTGCTGAAATTTGTTCGGATGTTGTGCATATTGTTTAGAAAGTTTAGTCACTTACCTAGACAACTTCACAACATCTTTTTATTCAAATTAGTACAACTTTATTTATTAACATTTGTTAATAGCACAACACGTTATTTCCTATAATTATTTCCAAACCGATGCTCCTTCGCTGCAATTGGCGCAAATATCTATATTTTTCCTGCTTTTTATTATATCAGCCCTAAATTGTTTGTAATTATCATTATTCCAAACTTCTTTAAAAGACTGGGTTTTTAAGTTGCCCAGCTGGTGCATGGCATCCTTATCAAAACAGCAGGGCACTACCAGGCCATCCCATGTAATTACATTGGCATGCTGCAGCTTCCAGCACCTGTTAGCCAGTTTATTTTTGGCAGAATAAGTACCATCAGCTTTCTTTTTATACCGGCTAAATTTATCAATGCTGGGTATTAACTGGTTAGGGTCATTTTCGTAATCATATACCTGTGCGGTTTTAAACCTTACTTCATCCACACCAACTTCTTTGGCCAGTCGTTTAATTTCTTCTATCTGGTGTTCATTATGCTTTACCACCAAAAACTGAAAAAATATAAAAGGTGTTTTGCTTTTCAATTCCTTTTTCCATTTTACAATATTTTTTGCCCCTTGTATTACCTTATCAATATTTCCTCCTACCCGGTATTGCTTATAGGTATCCTGTGTAGTTCCGTCAATAGAAATAATCAACCTGTCCAGCCCGCTTTCTACTGTTTTTTTTGCTACTGCATCAATAAGGTAATGGGCATTAGTAGAAGTAGCAGTGTAAATGCCTTTTTGAGAAGCATACTTTACCATCGATAAAAATTCAGGGTTAAGAAAAGGCTCCCCCTGGAAATAAAATATCAGGTAAAGTAATTCTTTATAAATATCATCAATCGTTTTTGTAAAAAAATCTTTTTGCAACATCCCTGTTGGTCTGGTAAATGCTCGTAATCCGCTGGGGCATTCAGGACAGCGAAGGTTACAGCTCGTAGTTGGCTCAAAGGAAATAGAAACCGGATATCCCCATTGTACCGGTTTATTTAATATACGGCTGATGTAAAAACTGCTTAAAACTTTTATGCCATTCCATACCTTACGCAAGGTTAGCTTGCTGGCAAGGTTAATGGTATCGTTCCAATTGATTTGAGGCATTAGGCAAAGGTAAGCAGATATTAGTGTTTTGACATTAAGATATAGCCATTTTACTTAACTTTTAGTATTAAGGCATCATTGTATACTTTTGTTTTCTATTCTACATTATGAAGAAATATATTTTAATACTCTCATTTTTATCCATCAGTCAATTCCTCTTTTCTCAAACCAAGCCTTTTATTAAGCTGATAAACCCTTATAAAACAGATAATGAAGTAAAAGCGTCCAGGCAATTCATCACCGGATCTACTTGTAAAACCTGCCAGGTTTCTATTAATAAACAACCTGTAAAGGTATATGCTACCGGAGCTTTTGCTTATGAGATAAATTTACAGGAAGGAGATTCGGCCTTTACAATATCTGCTACGCAGGAAGGACAAACTGTTAACAGGCAAATCAATTTTTCATATTTAAAAATACCTGCTCCAAAACCAGTAACAACATTGAACATTGAAAGTATTGCAACATTCCCTGAAGGAAATTTATCTTTGCAAGCCGGTGATAAAATTCAGTTTAAAGTAAAAGCTTTGCCCAATTGCCGGGTAACTGCAGGAAAGAATATTATTTTATATGAGATGCCACTGGCTACTACCGGTGGTATGCCGGGCATTTACCAGGGCGAATATATTTTAAAAGAAAGTGATAGCTTTTTTAATTATAAATTTCCTGTTGCATTATTAAATAAAGAAGGAAAAACTGTTACTAAAGAGACTACAAATAGCTTTTCTGTTTTTACTACACTTATTTCCAATATTGCCATTACTAAAGGAAGGCTGGCACATTTGGAGTATGGTCTGGGGGATGACAGGCTAGGCGGAGCCAAAATAGGCTACCTGGATAGTGCTGTTCTTTTAAATATTACAGGTAAAGTGGGGCCCCATTTCAGAGTCAGGCTTTCCAAAACACGTACAGCATACATACCGGATGATCTGATTAATTTTTTGCCAAAAGGCACTTTTGAACCTGCTTCTTTAACCAATAACTGGAGGGTATCTGGTGATTCTGTTTTTGATTATATTACTATTGGCCTTTTTGCCAAATTACCTTACCAGTCTTTCCAACTGACTAATCCTTCAAAAATTGTAGTGGATGTTTTTGGTGCCACTAACAATACCAATTGGATTACGCAATTAGAAACCGTAAAAGAGATAAAAAATGTACAATACGAGCAGGTAGAAGATGAAGTATTTAGAATTACCATAGAATTAAAACACCAGCAGCACTGGGGACATTTTATTTATTACCAGGGAAATAATTTAGTAATTAAAATACGGCGCCAGCCTGTAAACTTAACCTTAAGCGGATTAGTAATTGGTATAGATGCAGGGCATGGCGGAAGCAATAACGGTGCTGCAGGGGCAACGGGAGTATACGAAAAAGATATAACGCTTGCCTTAGCATTAAAATTGCAAAAATCATTAGAAGCACAGGGTGCAAAAATAATTATAAGCCGTACCAAAGAAACTTATTTTGATAATAAAGAACGGATTCTTTTTTACAGGGATCATCTGCCGGATTTATTAGTAAGCTTACATTTAAATTCGGCAAATGACCCTTTCCGGGCAGGTGGAACCAGTACATTTTACAGGTATATTGGTTTCAGAAATTTAAGCCATAGCATATATAAAAAAATGCTTGAATTAGGGCTGAAAGAATATGGCAATAACAGCTCATTTAATTTTATGCTGAACAGCCCTATTGAATATCCGAACGCTTTAATAGAAACACTTTTTTTAAGCAATGTAGAAGAAGAGGAAAAAATTCTGGATGAAAATTTTCAGCAGCAAATGGTAGAAAAAATTGTGATGGGCATTAAAGAATTTTTGGAGAGTTGCAAAGAAAAATAAATTTATATTTTTATCAATTTCTCCACTGCCTGCTCCAATGTATCTTCTTTTTTTGCAAAGCAAAACCTTAGTGCCTGATTATTGGTTTCATTTTTATAAAAAGCTGATACAGGAATTGTTGCTACGCCATATTCTTTCGTAAGTTGTACAGCAAATTCTTTTTCGGATAGATTACTTATATTTTTATAACTATAAATTTGAAAATAACTTCCGTGCGAGGGCAAAGGGACAAATCTGGTATGCGTCATAAGCGAAGCGAAGTAATCTCTCTTTTTTTGTAAAACCTTATTTAATTGAATGTATTGGTCTTCTTGCTGAATAAAATCAGCTAACGCATATTGAACGGGAGAGTTACAAGTAAAACAATTAAACTGATGCACTTTTCTGAACTCTTTCATTAATGTTTCGGGAGCAATGCAATACCCCAGCTTCCAACCAGTGCAGTGATATGTTTTTCCAAAAGAAAAGCACACAAAACTTCGCTCCATTAATTCGGGATATCGCAACAAACTTAAATGCGGTAAATCATCAAAAATTAAATGTTCATACACCTCATCGCTTATTATAAATATACCCGTATTCTTTACAACCTTTTTTAATTCTTCTATATCATTATTATTTAATACACTACCGCTTGGATTGTGAGGGGAATTAATAATGATGGCTTTTGTTTTGGATGTAATTTTTTGTTTCACTGCTTCCCAGTCAATTGTATAACCAGGGTAGGCAAGTGGTATTAAAACCGGGATACCGCCATTAATTTCAATATTGGGGATATAGCTGTCATATGCAGGTTCAAAAACAATTACTTCATCGCCTTTTTGTATAATAGTTGTTAAAGCAGTATAAATAGCATAAGTGCCGCCCGGGGTAATTGTAATGTTTGTTTCCGCATTGATATTACAATTGTAGGTAGCATTTACTTTTTCGGCTATGCGTTGTCGTAATAACGGCAGTCCGTTCATGTGTACGTACTGGTTGTGGTCGTCCGTCATGGCCCGGCTTACTTTTTCGATTAATTCGTTATTCATTGGGTAATCCGGAAATCCTTGCCCAAGATTAATAGCATTGTATTCGTTAGCTAAGGCACTCATTTGCGTAAATATTGTAGTGCCTACATTAGGAAGCTTGCTTTGAATTGAAATTTCCAAAAGGTTTTTTTTAGAACATAAATAATTTTATTTGGAAGTAAGCCGTGTTGCGAATGTTCCTCCTTCCTATCTTAGCTCAATAAAGGCATCCCGTACAAGAGTGCGATCCCGCCTTCGGACGGGACAGGCAGCCACCAGAGCTAAATTATTGCACAAATGCCGGGTACAAAAACAATTACAATTGCTGCGCAATTTTTAAAAAAATTTATCCCCCTTACTTCTTTTTATTTCTGCCACATATTCTTTAATTTCCTGCTCTTTTTCTTTTTTACAAATAAGTAATACATCGGCAGTATCTACTATTATAAAATCGTCTAACCCTTGCAGTAATACCAGTTTATCATTATCTGCCTGTATGATATTTTTGGTAGCATCTATTACTACTACGTTTTTGCCGCTTACTGCATTGCCAAGGTAATCTTTTTCTAAATTTTCATAGGCGCTTGCCCAGGTCCCTAAATCGCTCCAGCCAAATGATGATGGCATGACATAAACGTTTTCAGCTTTTTCCATTATGCCATAATCAATAGAAATATTTACACATTGCGGATAAATACGATTTATAGCCTCTTCTTCGGCAGGCGTGTTAAAATTATCTTTTTCGGCATCAAACACTTCATGCATTTCCGGCAGGTGCTTTTCAAAGGCCTGTATGATACTTCTTATCTGCCATACAAAAATGCCTGCATTCCATAAAAAATCCCCGCTTAATAAAAAAGTTTTTGCCAATTCCAAATCTGGCTTTTCTGTAAAAGTTTTTACTTTATATATATTTTCGGCAACTGCAGGCTCTTCATATTGAATGTAACCGTAACCTGTATTAGGGTAAGTAGGTTGTATGCCCAATGTTACCAAAGCTTTTATATAGTGTGTAAAATTTAATGCGTCAGCGCAAATTTTTTCAAAAACTTTTGGTTGTAAAATGATATTATCAGCCGGCGCACAAATTAAACAGGCATCCGGGTTTAAATTCACCAATTTGTAAGAAATATAAGCTACGCATGCTGCAGTATTTTTTCTGCTTGGTTCGTATAAAATATTTTCCGGCCTGGCTTCCGGTAATTGCTGTGCTACTATGTTTATATACTGGCGAGCAGTTACAATATAAATATTCTCTTTAGGTATAAATTCAGCAAACCTGTCAAAAGTAGCCTGGATGAGGGTACGGCCTGTATTTAATATATCTAAAAACTGTTTGGGGTATTCAGACCTGCTCATTGGCCAAAACCTGCTGCCAATACCCCGGCCATAATAGCTACATAATTATTTTTATTCATTGTACGATAGGTGTTAAAGGTATAAAGGTATTCTATATTATACCTTCCCTTATTAAATCATGCAGGTGGATTAATCCAGCATACTTATTATTTTCAGTTACTAATAATTGGTTGATATTATTTTGCTTCATTATTTCCAGCGCATTTACAGCTAAAGCTTCAGCATCTATAGTTTTAGGAGCAGGGCTCATAATTTCTTTTGCCAGCAATTTATCAAAAGCCTGCTCTTTTTCAATCATCCGCCGTAAATCACCATCTGTAATAATGCCCAGGAGCTCATTATTTTCATTAACTACAGCAGTAGCGCCCAGCCGTTGCCGGGTAATTTCTACAATTACTGTTTTAATATGAGCATCAGGCAAAACCTTTGGCTTGCTATTTTGGGCAGCTAAGGTATTTACCCGTAAATATAATTTTTTACCTAAAGCGCCACCAGGGTGATATTTGGCAAAATCCTGGCTGTTAAAGCTTTTAAGCTCCATCAGGCAGATAGCCAGTGCGTCTCCCATTACCATTTGTGCAGTAGTGCTGGTTGTAGGGGCAAGGTTATGGGGGCAGGCCTCCTGCAATACGGTAGTATTCAGCATAATATCACAGTGGTTAGCCAAAAAAGATTGTATATTGCCTACCATGCCAATTAATACATTGCCAAAGTTTTTTATTAATGGGGCTAATACTTTTATTTCCGGACTATTGCCACTTTTACTTATCACCATTACCATATCATCCTGTTGTATCATCCCCAAATCGCCATGGATGGCATCAGCTGCATGCATAAAGATGGATGGGGTGCCGGTACTGTTAAAAGTAGATACTATTTTTTGAGCAATAATGGCACTTTTGCCAATACCACTTACAACAAGACGGCCTTTGCACCGGGCAAGCTGTAGTACTGCTTTTTCAAAATTTTCATCGATAAATGCTCCTAATCCTTGTATGGATTGACTTTGTAAGCCAATTGTCCGTAAAGCAGATGATATAATGATGTCTTTATTCATTTAATAAAAAGCAAACCTACTTCAAATCAGCCAAAAAGCAAAAGACAAAGGCATAGTGCTATTTTATGAGTTATATATATTAAAATATAGCACTGGTTAAATACAAGGTCATTCACTTGTTTTTGCTATTGTAAAATATTAACTTCGCTAACCTTTTGAAAAATACAGAATTTTAAACACACAGTACCTTCCGGGGTTATTTAAGAAGAGAATAGTTATGACTACAATAAAATCAAAACCAGCCAAAACAAAAAAGGCCGCTTTAAAAAAAATTGACGGAACTGACGGAGATAATAACCAATCTAATTTAGCTGCTCAATTACAGGAAAAATTTGGATTTAATGGTTTCAAAGGTCCGCAAGAAGATATAATAAAACACTTGTTATCCGGTAAAAATACTTTTGTAATTATGCCTACCGGGGGGGGTAAAAGCTTATGTTACCAGTTACCGGCCATTATCAGCGATGGCGTTGCCATTATTGTTTCACCCCTGATTGCTTTAATGAAAAACCAGGTAGACCTGGTACGCAGCTATAGCAGCCAGGATGATGTGGCGCATTTTTTAAACAGCACACTCAATAAAGGACAGCAAAAAATTGTAAAAGACGATTTATCAACCGGGAAAACAAAAATGCTGTATGTAGCACCGGAATCTTTAACAAAAGAAGAAAATATTGAATTTTTTAAAGAGTTGAAAATTTCCTTTTTTGCTATTGATGAAGCACATTGTATATCCGAATGGGGCCATGACTTCAGGCCCGAATACCGCCGCCTGAAAGAGATGATGGACATAATAAGTAAGGATGCTCCTATTATCGCATTAACAGCTACAGCAACCCCTAAAGTTCAAAGCGATATCATAAAAAATTTAGGTTTGGGCAATGCTGATACTTTTATATCCTCTTTTAACCGCCCTAATTTATATTACGAAATTTTACCTAAAATAAATAAAGATCAAACCCATAAAAGCATTGTCCGTTTTATACAACAGAATAAAGGGAAAAGTGGTATCATTTATACATTAAACCGTAAAACCACAGAAGAATTAGCTGATATGCTAATAGCCAATGGAATAAAAGCAGTGGCTTATCATGCCGGCTTGGATAGCAAATTAAGGGCTGAACGGCAAGACCAGTTTTTAAATGAAGATGTAGAAGTAATCGTTGCCACTATTGCTTTTGGTATGGGTATAGATAAACCTGATGTACGGTTTGTAATACATTATAATATCCCCAAATCTATAGAAAATTATTACCAGGAAACGGGCAGGGCCGGCCGTGATGGGCTGGAAGGCAAATGTATTTTATATTATTCCCATAAAGATGTGGCCAAACTGGAGCATTTAATGCGGGATAAGGCTTTAAGCGAAAGGGAAGTGGGTGCCCAGCTTATACACGAAACAGTAGCGTATTCGGAAAGTGCAGCCTGCCGTAGAAAGACATTACTAAATTATTTTGGCGAGCAATACGATACTACGGAGTGTAAGAAAATGTGCGATAACTGTAATAATCCTAAAGAATTAATAGAAGCCAAGGGGGAAGCTATGCAGGCACTAAAAGTAATAAAAGAGCTGGAAGAACAGTTTACCATGGACTACCTGATCCATGTTTTACGCGGCAACCCTACGCCCAAAGTAAAAATGTACAGGCATGAAGAAAAAGAATTTTTCGGCATCGGCAAAGGAAAAGATGAACATTTTTGGAATTCTTTACTAAGACAAATGCTGTTGGAATATCTTTTACAAAAAGATATTGAAGACTATGGCGTATTAAAGTTTACTAAAAAAGGAGAAGCTTTTCTAAAAAAACCTTCCAGCTTTAAAATAGTGCTTAATAATTTATTTGAGGAAGCAGACGCTGATGATGATGAAAATGAACCCGCCGGAACTATTATGAGCGCAGCCGACACCAAACTGGTAATATTATTAAAAGATGTACGTAAAAAAGTAGCCAAAGAAAAAAATCTACCGCCTTTTGTAATATTTTTAGAGAGTTCTTTAGAGGATATGGCTACCATGTTTCCTACCACGATGGAAGAGCTGGAAAAAATAAGCGGCGTAAGCAAGGGGAAAGCTTTGCGGTATGGAAAGCCTTTTCTGGACGTGATAAAAACTTATGTAGAGGAAAACAATATCATAAGGCCGGATGATTTTGTAATGAAAAGCGTAGCTAATAGAAATAATAACAAAATTTTTATTATTCAGAACGTAGATAAAAAAATCTCGCTGGAAACCATTGCAAAGACTAAAGACCTGCGTATAGACCAATTACTCGAAGAAATGGAAACAATTGTAGCAAGTGGTACTAAATTAAACCTTAATTATGCTATAGAGGAAATGGTGGATGAGTATGAACAGGAAGAAATAATGAATTATTTTAAAAGCTGCGAAACCTCCAGCCTGCAGGTAGCACAGGAAGAATTGGTAGATGGAAATTATAATTGGGAGCAGCTAAAACTGATGCGTATCAAATTTTTAAGTGAATACGGCAATTAATATTGCACGGTATATTGAATATTTGGTAAAAACTTTTATATTTGCTGCCCCGTAGGGAATAAGTGCAAAATTTCTATTTAGCATTTATGGTGCGGTAGCTCAGTTGGTAGAGCAATGGACTGAAAATCCATGTGTCGCCGGTTCAATCCCGGCCCACACCACAAAGCCTCGCATATTGCGGGGCTTTTTTAATTATATTTATTCTCAAAAACACTATTTTGCTGCCACTATCATATCATATAAAAACACGGGATTACTTTAAACAACAGGAAAAAACATGGCAATTTTTTGCGGCAGATAAAATTAAAGAAGAACAACTCACTCAATTTAAAACAGAGGTTTTAAAAAATACCTATAAGTTTGATCCGGTAGCAGATGAGGCTATTTATCAAAAAGTAGATTTTGCCAGAGAAAAATTAGGCTTGCAACCAATACCTGTTACAGTTTATCAAGCCCAGTATACTGATGAAATTAATGCAAGTATTTCTTTTCTTAATAAAGAGGCGCATATTGTTTTTAGCGGCCGGATTATACAGTTGCTGGATAGTACTGAACTGTTAGCTGTAATTGCACATGAACTAACCCACATTAAATTATACACTTTATTAAATGAAGAACTTGAAATAACCGACCGCATCATCACAGCTATTGCAAATAATCATAATAGCGATGCTGCTTATTATGAAACCGCCAGGATTTTTAAACTTTATACAGAAATTTTTTGCGACCGCGGAGCATACACCGTTGTAGAAAACACCGATGCCGTTATTACCTCATTAATAAAAATTGTAACCGGTTTAGAAAAGGTAAATGCAGCCAGTTATTTAAAACAGGCAGAAGAAATTTTTATTAATGATAAAACTACCCAATCTGTAAACATAACCCATCCCGAAAATTTTATACGTGCAAGAGCCATTCAATTATGGCACGAACAAAAAGAAGCCGCAGAAGAAACCATCATTAAAATGATTGAAGGAATTTTTAATTTAGACCAGCTGGATATTTTTAAGCAAAAAGATTTGACCGATTTAACCCGACGTTTTTTACAATTATTTCTTAAGCCAAAATGGTTTCAGAGTACAATGGTAATGGCACAGGCACAGCAGTATTTTAATAACTTTAGTATAGACGAAAAAATATTGCTGGATGAAAAAATTATGAATATTATTAACCAGTCGAATACCAGTATTAAAGATTACCTGGCATATGTTTTATTGGATTTTGTATTAATAGATCCTGCCCTGGAAGATATTCCTGCGGGCTGGGCTTTTCAATTTGCAGAAGATATTCAGATTAAAGAAATATATGATGCCGTTATAAAAAAAGAGATGAAATTAAGCGATAAAAAATTACAACAATACAAACAGAAAGCGCTTGCATCCTATTATGAAGTAAAAGAAGGACAGGGTGAACAAATTTATGAATAACACCAGGATATTTAAAAGCAATTACAATCATTATGGAAGTTAAGGCACAATTATTTAAAGAGTTTTTGGAAAACACTTTTGAAAACGGAGAATATGCCACTGATGATGTAATAGCATTTGTTATTCCGCTTTTCAAAGAAGTATCGGTATTTCATGAAGCAGGGCTGGTAGCGCCTTTTGAACAAGATACAGCTTTATTTATCACCGGACAGCAATTGGATATAGACGAAAATTTTGCCCATTCTCCATCAACAGCTTTTGAAAAATTATCTGCAATTTTTTCACAACAAAAGTCACAATACTTTGATATTGTAGATAAAACAAAAATTGATACTGAGATAGGAGAGAGTGCAATAAAAGAAGAGAACCTTAATGTACATTTAAAAATAAACGAACCCTTACTTCACCCGGCTTATGTTCCGGGTTACCAAAACTTTGAAATTTTACTGGGCCATCATGATGAACAAACAGATATTTTCTGCCTGGGGCTTATTATAGGCAGCATGTCATTGGGATTAAATTTATATGATGATGAAGATTTAAAACTGTTTGCACAATACCGTAGCAACCCTGCACAATACAACAACCGTATTCATCCTACGATTAGCAGCCTGATTGTAGAAATGACACAGCTCGATAGAAATAAACGGGCCCAAAATTTATATGAAATAATTGAAAGATTAGAGCATTACCGTGACTATGATCCTGAAAAACAAATTGACTTAAGCACAGTTACAGGGCTGGTCAACAATAAACCCAAAGACCGTAATCAAATTATTTTAAACAAGCTTCGCAACCGGTTATTTGATACAAGCCGCCGCAACCGGCTGTTATATTATAAACCCAATATGCGTTTTGTAAACCTTACCGTAAGCAGTGTGCCTTCGGTTTTGCATTATCAAAGCATACGGTCGGAATTATTATTTACCTGGAATGAAGAAATCAGCAGCAAGGTAAGCGGCATGAAAGACATTGTACTCAATAAATATTTACGCTTTGAAGATCATTTATACCTTCCATCTTCTTTAGATAAAATAAAATCAGAAGCCCGGCGTGATGTGCAGGAATATGGCTTTAGCCAGCTAAAACTGGTAATTACTTTTTTAAACTGGCACAATTTAAGAGAAAGCAAAAATGAGCGTATCCAAAGCCCGTTACTGCTTATTCCTGCAGAATTAAAAAAGGTTAAAAAATTAAAAGAAGATATTTATACTGTAAAAATTTTAGATAATGCAGCAGAAGTCAATCCTGTTTTATCCAATCACCTTAGAGAATTATATGGGATAAAATTGCCTGATTTTGTTGATTTAAATGAAATCAGTTTACAGCAATTTTATGAATTATTAAAAGCACAAATAGACGGTGCAAACCAGGGCATTACTTTAAACTATATTGATAAACCACGTATCAAACTTGTACAAAGTATTGCCAAACAAACAATAAATAATTATAAAAAAAGATTAAAGCGCAACAATTTAATAAGCAGTTATAAAAATATTGCTTACAGTTATCAAACAGAAAATTATAAACCTTTAGGGCTGGAAATTTTCCGCCAGCGCATTGAGCCCCGGTTTAGTTTTTTAGAATTTTTAGTTAATGAAGATCTTAGTATCGCTTCTAATCATTTAACAGGCGAGCCAACTGTTAAAGAAAGGCAGTTGTTTCAATTAGTGGAAAGTTCAGATAATCCTTACAGTTGGGATTTTGATGTATGCAACATACTTTTAGGCAATTTTAATTATAAAAAAATGAGCCTGGTCAGGGATTATAATAATATAATTGATAATGAAATAGAACATAAAGTATTTAATAATTTATTTAGCGCCCAGCCAAAAATTATTACACACACTCATTACGATTTAAACAATTCTAATGACTGGTTTCCAGTAATTACTGCAGATCCTACACAAACCAAGGCTGTTCTGCAAAGCCGTAATGGTGAAAGCTATATTATCCAGGGCCCGCCCGGCACCGGTAAAAGCCAGACTATTACCAACTTAATTGCAGATTTCGCCGCAAATGGAAAAAGCGTTTTATTTGTTTGTGAAAAAAGGGCAGCATTAGATGTAGTGTATCACCGGTTAAAGCAGCAAGGGCTGGATGAACTATGCTGTTATATCCACGACAGCCAAAGTGATAAAAGGGAATTTATTAAAAATTTAAAAGCTACCTACGAAGATTTTTTAAAAAATAAACTGGATATAATTGAAATTAATACGGAACGAAAAAAACAATTACAGGTTTTAAATGATCAACTGCAATTATTGCAACAATTTCATTCTATACATGCTTCGCAGGATACCAATGCCGGCACTACAATAAGGAATTTAATAGAAAGATTAGTAGAACTTAAACCATACATTCTAAATTGGCAACCTGCTGCTACAGAAACAATTCCACATTATAAGGAATGGATAAAATTTGGTGAAGCAATAAAAGAATTAAGTGAAGCATTGGAAGAAAGCGGATCAGAACCTCAGTTTTCAGAACATCCTTTAAGTAAATTAAATGAGCAGGTTTTTTTAGAAGAATATCCATTAACCTTATTGGAAGAATATTTTCCGCAAATAAAAAAATTGTTAACAGATGTTATTCTTGTATGTAAGGAAAATAGTATTCCCGGCCAGCATATGGATAACCTGCAACAAATAAAAAGCCTGGTAGAAAATGCTTTGCTGTTACAACCGCTGGCAGAAAAAAATAACCTGCAAATAATTAATACGTCCAATGCTTTAGCAAAACAGTTTGATGAAGATATGCTGTTGTATAATAAACAGCAGGCAAGTGTTCTCCAAGAAAAAGAAAAAAATATTTTTTGGGTAAACAAGTTTAGTGAGCAGGATGTAATTAATGCCATTTCTATTGCCACAAAATATGAGAAATCTTTCTTTAATTTTTTCAGCGGCAGTTGGAGAAGATTAAAAAGACAATTAAATGACAGCTATGATTTCACACAACATAAAGTTAAGCCTTTATATAGCAGTTTATTAAACCAGTTAAAAGAGGAATATGCGGCAATTAATTTATCGAACCAAACTGAAAAAGCATTACAGGAAAAATATTTTATAACAGATATAAAAAATACATTTTTAAGCATAGAAAAATTAAGGGCCAAAAAGTCTGATAAAGTTATTGCGTTTCTTTTGGAGCATCCTGATGGCAATAACACTATTGCTGAATTGTGTAAGCTCAATAATAGCATTCAATTGTTGGAAGCGAAATTAAATAAATGCTTTTGCCAAACCGATGAAAAATCTATCGCAACACTTATCGATGAGTTGGAAAGTATAAGCCTGAATATGGACAGTTTAAAAGATTTGTTACCGGCTTTGCGCAAATACTCAACTTTACCTGACCAGGTAAAAAATACCATTCGTACTATTTCTTTAATACCGCAACAGGCAGAAGCGGCAATGGCTAACAAAAGTCTTCATCATCTTTATCAACAAAATAAATCTTTTAAAAATGCAGATGTTACTGTAATTGAAAATGCAGTACAGCAAATTCAGCAATGTTATAAGCAACTATTAAAAGTAAATGCACAATACATAAGAGCATCTGTACGGGCCAGGTTTTTGCAACATATAGAGCTAAGCAATACGGCCATCAGCCAATTGAATAATGACGAAAAACAATTCAAGAAAGATTACAATGAAGGAAGGAAAATCTTGGAAAATGAATTTGGAAAAAGCATGCGGTATAAAAGCATTCGGGAATTATCGGGAAAAGAAAGCGGAATAGTGCTAAAAGATTTAAAGCCCATCTGGCTGATGAGCCCTTTGAGTGTTAGCGACAGTTTACCTGTGGATAGTAACTATTTTGATGTGGTTATTTTTGATGAGGCCAGCCAGATTACTTTAGAAGAAGGTATTCCTGCATTATACCGTGCCCCGCAAACTATTATTGTAGGTGATGACAAGCAAATGCCCCCGACTAATTTTTTTACTGCAAAAGCAGATGATCCGGATGATTTAGAAAGTTATTCTGATGATGAGTTATTAAGTGATGATACAGATAGCTTGCTGGTGCAGGGCAGCCGTAAATTAGATAGTGTAATGCTGGGATGGCATTACAGGAGCAGGTATGAAACTTTGATCAGCTTTAGCAATCATGCTTTTTACAAAGGATCGCTGCTTACTATTCCCGACAAAACCATTCACCACAATGAAAAGAGCTGTATTGAAATAACAAAACATGAAGATGCTCTTCAATTTGCAGATACTTTATTCGACCGAAGCCTTAGTTTTCATTTTCATCCCAATAGTGTATATGAAAACAGGACCAACCAGGATGAAGCAAATTATATCGCCCATTTAATAAGAGAGCTTTTAAAAAGAAATAGTTCGGAAACCATAGGCATTGTAGCATTTAGCCAGGAGCAGCAGCATACTATTGAAGATGCACTTTTTGCTTTAGCTAAAACGGATAAAGTTTTTGAACAGGCTTTGGAAGAAGCTTCGACCCGTGCCGAAGAAGACCAGTTTGTAGGATTATTTGTAAAAAATTTAGAAAATGTGCAGGGTGATGAACGGGACATTATCATCATGAGTGTATGCTACGGCTTTGATGCCAGGAAAAAAATGATCATGAATTTTGGCCCGATAAATAAAAAGGGGGGAGAAAAAAGGCTGAATGTAATTTTTAGCAGGGCTAAAAAACATATGGCAATCATCAGCAGCATTAAACACCATAATATTACCAATGAATACAATGAAGGCGCTAATTATTTTAAACGTTTTTTACAATATGCTGAAATGATAAGCACCGGAAATATGCAAATGGCAGGAACAGTTTTGGACAGCCTTAACCTGCAAAAAAAATTAAATGTTACCACGCAGCCTGCCAATATTATTTTACAGCAAATCAAACAACAACTGCAAATGCTGGGATATGAATCTGCACAACAGGTAGGGCAATCGAATTTTAAATGTGCGATTGCAGTGAAAGTAAATGCTAATGATGATGCATATACTTTGGGCATCATGCTTGATGATGAAATACATTACAGCAATGATAATTTGCTGGAACAATATTTTCAACGGCCGGCTATATTGGAAAGCTTTGGCTGGCGAAAAATTACCGTTTTTGCAAAGGACTGGTTGCACCAGCCACAAAAAGTAATAGATCAAATTGTAAAACGCCTTAAAGAAAAGCCTGTACAAACAGAAGAGGCACAAATTGTAATACCGGCAAATGAAATTAAAGATGAGATTGAAATTAAAGAAAAAATAACAGTACTGGTAACACCTTACGACAATTTACCGTTTGAGCGTTTTGAATTTTCTGATACTACGAGCAATAAATTTTGGGAGATAGCCATAGAAAACAGTAAAATGATAACACGCTTTGGTCGCATGGGTACTAAAGGACAAACCTTAATAAAAACTTTTGATGATGATGCAACAGCGTTGAAAGAGAAAGAAAAAATGATAGAGGAAAAATTAAGAAAAGGGTATAGGAGTACCAGATTATAACTAATAAAGACAGAGTCAGCGATACATGGCATGGAAGTTGTTTTTGATTTTTTACCACAGAGGCACGGAGACGCAGAGAATATAATTTGTTATACAGCTCTGTGTCTTGGCGCCCTCAGCGGTTATAATTTACAACAATTTTTTTGCTCTTTCTAAATCTTCGGGAGTATCGATGCCTATGCCGTTGTATTCGGTTAATATCATTTTAAGTAAAATGCCATTTTCGAGATACCGGAGACATTCTATTTTTTCGGCAGCTTCGAGAGGTGTTACGGGCCAATTTGTAAAATTAAGGAGGGCTTGCTTTTTATAAGCGTATACACCTATATGTTTGTAGTAAGTAACAGCAATATTTTTATCACGGTGGTAAGGTATGGGGCTCCTGCTAAATAATAATGAGTTGTTATTTTTATCCACCGCTACTTTTACATTGTTAGGATCAGCAATTAATTCTTCATCCTCTAAAATTTGCATTAATGATGCGACTTGTACATTTTTATCTTGCTCAAAAGCCTGCAATAATTTTTGCAAAGGTACTTTTTGCATAAAGGGTTCATCACCCTGAACATTAACAATAATATCCACTTCCATATCAGCTACAGCTTCGGCAATCCTATCGCTGCCACTTTCGTGCTGTTGTATGCTCATCACCACTTTGCCGCCGTTATTTTTTATTTCGTTAAAAATAATATCACTATCGGTAACTACCATTACTTCGTCGAATAAATGGGTGGCTACCGTATTTTGATAAGTATGTAAAATAACTGTTTTGTTGCCCAGCATTTGCATTAGCTTTGCCGGGAAACGGGTGGCTGCATAACGGGCAGGGATGAGTGCTATTTTTTTCATTTTTTATTGAGGTAAATTATTTCTGTAAAGGATTATAGCTTGTGACGGTTCACCATTCCTTATTTCAAGATAATTAGATCTCTGATGAATTTGTATTTGTATTTTTTGTGTAAACCCTTCAATTTGTTCTACTTTAAATTCTTTTTTATCCAAAGAATTTGGTATTTCTGTATAAGTTTGTTCTTCCGCTGGGATATATTCCTGTTCTGATATTAATGATGGGTATTGTTGTAAGAGCTGTACTAATAAAAAAGCCTGCTCTATTGAAAAATTTGGTATGATGTGCATTTCATAATCATCAAACAGACTAAACCATGTTTGCATTTCCATCCCATTTTTATATAAAATTTTTGTATGGTACTCTGCAATTCCAGAATCAAGGCTCAGATAAAATTGTCCTTCGGGCCTCTTTACTTTTACCTTTGCTGCTATGGCAGATATTTGATTAAAATACGCATGCAATGTTGTAACGCCCTTTTGGGGTGGCGGTATTGGAAATAAATAACAATCTATTATATAACCGGTTTTACCATTAAATTTTACTTTTTGCCAGTTGCCACGCATTCCTCCTGTTGTAAATACCCACCCCCTAGTTTTATCCATATAGTTATAATCTATAAGATTAATTTTTTGCCCGTAAGGTATTTTTCCTAATACTTTTGAAGCAGTATCCTGATCCTCATAAATTTTTAACCCTTGTTTTGCAACAGCACACATTGGTTGCGTTTCTTGTGCAATAACATTAATATTGGTCATTAATATTAATAATATAGGTAAAATTATTTTCTTCATTGTTTTTTATAATTGATTAGCATCCGGGTAGTTCTTTGTATCAAAATATTATGGTTTGATTGGTTTCTGGTGATTTATAAATTCGAATATATTGTTCCATCACTTCGTTTATAGATATTTTTTGAATTCCATTGTCTCTTTCTGCCTGAAACTGCCTTTCCTTAATAAATGCTTCATATAAAATCGACCCATCTTCACCTTTAGTAGTTCATACCGGTAAAGTATCATTTTCTGTTACCATATGATTATACTTAATCAACTGCCAACAACTATCCAGGCCCTCTTTATCAATTGCCTGGTTTATGCTGCGGTGATATTCTTCTGACCACTCAAATGCTATAACTTTTTGCCCATAAGATAGTTTTCCTGTTATTTTTGCATCAGTAAACGGTTTTTCGTAAACATTTAAACCTTTCTTATTAGCCACATACATTATTTCAGTTAATTCCTGAGCATGCAGATTAACAGTAATAATTATTACAAATAAAAACAGGATATTTTTTTTCATTGTATTGTTCCTTAATTAATTTCCTGCTCATGATTAACAGGCAATGTTTCAGATTCGTATCCGCAGCTTTGGCATTGGTAAATCTTTTGCGGGGCGATAGAATAACTGGCAAAAAGCCAGGTTAATATTGCTGTTAAATAATTACCTACACCGGGTTTTGTAATCTGGATAAAATTTGTTGCTTTACATTTTGGACATTGTACAGATTCCAAATATTCTTTGTCAAACTGCTGCATTAATTTCATAGCAGCTTCTATATTATCTGATTTTACCACCAGCTTAATACCGCCAATTGCATTGGTTAATAATGGGTCAATCGTTACAGTATGTTCATCTTTCAAATAACATTCAATGCCTGCATCCTGCAACTTTGTTAATGAAATATTTGCCAAGAAATAATTATCAAATGTTTTTATAACGATCAGATCCATGTTGCAATATATTATACCAATAAATTATCTTCCAAAATCATCACCATATTCCTCAGCATATTTTTCATATTTTTTTATCATTATAATATTTCTCTTTTCGATTTCTGTCAAATCATTTCTAATATCAACAGTATTGGGTATATACCAGTCTTTATCTTCAAAAAGCTGCCTTAGGTTTTTCTTTCTAAAGCAATATCCGTGACGGGCAAAAATTTCATTCCGCATCATTTCCAAATCATATTTATCCAAATTTTCCAAATCTTCTTCTTTTAATAATTTTTGTGATGCTTCGGGATAATCTCCGCCGTCAGTATTGTACACAAAGGCTCTCCGCATAAGGCTGTATACTTTAGGTGTTATTGTTTCGGTGGCCCTATTAGGTGTCCATTGCCCTTCTACATTCCCCATATTTTTTTCATCAATTCTAAATTCAAACGTACCGTCATGTGCATCATCCCCCGGCTCTTTGGCAGTAATATTGTATACACCGCCGGTATATCTATACACCCCGCTGAATGGCCTGTCATTTCCGCCCACTATGCTTCTGCCTTCTACACTGTCAGCAGCAGCTTTTGTTATCAATAGTGTAATTTTATTGGTGCCGAAGTTGCCTACATATGAACCCAGTAATTTTTCTTTAGGCGAAGCAACTGAAGTTTCGGCATTAACAGTTTCTGTACCCCCGCTGGTAACTTTTTGCTTAATATTATTTTGGCAACCTACAGTAAAAGCGGCCAATACAAGGGAGATATTAAATAATTGTTTCATTTTTATTCTATTTTTGTTTTTGTAAAATACAATTTTTGAAGGCAACATACAAAAACATATTAAACCTTTCGCTTTTAACGCTTCTGACATTTTTTCTTTTTTAATGCTACGTATTATCTTTTTGTATATCCCGGTAAAAAACGATGTGGCTTTTTTACAGCTAAAGCAACAGTATATTCATATTACCGAATGGCGTCTTGCTTTTTTTACACATGTATTTAGCAGTATGATGGTTTTACTGGCTGGTTTTACACAATTTTCTACAACTATTTTAAAAAAATGGCCAAAAATGCACCGTACGCTGGGTTATGTGTATGTAATAAACATTTTGATAGTAACCGGGCCGGCGGGTTTGCTAATGAGTTTTTATGCCAATGGTGGCATTAGCAGCAGGATAGCTTTTGTATTACTTTCCGTATTGTGGATTGTATTTACAGCAATAGCTTTGTATAAAGCCATAAAAAAGAAATTTATTGCTCACCGTATTTTTATGATCCGCAGCTTTGCACTAACGCTTTCCGCTATTACTTTAAGGATATGGAAAGTAGTTTTGGCTCATTATACAGACATTGGGCCTATGGACAGGTACCGTATTATAGCCTGGTTGGGATGGGTATTAAATTTTCTAATAGCGGAATGGTATATTTATTATTATATTAAGAGAAAAAGATTGCTGCTTAAGAATAAAATCTTAGCTCAATAAAGGTATATAGTACAAGTGAGTGACCCCGCCTTCGGACGGGGCAGGCAACAACGGAGATGAGTAAAGTTACCGAAGGTTGCTACAAAAAAATCTCCTTTTAAAAAAGGAGATTTAAACTTATACTAATTTATGTTTTTTAATTATTCAGCATCAAAGGCATTACCAACATTAGCAGCTCCTCATTCTCATCTTTGCTTGTCGGCTTAATAATTCCTGCTTTTGTAGGTGTGCTCAGCTCCATATTTATTTCTTCGGTGCCTGCTCCATTTAGCATTTCTATTAAAAATTTAGCATTAAATGCAATTTGCAAATCTTCGCCATCATATTGGCAGGCCATACGTTCGTTGCCTTCAAAGCTAAAATCAACATCCTGGGCAGCTAGTTGCAATTCGCTTCCGCTAATGCTCAATGCTACCTGGTTGGTACTTTTATTGCTAAATACGCTTATCCGGCGCAATGCATTTTGAAAATCACTTTTATCAATCGTCATTTTGTACGGATTATCAGTAGGTATTACTACTTTATAATCAGGAAAACGGGCATCAATCAACCGGCATACTAATTCGGTGCCGCCATGTTTTACAAATAAATGGTTGCTGTTATATGAAAGGGTGATTTCATCGTCATTATCTGGCAAAGCGCTTTTTAATAAATTCAAAGGCTTTTTAGGTACGATAAAACTGTCTTTTTTAGGACAGCTAACATCTGTACGGGTATACCGTACAAGTCGGTGTGCATCTGTAGCTACAAAAGTTATTGATTTTTTATCCAGTTCAAAAAATACGCCTGTCATGGCCGGCCTTAGGTCATCATTGCTTACTGCAAAAATTGCTTTGTTAATGGCAGTCACCAAAGCCCCTGAAGTCATAGTAAAAGAATTGGCATCATCAGCCGAAGGCTCTTTAGGAAAATTATCCGGGTTTTCGCCCATTACCTTGTATTTACCATTATCACTGGTTATTTCTACTCCAAAATTCTTATCAATATTAAAAGTAAGCGGCTGCTCGGCAATATTTTTTAATGAGTCTATTAAAATTTTTGCTGGTATACACACTTTACCACTATCCTTGGCTTCAATATCCAGGTGTACTTTCATTACTGTCTCCAGGTCGGTGGCTATTACCGTAAGCTTATTTTTTTCTACTTCAAATAAAAAATCTTCCAGGATGGGTAGAACTGTATTGGTATTAATAACCCCGCCAATTTGTTGCAGCTGCTTTAATAAGGCAGAAGAGGAAACGATAAACTTCATAAATATATACGTATTATAAGTTCAAAGATAAAATATTGCCGTCAATAGCACCAAGATAATTTAAATTTGTATCCTTTTAAAGGCTTATCTGTTGATAAGCTAAAATATTTGCAAAAAATTATGCAATCACTGTTTTTAATATGGAAATAAAAAAAAACATTATATTAGTCAAGTATATTGATCTGCTTAACCTATAGAGATAATAAAAATTGGCAAATAAAGCAATGCAACCCAATATGCAGCAACAAAGCTTTACCCCGCAACAAGCATTACAAAAAATTAAGCACTATTGTGCCTACCAGGAGCGTTGCCATAGTGAGGTAAAAGATAAACTTTATAGCTTCGGCTTACATAAAAATGAAGTAGAGCAAATTATCTCTACTCTTATTGAAGATAATTATTTAAATGAAGAAAGGTTTGCAATACAGTTTGCCGGTGGGCATTTTAGAACAAAAAACTGGGGCCGGGTAAAAATCAGGTATGAATTAAAACAAAAACAGGTAAGTGAATATGGCATAAGAAAAGCTTTGCAACAAATTGATGAGGGTGAATATTTTAAAACGTTGGAAAAACTTTATTCTGGTAAATTAGAATCTTTAAAAAGTGAAAAAAATATTTTTATTAAAAAAAGAAAGCTGCAACAATATTTGCAACAAAAAGGATTTGAGTTGGATTTAATTAAGGAAATAAATAGTAGGTTATAGTTAGATATTATAAAATATTTTTTATGAAAAAAGGAATTATGATTGCTTCAAATGAAGAAAAATTATTTACTGAAACAGGGCAAAAAATCAAAGGTGCTGAACAAGGCCAATTATTTGGAAAAGCTTGTTTTAAAATAAATGGCAAAGCATTTATTTGTTTTTTTCAACAATGCATGGTTTTTAAACTTACTGGTAAGGAACATACTGAAGCGCTGAGTTTAGATGGGGCTCAATTGTTTGATCCTTCCGGAAAGGATCGGCCGATGAAAGAATGGGTACAAGTGCCTTTTGATTATAAAGTGAAATGGTTACCTTTTGCAAAAGCTGCTTATAATTATGTAAAATAAATAATCGTATATCCATCACCGTTACTATCTTCCGAAATCATCCTGCAACCTTACAATATCATCTTCATTGCTTAGATTATTTGGATCGGTATGCTGCCAGATTTCAGCTACAATTCCCCACCCATCCAATCCGATAAGCCGGTGCCTTTCGCCACATTGTATTTGAATTATTTTGTTGGTTTGTAACACCTGGTGGGGGGGCTCTTCATCAGTTGTACTTATAGATACAGCCGCTGTTCCTGCAATTAGTTTCCAAATTTCTGCACGGCGAAAATGATATTGCCAGCTTAATTTTTTTTGAGGCGCTACAATTAATATTTTAGGACAAAGGCTTCCTAAATTAATTACATCTTTAGGGAGATCATAAAAATATGTTGCGATGAATTTTTCAGCCTCATTATTTTGTATTACAAAAAAACCACCCCATGGACGCTGGTCATCCTTTTTTATAATAGCAAATTCCTGAAGCAGTTCGGCTTCTACCTTATCAAAAACATTTTGTTTAGAATCATTGGAAGAAAAATTCATTTACTATTTTTTTTAATGTTATCTACCCATATACACCATTAAAATTTGCACATCGCTGGGATTTACGCCTGATATCCTTGAAGCCTGTCCAAGAGTGCTGGGTTTTATTTTATTAAATTTCTGACGGGCCTCATTACTTAAAGAAACCAGCTTTTCATAATTAAAATTATCAGGAATAATTAAATTTTCCAACTCACTCATTTTTTGTACCAGTTCTTTTTCCTTTTCGATATAAGTTGCGTATTTAACCTGTATTTCAGCCTGCTCTAATATATCATTGCTAAAAGATTTAAGCGCATTACCTAAAGTAGGCAGGCTTTTTACCATTGCATTAATATCTATTGAAGGCCTAAGCAATAATTGCAAAGCTTTTTGCTTTTGAACTAACGGTGATGAGCAAACGCTATTAAGAAAAGGATTGGCTTCATCCGGATCAATCGAAATTTCTCTTAATAAATCTTTTACTTTTTCTACATTCATCTTTTTACAATTACATTATCCATCCTCGCCTGACTAGCCAGCCCTAAACGATAACTTAGCTCTGTTAATCTCAAATCCGCATTATCCTGCCTTAATAATGTTCTAAATTCTGCCCGGCTGGTAAACATTCTATAAGGCTCATCAGTGCCCTTGTTAATTAAATCATCTATCAAAACTCCAATATAAGCTTCACTTCTTTTTAAAACTACTGGTTCTAAATCTTTTACTTTTTGATGTGCATTAATACCAGCCATTAATCCCTGGCATGCTGCTTCTTCATAACCCGTAGTACCATTTATTTGGCCTGCAAAAAAAAGATTGCCAACCAGCTTGGTTTCCAGGCTAAATTTTAGTTGTGTAGGAGGAAAAAAATCATATTCAATGGCATAGCCTGGTCTAAACATGCGGCAATTTTCAAACCCAGGCACTAATCTTAATGCCTGATGTTGTACGATTTCAGGCAGGGAAGTAGAAAATCCATTCACATAAATTTCAACTGTATTAAAACCTTCTGGCTCTACAAACAGCTGATGCCGTTCCCTTTCTGCAAAGCGGCTGATTTTATCTTCGATACTGGGACAGTATCTAGGCCCCGTACCTTGAATACGCCCCTGGTACATGGGGCTTTTTTCAAAACCAGTTCTTAATAATTCATGTACCTTATCATTTGTATAGGTCACCCAGCAGCTCTTTTGTTCCGAAACAGCTATCTTTTTAGTATCTAAATAACTAAATCCTACAATTTCATTATCCCCTTTTTGCTCTTCCATTTTAGAATAGTCAAGACTTCTGCCATCAACACGTGGTGGCGTACCAGTTTTTAGCCTATCACTTTCAAATCCTAAAGCAACCAATTGTTCTGTAATACCGGTTGCCGCTTTTTCAGCTACCCTGCCACCCGTAAAATTTTTTTCTCCTACGTGAATAACACCATTTAAGAAAGTTCCGTTAGTCAAAACAATAGCTTTAGCTCTAATTTCATGTCCTAATCCAGTACAAATGCCATAAACTTTGTTATCCTTAATTAAAAGACTGCTCACCATATCCTGGTAAAAATCAATATTTGGAGTATTTTCTAACATTTCTCTCCATTTTGCCGCAAAAAGCATTCGGTCATTTTGTGTTCTCGGACTCCACATAGCAGGGCCTTTACTTTTATTCAACATTCTAAACTGGATCATGCTCTGATCGGTAACAATTCCGCTATATCCCCCCATTGCATCAATTTCCCTTACAATTTGTCCTTTTGCTATACCACCCATTGCGGGATTACAACTCATTTGGGCAATAGTTTGCATATTCATAGTAATGAGCAATACTTTACTGCCTAAGTTTGCTGCTGCTGCTGCTGCTTCGCACCCGGCATGTCCGGCGCCTACTACTATAACATCATATTTTGGAAACATAGTGTGCAAAGATAGTTTAAAACAAAATGAGTGTTTTAAAGATTAGATAAGGGGTTGCACGTGGAACCTTTTTTGAATTGAACCTGATGCTTCCTTTAATTCGGCAAAATGCAACTGACCATAATAAAGCTTACTCTACAATAGCCTTTGCCTTAGCAATATTATCTTTTAACCGTTTATCTTCAATTACGCCATACTTTTCTGTAAGCAGCGTAGTAACAATGTACCTAATCACTTCTTTATTATTAATTTCTAAAGCGTATTCCAATAATTGCCCCGAGACATCACTCGGCATTATAGGGCCAGCTTTCTTCTTTAAAAATTTTCTGTCCCTGTATTTATTGATCTCATTAAATTTTTCTTGTAGCAAACGGACTAACTTAATAAACTCGTTAGTGTTTTTTTGCTGAATAGCTTCTATAGCCAAATGGCTAATTAATGGCGTCGCAAAATTATAAAGATTAACATCTTTCATATTCTTCCAATTGATTAATTGCCAGAATAGAGGCCGGGCTTCTTCATATTTATGCAAATCCTTCCATAATACGATGGCTGCCCTCTGTAAATTATAATACTTATACCCGAAAAATTCTTCATTAAAATTTTTATCAAAATAGGTATCAGGCTTCTCCTTATATAAGCGCATCCAAAGTTGGTACTCAATTTCTTTACTCTCCCTATCAGATTTGAAATCGCCTAAATAATAAGCATAATCCGCAGCCTGCTCAAGAGTGAGGCTATGTAAAGGAATTTTAGAAAATTCTTTTAATTTATTATCTACCTTTTCTTGCGCTTTTTCCATTTCTTTCTCAATAAATTCCTTAAGCTTTATTGACGGTTTATGGTTAGGATTCTTATTTAAAATATTTAATGCCGTTTGCCCTTGCCATATCATTTCTGCCTCATTATCAATAACCAAACCATCCATCCATTCAAAATATGCCCAGCACATATTCGAATTAGCATCTGTAAGATTTTTTTGAACAATAATTCTTTTAATTTCTGTTGGAGTTGTGTATGACTCAGGATTTTTAAGTAAAGATTTAATATCCTTGTCTAATGTGGATTGCTCAAATGGATAAGCTTGCTTAGTGCTATAATTAGTTTTTTTATTTTTAAAAGCACTAAAAATTATAACCATAACAAGTGCTGCAGCTATAAGTATTATTAAAGATTTATCCATATCCTGTTATTAAACTTAATTCTACATAAGATGCTATAAGGCATATTTTTACATAAATATATAATATTATAAAATTATATTTAATTTATTTTAAATATTTATAAAATATAAATTCAAATATTTATCTTCGGCTGCTCTCATATCCCTTTGTTCGGCACTAGTTTTATCTTTATATCCGCATAAATGCAAAGCTCCATGAAAAACCACCCGGTGGATTTCTTCTTTAAATGAGCAGCCTAAGTTTTCGGCATTTTCCCTTACCCGATCAATACTAATATAAACCTCGCCCTTACAAGGTTCATTTTTATCACTCAACTCAAATGTGATAATATCGGTAAAAAAATTATGCTTTAAAAAAGACTTATTAATAGAAAGAAGATAATCATCGGTGCAAAATACATAGGTGAGGCTTTGTAAAGGTTTATGCTCCCTTTTAAAAATTTGTACAATAAATAGCCTGAGCTTTGTGCGATCCTTAATATTTGGCTGAACATCATTATAGAAAAATTGTATTGGCAACATAAGTAATATTATAATATAGGGAGACAAGTCTTAATTTTGCTAAGAATTCCATACTAATAAATATGCAAAAAAGATTATCTGAAGTAAGTGTTGGTACAAAAGTAATTATTAAAAGTTTTGAAAAGGATGATATTTTTTTGAAATTGATGGAAATGGGCTGTATACCTGGAGAATCAGTTATAATAGATATGGTTGCACCTTTAGGTGATCCAATTTCAATATCAGTAGCCGGGTATCAACTTAGTTTACGATTGAATGAAGCAGAATTAATATGGGTGGAAGAACAATTCGCATAATTAATTGATTTATAATATTTTATGAATATAGGTTTATATTTTGGCTCATTTAACCCTATCCATATCGGGCATTTAATTATTGCAAACCATGTTGCATATAACACAGATCTAAAACAAGTATGGTTCATCTTATCTCCGCGTAACCCTTTGAAAATTTCTTCGACTTTATTAAACGAATATGACAGGTTGCATCTTTTAAATTGTGCTATAGAGGGAGAAAAAACACTTTTGGCTAGTAATGTAGAATTTAAATTGCCAAAACCATCTTATACAATTGATACCCTTACCTATTTAGCAGAAAAATATCCATCATATCAATTTACTATAATTATAGGAAGCGATAGTTTTCAAAATATTCATAAATGGAAAAACTATGAAATATTAGTAAAAAATTATTCATTTCTAATATACAACAGACCGGGGTTTACGATTACAAAAACATATGGGGCTGATATTAAAGTGCTTGATGCGCCCCTTTTAGAAATTTCGAGTACCCATATACGTGAGTTAATAAAAAAAGGGAAATCAATACGCTTTTTAGTACCAGATATAGTAAAAGAAGAAATAGAAAAAAATAATTATTACAAATAGAAATTAAAAAAACCATCCCAATAATAAACAGAAAACGACAATAAAGGGTGGGGGTATTTTAGTAAGCTGAAGAATAAGGAAGGTACCAATAATTACTCCAATATTAAGAAAACTATATAAAGAAAACTGTGTGATGAATATATCTTTTAACAGATAGAGCGTGCCAGCAAACATGATTCCAACTACTATAGCATTAATACCTTCTAATGCCCTGTAGACTACTACATATTTTTTCAAATATTGCCATACAGGCCAGAAAAAAAGTATTAATAATAGGCTGGGTAAAAAAATGGCGATAGTACCTATAACACATCCGATAAACTGCATCATTTTACCCTGATCCTGCAAGGCAATACCCCCTGTAAAAGTTGCAATTGAAAATACCGGGCCGGGAATTGCCCTTACTATACCTGCACCAGTTAACAACTCCTCTCGTTCAATTTTAATTACATTGGAATTATTTTTTTGTATATGTGCAGCTGTAGGACGTGCTACATATTGATCTAAAATTAAAGGTATCAGTACATCGCCCCCGCCAAAAACAAAGCTTCCAAACCTGTAAAAATTTTCAAACAAGTTAAATGCTTTTCTTCTTTCCCACTGCTGTGTCCGGGCTGTTTCACTTAAAAAACCGGCAACAATAAAAATTAAAACAAAAATCCATATATTCTGCCACTTGATTTGCCTGCGCTTAATTGTTTCTTTTTGAGGTATACGTTTATTACTAAAGTTCGTAGCAATGCCACCTAATATTACTAATGTGGGAAAAACCCAGGGAATTTTAAAAAAATAAAAAGTTACTGCCAAGGCAATGAGCATGATAACCTTGGTAATTAAATTATTAATAGAAATTTTAAATGCTTTAAATGCTGCATAAGCCAAAAAACCAATAGCCATTGCCTGGATGAATTGAAACACACTGGATTTTAAATTGTCTTTTCCGATCATACTTACTACAAAAGAAAGGCTGCCCATCAAAATACAGGCAGGCAATATCCAAACTAATAAAGTTATAATAGCTAATAATAAACCGCCTCTTTTGTATCCGATTAGCGTTAGCGTTTGAGTAGAAGACGCACCTGGTAATAATTGGCAAAAAGACACATATTCCATTAATTCTTCCTTTGTCACATCTTTTCTTTTGTCCACAAATGTTTTCATCATCATACCTAAATGCCCCTGGGGGCCACCAAAGGCTGTGAGGCTGTGCAATAAAACAGCTTTCAAAAAAGGTATATGACGAATTAGTATCAATATTGAAATAAAATAATAAAAGCGATTATATAAATCGCTTTCTACCATTCAAAAAAGATATTTATTATTATTATCTAAGTTTAAAATTATATTTTTTTGCAAATTTTCTTTGCTCTTCCATCACTTTGTTTTCAACTACTGTGGCTTTAGCATACATAACAGTAATTTCAGTTTCAATTTTACTTTTTTCATCTTCGGTCAATTTTGGATTGGTAAGCTTAATAGCATATTCATATAAATCATGAATAGATTGTAAATTATTAATCATGGCATTCTTAAAATCTTCTCCGCCAGATGGCGCCTCGGCAGATTTTATTTCTTCAATTTTTCCTTTTGCAAAATCACTCACCTGCTTAAGCCTGCTTGCATTATTTCCTCCGTCAAGATCAATTGGATTATTTCTGATTTGCATGGCCAGGTTATTCTGAATGACTACAATTTTTTCATTAAGCTTAGATGCTTTTTGAGAATCACACGAAACCAGGAATACTGAGGTAATAACAGTAATAATAATTAATAGTTTTTTCATTGATTGGTTTTTTATATTTAAAATTTATTTTTTAAGTCCTATTTCCCTTAACCTCTCATCCAGATATTCACCGGCAGTAGCATCTTCGTAGGCTTTTGGGTTATCTTTATCTATACATCCGTCCAGGCATTGAAGGCTCATGCTACTTTTAGGGTGCAAAAAGAAAGGTATAGAAAAACGGGATGTATGCCAAAATTGCCTTGCAGGGTTAACAACCCGGTGTGTTGTGCTTCGCAGCTTATTATTTGTTAAACGTTGAAGCATATCACCAACATTTACCACAATTTGTTCAGGTAAAGATGTTACAGGAACCCATTCATTTTGCTTAGTTAAAATCTCTAACCCATCTGCACTTGCTCCTACCAATAAGGTAATCAGGTTAATATCTTCATGTTGCTCAGCCCTTATGGCACTTTTAGGTTCATTAGTAATGGGCGGGTAATGAATAGCCCTTAAAATTGAATTACCATTATATACATAATTATCAAAATAATGCTCATCCAAACCCAGGTATAGGGCAATAGCCTGGAGCAATGCGATACCGGATTTTTCAAAAGCCCTGTATGCTTCATCAAAAGTTATATTAAATGCAGGTACTTCATTTACTTTTACATTTGGCGAATACTCTTCTTCTTTATAATTATCCCTTGGAACCTGTCCGTACTGAAAAAATTCTTTTAAATCCGGGGCGTCGCTCCCCTTAGCATGTTCTTTTCCAAAACTTGTATATCCTCTTTGCCCGGCAAGTTCGGGTATTTCATAAGACCTTTTTTATCCAAAGGCAATGAAAAAAATTCTTGAACATGCTTATATAAATCAGCAATGAGATGATCCGGCACACCATGATTTTTTACTGCAACAAAGCCCACCTCTTCATAAGCTTTGCCTAATTGTTGTACAAATGCATTTCTTTTTCCAGCATCTCCATGTAAAAAATCTGATAAATCAACTGAAGGTATTGCCATATTGTTTTGGTTTTAATTCATTTAGCAAAATAAAGAAAATAATAATCATTAATTAATAATTATTAATCATTTTAAAAATATTAAAATTACAAGCCGTATTTAGCACTAATCTCCAGCATTTTGTCTATAGGTTTTTTTGCAGCTATTCTTAAACTTTCTTCCATAACTATTTCAGGTACTTCATATTTCATACATAAATATAACTTTTCCAATGTATTTAATTTCATATATGGACAGTCATTACATGCGCAGGAATTATTTGGTGGGGCAGGTATAAATGTTTTACCAGGGCTTGATTTTTGCATTTGGTGCAGTATACCGGTTTCAGTTACTACTATAAACTCATTGGCATCGCTATTCTGGGCATATTTTAATAATCCTGTGGTACTTCCAATAAAATCTGCTAAAGCAAGCACAGGGGCTTCGCATTCAGGATGAGCGATAACTTTAGCATGCGGATGGCGGATCTTTAATTTAGTTAATTTTTCCTGGCTAAAAATTTCATGCACCATGCAGGCCCCATTCCATAAAAGCATGTTTCTGCCGGTTTTTTTATTTATATATGCACCAAGGTTGCGATCGGGTGCAAATATTATTTTTTGATCTGCAGGCAGACTTTCCACAATTTTTTGTGCATTGGAACTCGTACAAATAATATCACTCAACGCTTTCATACCGGCGCTGCAATTAATATATGTAATCACAATATGGTCAGGATGCTTATCCTTGAACTGCTTAAATAATGCAGGTGGTGCGCTATCACTCAGGCTGCAGCCTGCTTTTAAATCAGGTAATAACACCTTTTTGCCCGGATTTAAAATTTTAGCAGTTTCGGCCATAAAATGCACACCGGCAAAAACAATGATATCTGCATTGGTTGCAGCAGCTTTTTGAGCTAACCCCAAACTATCTCCAATATAATCAGCCACATCCTGTATATCAGGCTCCTGGTAGTAATGTGCCAGGATGATAGCATTTTTTTCTTTTTTTAATTTTTCAATTTCGGCAAACAGATCAATATTCACATCAATCTCAATATCTAAAAAACCTTTTTCAGTTATATTTTTTTTTGCATTGCCAATGTTTATATCTACCATAATATGTATTAATACTATTTATTTATATAATCACTTACTACTACTAGGGGTGTTAATATGTTAAAAGATATTTTTTTTTTTTTTTGTAAAATTAGAATTATTACTTTATACACATACATACACATTTAATTAACATGTTTTTTATTTTGCATATTAATACCTAAATAAAGCTTTTACTTAAATTTTATTTACTTTTTAACATCGGTTAATAAAAAAGTACCTGTAAAAAAAATAACTCATTTTTTAAAATGTACCTGTTAATATGACGGTGGTAATTGGCAAGTTTATAACACGAAAAATTTATTTGGTTTCACCTATACCCAATTGCACACAATTAATTAATATAAATTAATAACAATTAATAGGTTTAACCACATTAAAACTGCTTATTAACAAAATTGTGTTTAAAAATTAAAAAATTGAAAAAGCATTTTTTTGACATTTTTTATTTATAGCCAATTATAAGGATTAACTAAAATCCTTACTATATCTGTATCTTAATAGTATTGCGTGTTTTAAAGTTATAAATTATTCAGTTTTTATCCTATTTTTGCCGTCCATTTAATTAATACATAATATGCAGATTATTCAGACAATACGTAACAAAGGGGCAGCCATTGTAATTGGTGTAATTGCCTTAAGTTTAATAGGTTTTATTTTAATGGATGCTAAGCCAGGGGGTAATTCAGATAATGGGCAGTCTGTAATACTGGGCAAAGTTAATGGCCAGAAAATTGAAAGTGCTGATTTTTATAGTAAAGTTAAAATTGCAGAGTTACAAGAAACCCAGGAATCTGGTGGAAAAAGGCCTAACAGTGCAAGAAGTGCACAAATTAGGGAGGGCGTGTGGGAACAAATGATACAGGAAACAATATTTTTTGAAGAAGCAAAAAAACTGGATATTGAATTAACCCCTACAGAATTAACAAGTATATTAATGAGTAATGATCCTGCAAACCCATTAATGAATGTACCTGGCATGTTAGATTCAGCCACACAAAAGATAAACCCGGCAAAAGTTCAGGATGCAATTAGAAATATAAAAAAACTAAAAGGCGAAGAGAAAGAAATAACTCATGCGCAACTTGAATATCCTATTATGAGAGGGAATATTTTAGGAAAATACCTGGGATTATTAAATTCAAGTGCATATTACCCCGCCTGGATGCAGCAAAAAGACAGCATAGAAGCAATATCTTTTGCTACTATATCATATACAGCCATACCTTATAACGTAATTAGCGATAGCGCAATAAAAGTCACTGATGCTGATATAGAGAATTATGTTAAAGAACATAAACAATTATTTAAGCAGGAACCAGGCAGGATATTATCTTATGTATCCTTTAGTGCATTGCCTAATGAAAATGATAGTGCCAGGGTATTGGAAAGTATTAATAGATTAAAAGAAACATTTGCCAGCGATACAAATAGTAAAGCCTTTGTGTTAAAGAATAGCAGTAACCCACAATTTATAGATGCTTTTTTACCTAAAAGCAGGATACCATCATCAGCTATTGATACCATTGTTAAACAACCGCAGGGAACAGTAGCAGGCCCGTATGTTGATGGTAATAGTTATGTGATAGCAAAAGTTTTGGGCAGCAAAAGTTTGCCAGACAGTGTATCAGCACGGCATATATTAATTGGAGTTGTAAATCCTCAAACTGGTGAACCAACTATGCCAGACAGTATAGCAAAAAAATTAGCAGACAGTATATTAACAGCTGTAAAAAATGGTGCAGATTTTAGTGCCCTGGCAATGAAATATTCAACGGATCAAGGTAGTAAAATCAAGGGTGGTGATCTGGGAACTTTCGGAAATGGTGAAATGGTTCCAGAGTTTAATGACTTTGTTTTTACTAAAACTGTTGGCCAGAAAGATGTGGTAAAAAGCCAGTATGGCTACCATATTATTGATATAGTGAATCAAACAAATTTTAACCCGGCTTATAAAATTGCATTTGTAAGTAAAGAAATTGAAGCCAGCCAGGAAACTGCAAATGAAGCCAATATAAAAGCTAACAAATTATCTGTGGAAAACAGAAGTTTAAAGTCGTTAGATGCATATGTGCAAAAGAACGGCATACAAAAAACAAAAATTCCTAACCTGGTAAAAGAAAGTGATTATGTATTAGGAAGCCTGCAAGATGCAAGGCAGCTTATCCGGTGGGCCTTTGATGCTAAGGAAGGTGAGGTAAGTGACCCATTTAGTATCGACGATCAGTTTGTAATAGCAGTCGTTGAAAAGGTTTATAAAGAAGGCACTCAAGATGCAGCTACAGCAAGGGCGGCAACAGAAGCCCTGATTAGAAAAGAGAAAAAAGCAGCAGAAATTATTAAAAAAATTGGTGCTAATGCTACATTAGAAAGCGCAGCTACACTGTATGGTAAGCAGGTGGTATCAGCTGGCCAGGATTCATCTATTACTTTTAACAGCAGGATTATAAAAGAAATGGGTGCAGAACCAAAAGTAATTGGGGCTGCATTTAATAAAGAGAATCAAACTAAGGCAAGTGCACCAATTATCGGTAATTCCGGTGTGTATTTATTAAAGGTAAATAGTATTTCCAGTAAAAATTCAGATAATGCTGAGATGCCGGGTCAGTCAAAAAACGAAAAATTAAGCGCTCTCAGAAACCAGGTATTATCAGGCTGGTTTGATGCTTTAAGAAAACAGGCAACTATAAAGGACAACCGCAGGGAAGCCAATATGTAAGGTTTAAAAAATATTAAAAAAGTCAGAAAATAGGTTTCGGGCTTTTTTGATTTAGGGCATTACCCTAACTGGTTAGTTGGTTTACATACTCAATATTAACAAGGCAGATCCGTTTATTATATTTACTTTTGTAAATGAAATTTGAAATAAAATGGATGAATTTTTTACAAATAAAGTAGCGGAAAGTGGTATTATCACCTTAGACTTGGAAGATTTTTACCCCAAAGGGTTAATCGCAGTGTTTGATATGAAAGACTATTTGTTTATGGGTTTGATATTAAAGGAAAAAGATTTCAGGGAAGCCTTAAAAAATTTAGACCTTACGCAGTATGCTGACAAAATCGTAGCTATTACCTGCAGCGCAGATGCCATTATACCAATGTGGGCATACATGCTGGCAGCTACCTATTTGCAGCCCGTAGTCAAAGACTTATATTTTGGAAATGAAGAATTTTTAATTAACACATTATTCTTAAAAAATCTTGATGGTATTAATGCAGCAGAATATTTGGATAAAAGGGTAGTGGTAAAAGGTTGCGGCGATTTGCCCATAAGTGCTGTTGCTTATGTAGAAATCACAAAAAAATTAAGGCCGGTAGTAAAAAGTATTATGTATGGCGAGCCTTGTAGTACAGTTCCGATTTATAAAAAAGCTGTTGAAAGGAAGTAAGGAAAATAGAATTCCTCCTGCCCACTTTTGCCAAATCTAATATTGAAGGTTCGCCCTTATTCCAACCCTGTCAATTCCCCGGTTAAGTAAGTAGTATCTTTTCTATTTCCTCACTTGCTTTCTTAAAAGCCTCTTTTGTTTTGTCTTTTAGTTGTTGGGCTTGTTGGCGTATGGTTGTAATGTGATTTGCTATTTCTTTTTGTTTGGCGAGGGGTGGAACCGGTATGGGCAATAGTTTTAGGTTGTCGTTATTTAAATATAAGATTGTTGCAACAGAACAAGCTCTTTTAGTTAATTCAAGGAATATGTTTGTGTTGAACCAATAGGCAGCAAAATCCACATTTATTTTATCAAGTAATTTTAAAGCTGAAACATTTTGATTTATAGAGATTGGGTATTCAATGTGGTTAACTGCTGAAAGTCCAACTGTACCGGCAATACACATTATTATTTCGCCTTTTACAGAATATATCAACTCTTTTGCAAATTCATTATTTACAAATTTTGTATCTGATAAATCAATTTGATATTTTTTTAAGTTCGTATTTCTTAAAAATACAACTCCAGCACTTTCAACAAAAGGTTCAAACCTTTGGTGTGGTGTTGTTCCCGTTTTGATATTTTCTAAAACATCTTTTATTCGTGTAATATTGAACTTGCTTTTTGACAGTGATTTAAAAACGTCTTTGAAATATATTTTATTAAAATGTGGGTCAAATCTATTACCAGAAAGTTCACTTACTTTGGTTGTAAACATTCTATTATTTAAAGTGTTTTCTGGTGGTGTTGGTAAAGTTATTCCCAACTTCTTTAACAAGTAATCATCAATACTTGCTAATAGTTTTTCGGCTTCTGTTTCATTCTGCTTTTTCTGAGATAAAAAACCAAAATAAATATTTACTATTTTCTCTTGAACAATTTTATCAGGTAAAGGAATTTCTAAACTTCGATATTCTTCAGCATTTATGTTGGGTTGTCCTGTAGTTCGTTGAACAGCTTTTATCCATTTTCGGTAAAAATCAGTTTGGGTATAAACAAAAATATATTGAGGTATGACTTTTGAAGCATTAATTTTAAACCTAATCATATAGCCTGCAAAAAAACAATCGTATCCAACAACTTTATGTAAATAAGACTTGCCTACTGTATTTCCACTTCTGGCGAGTAACAAATCATTGTCTTTTAAAAAATACTTTTCTTGAATTACAGCTGCTGTTTTGCCCAATTCATTTTCTAATTCCCCAAAATCATTAATATCCGTAATCCTTATATACCGAGGTTCTGCATTGGTTTTTCTTTCAATTCCAATTTCATTTGCTCCATATTGTGGAGTTTCAAAAGCAAGTTTTTAAAAAACTTGCTTATGTTTAAATGATTTTATGGTTTTAAGATAAATATACCAAGCTGGGTCAAAGCGTTTTTCCAATTCACTTTTTTGCAAAATGAAAACCCGGCTTTTATTGAGTGTTGGTGAAAGTCTGAACTGTGATATATTTGATTTTTCTGATTGCATTGATTAATTGGGTTTGAATTTTTTGTTAGTTAGTCGTTTGAAATTCAGACTGATTTCTCCAAAATTGATAAGTAAACCAATTTCAAGATTATAAGCTTCCAAATAGTTTATAGCTTGTGCAAAATGAACATCTTCTAATTTGGTGATTGCTTTTAGCTCAAAAGAGATTACACCTTCAACCAAAAAATCAACCCGCCTTGTGCCCTCTTGTTGTTCTTTATAAAATATGGGCATTTCAAACTCTCTGTTAAACATTAAACCTGTATCTCTCATTTCAATTTCTACAGCCCTTTGGTAAATGACTTCTTGAAAACCATTACCTAATGTACTATGAACAGTCATTGCACATTTGATAATTTTAGAAGTTAGTTCCGAGTATTTGTATTGTTCCTTAATCATAAAAATCAAATCAATCATTTAAATTCATAGTTCAGACTATTTCTTTGCTTTCTTTATTTTGTTTTCCAATGCCTTTAGTTCTTCCAAATCTTGCTTATCTGCCTGTTGGGCATCGGATATTTTTCTTTTGGCATCAAAGGTTTCAAAAATTGCATCTACTTTTTGCTCCATTTGTGGATGGCTTACTTTGCCTTTGGTTTGCAGTATCGGCTTATCGTTAAGCAATATAATTTTATCTATGTTTTCTTTCCAAAAAGCCATTGTAATATCTTGCCGGTTTTTGGCCCTCAATTCGGCAGTTTCTAAAAATACGGTTACAAAGCGGTTCATGTGGTCTATTTCATCTTCGGTTAAATAATTTTTGGCAATATAAATATCCTGCTTGCGTACTATTTTTCCTTTCCAACTGGTTAATGCCATATTGGGCTCGTTGGCATTGGCACGGCTTACTATTATTTCGGCTGCTGTTTTGCCTGTAATGGCAAATAGTATTTTGTTTTGTGTTTCGGCGTAAAACATTTGGGTGGCTTTGTCGCTACCATCATAATCGCTGCTAAGGGAAAACAAATCCCTTACTTTTTGGTAAAAGCGTTTTTCTGATGCCCTTACATCTCTTATACGGGCAAGTAGTTCATCAAAATAATCAGGCCTGCCATCAGGGTTTTTCAGGCGTTCATCATCCATTACAAAGCCTTTCACCATGTAGCTTGTAAGGTTTTGGTTTGCCCATTGCCTAAACTGTGTACCTCTTTTGCTACGCACCCTAAAACCAATAGCCAAAATCATTTCTAACGAGTAAAAAGTTACATTGTAATCTTTGCCATCGGCAGCAGTTGTAAAGTAATTCTTTACAACTGAATTTTGGTCTAACTCATTGTCTTCCAATATACTTGCAATATGCTGGCCAATATTTTGTTTAGAGGTGTCAAAAAGTTCGGCCAATTGGTTTTGGTTCATCCAAACCGTACCATCCTTGGTTAAAAGCGATACCGAAGTTTTGCCATCCTGGGTATTGTAAATAATTATACTTTTTTCTTCCATTATTACTTTTCACTGTTATTAATGTTTGTAATAAATTTTGCCAATTCAATTCCTATTTCGGCTAGTTCGTTATTATTGGTGTTTCGGCCTGTTGCATCATAACCAATATCTTCGGCTATAGCCATAAAAATGGGATAGTCGTCTAATGCAGTTTGTTTAGCTAAAAAATATTTTTCAGTGAGTTCTTCTTTAAACAAATTCACTTTGTCGGTAAAGGCAGATTGAACAGCCGATTTATCAGCTTGTATCGTTTCCGTAATTTCCTTTTTTGTTTGCTTTGGGGTTTTTCTTTTTGGCTTCGTCCTCCAACGTTTTAATGGCAGCAACTTTTTCTTTCTCCCACATTTCAACTGTGGCAATAAATTTACTGTCTGCTTTTACCTGCCCTTTCAGTTTTTCTTTTATGTTACTAATTTTTTCGGTTTGTTTTGCTTTGTGTTTGCGTAAAAACAAAACTGAACTTTTTACACCTGCACCTGTTGCACTAAAAGCTGTTTGCGGAATAGACACCACGGCTATAATGCGATACATTTCTTCAATCTTATCTCTTACATACTGCAAACTGCTGTTGGTTAGGATTCCATCAGGAATTACAACTGCCAAGTAACCGTGTTCTTTTAAAAACTTATGGCATTGCTCCAAAAACAAAACCTCGGTGCTTTGGCTGTCCCTCAACCTCATCCCAGGTTTATCCAAAGGAGAGGGAGAAAGCCAATCTACTTCTTTAATGGCCAAATTGTATTGGTTCATATAAGCCTTTTCGGTTTGCTTAATGCTGCTGCCGAAAGGTGGGTTTGTAATAATGAAATCAAACGTGCCGTAAATAAATTGTTTGTTGCCCGATTTGGCCCGCAAATCCACATCGCTTAAAAGACCATCTGATGCAATAACGTTTGTATGTCCGTCATCGTGTATAATCATATTCATTTTAGCGGTCCTTGCAATCTGGTTATTTATCTCAATGCCAAATAAATTCTTTTCGGCAAAGTTGTGCCAATGCTCTTTGTGTTGAACTGGCTCTTGTTTGATGTTGTAAAAATGGCCGGCTTGTTCTCTTACTTTGTCTAAGGCGTGCAATAGAAAACCGCCACTGCCGCAACTTGTATCTAACACTCTTGATTTGTGGGTAATGGGAAGACAATCCACGATAAATTTTACAATTGGTCTTGGTGTAAAATAGTGTCCGAAGTCGCCCCTGAAGAAACTGCCCATAAAAGTTTCAAAGGCTTTGCCTTTGCTGTCAAGGTCAGTTTTATTAAGGTTTATACTTTGAAAATACTTTACAATGGTCAGCGTTTCGTTTGCAGTAAGTTTAATCCCGTCTGTAAAAACTTCTGGTGCTTCTTTTTCGCCAACAGCATATATTTTTTTAACACGGTCTAATAAATCTTCAGGCTTCTCATCTCTAAAAATTTGAAAGTCGTAAGGTTGCCCAACTTTTCTTGGATGCTTTTCATCCCAAATTTTGCAGAATATTAATTTGTCTAATTCGTCAAATGCTTCGCTTGGGTTTCTTTGTCCACCACCCCAAAGTGCCTGGTGTGCCTGAATGAAAATTTTAGTCAATTCATTTTCACTTACTACTTCCAGGTCAAAGAATTTCTGTAGCCCCTCCCCGGCCTTCCCCGAAAGGGAGGGAGATGGCTCGGAAACTAAACTGATTACTTCTTCGTCCTCTTCCGATTGTAAAAACCACCTTTTACATATTTATAAGGTGCAAGTTTATTTACGCCATATTGCGGAATGTCGGGAATAGGGATTCTGCTTCTCGGTTTCTCTTTCGGTACTTCGTAATATTCGTTAATTATTTTTGAAGTTGTCCAAACGTATTTACCGCCTTCTGCCACACAATAACTGTAAGCCTGGTCAACTGCTATTTTAAATTGCTGGTCAGTTATTTCTTCTTTCTTACACTCCACTAAAATATATGTTTCCTCACATTCATCGTCTGAATAGACAATTATGTCAGCTTCCCTGGTTTCAGAGCCCATTTGAACGGAAACAAATTGGCGGATACGGTTTACCGGATAACCATAATTTAAAACAAGGGATAAAAAAGTTTCAGTTTGAACTTTCTCTTCGGGGTTATTATAACTCCTTTTTTTATTTTGATGAATGTAAGTGATAAAGTTTCCCTCTTCATCAAACTTAATTAGTCCTTTTTCTATGCCCGTATCTATTAAAATCATTCTGTTATGGTCTTGTAATTTATAAGGTCGCTAAGTTAAAGTTTTATAATGTGAAATATTGCTTTGCCAAGCCGTGGCGTGGGTTAATGGTAGAATAACTAATCTCTAAAACCAACCTCTTTTTCTAAAAATGCTAATCATAATAAAAGGAATTATTAGCATTAAACCCACTGAAATAAAGAACCCCCACTTATTATGCAACAAAGGAATTATTTCAAAATTCATTCCGAAAATGCCCCCTATCACAGTAGCAGGAGCCAGTAAACAGGTTACTACTGCCATTACTTTCATTACTTCATTCATTTTCAAATTTACATTACTGATATAAAGGTCATGAAGGTTCATCATCATATCGCGGTAGTTCTCCGCAAGGTCATTGGCCTGTACAATATGATCATAAATATCTTTAAAATATTTTTCTGTTTTTTCATTAATCAATTCATTTTCACTTCTTAATATTCCATTTATAATTTCCCTTACAGGTGCTACGCTCCTTTTTAAAATAATCATTTCTTTGCGCAGCATATTCAGCTTTGCCAGTGTTTTTTATTAGAATTCCGTACAATATCTTCTTCAAGCTCTTCTATTTTATCACCAAGCTTTTCCATTACCACATAATAATTATCTACTATCAAATCCAGCAAAGAATAAAATAAAAAATCTGCTCCATTCTGGCGCACTTTTGTAGCGCTTACTTTAAGCTTTTCTCTTAATGGATTAAATACATCCCTTTTTGCATCTTCCTGAAAGCTGTTTACAAAATTTTTGCCTAGTACAATGCTTATCTGCTCAATCTCTACCGTTGAGTTTTTTTCATTGAAATAAAGCATATTTAATAAGCAAAAAAGCAATCCTTCAATCTCATCCATTTTTGGCCGCTGGCCAATGCTCAATATATCTTCCATAATTAAATAATGTATACCATAATGGTTGCAAATTGCTTCTACATCATTTTTACGTAATCCGTCTACATTAATCCAGGTAGTTTTTGGAGATTCAATATAAGGATAACAAGCAGGTACTGTTGATAATTCTTTTTCCTCAATAGCATCAACATCATAATCATATACAAAAATTTTTACAAGTTCAGGCTCAGTCCTTGTGGGAGTAATGGTTGGATTTACTTTTAATACCTTTTTAGTTCTTAATAATTCCAGAGGATTGAATATGTAAGAAAGATAATTACGGGTTGACAATGAAATGTTTTTAAAATAATTAATGTTATGTACTAAGCTACTGATTTATAACAGGCATATCCCATAGGCAATAGTATGGTTTGGCAAATAGCCGTTTAATTAACCCCATAAAGATATTTAAACAAGAATTATTAAATAATAAAATTATAACCATTTATCCTGTTTATTAACCTTTTATGAAATTGTAAAAATATTTTTTTCATATAAACAATTGATATACAATGCATTATGTAATAATCTTACCTACTACCTTAAAATATTTAGTATTATGTTTTGCATAGTACTAAATATTTACATACCTTTGTTTTATAAACGACGAGAAATAAAATAACAAACAAATTATTATCGGTTTAATTAAAAGTATAGCCATGATTTTTAAAAATAATAAGCCATGAATATTGAAAATACAGCCAGCCAGATGCGTAAAGGTGTGTTGGAATTTTGTATCCTTTCCGTAATAAAACAGGGCGAAGCTTATCCATCTGATATCATTGATAAAATGAAAGCTGCCAACCTGAATATTTTAGAAGGTACGCTTTATCCTTTATTAACAAGGTTAAAAAATGCAGAATTTTTAACCTACAGGTGGATAGAAAGTAATAGCGGGCCGCCACGCAAATATTTTTCACTTACGGTAAAGGGTGCAGATTTTTATAAAGAACTGGAAGCCACCTGGTTTGAACTGGCCAATGCAGTAGAAGCACTTACGAGGGCTGAACAACAAAATACCAACCTCAACCCATAACGCAAAGCATTTTTGCATACTCAACTATTAACGAAACATAATTACAAGGATGTGTAAAACATCAAAAAACAAATTATTACGCCATGAAACAAGTAATAAATATCAATTTCCAGGGCAGGGTAGTACCAATAGAAGTAACTGCTTTTGAAATGTTAAAAAACTATATCGAAAGCTTAAACAGGCACTTTTCTTTTGAAGAGGGAAAAGATGAAATTATTAATGATATTGAAAGCAGGATTGGAGAACTTTTTCAGGAAAGGATAACTAAAGGAGCTACCTGCATTACAGATAGTGATGTAACTGCAATTATCAATAGTATGGGCCGACCTGAAGATTTTGAAACATCAGAGCAAAATCAAAATACCGCAGCTCAGAATGCACAATCAGGTAAAGAAGAAAATCATCAGCAAAGCCATACAACATCCGGTCCTAAAAGATTATACAGGGACGAGAATAATAAAGTATTTGGCGGGGTATGTAGCGGTTTGGCTCATTACTTTAATATGGATATCACTTTAGTGCGGATCATTTTTATTATCCTGTTTTTATCATTTGGTTTTGGCCTGATACCTTATATTATTTTATGGGTAGTAGTGCCCAATAGTGCAGATAAAATTATAGGCAGTACCCGTAAAAAATTATACAGGGACAATGATGATAAAATTGTAGCGGGTGTGTGTAGTGGCATTGGTAATTATTTTGGCATCAATTCATGGATACCAAGAGTGGTGTTTGCATTGCCTTTTCTCTCTTTTGTTTTTAGATGGGACCGTGGAGATTTTCCCGATTTTTTACGGGTTGGTTTTAGTCCTGGAGCATTGGTGCTTTACATTATTTTGTGGATGGTATTGCCTGAGGCAAATACCACTGCTGAAAACTGGAAATGAAAGGAGAAAAAGTAGATATAGATTCCATTAAAAACTCAGTGATGGAAGAGATGAAAGGAATAAGGCAGAGAACTGAAAAATTTGGTAAAGAAGCAGCTGCTTATGCACAGGAAAAAGGTAAAGCTATGGGAAATGAATTAGGATCAGTAGCCAACAGAACAGGAAGATCATTAGGTGATATCATAGCCCTGTTATTTAAAATTTTCGCTTATTTTATTGTTGGATGTATGGCATTTACTGTATTTATGAGTTTGATAGGTTTAGGAATAGTATCTATTGGCTTTATGCCATTAAAAGATTTTATTATTAGAAACAATACACAAGATTTGTTAGTATGGGGTACTTTGATATTTTTTATAGCAGTTCCTATTATTGGCGTACTAACCTGGTTAATACGCCGGCTTACTAAAGTAAAAAGCAATAGTAAGCTAATCAGGGCTTCCTTTATTTGTATGTGGATTGTGGGCTGGGCATGTATAAGTATGTTAGGTGCTTCTGTAGGTAAAGATTTCAGGCATGCCAATGAAAACCTTACCGAGCAGGAAATTATTTTATCAAATCCGGCAATAAACAAACTACTTATTACATCGCAATCGCCAATGAATAAATATGTACGGGGCCGTTGGTTCAAGCTGGAGCCATTTAGCGGAATAGATGAGGATACAGCATATATTAAAAACTATAAAATAGAAATAGTAAAATCGTTAAACGACAGCTTTAGGGTAACTATAATAAAAATGGCTGACGGACGTACAAGAGCTATTGCCCAGGAAACTGCCGATCGCATTGAATTTGATGGAACACAAAAAGACACTGTTTTACAATTAGATAGAGGTATCGCTATCAATAAAACAGATAAATTCAGAAACCAGCGGATTTTAATTCGTATATACGTTCCCGTAGGCAAGCAAATTAGAATAGACGGCAGCATGGAAGGATACAACCGCATTCATACCTTATTTAGTGATGGAAATATTGATATAGATTTTAATGATGAAGAGCAAGGATGGGATACGGATGTAGATTACGTGATGAAAGCTGATGGCTTGTTTACCCTGGATGGAAAGCCAGCTAAAGAATCAAATAAAAATTGTAAACGCCAAGGGATACGAATAGATAATAATGGTATGGAAATAAATGATGGTACAGAAAGAGTTAAAATTGATAAAAATGGAATAAATATAACAAGCGGCGAGCCCGATAACGAGGATAAAAAGGAAAGGATAATTGATTCAATAGAAACCAAGCAACAGCGTGAAAAAGATTCCCTGGAAGAAAAACACGAACGGGAAAAAGAAAAAATATTAAACAGCGTACCAAATGCCATTTTAATTCCTGTTAGTTTCCCTGGATTAATTCAATAATTATAAAAATGTTTCAATAGTTGAGTTGAAGTTTGAAACCTAGAAAAGTCCTGTCATTATTGGCGGGACTATTTTTATATTGTTATGTCAACTTGATTAACAATGTGTATTAGCTGATTGCTAATTAACATTTCTTTTTATTTTTCCATGAATTTGATATGTATAAACGATTAATAATTTCGTATAAAATAAATTCATGCAATCGGCTTTTCGATTTGAAAAGACGATTAATACTCATGTGAATATAACTAGAAAGCCAACCATTAATTTCATTAATTGTAGAATTACTTTTAAGAATATCTACTTCATCCCGGAGGTTCATTTCTCGTTGCTTCACGGCGCCTAATGGCTATAATAAAGAATTATTTGTTTTAATTTTTGCTTTTTACACAGGGTAAAATTTCATCTATATAAATTATACCATCAAATGCCCTTTCCCAATTTGATTTATAGCTCTGCCAATTAGAGCCATTCATCCAAAAAGGTTCACCAAATTGAGGGTGTAAACTTGTAAATTTTTTAAAATCAATAAAACATGTAGAATTGTTATTTTCATGTAGCCAGGCTTCAATGCTCTTAGATTTGGGAGATGGGATTTTATATACCTTTTCAGTCGTTGCCCTTCCATAAGAACCAGAATACCCTGTAAAACCAATAATGTAAGTCTTCTCAGAAAATTCTTTAAATCCCGTAAAAATATTTCCCATTGAATAGGATGTTTTATTTTTTGCATTAAAATCAGGAAATCTATTTTTAATAATGTGTGAATTAGCTGCCCAAACTATTATCTTTTTTTCAGGGTATTTATATTTCGCAAGCCATAATAAATTCTCTGCCATTTGTTTATCCCTAATACTATCCGACATTAATTGGTTACCCTCATAAATATATTTAAGTTCAGTGCTAAAAGATATTAAATTCTTTATTACTTTATAATAGCACATGTTATAATTTTTTATACTATCAAGTTGGAATAATATTGTAGAAAGGGTGTCATTAAAAAAATTAAGAAATTTAATTTTTGAATTTTTATTCTCCTTATTAAACCTAAATATTTTTAGCAGGCTATCAACATCTGTGGAGAAGTTATTTTTGTAATAATTTGAATTTATAAATGATATATCTGATGTATCTAAGTATCCTATTATATCAGTTTTTAGATTTTTAAAAACATTTTTAAAAACTAACTGGTTATCAAAACCGGTCAGAATTAGGGGATTTTTATTATTTAATTCAGTTTTAACGTATTTAAAAACTTTATCACATTGTTGACAATTTGTCCAAACTGGATAAATTGAAGTTAAAATAGCAGAATCTAATGAAATTTGGCCAGCTGTCACTAAACTCCAGGCTTTATTAAGACTGTAAAAATCACTTTCAAAAGCTAATACATCAAAGCCTTTTTTTTCGTGTAAATACTTAATCAGCTTTGCTTTTACTAAAAATGTAGAGCCGTCTCCATGATCTTGTTCTCCCAACATAACTATCTTTGAGTCACCTATTGCATTTCCTAAATTATCGAATGAATTAAAATCAGCATCATCGGATAAATCTAGTGGAGTAATATTATTTATTACATAATCTTTAAAATCTTTTTGAGAATAAGCTAAGTTATTGGAACAGACGATTATTAAAAATAATGCTATTTTTCTTATTGATATATAATGCATTTAGTTGCTTTTTTGAAAAAGTATTAATGATTGGTTTAAATCAGAAAACTAATGTCGCTTATTCTTTTTTAATAGCAAAGGTGTTTTCCTCCCTAAATTCTGTTGTTTTTCTTCTAATGAAGATATTTGAATATTTAAACACTCTTTACAAGTTTATAAATGTGTAAAAATGCTTACCCATACTATTAACTGTTGGCTCTAATTAAATATAAAGAACACCTTACCTTTGCCATCCTTACTAATATTATTAAAACAGTTTTAATTAAATGAAAAATACGCCCTTTATTAACAAGCATCTTGCCCTTGGGGCAAAAATGGCCGAATTTGCAGGCTATAATATGCCTATTAGCTATACCGGAATTAATGATGAGCATGCAGCTGTAAGAAAAAATGCAGGGGTATTTGATGTAAGCCACATGGGCGAGTTTATTATAAAAGGCGACAATGCCTTGGACCTTATCCAGCGTGTAACCACTAACGATGCTGGTAAGCTTACTGCAGGTAAAGCACAATACAGTTGCCTGCCTAATACTGAAGGTGGTATTGTAGATGACCTGCTGGTATATTGTATCGAAGAAAATAAAACCTATATGCTTGTAGTAAATGCAAGTAATATTGAAAAAGACTGGAACTGGATTAGCAGCTTTAATACAAATAATGTGGAAATGCTGGACATTTCTGATAAAACATGTTTATTGGCTATCCAGGGGCCGAATGCTACAAAAATTTTGCAGCCATTAACCGGGATGGATATCCTGAATTTAAAATATTACACCTTTGTAAAAGGCAAATTTGCCGGGGTGGATAATGTATTGATAAGTGCCACAGGATATACAGGTGCAGGCGGTGTAGAAATTTATTTTGAAGATAGCAATGGGGCAGCAGAAAAAATATGGGATGCTATTTTTGAAGCCGGTAAAGCTGCAGGAATAAAACCAATAGGCCTTGGCGCAAGGGATACGCTCAGGCTGGAAATGGGTTTTTGCCTGTATGGCAATGATATTAATGATACCACCTCTCCGCTCGAAGCAGGTCTTGGTTGGATTACAAAATTTACTAAGGAATTCACCAATAAACCTTTTTTTGAAAAACAAAAAGCAGAAGGAGTTACAAAAAAATTAGTAGGTTTCGAAATGGTGGAAAAAGGTATTCCCAGGCATGATTATGATATAAAAGATTTTGAAGGTGCTGTAATTGGTAAAGTTACTTCTGGCACCCAATCCCCCTCGTTAAATAAGGCCATAGGCATGGGGTATGTATTTACCAAATTTGCCGTTTTAGATACTGAAATATACATCAGCATTCGCAATACATTGGTAAAAGCCAAAGTCGTAAAAATCCCTTTTGTGTAAATGTTTAATTAATAATATCAGAGATTATAATAAATGACAGCAACAGAAAATAATTCACACCCCACACTGCACACCTGCCTTTCTCCTGCATTGCTGAACTTATATGATGTAAGCAGCAGTATTGTGGTAATTATTGATGTGCTAAGGGCTACCTCTACCATTGCTACAGCCCTGGCCAACGGCGCTAAAAGTATTATCCCTGTAGATTCAGTGCATGAATGTATAAGAATTGGAAAAGAAATGGCTTGCATTACTGCAGGAGAAAGGGATGGCAAAATAGCAGAGGGGCTTGCCTATGGCAATTCACCTTTCGAATATCCCGAAACTTTTGTAAAAGATAAAACCCTGGTGCTAACCACCACCAATGGCACCAAGCTGTTGCACATGGCATTAAAAAATAATGCAAAAGCAATTGTTACGGCATCATTTCCTAATTTATCTGCCACATGCGATTATTTAATACAACAAAAGCAAAATGTAATTTTGGGCTGCGCTGCCTGGAAAGACCGTATAAATATAGAAGACACCCTCTTTGCAGGCGCTGTGGTCAGTAAAATAAAGCAGCATTTTTCTATCAACTGCGACAGTACCCAAATAGCAGAAACCTTATACAATAATGCTTCAGCAGATTTATTTGAATTTATGAAGCAAAAAAATGCTTCGCATTATCAACGCCTGGCTGGCTATGGGCTGGAGAAAGATATTAAATATTGCTTGACAGCCGATGTAGCCAATGTATTATGTGTTTATAAAGAAGGAAGCCTAATTAGTTTTGCTAAAATTAAAGCTTTGCTTTAAAAAATATATCGTTAACCGGCCGTAATTGCCTTAATCATCATCGTCAGCAACGATGATGATATGAAAAACAAATGCCGACTACATATTTATAACTGGATGCCGTTATTTAAATTAATCTATGATTATTCGCAGCTTGGCATAATTCAGCATAATCTTTTTTTCGCCATTTATTTCAAACTTAACAGTAGCAATAGGATTATGTGCTGCGCCTTCCATTTTTAACACTTCGCCAAAGCCAAATTTTTGGTGCTCTACTTTTTGGCCCTGCTGTAAATTGCTGGTATCACTAGCTACAAAATCTACCGAAGGTGTATGTTCTTTTACCTGTGGCTTGGCAATGGGACTTATATAAGAAGGTGCTTTTTTTTCGGCAAAAGAAGAGCCAAATCCCGACGACCGACCACTGACCACTGACGACCGGTTACCAGCTGTTGACCAGGAATTGTTTCCTACATTTTTTACACCGCCGCCTGCATAGCTTTTATCTAAATAAATTTCAGGTATTTCATCTATAAAACGGCTGGGGTCATTTTGCTGCAACTGCCCAAAACGGTAGCGGGCATTGGCATAGGTAAGCCACAATTTATCCTTGGCCCGGGTAGAAGCTACATAAAACAGTCTTCTTTCTTCTTCCAGTTCTTCCCTGGTATTAATGCTCATGGCATTGGGAAAAAGCGTTTCTTCCAGGCCACCTACAAATACTACGGGAAATTCCAGCCCTTTTGCAGCATGGATGGTCATTAATTTTACCACATCACTATCTTCCTTTTCATTATCGGCATCAGTGAGTAAAACAATTTGTTGCAAATAACTTCCCAGGCTTTTATCACCTACTTCGCCATCTTCCTCATTCATCGGGGTTTCGGTAAATTCTTTGATGGAGTTCAATAACTCCTGCACATTTTCATAGCGTGCAAGTCCTTCGGTGGTTTTATCATTAAATAACTCTTTTACAATATTGGTGCTTTTTCCTACCTGGATGGATACATCATATGCATTCTTCTTATTCAGCTCACTTTGAAACATTTTTATCATCGTAACAAAGTTGTCTATGCTTTCCAAAGTACCTGATTTAAAACCATACACGGCTGCGTTGCATAAAATATCCCACATGCTCAGGTTATTATCATTTGCAAATAATACCAGCTTGTCGATGGTAGTTTTGCCTATGCCACGTACCGGGTAATTGACAATTCTTTTTAACGCTTCTTCGTCCTGTGGGTTGACGGTTATCCGTAAATAAGCAATAAAATCTTTTACTTCCTTTCGTTGGTAAAAGCTTATACCGCCGTAAATGCGGTAAGCAATTCCCATGCGGCGAAGGGCTTCTTCGTAACTCCTGCTTTGTGCATTGGTGCGGTACAAAATGGCAAAATCTTTATTAAAATAATGGTTGCGTAGTTTTTGTTCTTGTATGGTATCAGCAACAAATTTCCCCTCGTCATTATCAGTCATGGTACGTACCAATCTTATTTTTTCGCCTTCAATATTTTTGGTAAATAATGTTTTTTCTATCTGTCCTTTATTGTTGCTGATGATTTCGTTGGCAACATTTAATATATTTTGTGTGCTGCGGTAATTTTGCTCTAGCTTTATTACCCTTACTTCATCATAATCTTTCTGAAACTGTAAAATATTTTCGATGGTAGCACCTCTGAAGCTGTAAATACTTTGTGCATCATCGCCAACTACGCATACATTTTCATGCATGGCCCCCAACAGCTTTATTATTTCATACTGGGCAGTATTGGTATCCTGGTACTCATCAATCATGATGTATTTAAACTTATGCTGGTATTTGCTTAATGCTTCGGGCACATTTTTTAGCAACAGGTACATTTTAAACAACAGGTCATCAAAATCCATTGCACCATTTTTAAAGCAGCGTTTTGCATAAGCATCATAAATTAACCCTGTTGCAGGCCGGTTAGCTCTGGCATCTTCTTGTTGCAGCGCCCAGTCGTTCTGGTATTCTGCCGGGCCTATCAAAGCATTTTTTGCTGCAGAAATTCTGTTGTACACTACATTAGGCTTGTAATGCTTATCATCCAGGCTTAATTCATTGATTACAGTTTTTACCACACTTTTGGCATCATCAGTATCATAAATAGTAAAATTGTTTGGATAACCAATTTTTGGGGCTTCGGTACGTAAAATCCGGGCAAAGACGCTGTGAAAAGTTCCAATATATAAATTCCTGGCTTCAGTGCCTTGCCTGCCCAGAATAGGATCATGCAAAATTTTTGCTATCCTTTCTTTCATTTCTGCGGCTGCCTTATTGGTAAAAGTCAGGGCCAGAATATTAAAAGCATCTACACCATTTGCCATTAAATGAGCAATACGGGTGGTTAATACTTTTGTTTTACCACTGCCTGCGCCAGCGATGATCATTAATGGGCCGTTAATACACGTAACAGCCTGCTGCTGGGGATCGTTAAGGGCGTCTAAATAGAAAGGATTATCCATGAAATATTTTGAACAATTTTGCCAGTAAAGGTATTGCGAAAAGGGTAGGATAAAAAATTTATGATCTTAAAGGGGGCTTTATTTTTTACAATCACTAATTGTAGAAATATCTAACCAAAACGGCAAAAAAACCACTATTTTATATGTTTAATCCTGAAAGAATATTGATAATATAGCTATTTATACATAAAATTAAACCTCTTGATACTGGCATGCTGCTTGGTTTATTAGTAGTAAACTATATACTATGAACAATAAAATTATAAAGGTAATAATCGAGAATTTGTTGGTGCAAGATCGCATCATCTTACTAATGCATTTACAAGAGCTAAAACTTTAGCTACCAGAACTATGGAATAAATCTCTTTAGGATATCAGTAATAAATATATTTCCCAATTTTTATTGGGATTTTTTTTAAAATTACCTTTAAAAATAAGATAAGAATGCACAGTAAGAAATTAAATAAGGGTTTTAATGCTATAGTTGGGACACTTATTTTTCTGTACCGCTAAATGCGTTGTTGGATTCGTTGGAATCCTGTTCATCTTTTTTTGATTTCTTATTGATTTTTTCGCCGTCTTTATTATTAAGATCTGCCGTTTTTTTATCTTCTTCAGTTGTAGGGTTTATTAAATTAACATTGGAAGGCGCATGTGGAAACCCTGGATAATCCTGGTCAATTTTATTATCAGGATGTTCTGATATAGTATTTTTATCGGTAATAGGAGAACTGTTTTTATCATTCATATTAAGTCATTTAATATAATACAGATAAATAATTATGCCACAATTTTAACGCTCGTGGATTTAAGGTTTGTATTTATATTTTATAATATTAATAGTGACAGCATTAATAATGTTTAAACATTAATTAAAAAATTCTATATATTATCTATGTATAAATTGCTATTAATACTTAAAATGTACGTATATATACGTTCAGGGCGGGTTGTGGCATTATCTTTGCACTTTTCATTTATCTTATTTTAAATATCAGAAATAACATTTTGAATTTATCATACAATTACAATAGATATTGATGAAACAGCATTTACTACTTTTACATGTGTCAATTGGCTCTAAAGAACAGTTAGAAAAATTGGCAGCTATACTTAATGACAGTTATATAGTACATACACTAAGTTTTAGCGCCCATGGCGGTAGCAGCATTACAGAAGAGCCATTTTCAATAGAATTATTTGCTGAGGAGGTATTAGAGTACCTGCAAGAAAAAATATCCGGCAAACCACAGTTTTTGGATATAGTATGGGAGGTTATGTAGCGATGTACTTAGCAAGAAACTACCCTGAAAAAAATTAATAAGGTAATTACTTTAGCTACTAAATTTCATTGGGATGAAGCCATAGCCGCCCGGGAAATAAAAATGCTTGATGCTGATGTTATTCAAAAAAGCTACCTGCATTTGCCGAACAACTGCAACTAAGGCATGCTCCGCAAGATTGGAAACTCGTATTAGAAAAAACAAAAGAAATGATGGTTAATCTTGGGAAAAACATGCCGCTCCAATTAAATGATTTTGCTGCTGTAGAAGCCCCTTGTCTATTGCTTCTTGGTGATAGGGATAAAATGATTACAATGGAAGAAACCATTAATGCTTACAAACAATTTCCAAATGCCCAGTTTGGAATGCTTCCCGGGACTCCACATCCTATTGAACAGGTAGATGTAAATACACTTTCATTTTTTATTACAAGATTTTGTTATAGTTAATAAATCTATACACATCTTTTATATTATATTAAATAATAAACATATATAGGTTAATTTTTACCACTTTGAGGTATTGTTTAATTAAAAAAACAATTGTCTCTTTGCAATACTATTTACTTTTAATAGTTTATAGCTGGCTTTGCTAACCTTTGAAAAGCCGATTAATAATGTTTTTCTCATGTTGTGCCTATACTTTATTGTATAGGCTTTTTTATAGCGATTACCTTATTACTTGTTTTGCTAAAAAAATTATCATAATTGCTAATAAAATTAGTGTTATTAAAAAATAATAACTTATTTTTGTAACAGAATTACATTTACACATAGATACATCACTTATAAATTGCAAAAAATGAGCAACGCAGAAAAATTAGAAAAAACAGAAAAAACGGAGAAATTTAAGGCACTGAAATTGACGATGGACAAAATTGATAAAGATTTTGGTAAGGGCTCGGTAATGATGATGAATGAAAAAACCAATATGGAGATAGAAGTTATATCTACCGGAAGTATTGGATTGGATGTGGCTTTAGGTATTGGCGGCTTACCGAAAGGAAGAGTTGTAGAAATATATGGCCCGGAATCAAGTGGTAAAACCACCATTGCCATACATGTAATAGCTGAAGCACAAAAAAAAGGCGGTATGTGTGCTTTTATTGATGCAGAGCATGCATTTGACAGTTCTTATGCACAAAAACTAGGGGTAGATATTGATAACTTATTAATATCCCAACCGGATTATGGAGAACAGGCATTAGAAATTGCTGATAGACTAATACTTTCCGGGGCATTGGATGTAGTGGTAATTGATTCTGTAGCTGCGCTTGTTCCCAAGAGTGAACTCGAAGGAGAAATGGGTGATAGTAAAATGGGGCTCCAGGCAAGGTTAATGAGCCAGGCTTTAAGAAAACTAACTGCTACCATTCATAAAACCAATTGCTGCTGTATTTTTATTAACCAGCTTAGGGAAAAAATTGGTGTAATGTTTGGCAACCCGGAAACAACAACCGGTGGTAATGCATTAAAATTTTATGCTTCTGTACGTTTGGATATTCGCCGTATGACACAGATTAAAGATGGCGATGAAGCTGTAGGTAACCATGTAAAAGTAAAAGTGGTAAAAAATAAAGTAGCACCGCCGTTCCGCCAGGCAGAATTTGATATTATTTATGGCGAAGGCATATCCAAAGCCGGGGAAATTGTAGATATGGGTGTTGAGCTCGGCATTGTACAAAAAAGCGGCAGCTGGTTTAGCTATAATGGCGATAAATTGGGCCAGGGCAGGGAATCTGTTAAGCAATTAATGGTGGACAACCCTGAGTTATCCAACGAAATTGAAACAAAAATCAGGGAAAAGATTAAAGAGGTGGCAGCGACGTAAAAGCATATTTATTGGGTTAGTAAATATTAAAGGTCCGGTGACGAAAGTTACCGGGCTTTTTTTGTGGGGATGTTAATAATTTTAACCGCAGAGACGGGGAGGCGCAGGCGATATTATTTTATAAATTCCTTATCATTAAAACTTGGCGGCTTATCGCCTCTATTTATTGCAATGTTCCGTAGCCGGAGATTGTTTGGAAGGAGCGGCTTCTTAACTAGTGAAAGTTTCTGAAAATCTATAGAATGGGTTTGTTAATGTTATAAAGTATAATACAACTGAGTCTTATGTCTTACGCTCCTTGGCTTGGCTATGAAGCCCCCGCCTGGGAAAGAAGCCTTAGGCCTAATACCGCATAAGATATTTCTTTGTAATTCTAAATTTGTTTGTCAATTTTTTACTTTATTTTACAGTGTGTACACAAAATTAGTTAGTTAATTGTAAAAATTAATATTTTGATAAATTGTAATTGCTATTTTTACCATTGATTATTTGCAACTATTTTTAACTTCAATATTTGTCCTTGTAAGCTCCCCTGAAAATAGTACGTTTTAAAAGTAGACAAAATTTGTAACTTTAAAAACGTAAAACAATGAAAAAAAGTCAATTTAGTCCTGCCCAGATAGCAGGCATCCTCAAAGATTTTGATAACGGTAAAAGCGCCGAAGAGATCACCCGTGATCATGGTGTAAGCAAAGCATCGTTGTATAAATGGCGGCAGCGTTATGGCGGCATGGAAGCAACTGAGCTGAAGCGGATTAAGGAACTGGAAGAAGAAAATGCCCGGTTAAAAAAATGTATGCCAACCTTGCGATGGAGCTTGACACTGCCAAATACGTCATCGAAAAAAAAGCTTTAAAGCCTTGCGATAAAAGAATGATTATTGTTGATATGCGCAAAGAGCGGCCAAAAGACATCAGCAAGGCGTGTCGTTTATTAAAGCTAAGCCGCAGCAGTCTGTGTTATACAAGTATAAAAGATGATGTAACGGTTATGGTACAACTGGAAAACCTTGCAAAACAGAACCCGGTAGAAGGTTTTTGGAAATGTTACTACCGCATCAGGAATACAGGGACGGTTATTAACCATAAGAGGTTGCACAGGGTGTATAAAAAGATGGGCCTGCCCTTGCGCCGTAAGGTAAAGAAACGTCTTGCTGCAAGAGTAAAGGAACCATTAAGCAAGCCTGATTATTTTACTCAAACCTGGAGCATAGATTTTATGAGTGATGCCCTTAGCAATGGTACCAAGTTCCGCTCTTTTAATGTAATAGATGACTATAATAGGGAAATATTATTTATTGAAACTGATTATTCTTTAAAGAGTAGCCGGGTGATCTGGGTGCTTAAACATCTAATCAACCGTTATGGCAAACCTCAAAAAATACGCATGGACAATGGGCCTGAGTTCGTAGCTAAGTTGTCCAGGCAATGGAGCGTGGCTAATGAGATCGAATTTAAATACATACAACCTGGCAAGCCTACTCAAAATGCCTATGTAGAACGTTTTAATAAAACATACAGGGAATCTGTATTGATGCTTATCTGTTTGACAGCATTGATGAGATAAGGGAGGTAACACAAACGTGGGTAGATGATTATAATTGTACCAGACCCCATGATGCCCTTAATGGCCTGTCACCAAAAATATATAGAGAAAAAACAATCAACCTATTGTTGCGTTACGCTACGGCTACGCCTCCGCTTACTACGCCCAATAGGTTGAACGAAAACAACTATAATGATAAATTATTCTACTTTTGAACCGTACTAAAAATGGGAAGCCTACACTTCTAAATCACCATTTACATATTTTCCTTCAATACTCTTCTGTCCATTCTCATGCCAGTCAATATGCATACCATTTTGTATATCGTCAATTGTATTTTCCTGGCGTTGGATGTTTCCATTTTCATAATAAGATGTAGATGATGCATGCTCTTTATTATTAATATACTTATATATTACTTCCTTATATTTTGTACTATCCCCCTGCCAAATTATTTTCTTTTGCTTTACCTTATTCACATAATAAACTTCTTGATTCAATTGCCCATCGTCGCTCCAATGCTGCCATAAACCATCCATCTCGCCGTTTTTATAACTTCCTTCATATCCTTTTTTACCATTTTCAAACCAGCTTAGTGTTAACCCTTCGGGATTATCTTCCACATAATCTCCTTCCATAGATTTCTGGCCGTTTTCATGCCAGGTATCATATATGCCATGCCTGCTTTCATTTTTAAATTCTTCTTCAGACTTTTGCTGCCCGCTGGCATACCACGATTTAAATTTTAGCACATCGTCATCCTCCCTGATATATTCCTGTTTTTCTTCTACAATCCAACCGCCATTATAAAATTCATAAATTATCCATACCCCAACTTTTTCATCATTGGCATAATGGCCTTCTTCCTTACTAAGCGGTTGATTTTTTGTACCCGATATACCATCGTGTAAATTTTCCTTCTTTTTTTCCGTTTTGATATTCTCCTATAGTTGATGTATCAGCATTGCTATGCCATTCTATCCAGGTACCTGTTCGTTTACCGTTTACCAAATCTCCTTCTTCTTTTTTTATTTTTTTTGTTGCATCCCAATAGCGTACAGTATGATTGGGGCTTTGTGTTGCAGTTGCAGAACTTACAACTTCTGTTTTATCAGTTACTTTAAAAATAGTCGGAGTTACTACCTGCTTTCCATTTACGTAAATATATTTTTCTTCCTTAATTTTTTGCCCGTATTTATTCCAGAAAGTCCATATGCCTGTTGGCTTACTGTTAGTGTATATATTTTCTTCTTTTTTCTGGCCGTTTTCGTACCAGCCGGTGCATATTCCATCGGGTTTGTTATTGGTATACCTGAATTGATATTTTTTCCTGCCTTCGGTAGTGTATGATGTAACGATAGTATATTCTTTTCCATTGAGGTATGTCCGTTTTTCTTCAGTGGCTTTTTGCCCATTTTTATGCCACCGAATAAATGTGCCCATTTGGTTGCCATTTACAAATGTACCTTCACCAATTTTCTCGCCGCTTGGAGCCCAATCTGCCCATTTACCTACCAGTTCGTCATTGGCGTAATTTAATTCATGTGCTTTCTGACCATCTTCGTACCATTCTGTCCAGAGGCCGTTGCGTTTGCCATTAATTAAATATCCTTCTTCTCTTTTTATTTCTTCTTGATCATCCCAATATTCAACAATATGTTCTTTTTGTGCATGTGTAATTAAAGGGGAGAAAAACAGGATAGCAATGAGGAGTTGTTTAATGTAGTGCATGTAGTATGGTTTGTATATTTATAAGAGTGCAATTTTAATTTTCTTCACTTCCTATGGGAAGTTGTTTTTGAAAAAAAGAAAGTTTTTTTCCATTTTTATCCCAGGTAGTTACCTGAATATTTTGCATGCTTTTGGCATATGTATATATTTTTTCTTCTTTTTTGTTTCCATTTTTGTACCAATTGGTTTGTTTTTGCAAAGCGCCTTGGTCATAAATTGTTTCTTTTAATTGTTTACCATTTTCATACCAGTAGGTCCACGTTCCATCTTTTACATCAGGTATATCATCATAGTACTGTCCTTCAAATTTTTTTTTGCCGCTTTCATACCAACCAGACCATTTGCCAACTTCAGATCCATCTTCATAACTTTCTTCAGATTTCTTCATGCCATTAGGATACCAGTATGTCCATAATCCTTCTTTTTGTCTATCAATATAATTTCCTTCAGATTTTTTTGCCCGTTTTTGTAATATTTTACCGAAAGGCCATTTTCTATTACGCCTATGAAATTTTCTTCAGAGATTTTTTTTTCATTTTCATTCCAGGTTGTTGTGAAAATTTTTTCTTTACCATTGCTGTAAGTAAATTTCTCTTCCTGACATTTTTGCCCGTTTTCGTACCAGATAGTTGATTTATTTTGCTTACCATTTGTCCATTCGTTTTCAGATTGCTTTTTACCGCTTTCATACCCCCAGGTTTCTACCCCATGCTGCTTCCCATTTATATATTTAAGTTCTGCCCATTTTTGCCCGTTCCGATGCCAGTTTATCCATACATTATCTTCCTCTCCGTTGATATATTTTCCTTCCAATTTTTTTTGCCCGTTTTCATACCATTCTATACGGATGCCATGCTCTTTATCATTTCTATAATTTTTTTCTTCTTTCTGTTGTCCATCGGCATACCAGGATTTAAATGTTAATTCATTGCCAGACCTTTTGTATTCCTGTTTTTCTCTTAATTTCCATGTAAATGACTTGTAATCCAAATGGTTTTCCTCCAATATACCATCAGCTTTAAAATATATCATCCATATGCCAATTTTTTCGTTATTTAAATATTCCCCTTGCTGCTTTTGGTCTGTTATCCTCAAATAGCCCCGGATATACTCTACCCATTCCCCTTCTTTCTTATCATTAATAAATTTTCCTGTATTACCACTTCCGGAAAGTACCCAAATTCCTGTTTTTTTGCCATCCAAAAGATCACCTTCCCCCCAATCATTGATAACATGCTCGATTTTTTGAGCAAAGCTGAATATTGGTAAGATAATTAAATAAAAAATGATAAATTTTTTAACATATGGCATATAAAAATGGTTTTGCTTACGATGAAAAAAATCAAAATATTACACAGGTATTGAGGGTTTCTACCTTACTTTTTAACCAATCTTAACATAATTCGCTTTAATAAAGCCAAATAGCAATACTGAAGATGAACGGAGCGTCCCCGCCTTCGGACGGGGCACAGCGCCAATGTGGCCTAATCAAGGCTCAAATTGCGCTTTTAAAGCATGTTCTGTAATAGCAAGGTCGATAATGCCATTGCCAATTACCTGGGCAAAATCCCTTACCCTGCGTAGCAGGCTATTGGCAATACGTGGAGTGCCACGACTTCTCCTGGCAATTTCGTTAGCAGCATCGCTGGTAATTTTTGTACCTAAAATTTTTGCAGAGCGAAGAAGGATATTTTTTAACGTAACGGAATCATAATATTCCAACCTTGATTTGATGCCAAAGCGGGACAATAGCGGCGCTGTGAGCAAACCGCTCCGGGTGGTAGCGCCTATCAATGTAAAAGGATTTAAATTTAGCTGTACGCTCCTGGCATTAGGGCCGGTATCGATCATAATATCGATCCGGTAATCTTCCATAGCTGCATATAAATATTCTTCTACCACAGTACTTAACCTGTGAATTTCATCTATAAACAATACATCATTTGCCTCTAAATTGGTAAGGAGGCCCGCAAGGTCGCCGGGTTTTTCAATTACCGGACCGCTGGTTTCTTTGATATTTACACCCAGTTCATTGGCTACTATCCTGCTTAGGGTAGTTTTGCCTAATCCCGGCGGGCCGTGAAATAAAATATGGTCCAATGCTTCGCCCCGCATTTTTGCGGCTTTTATAAAAATGCTTACATTTTCTATAATCTGAGGTTGCCCTGAAAAATCATCGATAGCGGAAGGCCGTATATTATTTTCAAATTCTTTATCGGCTGGGCTTAACTTTTCTGCATTACTATTTAAATTAGGATTTGCCATACAGCTGTAAAAATAATTTATATTTGCGAAGATTGTTGAAGAAAGTTGAGATGTGAAAATGTTGAAATGTGTATGCAAGATATGCGATGTAACTGTAGATTAGCTTATATTTCAAACCCTTTTTAACGAATTAACATTTTAACAAATTAACCATTTAACATTAACTCATGAAAATAGGAATTATAGGCAGCGGCATTGTAGGCCAGGTATTAGCAAAAGCATTTGTAAGCGAGGGGCATAATGTAGCTTTAGGCACCAGGGATACTTCAAAAGAGGAAGTTTTACAGTTTAAAAAAGAAAACCCATCTGTATCCGTAGGTGATTTTGGCACAACAGCTTCTTATGGTGATGTTATTGTATTGGCAATAGGCGGTGCAGTTACGCTAAGCGCTATTGAGCTTGCAGGCGTACAAAATTTTACCAATAAGGTGGTGATAGATGCTACTAATCCTATCAGCAGCGAACCTCCGGTAAATGGAGTATTGAAATTTTTTACCGATTACAATAGTTCTTTAATGGAACAAATACAACTTAAACTACCTGAAGCAAAAGTTGTAAAAGCATTTAATTCGGTTGGCAATGCCTTAATGTATAAACCGGATTTTAATGGTGTGAAGCCTACCATGTTTATCTGCGGCAATGATGATGATGCTAAGCAAGCAGTAACCTCCATTTTAGATACTTTCGGCTGGGAAACAGAAGATATGGGAAAAGCTGAAGCGGCCAGAGCAATAGAACCTCTCTGTATTTTATGGTGCGTACCCGGTTTTATTAATAATAAATGGATGCATGCATTTAAGTTGCTTAAGAAATAATGCTGATTGGTTAATTTGTTAAAATATTGATATGGCATGATATTACAAGCCCTATTATTTGACCATAAACCAATCAACCCTACAACGAACCATTAATAAAACATACCCCCATTAGCCCCATTTTAGTGTATAATTTTACATAATGAGCAAGTTAAATCTACGATATTGGTTATGTCAATTTTTAGGCTGGGGCATGTTTGGTATTATTGCACTTTATTTTAATTTTATTGTTTTTGCAGACAGATGGGGTAAGGGAGGGAAGAAAGAGTATTTAATCAGCCTTGCTATTTTTTTAAGTTGCGGTATACTGATTACTCATCTATTAAGAACAGTAATAAAAAAAATAAACTGGTTAAAATTTAGTTTTAATAAAATAGTCATAATTTTTATTTTGTCTGTTTCAATTACCAGTATAGTTTTTTTTTATGCCGCTAATGCTGTTGAACACCGTTCCAGATATTCACATGATAACTTTATAAAAAACAAAAGACTTGAAAATGCAAAACAAATAGAAGCAGATGCAGGCATGGATACCCTGGATTATTTTTCAAATGTGCAGCTTCTTACTGATTCACTAATTCATAAGCAGGTGCTTGAAATAAAAAAAAGCACAGGCTGGTACCGCAACAAAAAAGGCCAATGGAATTATGAAGACAAAAATGATTTGTTTGGCATTTACCAGAATTTATTATTGATTTCTTTATGGATGCTGATTTACCTGGTTTATCATTACGTACAAAAAAACAGGAACGACCAGCTGGACAGGCTAAAGCTTGAAAATACAGTAAAAGAACTGGAGCTTAAAACAATCAAATCACATATTAATCCTCACTTTATCTTTAATTCTCTTAACAGCATACGGGCATTGGTAGATGAAAATCCTGAAAGGGCACGTACCGCAATAACAGAATTAAGCAATATATTGCGCAGCAGCATGAAAACTGAGAATGCCGAAACCGTGCCCCTAGCCAGGGAACTGGATATTGTAAAAGATTACCTGGCACTTGAACAAATGCGCTTTGAAGAGCGTTTACAAATAGAACTCTGTATTGATGAAGATACTTTACAACAACATGTGCCGCCTATGATGTTGCAAACTTTAGTGGAAAATGCGATAAAACACGGGATAAGTAAACGTGTTGATGGAGGCCTGGTAAAAATCATCACTACAATTAAAGAGAATAACCTGTTACTGATGGTACAAAATACCGGCGAGCTTGAGGCACCGATAAATATGGATGGGTTTGGCATTAAAAGCACACAGGACAGGTTAAATTTAATGTACCAGGGTAAAGGAACATTCCAGATTCACAGTATTGATAATGCCATGGTAGAATCTAAAGTAATTATTCCCTTAGCTTAATAATAAAATTTTACTATGCAAAAAGTACTAATTATTGATGATGAACGTTTAGCAAGAAACGAATTGAAAAAATTATTACAAGCCTTTCCGGATATAGAAGTAATTGGTGAAGCCGCTAATGCGGATGAGGGATTGGAAAAAATAGAAAATTTTTCGCCTGATTTGATTTTCCTTGATATACAAATGCCAGGAAAAACAGGATTTGACATGCTTACAGAATTGGAAAAGGCCCCGCATGTAATTTTTACAACGGCATACGACGAGTTTGCTTTAAAAGCCTTTGAAGTGAATGCTTTAGACTATTTGATGAAGCCTGTAGAACCAAAACGGCTGGCAGATGCCATACAAAAATACAAATTGCAGAAGATAAAGAAATGGCAGCTTTAGCCGGAATGAACCGGGGTGCCCTTACAGAAAATGACCAGGTATTTGTAAAAGATGGCGAAAGGTGCTGGTTTGTAAAACTAAGTGAGGTAAGATTATTTGAAAGTGTAGGTAATTATGCTAAAGTTTTTTTTAGTACAAATAAACCCCTTATTTTAAAATCGCTAAATGCCTTGGAAGAACGCCTGGATGAGAAGGTTTTTTTCAGGGCTAATCGTAAACATATTGTTAACTTAAGAATGATAGATAAGATAGAGCCTTATTTTAACGTAGGCCTGTTATTAGAACGACATGGTGAAGAAAAAATAGAAGTTAGCAGAAGGCAGGCAGTAAAATTTAAAGAAATGATGAGTTTGTAACTAATAAAAAATTTAATGAGTAAGAAATTATTATTGCCTGGTATACTTTTATTTTCTTCCCTTTTATCAACAGCACAGCATATAAATAAGATAATTGACTCAACAGAGGTAAAGCGAATAGAAAAAATTTTATCTTCTGATGAATTCCAGGGCAGAAAAATATCTACACCCGGCATTGATAAAGCAGCAGAATTTATTGCCAGTGAATTTAAAAAAAATAAACTCGCTTTTTGGGGCGATCTGCATACTTACAAACAGGACTTTAGCATATTAAAAACAATATTAACCAGTACAACTGCTTATTTTGATAGCAAAAAGATAGATAGTAATAGTGTTATCGCCATTACAACCCAGCCTGATATCAGTATTACTGAGAAGAGTGATTACCATTTAGCAAGGATATCCGGCAAAAATGATTTATTAAAAGAAGCAGTTACATATATAGAAGATAATAAAAATTATTTAGTAATAGTAGATACATCTCATGCTAAAAGCTTCAATAAAATTAACCGGTTTAAGAAAGAAGACATTACCAAAAACAGCAATGTCATTTTTATACTATCTCCGCGTATCCCCCTTTCTTACCGGGTAGAAATAAATCATTCTATTACACAAACAAAACTTACCAATATAATAGGCGTAATTCCCGGCAAAAATAAAAAAGATGAATATGTAATTTTTTCCGGCCATTATGATCACCTGGGAGTAGGTAAGCCAAATAATAATGCAGATTCTATTTTTAATGGTGCAAATGATGATGCTGCCGGTATCACTGCAGTTATTACCTTATCCAAATATTTTAATACTGTTAAAGATAATGAACGAACGCTTGTATTTATAGCTTTTACAGCTGAAGAAACGGGAGGATTTGGTTCAAAATATTTTTCTTCACAAATAAATGCCGATAAAGTTGTTGCAATGTTTAATATAGAAATGATTGGTACAGAAAGCAAATGGGGGCATAACAGTGCCTATATAACCGGGTATGAAAAATCGGATTTTGGAAAAATTTTGCAAAAAAATCTGCGCAATACTGCATTTAATTTTAAACCTGATCCGTATCCCTCACAATACTTATTTTACCGGTCTGATAATGCTGCCCTTGCGGCCTTAGGTGTACCTGCCCATACTATATCCACTTCCAAAATGGATAATGAGATATATTATCACACTGCTGAAGATGAAATAGAAACATTGGATATTAAAAATATGACAGCTATTATTAAAGCCATAGCTATTAGCAGCCAAACGATTGTTAATGCAAAAGATACCCCAACCCGAATAGAAAACACTAGTAATATAGATCAATAAATATAAAATACAAGCATTACCACTAAATATTAAGAGATTTATACATAGTGTAACCATCACAGTTAGTAACACAATACTGAAGACAGTAATTAATTAATCACCTAATTTCTTCAAGTTAATAATATAGCCTAACAGGGTTTTAAGATATTGTTGTAAACATAAAGATTATTGCATTACAAATTGTTTACCTATAAAGCAATAATTGTAAAGATTAGTTCAACAAAAATTATTACATGTATTATAACTCAGCATAACACAAATAGGATTTACACAATAACGATACTTGTATGATATTAATATAAAATTTTTATAGAAGGGCAATCTGTGCAATAAAAAAAATAAAAAACTGATTTACAATATATTATACTGTATATAAAAATTGCTTGTCTAAAAAAATAAAAAAAATGTAATTAAAATGTAAAAAAAGTTTGATTAATTAAATTATCGCCTTATCTTTGACTCGGTTTTTCATAGGATATTGGATTTTAAAGCGGGACTAGATTTCTATCTTGGTCCCTTTTTTTTAGTATAAGTACCCTAATATTTTTATAGCTATAGTTTTACCAAATTCCCATCTTTAGCTATTTTAATTATACCTTCTGTAATTAAATAATTAATCACTTTGTTAAGCTTATATTTTTTATTACTGCTACAGTTACGTAATATTTCACTTGCCGGTTTTTTTTGATCTGCTATAATTGAAAATAATTCTTTCTGTAAGTTTTCAAACTCAATTAAAGAAATTGGTTTTTCATTTACAGTAATACAATTGTCACAAATACCGCAATCTTTAATTTCCACATCATTGAAATACCTTGCAATTAATTTGCTTCGACAAATTTTGCTTTCGATTACATATTTATTTATTGCATTAATCCGTTGCTCATACACTTGCTTTCTCTTAAAATATGCTACTGTATCAAATTTATAACTGTCGTTATACATCCTATTTTGCAATAATGTAAGTTGGGGGTTTTCTTTTTGAGAATTATAATTAATAATTTTTAATTGATGTAATGATTGCAATTGTTCTTTTATTAAAGCAACTGGTTTCTGAATAAATTTTGCCAAATGCGTTTCATAAATATTAACAGGGAAATCAAATATCCCTTCATACGATCTTAATAAACCTCTTATCATATCATTTAACTGTGGATGTTGATTTTCAAATTCCAATAAATCCTCTTTACTTGTGGTAAAAACAACAGATGATGGCTTAAAAAAAAATTTCATTATAAGTAAGCAGTCCTTCCTGCGCTAATGCCTTAATAGCGTATGTTGCAATTAAAATATTTATTTTAAAATTTTGGCAAAAAAAACTAATATCAAAATCATAGCTTGATCCTTCACCAATACCTGCAGGTATTTGCAGGTAATTCATTACAGCCGTATATACATTTCTTACTTCTATTGCAGATGGAAAATGAGTGTTGCTTTGCAATAATAAATCAGTTATTTCTTTATCATTGTATAACAAAACAGCATATGCTCTTTTACCATCCCTTCCGGCACGCCCGGCTTCCTGGTAATAATTTTCAATACAATCAGGGATGTCATAATGCACCACTATCCTTACATCAGGCTTGTCAATGCCCATTCCGAATGCATTTGTGCATACCATCACCCGTGTTTTATTTGTTATCCAGTTTTCCTGCTTTATATTCCGCTGTTCGGAGGTAAGGCCGGCATGATAATAATCAGCATTGATATTTTTCAATTTTAATAATTCAGCTACATCTTTAGTGTTTTTCCTGCTTTTACAATATACAATAGCAGTACCTTTTACATTATTTAAAATAGTAAAAAGCTTATTGACTTTATCAGCAATATTGAAAATACTGTAAGATAAATTAGGCCGTTCGAAAGATTGCTGGAAGCGAAGATGGGATGAAGAAAATAATAATTTTTCACAAATATCATTTTGCACTGCAAAAGTTGCAGAGGCGCTTAATGCCATTACAGGTATTGCAGGAAGTTGTTCTCTTATAGCAGCTATCTGCAAATAAGATGGCCTGAAATCATATCCCCACTGGGATATGCAATGAGCTTCATCTACTGCTAATAAATTGACTGGTAATGCAGGTAAATATTCTAAAAATAGTTTTGTTTGCAACCGTTCCGGCGATAAATATAAAAATTTATAATTTCCGTATGCTGCATTTTGAAGTGTTTTTTTTATCTCAATAAAACTCATGCCGGTATAAATTGCCAAAGCCGGTATGCCTTTATTCTTTAAATTTTCAACCTGGTCTTTTATTAGAGCAATGAGTGGGCTTATTACCAAACAGATTCCTTCTAGTGCTAAAGCTGGCACCTGAAAACAGATTGATTTTCCACCGCCGGTGGGAAGTAAGGCCAAAGTATCTTTACCAGCTAAAACTGAATTGATAATATCTTCCTGTAAAGGCCGGAAGTTTTGATGTCCCCAGTATTGTTGCAGTATGTTTTTAGGTAAATTCAAATTACAAAGGCCGGATTAATACTAAACTTAATCCTTTAACCTTTTTGAAATCTTTATCTGCTGTAAGTAATGGAAAGTTAAGATAAATAGAAGTTGCTGCAATAATTGCATCAGGTATTTTAAGCGTATAATTTTGTTTTAGATGAATCGCTAACTGCTTAATGTTTTCAGAAAGGCTGACTATTGTACAATTTTCTATAATTGCACTTCTATATTTTAATTGTAATTCAGTAATGCCTTTATTTCCTAATAATTCAATCTCCGTAACTTCAGAAATATAAAATTCGTCATTAATATATTCAGCAACTCCTTCATTTCCTGAAATTATATATAACAGTATATTTGTATCAGCGAGATATTTATTGCCATTCATTCCTTACTTTTTTTTGAAATTGAATGCCGTCAACTTCTTTTTTGTTGATTCCAAATAACTTTGCAACAGACTTTTTATTTGAAATAACTTTTCCCTTGGTTTGCCGGATTTTCTTAATTTTTTCTTTTGCTAACATAATGGTGTTTTGTATCCAAATATAATAAAATTAAATCACTTTTTTATACTTCAGCCTTATCGAATTTATTGCCAGCACCACATCACTAAACCCCATTGCTAATGCAGCCATGCCAGGATGCAACATACCCATCGCCGCTACAGGTATGGCAACAATATTATAGATAAATGCCCAAAAAAGATTTTGCTGTATAGTAATAAAAGTATGCTTTCCTAAACCCAAAGCTAAGGGTAAATGCTGAATGCCATTATTCATTAATACTACCTGGGCACTCTGCATGGCAATTTGTGTAGCCTCGCTCATCGATATGCCAATAGTGGCCTTAGCCAAGGCCGGGGCATCATTAATGCCATCACCTACCATGGCCACAGGTGATGTTGCGTTTAATTGTTCTATAATTTTTAATTTATCTGCCGGGGATTTTTCTGCCAATACTTCTTTTATCCCTACTATTCCTGCTACCTTTTTAGTTTTTTCCGCACTATCGCCACTTAATAAAATTGTTTTTATATTTTTAGCATGCAAATAATTAATTACTGCCTTAGCCTCTTCTCGTATTTCATCTTCCATATCAAACCATCCGACTAATACATTGTTTTTTAATAAATAAGCAGTATGTGAAGCATCTTCACTTTGTTCATTAATAATTTTGTAAGATCCTAACTGGTAAGTATTGCCTTGCATATCTTCAGCCTCCATTCCTTTACCTTTTATTTCATTAATCTTCTTCCACTGTATTGGATTATTTATTTTCCATTCCTGTATAATTGATTTTGCTATAGGATGGTTGGAATATTTTTCCAAAGAAAAAATAATTTGTTTAAACTCTTGTTCATCCATATCGCTTTGCCAGTTACTTATTGCAAACTTTCCTTTGGTAAGCGTTCCTGTTTTATCAAAAACTACTGTTTTAATATTTTTAAACAACTCCAGGCTCTTTGCATTGCGAAAAAGTATGCCATTTTTAGCAGCCCTTCCTAATCCAACAGCAATAGCAGCAGGAGTAGCCAACCCCATAGCACAAGGGCAACTAATTACCAATACCGCTATACTTCGCATCAGCGAATCAGTAGCACTATTATTAAAAACAAAATAATTCAATAAAAATGTAACTACTGCTATGCCAATCACCAAAGGCACAAAAACAGCGCTTATTTTATCTGCCAGTTGCTGTACAGGAGGCTTCTCACCTTGTGCCTGCTTAACCAGATTCAAAATATTGCTTAATACCGTATCTTTTCCAATGGCTGTTACCTGTGCCTTTACTGTTCCGTCAGTAAATAAGCTACCGCCAATTAACACATCTTTTTTTTGCTTTTGTACAGGTTTGCTTTCGCCGGTAAGTAACGATTCATTTACATAAGCTTCACCCCATAATATTTTACAATCCACAGGTACTTGTTCACCGCTTTTAATCAAAATCAAATCACCTATATGCAGCTGTGTATTTTCTACTGCAAAAATCAGTTCCTTATGCCCGTCATCAAAAGCAATCATATTGGCCATTACTTTTTGACTACGGCTCAATTTATTCAGCTCTTTTTGTGTGGCAGCTACTGATTTATGCTCAATCCATTCACCTAAAAAAACCAATGTAATAATAGTAGCAGTAGTTTCAAAAAAATATAATCCATACCTAAATTTCCTACAGTGCCAATCAGGCTATAAATAAATGCCGCTGTAGCACCCAGGGCAATTAATACATTCATATTAGGAATACCTTTCCGCAAACTTTTCACTGCACTCTTACCAAAATAGCTCATACCAACTATGTATACCGGGATGCAAATAGCCATTTGTATCCATGCATTCATTAAAAAATGTATATGCCACGGCAGCATGTGCAGCATAAGCACCAGGGTAAAGGGCATGCAAAATAGAAAGCGTTGGAAATGGTTGGAAAACGACCACCGACCACTGACCACCGACCACCAATTACCATTGCTACCTGTACTGCGGTGGTCGGTCATCGGTTGTCGGTGGTCAAGAACATGATACCCCAGATCACTGATCCCTTTAATTAAATCTTCTTTTTTCAGATCTTCTTTCAAATCAAAGCATACTTCACCGCCTCTAAACTTTCCGTTTACAGCTTTTACTCCCTGTTTTTTGAATTTTTACACTAGACAATATTGCTGCTGCTGCCAGGCAGTTTATCCAAAAAATTGGTGTTTCCAGGGTATTAGCCTTTATCGGAGAAATGGGTGCCGGTAAAACTACTTTTATCAAGGCAATATGTACAGAGTGGGGAGTTAGGGATGCTGTTTCCAGCCCTACATTTTCTATTATTAATCCTTACCAAACTCAAAAAGGCACCATAATTTATCACATGGACTTATACCGGGTAAAAGACGAGGATGAAGCTATTAACGCCGGGATAGAAGATTGCCTGCTTTCTGGCAATACCTGTTTGATTGAATGGCCGGATAAAATCCCTGGTTTACTACCGCCCGGTACGTTATTTATATCTATTGAACCGGCAGGAACAACTACAAGAAAAATCACTATTAAATAAATTAAGCTGCTTTTCATTATTTTTTTATATTGATGTAAAGGCTTTATCGATATAAATTTGTAATTTGGAAAACTCAATTGTACTGTATGACAAAACCTTTTGTATCTCCGCTATTTAATTATGAAACCTTAGAAGAAACTTTGGATATAAAACCTAAAGGAGCTGAATTATTTATTGGCATACCAAAAGAAACTTCATTTAGCGAAAACAGGGTGGCATTAACACCAGAATCAGTAGGTGTAATGATAGCCAATGGCCACAGGGTATTGGTAGAAACTAAAGCAGGTAATGGCGCCAGTTATACAGATAAAGATTATAGCGAAGCCGGTGCAGAAATTGTTTACAGCAAAGAAGAAGTGTTTAAATGCGATGTTTTAGTAAAAAGCGCACCAGTAAGCGAAAGCGAGTGTGCATTATTAAAACCAAACCAGTATATCATTTCACCTATACATTTGGCTGTAATGAAAAGAGAGATTTTGCAGAAAATGATGGATAAAAAAATAACTGCATTAAGCTTTGAGAATTTAAAAGATGACAGCGGCCACAACCCGATTGTACGCAGCATGAGCGAAATAGCCGGAAGTGCTGTAATGCTGATAGCCGGACAGTATTTAAGTAATGCCAACAATGGCAAAGGTGTATTGGTAGGTGGTATAAGTGGCATCCCTCCTACCAAAGTAATAATTATAGGTGCCGGTATTGTGGGCGAATATGCTGCCAGAACGGCATTGGCAATGGGTGCAAGTGTAAAAATATTTGATAACAGCATTTACCGTTTAAAACGGTTACAAAATAATATAGGCGGCCGCTTATGGACTTCAGTAATAGAACCCAAAATATTATCCAAGCAATTAAAAACCTGCGATGTAGCTGTAGGAGCATTAAACAGCAGCGGCGGAAGAACACCAGTAGTAGTAAGCGAAGAAATGGTAAGTAATATGCGGCCGGGCAGCGTAATTGTAGATGTAAGCATTGACAGGGGCGGGTGTTTTGAAACCAGTGATGTTACTACCCATGAAAGACCTGTATTTACAAAATATGATGTAATACACTACTGTGTGCCTAATATTCCCAGCGGTTTTGCCCGTACCGCTTCGCAAGCCATCAGCAACGTATTAATGCCTTTATTGCTAGAAACTGCCCAGGATGGTGGTATTGACAATGTAATCTGGCATAAAATAAATATCCGCAGTGGTATTTATTTATTCAAAGGCAGCCTGACTAATTTTTACCTGAGCGAACGTTTTGATTTAAAATATACCGACTTAAATTTATTGATAGCCAGTAAAAGATAGCAATGATCTATTTGTCTATGTTGCGGGGTATAAACGTAAGCGGCCAGAAAAAAATCTTGATGAAAGATTTAAAAATCCTTTATGAAGATGCAGGTTTTAAAAATGTACAGACGTATATACAAAGTGGTAATGTAATTTTTAACAGTACTAGTTCAAAAAACCTCTCTCAAAAGATTGAACAAAAGATTTTAGAAAAATACCAATTCCAGGTTTCAGTAATTATCAGAACTATAGATGAAATGGCTATGGCAATTAAAAACAATCCTCTTACAAAAGATAAAAAGATAGACCAAAGCAGGTTGTATGTTACTTTTTTAGCTGAACTTCCTGGATCAGATCATGTTATTACAATGAATACCGTTAATTATCAACCTGAAAAGTTTATCATTAAAGAAAAAGAAGTATTTGTATTTTGTCCAAATGGATATAGAGAAACTAAGTTTAGCAATAATTTTATAGAAAAAAAGTTGCAGGTAACGGCTACAACCAGGAATTGGAATACAGTAAATAAATTATTTTTATTGATGAAGGATTAATTTTACAGCATTATATTTTTAGTAATGGTTGATAAGGAAACATCACGGCTATCCAGATTAACTGCAATTATAACCTTGCTTCAATCAAAAAGGCTTATTACTGCCGGTGTGATTGCTAAAAAATTCGGGATCAGCATTCGTACAGTTTACCGGGATATAAAAGCAATTGAACAGGCAGGAATTCCTGTATTTATGGAAGAAGGAAAAGGATATTCTTTAATGGAAGGATATACACTCCCGCCCGTAATGTTTACCGAAGCAGAAGCCAATGCTTTGATAACTGCAGGGCAATTGGTTTCTAAAAATAAGGACGCATCGTTTGTTCACAACTACACCGAGGCCGTAACTAAAATTAAATCGCTGCTGAAATATACTGCCAAAGACAAAACTGAGTTGCTTGCTACCAGGATACATTTTCGACAAAATCCTGATAATACTATTACCAGTAATAACCTTACATTAATCCAATCGGCAATAACAAATCTTAACCTGCTTAAAATAAAGTATCAATCTGAAAAAGCAACTGTATCTGACAGGATGATTGAACCGCTTGCTTTATACAGTACCCAGGAAAATTGGATTTTAATTGCCTATTGCCGTTTAAGAAAAGAAAAAGAACATTCCGCCTGGACAGGATCCTGCATATAGAATTAACAAAAGAGCATTTCAGCGCATATAATTTTAGTTTGCAGGAATATTTTGATGAATGTAAAAAAAATTCTCAATACCCCTGACATAAGGCTGTCATACCATGCAGTTATTTTTGCTGTAAAATAATTAAACAATGAAAGTAACACAAATTGAATCGTTTGACATCATTGGCATTTCTACGAGGACTACCAATGAAAATCAGCAATCAGCAACTGATATCCCACAATTGTGGAATAAATTTTTATCAGAAAATATTATTGAACAAATTCCTGGTAAAATTGACAATACCATTTATTGTATTTATACTGATTACGAAAAAGACCACACCAAACCTTACACCACCATATTTGGTTGCAAAGTTAAAAACCTGGAAAAAATACCTGAAGGGTTTGTTGGAAAAACTATCAATAAAAGTAATTATAAAGTTTTTACCATAAAGGGAAAGCTAAGCGATGATATCATATTTAAAAAATGGGTAGAAATCTGGAATGCCGATATCAAAAGAACATTTACAGCCGATTTTGAAGTATATGGTGAAAAAGCCCAAAACCCAGATAATGCTGAAGTTGATATATTTATTGCCATTGAATAATATTTACTATGCTACGACCGATAGACAATTATTTTTTACAAAAAGATGAGCCCATTAAAAGCTGTTTGCAGTTTTTAAGAGCGTATATTTTGAAGCTGGATGAAAATATAACAGAGGCCTGGAGGTATGGTGGGCCATTTTATTATTATAAAGGTAAAATGTGTTGCTATTTATGGGTGCATAAAAATATAAGCAGCCATATATCGGGATTGTGGAAGGCAGGAAAATAAATCATCCTGATTTAATCAGTGAAAAACGGGTAAGGATTAAAATTTTATTGGTTGATGCCGGTAAAAATATTCCTGTTAAAAAAATTAATGTGATTTTTAAAGAGGTATTAAATCTTTATAAATAACTTATTTATAATGTCCAATTTCAATTATCTCATTACAAAAATTATATTCCTGCTGATCATTACTGCTGATTATCACTAATTTATTTTTGGTATAATTATTAATTAAATTATGATAAAGCGTTATTCCATCAGCATCTAAATTAGTGGTGGGCTCATCCAGTAATAAAACAGGAGTATCGCTTAAAAATGCCTGTGCTAATTTTAACCGTTGCTTCATTCCACTGCTGAAATAGCGAATTTGTTTATCGGCAGCTTTTAGCAATCCGGCTATTTGCAATATTTCAGTAACTGAATGCTTCAATAATTTAAAATTAGAATGAAATTCGAGCATTTCTTTTGCCGTCATTTCTTCTACCAATTCCAAATAAGGCGCTGCAATAGAAACACATTTATACAACTCATCATTCTTCATTTTTAATTCTTCATTCTTCATTTCCACACTGCCTTCCGTATGCAAAATTGCTCCTGCAATTACCTGCAACAGCGTTGATTTACCTGAGCCGTTGGCACCGGTAATGGCATAAGAATTTTCTGAATTAAATTGATAATTAAAATGCCGGAAGATCCATTCCCGGTTGTATCGTTTGCCAATATTGTTGAGTTGTATTTGCATGGTATGAGATTGTCAGACTGAGACCGTCAGACAAAGTTGCACAAAGATATGTGGTACAAGTGAAATCATTCTTTCCTTTCCCCAAAAGGAAAGAATGACAGAACAAGTTCACAACGATGATGAATAGAATTATAAAAGCTGGTAACAAAAAACTAATAATCAAGCAAGTCCTGCTCCCTTTTTACCTTCTTCCATACTTTTATAGATATCCAAAAACTTGATGCAATAGATAAAACAGCAATCAAAATGGCTCCCCCATTATCCAAAGCGTTTTCTAGGCCCAAGGTCAAGTGGTCTATCGTAAGACAGCCTGTTATACCAATAATAAGCGGAACAAGTAAGCTTAACAAGTATAATGAATAAGGCTTTATGATTTTTTTATTTTTTATTAAAGCAATTATAATAATAGTAAAGGCTGACAAAATTGATAATCCTATTAGTCCTAAAAAAATCATAAGAGAATATATTCCTTTACAGCATATCATAATTAATACATTTAATTTTACAATTCGATCAAAAGATGCAATTATTTTATCAATTACATATTCCTCCTATATTGCCCACCTACTGCATATAAAGCCGTAGTAATTTGCCCCAGGCTGCAATATTTTACCGTCTCCATCAGCTCTTCGAATAAATTGCCATTTTCCACAGCTGTTTTTTGTAAGCGTTGCAGCATTTCTGCGCTTTTTGCAGCATGCCTGTCTTTAAAAGCCTGCAGTGTATTGATTTGTTGTTGCTTTTCCTCTTCAGTGCTGCGTATCACTTCCTGCGGAATAATTGTCGGGCTGCCTTTTTTATTTAAAAATGTATTTACACCAACAATTGGGTATTGGCCTGTATGTTTTAAGGTTTCATAATACAAACTTTCTTCCTGTATTTTGTTGCGCTGGTACATGCGTTCCATGGCACCCAACACTCCGCCCCTTTCGGTAATCCTGTTAAATTCTGCCAGTACGGCCTGCTCTACCAGATCGGTCAGTTCTTCTATTAAAAAACTACCCTGGTTAGGGTTTTCATTTTTAGCAGTGCCCAGTTCACGGTTAATAATTAATTGTATCGCCATTGCCCTTCGCACGCTTTCTTCTGTAGGTGTAGTTATCGCTTCATCGTAAGCGTTAGTGTGCAAAGAATTACAGTTGTCGTAAATGGCATACAATGCTTGTAGTGTAGTTCGGATGTCATTAAAATCTATTTCCTGTGCATGCAGGCTGCGGCCGCTGGTTTGTATGTGGTATTTTAATTTCTGGCTGCGGCTGTTGCCTTTATATTTATTTTTCATGGCTTTTGCCCAAATACGGCGTGCCACACGGCCGATAACGCTATACTCCGGGTCCATGCCATTGCTAAAAAAGAAAGACAGGTTGGGTGCAAAATCATCAATATTCATTCCCCGGCTCAAATAATATTCTACATAAGTAAATCCATTCGATAAGGTAAATGCCAATTGAGTGATAGGATTAGCGCCTGCTTCGGCAATATGGTAACCACTAATGCTTACGCTGTAAAAATTTTGTACATTGTTTTGTATAAAGTATTCCTGCACATCACCCATTAATTTTAATGCAAATTCCGTACTGAAAATACAGGTATTCTGTGCCTGGTCTTCTTTTAAAATATCAGCCTGCACCGTACCCCGTACTGTAGAAAGTGCTTTTGCTTTTATTTGTTCGTACACATCCGCAGGCAGAACATCTTTACCGCTAAGGCCTAGTAAACGCAGCCCGAGTCCGTTATTGCCTTCAGGTAAAGTATAAACCTCCCCTAAATCCCCTCCAAAGGAGGGGACTTGCGAAGACCCTGATAATTTTGGAAGGTTTTTATGATGGATAGGTTTGCCATCTATTCCAATATATTTTGGTAAACCATCAATATCATATTTTGATTCTATAATTGCGTTTACCTGTTCCCGTAAGTTATTCTCGATTATGTATTTTTCGCACTGCTGATCAATAGCTGCATTCATAAAAAATGCCAGCAGCATTGGTGCAGGGCCGTTAATGGTCATGCTTACCGAAGTTTTTGGATCGCATAAGTCAAAGCCACTGTACAGTTTTTTGGCATCATCTACAGTAGCTATACTTACACCGCTATTACCCACTTTACCATAAATATCCGGACGATAAGCCGGGTCTTCGCCATACAGGGTTACGCTATCAAAAGCTGTACTCAGGCGCTTTGCAGGTTGCCCAACACTTACGTAATGAAAGCGCCTGTTGGTTCTTTCCGGCCCGCCTTCCCCGGCAAACATCCGGGTTGGGTCTTCACCTTCCCGCTTTAATGGAAACACACCAGCGGTAAAAGGAAATTCACCTGGTACATTCTCCTGCAACTGCCATTTTAAAATATCACCCCAGTCTTTGTACTTTGGCAAAATAACTTTGGGTATAACGGTACCGGACAGACTTTTATAAGTCAACGGCTGTTTTATTATTTTATCCCGTACTTTAAATTCATAATTTTCTTTTTGATATTGTTCCAGCAATTGCGGCCACTGGTTGATCAGTTTTTTGCAAAAGCTGTCCAAACTTTCTTCTACTGTTTTGCTAATTCCCGCTATTGCCGAAGATGCTGCTTCCCCTTCCTTTGTATTGATCAATCCGGCAACTCCTTTCAGCTGGTACAATTGCGTAGCCATTTTGCTTTGCCCTTCCACCCATTCATCATAAGCAGTAATGGTTTCTGCAATTTCTGCAAGGTAGCGCACCCGTTTAGGAGGTATAATGGTAGACTGGCTTTTCATATTTTCACCATGAGCATTGCTTGCAATCTCTCCATAATCTATACCCGTTTTTTCTGCAATTTTTTGCATCAGCTTTTTAAATAATTCATTTACCCCGGTATCATTAAACTGTGCAGCTATTGTTCCTATAATTGGCAGTTCGTCATCTTTTGCAGTCCATAGGCCATGATTGCGTTTGTATTGTTTGCGGACATCATTTAAGGCATCTAATGCGCCGGCTTTGTCAAATTTATTTACACAAACCACATCAGCATAATCCAGCATATTAATTTTTTCCAGCTGTGATGGTGCCCCATACTCCGGTGTCATCACATACATGCTTACATCCACATAATCTAAAATGCTGGCATCGCTCTGGCCTACGCCTGCACTTTCCAAAATAATTAAATCAAAATCGGCGGCTTTACAAATGTCAATGGCTTCCTGTACATATTTACTTAATGCTTTATCGCTTTCTCTAGTAGCCAGGCTACGCATGTATGCCCGTGGCGATGAGATGGCATTCATCCGTATTCGATCGCCCAGCAAAGCGCCACCTGTTTTTTTCTTTGAAGGATCTACAGATATTACTGCAATAGTTTTATTGGTATAATTATGCAAAAATCTTCGTACAATCTCATCCGTTACTGATGATTTTCCGGCACCACCGGTACCTGTGATGCCGAGTACGGGAGCCTGTCTTGAATCGCCTCTATTTAAAACCTCCCCTAAATCCCCTCCCAAGGAGGGGACTTTAGATCCTGATACTTTTTGGAGCTTTGCTATCAGCATTGAAAAATCTTCTCCGTTTTCTGCTTTGGTGATTGCCTGAGAAACAGTTAGAATATCTTTATGCTCATCTAAAACAAATTTATTCCCTAGTCCGTCTAAAGTTTTCCTGTCATTCAATGAATCTTTACTTTTTTGTAACAAATCTTCTATCATGCCTTCAAGCCCCATTGTCCTGCCATCATCCGGACTGTAAATTTTAGTAATGCCATAATCATGCAATTCTTTAATTTCAGTTGGCAGAATTGTTCCGCCACCGCCACCAAATATTTTTATATGGCCGCAACCGTTTTCATCCAGCAAATCTTTCATGTATTTAAAAAATTCCACATGGCCGCCCTGGTAACTTGTAATGGCGATGCCATGAGCATCTTCTTCTATTGCGCACTCTACAATTTCTGCTACGCTCCTGTTATGGCCTAAGTGTATAATTTCTGCGCCCTTAGCCTGCATGATACGCCGCATGATATTAATGGCTGCATCATGCCCGTCGAATAAACTGGCAGCAGTTACAATACGTATTTTTTGCTCTGTAATATTATTCATGATTTTTTATTCATTAACTAATAATAAGAATTTTTTGGTACAGGCTTTTGTTCCCTGATCAGGCTGCATTGGCGCTAAGCCCGCAAGATGCGGTGGTCGCATTCCGTTCATCTTCGGTATTTCTATTAAGCTTTTATCGAAGCGAAAACAAATAGCTAAACAACATACAGGGCACATACCAAATGTACATGTTCAGACGGAGACCGTAAGACCATACATGCAGCAAAAATACAAACAATAGCTCGCAAAAATTAAAACCAATAATGCTTACGACATTTTAAAAGTAAGCGCAGCAAAATCTTCTATGGATAATGCCTCGGCACGTTTTGCAAAAATTTTTTCCTGTAAAATCTCGGCTGTAAATAAACTTTTTACGGCATTACGCATGGTTTTACGGCGCTGGTTAAATGCAGTTTTTACCAACACCCAGTAAGCCCTGTCGCTTTTTACCGGAAGAACTTCCTGCCTGCGATTTAATTTTATGACTCCGCTTTGCACTTTGGGTGCGGGGGTAAAACATTCATTGCTTACATCAAACAAATATTCTACATCATAATAAGCTTGCACCAATGCGCTTAATACACCATATACTTTACTGCCTTCTTTAGCTGCAGCCCGCTGCGCTACTTCTTTTTGAAACATTCCTATCACACAAGGGACTTTGTCCTTCCACTCTAACACTTTAAATAAAATCTGCGTAGAAATATTGTAGGGAAAATTACCAAAAACTGTAAAAGGCTCTTCGAAGGGAATATCTATTTCTAAAAAGCTTTTGTGAATAATTTTTCCATTTAATACTGGATATTTTTGTAATAGATACGTTACTTTTTCTTCATCCAGTTCTACTGCTTTAAAATTAATGCCGGGCCATTGAATAATATGCCTGGTAATAGCACCGCCACCCGGCCCTACTTCGAGTAAATTAGTAAATTTTTCCTGCTGCAATGCCAGCACAATTTTTTGAATAACAGCTTCATCTTTTAAAAAATGTTGCCCAAGGGATTTTTTGAGTGTATACATCAGTTACAAAAGTAGGCTTAATGTTGTATTTTTATGCCTTAATGTTATTATTATGATGGTACAAACCAACAAACCTATTATCGGGTTTACCTGTGGCGATGTGAACGGAATTGGCATTGAGCTGATTATTAAAACACTGGAAGATACCAGGCTGCTTGAAATTTGCACACCTGTAATATTTGCCAATAATAAAGTAATTAATTTTTACAGGAAAAGCCTGCCGGAGGTGAATTTTAATTTTTCAACCATTAAAGATGGCACTAAAGTAAATCACAAACAAATAAATGTATATAATTGCTGGGAGGAAGAAATCGCTATTACACCCGGCCAGCTAACTGATATTGGGGGCCAGTATGCTGTTATCAGCTTAACCGTAGCCGCTGGCGCACTCAAGGCAGGCAAAATAGACGGATTGGTTACAGCGCCTATTCATAAAAGAAATGTACAATCTGAGGACTTTAATTTTACCGGTCATACCCCTTTTTTAAAACATTTATTTGAAGTGCCTGATGTGGTAATGCTGCTGGTGGCAGAAAATATGAGGGTGGCATTACTTACCGAACATGTAACCATAAAAGATATTGCCCAGCTGGTTACTAAAGAAAACATCATACAAAAATTAACTATTGTAAATCAAAGTTTGAAAAAAGATTTTGGAATAACAAAACCTAAAATTGCCGTATTGGGCTTAAACCCACATGCCGGTGATGAAGGATTGATTGGAAAAGAGGAAGAAGAAATAATAAAACCAGCTATTAAAGAAGCGAAGCATAAAGATATTTTTTGCTTTGGTCCCTACAGCGCAGATGCATTTTTTGCAAGAGGTCAGTATGAAAAATTTGATGTTGTTTTAGCCATGTACCACGATCAGGGACTGATACCTTTTAAATCCTTGGCATTGGGCGAAGGGGTGAATTTCACAGCAGGGATTACCGGGATACGTACTTCGCCAGACCATGGGGTGGCGTTTGATATTGCGGGCAAAGGCATAGCCAATGAATCTTCTTTCAGGGAAGCTATCTTTAAATGCGTGGATATTTTTAACAGCCGGAAAGAATATGATGAACAAAGAAAAAATCCTTTAAAAAAAATAAGTGCTGCGGTAGTGGCTAATGCTGTGGATGAGCGGATAACGCAGTTGCCGGAGTAGGGGTGGTAATAGGAATATTCGATAGTTCCTTGTCCTAAAATAGGTTTATATAATTAAACGGTTCGTGAGGACAGGAACCTAGGCGAAAAGTTTTTAAAGATGGCAAGGAGAACTACAAAACGAAAATTAAAGAGTATAATAAAATACTACAGGAATATAAGTTTCAACAAACACAAGCTTGAGAAAGAGATACTTCCTAGTACATTCAACATTTATACTGCCTTCAACTTTATTTTGGAATGGAGATATATTCTTTCAAATTCAGGGACGGTAATATGAACTGTAGAAGCAAGTTCTTCTTTAGAATAACCCAAGTCATTCAAATAAGCCCCGATAATCTCATTAATTATCCCAGGTTTTTCAATGGGTATAATGACAGGCTCTTTCTTTCTGTAACCAAGGCTACCTAATTGCATCCATAGATATCGATATTGATTACCGGTAACCATTCCAAGAGTATTTGAGTAACGCAGCAATGCAGCCATTGACACATACCAATAGCCTTTAAGATCAGCAAGTTTTTCTATAGTTACTTTAGCCAAATAAGGCCTTATATTATTCTCTGGAACTAATAACTCAATTCCAAATTGATATGCCTCTGCTTCTAAATCTCTTTCGGTGCTTATTTTTTTTCCAAAGTGCATTACCAAATGACCAAGCTCATGTGCTATTGTTAGCCTATACCTATCTGAAGGCATATTTTTATTTACAAATATTACAGGAATATTGCCATTAAAAAAAGTACTAAATCCATCTAGTTCGCCTAAGTCAAGAGCAACAATAACAATACCATTGTCTTCAATAAACTTAGTGAGATTAACAATACGCCCCTTTGGTATTCTCCAAAAATCTCTCAAATGCTTTGCACACATTACAGGACTACCGTCTTCTAAAATATCCCATGTTGGCAATTTCGCTTCGGGCAAATCTATTTCATCCAACATAGACATAAAATGCCATTCCGCAATTGTCATTTGAGCAATATATTGTTTCATCCTTTTTACGGATGTTGACATTTTTCTTCTATAATGCCCTTCAATTGGCATTACTTTTTTTTTCTTGATAAAAAAAGTTATTGGAAAGTCTAAAGCCTTAGATATTTTTTCGACAATTTGAGTATCGGCTGGTAGTATTCCTTTTTCAATCTTTGACAAAGTGCCTTGTTCAATACCAATTTCAATAGCTAAATCTTGTTGTGTGATAAGACGAACTTCCCTCGCTAGTTTTAATATCTCTGCATTCAGTTTTTGCATAGCAAGTTTTTTGAAATTGTTTAAATATCATCAGTTCCAGTTTTTTGTCGCCACCTTTGGTTTTCCTTTTCAATCTAATACGTTTTTCAATATCATTAATGGCTTTGTTTTCTTTCTGATCAAAATCCAATATTGCTTGTTCGGCAGTATATTTTCCAAATTCATCGACCCATTCGAGTGTATCATTTTGCCAACAAGCAACATAAATACCTTTAATTGCAGACCAAGTTTTATCAGGTATGTAGCCTGCAAATAAAAAAGTTGGTTTAGCTGGGAATCCATCAATTTGCCCCTGCTTCATATATCTTTTATGTTAGTTTGTATATAAACTTCTAACTGAATAAGTAGAATCCATTTTTTTGAATCTAATAAAAAGGGAATCTTGAAGCACCATTCCAAACACACCATTAAAATCATCTACAACAATACCTTCTTGATCCGAAAATTGAGTTCTCACGTATTTTTCAATAAGGTCATGTATCATTCCGGCTTTAGTTCTCGGTTTATAATTTACTGGGCCCCCATCAAATGAATTTGAATATTCCCGTAATTTTAACCAATCAATAAATCCACTTTGGATAACATGAAGCAAGTCCTTATGGACAGATTGTAAAATTGGTTGTGATTCTTTTAAACGAAGTATTTCCCTCATTATTATAATTTTTCCAAATCTAAACATATTTTGCAAAATACAAAAAAAATATTCCGCAAAATATTAAAAAAGTATTCCAAGCTTCCAGCTTCGTAAGCAATATGTTTAATAAGATAAAAAATACGCTCCAATAAAAGCCCAACATAGATATGCAGTACAAGGGAGTGACACAACGATGTTGATTAAAGCTATAATGCTTGTACCAAAAAAATCTACTTCTTAAGATAAATTTCTTTCCCTACACCAAACTTCCTACCACATTTTTTGTTTATCCATATCAAACAAACTTACCTCCCATTTATGTCAAACTATTTAATCATAGGAGCATCTTCAGGAATCGGGAAAAGCCTGGCAGGGCAATTAGCAGCTTCAGGCCACCAGGTATTTGGTACATTTTGCAAAAACAAAGTTGATTCAGAAAACAATTTAGTTAGCTACAACTACCTGGATGTGCTAGACGAAAATATTTCCCTTGATTTTTTACCAGATTCTATTAATGGGATTATTTACTGTCCGGGCAGCATCAATTTAAAACCTTTTCCTAGAATTAGCCCAGCAGATTTTGTAGCAGATTTTAATTTGCAGGTAACAGGGGCAATAAAAATAATTCAGGCAGTCCTGCCCAAATTAAAAAATGCCGGAAATGCATCTATTATTTTATTCTCTACTGTGGCAGTACAAACCGGTTTGCCTTTTCATACACAAGTTGCTACTTCAAAAGGCGCCATAGAAGGATTAACAAGGGCTTTAGCCGCCGAGTTTGCACCTGGGATCCGTGTTAATTGTATTGCATTATCTTTAACCGATACGCCATTGGCAGCATCACTTTTAAATACTGAGCAAAAAAGAGAAGCCAATGCACAAAGGCATCCGTTAAAAAAAATAGGTGTGCCGCAAGACATTGCAAACATGGCAGAATTTTTAATTTCGGAAAAAGCCGGCTGGATTACAGGACAAATTTTTCATGTAGATGGAGGGATGTCGTCACTTAAAGTATAAACCATGAAAATTTTGTTAACAGGCGTTACGGGTTATATTGCACAACGGTTACTACCTGTTTTATTGCAAAATGGGCACCACGTGGTATGCTGCGTAAGAGATAAAAACAGGTTCAATATAAAAGATTATGCTACAGCAAACTTAACTGTTATTGAAGCCGACTTTTTAGAAAAAGACAGTCTGAAAAATATTCCCAACGACATTGATATAGCTTATTACCTCATTCATTCCATGTCTACAAGAACAGGCCACTTTGAAGATATGGAGGAAATTTGTGCTACTAACTTTAAAGAAAGAATACAAAACACTACTATAAAGCAGGTAATTTATTTAAGCGGTATTGCAAATGTAAAAGATTTATCTAAGCATTTATCCTCAAGAAAAAATGTAGAAAGTATATTGTCTGATTCTCCCTTTGCTTTAACCACTTTACGGGCAGGCATTATTGTAGGCTCTGGCAGCGCTTCATTTGAAATTATCCGTGATTTGGTAGAGAAACTCCCCATCATGATTACACCACGATGGCTAAAAACAAAATGCCAACCCATTGCTATTCGCAATGTTATTGAATTTTTAAATGGAGTAATCGGTAGTGTTGCAACTTATAATAAAAGTTTTGACATAGGAGGCCCAAATATTCTTAGTTATAAAGAAATGCTATTGCGGTTTGCAAAAATAAGAGGCCTGAAAAGAAAAATATTTATAGTGCCGGTAATGACACCTAAAATTTCATCCTATTGGTTATATTTTGTTACGTCGACCTCTTTTTCACTGGCAAAAAATTTGGTAGACAGCATGAAAGTGGAAGTGATTTGCAAGCCCAATAATTTAGCTGAACTACTTCATATTTCCTTAATCGATTATGACACTTCAATAAAACTGGCATTTGATAAGATTGAGCAAAACCAGGTATTATCCAGTTGGAAAGATGCACAAACAAGCGGCCTTTTACGAAAAGGTATTTCGAAATTTATTGAAGTACCCGTTAATGGTTGTTTTAAAGATATACGCAAAAAGCAAGTTGCAAACAGCGAAACTGCATTGAATAAAATCTGGTCAATCGGAGGAAAAACAGGATGGCATTTCGGCAACTGGCTTTGGGAACTTCGGGGTTTTTTAGATCAGTTGGTAGGTGGTGTGGGTATGCGAAGGGGCAGAAAAAGCAGCACAGAAATATTTCCCGGCGAAGCATTAGATTTTTGGAGAGTGCTTTTGGCCAACAAAGCAGAAAAAAGATTGTTGCTATATGCCGAAATGAAATTACCCGGAGAAGCCTGGCTGGAGTTTAAAATTGATGAGAACAACCTCTTAACCCAAACAGCTACCTTCAGGCCATTGGGCGTGTGGGGCAGGTTGTATTGGTATTCCGTTTTTCCTTTTCATGGATTAATTTTTAATGGCATGATAAAAAAAATTGCAGGCAAATAGTTTCTACCCATCTCTCTTGGATATGAGACAACCTCATTTAAGCATTTTACACGTTTCGAACACATATTGCTTCCAGCTTCGTAAGCCATATGTTTAGTATAATAAAAAATAAGCTTTAATAACACTTCGACTCCGCTCAGTGCTTAATAGCAGTACTGCCGATGAACGGATTGTGACACAACAATGATGCTATGAAGAACCAAAGCTGGTATCCAAATAATTTTTCTACAAAAAAATCCCATCCGCCAATCCCTTATTCACACTATAATTATTAAACGTAATCTCGGCACGGCCTTTTTCGCTTTTGTTTTATCTTCTGCTTTCGGCTGTTTGGTGCCATCTTCAAAATCGAAAGTAACGCCTTTGGGAAGTTTGTAATCTTTGGTGTTAAAAGAAAATATTACTTTATCGGGTAAGCCATACGCTGCAAATTTTCCGTAGCTCATTTCCAGCTCGTAAGTGCCATTATCCCGGGTGGTGGTTTTAGATTTTTTTATTAAGGCGTTGGCTTCATCAATGTATAATGTAGATAAAACGATATCGCTGTTATCATCTTCGGGCAAGAGTTTTACTACCCTTACTGCCAGTCCGGCAATTTTATCTACGCCTGCATCCAGCACAGTAAATTTATTGCTTAAAATATTATTCATGTTAATATTTACAGCTCCTTTGGGTATGAAAGAAAAGCCTTTTTCATTTTTTATCTTTAATTTATTGGGCTTTTTAAAATACACCATTACGTTAGCAATGGGCACTTTTAAAAAAGCTACGTTGGTTTTCATTTTTCCTTTGGCTTCGTAATCATTTACCAACTCAATTTTTGCTTTTACTTTTTGTACTAAAGCATTTATGTCCTGTGCGTATATAAAGCTGTTTACAAAAAGTAATGTTGTCAATATCATCATGCATTTTACTGTCTTTTTCATTATAAATTTCTTTATGATAAAATATCTCTTTTTCTAAAAACCCAAATAGCTATGCCTACAAATAAAATAATATGCCCTGTTAATAAAAATATACCTCTTTTAATGGCATGCCAGTTTTCTACAGATCCTGTAATGGTTTGCCCGTCATCATTATAATTAATATAGAAAAAACCCTTCCAGCCTACCATGTATGTGGTAAATAACCACGGACGGATAGTTTTATCAAACATGGGTACATTTAAATTGGATAAAATGGTAAGCACAATCACTATACAAACAGTAGCTACTATGGGGCCTATTGAATTTTCTGCAAATACTGATAATAAAAAAGCCAAAGCAGCCACGGTGGTTAATGCAAGGATTGCATATCCGAAAGCTGCCAGGTAACGCCAGAATACATCGCCCCTTTCGATAATAGTGGCACCGGTAGATTTTAAAACCATCATATTGTCTGTACCAAAAATAAGCATACTGCCAAACAAGGCTAATATGGCCATCCATATTAACAATGCTACCGTAAATAAAAAACAGGCTAAAAACTTTATCAGCATTAATTGTGTGCGGCTAATGGGTTTGCTTACCAGCAACCGCAATGTGCCCATATTGGCTTCACCGGAAATACTATCGCCTGCAATCAGCGCTACCAAAACCGGTACCTGTACCAACAAAGTATTTAACAATAAAAAACAAATAAAATACCCGTTTAAAGCTTTTTCTTTATCAATGATAAATGATTCCTCAATATCCCTGGTAATTAAATCGATATAACTTTTACCATCTGCCTTTAATGCAAACTGTATTAAAAAAACAATAGCAGCTATTGCAACAAAAGCGATATAAGTCCTGGGCCGCCTGGAAATTTTAAATAATTCAATTTGCAAAAGCTTCCACATGTGCATTAGGATTGGTTAAAGAAATAAAATAATCTTCTAAAGAATGGCGGGGCTGGATGGATAAGACAGGAATATTCATAGCCACCAGGTCAATGGTTAATTGCGGAATATCACCTTTATTCATTTGTAATAGTAAGAGGCCATTATTTTGTTGTACAAACTCTGCCCATTTGGACAAAAGCAATTTTCCTTTTGCTTCGTTATTATTAAGTGTTTCTATTTGTACAATTGTTTTGGAAGGGTCTAATAATTCCGATACTACTCCTTCGGCCATTTTTTTCCCTTTGTGAATAATAAGCATGCGATTTGCTACCAGTTCAATTTCGCTGAGCAAATGGGAAGATATCACAACAGTTTTACCCATTTCCCTGCTTAATTTCAATATCAGGTTGCGCATGTCCGCAATACCCTGTGGGTCCAAACCATTGGTTGGTTCATCCAAAATAATTACTTTAGGATTATGTATCAGTGATATGGCAATGCCCAGGCGCTGCTTCATTCCCTGGCTGAAAGTCCTTACTTTACTATGGGCCCTGTCGGCCAGGTCTACCATTTGCAGCTGGTTCATTATTAAACTTTTGCTCACCTTTATTTCACTCATTTTAGCAAAAATGGAAAGGTTATCATAAGCGCTTAAATATTTATATAAATCCGGTCTTTCTATTACTGCGCCTACCTGGCGTAAAATTTCGTGCCGGTGGTTTTTTAAATTTTTACCAAAAAAATTAATACTTCCGCTCGTAGGCGCAATTAAAGTAAGCAGCATGCGGATGGAAGTTGATTTCCCGGCACCGTTTTGGCCTAAAAAACCATACACATCTCCTTCGTTTACCGTAAATGAAAGGTTGGAAACAGCGGTTAGCTCTTTAAAATTTTTACAAAGTTGATTTACCTCGATGATTGGTGCCATGCAAATAAATAATGGCAAAGGTAAAGAAGTTTCTGGTTTGAAGTTTAGGGTTTTTGGAGTTTACACTTAGATAAAAGTATAATAGCAGCACACAAATAATTAAAAATTAAAAATTAAGAATGAAGAATTGGTATAAGACGAATAGTTTGCGATAGTAGCAAAACATAATTAAAGCCCAGCAAAGGCATGTACTAGAAGTGAGTGATCCCGCCTTTGGGCGGGACAGGCTACAACGATGATGCTATGAAAAACAAATGTCGGTAACAAAATAAAGATTAATAATGCGAAGCATTATTCTTTTGGAGCAACATAGGATTGGAGTGCAGATACATACAACTCAAAAGCCTCTACACCGTGTGGGGTAATTTTACAAATGGTCTGGGGATAATTATTTTTAAATTGTTTGGTGACTTCTATATACCCGGCATCTTTTAATTTATTGATTTGCACGCTTAAATTTCCGGCTGTGGCATTTGTTTTTTCTTTTAAAAAAGTAAACTCTGCTTCTTTTACGCTGATAAGAAGACTAATTACGGCTAGCCGTAACTGTGAGTGCAATATCGGATCCAGGTTTTTAAACATCAGCGACCTTTCTTTTTTGATGTTTATTCCATAAAATCACTCCGGGAATGAGCCACGCAAACAGACCACATGCTGCCATTAACAACATATCTGTGGAAAGTGGAGTAAAGACAGATACTATGCTTAATATCCAACAAGTAAGCCCACCGAATATCATTGGGCGAAATTTGAAAACACCGCCGGTAATAAAAGTAGGTATGCCATACAGCATCATAAATAAGGTAGTGCTGCTATTGGCATGAAATGCGCTGTTGTAAAACGAAAGGACAGAAATGCAGATACCAAATGCAGACCAGACATACGCCATAGTTTGCTCATCATGAGCTATAAAATTTTTATTTTTACCTTCCCTTATAGAAAAAAAATACTTGGGGAATTATTGCTAAGAAAAGCAGGAGCCAGATATCAAAGCCGATATTGAAATTAAACTGCACTTCTGCCCATGTAAATAAACTGCATATGATGATTAATATGCCCCATACAATGGAAGCTGTACCTTTGGTAATATAGCTTTTTTTTGCTTTACTCATCATTTCGGTAATGAGCTTCAGGCTTTCTTTTTCTGAAAAATTTTCTTCCATAAATAATTGATATAATTTATAGTTGCTGTTAATGTGCAAGAGTAGCAGCAACTATAAAATTTTTATTTGCAATCCTGCATTATTTTTTCTGTGATTTCTTTGCCCCAGTTGGGATGAATTTCGCTGGCTGATTTAAAGCCGGCATATTTATCCAATGCAGTTTGCAATACCGGTTTGGCTTTTTCGCATCCGCCACCAAATTGTTCTGGTGTATATTTTAAACCCTGGCCTTTTAAAAAATACGGACGTGGGTTTGTGGCATCCTGTGCCATTGCCGTTTCAATATTACTGCTGCTTTCCATGCCATACTCCATCCACCTGGTCATTGGGTCCACCATCATGTGGCAACTGGCAATCATACTTTTAATGCAGGAAATTTCGGAATTGGCAGGAGATAAAGAGTCTGCTTTGCTGATTAATGCCGTTGCTTTATCGGCTATAGCATCAACTTTGGATTTATCTTTTTCCATAAAGCCGTAGTTTACCTGGCAAAAAGCTGCATAATAATAAGGAATCCATTGATTTTTTTCTGTTACAGCAATACGTTCAAAATTATTAGCTACGTTTAATAAATCTGCCGGATTTTTAAAGCTGATATCCATTGCAGCTAAGTTTTTTTTAATTGCTGCTGTATATTTTGCATTTTGTGCAAAAAGTATATTGGTGAAACAAAAGATAATGGCTGATAAGAATACTTTTTTCATTTTGATTTATTTTTAATTTTTGTTTTTTAATTTATCATACTCTCTTTCTACAGCGTTGGCTTTAGGGGAAATATATGCTCCTGCATAATGAAATGCCAAACCGATACCCCACCCTCAGGTTGTCCCTATGGGTCATGGGTAGTGGTGTCTAAATCCTGTATGCTGGTCTGTAGTAAAGTACCATACGCACCACAAAAATAAATTGATGATCACATAGGTAACAGCATGTTTTTTAAACCCGGCCCTTTTTTGTGCCAGTTCCCAAAGTACCGGGTCTTTGCCTTCGGGTGCAGCGGTTGAGTTTGTCATTTTAATTTTATTTATAATTATAAAGTATTGTTGATGGCATCTTGTGTCCTGTCAATACCAAAGCTGAAAAAACACCCAATATATACAAAGCGTTTACTGGGGGGCGTGATGGCTTGTTTTTGATTGCCATTGTAAGAATAATTGTAATTGAAAATTTGTTTTTGACCCAATACATTATTAACGCTCAATACCCAAACTACAAAAGTCTTTGTATTGGTTTTTCCAATATTAGGCAGATAATTAACGCTACAGCTCATACTATTGTAGTTAATGGTTTTTCCCTGGTCGGTAATAATATATTTACTTTGGTTATCATCATAAGCTATGCGATAATATGGCCTGCCGGTAGCAAAGTTATAGCTAAGGTTAAATTGTGTTTTTATGGGTAATATAAAACGCTTAAAAACAAACGCCGCGGTGTGGGCGGTTGCAAAAGAAGGCTGGATGGCGACAGGAAAATTTAAAAAATCCCTTTTGGTATCCAAGTAAGAATAAGAAACCAAATAATCAACATTTTTAATTGTTTTTTTATCCCGCCAGAATATTTCAAACCCTTTGGCATCGCCATAGCCGTTATTATTTGCAGCTACTTCTCTTCCATTGCCATCAGGTGCTGTCTTAAATAAATCATCATATTGTTTATAAAATGCTTCTATCCTGAGGGTATTATTTTTAGATACTTTTTGATATTGCGTAATATAATGGGTAGCTTTTGCATAGTTTAAATCAATAGCAGCAGGCAGGTATTTTCTTTCAGGATTTTGATAAAATATTCCATAGGCAAATGAAGCCTGGCTGTTATCTTTGAATTTATATGCCACAGAAACACGGGGAGCAATGTTCCATTTGTTTACAATTTGGGAATGCTCTACCCTTGTACCAATTTTAGCCGCCAGGTCATTGGTTAAATAAATATCTGTTTCTGCAAAGCCTGCTACTAAATTATCCTTAATGGTTTCTTCAAATTTATTTCCATTGTATAAGGTATACATTGATTTTTCATTACTATAAAAATAATCGCCCCCAAATCTTACCGTGCTGATCCCTATTATTTTTTTTTCCAATACTCCCCTTCCCTGTGCATAATTGGCTTTGCTGCTTAAGTTAAAATTTTTAAATGCATAAAAAACAGGATTTTCAATTATTTCTTTTTGATTATTGCTGTTTTGCAGCTCATTTATGATATCATCTTTGTTAGTACTGTAACTGATGCCGGCATTAAATTTCCATCCTTTTCCTACAATTTCTTTCCAGTTAATATTTTGATAAGTATTAATATTTTGTAAATTAAATACATTTTTTAGTGTTGCAGAATCAATATCAGCACTTTTAAACCCCACCCGGTTGGTACTCATGTAACCATAATATTTAATAAACCCACCATTCTTTGTTTTAATCCTGAAATTGGCATCACCTTCATGATATACCGGTACTTTATAAAAATCCTGCTTTTGTTTAATTACATTAAAAGCAAGAGCTAAGTTGGCATAATTATAAGATACTCCCCAGGATGATTTTTTATTTTTTGCTAGTTTTTGTATGCCGCCGCCGCCGCCGATTACTGAAAGAGACAGATCTGCCTCAGTTCTTTCGGGTAAATCTTTACTTTCTAAAATTAAAGCAGATGAAAGAGCCTGGCCATATAATGCCGAATATCCGCCTGTGCTAAAAATAGTACCCTTAAACAAAAAAGGATTAAACCTTCCCCGTGTGGCAATGCCGGGCATACTGCTGTAAAAAAAATTATTCACCAGGTTACCATCCATATAAATTTTACTTTCGGTAGCTGTGCCTCCTCTTACAAATAAGCCTTCGCTTTCACCAACTTGCTGTGTACCCGGCATAGATTTAAAGGCACTGGTAATATCTCCATTGGCACTAGCTGTAGTTACAATATCCAATGCATTTAAAACTGCGCCCTTGTTTTTATCGCTTGCTTCAAATGATCCGGCAGATATTACTACCGCACTCATTTCTGTAATTAACTCTTTCATAGATATATTAAAATTTATTTCACTATTACTTAAATTAATTTTTTGTTCTTCGGAACGGTATCCTACAATAGTAGCTACTATTGTTTGCTGACCCGTTTCCGTGGTTGTAAATGAAAAATTCCCTGAAGAGTCAGTAGTAGCACCATCATAAGTATCCTTTAATGTAATGCTTACACCTTGAAGCGGCTTATTTTTGTTATTAATTACTTTGCCTTTAATATTTGTTTGAGCACTTCCTAAATAAGCAGAGAACATATAAAACAACAGTAATGGTAAAAATTTCATTATTATAAATTTATCTCAAATATAGAGTAGTTTATAAAATAAACACAATTTATTTTCTTCAATCCACAAGCTAATAATTAAAAAAAATTAGCTCTAACAACAAATTATATAACTGATAATCAACAAGTTAATATTAAAATAAGCCTCAATCTATCATTATGTTATACCTAAAAAACTTATTAACATTGCTTAAAATTTATTTTTTTTTGTGGGGGCAATTTGTAATTTAGCAATAGAATTTAATGGGTTAGTAAGTACAAAGGGTCGACAGCAATGTCGGCTCTTTTACTTTTTAATAATTACCAACAGCTTTATTTATTACATACCGAATAGGAATACTTTAAATTTTTACATTCCTACGCTTCTATTTACATTTACAATATGAGTAAAACTAAGTCAGCATTTTTTTGCCAGGGTTGCGGTTATGAAAGTACAAAGTGGTTAGGCAAATGCCCGGGCTGTAATAGCTGGAATACATTTGTAGAAGAAGTAATTGTTAAAGGCAGTGATAAAAAAGAAAAAGATGAATGGGCAGAATACAAAGGAGATAGAAAACTAAAAACTATTTCCATCAACGAAGTAAGTAGTGCTGAAGAAAAAAGAATTTTCACCAAAGATGCCGAGCTGAACAGGGTGCTGGGTGGCGGAATTGTTTTAGGAAGTATTGTACTCGTTGCAGGTGAACCAGGCATCGGAAAATCAACTTTATTTTTACAAAATGGTTTACAGCTTACTGAAATAACAACCCTGTATATCAGTGGTGAAGAAAGTGAACAGCAAATAAAAATGAGGGCGGATAGGATTGGAAGTAAAAATGAAAATTTTTATTTACTTACCGAAACCAATACGCAAACAATTTTCCAGGAAATAAAAAAACTAAAACCACAATTGGTCATTGTGGATTCTATCCAAACCTTACAATCCCCTTTTGTAGAGAGCGGGTCGGGCAGCGTAAGCCAGATACGGGAATGTGCAGCAGAATTACAACGTTTTGCCAAGGAATCCAATACTCCTGTATTCTTAATTGGCCATATCACTAAAGACGGTAATATTGCCGGGCCTAAAATTTTAGAACATATGGTAGACACTGTTCTCCAGTTTGAAGGGGATCGCCATTATGCCTACAGGATACTGCGTACACTTAAGAACCGTTTTGGGTCAACTGCAGAATTAGGTATTTATGAAATGACAAGTGGGGGGATGAGAGCTGTAAGCAATCCATCAGAAATTTTAATTACACAAAAGGAAGAGCAATTAAGCGGAATAGCTATTGCCGCAACTATGGAAGGACAGCGGCCACTTTTAATAGAAGGACAGGCTTTGGTAACACAAAGCATATACGGCACTCCTCAACGAACTGTTAGCGGATTTGACCTTCGGCGTTTACAATTATTATTAGCAGTTTTAGAAAAACGTGGCGGTTTTCATTTTGGTGTAAAAGATGTATTTATTAATATCGCCGGTGGCTTAAAAGTAGAAGATCCGTCTATTGACTTAGCCATAGTAACTGCATTACTAAGCAGCTACGAAGATGTGCCTGTAAACCAGCATTATTGCTTTGCAGGTGAAGTAGGCCTTAGTGGAGAAATAAGAGCTGTAAACAGGATTGAGCAGCGCATAGCCGAAGCAGAAAAACTAGGCTTCGAAAAAATAATCGTCAGTAAATACAATGCAAAATCTTTAGGTAAACTAAAATTTAATATTGATGTAATAGCCTTAGCTAAGGTAGAAGAGCTATACCAATACCTATTTTAATTGCCTGCAAAAAACACCTCTATGCAATTGCTTAAAAATATTTTATCAAATACCATTCATCTTTTTTATCCGCATGTATGCACAGGTTGTGGCAGCGATAGTATCAGCAATGAAAACCTGCTTTGCCTTACCTGCCTGTCTGATTTACCACACACAGCATTTGCCCAACATGCAAATAACCCTGTAGAAAAAATATTTTGGGGGAGGATACATTTAAAAGCCGCCCATAGTGAATTTTATTTTTCCAAAAGCTCTTTAATTCAACACCTTATTCATGAATTGAAGTATAAAGGAAATAAAGACATAGGATTTTACTTAGGTGGGCTGATGGGCAACAGCTTGTTAAACAGCCACCGGTTTTTAGATATTGATGTGATAATACCTTTGCCTTTATTTGCAGATAAAGAATTTAAACGTGGTTATAACCAAGCTGCAATTGTCAGTCATGGAATATCAGCTTTAATGAACATTCCTGTTTTGCAAAATAACGTTACCCGGAAAAGGGCAACCGAAACACAAACAAAAAAACACCGGACAGAAAGATGGGAAAATGTTGCGGAAAGTTTTATGGTAAAAGATCCTAATGCACTACAGGGAAAAAATATTTTATTAATATATGATGTTATAACCACCGGTGCCACACTTGAAGCTTGTGCAAATATAATTTTATCTATAAAAGATGTACAATTAAGCATTGCTACCTTAGCACTTGCTGTCAAATAATTTGTAGTTTGTATTGATAAGTTTACATTTGAATATGAAAAATATAGCACAGCTTTTGGCAATTGCCTTTTGCTTATTAATGATTTCCTGCAAAAAAGATACTTTTATTACCAGTACCAATGCCACATTAACTGTTAGTGTAGATTCTTTGTATTTTGATACCGTTTTTGCCACCACAGGTTCTGTCACCCAATCATTTAAAATAAATAATACCAATAATCAAAAAATAAAACTAAGTACAGTAAAATTATTGAAGGGGCTAGGCTCTTCTTTTAAAATGAATGTAAATGGCATATCCGCTACACAGGCAAATGATATAGACATTGAAGCCAATGATAGTATTTATGTATTTGTAACTGTACAAATTGATCCCAATAACAACACTTTACCTTTTATAGTAACTGATAGTATCCAGGTCAGTTATAATGGCAATGACCGGTATATTCCTCTCCAGGCTTATGGACAAAATGCCATTTTTTAAAAGATGAAATAATTAATGGCAATGTAAACTGGAGCAACGAGTTGCCTTATGTGATTTTAGGAAGCTTAAGAATCAATACTGATGTTATGCTTACAATATCAAAAGGCTGTAAAGTTTTTGTGCATGCAGATGCCCCTGTTATCGTAGATGGTTCTTTGATTGCAAACGGAACAAAAGATAATCCTGTACTTTTTACCGGCGACAGGCTGGATGCAGATTATAAAGATCTGCCGGCAAGCTGGCCGGGTATATATTTCAGGGGCGATAGCAAAAACAACATTTTAAACTATGCAATTATAAAAAATGCTACCGAGGCAATAGTAGCAGAACAACCTTCTGTAAATGCCAATCCGAAAGTTGTACTTCACCAGTGCATTATCGATAATGCTTTAAAAACTGGCATTTTATGTATCAATAGCAGCCTAAAGTCAGACAACTGCCTTATCAGCAATTGCGGATCTAATATATCTGTTGCACACGGTGGCAATTATGAATTTATACATTCCACTGTGGCCAGTGTTTCTAATAATTTTATCACTCATAAAAACCCGGTGTTGTCAATAAGTAATTTTGCTACACAAAATGGAAATACAGTAACTGCTGATTTAGATGTTACAATCCGTAATTGCATCTTTTGGGGAGACGCCGGATTTATAGAAGATGAAATTGTTGTCAATAAACAAGGTACTACATCTTTTAATATTATTATAGAAAACTCCCTTTACAAGGCTACAAATGATCCTGCAAATACTGTTCTCTCCAATATAATAAAAAACCAGTACCCGTTATTTGATAGTATAAATGTTAACAAAGGAATTTATAATTTCAGGATAAACAATCCTGCGGCACCAGGCATTGACCAGGGTGTGGTTACGCCCTTTCTAAAAGATTTGGATAATAATAATCGCAATATAGGATTGCCAGATTTAGGATGCTATGAAAAGCAATAAAAATTTTTCTGAAATAACATATAATCATATGATTAAACTATTAACAATAACTACTTTATTATTTTCGTGTATCATAAAAAATAAAAATAACATGCAACCCTCTACAACTACTACAACCGATACTTCTATTTATGATTTTAAAGTACCAGCACTCGATGGCAGCACTATAGATTTTGCTTCCTTTAAAGGCAAAAAAATATTAATAGTAAACACTGCTTCCCAGTGTGGATATACCAATCAATACAAAACCTTGGAAGAATTATACAAAGCACACCAAGACAAACTGGTTATTGTCGGGTTTCCTACCAATGATTTTGGCGGCCAGGAACCAGGTACCAATACAGAAATACAGGATTTTTGCCAAAAAAATTATGGGGTAACTTTTCCCATGGCAGCAAAAATTTCAGTAAAAGAAAACATAGCACCTATTTATAAATGGCTGACCACAAAAAAATTAAATGGTACAATGGACGCTGATATTTCCTGGAATTTTAATAAATTCCTGTTAGATGAAAACGGAAAAATAATTGCAAAGTTTGATGCTGGCACCACACCTTTAAGTGAAGAAATCATCAGCAAATTGTAAAATAAATTAAAAGACAAATTACTATTAACATATTTTTATGTACAAAGTTTCTTCACTAAAAATAACCTTGGCATGAATTTAGACTCTTTACGAAACACAATAATTAAACTTTAATAAATATTAAAAAATAAAACAACTAATACTAGCCCTAAGTGTAACTGCCTTGATTATTACTTCATGCGCTCCTAGGGTTTACAAAGCAAATGATTTTGACAGCAAAACAGCTTCACATAAAACTGTGGCCATTTTACCAGCCGAAGTAGATATTACTTTAAGGCCAAATGAAATGAAAAAAATAACTACCGAACAGTTAAGGAAAAGTGAAGAAAAAACCGGGCTTGGGATACAAGATAAAATGTATGCCTGGTTTTTAAGAAGAAGCGGGAAATATAAATACACAGTCTCTTTCCAGGATATAAGCAAAACCAATGCTTTATTGCTGCAAAATAATATCAAATACAGTGACATAAGATCAAAAACAAAAGAAGAGCTGGCTAGGTTATTAGGAGTAGATGCCGTAATTTCTACCCGGGCTATAATGAAAAAACCCATGAGCGACGGAGCCGCAGTAGCATTAAATGTTTTATTTGGCACAGTAGGCACCACAAATGATGTACAAACTTCCATTACCATTAATGATGCAGCAAAAGGCGACCTGATGTGGAAATATGATTACCAGGCTTCGGGTTCTGTAGGAAGCAACACAGACAATTTAGTAAATGGGTTAATGCGCAATGCACCAAGAAGATTCCCTTATAACGATAAATAAAAAATAGGCTGGATTAAAACTCAAGTTAACTATTCATTAAACTTCATTGAAATTAACAGCAGAGAACTACTGTTGAAGCTACAGTAGTACAACAGTTGAGTAAAGCTGTAAGGCAGGAACGGGCAGTAATCGTTCCTGTCTTGATTTTTTTGCTACTTTTTGTATCAAGACAAAAAGTAGAGTAATATACCAATTATATTTGCAGTAATGCAATTTAAAAATATCATAGGCCAGCAACATATTAAAGAGCAGTTGGTGCAAATGGTACAGCATAACAGGCTAAGCCATGCTTTATTATTTTTAGGAAAAGAAGGTAGTGGCGCCCTGCCGCTTGCCATGGCATTTGCTAATTATATCTGCCTTCAAACCCAATCAAAAAAAACAGCTGCACAGGAAAGTCTTTTTGGAGAAGAGGAAAATGTACCAGCAACAGAAATTTTACCAACAACCTTAGAAACAATAGACGAATGGATGCAAAACAACCCTTCCTTTTCAAAAGTAAAAGAAATGGTTCATCCTGATATTCACTTTTCTTATCCCGTTATTAGTAAAAAAACCGGCGATAAACCTATTAGCACTGATTTTATTAAAGAATGGAGAGAATTCATTACCCTTCACCCATACGGAAATGTATTTGACTGGCTGCAATTTATCAATGCAGAAAATAAGCAAGGCAATATTACCGCACATGAATGCACAGATATTTTAAAAAAACTTAATCTTAAAAGTTTTGAAAGTGAATATAAAATCTTACTGATGTGGATGCCCGAATCATTAGGGAAAGAAGGCAACAAATTGCTAAAATTAATAGAAGAGCCGCCGCCTAATACCTTATTTTTACTGGTTGCAGAAAATGAAGACCTTATATTACCCACTATCCTTTCCCGTACGCAGCTTGTAAAAATTAATGCACTAAACACAGAAGAGATTACAACCGCTTTACAGGAAAAGGCTGGTGTACAGCCAGCAAAAGCCAGCCAGGTAGCTGCTTTGTGCGAAGGCAATTACAGGGAAGCCTTATTGTTACTGCAACATGCCGAAGACGACTGGCAAAGCCTGCTCAGGGAATGGCTGAACAGCATAGCAAAAAAAATATAACCGCACAAATAAAATGGGTAGAAGAAGCCAGTAAAATGGGTCGTGAAAAACAAAAACAATTCTTAAAATATTTTATCCACCTGCTGGAGCTATCGGTAAAAATAAATGCCATGCAGGGAACTGCATCTGTAAATGCTACCGATACGGAAATAGATTTTGCCATACGCCTCAATAAACTTTGCCGGCCCGGCCAGTATAAAGCTATTGTTACCGAACTGGATAATGCCAGTTATTATATAGAACGTAATGCCAATGCCAAAATGCTTTTTCATGCCCTTACTATCAAGCTATCCTATATAATTAACAACAATTCACTAATTTTGCTACATTGAGGATATTGATTTGTGGTTTTAGGTTTTTGTAGTTATGAGTTTTTTATTTATGAGACAAGCTTTTTCCGCTATATTCGACATCGTTGTGAACTTGTTCTGTTATTATTTCTTTTTGGGGAAAAGAAATAATAATCGATCTTGTACCGCATATTATTGGGCAGCTTTACCTGAAAATATGAATATGTTGCAAGGTGTGCACCACGCTAGCTATGCAATATAATATACGTAGTACAAGGGTGTTAGCTAAAGCTTAACAGCAATTTTTTACCGCCACATAGATATCTTCTCAATAGCTATTCATTTTTAATTCTTAATTCTTAATTAATATGGGATGTGGAACTTGTGTAACAAGCAGCGGGGCCCCGGGTGGTTGCCAAAGCCATGGAAGCTGCAGCAGCGGTGGGTGTAACCGTATGAACGTACATGACTGGCTGGCTAATTTACCTTTTAGCGACCCCGAAAGCAGTTGTCGTATAGTGGAAATCAGCTTTAACAATGGCAGCCGGAAAGATTTTTTTAAAAACACCACACTGCACTATTTTGAAAAAGGTGAAATGGTAGCCGTAGAAGGTGTTAACGGCTTTGATATAGGCAGCGTAAACCTTACCGGTGAGTTGGTAAGGCTTCAGCTAAAAAAACGTGGTGTAGATGAGAAAAGCATTGAGATAAAAAAAATATTACGCTACGCCACTGAATACGATCTTGCCAGGCTGAAAGAAACCAAGGCCAGGGAAGCAGAAGTGCTGATACGCAGCAGGGCCATGGCACGCCAGTTAAAGCTTGAACTTAAGATGGCCGAAGTAGAAATACAGGCAGATGGCAAAAAAGCTACTTTTTTTTATATAGCCGATGACCGGGTGGATTTTAGGGAGTTGATAAAACTATACGCCGGAGAATTTAAGCTAAAGGTAGAAATGCGCCAGATTGGTGCCCGGCAGGAAGCTGGGAAAGTAGGTGGCATCGGCAGCTGCGGCAGGGAATTATGCTGTAGTACCTGGCTTACCGACTTTAAAAGTGTAAATACCAATGCTGCCCGTTATCAGAATTTAAGTATAAATCAAACAAAGCTTAGCGGGCAATGTGGCAGGCTCAAATGCTGCCTTAATTATGAATTGGATACATATTTGGATGCTTTACAGCACTTTCCCGATGATTGCGATATGATTGAGCTGGCCAGGAGCAGGGCTTTTTAGTAAAAAAGATATTTTCAGGAACTTAATGTGGTATACCATGCCTGATAGTAACAAGCAATACCCGCTTACCATTGAAAGTGTATTAAAAATAAAAGCACAAAATAAACAAGGCATCCGGCCGGAAGAATTGGAAACAGCAGAAGTAACCAGCAATAAACCAAAAGAAATAGAACCGGAATATGTGGATGTAGTGGGCCAGATAAGCCTAAAAAGCCTTGAAAAGAATAGCCGTAAACGCAGGGATAAGGAAAGAAACCAACAGCAAAACAGGAACAATCCGCCAGACAGGAGAAATAACCCTCAAAATGCAACAGGACAGCAGCAAAATAACCCTAACAGGAACCAGCAACGCCCTAACAACAACAGGCAAAATAATAACAGGCCGAGGCCCGGCCAACCAAGGCCCCCGCAAAAACCAAAGGAATAAATTGATGACACGAATTTGGTTACACGAATTAAATACAAGTTTGTTTAAAAAATTCGTGTAATTCAATTTAATTCGTGCAATAAAAAATAATGTCAATACAAATAACCAACCTGGTAAAAAAATTTGGTGCCCAATACGCCGTAAATGATATATCTTTTACTATTAATAAAGGCGAAATAGTAGGCTTTTTAGGCCCTAATGGTGCAGGCAAAAGCACCACCATGAAAATTATTACAGGCTATATTGCTGCTGATAAAGGCTTGGCCACAGTTTGCGGCAAAGAAGTAACTCCCCAATCTTTAGCTACCAAATCTAAAATCGGGTATTTACCCGAAGCTAATCCTTTATACCACGATATGTATGTAAGGGAATACCTGGAATTTGTAGCCAATATTCACCATTTACCTGGTAGGCAGCAGGCAATAAGCCATATTATTGAAACTACAGGACTTATTATTGAAGCCAATAAAAAAATAGGACAACTCAGCAAAGGGTATAAACAACGGGTAGGTTTAGCCGCAGCCCTTATTCATAATCCTGAAGTGCTGATTTTGGATGAACCTACATCCGGGCTGGACCCTAACCAAATTATAGAAATAAGAGAATTAATAAAGAAGCTGGGTGCTGATAAAACCGTATTATTTTCTTCTCATATTTTGCAGGAAGTGCAGGCCATTTGCGACAGGGTAATAATTATTAACAAAGGAAATATTGTGGCAGACAATACGATTAACAACTTAATTAAAAATACCCATTCCAACCACCTGACCTTAACCATAAAAGAAGTGGTGAAGGCCGGTGTTTTTGAAGGCATTCAAAATATTAAGCAGATTAATGGAAATACGTGGCTGTTTAAAACAGATGATGTGGACAATTTGAAAAGAAGGCTGATGGAAATTGCATTGGATAAAAATTTAAATATTATTTCTTGGGAAAGTGAATCTAATAATAATTTGGAAGATATTTTCAGGACATTGACTACTTAAACATTAGTCAGACAGAGCCCGCCAGACTAATGTTACCCAGTCTGACGGGCTCTGTCTGACCGGGTAACATTGCAGAAAAAGAACATTCTTAAATTAAATGGATATAAACCATACCATATTAACCTTACAAAAGTATCAGCAGCTGGAGCTGGAGAAAAATATTGACTTTGAAAAGTTTAACCGGTATGCTATTGTACACCACAGCACCACAATTGAAGGAAGCACATTAACAGAAATTGAAACACAGCTTTTGCTGGATGAAGATATTACTCCCAAAGGCAAACCATTACTGCATAGCCTGATGATGAAAGGCCATCATACAGCTTTGTTACTTATTATTGAGTTAGCAAAAAAAAATGTACCGGTTAACCCGCAACTGATACAGCATATCAATGCATCTGTAATGAAGAATACCGGCAATATTTACCAAACTGTATTCGGAGAAATAGATGCCGGAAAAGGGATGTGGCGCAAAGGTAATGTGAGGGCAGGCAATAGTTACTTTGTAAGCTTTGATAAAGTAGAGATACTGGTAAAAAATTTATGCAAAACAATAACCTTAAATATACCAAAAGCAACAACCCAAGCAGAACAACTCACATTATCCTTCCAATCGCATTTTGTACTGGTGGGCATACACCCGTTTTATGACGGCAACGGAAGAACAAGCCGGTTATTAATGAATTATATTCAGTTAATTTTTAATTTACCGATGGGGATTGTATTTGCAGAAGATAAAGCTGATTATTTTGAGGCGTTGGAAAAAAGCAGGAAAGAAGAGGATGTCCAATTTTTTATTGCATTTATGTTTGGGCAATATGATAAATTTTTGCAGCATGAAATAGAAAGATTTGAAGCAATGAAAAAATAGAAATAAATTTTATATTATTTTTAAGGAGCATACTTAAATCATTCCTACTTTTTATTATAATTTTATAAAAACAGTTAAAAATGAAATTGAAATATATTTTTTTGTTAATTTTTATCAGATTCTCTATAATATCAATAGCACAAGGCAAAGTTTGTATTGCAAAAATGGATGCGGCATCTTCTGAAGGTGGAATTTATCAAACAGGCATCAAAGATGAAAAAGAACCACTTCAAAAAGTTTTTGACGTGCAGATAGACAAGCTAAAAAAGTTCGGGTAAGCGAAAAAAAATCGATTTGTATCAACATCCTGTCCGTTACAAAAAAGCATTTAATAAAAATTTATAGAAACAATATCCTTAAAGAATCCTTTTGGTTTACTTTTGATAAAAATTCTTACAAAAAATGTTTACGACAAAATGGATTATACCTAACCTGGATGCTTTCAGATGGTATATGCCGATAAGCACAAAATATTTATTTTCCGTTTCTTTGCAGCACAAAAAATAAAACCTGGTAAGAATAAAGCAAGGTGATTGCGATATTGGCGAATAGTATTGCTACAGTTCAATGGCTGCCGGATGGCAGCGAAAACCGAAGCGTAGCGCAGGTTGTAGCGTACAGCCGGAGCAAATGTTCAGTAATGATAAAAAGTTCACAGCCCCAAATAAAACTAAGAGGCTGCAAGAGAAAAAAGAGGGGAAAATATTATCTCTTAACCTCTTTTTCCTCTTATCGCTCTTAGCAAAAAAATAAAAAAACAAAATTTAATATATGAGTTACGTAGCAAGCATCCACGCCAGGCAAATATTAGATAGCCGTGGCAACCCTACCATTGAAGTAGATGTATTGACTGAAAATGAACATTTGGGCCGTGCTGCTGTACCCAGCGGTGCCAGCACTGGTGTGCATGAAGCTGTAGAGTTGAGGGATGAGAATAAAAAATTATACGGTGGCAAAAGTGTGCTGAAAGCTGTAAAAAATGTAAATACAATTATTGCTGAAAATATATTGGGCTGGGATATTGCTGATCAAACCGGGATAGATGCCATGCTGATAGCTTTGGATGGCACTGAAAATAAAAGCAAATTGGGTGCTAATGCTACTTTAGCAGTCAGCATGGCGGTAGCTAAGGCTGCTGCTTTAGATGCCAACCTGCCTTTGTACAGGTACATTGGTGGCACTAATGCTAAAATATTACCCATGCCGATGATGAATATTTTAAATGGTGGTGCACATGCAGATAATAAAATAGATTTTCAGGAGTTTATGGTAGTGCCGGTAGGCGCTAAAACATTTAGTGAAGGGCTGCAATGGGGTGTGGAAATTTTTCATGCATTAAAAACGGTGTTGAAGAAAAAAGGATTTAGCACCAATGTAGGAGATGAAGGTGGTTTTGCCCCTAACATCCAGAGCAATGAAGAAGCTATTGAAATTGTACTTACTGCCATACAGGCTGCAGGTTATAAAACAGGCTCTCAGATAATGATTGCAATGGATGCAGCTAACAGCGAATTATGGAACGCTAAAGAAAAAAAATATATTTTTCATAAAAGTGATGGTAAAAAATTAACCAGCGAGCAGCTGGTGAAATACTGGGAAAAATGGGTGAAAGAATATCCTATTGCCAGTATTGAAGATGGAATGGCAGAAGATGACTGGAAGGGCTGGAAAATGTTAACAGATGCTGTAGGAAAAAATGCCAGCTGGTGGGTGATGATTTGTTTGTAACCAATGTCACCCGGTTGGAAAGAGGGATAAAAGAGGGTATTGGTAATGCATTATTGGTAAAGGTGAACCAGATAGGCACTATTACTGAAACCATTAATGCGGTAAGCATGGCGCAGCACAACGGTTATAACACCATTATGAGCCACCGCAGCGGGGAAACGGAAGATACCACCATCGCAGATTTGGCTGTAGCCTTGAATTGCGGACAAATTAAAACAGGCTCTGCCAGCAGAACAGACCGAATGGCGAAATACAACCAGCTCATCCGTATAGAAGAAATTTTAGGTGAAAATGCAGTCTATCCAAAGGGAAAGATTAAATTTGGTAAATAAAACAGTTCCGGGTTTGAGGTTTCAAGTTTGAGGTTTGAAGTTATGAAAGAGAATATTTTTTAACTTTTAATACTTAACCATTAACTTCAAACTTGAAACATCAAACTTGTAATTTCAAACTATACATTTGAAACTATTCAACCATATCCCATCTATTTTAAAAAATAAATACCTGCTTGCCGGTAGTTTTTTTCTAACCTGGATGTTTTTTTTTGATGTAAGGGACTGGCCTTCTATTTTGGAAAAAAGAGCCAGGATAAAAGAATTGAATAAAAATGAAAGACATATTGATAACCAAATAGTTGAAACCAGGAAAGAACTTAATTTACTAAAAACAAATGCCCAGACTATTGAAAAATATGCCCGGGAAAAGTACCTGATGAAAAAGGATAATGAAGACTTATTTATTATAAATACAGCATCGGCAAATAAATAACTTAGTGTACACACAATAATATCTTATCAAAGCACGTTAAAATAGACAGGATTAGGACAAACCAACATTGTTAATTAGCAAATTTTAATTTGTATGCACAAATTTATTGAAGAAGATTTAATACAATTTTTATATAATGAAAGTTGTATTGAAAAAACAGCTCAAATAAAATCTGCATTAGAAACGGATTGGGAATTAAAAGAAAAATACGACTTGTTAGTCTCTGTTCATGAAAGGCTACATGAGATTTCTTTATCTCCCAGTCAAAATTCTATTGATAACATTTTAAGCTACGCTGAAAGGTCAGTAGGTGAGCTTTCAACCTCGACTTAAAATGATAGATTTTAATTAATTTAGTCCCATCATATTTTAGATGGGATTTTTTTATGACTAAAAAAGAACGCTACAGCTTTGTAATCGATTACTTTTTGCACAATGCACCTGGTGCTGAAACAGAATTACTATATGATAACCCGTTTCAATTATTAGTAGCAGTTATATTATCCGCCCAATGCACTGATAAAAGAGTAAACATCACCACACCTGCTATTTTTAATAAATACCCTACCCCGCTGGCTATGAGCAAAGCCGGTTTTGATGAGTTATTTCCGTTAATTAAAAGTATATCCTACCCCAATAATAAAACAAAGCACCTTATTGGTATGGCAAATATGCTGATGGAAAAATTTAATGGCGAAGTGCCTATGACGGTCAATGAACTGGTGCAACTACCCGGTGTAGGCCGGAAAACGGCTAATGTAGTTACTTCCGTAATAGATGAACAGCCTAATATGGCAGTAGATACACATGTGTTTAGAGTAAGTGCCAGGATAGGGTTAACTACTAATGCTACAACGCCATTAGCAACCGAAAAACAATTGATTAAAAATCTTCCGCAGGAATATATACACAAAGCACATCACTGGCTAATTTTGCATGGCAGGTATATTTGCGTGGCCCGCAATCCGAAATGCGGTGAATGCGGGTTAAAGCCCGTATGCAAATATTTTAATAGTATAAAAATTGCCGGTTTGCCTATCAGGCCGTAATTTATTTATCATTTAAAAAATTACGTTATATTTATAATTCATTATTTCTATTATAACTCATTGCAGATGAAAAAAACAATGCTTTCTCTCGGTTTTGTTTTTATCCTAATCATTACTATTCATCAATCTGCTAAAGCACAATACTATTTTTACAACAATAATTATTTTGACAATCCTTTGGTTTTTGAAGCAGGCGCTTCTATAGGTGCTATGAACTGCCTTACCGACCTGGGGGGAACTAAAGGAATTGGAGGAAAATTTATTAAAGACCTTAACCTTGGCAATACCAATGTATGTGGAAGTATTTTTTTTAGTGCACAATATAAACATGCAGTAACGGTAACGCTCCAGGCTACCTTCGGCAAAGTATCTGCCCATGACAGTATTCTTAAAAGGGTAGCACCCTCTACTTTTGGCAGGTATGAACGCAATTTAAGCTTTAAAAGCTCCATTACAGAAGTATCGTTAATGGCAGAGCTGCACCCGCTTTATACCTTCATAAACTGGGCTGCTAAAGAAACAGAACCCCCACGCCTTTCGCCATATATAACAGCAGGCATCGGTTATTTTTCTTTTAATCCCCAGGCTAAATTAAATAACAACTGGGTAGATTTGCAACCTTTAAGTACAGAAGGCCAGGACTTTAAAGAATTTCCTGATAGAAAAAAATATAAATTGAACCAGCTAAATTTTCCAATAGGGGCAGGTGTACGGTATGAGTTATCCCCCATGTTTAACTTAAGGGCAGAATTTATATACCGGGTTTTAAATACAGATTACCTGGATGATGTAAGCACCCAATATATTGATCCGGCATTGTATGCTAATTACCTGTCGGGCATTAACCTTAGCCATGCGCTTTTATTAAATGACCGGCAGTACGAAATAGTACCCAATGATGTTACGCATACAGGATCGCAAAGGGGTAATCCTAAAAACAACGATTGCTATTTTTCTTTTAATTTAAAAGCAGGGCTGATATTGGGGAGAGCAAGAAGGTAAAATTTTAAATTTGGGGCTGTCAGCTATATTTCCTTACTCAACTTTGGTTAGGGCTAAAAAGATTATATCAATTTCCCTTCTCTGCCGGAGAAGGTGCCCAAAGGGCGGATGAGGTTTACAAGTTCGGCGCAGGGCCTGCACACAATAGCTTCACCGTGCTTTTCATTACTATCTCGCAGCCATTCATCAGTTGAATTGCTATTCAGCGTTACCTGCGATTCTTACCACATTTTTTAAATAAAAGCTGCTTACTATTATTTAATTCCACCACTGTTCTTCTTCAATAAGCATTGCTTTTTTTGCCTTGGCTTTATATTCAGAATTGATTGTTGCTAAAGATTCGTGGAGACACCCCAAGTGTTCGGAAAAAATTTTGCTTATTAAATACTTTGTAAACTGCACTATTCTTAAATTGCTTCACTCTTTATAAATTGCGCCGCTCTTTAGAGCGGTGATTATACTAATTTGCTTTAATAATTCCGAATTTAAAGTTTAATAAGGATTTCATATCTGCAATCCTGTCATTAAAAGTCTGGAAAAATGTTTCAACGGCATTTTCAAATAAAGTATAATTTTCGTAGTATTTATTCTTCATTATTTTCTTTTTAAAATACCGCCATAATCTTTCTATTAAGTTTAAGTTTGGACTATAAGGGGTAAATAAATAAGGTCAATGCCCAATTTTTTTGCTTTTTCCTGTACAATATAACTACGCTGGTATCTTGCATTATCTAAAATAATACAGATACTGGTAGCACTAGAATACTGTTGTCTTAATTCTCCTAAAAATGCTTCTATCACTTCGGCACAACAATTTTCTTCTGTCAGCATAATAGTTGGTTCAAAAGTTACCGGGTTAACTGCACCAATAATATTGAGTCGCTTTCTTCCAGTGTTGGCCAACACTTTTTTTAGTGCCCTTAAGCCCTGTTGGTTGCCAGGCGTAATCGTTTTCATTATTGTGTATCTGGTGCATAGGGTCTAAATACAATAATATTTCTTTATCATCATTACAGGCACACCTATAAAGTTGATCCATCAATTGTATGAAAGATTCCTGTATTTGTTCTGAGGGAATTTTTCCTGGAATCAGTCTTGTCTTTTTATAAGAGCAATGGAGTTTTTTTTACAATAGCGGCTTAACCAACTATGCTCTACTGTAATTGAATGCTTGGTTTCTAAAAAATCCTGCAACTCAGAAAGCTTGCCGATGGATTGCTCCCTGATATGCTTTATCAGTAAATCTTTAATAGCATCCAAAGCAGAGGGCCTTCTGCCTTCATAATGCAATTTACTTAAGCCTCCCAACCGGGCTTTATTAAACAGCTTAATCCAATCGGTTACAGTGTCTATATTAATACCGAGAGTAGTGGCTATTTCTTTTTTAGGAAACCCTTCATGCGCCATCCAAATACATTGGTAGCGACGAAGTATTTTCCCATCTTTTTCGCTGCGTCTTAGTCTCTTTAATGCTGAAACCTCATCAGAAGAAAGATCAATTGTGTAAGCCATATATATTTGAGTTGGTTACGCAAATATAATAAATCGGAATTATTTAAGCAAATAAGTATAAAATGATATTTTTTTCCTGTGGCTTTAGCCACTAACTTATTAAGATTATGTTAATGGCTAAAGCCATCATTTTTAAAAATTACTTTTTCCCCTGCTCTAAAGAGCAGGGCTATTCAATTAGTTTTACACTTTAACTCGCCTCACGCAAAACTTTTATTACCAGCATTTTTTTAAAAAGGAAAGTTAGTTTTTTTTAGATTTGGTTTCAACAGTATATTCAATACATCATCAGGCAAGTCAAATAAATGATTACTTATTTCCTCTTTAATTTTCTTTTGTCCCAGCGGAGTTTTCATATAAAGCTATGAGTATAGCTATGAAAACCTCGCTGAATAAAAACATTATAATGATTTTTAGAATGGATGTAATAAATTTAAAGTGCCATGCTGCATCGGGGTTTCATGCCAACGCAACAAATCCCACACAAATGAAAACCCCGCCGGTACAGCAGCTAACTTCAAAAATAAAAAATTGGTGTAAATGTATTTAATCAGGGATTTGCAACGTCAAAAACTGATACTCCAAAATCAAATCCATCCCTGTAATTCATACTGTCTGTATATACAATAAGCCAATCGGTGTATTAAATTTTTTATACAAAAACCTGTGCTGTTATTTTGCCCGTATAAAAACACCATATAATGAAAAAATTAATTTTCCTTTTACAAAAACACTGTGCCGTTCTAACCTTGCTCTTGCTGTTGGCCTTTGTCCAGCAATCCTGCACCAAAACAAATGAAGCAGCAGAGGCTGCGACAACCTCTGTAGAAAACTTTTTAACCCTGCCGCCCGGCACAAACCCCGAATTAAAACCGGTGGTGGACAACCTGCAGCAGCAATTTCAAAAAAACAATTTTGCAGCCAATTTTTTAGCCTGGCATGGCCAGCCACTTTGGAACCACACCATTAAAATAAAAAACAATACCGGCGATACCATTTTATTAATACCCACAAAAAAAGCAAATGAAGTGACCGCTTTTATAGAAGTGATGTACAATAAAGAAAATTTTTTTTACGGGCTGCACCGCAAAAGTTCTATAGCAAATACAATAAAAGAATATAGCAATATTGGTTTTGATGAAGCAGCAGTCAAATGGTTTATGGATTATTTTGATGCTAAGCTTGGCGGTAACACCACTGCAAACAAAAGCAACCTGGTATCCCCGCCTTACTGCTGGTATGAATCCTGTACCAATGGAGGTGGCTATTCAAAAACCGGTACTGCCTCAGCTAATCCTGTATCTAACCAGCCCTGCTGGATAAAGCATTGTGCAGATGAAGGCGGTGGTGGAGGCGATGGAGGCAATGGTGGTGGAGGATTTCCACCGAGCCCAACCCCGACTCCAACACCATGCCCGGTAAATGATGGCTGGTACAATATTATACCGCCACCACCGTGTGATATTATTTGCCTAAATGGCACTTTTGCAGGAGGACAATGTATTACCTTTGAAAATTACCCAGGTATGGAAAATGGTTACCCATATTTATGGTGGCAAAATGAAAATTGGATAAATCTAAATTTTTCTATAAATATTGATGATTATGGCGAGTATAAAAAATTATCTTATGCGGAAAGGCAATGGATAAAATCACATCCTGAGCAAGCCCTTATGTTTAAGAAAAATGCTCAGATAGCTGCAACTGAAACTAAATTACGATTTAAGGATCTGCCAACCGTTCTTAATCCTAATCCATGGCTTAATACAAAAGCTGATGCTTTCCGCCATGCATATTGGTGTGCTTTAAACACACTTTCTTGCGGTTCTACATTAGCAATGGAATATGGAGTAGCACATGAATCTGAAGTTCCGGCATTATTGTATCAGGAAAAGGATATGGACCTATTCAATAATAGTGTGGGTATCAATATAGCTAAAGGTTATTGGGATCCAAATACTATTGATGATGTGATTTATGAGCAGGTTTTAAGTGGTAAAATGAAATACTTAAAATTTTTAGATTACATTCAGTCTCCGAAATATGATCCAAAAAATAAACCAAATTGCAATACTTGCAGGAATGGGTTTGTTCCTGGATTAACACAATTTGTCTTCACTAATCAATAGTACTATTATGCGATTACTAACTTTTACTTTGTTAATTATTTTTTGTTCCTGCGATAACAAAAATATTTTAACTATCAAAGAAGTTTCAAAAGATTCATGTTATACACTTACACTAGGCGATGGTAAAGAACTTGTTTCAACTTTCAGTTTAGAAATAATAAGTAATACTTTAGATGATACTGCAATTATTGGCAGTTTGAAGATTCCGCCGCAGTTTACAGGTGATGTAAGCAAATTACATGATCATTATGAGCCTACTTATACATTTTGTTATAAAGCATATCGGGCAACAAAAGGTAAATTAAAATTGAAATATTATTATTAAGGCTAATTCAAATAAAATTTAATGAAAGCTATATTTTATCTTTTTATTTTCCTCTTTGTTGGATGTTTCAAGGCTGAGGAAAAAATTGTTCATACAATAACAAACGATACAGATTCTTCCAGTTTTACATTGAATCATAAAATGCGCTTGCCACATCATTTAATTATTACCACCACAGGATTTTGGGATGATACAATTTTATATAATGGAGTTAAAATACCTCCGCAATATGAAGTTAAAAAAACAGCATTAAAATTTTATAGCACTCCCTCGTCTCAATTTTTGCATGAAAAATACAAAGCGAAAAACTGGCACATTAAAATTGAGTTCGTATGGATTGAGAATTAATTTCAGTTTATAGACTAAACAATTTAAATAAGTTAAATAATGAAATTATTTAAAATTTTCAAAAGCGTGAGCCACAAACAGTTGAAGTAATAGGACAGCCTCTTGTTTGTCCTGTATGTTCCAATAACTGTTTCTGGACAAGAAGGGCACAGTTGAACCGCTCGGTTTCATCCTTTTTTAAGCTGGATTGGGCCGATCGCTCTGCAACCTGTTTCGTTTGCTCAGAGTGTACTTATATTTTTTGGTTTTTAGGATGAGCTTAGGAATAAGAAAATTAGTATTAGTCATCTTTAAATAATATACTATGTTAACTATGAAAAAATTAATTGCTGTTTTAAGGCTTTTAGCAATTTTCTCTTTTATAATTTGTACCATTTTATATATTGTTAGTTTCAATACCTTCTTTTATTGTATAGTTTCTCTATGTGTCGTATCAATGGCATCGCTTGCCGTAGTAATTGTATTACAGTTATACAGGTTTTATATTAAAAATTACCTGGAAGAGGAATAAGGGTTTAAATTTTAAATGCGATAAATTAATACAAAAAGGGGCTGTTTTTTCAAATCCGTACCTACAATCGGCTAATCAGTGTATTAGATTTTGAAAAAATAAAAGAGCAGAGTACTTTTCAGCTATAAAAAAGTACTGTAGGAAAAAAGAATATATATGCAAAACAAAAACATTGCTTAATAAGCAAGTAATTACACGATTAAATCAAAATATTTTTGAAAATCTAGTATGAAGCAAATTACCGGATGAGGTGGATAATATAAAAACAGCAAATAAATTAGGAATGCTTATAGTTATATTTTTATTATTTCAGTTTTGTGTTGTGATAGCGTTGGTTTTTAAAACATTTACAGTTTAATTGAAAGACTCCGTTCCAGCGGTGGTTTTCATGCCGGGACTTGTAGCTTAGCCATGAAACCCAGCTGCATAGGAAAGTATTATAGTTAAAGCACCAGATTACAGTTATTTAAAGCAGTATAAAGATTTTAAAAATGAGAGCAATAAATTTTAAAAAATATTCTTCATCGGGGTTTCATGCTAACGCAACAATGCCTGGCGATGAAAACCCCGCTGGAACGAAAAAAGTGGTAATTTGGAAAAAACATATTATTTTTTGGATTTGCTATTTAGGGTTCTTATGGATTTTTGCAATTACTAAAAGCTCCGAAGCTGACTTTACAACTTTTATTATCACGAATTGTTTATTAATAAGTGTTTTCTATTATAACTACTTGCTTATACAGCCATTATTTTTTAATAAAAAAGTATTAGTATCAATTCTGCTTTTTTTTACTGGTATGTTTGTTTATTTCGGTTTAAGGTATTGGATTACTTATTTTATTTTGCCTTATTTTGGAAAACCTATTTATGATTTTAAAACACCAAATGAATTTTTCCCTAATCACACATATTTTTATCTTACATATTCAATCTATGCCTTATTATTTTGGTATGCACAAAAATCTATTAAATCTGAACGTGAGCTTCGTCTTTCTGAAATTCAAAAACTGCAACTTCAAAATAGAAATCTTCAACTCCAGAATGAAAACTTAAACCTCCAAAACGAAAAAATAAAACTCGAATACAATTTCTTAAAAGCGCAGATAAACCCACACTTCCTTTACAACACACTTAATTTTTTTTATTCCAAAACATTAATGCATTCTGAAGAAGCTGCTGATGGCATTGCAAAGCTCACCGATATCATGCGCTATGCTTTACAAACAGGCGGTGCGGATGGCAAGGTTTTCCTGGAGCAGGAAGTAGAGCACATACATAATTATATTGCTTTGCAGCGAATGCGGTTCAACAACACTATCTGCATAGATTTTACCGCAACAGGCAATATCCACAGCTATCGCATTTTACCACACATACTAATCACCTTACTGGAAAATGCCTTTAAGCATGGCGATACGCTTGATACGCAGCATCCTGTTACAGTACGGCTACAGGCAGTAGAAAATTGCATTTATTTTTCCATCTACAATAAAATACGCATTGGCCCTAAAGATGGGCCATCCACGGGAGTAGGCTTAAGCAATATATCCGACCGGCTGCAAATGGAATATGGCAACAAACAATCCCTGCAATATAATAGTGATGGCTCTTTTTTTAGTGTGCAGTTAAGCATCCAGTCAAACGGAACAGGTGTTTCTACCACTAAAGCTGCAACACCTATTGATGCAACAAATTAAAGATTGTAAATATTTTTTCACCGGGTCTTCTGTGCTGTACGGAGCATAACATACTATAAATCCCAGGCGCAAGATTAATAATTTACACCAGCATCTTCTTCAGCTCCTCTACCAATTCACCTTTAGCTATAGGCACACCCATTATTTTATTATATCCTTTTGCATCTACAAAATAAACATCACGGATAATTTTTATTAATTGGCCGTTATTAATTTCAGGAATTAAAACATGATCAAAATTTTTCAATATTTCTCCCAGGTTTTTAGGAAAAGGCCTTATATAACGCAGATGCGCATGCGAAACAGCATGACCCTGCTGCTGCATTTCTTTTACAGCGCTTTTTATTGCCCCGTAAGTACTTCCCCATCCCAATACCAACACTTTACCCGTATCCGGTCCGCTATCCAAAGTTTGCAAAGGAATATGGTCTGCAATTTTATCTATTTTGGCCTGCCGGGTTTTTACCATATGCTGGTGGTTATCCGGGTCGTAGCTGATATTGCCTGTAACATCCTGTTTTTCCAAACCACCTACCCGGTGTTCTAAACCTGCAGTGCCCGGTATGGCCCACGGCCGTACAAAATCTTCGTTTCTTTTATAAGGTTGGAACTTCCCGTTTTCATCAAGGTCGCTGGCATAATTTGCAGAAGCAAATTCGGTTTTTATTTCAGCCAGGTCATCCGCTAAAGGATATTTCCAGGGCTCTGCCCCATTGGCAATATACCCGTCGCTTAAAAATATTACCGGTGTCATATGCTGTACGGATATTCGTACTGCTTCGTAAACAGCGCTAAAACAATCACTTGGTGTAGAAGCTGATATAACAGGCATGGGGCATTCGCCATTTCTGCCATAATAAGCCTGCATTAAATCGCTTTGCTCGGTTTTGGTGGGCAAGCCCGTACTCGGGCCACCCCGTTGGATATTTATAATCAGCAAAGGTATTTCGAGCATTACCGCCAGTCCCATAGCTTCAGCTTTTAAAGCCATGCCCGGGCCGCTTGTAGTAGTAAGGCCTAATACACCACCATAACTGGCACCAATAGCCGAAGTTATTGCAGCAATTTCATCCTCTGCCTGGAAAGTTTTTATGCCAAAATTTTTGTGCCTGCTCAATTCATGCAAAATATCTGAAGCCGGTGTAATAGGATATGATCCTAAAAATAATTGTAACCCACTTTTTTGCGAAGCAGCTATTAAGCCATAAGCCAGGGCTTGGTTGCCCATAATGGACCGGTAATTGCCCGATTCCATTTTAGCTTTTTCAACTTTATAGCGTGTGCTAAATGTTTCCGTTGTATCCCCAAAATTATAACCTGCCTGCAAGGCTTTAATATTGCTTTCAAATATCTCCTGTTTTTTTCCAAATTTTTCCTGTATAAAAGCAATCGTATTCTCCATATTACGGTTATACATCCAATACAAAAAACCTAATACAAACATGTTCTTTGCCCGGTCTTTTTCTTTAGTGCCCATTGTAATATCTTTCAGTGCCTCCCGGGTCATTTTGGTAACATCCAGTTTGATTACTTCATAATTGCCCAGGCTGTTATCTTCCAAAGGATTTATCCCTTCCGGGTAATTGGCCAGCCTTAAATTCCTGGCGTCAAAACCATCTGTATTGGCAATAATCTTACCCCCGGTTTTTAATGCTTTTAAATTGGCTTTAAGCGCAGCAGCATTCATAGCTACCAATACATCACAGGTATCACCAGGGGTAAAAACCCTGTCTGACGAAAAACGCAGCTGAAAGCCGCTTACTCCGGGCAGCGTGCCTATCGGGGCCCTGATTTCGGCAGGAAAATCCGGGAAAGTAGCTAAATCAATACCCAGCAACGCTGTGTTATTGGTAAATTGGTTACCTGTTAATTGCATGCCATCACCACTATCGCCGGCAAATTTTATCACCACATCACTTAATACCTCTTCTTTATGAACCATTATTTTATTTTTTATACTAATGATATCCGGCTATGTACCGCCGTAACAAGTGCAAAGTTACTATTTACCCTTTTCACTTAAAGGAACATCGGGTGAAAATTTACTTCTATACCTAAATTTTTGAAATTATTAATTAGGTTTGTCCAAAAATCCTTTCATGTACGATTTGCACCAATTTTTGGACCCGGTGGTATCACACCAGTTAAATAACGACGGAGGGTATAATGACGGCCAACTGGCCAGGCATATACAAATTTTTGAAGAAGAGATCCCGGATGTAACTGCTGCAGATATTGTATTGGTAGGCGTACCTGAAATAAGGGGGAGCGGTAATTTTAATAATACTTTTAATGCCCCCGACAATATAAGAAAGCAACTATACCAGCTACATTTCTGGCATAAAGAAGTAAAAATTGCAGATATAGGAAATATAAAAACAGGCGCTACATTAAATGACAGCTATGCAGCGGTAAAAACAGTCTTAACAGAATTACTTCACTTAAATAAAACTGTAATTATATTAGGCGGGTCGCATGATATTACACTAGCCCAGTATTCATCTTATTTTGCTTTGAACAAGCCCGTAGAAGTTACCTGTATAGATGCTTTAATCAATTTGACGGGCGAAGCGCCTTTTAAAAGTGATAATTTTTTAATGGAAATGCTTACCGGGGAGCCAAATATAATAAAACATTATAACCATATCGGCTTTCAAAGTTACCTGGTGCATCCGGGTATGCTGGAAACTATGGACAAGCTGCGGTTTGATTGCTTTAGGGTAGGAACGGTCAAGGAAAACATTGAAGAGATGGAACCGGTAATAAGAAATACACATTTACTAAGCTTTGATATCAGTGCTATAAAATATAGCGATGCCCCGGCCAATACACAAAGCCCGAATGGCCTTTCCGGTGAAGAAGCGTGTATGCTTTCCCGGTATGCCGGGCTAAGTAATAATGTAAGCACTTTTGGTATTTACGGTTATTTGCCACAGCATGATGTAAATGAACTTACTGCCAAGCAAATAGCACAAATGATCTGGTATTTTATTGATGGAAAAAATAAAAACAGGCAGGAGGCCCTGCTCGAAGAAAGACATCACTTTAATGAATACCATACCGCTTTTGCAGAAGTGGACACCGTTTTTTTGCAAAGCAGGAAAACAAACAGGTGGTGGATGCAAATGCCCGACAAAAAATTTATTGCCTGCAGTTATAACGATTATATAACAGCCAGCCAGAATGATATGCCTGAAAGGTGGCTAAGGGCACAGGAAAGAGGATAATTACTGGTCATTTGAAATCTTATAATAAAGTATTAGCTTTATTACTACATTATTAATATGCTATGAGTAAACAATTTTCCTCGGCAAGTATGGCCCGTAAAAGCTTTATTACCAACCGGCCAGTCCAGCTTCTTGTCATATCGTTCATAGCCATCTGGGTTATTTTGTGTTTTAATTGTATTGACCGGCAAGATTGGTTTATTGAGAATATCCTTGTATTTTTATTTGCTATTTATGCAGTTGCGCATTACCGCTACTTTTCGTTTAGCGATGTAAGTTATGTGTGCTTTTATTTATTTTTACTCCTTCATATATTCGGGGCACAATATGCATATACGCAAAACCCTTTAGGAGAATGGCTGCAAAATACTTACCAGCTTTGGCGCAATCCTTATGACAGGATTGTACACTTCAGTTTTGGATTATTTTTAGCCTATCCTTTAAGGGATATTTTAATAAATAAGGTTAATGTCAAAGGAAAGTGGCAATATCTGTTACCCATTGAAATTACACTTAGCCTTGCTTGTATCTTTGAGCTGATTGAATGGATGGTAGCTGCAGTAACTACCAAAGAAACAGGTGAAACATATGTGGCTACGCAAGGTGATGCATGGGATGCCCATAAAGATATAGCTGTAGCAGTGGTAGGCGCAGCTATAACGATGTTGACAGTTTATTTATTTAACAGAAAGAAAAATTTAAAGTGAAAAATATTTACAGCCCATTCTTATTCTTATATTTTCTTTTAGTCACTAAGTGTTCTATTGGACAAACAATTTCTCAGCAGGCCAATACTATTTTACTAAAAGATTCCGCTATTGGTATGGGCCATATTGGTATTAGTGTTTATGAACCTTCTACCGGTAAATATTGGTATAACTATAATGCAACAAAATATTTTATACCTGCCAGCAATACAAAGCTGTTTTCTTTATATGCGGGAATGAAATATTTAGGGGACAGCATAACCGGGTTAAAATACCAGGTAAAAGATAATGGAGAATATCTATTATATCCTTCCGGAGACCCGACTTTTTTACACCCGGATTTTAAACAACAACTTGTTTTTTCTTTTTTAAAAAGTATTCCTTCAAACCTAACATTTATTAGCAATAACTGGCGGGCCAACCCTTATGGCAGGGGATGGGCATGGGATGATTATAATGATGATTATATGGCTGAAAGAAGCATGATGCCTGTATATGGCAATGTCGTTTCATTCAATTACATAAAAGATAAGTTAACTGCTAGTCCATATTCAAAATTTGATTTAAAATATTCAGCTGATTATAAAATCGGTGAGGCACCAGATTTATTATCAATTAACAAAAAAAGAAGTGCCCAGCTATTTTCAATCAAAAGAAAAAAAGATAAAAATGAATTTGAATTTATAAAGACAGACCAAGCATTTGAACCTGTAACTATTCCATTTATAACTAACACGGGCTTACTAATAGATATGTTAACAGACACTTTGCATCTACAAAACGAGCAGCTGAAATTTGCCGCTACAGATGTTATACCGGGGAAAAATTTAAAAGTTATACATACACAACCTGTTGACTCTGTTTTTACACCAATGATGCACCGGAGTGACAATTTTTTCGCAGAGCAAACTTTATTAATGGCCAGTAACGAATACCTGGGCTATATGAATGAAGGTGATATGATTGATACCATATTAAAGTCAACATTAAAAACTATACCGCAGAAGCCTGTGTGGGTTGATGGGAGTGGTTTGAGCAGGTATAATTTATTTACGCCGCAATCATTTGTATATATTTTAAATAAAATGAAAGATGAATTTGGTATGGAAAGAATGAAAAAAATATTACCAACCGGAGGAGAAGGCACATTAAAAAGTTATTATAAAAACAAGACTGGATATATTTTTGCAAAAACCGGTACTTTAAGCAATAATGTAGCACTCAGCGGTTACCTGATTACCAAAAATAATAAGCTTTTAATATTTTCTATTATGGCAGGTAATTATCCAACAAGCGCTACGCCTGTACGAAAAGCTGTTGAAAAGTTTTTAACTTATTTACAAGAAAAATATTAATAAAAATAAAACCCGGTAATTTATACCGGGCTTTATAAAATAATAAAAAATAAAAAAATTAAGATTTGTGTGCATCTCTATATTTCTTGATAATATCATGAGAAGTTTTTAATGATGCTTGTTGAGCGGTAATTAATTGACGGGTGTCTGCATCAATTTCAGCTTCTGATGCTAATGCCTCTTTATATGCCTTTTGGGCTGCATCCTCACCAAATTCACATGAATCCAGTATAGTTTTCCGGTCACTTCCTGTGAATGTAGCTTTCACATCCATCCAAACCCTGTATATTTTTCCTTTATTAGTTGTGTCATTTGCAGGCTCACCTCCTAAGCTAGTAACTTTTTGTGTTAACTCAGCTACATATTTCCTGCTTTCATCTGCCATCTTTGTAAATACAGTTTGCAGATCAACATCTAAAGATTTTGTCTCATCCACTGCTTTTTCATATCCTACCACTCGGTCATTATTAATCTGAATTAAATCGTTTAAAACTTCTACTAAATTTTCATTAGTTGTCATTGTTGGAGTTACCATGATAAAAAATTTATTGGTAAAAAAAATAATTTTTCTATCCTGTAAAATTTCAAGATGCATGCCAATAAAATTTATACTAACAAGATAAATAAATACTTAATTAGCGGGGAAAATTATCTACAAAAATGGCAGTAAATTGCTAAATAATAAAGTATTTACCTGCCAAACATTTTATCCAGCTCATCTTTTTTAAATTCGAAATAAGTAGGTTTTCCGTTAGGGGTTATATTAGGGGTTGTACAACTAAACAAGTTTTCCAAAAGTGATTTTATTTCATTATGAGCCAAGGATGCGCCTGCTTTAACAGACCGTTGCAATGCCATAGAACGGATTAACTTTTCTCTTTTTGAATATTTTAAGTCATTGCTAAAATGTTTGTATTGATCTATCATTTTTTCAATGGTAAATTTCTCATTTCCCTCTTCTATATCAGCCGGCGTACCCTGCACTACGTAACTATTATTTCCAAATGGCTCTAACAGGTATCCTAGCTGGTGTAAGTCTGGCAGCAATTCTTGGAGTAATGCGGCATCACCCGGGGCAAGGTCAATAACAACCGGGAATAGGCTTTTTTGCGTAGCAATTGGCTTGCCTGCTACTGCATGCAAAAACCGTTCATACAAAATTCTTTCATGTGCATTTTGCTGGTGTATCAATAAGTAGCCAAAGTCATTTTGTACAGCAATATAACTGCTATTTAATTGTAAAAAATTATCTGAAAACAGCACCCTTTTTTCTATAGTAGCATATAATTCAGTTGCCAGAATATTTTTAGCAGGTGCAGTGGTTGTAACTTTTTCACCATAAAAATCATCCGCCGCTTTAGCCCACAATTTAAGATCGCTTTTCTTTTCTATAAAATGGGCCTGGTTTTTTTGTGTAAATCCTTTGTATAAGGAAGAGGATTGAATAGAGCTTTTCCTTTCGTCGGTAAATGGCTTAGACACCGCATCAAGCTGCTGAATATTTACATCCAGTTCAAAATCTAATGTGGGTGTAATGCTAAATTGCGCCAAAGCATGTTTTACAGCACTTTGAACAAAAGCATATATTATTTTTTCATCTTCAAATTTTATTTCCTGTTTGGTGGGGTGCACATTAATATCAAGCTGCGAAGGATCTAAATCAATAAATAACACATACATGGGAAAGCTGTCCTTCGCTATCATTTCATTAAAGGCATTCATCAATGCATGATTAAGATAAGCACTTTTTATAAAACGGTTATTAACGAAAAAATATTGGTCGCCCCTGGTTTTTTTTGCCGTTTCGGGCTTGCCAACAAAACCATAAATATTCATATAATCCGTCTGCTCCTGTACAGGCACCAGCCTGGCATTATAGCTGTTGCCTAAAATCTGGATAATACGTTGCTTTAAAGTCCCTTTTTCCAAATGAAATACTTCCTGGCCATTACTGGTAAATGAAAAAAATATTTCGGGAAACGACATAGCCACCCTGGTAAATTCATCTATAATATGCCGCAACTCAGAAGCGTTGCTTTTTAAAAAATTTCTCCGGGCAGGAACATTAAAAAATAAGTTTTTCATAGCTATGCTGGTTCCTTTAGCCATAGCCACTGCCTCTTGTTTTTTTACTATGCTATTATCAATCTCTATGTATACGCCGGTTGTATCCTCCTCTCTTTTTGTTTTTAACTCTTCCTGTGCTACAGCAGCAATACTGGCAAGGGCCTCTCCACGAAAACCCATGGTTTTAATTCTGAACAAATCTTCTATTTGCTGTATTTTGGAAGTAGCATGCCTTTCAAAAGCCATACAGGCATCGGTTTCACTCATGCCCTTTCCATTATCAACTACCTGTATTAATGCCTTACCGGCATCATTTATAATTAATTTTATTTCATCTGCGCCAGCATCTACTGCATTTTCCAGCAATTCTTTTACAGCGCTGGACGGCCGTTGAATTACTTCACCTGCTGCAATCTGGTTGGCTATGTTATCGGGTAATAATTGAATAATATCTGGCAAAACAGTTTCCTTTGTTAGTGTAATTATTAGATAAAAATATTAATCCCAAATATTGAGAAGGTTTACGTCAGCAGTGCAATCCTGCGTAAAGTTAAATGTATAAGATTCCGGGTTAATAGCAACAGGTTCATATTTATTATTAATCAATTGATATATTTCAGTCTTTTTAAACTGGGGGTCTATAATTAAATAATATTGTACAGCCTGCTGCTGGTACAATTCCATCTTTTCACCCCTATCTTTGGAAGCTGTAGCAGGCGACAGAATTTCCACCACTAATACTGGCGGAAAATCAAGGTATTTTTTCTCAATTTTATCGCAAACGATCAAAACATCAGGCTGCACCACTGTATCATTATTTACTTTCCAATCCAACGGTGGAAATACTTTACATTGTTTGCACTTTTCCAAAGCTTTTTCAAACCGGATACTTATTATTAAACTAACACGTTGGTGAGCAGGAACAGGCAATGGAGACATTGCATAAGGCATGCCTTCAATTAGTTCCCACTTTCCTTCCCACTGGCAATAATCTTCATAAGTGTAATAAGGCCTGTATTTTTCTGCGATTGACATATGTAAAGTTAAAAATATTTTTTACAATATTTATAAACATCAATTTATTAATTTGTGCACTATATTCAGTTAGGTATACTAAATTATATGAAAAGATTACATCTTGTACCGCTTATTTTTTTATTAATAGCGCAAATAAGCCAGGCTCAAAATAATCCGGCCCGGATCTGGGCAGACAGTGTTTTTAACACATTAACCAATGATGAGCGCATTGCCCAGCTGATGGTGGTAAGGTTAAGCACGTACGATGCCAAAACAAAGACAGTTACTTTTTTTTGATAAAGAAGTAGAAGCGTTAATAAAAAGAATATAATGTAGGTGGTATTTGCGTATTCCAGGGTAGCCCGGTAAAACAGGCGAATATTATAAACAAGCTGCAGGCTATTGCTAAAACCCCTGTTTTAATGTGTATTGATGCTGAATGGGGTGTTGGAATGAGGCTTATAGACAGCGTATTGCCATTGCCACACCAAATGATGCTGGGGGCTGTACAGGATCCGGCATTAGTATATCAATATGGCGAAACTGTGGCAGAACAATGTAAGCGTATAGGCATACAGGTTAATTATGCCCCTGTAGTGGATATCAATAATAATCCTGATAACCCGGTGATAAATGACAGGAGTTTTGGAGAAGATAAATATAAAGTAGCTTCATTTGGTATTCAATATATGAAGGGTATGCAGGATCATGGTGTAATGGCCTGCGCTAAACACTTTCCCGGCCATGGTGATGTTAATGTAGATTCACATTATGACCTCCCGGTAATTAATAAATCACGCAAACAATTAGATTCTCTTGAGCTTTACCCTTTCAGGGAGATTTTTAAAGCAGGGATCGGAAGCGCAATGGTTGCGCATTTATATATCCCGGCTATCGATAGCACTGCTAATAAAGCCACTTCTATTTCCAAAGCCAATGTGACTGATTTGATGAGAAATGAACTGGGATACCAGGGACTGACTTTTACTGATGCCCTGGAAATGCAGGGAGTAAAAAAGTATTATCCAAATGGTGAAGCTGCAGTACAGTCTTTAATTGCGGGTAATGATATGCTTTGCCTGCCTGGTGATGTGCCCCTCGCTATTTCCAAAATAAAAAATGCAATAAAAAACAATAAACTAAGCTGGGCTGATATTGAAGTGCATTGTAAAAAAGTATTATTAGCAAAATACCAATATGGACTGCCTGGTTTACAACCTATCAGCACAAATAATCTTACAGCCGACCTCAATAGTAATGTAAAGGAAATGAGAAGACTGATTGCAGAAAATGCATTGACCTTGCTAAAAAAAACCAATGATATTTATTTCCCGTTGGAAGTAGCTGCAAATAAAGCAAAAAAGGATGTTGTCTACATAGGAATAGGTATAAATGCTGATAACAGTTTTTCAAAACGAATGCGGAGTGATTATAATGCAGATGTTTTTTATTTTAGTTTTAAAGAAGATGCCAGCAGGATATTATCCCTGGTATCATTAATCAAAAACAAATACAAGAAAGTAGTCATAGGGGTACATAATTATAATCGTACCCCAGCTAATAATTTTGGAATAAGCAAAGCTGCAGGCAACCTTGTTACACAATTACAACAGCAAACCAATGCTATTACATTTGTATTCGGAAATCCTTACGCAATAAAAAACTGGTGTGCTGCTAAAAATTTAATTGTCTGCTATGAAGATGATGATATTATCCAACATACAGCTATTGATTTACTGGAAGGAAAAATTAATTATAAGGGAAAATTGCCGGTTACTGTTTGCGAGCAATACAAGTATGGTGCCGGGTTAGTGAGTAATAATACTTTTTTACCCAGCGTATCTCCTGAACAAATTGGCTTTGATCCGGTAAAATTAGAAGCTATAGATTCGATTGCTACTGATGCTATTGCGAAAGGAGCCACACCTGGATGCGTTGTATTGATAGCAAAAAATGGTAAAATAGCTTACCAAAAAGCATTTGGAAATTATACTTATGATAACACTGAACCTGTACAAAAAAATACAATATATGACATGGCTTCTGTAACTAAAATTTGTGCCACTACATTGGCAATAATGAAATTATATGATGAAGGGAAAATTGATTTAAAAAAAAAGTTAAGTGATTATTTGCCATGGGTAAAAGGCAGTAATAAAGCCAGCCTGTTAATAAAAAATATTTTGTTACACCAGGCAGGCTTGGTAGCTTACATACCTTTTTTTAAAGAAGTAATAGATGATAATGGCATTCCATATCCGAAACATTTTTCTCCTTATCAAAATGATTTTTTTAATACCAGGGTTGCCGACAGGCTTTTTATGAGGAACGACTGGAAAGATACTTTATGCAAAAGAATTTTGCAAAGCCCATTGGAGGCAGTTAAATATGTATATAGTGATAATGATTTTATTTTTTTAGGAAAAATAGTAGAAGCTGTAAGCGGGCTTTCATTAGATGAATATGTTCAAAAAACGTTTTATACCCCCTTGAATTTAAACCATACAGGATTTTTACCGAGAAAACATTTTTCTTTGAGAAGTATAGCCCCTACAGAAATAGAAAAAAAATTCAGGTTACAATTACTAAAAGGTCATGTACATGATCCGGGGGCTGCTATGTTTGGCGGCGTGGCCGGCCATGCCGGCCTATTTAGCAATGCTTATGATATGGCAGTAATTATGCAAATGCTTTTAAATGGCGGCACTATTAATGGAAAGAGATATTTAAAAAAAGAAACTGTTAAACTGTTTACCTCTTATCAAAGTAAAATAAGCAGGCGTGGCTTTGGCTTTGATAAACCCGAAAAAGATAATAATAAACGGGATGAACCTTACCCTTGCAAATCTGCTTCTGCTTTAACCTTTGGCCATACAGGATTTACGGGCACTGCAGTATGGGCTGATCCTGAACATAATACTATTTTTATTTTTTTAAGCAACAGGGTTTACCCGGATGGTGGAGATAATAAAAAGTTATTAAATCTTAATGTAAGGCCAAAAATTAATGAAATAATTTACCAGGCAATGGGTTTATAATCAGAAATTAAGCAGTATAACAAAGTAAGTTTAAAATAAGTTGTAGATTTGATCGTTTAAATCTTATGAAATATTTTTTAAAACATATTACCATTTTTATCGGTGTTATCCTAACGCTTACCGGTTGCGAAGACCAATATACTATATGTGAATTATCAAAAAATATAAATTTCAGGGGTGTGTTTTTTTCAAAACAAGGTAATAATTTTATAGAAACAAAAGTAAATTCCTTAAGTATAAATATCCTCGATGACCCGAATTTTATTTATAAAGACCGTATTGATGTATCGACATTTATATTTGGTTTAAGCCCTTTAATTGATAAAGATTCTATTAGCTATGTAATTAAGATTGATAATGTATCGCCAGCGGATACGCTGACCCTGCGATATACTTCCAATACTGTTAATTTAACACCTGAATGTGGGTCTATCATTGTTCATAATTTAACCAAGGTAACCACTACTACCAATACATTGGATTCTGTACAAATCATAGTACCAAAAATTGATAATAATATAAATGTAAGTGTGAAACTATTCCTGTAAGCTTTACTCTTAAGGATATTTTACACAATATGTAAGGGCCGGATTATATATTTTTACAATTCAAATTAAAATTTATGTCCTTCTCTTATCAAATTAAAACGCTGGAACAATATCACCAGGAATACAAAAAAAGTATAGATAACCCTGAGGCTTTCTGGACAAATATTGCTGAAAATTTTATATGGCATCAAAAATGGGATAAAGTATTAGCATATAATTTTATAGAACCTGATATAAAATGGTTTTCCGGAGGCAAGCTGAATATCACGGAAAACTGCCTAGACCGCTGGGTAGAAACACAGCCTGATACTCCCGCAATTATTTGGGAACCTAATAATCCCAGAGAAAAAAATATTATATTAACTTATAAAGAATTGCACTTTAAAGTTTGCCAGTTTACAAATGTTTTAAAAAATAACGGTGCAAAAAAAGGCGACAGGATTTGCATTTATATGCCAATGGTGCCAGAACTGCCTATCGCAATACTGGCTTGCGCAAGATTAGGCGCCATACATTCTGTAGTATTTGGGGGGTTTAGTGCACAAAATATTGCAGACAGGATAAATGATGCCCAGTGTAATATAACACTTACAGCAGATGGCACTTACAGGGGCGATAAAATAATACCTTTAAAAAGCATAATGGATGAAGCTTTATTACATTGCAAAAGTGTAAAAAAGGTAATTGTATTAAATCGTACAAACATTTCCGTTAGTATTAAGGATGGAAGGGATGCCTGGTGGGATGATGAAATAAAAAAAGTAGAATTACAAGGCAACCCGGTTTGCATTGCCGAGGTTATGGATGCTGAAGATATGCTCTTTATTTTATACACATCCGGCAGCACCGGTAAGCCAAAAGGTGTGGTACATACCATTGCCGGTTATATGATCTGGGCCAATTATACCTTCATCAATGTATTTCAATACCAACCCCGGCAAATACATTTTTGTACTGCTGATATTGGCTGGATAACAGGGCATAGCTATATTATTTACGGGCCGTTAAGTGCCGGTGCCACATCCGTTATGTTTGAAGGCATACCTACCTGGCCGGATGCAGGAAGACTATGGGAGATAGTGGAAAAATATAAGATAAATATTTTATACACCGCACCCACAGCTATACGAAGCTTAATGGGCCACGGGGTAGAACCTGTACAGGGAAAAATTTAAGTTCACTGAAAGTTTTGGGTACTGTTGGTGAGCCCATTAATGAAGAAGCCTGGCATTGGTATGATGAAAATATTGGTAAAAAAAATTGCCCGGTTGTGGATACCTGGTGGCAAACAGAAACGGGTGGAGCTATGATTTCCAACCTTGCAACGGTAACACCTGCCAAACCATGCTATGCCACCTTGCCTTTGCCTGGTGTGCTACCTGTGCTGGTAGATGAGAAGGGAAAAGAAATAGAAGGCAACAATGTAAGCGGCAACCTTTGCATTAAATTTCCTTGGCCGGGCATACTCCGAACTACTTATGGTGATCATGAACGATGCAGGCTGAATTATTTCGCTGCTTACAAAAACTTATATTTTACCGGCGACGGTTGCTTTAGGGATGAAAACGGGTATTACAGAATTACAGGAAGGATTGATGATGTATTAAATATAAGCGGCCATCGGATTGGTACTGCTGAAGTGGAAAATGCGATTAATATGCATGAAGGTGTGATAGAAAGCGCTGTAGTGGGTTATCCGCATGATATCAAAGGACAGGGAATATATGCGTTTGTATATGCGCCTGGCTTAAATACAATGACCGGCAGTTGCAAACAGGAGATTTGTCAAACTGTGGCTAAGGTTATTGGCGCAATAGCTAAACCTGATAAAATACAATTTGTAAGTGGCTTGCCAAAAACCAGGAGCGGAAAAATTATGCGAAGGATTTTAAGAAAAATTGCAGAAGGTGATATGGCAAATCTTGGGGATACGAGCACATTGCTTGATCCTGCTGTTGTGGATGAAATAAAAAATGGAAGGGTTTAAAACATTAGCTGAAAATTGTTGTATGGCTGATGGGCTGCCGGATGTGTAAGGCCGAACGTAGTGAGGGCCCGAAGCAAAGCAAAGGGCCGCAGCGATAGCGGAGCCTGTAACAGCCGGAACAAATGCTGATAATTGCACACATGATTACAGCCCCAAAAATTACTTTCTTTCTTATAATTATTGTAAATGACACACCCGAAAAATATTTCCATACAGGATTTTTCATACCATTTGCCTGATGACAAAATAGCTGTGCATCCTTTACCGGAAAGAGATGCCTCTAAAATTTTAATTTATAAAGCCGGAAATATCATAACTGATATTTATAAAAATATTGCTGATTATTTACCTGAAAAAAGCCTGCTGGTTTTTAACAATACCAAGGTGATTAATGCAAGGATCAAATTTATTAAACCAACCGGCGGAGTGATAGAAATTTTTTGCCTGGAACCTTTGGAAGAATATACTATTGCCATGGCTAAAAAAGCTAAAGTTTGCTGGAAGTGCATGATAGGCGGGGCAGGTAAATGGAAAGAGGGCGTATTAGAAAAACAATTAAAAATTAATAATGAAAAATTAAGCATCCAGGCCCGGCTTATTAAAAAATTACCGGATGCTTATGTAGTGGAGTTTTTATGGGATCCGGCAGGATACACTTTTGCAGAAGTAATTGAAGTAGCAGGAAATATTCCTTTACCTCCATATATTAAAAGACATGCAGATACCGGTGATACACAACGTTATCAAACCACTTATGCCATGCACCCGGGATCAGTGGCGGCACCTACAGCCGGGTTGCATTTTACAAACACAATTTTTAACCAGCTGGAAAATAAAAAAATAAAAAAGGATTTTATTACCCTTCATGTGGGAGCCGGGACATTTAAACCAGTAAAGGCTGACAAAATGGAGCAGCATGAAATGAATGCAGAGTGGATCGATGTAAGCTATACGAATATTGAAAACATTATTTCTTCGCTTGATAACACCGTTGTTGCTGTTGGCACCACTTCGTTGCGTACGCTTGAAACACTTTATTGGCTGGGCGTAAAAGTTTTGCTGGATCCTTGTTTAAAAGAATTACAACTTACCCAATGGGAGGCATATGAACCTGAATTCGTCGATAAAAATATTTTAAACAAGGATGCGCTTAATGCATTATTACAATGGCTGAAAAAAAATAATCTTACCAGGATTTTCACGCAAACACAAATTATTATTGCACCTGGGTATATATTTAAAATAGCGAATGCAATCATTACCAATTTTCATCAGCCACATTCTACCTTATTACTTTTAGTGGCTGCCGCAACAGGTGGCAACTGGAGAAATATTTATGATTATGCTTTACAAAACGATTTCCGTTTTTTGAGTTATGGTGATGGCAGCCTTATTTTTATATAACTATTATGGCCTGATAGTAACTTCGGTACCAAGAGATATATAACTATACAAATCTTTCATTTCTGTATACTTTACAGATACGCACCCGTCAGTCCAGTTATAATACCGGTCTACTGTCCATTCTTCCTGTGGCCTTGTAGCATGTATGGCTATACCGCCACCTATTTTTGCATTTTTAGGGATAATGCCTTTTGCTTTTCTTTCTTTAAAAATTTGTACAGAAGCTGCATTAGGATAATCTAATAATAGCTCCGGTCCCCATTTAGGGTGGATTTTTTTGATGATAATTTTATAAGTTCCATTAGGTGTTTTCTTATCACCTTCTCTCATTTTATCGTCTAAACCCTTATTGCCAAATACAACAGGGTAAGTAGCATACCAACCCTCATCATCATAAACTTTTAATTCATAATCGCTTTTATCGATAATAATATAATATGGGTTTACTTTACCCCTAAATTTTGATATCCTTATTTTTTCATCAGAATTTTTTCCTGGGGCAAATGTTGCTGAACTGGCTACCACCACTGTTGCAGCTAAAAAAATTGAGACCAATCTCATAAATAAAAATTTAGGTAGAGTTCGAGCGATAGGATATAAAAGTATTTCATTATTTTTCTAAATCAATAGGCTGGTCAAACTATAAATTTAATTTAACAAAAAAGCTGCCAAATGGCAGCTTTTTCAAAACTATATTAACATTTTTATTGTTGATTATATGTATTTTTAAAAATACCTAATAAATTTACCAGTTGCTAAACCTTATACCAATATTATACGGCTTGATATTTAACCCTTGTTGATAAAAAGATTGGGGGCTGTAAGACCCATACAAACGTACCGGCCCCAAACCTAATTCTGCAATATAAGATAGCTTAAACCTTTCTAAATCATAATCACCCCTATTTTTTTCCTTACCCCTTTCATCGCTGCGTTGCTTATTGCGTTGGCTGTACAGGTAGCCTGCACTAATACCTACACTTAAACTGATACCTTTGCTATTATTATTACCTGGGTGAGTTACAAAGTTTAACATCAAAGGCACTGTGAGATAATCAGCTGCAAGTTTATTTTTGGTAAACCCGACAGAATCCCTGAAAATAAATGGTGAATTAAGTGATGCATTGGGCGTATAAGGTACAGGGCCGCCTTCTTTATAGCTGACGGATGATTTATACCGGTAATTGTTTAATTCCAGTCCAAGGCCATATTTAAGATTTACATGGTGCTTAATTAAATTGAGCCTTTGCATAAAAATCCAAATATTCACATTAATGCTTTTGCCTGTACGTACTTTAAAATCATTTTTTCCTAAATCCGGGAAACCAGGCCGGTTAACCAGGTAACTACCTGCGGTACCATAATTTGTATTATCGATATAATTAGAAAATCCAAGATCTATAACGCCCCAGTTGGTACTAACGTTGGGATTTTCTTTTTTCTGTTTATTTTTTCTTCCCATGGTAATATCAACCTCCTTCTTATTAATTTTAGCTACTTTAATGATAAGAATATTACCAATACGGATAGTATCGGGCTGATTTTTTTTAACTGTTGCCGCAGTATCGGCAGTTTTGGAAGAATCTGTTTGTGCCTTTGATGCAGCGCAAAATAATACCGCTGCTAAAATTGTAATTAGCTGTTTCATTTGTTTAATTTTTGAATTGATTATTTTATGGCGATTTCAAAGCCGGCAATTTTTATACCGTCGCCTGTTTTGATATTAGCAGTGCGTTCAAAAACCCGTTTTGCTTTCCGGAAAAACCCGCCAATTTTTGAGCGCCTGATTCTCTCTTCACTGATATAAAAAATTTTATCATCATTTAGTTCTTCATCGTATACTGTAGTATAAACGTTATTATTTTCTACAGCATTACTTGCTTTAATTAAAGAACTTACAATGGATGGAGTTTCATTATTTGCTAATCTTAATTCGCCTGTTTGAGGTAATACGTTTGCAGTTACAATTTCGTTACTTGCTGCTTTGTTAATATTTTCTAAATACAATGTTCGCTGGTTACCGGCAATTACATTTGTACCTTTTGTAATATTAATTTCTTTTTTTGCAACAGCAATAACATTATTTTTTGAACTGTTGGTATTATTTACAGCAGCTGCAAAAGCATTACTGCTGGCATCAATATTTTTATTTTTTAAAATAATAGCTTTTTGCGTTGGCGGATTGTTATTAACCAGCTGAATGCTATTTGCCTCACCTGGATTATTATAATATTTTAACCCTGACCAGGTAATAAAACCAATCAGTATAGCGGCTGCGGCTATTCTTTTCCAATACATTATTATTACACCGGCCTCTTGCTTATACAGTAAATTTTTGTTCTCAAACACAATAGAATTATCGGGTGATAATTTTGTTTGCTGCAAAATTTCCCATTCCTTGGCTATAATAAAATCATTACCAATTAGCTGCTCTGTATTCTTCTTTTGTATCCCGGTAAGCTCATTATCTAAAAGCAACAATAAATTTTGTTGTGCCAAGGCATATGATTCATCTTTTATTAATGCTTCTTTATTCTCAAATTCTACCAAATCAGGCTGGATTACACTTTGTAGTAAAGCATCAAATTCAGCTTTTAAATCTTCATTTTGTTCTATAAATACTTCTACTGCCTTTTTCTCTGCATCAGACAATTCATTATCGATGTACAAAAGAAAAAAAGATTCGTAATTATGTCTGTTAATTTGTATCAATTAAATAACATTTTCTGGTTTTACAATATAATCTCTTAATAGCAACCTGGCTCTGTGCAAATAAACTTTTACCTGGCTTTCATTTAAACCGGTAATTTTTCCTATTTCTTCATAACTATAGCCTTCATAATCTTTAAGCAGCACCAAGCTGCGCTGTGTTTCATTTAATTTTGCCAATGCTTCATTTACAATTCTCTTACTATGTAAAGATGGCTCTACACTGCCTTTTGCATTTTCTTCAAAATTCTCTGTAAAAGATACCCTCTTGTTTTTCCGGATATAATCAATCATTTGATGATATGCTAATGTAAACAAGTAACTTTTACAACTGTCATTTTCTACTTTTACCCTGTTCAGCCACATTTTTTCATATGCACTTTGCACCACATCTTTAGCATCCGCCTCATTTTTTAAATTTTTAAGGATAAACCGATATACATTATCTGCATATAGGGTTACACATTCATTGTATTCTTTCTCGGTCATAATGGTTTTGAGCGGTATAGAGATTGATTCGCTAAGCTGGTTTATTTGTAATACGAAAATGAGGTTAATAAAGTTACAAGATGAGCCAAATAAATAAAAATAGGAGTTTTTTATTTTCTGCGAACAAATGCCATCACAATTATATAGTAAAAATAAAAAGAATGCAACCCGTACAAGTTGCATTCTTCATAAACCAAATGGCTGTTTTAATTTAAAGGTTCCTGTTTAGAAATAGTCAATTGAAATAACTCTGATTGCCCCCAAGCTACAGGCTTGTATTCTGCAGAAAAAAGTGCTTTTAAATTTTTTCCGCTAGTGTCCATTTTTATCAAATGATCTCTATACAGTTTATGAAAATTATCTGTATCTAACTTATTGGTTTCCAATAAAGTTCTTACAAAAAATATTTGTTGGCTTTGTTCATCAATAACAAAATGTAAGTTAAACCCTGAACCATTTAATCCTGAATAAGTAGCATCCCATAAAGTAGTAACCCCTGTACCATCTGTATTTGCCTTCATTATGGCTAATCTTTTTGCTGCTTTATTATCTTTTATCCAATATATTTTACCTTTACTCCCATCTACATGAATATCCTGGGCAACATATCCTATTTGAGTATTATTGATTCCGGCATTTTTAATTATTTCTTTAGGATTGGTGCCATCTGTTTTCACACTTTTTATAGAGTTGGTACCCGCATCTGCATAATAAATTATCCCTTTGGTATTATCTACATCCATACAGATTATTTGGGATGAATTAGGTGTGGTAAATATTAATTTTTGATTTTCGCCATTAAGATTTGTACTGTATATTTTTTTACCAAGGAAATCCTTAGTAAAAACTTTACTGGCTTTATAATCAATAATTGCCTGCACATCAAAGGTTTGTAACCCACCGAATTTTTGATTTTTTACTGCATTTTCAACAGAATTACCAAAATACTCACCTATAATATGTCTCCGCAAATTTGTACCCTGTACTTGCCAGATTTCATTGGTATTTTCATTCATCGTCCAGCGATCTAAAACTGTTGGAAAAAATTTCCTATCGCCTGTAGCCACTAAGGTAACTTTAGGATTAGGCATCCCGAGGCTATTAACAGCATAAAATTCAGTCTTGTCAGATTTTCCAAAATTACGGGTAAAATAAACAGTAGTTTCTTTTTTGGGTATAAGTAGTGAACCGCTTCGTTCATCATGGATGCTGTTTTCTGTATCAGCTAATTTTTGAGAATTATTATACCCTCCTTATTTTTTGCAAGAAAAAAGTGAAAATGAAGTAGCGAAAAGAGCGAAATAAAATGATTGCTTGAGCATTGTAGTTAATTTGTGATTAATAAATATTGTTTCAACAAAACTAGTTGGGTCTACACATTTCATTGCAAGCAACTTTGCTGAACAGTAATTTTATGGTTCTAAACTGTATTTTTTTATTACTATGCCAGTTAAAAAGAACCTTAAATTTGCAATTAAACTACCATCGTCTAAAAGACCGATGGATTTGATTTCGGCTAAAGACAAAATAAGACCTTCATGTTTTCTGTTTATCATTTTCTTTGTAAAATAGTAAAACTAAAGTCTTCGCCTAAAGGCGAGGGATTTACCCCAGAAGCAGACATTAATATTATAAAATATGAATCAAAAATTTTTAAATCGTATTGGTGCTGAATTAAAAGAAATAGAAAATAATGGCCTTTTTAAAAATGAACGCATTATTACCAGCGAGCAAGGCGCCGAAATTATTGTAAATGATAAAAGAGTTTTAAACTTTTGCGCCAATAATTACCTGGGGTTATCTTCTCACCCGAAAGTAATTGCAGCGGCAAAGAAATATATCGATTACAGGGTTTTGGTATGAGTAGTGTTAGGTTTATTTGTGGTACGCAGGATATTCATAAAGAGCTGGAAAAAAAGATAGCGAAATTTTTAGGCACAGAAGATACTATATTATATGCCGCTGCATTTGATGCCAATGGTGGGGTTTTTGAACCTTTATTTAATGAAGAAGATGCAATAATAAGCGATGTGCTAAACCATGCAAGCATCATTGATGGTATCCGTTTGTGCAAAGCACAACGCTACCGGTATGAACATAATAATATGGATGACCTGGAAAATAAATTAAAGGAGAGCTCCCATTTACGCAGCAGGGTAATCGTAACAGATGGCAGCTTTAGCATGGATGGCACTATTGCACAATTAGATAAAATCTGCGATCTGGCGGATAAGTATGATGCTATTGTGATGATTGATGAATGCCACTCTTCGGGGTTTCTGGGCAAAACCGGCAGGGGCACACATGAATACAGGAATGTTATGGGAAGGATAGATATTATTACCGGCACGTTGGGAAAAGCTTTGGGCGGCGCTAGTGGCGGTTTTACCAGTGGAAAAAAAGAAACGATTGAAATGTTGCGCCAGCGCAGCAGGCCATATTTATTTAGTAATACGGTGGCACCAAGCATTGTAGGTGCTTCTATTGCTGTATTGGATATGCTGAGTGAAACTACCGAGTTGAGGGATAAGCTGGCCAGTAATACAAAATATTTCAGAGAAAAGATGACCGAAGTCGGTTTTGATATTAAACCTGGCGATCATCCGATTGTGCCTATCATGCTGTACGATGCCGTAGTGGCACAAAATTTTGCTACTGCTTTATTGGAAGAAGGTATTTATGTGATTGGGTTCTTTTTTCCGGTGGTGGCTAAAGGCCAGGCCAGGATAAGGGTGCAATTGAGTGCTGCACATGAACAACAGCATTTGGATAAAGCGATTGAAGCATTTACGAAGGTTGGAAAAGAGTTAGGGGTATTAAAATAAATAGGATTAGAGAATAAGCGTAAATTCAGGATGTGAATAAATTAAGATGTTTTTTTATTGGGGGTGCGTTAAACGGCCTCGAAAAAATAGCGTTAAGAAATTTACGAAGTGGAGCGTAAAACAGCGAAAATGATGATATAAAGCACAAAAGCAGATATAATATTAACCTGAGTTCGGGATAAGAAAATTTAAAAAATTATAAGTATATAGTTATTCTACATTGAAATTAAGAGTAAAGAACTAATGCAGAGATTACAGTAGTACAAATGTTCAAAGCTGTATGGCAGGAACGGGCAGTATTCGTTCCTTCCTTGATTTTTTGCTACTTTTGTGTCAAGACAAAAAGTAGAGGAATACAATTAATTGAAAAATAACGAATTATAAAGTAATTTAAACCGAACTCAGGTTAGTAGTCCATTAGTGTACAAAAGTTCAAGTATAGCTTTTTTCGCTGTAGCGTAACGTAGTAAATTTTAGCTATTTTTTCGCAGCCTTGATTTTTTTTTGTTACTTTTTTTTATCAAGAAAAAAAGTAAATAGAATGTAACCTAATACCGTAGTAAGTTTGCGATCAAAATACCTAACCCTATAAATAAAAGTTGAAAAAATGAAGCAGGTTGAAAAAAATAACTCCCTGATTCTTTCTATCAAAGAGATAGTTGTAAAGGCAAAGGAACTTGCTTTTAAGAGCAGCAATACTATTCTTCTAAATATGTATTGGGAAATTGGAAGATTAATAGTAGAGAATGAACAACAGGGAAAAGCTAAAGCTACTTATGGAAAAGCCGTGCTAAAAAACCTTTCGCAGCAGTTAACACCCGAGTTTGGGAAAGGGTTTGATGAGAGAAACCTCAATAATATCAGGGCTTTCTACCTTAGTTTTCCAATTTGGAACGCAGTGCGTACTGAATTGAGCTGGACACATTACAGAATAATTAGCCGCATAGAAATAGCGAATTAAGGCTAAATTATATGCACCATGCTATTGATAGCAATTGGGATACCAGGACTTTACAGCGAAATATAAGTACCCAATATCTAAGCAGGACTTTAGAAACTCCCACTTCAAATAAACACACTCCGCATACGTTGCTTAAAGATCCATATATTTTTGAATTTTTAGGTATGCCAACGGATAATATCCTGAGTGAAAATAAGATTGAGACAGCCTTGGTGAACCATTTACAAAAATTTTTAATGGAATTGGGGAAAGGTTTTGCTTTTGTTGCCCGGCAACAGCATGTTGTAACGGATACCTCTGATTTTTATATAGACCTTGTTTTGTATAATTACTATTTAAAATGTTTTGTTTTGATAGATTTAAAAACTGACAAATTAAAACATGCAGATATTGGGCAAATGGATATGTATGTACGAATGTATAACGATTTAAAAAAGGGCGAAGAGGATAGCCCAACAATTGGAATAATACTTTGCACAGAAAAAGATAAAACCATTGTAAAATACTCTGTACTGGCAGAAAACGAAAAATTATTTGCAAGCAAATACCGCTTATACCTGCCTAAAGAAGAAGAACTGAAACAATTGATTGAAGCAGATAGGGTAATACTTGAATTAAATAGTGAAAAATAAATTATTTTTATTATCCGTATTAAATAAAGATGATAGAAAATACCGATGTTGAACGGAGTCCTTCGTTACCTCAGGATAAACCCTGCCATCTAACGATGCATTAGGCAGAAAAGCCCATAACAAAAAAATTATGACAGATACTGCAAACATATTTAAAGAAAAAAGTACCAGCAAAGCAGGCGACGTAGAGCATCGCCGGAAAATTAATTTTAATATCGGCAAATACAATGCTGCTGTTCCTAAAGGCAAAGAACAATTTTTGGATTTGCACCTGGCAAGGGAAAGGGCAAAAAATACAAAATGGCGGGCAATAGAAACACTCGATCAGCAACTGGAAGAATTTGAACTAACCTTTACTAAAAGAGGTGGGAAAGTTATTTGGGCCGAAAACTCACAGCAAGCTATAGACGAAATATTAAATATCTGCAAAGAAAAAAATTGCAAAACTTTGGTAAAAAGCAAAAGCATGGTTACCGAAGAAATACATTTAAATGATGCGCTGCAAAAAAATGGCATTGAAAGCATAGAAACCGACCTGGGAGAATATATCCAGCAACTGGATGGCGAAGCACCTTATCATATTGTAACGCCTGCCATGCATAAAAGCAAAGAGGATGTGGCCAAACTTTTTCATGAAAAGCTGGGCACAGCTATTGACCTTACACCCACAGAAATGACACTGGTAGCTAGGAATATTTTAAGAGAAAAATATGTGCAGGCTGAAATTGGTGTAACCGGGGCTAATTTTATCATCAGCGATATTGGCGCAGTAGCTGTTACAGAAAATGAAGGCAATGCCCGTCTAAGTTGTGCCTTTCCTAAAACACATATTGTAATTGTGGGGATAGAAAAAATGATTCCTTCGGTTACAGACCTTGGATTATTTTGGCCCTTGCTTTCTACTTTTGGTACAGGGCAAAAAATTACGGTGTATAATAGTATCATTACAGGCCCAAAACAAGATAATGAAACCGACGGACCAGAAGAAATGTATGTAATATTATTAGACAATGGCCGTACCAATATTTTACAAAACCCTAAACAACGTGAAAGCTTGTATTGTATCCGCTGCGGAGCCTGCCTTAATGCCTGCCCGGTGTATAAAAATATTGGTGGACATGCATACGGGGCTACTTACAGCGGGCCTATCGGAAGTGTGATAACCCCACATTTGCAGGGAATGGATGAGTTTAAACATCTGAGTTACGCTTCGTCACTGTGTGGCAACTGTACGGAAGTATGTGCAGTAAAAATAAATTTACATGAACTGTTATTGGAAAACAGGCATGAATCAGTTGAAGAAGGATTGACAACATTTAGCGAAAAAATGGCCTGGAAATTATGGAAAGTTTCCAGCCTGAAAAGAGGCATGATGAATATGGGCAATGGTGCTATTAAAAACAAAGTAGTAAATAGTTTATTCAAAGGATGGAAACAACATAGAAGTGATTTGAATTTTAGAAAAAACATTTAATGAAATGTGGAAGGAGAGATTCGTTAAATAAAAAAATATGAATCGACTATATATTTATGCGCCTACTACTTCCTCAAGGTTAGTATATATATGCAATTTTATTTGTAAAGAATTGATTCATGTTGATTTTTCTATTATTAATGATAAAGAAGAATTTCAAAACTATAATGGGATAAAAATTAATTACAGCAATGAGGTAATTAATAGCGAATATTTTACAATTGGTAATATAGGATTGCTATTTGAAAAAAATATCACCAGCCAAAAAATCGAATGCTTTGAAACCAATCAATACAAAGCTTTTTTCAAAACTATTGATTCAGATTTCCCTTTTGATATTTTTTCTGCTTCCTTTTATTTGCTTAGCCGATACGAAGAATATTTACCACATACTAAAGATGAATATGGGAGGTATGCACATACCAATTCACTTGCTTTTAAAGAAAATTTTTTATCGCTTCCCTTGATAAATATTTGGGTAAAAGACTTTGCTGCACAAATAAAAAATAAATTTTCACTTTTCACCTTTCACTTCTCACCTTTCACTTTTACTCCGACTTACGACATCGACATTGCATTTTCTTACAAATACAAAGGTTTAACAAGGAATATTGGCGGATTTTTCAAAGCACCATCCTTAAACAGGATTATGGTTTTATTGGGCTTAAAAAAAGATCCTTTTGATACATATGGCTGGTTAAATAAGCTGCATAAAAAATATCATTTGAAAGCACACTATTTTTTTTTAGTAGCCAATAGAAATAAAGCATATGATAAAAATATTTTACCGCATAAAAAACAGATGGGAAGATTAATAAAATCCCATGCAGAATATTACAGTATTGGCATTCATCCATCCTGGCAAAGCGGGGATGATTTTAATTTACTGAAAAAAGAAAAACAGTGCCTAGAAGAAATAACGAAATTTTCTGTTACTAGCTCCCGCCAGCATTATATCCGCTTCAATTTGCCGGAAGGATACAGAAAATTACTTATAGCAGGTATTACAGATGATTTTAGTATGGGCTATGGCAGTATCAATGGTTTCAGGGCTTCGGTTGCATCATCTTTTTATTGGTACGACTTGGAAAAAGAAGAGCAAAAAAATTTAAGAATCCATCCTTTTTGCTTTATGGAGGCCAACTCCTATTATGAGCAAAATTTTACCCCGGACATAGCTTACAAGGAAATGTTACATTATTACAATGCCTGTAAAAATATTAGTGGCCAAATGATTACTATCTGGCATAATAATTTTTTTGGAAATGATAAAGAATTTGTCGGCTGGAAAGAGATATATGAACAATTTATTGCTCAGGTTCAGCAATAACTTTTTTCGCATTTCTTTTAATGCTGTAATTCACTAAAAAAACTCCTGCCAGTGTTACTATTGCTCCCCAGAGAATATACATTGTTAACTGTTCATTTTTAATGAATATAGGTGCAGCCACCATAGCTACCAGGGGGTTTATATAAGCGTACAACGATGCAACTTCAGTAGGCAATTTTTTAACAGAATAAATAAAAGCTATAAAGCTGATGATTGATCCGGATATTACCAGGTAACCTATCAGCAACCACACTTTAAGTGATATGGCATAAAACGGGATAAGCGGTTTTGTAACCTTTGCAAAAACAAATAATAATATCCCTGCTATAAACATTTGCCATCCGATGGCATAATACGGATTTATTTTCAGCTTATTTTTGGCAATAAAAATAGTTCCCATACTCCAGCTGAGCATAGCGCTAACGGAAAGGACTACCCCAAAGACAAAGCCGGGTGGATGCTGCTGAAATGCGTGCTCATAAAATACAATAACAATACCGGCAATACCTAAAAACAAACCGACAAATGTAATAACAGAGCCATTCTTTTTCTTAAAAAAAAGCATTTCTATCAGCACTACACTTAACGGGTACAATGCACCGATTAAAGCACTTAAACCTGCCGGTATATAATTTAAGCTCCACGTACTTAATCCATTGGCAAATACAAACATCAGCAATGCCATAACCACTATCCAGGCCAGTTGGGAAAAAGTAGGAAATGGGAGTTTTTTATATCCCATAAAAATAAAATAAAAATTACACCAGCAATCAACTGGCGTATGGCTGCCATTTGCAATGCCGGTATTTCATCAATGGCTATTTTGCTGGCTATCCATGTAGTACCCCACACTGTGCTGGTTATTGCAAGTGCCATATATCCTTTGGCTTTTTCCGTGGCAGGTATACCTTCATTACAACTATTATTTACAAAAAATAAGTGCAAAGTTAATGCTTAAACTGGCGAAGGCCGGTTATTATCATAACCAAATTATTTTGACGGCAGTATTCTATCGAGTCATTATCCCGCTTAGAGCCACCCGGCTGTATAAATGCCGATATACCAGCCTCATGTGCAATTTTTACACAATCATCAAATGGAAAAAATGCATCACTTGCCAAAACAGCATCTTTCAAATCAAAATTAAACTGCCGGGCTTTTTCCAGTGCATGGCGCAATGCATCAACCCTGGAAGTCTGTCCGCACCCCTTCCCGATCAGCTGCATATTTTTTACCAAAGCAATCGCATTGCTTTTTAAATGTTTAGCAATAATATTCGCAAAAGAAGGTTGGCCTTTTCTGTTTCAGTGCTTTCCCTGGCACCGGCTCTTTCCACTCCATCACATTATCAATATCGTTTTCCTGCACAAGTGTACCATTCAATATCGATTTAAATTGATGGCTATACAAATGTGATGCTGCACTTATTTTATGTAATAAAATAATCCTGTTCTTCTTAGTTTGCAAAATATCCAAAGCATCGCCATCATAACCCGGTGCAATTATCACTTCAAAAAATAAATCACTAATAGCCGCCGCTGTAGCTTTATCTAACGGGGTATTACAAACCAACACCCCGCCAAATGCACTCTCAGGATCACCGGCCAGCGCTCCATCCCAAGCTGCTTTTATATTATTTCGCACTGCAATACCACATACATTGGTATGCTTTATAATAGCAAACACACTAGACTTATTTTCTGTAAACTCATTAATCAACGCTATTGCAGCATCTACATCCACCAGGTTATTATATGACAGTTCTTTACCATGCAATTTATCAAACAGCACATCTGCCTTACCAAAAAAAATACCTTTTTGATGAGGGTTTTCTCCATAGCGCAGCACATTTTTTTGCTGCCCAAAAGGACTGCTTAAGCTGGTAGCATTAAAGTAATTAGATTTTTTCAATAATTAAATTTTCATCATTTGTGGATTTTACTGTTTCTTCAAAAGGATATAAATCAACGATCACCAGGTCAAAAGCAGGAATATTATACTGCTGCATTTCCTGCTTATCCACAACATTGTCTTTACGCCCTAAAATACCACCAAATACTGATGGATGCAATGTTTTTACCCTGCCGCCTAAAATGGAAGGATAATGGGTAAGTGTTTCTACCCCGGTGCATGGCACCTGCAATGCTTCAATAAATTGTTGTGTGCCCCCGGTAGAATAAATGGTTACACCCAGTTGGTGCAATAACTGTATAATATTTTCTAACCCGTCTTTATAAAAAACAGAGATGAGCGCTGAGGTAATTTTTTTTTGCATGATTTGTAAGGCAATTTTTTTGTAACCAACTTTTGGTCCCTGATGAAACTTCGGAGGCGACGCTCCATTCATCGAAAGTACTACTATTTAGCTTTTATATTCTCATATTCCAAATCCATTTCAAAAGCACCTTTTTCCGGTACGGAATAATATTGCAAATGTAATTGTTCACAGTCCCTTTCCCATTTGTCAATTCTCCACCAACTGTTTGATGCATCGAAAATATAATATTTGCAATTAAAAATTTTGTTGAGTTGTTCTATATATACTTTTGCATTTTTCGAAATGATTATATAATCCATATCAATTTTTTCCAATGGCTGCTCAAATAATAAAGTCTTATCCAGGATAAATATTTTTTTTGTGCCCGCCTGCAAAAATCTTCCATTCTCAAACAAGATGGGTATATTATTTACCTGTTGTTTTAATTGCAGGCTAATCCTGCCGGGTTTAAGATGAAAATTTTGCAACAAACTGTCTTGTAATAAAATACTGTCGCCGATAAATTTATAATTATTTCCATACACTATATCTATGGCCTGGTACCCGGGTACATTATACACTATTAACTTTTTTTGATTTTTAGTTCCCCAGCTATTAAAAGCAGTTAAAGCAAAAAACATAGCAAGGCAAACTAATGAAACTTTGAAATATGCCTTCCTTTTATTTAGCAGCCAGGCACATATACCTATTACTATTGCATACAGTAATCCTGTAGAATAAATATTTGCTGAAATTTTATCCCATAATGCAAAAGGAAGTTTATTGATGCCCAGGATAATTTCATTCATTAACCATATCAGCCAATGAACAACTTTGCCGATATATACTGCTACAGCAGGTATCCACGCAAATGCTATTAAAAATATTTCTACAAATAAAATGATACTGGATAAAGGAACTGCCACTAAATTGGTAAATAAAAATAAATTTGGAAACTGATGAAAATAATAAATGCAAACAGGGAAGGTAAGCACCTGCGCTGCAAGTGAAACAGCTGTTAATTTCCACACCTTATCTAGCCATTTATTTTTAATAAGCCAGCAACGGTAAATAGGTGGCTGAAGCAATACAATACCCAGTACGGCTAGGTAAGACAATTGAAAACCTACATCCCATAAAAAATAGGGGTTATAACAAAGTAATAAAAAAGCAGAGGCTGCTAATGAATTATAAATAGAAGATTTTTTAGCAAAATTTTCTCCAATTACAATACAGGTAAACATTACAGCGCTTCGTAACACTGAAGCAGATGCCCCGGTCAAAATAGAAAATAACCAAAGGCAGGTAAGCACAAATATCACCTTTACAATTTTTGACTTTTTTATAAAAGGAATTTTATTAAACAGCCAAAGCAGCATTACATAAATCAGCCCTAAATGCAAGCCACTTATAGCAATGATATGCACTACGCCTGTATTGCTGTATGCCTGTACGAGGTCTTTATCCAGGTCTTCTTTATATCCTATTAATAATGCTTCTGACACACCTAGCTCAGTGTCACCTTTAATATTACTTTTTAATATGCGTAATATTTTTTCTTTAGCGTTAAAAATGAATGTCTTAAACCAATTATCCTCATTAATATTTAGTTTGACCCAATCTTTTTCTTTCAAAAACACATTATGAAAAATATGCTGGAACCCTGCATAACGTTCATAATTAAACGCACCGGGATTACCTGAATTTTTTATTCTTTGCAGAGGTTTGCTTAGTAAAATTTTATCTCCGTACCGTAAAGTATTTACCAGGCTGTCTTTTGAAAAATATAACAGCACTTTGCCTGTGCAGCTAATATTTTTGTCTCCATCAATTATTGATGCTATTGATGCTTCTGCCTTAAAAGATTTGGATTTTTCAACAAGCGGCTCATTTAGCTTTAGTATTATATAATTACTATCCGTATAATAATTTCCTAACCAGTTTTTTTCATTCCTGATATCATTTTGCCAGGTAATAAATAAACCAAATACTATTATTAGCAATTGTAATAAAAAACCTTGTATGCCTTTTACTTTAAACCGGATAGCAATAGGCAAAAAACGAAACAAAATAAATGCAATCAAAAAACAGATAACAGATAGCAAAATATAGTGCAAAGCAAATTGCACATACCATTGCAGGATAATGCCTGCAATTAGTGGCAATAACAATCTAAGGAAAGGTGCCTTTTTCCAGACAGGTATTATGGGTGTGTTCATATTAGCATTGCAAAGATGCTAATTATTTTTAGTAAAAAATATGATTTATTGGATTAATAGACAGTACCCTGCGCCATTACGGGGTTACCTGTGGCAACCTGGCGATAATTTTACCCTCCGGCACAGCCAGCAGGCATGTACCGGAGGGGCTTTGCTAAAAGCTAATAATGCCGCTTACTTTTGACCGGCAGCTTCCAACTTTTCAAGGCGGTGCAGCAAGGATTGTATTTGCTCCTGCTGCTCTTGAATTTGCTGCTGCTGCTCCTTATTACGTTTTGCCTGTTGTTCTTTTCTGCTATTAAGGATTGTATTTGCTGTTGCTGCTCTTTAATAGCCTGAATGGGCTCGCACTCATGTGGTTATAGCTACCGATAAGTAACCCTGCTCATTTTCACTTACCAGCTCCGGAAACTGTTGTTGTACTTCCTGGGCACTAAAGCCTATCTGATGTTCACCGGGATGTGTTTGTGTATTGATAAAATTGTAAGTGATAGGTTGGATATGGGCTATTTTACCCATCACTTTCTCCAGAGGAAGAACATCTTTTTTTAGCCGGATATCAGAATTTTCTTTAAGCGTTCCTGCCAGTTCTGCATTACCATTGCGGCGTACAAAAAAAGCATCGCTGCGGATGTTAGCTGATATACCATTGCCAATTTGAAACACTTTATCGCCAGGTAACGGCAACGCATTTGGAGGCAAATTTTGTATTAAGTTATACCGGCCTATTGCCAGCGAATACTTGGCCTCAGCAATAGTTCCCTGCCCCATCGCCGTGGAACTCTCACCCATAGCAGTTGCTTGCCACCCCATCGCCGTGGAGGTAAGACCGAGAGCACTTGTTCCATAGCCCATCGCCGTGGAAGTAGCACCTTGGGCTTTGGTATCATGCCCCATCGCCGTGGATATTTGACCGGAAGCAATAGTCCCCTGTCCCATCGCCGTGGAGTTAAAACCGGAAGCAGTTGTTAGCCATCCCATCGCCGTGGAGTTAGAACCGGAAGCAGTTGTACTAGAACCCATCGCCGTGGAGTTAGAACCGGAAGCAGTAGTTTGCCACCCCATCGCCGTAGAGCTTTCACCAGAAGCAGTTGTTCAGAACCCATCGCCGTGGAAGTAACGCCTTCGGCTTTGGTTTCAAACCCCATCGCCGTGGATCTTTCGGCAGAAGCAGTTGTTCCATAGCCCATCGCCGTGGAGGTAATACCGGAAGCAGTTGTTTTAATCCCCATCGCCGTGGATCTAGGACCGGAAGCAGTTGTTTTCCACCCCATCGCCGTGGATCTATCATTGGAAGCAGTAGTCGCCTGTCCCATCGCCGTGGAGTAGTCACCGGAAGCAGTTGTTTCATACCCCATCGCCGTGGATTGGTTACCGGAAGCAGTTGTATTATATCCCATCGCCGTGGAGCGGTCACCGGAAGCAGTAGTTTGCCACCCCATCGCCGTGGAGTAATTACCTATAGCAGTTGTATTATCCCCCATCGCCGTGGAACGGCTACCGAAAGCAGTGGTTTCCCATCCCATCGCCGTGGAACGGCTACCGGAAGCAGTTGTTCTAGAACCCATCGCCGTGGAAGTAAGGCCGGAAGCTGTTGTTCCAGACCCCATCGCCGTAGAGGTATCACCGGAAGCAGTGGTTAGCCATCCCATCGCCGTGGATCTAGGACCGGAAGCAGTTGTTTTCCACCCCATCGCCGTGGAGTTAGAACCGGAAGCAGTAGTTTGCCACCCCATCGCCGTGGAGTGAGAACCGGAAGCTGTTGTTTCAAACCCCATCGCCGTGGAAGTATAACCGGAAGCAGAGGTGTTGTACCCACTGGCAAAAGACCTTAACCCCACATTGACATCATCCCAATCCGCATTAGTCACCTCTCCCGCCCGAAAAGCTGCTTTAGCAGGTATCCACATCAGCCTACGGCCTGCACCAGACACAGGCGTTATCCCTGTATTCTCATCGCCTCTGGCTAAAAGTGTGCCTCCCCTGGTGATGCGGTAACCTTCTATCCCATCACGCTTAAATATCACATCGGCATCGTCGGTTGTGCCCATAAAAGCTAAATCAGTAAGATTACTATTACCAGTTATCAGCCAGCCAGCTCCTTCATTTTCGTCAATCAATTTTATCCATGCAGGAAGCACGGAGGATCCTGAATTGTAATAATACCCAATACCTCTGCCTCCCACCATGTTTGCATTTGTGTTAAATACCAGCAAACTGTTTGCAGGGTTTGGGATGGTTACTTTGTCATTAACATCGGTTAAAGCTGTGCGGGGGATTAACAGCCCTTTGTTGGTGGCCTTTACCTCCAGCATAGCTGAGGGGTGGGGAGGGGTTTTATCATTGGCAATGCCTACATTTTGGCCAAAAGACATGGCAGCCCCCAAAAATAGTAAACCGCCGGTGAGTAATATTGATTTTGTCATAGCATAGATATTTTTCATTATGTTTTGCATTTTAAGTGTTGTTGACTGAAATTTGTATGCAGTAAAATTAAAGGTTCTTTTCAAACTGACAAAAAAATGGTGTTCCGGTATGATTTACCGATAAGCTATTGTGCCATTCTCCTTCCCCGCAGAGTTTCCTCCGCAACGGCTTGTGTAGGAAGGCAGGAACTCCGCGGAGTAGAGGCAGCCCAAAAAGAGTAGAAGTTCAGATTCAAGATGTAAAATAGCCGCAGAGCCCCTTGGCCAACACGCAAAAGCTATGCAAGGAGACTTCTGCAAGGAAGCGGAAGCGTAAATATGCCATAAAAAACCTCCGTGCTAGCAGAGGTTTTTTTACAACTATTTTAAAATATTACTATTTGTTTAGCATCATTTTTTCAAGCTTTTCGATTCGTTTCTCCAAATCTGCATTTTTAGCATTCAACACATCATTTATTTTTTCCTGGTTTGTAATTTTTTCTTCTTGTTTTTTAATAATCTCCTGCTGCTCTTTAATGGCCTGGATAGCTACCGCTGTCATTTGAGGATAATTAACCGACAAGTATCCATTATCGGTTTTATTGACCAGCTCTGGAAACTCTTGCGCAATTTCCTGAGCGCTAAAGCCAATTTGATGCGTGGAAGGATAGTTGTTTTTATCCTTGAAATAATACATAATTGGCTGAATTTTATCAATATTGCTCAATACATCCTGTAATGGAGCAATGGCTGTTTTTCAGGCGGATGTCGGAGGGGTAAAACGTCCCGTTGGCTGTTAGGCTGCCTGTTATTATTAAATTTCCGCTACGGGTGAGATACATAATGTCTTTACGGTCATTTACACTTGTACTTATTCCATCACCAACTTGAAATACCCTGTCATTACTATTGGGGGTTTCTGGATTACCAGGAGCAATTACATTATACCTGCCAAATACAACACCACCATAGATATTTGTAACTGTACCTAACCCCATTGCCGTGGAATAATTCGCACCAGCTGTAGTATTAGCACCCATTGCTGTGGAAGCAGTTCCGCTGGCTGTAGTATTAGCACCCATTGCCGTAGAAGAATTTCCGTTAGCTGTAGTCTCAGATCCCATTGCTGTGGAATTAAACCCGATGGCTGTAGTCTCAAATCCCATTGCCGTAGAACCATTCCCGCTGGCTGTAGTATAAGATCCCATTGCTGTGGAATGATTCCCGCTAGCTGTAGTGCTAAGGCCCATTGCCGTGGAATAAAACTGGCTGGCCGTAGTACTATAACCCATTGCTGTGGAATAATCCTTGCTGGCAATAGTATTATAACCCATTGCCGTGGAATAGTCCCCACTGGCTTTAGTATTATAACCCATTGCTGTAGAATACCTCCTACTGGCTGTAGTGCCATATCCCATTGCCGTAGAAGTATCACCGGAAGCAACTGTATTAGACCCCATCGCCGTGGAATTTTCCCCGCTGGCCGTAGTCTCATAACCGATTGCCGTAGAATACCTCCCGCTGGCTTTAGTGCCATATCCCATTGCCGTGGAATAATCCTTGCTGGCTATAGTGCCATATCCAATTGCCGTGGAATATTCCTTGCTGGCTGTAGTATAAGATCCCATTGCCGTGGAATAAAGCCCGCTGGCTGTAGTATTAAAGCCCATTGCCGTGGAAGTAAGCCCGCTGGCTGTAGTATTAATACCCGTAGCAAAAGAATAAAGACCAACATTACCATCATTCCAAGAAGCATCAGTAACAGCACCTGCCCTAAAAGCTCCCTTTGCAGGAATCCACATCAGCCGCCGCCCTGCACCAGACACAGGCGTTATCCCTGTATTCTCATCGCCTCTGGCTAAAAGGGCGCCTCCCTTGGTGATGCGGTAACCTTCTATCCCATCACGCTTAAATATCACATCGGCATCGTCGGTTGTGCCCATAAAAGCTAAATCAGTAAGATTACTGTTACCAGTTATCAGCCAGCCAGCTTCTTCACTTTCGTCAATCAATTTTATCCATGCAGGAAGCTCGGAGGATCCTGAATTGTAATAATACCCAATACCTCTGCCTCCCACCATGTTTGCATTTGTGTTAAATACCAGCAAACTGTTTGCAGGGTTTGGGATGGTAACTTTGTCATTAACATCGGTTAAAGCTACCCGGGGGATTAACAGCCCTTTGTTAGATGATTTGACATCGAGCATAGCCGAGGGATTTGCTACTGTGCCATCAGCATTTATAGCCATACCCTGAGCATCGCTTCTTTGCACATAAGCCACTTGAAGAAGAGCAATGATTGCCAATTTAATGTAGTTTTTCATCTGTATATATATTTAATTTAATCACATCGCTGCTTGCGATGTATAAATCTGTTAACAATAAGCAGAATATTACTTCCTGCATGGTAAAATTACTAAAAATATTCAGAAAAAATCGGTTTAAATAAAATAGTAGAGGCTGTCTCATAAGTAAAAAAATTTATCATATTGAGTTTATCGAAATATGAAATTATTTTGTTATCAATTAGTATCACATTTATATAAAATTAATGTGATGCTAAATTGGACTTTTGAGACAGCCTCTAAATAATATTTTGGGGCGACAGGTGTAGTAATGGACTACTTATTAGGTGTCAACAATTTTTCTACTTGTTCAAGCCGCTTTTTTATTTCACTGTTCTCAACATTTAATTTATCAATTAAAACTTGTTGTTGCATAATTTTTTTATCCTGGCTTTCAATTATTCTGTCTTGGCTTTTATTCTGTTTATCCTGGCTTTCAATAATCTCTTGCTGCTCTTTAATGGCCTGGATAGCTACCGCTGTCATTTGAGGATAATTAACCGACAAGTATCCATTATCAGTTTTATTGACCAGCTCTGGAAACTCTTGCGCAATTTCCTGAGCGCTAAAGCCAATTTGATGCGTGGAAGGATAGTTGTTTTTATCCTTGAAATAATACATAATTGGCTGAATTTTATCAATATTGCTCAATACATCCTGTAATGGAGCAATGGCTGTTTTCAGGCGGATGTCGGAGGGGTAAAGTGTCCCGTTGGCTGTTAGGCTGCCTGTTATTATTAAATTTCCGCTACGGGTGAGATACATAATGTCTTTACGGTCATTTACACTTGCACTTATTCCATCACCAACTTGAAATACCCTGTCATTACTATTGGGGGCTTTTGGATGACCAAGAGCAATTGCATTATACCTGCCAAATACGACACCACCATAGATATTTGTAACTGTACCGAGCCCCATTACCGTGGAATAATATCCGTTTGCAGTCGCATTACTACCCATTGCCGTGGAAACAAGCCCGCTGGCTGTAGTCACACTACCCATTGCCGTGGAACTAAACTCAATGGCTTTAGTATTATTACCCATTGCCGTGGAATTAAACCCGCTGGCTGTAGTAGTATTACCCATTGCCGTGGAAGACCAACCGGAAGCAGTAGTGTTATCTCCCATTGCTGTGGAATAATTCCCGCTGGCTTTAGTTTCATAACCCATTGCTGTGGAACGAAGCCCGCTGGCTGTAGTCTCAGCTCCCATTGCCGTGGAGGTATCACCGGAAGCAAGTGTATTAGACCCCATCGCCGTGGAGTACTTACCCATAGCAGTTGTTCTAGTACCCATCGCCGTGGAAGTAAAGCCGGAAGCAGTGGTTTGCCACCCCATCGCCGTGGAAGTAGCACCTTCGGCTTTGGTATTATACCCCATCGCCGTAGAGGTATCACCGGAAGCTTTTGTATCAACCCCCATCGCCGTGGAGCGCCTACCGGAAGCAGTGGTTTGCCACCCCATCGCCGTGGAAGTAGAGCCGAAAGCTGTTGTTCCAACCCCCATCGCCGTGGAGTTAAGACCTTCGGCTAGGGTATTATACCCCATCGCAGTAGAGTAATTACCCATAGCAGTTGTTCCAACCCCCATCGCTGTGGATTGGTCACCTTCGGCTAGGGTATTATACCCCATCGCCGTGGAAGTAACACCTTTGGCTTTGGTATTATACCCCATCGCCGTGGAAGCAACACCTTCGGCTAGGGTAGTATGCCCCATCGCCGTGGAGTACTTACCCATAGCAGTTGTTCTAGTACCCATCGCCGTGGAAGTAGCACCTTTGGCTAGGGTATTAGACCCCATCGCCGTAGAGGTATCACCGGAAGCAACTGTATTAGACCCCATCGCCGTGGAGTACTTACCCATAGCAGTTGTTCTAGTACCCATCGCCGTGGAAGTAGCACCTTTGGCTAGGGTATTAGACCCCATCGCCGTAGAGGTATCACCGGAAGCAACTGTATTAGACCCCATCGCCGTGGAAGTAACACCGGAAGCAACTGTATTATACCCCATCGCCGTGGAGGTAAGGCCGGAAGCAGTTGTGATAGAACCCATCGCCGTGGAGTTTTGACCGGAAGCAATTGTTTGTTGCCCCATCGCCGTAGAGGTATCACCGGAAGCAGTTGTTTGATACCCCATCGCCGTGGAGTAACTACCTTCGGCTTTTGTATAAGACCCCATCGTAGTAGAGATATAACCGGAAGCAGTTGTTTCTAAACCCATCGCCGTGGAGTAGTCATCGGAAGCATTGGTTCCCCACCCCATCGCCGTGGAGTTAGAACCGGAAGCAGTTGTTTGCCGCCCCATCGCCGTGGAACCTTCACCGGAAGCAACTGTATTGTACCCGCCAGCAAAAGACCTTAACCCCATTGGCATTATCCCAGTTCGCATTAGTCACCTCTCCCGCCCGAAAGCTTTTAGCAGGTACCCACATCAGCCGCCGCCCTGCTCCCTGCGCAGGGGTAATGCCGCCAACTGCACTGCCGGTAGCCAGCATAGCTCCGCCTTGTGCCAACCGTACCCCTTCTACTTCCCCACGCTTAAATACTACATCGGCCGCATTGGTGCTGCCTACAAAATGTATGGCCGCATCTATATCATTATTACCCCCGAGCAGCCAGGGGGTATTGAATTGACTGTCCAACAGCTTTACCCAAACCGCATCCCCATCGTTTTTTACATTGGCATTATAATAATAACCGGGACCCTGCGGAAACTCTTTGTCATTACTGGCTATGTTGTACACCAGCAATGTAGCGGCAGGGCTGGCAATGGTTACCTTGTCATTTTTATCTGTTAAATCTACCCGGGGGATTAACAGCCCTTTGTTGGTGGCCTTTACCTCCAGCATGGCAGAGGGGTGGGGAGGGGTTTTATCATCGGCAATGCTTACACCCTGAGCATCGCTTCTTTGTACATAAGCCAGTTGAATAAGTGCAATGATTGCCAATTTAATGTAGTTTTTCATTTATATATATATATTTAATTTAATCACATCACTGCTTGCGATGTATAAATCTGTTAACAATAAGCAGAATATTACTTCCTGCATGGTAAAATTACTAAAAATATTCAGAAAAATCGGTTTAAATAAAATAGTAGAGGCTGTCTCATAAGTAAAAAAATTTATCATATTGAGTTTATCGAAATATGAAATTATTTTGTTATCAATTAGTATCACATTTATATAAAATTAATGTGATGCTAAATTGAACTTATGAGACAGCCTCTAAATACTATTCTGGGGCGACAGGTGTAGTAATGGACTACTTATTAGGTGTCAACAATTTTTCTACTTGTTCAAGCCGCTTTTTTATTTCACTGTTCTCAACATTTAATTTATCAATTAAAACTTGTTGTTGCATAATTTTTTTATCCTGGCTTTTATTCTGTTTATCCTGGCTTTCAATTTGTTGTTGCTGCTCTTTAATGGCTTGTAAAAGAACCGCTGACATGTGTGTAATTTACAGATAAATCCTTATTTATATCCTCGGATACAAGCTGAGGAAACTGCTTTTGTAGTTCCTGGGCATTAAACCCGATTTGATGAGAGGCCGGATGATTTTTTGTATCTTTAAAATAGTAAGTAATGGGTTGAATATTATTTACCTTATATAGCACATTTTCCAGTGGTCTTATATTCTTCTTTAGGCGTATATCCGAGTTTTCATGTAAGGTGCCTGCAATATATACTTCACCATTAAAAGCTATAGTCATTAAATAAGGTTTTTGATCGGGATTGTTATTGCCTGGTTTATATACATTGTTCGTAAAGATATACCTTCCCATATCCGCATTTGTAGAAAATTCCATATAAGGCCCTTGTCCAAATATATTGATAATATCAACTTCGTAATGCGCCGTCTTATTTACATCGGCCAGTCTTAATATTTTATAATTTTGATCATGCAATGATTTTGTAATATCCAACATGGCAATCGGGTGAGCTTTTCCTACTGCTGTGCGGCCACTACGCAATACCGTTAGTGCATTGCTCCGCTCTGCATTGGAAGGGCCGGAGCCTCCCCCTACCTGAAAAATACGATCCGTAAACGCAGAGGCATTGGGACTCGGGTTAGCCAACACATCATTATATAACCCTACTACCATAGAATGTCGGGCTGAAGCAATCGTACCTATCCCAAAGGCAGAAGAGTTAGTAACATTTGCAATTGTTTCCTGTCCGGAAGTAAAGGAATTGGCAGCATTGGCTTTGGTATTATACCCCATCGCAGTAGATCTTTCAGCGAAAGCAATTGTTCCCTCCCCCATCGCCGTGGATTTTTCACCGGAAGCAGTGGTTTCAAACCCCATCGCCGTGGAGTTAGGACCGTAAGCAGTTGTATTATACCCCATCGCCGTGGATCTAAAACCGGAAGCAGTTGTACTAGAACCCATCGCCGTGGATTGGTCACCTTCGGCAGTTGTATTCCACCCCATCGCAGTAGAGGCAAAACCGTAAGCAGTTGTACTACGCCCCATCGCCGTGGATACAAGACCGGAGGCAGTTGTTTTGAACCCCATCGCCGTGGAGGTATCGCCGGAAGCAATTGTATTACGCCCCATCGCCGTGGAGTGGTAACCAGAAGCAGTTGTTTTGAACCCCATCGCCGTGGATTTTTCACCGGAAGCAATTGTTTCCTCCCCCATCGCTGTGGATTTAGAACCAGAAGCAGTTGTTTTGAACCCCATCGCCGTGGAGTAAGTGCCTTCGGCAATTGTATTAGACCCCATGGCTGTGGATACAAAACCGGAGGCAATTGTTTCCTCCCCCATTGCTGTGGAGTTTTGATCGGAAGCAGTTGTATTAGACCCCATCGCCGTGGAGTTAGTACCCGCAGGAGTTACAGTTGTTCTGAACCCCATCGCCGTGGAGTTAAGACCTTCGGCTTTTGTATAACTTCCCATCGCAGTAGAGTTATCACCGGAAGCGGTGGTATTATTACCCATCGCCGTGGAACGTTTACCGAAAGCAGTTGTTTGCCGCCCCATCGCCGTGGAAATTTCACCAGAAGCAGTTGTGATAGAACCCATCGCCGTGGAGTTTTGACCGGAAGCAATTGTTTGTTGCCCCATCGCCGTAGAGGTATCACCGGAAGCAACTGTATTAGACCCCATCGCCGTGGAAGTGACACCGAAAGCAGTTGTGGTAGAGCCCATCGCCGTGGAGTTTTGACCGGAAGCAGTTGTTTGTCGCCCCATCGCCGTGGAGTTAGAACCGGAAGCAGTTGTTTGCCGCCCCATCGCCGTGGAACCTTCACCGGAAGCAACTGTATTGTACCCGCCAGCAAAAGACCTTAACCCCACATTGGCATTATCCCAGTTCGCATTAGTCACCTCTCCCGCCCGAAAAGCTGCTTTAGCAGGTATCCACATCAGCCGCCGCCCTGCTCCCTGCGCAGGGGTAATGCCGCCAACTGCACTGCCGGTAGCCAGCATAGCTCCGCCTTGTGCCAACCGTACCCCTTCTACTTCCCCACGCTTAAATACTACATCAGCCGCATTGGTGCTGCCTACAAAATGTATGGCCGCATCTATATCATTATTACCCCCGAGCAGCCAGGGGGTATTGAATTCGCTATCTAACAGCCTTACCCAAAATGCATCCCCCTCGTTTTTTACATTGGCATTATAATAATAACCGGGGCCTTGCGGAAACTCTTTGTCATTACTGGCTATGTTGTACACCAACAATGTAGCGGCAGGGCTGGCAATGGTTACATTGTCATATTTATCTGTTAAATCTACCCGGGGGATTAACAGACCTTTGTTAGGCGACGACACATCCAACATAGCAGAAGCGTCTGCTTTAACGCCGGTTTGGTTGATGCCTACATTTTGGCCAAAAGACATGGCAGCCCCCAAAAATAGTAAACCGCCGATGAGTAGTATTGATTTTGTCATAGCATAGATATTTTACATTATATTTTGCATTTTAAGTGTTGTTGACTGAGATTTGTATGAGTTAAAATTAACCATTTTTTTTTATATTGGCTAAAGATATTGTTCCGGTATAATTTACCGATAAGCTATTGTGCCATTACCTCATGAAATACTTATTAGGCAGTACTTACAACATCCGCCTATTCCGGCGAAAGGTATGCAGGGCAGCTTTGCGGCCAAGCGTACCTGTGCTATTGTATTCATGCCGCTTACTTTTGACCGGCAGCTTCCAGCTTTTCAAGGCGGTGCAGCAAGGATTGTATTTGCTCCTGCTGGTCCTTATTAAGTTTTGCCTGTTGTTCTTTTTCTACTGTTAAGGATTGTATTTGCTGCTGTTGTTCCTGTATTTGCTGTTGCTGCTCTTTAATAGCCTGAATGGCTACCGCACTCATGTTGGTATAACTTACCGATAAGTAGCCCTGCTCATTTTCACTTACCAGCTCCGGAAACTGTTTTTGTACTTCCTGGGCACTAAAGCCTATCTGATGTTCGCCGGGATGTGTTTGTGTATTGATAAAATTGTAAGTGATAGGTTGGATATGGGCTATCTTACCCATCACTTTCTCTAGGGGAAGAATATCTTTTTTAAACCTGATATCAGAACCTTGTTTAAGCATTCCTGCCAGTTCTGCATTGCCATTGCGGAGTACAAAAAAAGCATCGCTGCGGAGGAAATCTGCCGTACCGTTGCCAATTTGAAACACTTTATCTGTAGGTGACGGCGGCGCATCCGGGGGAAAATTTTGCTTTGCGTTATACCCGCCTATTGCCAGCGAATATGCAGCCTCTGCAATAGTTTGAAAACCCATCGCCGTGGATTCTTTACCAAAGGCAGTTGTTCCAGACCCCATCGCCGTGGAGGTAGAACCGGAAGCAGTTGTTTGCCGCCCCATCGCCGTGGAGGTAATACCAGAAGCAGTTGTATTATACCCCATCGCCGTGGAAGCACCGCCAGTGGCAGTTGTTTCAAACCCCATCGCCGTGGTGAAAGCGTCGGAAGCAGTTGTATTATACCCCATCGCCGTGGATATGTCACCGGAAGCAGTTGTTTCAAACCCCATCGCCGTGGAGGTATTGCCGAGAGCACTTGTTCCATAGCCCATCGCCGTGGAGTAGTCACCGGAGGCTTTTGTATTAGCCCCCATCGCCGTGGAAGATGTACCGGAAGCAACTGCTCCTAACCCCATCGCCGTGGATACGTCACCGAAAGCAAATGTTCCAGACCCCATCACCGTGGAAGATGTACCAAAAGCAACTGTTTCAAACCCCATCGCCGTGGAGTTGCCACCGGAGGCAGCTGTACTAGACCCCATCGCCGTGGAGAAGGCACCGGAAGCCCTTGTATTGAACCCCATCGCCGTGGAGATGCCACCGGAGGCAGAGGTTTCAGACCCCATCGCCGTGGATATGCCACCGGAAGCGCTTGTATTGTACCCACCGGCAAAAGACCTTAACCCCACATTGGCATCATCCCAATCCGCATTACTCACCTCTCCCGCCCGAAAAGCTGCTTTAGCAGGTATCCACATTAGCCGCTGCCCTGCTCCCTGCGTAGGGGTAATGCCGCCAACTGCACTGCCGATAGCCAGCATAGCACCACCCCGTGTCAACCGTACCCCCTCTACCTCCCCACGCTTAAATACTACATCGGCATCGTTTGCGCTGCCTACAAAATGTATGGCCGCATCTATATCATTATTACCCCCGAGCAGCCAGGGGGTAGTGAATTGGCTGTCCAACAGCTTTACCCAAACCGCATTCCCATCGTTTTTTTCATTTGCATTATAATAATAACCGGGGCCTTGCGGAAACTCGCTGCCATTACTGGCTATGTTGTACACCAGCAACGTAGCGGCAGGGTTGGCAATGGTTACCTTGTCATTTTTATCTGTTAAATCTACCCAGGGGATTAACAGCCCTTTGTTAGGCGACGACACATCCAACATAGCAGAAGCGTCTGCTTTAACGCCGGTGTGATTGATGCCTACATTTTGGCCAAAAGCCATGGTAGCTCCCCAAAATAGTAAACCGCCGGTGAGTAGTATTGATTTTGTCATAGCACAGATATTTTTATTAAGCTTTGCATTTTAAGTGTTGTTGACTGAGAGTTTGCATGAGTTAAAATTAAACATTTTTTTCACATTGGCTACAAGTGTTGTTCCGGTATAATTTACCGGTAAGCTATTGTGCCATTAACTCATGAAATACTTATTAGGCAGTACTTACAACATCCGCCTATTCCGGCGAAAGGTATGCGCAGCTTTGCGGCCAAGCGTACCTGTGCTATTGTATTATACTCTAAAATAGTTCAGAGTTGCAGTTCTTACTTTAAATAACTTTTACAAGGCACAAGTACCCAACCGCACCTGCCTACCCTGCGCCATTACGGGGTTACCTATGGCAACCTAGCGATAATTTTACCCTCCGGTACAGCCAGCAGGCATGTACCGAAGGGGCTTGCTAAAAGCTAATAATGCCGCTTACTTTTGACCGGCAGCTTCCAGCTTTTCAAGGCGGTGCAGCAAGGATTGTATTTGCTCCTGCTGCTCCTTATTAAGTTTTGCCTGTTGTTCTTTTTCTGCTATTAAGGATTGTATTTGCTGTTGCTGCTCTTTAATAGCCTGAATGGCTACCGCACTCATGTTGGTATAACTTACCGATAAGTAACCCTGCTCATTTTCACTTACCAGCTCCGGAAACTGTTTTTGTACTTCCTGGGCACTAAAGCCTATCTGATGTTCGCCGGGATGTGTTTGTGTATTGATAAAAGTGTAAGTGATAGGTTGGATATGGGCTATTTTACCCATCACTTTCTCTAGGGGAAGAACATCTTTTTTAGCCGGATATCCGAGTCTTCCGTTAGCTTACCCGCCAGCGTAGCATTACCATTGCGACGTACAAAAAAGCATCGCTGCGGCTGTTATCTGCAGTACCGTTGCCAATTTGAAACACTTTATCTGTAGGTAACGGCGACGCATCCAGGGGCAAATTTTGCTTTACGTTATATCGGCCCGTTACCAGCGAAGATGCAGCCTCTGCAATAGTTTGAAAACCCATCGCCGTGGATCCGACACCGGAAGCAGTAGTTTGCCGCCCCATCGCCGTGGATTGTTCACCGGAAGCAGTGGTTGCAAACCCCATCGCCGTGGAACGGCTACCGGAAGCAGTGGTTAGCCATCCCATCGCCGTGGAACTAAGGCCGGAAGCAACTGTATTATGCCCCATCGCCGTGGAGTTTTCACTGGAAGCTTTTGTTGCAAATCCCATCGCCGTGGAGTTAATACCGGAAGCAGTTGTTCCAGCCCCCATCGCCGTGGAGGTATCACCGGAAGCAACTGTATTAGACCCCATCGCCGTGGAGTGAGGACCTTCGGCTTTTGTACTATACCCCATCGCCGTGGAGTGAGCACCTTCGGCTTTTGTACTATACCCCATCGCCGTGGAGTAATTACCTATAGCAGTTGTACTAGCCCCCATCGCCGTGGAGTGAGTACCTTCGGCTTTGGTATAAGACCCCATCGCAGTAGAGATATAACCGGAAGCAGTTGTTTCTAAACCCATCGCCGTGGAGTACTCAACGGCAGCAATTGTTTGAAACCCCATCGCCGTGGAGTAAAGACCTTCGGCCCTTGTATTCCCCCCCATCGTGGTGGAACCTTCACCGGAAGCATATGTATTGTACCCGCCAGCAAAAGACCTTAACCCCACATTGGCATCATCCCAGTTCGCATTAGTCACCTCTCCCGCCCGAAAAGCTGCTTTAGCAGGTATCCACATCAGCCGCCGCCCTGCTCCCTGCGCAGGGGTAATGCCGCCAACTGCACTGCCGGTAGCCAGCATAGCTCCGCCTTGTGCCAACCGGAGACCTTCTACCCCACCACGCTTAAATACTACATCGGCATCGTTGGTGCTGCCTACAAAATGTATGGCCGCATCTATATCATTATTACCCCCGAGCAGCCAGGGGGTAGTGAATTGGCTGTCCAACAGCTTTACCCAAACCGCATTCCCATCGTTTTTTTCATTTGCATTATAATAATAACCAGGGCCTTGCGGAAACTCTTTGTCATTACTGGCTATGTTGTACACCAGCAATGTAGCGGCAGGGTTGGCAATGGTAACTTTGTCATTAACATCGGTTAAATCTACCCGGGGGATTAACAGCCCTTTGTTGGTGGCCTTTACCTCCAGCATGGCAGAGGGGTGGGGAGGGGTTTTATCATTGGCAATGCCTACATTTTGGCCAAAAGACATGGCAGCCCCCAAAAATAGTAAACCGCCGGTGAGTAATATTGATTTTGTCATAGCACAGATATTTTTATTAAGCTTTGCATTTTAAGTGTTGTTGACTGAAATTTGTATGAGGTAAAAGTTTTGTATGATATAAAATTATAACCTTGTTGGCAGCAAAAAACAAAAGTGAAAAAGCCACCATTTTTTTGTTGTAAATTTGCTCACGTTAAGTTGTGTTAAGTTTAATAAATGATTACATTAAGTATATTCATCGTAAATATAGTAAAAAATATTTAAAATAAACAGTATAAATACTTAATTTTAAAAGTAAAAATACAATTTTTTTAAGTAAAACCCTATGGAATAAAGTCCATAGGTTAAATTTAGGACTGAAAGCGCACAATGGTGGCTGCGTTGATCTTTTAGTTTTTTATCGAAGCGAACGATAAAAATTTGTAGAAACTAAAGTCTTGCACTAAAGTGCATAGCTTTAACTAACGTATTGAGACCAGTAAAAATACAACCCGTTGGCGGCGTTAATTTTAAAAAGATGCGTTAAAAGATAGGGTGCAGTTATCTAAGAAAGTGACCAACCCGACTTAAACAATATGCACAATATCAGATTAAATTTCGATAAAATTATGTTGGTATTAAAAGATATTTTGGGAGATGAAATAAATGTGAAAGGTAATTACCCAAGAAGAGGAAGTGTACCCAGGTTTTCAGATTTGGAAGAGATAAGCCTAAGCCTTACTGCAGAGTGTTTGGGTATTGACAGTGAAAATTATTTATAGGATTAGGTATTTTTATCTCAAACCTACTACAGTATTGAGTTGTTCTCTATTTACTTTTTTTCTTGATAAAAAAGTAACAAAAAAAATCAAGGCTGCGAAAAAATAGCTAAAATTTGTTTCGTTACGCTACAGCGAAAAAGCTACACTTGAACTTTTGTACACAATGGACCAATACAATATCAGCTTTTGTACTTTGTATCATCATTTTCACTGCTTTACGCTTCACTTCGCAAATTTTTTAACGCTATTTTTTCGAGGCCGTATAAGATGGCCTAATAAAAAACAGTAGTCATTAATGTCACTTCTGGTTTTGTGCTTATCCTACTTAATCCTAAAAATTTAATTCCGCCGACGGGTTAATTTTACTTAAATAACTCACCTTACGCAAATAAAAGATAAGATTGATTTTCAATGATATATAAAATATTTTTTTCGCTCTTTATGTCATGAAGTAGTCAAGAAAATTGCCAAAACTTCTGAATTATTAATAACTATGCCTCTTTTCGTCTATATCATAAAATATCTTGCGTAAGGTGAGTTAAATAAAATAAATATATTTTTACTTAAATAAAATAATTGTATTTTTACTTTTAAAATTAAGTATTTATACTATTTATTTTAAGTATTCTTTACTGATGATGAATATACTTAATCTGATTATTTATTAAACTTAACACAACTTACCATGAGCAACTTTACAACAAGAAAAATAGTGGCATTTTTCACTTTTGTTTTTTTCTGCCAACAAGGATTTTCTCAAGGCATTGGCATCAACAATAATGGTGCAAAACCTAACATATCGGCTATGCTGGATGTAACAGCCGAGCATAAAGGCATATTAATCCCACGAGTTGCCTTATCAACTTTTGATCCAAACGTAGTTCCCACTCCGGCCAACAGCCTTTTGGTGTACAATACCAATCAGGAATATACACATGGGATGGGCTATTACTACAACAGGCGTGATGAAATGAATCCGGAATGGGTAAGGCTGCTAACTTCAAGGGACGGATGGTCAGTTAATGGAAATTCCGGCTTGGATGCCACTCATTTTGTAGGCACAACGGATAACGTGGATTTGCGGTTGGTACGAAATAATGTAGAAGGTCTGCGTGTTGCCACCGGAGGTGCTCTTTTAGGAACAGGAACTTTTGACGGAGTGCCACCCGTTAGTGGTGCCGGTATCCGTTTTATGTGGGTACCCCGCAAATTTTCTATCCGGGCTGGTTATGTAGAGGGTACGCAATGGGATTTGGATAATATGGGCGATGGCACATTGGGCGTAGGTAAAAATGTACAAGCCAGTGGGGAATTTTCCACGGCTTTGGGAAACAATACGTTAGCCGATAACTTTTATGCCACGGCTTTGGGAAATGGGTCGCAGGCATTGGGTGAAAGTTCTTTTGCTAGTGGGTTTAATTCGGTAGCTGGTGGTGATTTTTCTGTTGCCCTAGGAAACGGGTCGCAGGCATTGGGTGAAAGTTCTTTTGCTAGTGGGTTTAATTCGGTAGCTGGTGGTGATTTTTCTGTTGCCATGGGTTTTACCGCAAAGGCTCCGGGCTTGTACGGCGTATCACTTGGCAGTTTGAATGAGGCTAATATTGAAAGCGCAGTAGCTATAGGGCAGGGGAATGTTGCTTCCAACTTATCTGCCGTTGCTTTGGGGCATTATACGAAGTCGAGCGGTTCGGCATCTTTTGCTGCCGGTAACGGATCCAATGCTAGTGCCGATTATGCCATTGCTATGGGAAATAATGCTAAAGCATCGGCCATTAATACGGTATCTCTGGGATGGAATAATACAGCAAGCAACCAATCGGCTGTGGCCATTGGTGTGGGTAATACAGCCAATAATCTGGTTGCAGTAGCTATAGGCGAAGGAAATACAGCAAGTGGTATTAGTTCCACCGCTTTTGGGTTTCATACAAAAGCTACAAATATATATTCTACTGCTATGGGGGGCGGCACGCTTGCATCAGGAGTGTATTCTACTGTGATGGGGCGCAACAATAGGGCAATGGGTGATTTTTCATTAGCTGGAGGGGATTCCAGTACAGCGAGTGGAGTTGCTGCTATAGCTATTGGGGGATTGGCGAAAGCAAATGGAGACTTGTCTGTGGCCTTGGGAGAGGGGGTAATAGCAAATGCACATGGGTCTGTTGCTTTTGGAAGATTTAATATTAATGCGGCGGCCAATCCGGGGTTCCCTAACGTTGCCGACCGGGTTTTTCAAATTGGTGATGGAACTTCCAATGCTATCCGAAAAGATATTCTGTATCTCACCCGTGGCGGAAATTTAACCATTACAGGAAATTTAGTAGCCAATATGATTCTTTATCCTTCCGATTTGCGTTTAAAAACGGATATTGCACCTTTGCAAAGTGTATTAAACAATATTGATAAAATTCAGCCCATTACCTACTATTTTAAGGATAAAAACAATTATCCGGCTGCTCATCAGATTGGTTTTAACGCTCAGGAGATTGAAAAAGAGTTTCCGGAATTGGTAAATAAAACAGATAATGGATTTTTGTCCGTGAATTATGCACAAATGACGGCGGTACTTTTGCAGGCCGTTAAAGAGCAGCAACAACAAATAAAAGAATTGCAACAACAAATTGAAAAAATATCAAAAAAATAATATTTTAGCCCGTTGGCGGAATTAATTTGGTAAAGTATGCTTAACCCTGCCTAACGGGTTTGTTGTAAATAAATTTGTTTAAGAACTGTAAAATAGTAAATACTGTAATCTTGGCCAATATTCTACATTTAAATTTGGTAAAGGATTTGGCATAATTAGTTGTATCATAAACCGATTACACAATTGTTAGAAAACGGGTACGGTTCGCTTTCTAACTTTTTTTGGTATTCTGATAACGGGCTTCCGCTCTTTTTGATTATTTCTTACCGGCACCTCTACTTGTATGGCTGCTGTTTCAAATAAATTTATCTGATGCTACCTTCCGGAGTATCCTTTACCACTGGTTATGATGCAATTGCTGAACAATTCTTTTACATCTTTTAAATAATGAATATTATGTACGCTTGCCTTGGTTAAATCTAAAAATATTTAAAATTTATAGGATTAGGTATTTTTATCTCAAACCTACTACAGTATTGAGTTGTTCTCTATTTACTTTTTTTCTTGATAAAAAAAGTAAAAAAAATCAAGGCGGGGAAGGAATAGCGCAAAAAGAGTAGAAGTTCAGATTCAAGATGCAAAATAGCCGCAGAGTCCCTTGGCCAACATGCAAAAGCTATGCAAGGAAGCGAGAAGATAAAGAAATAATGTTGTGAACAAAAAAATAAAAAATGGAACTAGGAAATCGTTAGCAGTCATTCTATATAGTCGTTCCTCAAAAATCTCTACAATCCTTTACCATTCATAATTTATACACACTTATGGATAAATAAATCTGCAGGAAAAGTATAAAGAAGCTTAAAAATCTTGCAAATTTGTATCATGTTAGCAAAGCAAAAAAACAATGCACAAATTGGTTTTTACAGCAGTTTTGAAGAGCAGTTGAATCATTCTCATCCGCTTTATATACTGGCAAACAGGATTGATTGGAATGTGTTTGAAGAAGCTTTTAAAAAACATTATAGTGCAACCCAGGGCAAACCAGCCAAGCCTATCCGGTTAATGGTATCGTTGCTGATTTTAAAGCAAGTCCGCAATTTAAGTGACCAAAGTGTAGTAGAGCAATGGGCGGAAAATGCCTATTATCAATACTTTGGCGGAGAAAAATTATTTTCTGTAAAACCACCTTGTGTGGCTACAGAGTTAGTAGAGTTTAGAAAACGAATTGGAGAAGCTGGGGCAGAATTGATTTTTAAAGCAAGTATCCGTATCAATGGTAAAGATGCCGATGATGATAATTTGAGTGGGGATACTACTGTACAGGAAAAAAATATCACCTATCCAACCGATGATAAGCTGTACAAAAAGATAATTGTAAAATGTCAGGCCATAGCCCTAAAAGAAAGCCTGGAACTAAGACAGAGTTATAAGTTCACGATAAAAAAACTAAGCACTGTTCAGCGTTTTAAGAAAAACAAAGACGGCGCAGGCAAAGCAAGGAAAGCTGGTAAAAAATTAAAACAATAGCAGGCAGGTTAGTACGGGAGCTTGAACGCAAACTTACTGCCGATAGTTTAAATCGGTATGCAACACATTTATCATTGTTTAAAACAGTATTAGCACAAAAGAGAAGCGATAGCGGTAAAGTTTACAGTCTTCATGAACCCGATGTAAAATGCTACACTAAAGGCAAAGAGCATAAAAGATTTGAGTTTGGCAGCAAAGCTTCTTTTTTAGTAACACAAAGTAGCGGTGTAATTGTTGGGGCATTAAATTTTACAGAATCCCTGCATGACTCAAAAACACTACCGGCAGTATTAGAACAATATGAAAGGCTGATGGGCAAAGAGGTTAAAAATATTTTTTTAGACAGAGGGTACCGGGGGCCTAAAATGATTAACAACACAGCATTACACATACCAAAGCCAAATAAGAACATTACTCAGGCCCAAAGAAAAAGACATAAACGCAGAGCAGCAATAGAACCTGTGATTGGCCATTTAAAATACAATTACAGAATGAGCAGAAATTACCTCAAAGGTGCAGTTGGGGATGCAATGAATGTAATATTAGCGGCTACAGCAATGAATTTTAAAAGAATGATGAATAAATGGAAAGTAGAATTTATTTTTTGGGCCTTAAAATTGCTTCGCTTCTTTAACTTTTATACTCAACTGATTTTTGTCCCCAAAGTAAAAATGACTTTTTGAGGATCGACTATGTAGAACGTTTTAATAAAACATACAGGGAATCTGTATTAGATGCTTATCTGTTTGACAGCATTGATGAGATAAGGGAGGTAACACAAACGTGGGTAGATGATTATAATTGTACCAGACCCCATGATGCCCTTAATGGCCTGTCACCAAAAATAAGTAGTCGATCCTCAAAAAGTCATTTTTAGTTTGGGGACAAAAATCAGTTGAGTATAAAAGTTAAAGAAGCGAAGCAATTTTAAGGCCCAAAAAATAAATTCTACTTTCCATTTATTCATCATTCTTTTAAAATTCATTGCTGCAGCCGCTAATATTACATTGATTGCATCTCCAACTGTACCTTTGAGGTAATTTCTGCTCATTCTGTAATCGTGTTTTAAATGCCCTATTACAGGCTCTATTGCCGCTCTGCGTTTATGTCTTTGCGTTTGGTTTGAGTAATGTCCTTATCTGGCTTTGGTGTGTGTAATGCAGTATTGTTAATCATTTTAGGGCCCCGGTACCCCTGTCTAAAAAACATTTTTAGCCTCTTTGTCCATCAGCCTTTCATATTGTTCTAATACTGAGGGTAGTGTTTTGAGTCATGCAGGGATTCTGTAAAATTTAATGCCCCAACAATTACGCCGGTACTTTGTGTTACTAAAAAGAGGCTTTGCTTCCAAACTCAAATTTTTATGCCCTTTGCCTTTAGTGTAGCATTTTACATCGGGTTCATGAAGGCTGTAAACTTTACCGCTATCGCTTCTTTTTTGTGCTAATACTGTTTTAAACAATGATAAATCGGTTGCATACCTGTTTAAACTATCGGCAGTAAGTTTGCGTTCAAGCCCCGTACTAACCTGCCTGCTATTGTTTTAATTTTTTACCAGCTTTTCTTGCTTTGCCTGCGCCGGCTTTGTTTTTCTTAAAACGCTGAACAGTGCTTAGTTTTTTACCGTAAACTTATAACTCTGTCTTAGTTCCACCCTTTCTTTTAGGCCTATGGCCTGACATTTTACAATTATCTTTTGTACAGCTTATCATCGGTTGGATAGGTGATATTTTTTTTCCTGTACAGTAGTATCCCCACTCAAATTATCATCATCGGCATCTTTACCATTGATACGGATACTTTCTTTAAAAATCAATTCTGACCCCGCTTCTCCAATTCGTTTTCTAAACTCTACTAACTCTGTAGGCACACAAGGTGGTTTTACAGAAAATAATTTTTCTCCGCCAAAGTACTGATAATAGGCATTTTCCGCCCATTGCCCTACTACACTTTCATCACTTAAATTGCGAAGCTGCTTTAAAATCAGCAACGATACCATTAAGCGGATAGGCTTGCCTGGTTTGCCCTGGGTTGCACTGTAATGTTTTTTAAAAGCTTCTTCAAACACATTCCAATCAATCCTGTTTGCCAGTATATAAAGCGGATGAGAATGATTCAACTGCTCTTCAAAACTGCTGTAAAAACCAATTTGTGCACTGTTTTTTTGCTTGGATAACATGATACAAATTTGCAGGATTTTTAAGCTCATTTCTACTTTTCTTGCAGATTTATTTATCCATAAGTGTGTATAAATTATGAATGGTAAAGGATTGTAGGGCTTTTTGAGGAACGACTAGTTAATTAACTAATTTTATGAACTTACCTATTACCCATCCTAAGATAAAACAAAATATTACAGCTATTCAGGCGAAAAAAATACTGGAAAAATCAGGATTAAAAATAAAATAGCAATTTCAACTGCAAAATCTGATTATTCAAAATAACTTACTACATCTAAACTTAGATTAAATTATAGCGATATGAGTTTTTAGAAGCCAACGAAATAAATGTAAACTTATTTTATATCAACTATGTTAGATGGCCCTTCCTCTTCTATAACTTCTAAAAGTCTATCGGAAGATATACCTTCATTTTCTTCAAGATAATTTTTAATACTTGCAATACGTTTATGGGACAACTTTATTTGTTTTGGTGTTTTTCCATATGCAGTTATCTTAATTTCTGAATCAGGATGTTCCTTCATTCTAGTTGAAATACTGCTAAGCAATGCTTTTGTAGTAGAATTAAGTATAAAAGATGATGATTTGAAACTAATAGATGGCAATTCTCCTAAATCTTCTATAATTGGAGCACCTCCCAGGCTGCCTCTTCCCCAACCTTCGTATGGTTTATGCAAAGTAATATCATATACAGTTGACTGCATGGCAATATGATAATTTCTTACAATGGTTGTCAAGCCTTCATAGCTAAAATATAAAGTATAAGAAGTTTGCTTTGCTGAATCTATTTCAATTGTAAACTCGCCTTTTTCATTTGTAAAAAAGTCTCCAATGGTTTCCATGTACACTTTTGCATTTTGTAATGGATTACTATTTTCTTCTTTTACAGTTCCCTTTATTATTACTTTGTCAGTCATCAAGCCGGAGGTATCTTTTCTTTCTTGTGTTGGTGCATATGAAGTAGCTGCTCGGTATTCTTTGACAAGGACAATACAGATGAAGCTTTAAGACTAAAAATAGTAATTAGGGTAGCAGCTATTTTGTTTATTTTATTAAAAATAGCAGGTTTTTTATGCTTAGGTAGAATTTCTCTTCCCAATTGTTCTTTATGAAATCTACCACATGGAATTACCGGAGATTGTTTCATAAACCGAAACAACTCATCATCATTCATTTGGGTAAAATCATGAATTACATGTTTGCATTTATCACAAAACCTGGTATTGTTAACCTGTGGCATACCTGCCCAGTTTTGTGTACAAGGGCTAGGAACAGATATTTTTATGGGTGTTGCTTTTCTCATTTTTCAATTAAGGTTTACTATTTGTCCATTTTCTAATTCACTTAGCAAGCATTTAGCCAATTTCTTCACAGATAATTTATCCATGATAAAATCTATTCTATTGCAATTACATTTCCATATTTGCTTATAAGGTCTTTCGCCAGCTTTATATCCCACAAAGGAATAATCCCTTCTTTTGTAGTAATCATTTTCTTGAATCTAAATGCTTCGAGTTGCCGGGGGCCATTTTCTGTTACTAATTGTTCTGTGAAGTTTTGTAAAGCTATAATAAAATCTACATGCCTATCTTTTATGGTATCAATTATTTGTTTCTGAAATACACTATCTGTTAATAATGCATACTCCATAAAGATTACCTTGCAATCTTTTTTATTAAAACTTTTATTTAAGTTCTTTTTAAAATCATCAATATCATTATTCGCTATTGAGCCTTTTTTATAGATGAATAGGAAGTTCTTATAAGAAGAATCAAAAAGTAAAGGATGATTCTTCGCAAAAGCATTGTTTGCAAAAAAGCTTAGGTTTATAATAAGAATCCATATTATATTTCTCATATAAATACTATTAAATTATTCATATTGCCTGTTAAACTTATAAAGGTGCCTAATTAAAAGCAGCAATGTCAATTGGCCTTTGTTGGTAATTGTTAAATATTAATTACTATAGATTTAATTTATGAATCTTTTAATCTGTATTCTAATAATCGCTTGGCTATTTCCAAATTTGTATATCCCTTATTCTTTAAATCTAAATCAGATTCAATAAGTTCTATAGCATAATCTATTGGAAATAACTGAACATATTGTAAACCATTTTTCACAAATTTAAGATCGTCTTCTGTTTCTTCTATTTTAAAAAAAGCTATATTAGATTCTAAACTTAATTCATTTTGCATATAGATTAATAATGCTTCTGATTCTGTATTTAATTTCCTTTGCTGATATAAGTTTTCCATTTTCCCAGGTTCTATCAAGTATTCGATTAAATCAATCAATTTCATATTTAAATTATTTATTGTTTTGCCCAAATTGACATTCTCCTAGACCTCTTGGGTGCATTGTATTCCAAAATATACTACCTGTAGTGTGCTGTGCTTTGGAACTAATTGCATAATACCTGTATTTATATCATGATGCCAAACCCAATCAGTAGGAGATTTTTCTAGAATTGTTTTCGCAGATGGTCTAAAATAATTAAATAAATCTGAGTTAATCTACAAATAAAATAGGCAGACTTATTGCTATTGGAACAGGACGCCCGTTTTGCAATCCTGGTGACCAGTTCGGCATTTGTTTAATCATTTCCATAATTTCTGTATTGTAATTATCATTAATTCCTTTTTCAATTTCTGCAAATCTTATCTTACCTATCGTATCAATAAATATATATACTGTAGCCAATTTATTTGAAAGGGTAGAAAACTTATTATTTGGCATTTTTAAATTATCAGCTATAAATTTATAATATCCACTAATTCCACCAGGAAATTTAGGCGGTTCCTCAACAGCATAAAACATCGGCTGGCGTTTAAATGAACTGTCTCCCCAAGTTTGACTTTTTGCTTTAATTGAAAAATTTAGTATTAATAATGTTATGGTAATAATATATTTCATAATAAACATTTTAATTATTATTTTTTGCAACAAGGTTTTGACTTTTATTCAACATCGCTGTGTCATTAACTTGTACTTTATATTTTTAATGAACATTGACGCAACTAGTTTCCCATATTTCAAATAAATTCTTTAAAGCTAATTGTTACCGACACAAATAGTTATGCCCCACCATTTTTGATTATATACTCACTAAGAAGCGTTTCGATATCTTCATCAATAATATTTTCATATTTGCTATCTAGGTCATCCAGTGGCTCAAATAAATTATCATTTTTAAATAAATTATCTATTTCAAAATTTAATAAATTTTTCTCTAAATATTTCAATACTATATTGTTCTGAATTAACCAACAAAAGAGCTTTTTGTATTATATATGCCTTTTTTTTAGCTCCGATTTTAAATAAGGCTTCTATTGTCTCCTCTGCAAATTGACCATATCCATTTACAAAGTATTGATGAATTCCTCCATTAAATATTTGATTATCTAATATTACAATTAAATAGGTTATCTGTAATAGAATAGGGAGATTAATGATATAATTGTACAATTTAGAATCTGCTTTATCATACCATTCTTTTTTAATACCTCGAACTGCTTCAATATATTTCTTTTCAATTATTTCTTTATTACTCATATTGTTATTTTATAAATGCTTCTGGATACATTGTTTTATTCATTTGGATCAATTTCTGCAAAGAATTATTTGGAATATTTTGATGTACCCGTCTTAATTCAAATATATCTCTTGCTAAAACTTGCCTTGCATTTGTAAATCCATTCATATTTCTTGACAAAACCTTAAAGCCTAAACTATGTCCTAATTTTGGAACCAAAATAGCAGGAGCTATATTTTTATTATACCCCGTAATGAATTTAGACATCAATGCTTTTTGCCCAACGTGATGTGCTTCTAAGCCAGCCTCCACTCCTCTCATTTTATTATATGCCCCAACTTCAAAAATTCTACTTCCCCCCTTTGTAACCTTTAAAAAACTTGCAGGGGCAGCAAACCCAACATCCACTGTACCCCCAACAGGAACCTGTGAATCATGAATATAACCTTTATCATCGATAAGACTGCGTGGCGGATATTTCTTGCCATTAACCATCATTTCTTCACTCGTAGACCGATAGCCATTCCACAAACTCCAGGCACGGCTTTGCGGAAAATCTATCTGCCCATTAGCATGATCTAATTTTGAATACTCCTCTAAAATCCTTGCTCGCTCTATATTTAAATAAGTATTATCTGGATGACATTTATAATTACCATTTTGTACAATCGAAACAGCTCCGCTATTAATTGATTGTGCTGTATTTAAATAATTCTTTCTTGATTCTCCGATTGCGCCAGCCTGTTTTTCTGATAGTTCATCACCTCCAATATTATAATAAGTTTCATTTGTATAGTTGTTAAAATCTGTGGCATCATGATTGCCATAATCCTGATAAAGTGAAAGAGTTCCATTTTCGTTCAGTCTTGCAAACCAGTCATCTGGTTCAGTAGATCCCCCATCCGGATCCACGCTATTCACCGGGTCATTGCCCATCCCCACATACCCACTAGCATATTCGTCATAAGGATCTATTTGTATCCATCTGCCTATTTGTGGATCAAAATTACGCAGGTCAAATTCATTATAGCCCGTTTCTGTGTCCTGCTCTGCATAATCTCCCTGGTAATTGTATTTGTTTAAAGGTTTTAAAGCTGCTTTTGCACTGATGCCATCTATCTTCAACCCATAAGGATAATAGGCATTGTCTTCCAATATCGGGCTGCGTTTGTGTACTACCGTAAAGTCATCAAAATATACCGGGGTGCTTACACTCTGGTTGCTTAAGTACATATACACATAACCATTCTTTGTTGCTGGTTTGTTCAACACTAAACTTCCTGTCTTTATGGTATTAGGTGCTGTTTCTGCTATCATTACGGCTCCACTGCTTTCTGCTACATAATTAAACTGCTCATCAAAAAACAATATACTTAAATATGCTTTGGGCGTGGTGTTTTGTACTGGTGCTGGCTGTGTATTGATAAAATTATTCAACGGACTGTTGCCTGCCGTGTAATTCGTATTTAATGCAGCGCTGTTGTCTTTTATGCCTGCGCTGGCTGTTCCACCTGAACTTATGGCACTGATAAAGCTTGTAACAATATTATTTAAAATGCTTCCATTGTTGGGTACTGCTCCTGTATTTTTATAATAATATTTGGCTGTTCCTGTTAGCTGATCTCCTGCCATTACTTTTAAAAAGGTATTTGGCCCTACTGCCATTGGCTTGCCATTGCCATTAGGTGCAGTTTTTAGCTGGCTGATCTTTAAGGATAAGTTTTCATTCCAGCTCGTGGTATTGGTATTTACCCTTGTATTGGCTACTTCATTAGCTGGTGCAGGTTGTCCAAACAGTTGTTCTTCTTCGAGCTTGATGTTTGCATTGGCATCTTCCATGCTGCATTTTAACTGCTGCAAATGGCCTTCTTCTGTCAGTACCATTCTTGTATTGCTCAAATTATCTTTGATAAAGTAATCCCATACACCCCATTTGGTTCCTGTTATCAATACATTGCCTTGCGTTTGTAAATAGTTTACAGCATTGCTGGGCGGGTTAAAGGCTGCTACCGGCTGCATGATCCTTAGCCTGCCTTCTTCATGTACAATAAATTGCAGCTCATTTTCTTCATACACAAATCCATTTACATAATAAGTAGTTTTGGCTGGCGGTGGATTATTGATGAGTGAGGTAACCTTCTTTGCCAGCTTAGCTCCTGTAGCATCATAAATGTATTCCGTTTTACTTTTGCCTTTGATCGTAATTTGTTCAGGAAGATCTAAAAAGTTGCTGGCGATGCCTGACGCAGGATTAATATCTGTAAGGTTAGCCGTGTTAGCAATAATGCTTTTGTTTTTATCATATTTTAAATTTCCATTTAAATCATAATCGTAATCAATGCCATTGGCAGGGACATAATCTTTAAAGTCCCCTAGCTTCCCGTTTGGCTTGATCGCCGTTAAAAGCTAAATCGCTGACTGCTTTTAATTTATTGCTGTTATCATAATACTGGTATTGCAGGTTATCTATTAAAACTCCGCCGGCAGTGCCGGGCTTGATTCCGGTATGCTTTCAAACCTTTGATATTGCCGTTTTCATCATAGCTGGTAACAGATGAACTCAAATCCACTTTTGTAGCCAACCATGCTGCATTGAGTGTTTCTTTTTGTAAGAACGTAGCTCCTGTAAAGCGATTGATATTATCATACGTATAATTGTATTTTCTAGCAGTGTTATCACCCTGGCTGCGCCAGATGACTCCAGTAATGCTTCCATTCCATTGAGGGGCAGTAAAACTGTTATCGCCATTTTCATAACCCAAATACATCCCAAATCGTCTGCTAAATTGTGGTGTCATGGGGTTACCCGGGTCAGCATTGGCTAGGGCATAATCTTTGTTAATGCCCGTCAGCCAGCCTTGAATATTATAGGCGTAATCCATCGTTTCCAAAGGCTTGTTGGCATCAGCAGGATCAGCGCCTACTTTTTTGGTTCGTACTCTTCCTAATTCATCTAATGCTGCTTCACTTAACTTTTTATACTTGGCAAGGGTGGTAACATCGGCATTAGCCAGGGTAAATAGCTTTTTTAACTGTACAGGTCTTCCGAGTATATCATATTCATTTTTGGTTACTGTCAGCATATTATTAAATACACTCCCTGTTGCACCATGCTTTATCCGTGTGCTTAAAACCTTACCTGCAAAATCATACTGCATGGCGGTAAAGTCTGTGGCGGTTTTAATATTATCCGATTGTGTTTGTATCGTTCTTCCATCTTCATCGTAATAAACAGTCGTATTCAAAAAGCTGTCATCAGTAACAATATCATTATCATATTTATCATTCAATACCCTTACTTTAGAAGTAGTAACATTTCCTTTTATCCTTATAGATTTTGCAGGCGTTTGCACATAAGGGTTAGTTGTAGGTGCAAAATCGTTATTGGTTATTGTTACATAAGCTTTACTGGAAGCAACATATTCATCGTAATAACTAACGGTATTGGTTACACTATTAGTACAGGTTCCACAATAAAAAGTATTGCTGGCTGTAACTTTTCCAGCTACAGGATTATAAGCCGTGATTGTTTCCCAGGCTCCTGTGTACACTTCTACTTGCTTATTCTGAGGATTGGCACTCAACTGGTCTGCCATTGTTTGCAGGGCAACCCGGTTACGGGTGTCATTGATCAGCCCTGTTACCAAAGCCCTGTCATTTTCATCATACAAAGAAAAAGACCATTGATTGGGTTTGGAAGGTACCTGGCTTACCCTGTTGCGCTGGTTTTCATCTTGCGATAATACCAACCGGTCACGGTTGTCATACACCATCCACACTTCTCCTCCATCGGGTGAATGCTTGATCGTTACCCTTCCTTTTTTATCATACTCCTGGTAAAAGCACAAACCTTTTTTTATGGCATCGGTAATTATCCAGCTATTGGCCAAATTCATCTGGGCTACGGCTTTTGGAGTAATGGTATACCTGAGCCTGTTAAAATCATCATATACAAAATAGGTACACAACCATCCTTTGTGCCCGTTCATGTCAATATCTATTCCTTCTTTTTCCTGTACTTTTTTTAAGATGGTATTGCCGGATAAATCCGTATACTCTATAATTAATTTATCCTTTTCATCCCTGGTAATATTTTTAAACAGTTTTCCATCTGCATAGATATCATTTACCCCGGACACTGGTACGCTGCCTGTGGTATAACCAATATTCCAGATGCGGACTTTCTCTATGGCTTTATTAATATCATAATCGTTTGTTATGCCTTTGTATGCAGGATTGGTGTTCCACTTTGAACCGGGCAGCTTTACATTAATAATCCTGTTTAACGGAGAGCCATCAAAGGTTGTAGTAGAATAGGTGTACACATTATTTACAGGTTCACCATATTTTGTATTGATAAAGCTTTTTTGTTCTGTAGCAGCATTGGTTTTAAATAATCCTAAATTGGTAGTTGTAGCATAAGGCAGAAAAGATTTAGGCGCTCTTCCTAAACTGTCATACTCAATATGGGTAACGATATCCTGGTAATTGTTGATATTGTTAGGATCGAGTGGAGGAGTTGCCTGTTTTAAGCTGCCTTGTTTGATCACTTTTTGTGTAGGTCTGCCAAATCCATCTAAATAAGTAGTGCTTTGTATTTTACTGCCAGTAGGTAGATTGTCTGCCTGTTCCCAACTGGTAATTCCAGGAATTAAAATATCATTAATTCTTACATAATTATAATCAGGCTCAGTGAAGGGTGATTGATAATTAATAACTAGTTCATTAGAGTAAGTAATCTCAATTCCACATTGTACTTTTCTTCTGAAAATAGTTTTGTCTGTATAATTAAAAGGGTTGGCTGGAAAATGTTTACCATTACCCAATACCTGCCAGGTTCCATTCCCAACACCATATTCCCGTATGTATATGTATGTACCGTTGCAGATTCCACCGGAAGCATTTCCAGCATCAATCACAGGAGTATGCTGGGCATTAAAATAATTGATGTTTGCCCATAAATAACCTCCTGTAAGTGGCGGTGGTCCTATGGTTACATTTATTGAACCTGACTGTACTCCATAATCCTGGTAAACACCAAAACTGCCAATAGGCCCGGCTCCCCATTTTACATTAACACTATATCCTTGAATATTTTTATCTCCGTCTTCAGGAATATAATTGTCCGGTTCAGGAGCATAGCTTCAACAGCAGGAGGTTCTCCTTTAAGGGCAGGGACTGGAATGGGGTCTCCTACATAAATCGGGATAATGCTGGAAAAGCCTCCTCCACTGATATTCCATTTTACAGAAGAATTAGGGCTAAAAGGCGTTTTAAATGAAACTATATAATTTTCAAATGCATTAGGCTGCACTTGTGTTGCTCCATTAATATAGGCTTGTGAAAAACAAACAAATGAAGCCAGTATGGTTAAAATGGTAAAAGTATTTTTTTTCATAAATGTGTTATAATAATTAGTCAGGTGTTTTCAAATATGGGTTACTGGCCTTTATAATGATATTCATAGGTTTTAATCACATTCCTGTTTTCATCTTTCACTTTTATTATTCTTCCTAATCCGTCGTATTCATAATACACAATACGGTTATTGATATCACATTCTGAAGTTTTGCCAACCGATGGTTCATAAGCAACCGTAGCCATTGAAGCTGCTTTAGGGTATAGCCTTAATTCATCCAGTTTGCAGGTGCCTGATATCGTAACCAGGTTAATGCCGGAGTTAATTTCATATTCACAATATTTCCAGCCATTGATGGTTGGACCGGTACGAACAGGAGCTGCCCCATTTACTGTGGCATTGCCTTCTGAGCTCCATAAAGAAACAATGGTCTTTTTAGTTATTGCTTTGCTATATTTTACTGAACTATTTTGAAGCTGGGCAATTTTATTACCTGTTATTGAAGAAGCATTATTTATTAAACTTACCCCGGTATAATCCCAGTTGCCTTCTGCTGTTCCGAGGGATTTTTCAAATGAAGTGTATGCAACCTCATCTTTTGTTGCATTGGATATATTTGCTATAACAAACCTGTCATCATAGCCATAGATACTGGCGCTCACTCTTTTTCCTGCCAAATCATTGACCTGCACGGGGTTGCCCTTTGCATCATAGGTAAATTGTGTACTAGGTAAAATCATGTCCGGTTTCCTGTTTAATTGTGCAGGATTGAATACTCCTATTATGTTTTGTGCAACAGGGGCATCGGTTTGAAGTGAATAAGATTTAAGTGGTTTGATACTTTCATTTGAAATTGTACCAAATTCTGTAACTGAAGTATTTAATATTTCTGGTGTACTGTTTGGCCTGGTTTGCCAGGTTTCTATTGAAACAGGGGTGTTTACTATATTTTTATTCACCATGCTTTGTAAAACAGGGAAACTGTTTAATGTATAATCCTCAGGATAGTAGGTTTTATTTTCAATTACTTTTCCTTTACTATCAGTGCTTTTTCGAGAATTTGGAAGATAGTTTTTAGCATTATATGTATAGTCAGTAGAAGAAACAATTTTATTGCCATTATTATTAAAAATGGTATCTGTTGTTTTAATCAATTCAATTCTTCCTGTTGTTGGATAATAATATTCCCTTGATACTGCATTATCAGGAATGCCAGTATAGTAAGGCTGCATACCATTTATTGGAGGTTCTTCTAATCTGCTGTAAGCTTTTAGTACAGTAACACTTTGAGAAGTATTATTACTTTGATTTAATGGATTCTTAATCACAGAATATGTATTAGTCGTTACTTTAATTTTTTGATTTGATTTATTGTAGTATGTAGTTTTATTAGGTAACCCATATCCCATCGCAAAGCATCTGGATTTGTTTATAAAAGGATAATTATTTTCAGGATAATCTATAGGATAATCTTTATTTGAAGTAAATTCATGAATAGTTTTTCCATTAGGTAAACCTGCATTTATATTTTTAACCTCAACTCTTGAAAATTGTGTTGGCAAGGGATTATAAAAATTATAAGGGAAATAAGAAAAATTGACGTTGGAGTAATTAATTATTGCAGGATTATTTCCCATTGCGAAATTAATAATTAAATTAAAAAATAGATTTTGAACGAAAGAACACATTAACCCTTTTGCACTATTTACAGGTGGTACGTTTGTTTTTGAATTTTTGGTATTAAAATAAGTAGAGATTCCATTAATAGTTGGCAAGGTAAAACTAGCTAAGGCATTTGAAGCCTGGCCTGAAAAGCGTTTATAATTTTTGTTACCATTAAAATCATTGCTATTAGTATTTACTTGGAGGTCATTTGTAAATACATACATAGGCGTTTCGCTTCCCCAAAAAGAAGAAGTACTATCTTCATTAATATAATAATATTCCTGTACTAAATCATTAGTATGATCTTTGCCATCATATTGTATTGTTTTAGATACTATTTCACCGCCGGAACCAATTACTTTTCCAGCACGGTCTTTATTATTAGTTGTATTATAAACATATTCATAGTTTAAAGAACCGCCATATTGATTGATGACAGACTTAAGTAAACCATTTTTGCAATAAGGATCCCTGGGATCACGTATATCCTTACATGAATATGAGTAAGGATCAACCAAATAACCTAGTGTCCATATATTGGGACAATTATTTCCTAAATAATCATCTAAATTTACACAGGGGGCTCCTCCGTTAATTTTAAAGCCTGAATTATTATAATACCCATACCAATCACTAGAAAAAGATAATCTTGGGGGAACATAATCATTAAAAGAGAATACATTCTCTCCATAGTTTTTCCTAAATAATATTCCGAATTTGCATACTGGTAAAGAAATTTCAGAAGCATCCACTTTAGTTAATGATTTTAAGCATAAACGTGCAAATCTGCTATCAAAAATGTCCCCATAGTTTTTTATCTCATTTTTGAAAAAATAACCACAGTCAAATTTATATTTACTTATTGCTTTTTCATTTACAACATTTACAACTTCATCTAAAGCGGAAGAATATGGCAAATCAAGCCTTTTTACAGATTTATAATTGAATATCCATTTTTCATTATTAGGAAATTCTACTTGTTTAACTCGTTTATCATTTCCTAAAGCCCGATAATTTATTACACTGAATTTAGCAGGTTTACTTTGTTGATATACTTTTGTGATATTTCTATTAGTAATATGATCAACATTAATTACATCATAACTGAATTTGATCTTTTCATTAATTGAGGGATTAAGTATTTCTGTGAGATACCATTTATCAATAATAAATTGATCCACTGCACTAGCATCATAATAATTTACTTGAGGATATACGGAAGAACTAGTGTTACCCATATATTCGGGTATAGTTTTATTATTAACAGGAGTTCCATTATCATTGAATAATAAAGTTTTAGCTGAATCATATTTACATAATTGACTCAAATTATTGTCTTTAAAAATGTATTTTATTCCAAGTTCATCAGTAATAGTAAATGACTTTATTTGAGTACGTATATTCAAAGCTGTCATGTCTTCCATTGCACTTTCGATAATTAAGCGAGAATTAGTTAAGCATTTTATAGTCTTATCTTTTCCAATTACAAACTTTCCCTTACGCCCATTAAAAGTAAATGAAAACTCATCTTGTTCCCGGTCTGCTATTAGATCCATAGATGGTTGATATCCTGCATCATATAAATACAAGGGTGCGTAAGCTACAGAAGGGCTAAGTGGAACCTGAGGATCGTAGTTATTAAAAATATAACCATCACCATATACTTTTTCAAATAACTCCTTATTCGTATGCACACCATCTCCAGGAGAAACCCACATATTACTATAACCAAACCATGGGGTATAATTAATGCCATTAGTTCTTTTTTGATCATCAGGTAATCCATTTTGTTTTCGTGTTATAACACCTCCTACACTCAAGTCCCATCCTAAGCCAACTTCCGAAGCAATTTCATTTACCTTTATACCATTACCTCCGTTATAAACGAGGGTCAAGGCAGTTGCTAAATCTTTTTGAGGAGAATTATATTCTAATAGTGGAACTGAATAATTAATAGCACCTGTTTGCAAATTCACTTGTGCGCTAGCTTTAAAACATACAAAAGCTAATAAAAAGAATGTATAATTTAATTTCATATAATAAATATTCTTTAGTGTTTTTTATTTAATTGAATATCCGAACCGAAATATAACAGGCTGTGTTTTTGGTAAATGTTGATTGCTTAAAAAGTCGTATAATAATTGCACCTGACCTTTTAACTTTTTATTCATCTGGTATTTTTTACTAATGCCAAGCAAACCGGAAGATGTCCATGCTGAATAAATATTAAGTTGCTGTATGCTTCTTATGGCAGTATTATAATTTTGCTCATAACCCCCTGATACATAAAACTGCCCCTTTAGCTTCCAATCCATATAACTACGTAAACCTAATCCCTGACTAATGAATTTTATGTTATTCCAGCCTGTGCCTAAACCTATACGATAAGAGGCTCCCACGCCAACAGCGCTTTTATCATTCAATTTGTACCCAACAGAGAAAGCGATATCACTGGAATTGGGAAAATAATTATTTGATTTTGCAAATTGCATATTTGCACCATATTCCAATCTCTTTAATAGCCCTTTTGTTTTTTGTGAATTGGGTTTAAAGCCGGGAATTTCTGCATCGGCTGAACCATATTGAGCAATTTTATCTTTTAATTTGCTTAATTCTGCCTGTGCATCTTGTACCTGTTGTTGTATTTGTTGCACAGCATTTGGGCCTGCTGTGGCAATTCTATCCTGCATTACCTGCTGTACACTTGCTCTTGTTTGTATACCTGCAATATTTTGTAAAGGGTTTGTTGTTGAACTTTCTCCGGGTAACCTGAGTAAAGATGCCAGCATGGAATTTTCACTTACAAACTTTTTGAAGAGTGGTGTAGCATATAATAATGACATTGCTTTTTGCTCCAGCTTTTTCCTATCAGTAAGCAAGGATTTGTACTCTTTAATATATTCTGTATAGTAATAGGTTGTCTTTTCTATTTTTCGGAGCTGTTTTACCATGCCAAACTTCTCCAACTGCTGTTTTAAAAACTCTTTTCGTTCTTTTAAATACTTCTTTATCTCTCCTGCCTTTTGCAGTTTTTTTTCTAATGCATCAATTTTTGCAGAGGTACCTGATAACTTATCCTGAAGCTGCCTGGATTTATTAATGAGATCACCTTGTTGTAGAAATTTAAAAGTTGACTGCAAAGTATCCAGGTAGGCATTGTATTCTCCATTCAATTTATTTACTGCTTTATCAGGCAGGCTGTTGAAATCATTTTGGAGCTCATTAATCTTTTGAGTACTGAATGCAAATGCTTCCTTTGCTGTAGAATCTTTTTGAAGCAGCTTTCTTTTAATTTTTGCTTCCTGTTGCTCAAATTTCCGAAGTGCTTTTAAAGTTTGTTTGGAAAGCTTTTGATTAATATCATCTACCTTATCAGCTATTTGAGAAATGTATTTTTCAGGAATTTGTTGTGAAACTGATACAATACTATCGTTATTTTGCGCCTTGCAAACAGTTATACTAAGTATAAGCAAGAAGATCAGGCCAATTTTGGTAAGATGCATAAATTATCAGTTGTTTCTATTTAGTCGATCCTCAAAAAGTCATTTTTACTTTGGGGACAAAAATCAGTTGAGTATAAAAGTTAAAGAAGCGAAGCAATTTTAAGGCCCAAAAAATAAATTCTACTTTCCATTTATTCATCATTCTTTTAAAATTCATTGCTGCAGCCGCTAATATTACATTGATTGCATCTCCAACTGTACCTTTGAGGTAATTTCTGCTCATTCTGTAATCGTGTTTTAAATGCCCTATTATAGGCTCTATTGCCGCTCTGCGTTTATGTCTTTTGCGTTTGGTTTGAGTAATGTCCTTATCTGGCTTTGGTGTGTGTAATGCAGTATTGTTAATCATTTTAGGCCCCCGGTACCCCCTGTCTAAAAAAACATTTTTAGCCTCTTTGTCCATCAGCCTTTCATATTGTTCTAATACTGAGGGTAGTGTTTTTGAGTCATGCAGGGATTCTGTAAAATTTAATGCCCCAACAATTACGCCGGTACTTTGTGTTACTAAAAAGAGGCTTTGCTTCCAAACTCAAATTTTTTATGCCCTTTGCCTTTAGTGTAGCATTTTACATCGGGTTCATGAAGGCTGTAAACTTTACCGCTATCGCTTCTTTTTGTGCTAATACTGTTTTAAACAATGATAAATCGGTTGCATACCTGTTTAAACTATCGGCAGTAAGTTTGCGTTCAAGCTCCCGTACTAACCTGCCTGCTATTGTTTTAATTTTTTACCAGCTTTTCTTGCTTTGCCTGCGCCGGCTTTGTTTTTCTTAAAACGCTGAACAGCGCTTATTTTTTACCGTAAACTTATAACTCTGTCTTAGTTCCACCCTTTCTTTTAGGCCTATGGCCTGACATTTTACAATTATCTTTTGTACAGCTTATCATCGGTTGGATAGGTGATATTTTTTTCCTGTACAGTAGTATCCCCACTCAAATTATCATCATCGGCATCTTTACCATTGATACGGATACTTTCTTTAAAAATCAATTCTGACCCCGCTTCTCCAATTCGTTTTCTAAACTCTACTAACTCTGTAGGCACACAAGGTGGTTTTACAGAAAATAATTTTTCTCCGCCAAAGTACTGATAATAGGCATTTTCTGCCCATTGCCCTACTACACTTTCATCACTTAAATTGCGAAGCTGCTTTAAAATCAGCAACGATACCATTAACCGGATAGGCTTGGCTGGTTTGCCCTGGGTTGCACTGTAATGTTTTTTAAAAGCTTCTTCAAACACATTCCAATCAATCCTGTTTGCCAGTATATAAAGCGGATGAGAATGATTCAACTGCTCTTCAAAACTGCTGTAAAAACCAATTTGTGCACTGTTTTTTTGCTTGGATAACATGATACAAATTTGCAGGATTTTTAAGCTCATTTCTACTTTTCTTGCAGATTTATTTATCCATAAGTGTGTATAAATTATGAATGGTAAAGGATTGTAGGGCTTTTTGAGGAACGACTAATTAACATTATATATCCAAAGGCTTGGAAGATCTTAATTAAAACGAGGTTTTTGTATTGAATAGCCCTGCTCTTTAGAGCAGGGAAAGGGAAGTAAATTTTAAAACGATGGCTTTAGCCATCAACATAATCTTATTAAATTAGTGGCTAAAGCCACTGAAAAAAATATCATTCTTTTATCACCGCTCTAAAGAGCGGTGCAATTCACACAGTATTAGTAAGCAAAATTTCTTCGAACCCTTATGAGCAAAGCCTTCTAAGAGCTTGAGTTATATAGCCAAAGCCTATTTTATTTTTCCATTCACCAGCTTTTCCAGCAAAGCGATTTTTTCATCTTTTTCTTTTAGCAGTGCCAGGTACAAACTTTTATTTTCTTCCAATGCTTCCATCCATTTGTCAACAGGATTAATTGTTGGATTATGCAAGATAGATGCTATAGAAGCTCCTGTTTGTTCGCAGTTTTCAAAACTGTTATTTGAAATAATATTTATTGCATTTTCTTCATCAAAATTCTTTATGGCTTCAACCGGTAATTTTAAAGCCTTGGCTATTTGCTCCATCAGTTCGGATTCTATTTCTTCTTTGGCTTCCAGCCGGGAAACTTTTATCTGGGTCCAATCATCCCCCAACATGCTGGCAAAAGCTTCCTGCTTATGGCCGAGCAGCTCTCTGAATCGCCTTACGTTTCGGCCCTGGTGAATTGTTTTTTCCATAAAACCAAAGATAATAATTTAATTTATACTCAGTTTGCTGGAGCAGTTACTTTTTGAATATATATTTGTAACGAAATTTTATAGTATGGCCAATCAATATGATGACACACTTTTTAAAACAGTATCGCCTGATTTTAAACTGCATTTAGAAGAAAATTCAAGGATAGTTTTTTCTGCAAAATTTGGTAAGGGTAAAACCACTTTTCTAAGAGAGATTTTTCAGAATCAAGAAAAATATTTTGAGCAAGAAAAGTATGAAATTATCCACTTATTCCCGGTTAATTATGCTGTAGCTGCAAATGAAGATATATTCCGCTATATAAAGTATGATATTATCATTGCTTTTTTGAAACGTGGGTTAGATATAGAAAACTTAGATTTTTCTTTTATGCAAAAACTTGAGTGGTTTACTTATCAAAAACCATTAAAAATATTGGCAAATATTTTGTCATTCATTCCAAAGGTAGGCATGACATTCGCAGCTATAAAAGATTCGTTTGAAAAAATAAAATTAGAGTTTGAAAAATGGGCGAGAGAAACAGCGCAAAAGGTTGAAGGAGATGCTTTTGTACAATACATAGAAGAAATAGAAAAAACTGAAGGGCTTATTTATGAAAATGATTTCATAACAAAATTTATTGAAAAATGCATTGAAAAATTAAAAGGTACCGAAGAAGATAAAAAAGAGATTGTTTTAATAATAGATGATTTAGATAGGATTGACCCGGAGCATATTTTTAGGATATTAAATGTATTTGCAGCGCATTTTGATAATACAAATTATAATAATTATGGAAAAGAAAATAAATTCGGTTTTGATAAAATTATTGTTGTTTGTGATTATAATAATTTAAAAAGTATCTTTTATCATAAATACGGAATTGACACTGATTTTATTGGTTATATCAGTAAGTTTTATAATAAATCATTTTTCGATTACACAAATTCTATTAATAATCTTTTAACACTTATTTTCCAATCTTTAAATTTTAGATTGCCCAATAATAATTATTACTCTCTTGCGAAGCATTCAATTTCTATAGATTTAGATGACCTAGTTTATGGCTTATATAAATATAATTTTATTAGTTTACGTGAAATTTTAAATTTAAAAAATAAAGTGTTTAGTAAATTTAATGATGGAATAAATTATAAAGAAGTTTCATTTTTTAATGATGAAATTTTCTTACCTACACAAATGATTATTTTAAAATTACTATGTGGTGATTATATTAGCTTATTAAAAGGACTTTCTGTTCTGAAAGAAAAAAAATTTGCTGGAAGGTTTATAAACTTTGTAAGTGAAGTAAATAAAATATTATATGTAAATACAATTTCTGTTCACAAACATGAATACAGTTCTTATGGAAATCTTTTTCAATTTAATTATAATCATTTAAAATTGGGAGTTACTATTGATCCTAATTTTCGTAATAATAAAGAAATAATAATAAAAGATTATAATAATAATGCAATGCCTTATAAAAATAACTTAGAAGACTATTATACATTATTAATGCATTTATGTCAACAATTACATAGTGAGTCCATTTTATAGTTAATTAATTTATAAAGCTCAATAATGGTATGCGGTGTAAGTGAGTGACACAACGATGCTGATTAAAGATTTAATGCTAAGTACAAAAAAATTATCCTTTCATCTCTTCCAACTCTTTCTTCAACCTAAACATTTCATCCCTTAACCTTGCCGCTTCCATAAAATCCAAATCTTTAGCAGCCTTCTCCATTTCTTTTTTAATTTTAGCAATCCCTTTTTCCATCTGGGGAATGGTTTTATACACGGCCTGGTCTTCAGCAGCCATGCGTACCAAATCTTCATCGGGTGCAATGGCATATGCATTAGAAGGGTCATACCCTTTTACATCCAACACCGAGCCCTGTGCCATAATCTGTTCCTTGCTTTTATAATAGTAGTAGGCGTAATGTTATGCTTGATATTAAATTCTATCTGCTTTTCCCTGCGGCGATACGTTTCATCAATAGTTTTCTGCATGCTGTCGGTCATTTTATCAGCATAAAAAATTACCAGGCCATCCACATTACGGGCAGCCCTACCCGCAGTTTGCGTTAAGCTTTTTTCATTGCGTAAAAAACCTTCTTTATCTGCATCCAGGATAGCTACCAATGATACTTCCGGCAAATCCAATCCTTCTCTTAATAAATTTACTCCCACCAGCACATCGATTACGCCTAGACGAAGTTCCCGTAAAATCTCCACCCTTTCCAACGCATCTACCTCGCTGTGAATATATTTGCTTTTTATATTGATGCGGTGCAGGTATTTGTCCATTTCTTCGGCCATACGCTTGGTAAGCGTGGTTACCAGCACCCGGTCCCCTTTCGTAATACGTTTATCAATTTCATCCAGCAAATCGTCAATCTGGTTAAGCGAAGGCCTTATTTCGATTGGCGGATCCAATAAGCCTGTTGGCCTTACTACCTGCTCCACCACTACACCGCCACATTTTTCCAGCTCATAATCTCCAGGTGTAGCCGATACAAACACAGTTTGATTGGTCAATGTTTCAAACTCGTGAAAATTAAGCGGCCTGTTGTCTAAAGCGGATGGCAGGCGGAATCCATAATCTACCAATACCAGTTTCCTGCTCCTGTCACCACCATACATTCCACTCACCTGTGGTACGGTTTGATGGCTTTCATCAATAATGCATAAAAAATCTTTTGGAAAATAATCCAACAGGCAAAACGGCCTTGTCCCAGGCATGCGCCTGTCAAAAAATCTTGAATAATTTTCAATACCATTGCAATAGCCAAGCTCTCTTATCATCTCCAGATCATAATTAACCCTTTCGCTTATACGCTGTGCTTCAATATATTTACCTACACTTTTGTAATATTCCACCTGTGCATGGCACTCATCCTGTATATCATGGATTACCTGCAGCAATGCCTCTTTAGGCGCTACGTATAAGGTAGCCGGAAAAATAGCAGCATTATCAACCAAACCAATTCTTTTGTTGCTGCCAAGTTCCAATGTTTCTATACTTTCTATTTCATCTCCAAAAAAAGTAATCCGGTAGCCAAAATCCACGTAAGGTAAATTGATATCTACCGTATCTCCTTTTACCCGGAAAGTGCCCCGTTTAAATTCCTCCTGGCTCCTGTTGTATAAAGAGTTTACTAAAGAGTGTAAAAATCCCTGCCGGGAAATAACCTGCCCGGTTTGGATGCGGATAATGCCATTTTCATAATCAGTAGGGTTGCCCATACCATAAATACAGCTTACACTGGCCACTACAATAATATCCCTGCGGCCGCTTAATAATTGTGCGGTAGCCTGCAACCTCAGCTTATCCAGTTCTTCATTAATACTTAAATCTTTTTCTATGTACGTATCACTAACGGGCATATACGCTTCCGGCTGGTAATAATCGTAATAGCTTACAAAATACCCTACTGCATTATCAGGAAAAAACTGTTTGAATTCGCCATACAATTGCGCCACCAATGTTTTATTGTGCGTCAATACCAATGTCGGCTTTTGCACATTTTGAATAACATTGGCCATGGTAAAAGTTTTGCCACTACCGGTTACGCCTAGTAGCGTTTGGTATCGTTCCCCTTCTAAAATACCTTCGGTAAGTTTTTGTATGGCATCAGGCTGATCACCTGCGGGTTTATATGGAGATTGTAATTGAAAAGGCATAATTTTTTTAGTTGGATGCCATCTTCGGTGCTGCCAACCCCGTCCGAAGGCGGGGCCGTAATCACTTTTCCGGCATACCATTAAGGAACATTTTTTAAAACGAAATTGTTCCTAAAATTAGTAAAATTATACAAGCGTTAGCTAATCTTATTATGGTACTTATTGTTTTAAAGAAAAATAAGTACTACTTTTATATTATAAAATAAACGCCTCTGTTACTTTCTTTTTTATGTAATATGCCTGGTATTGCTTAAGGTTTCCCTTTACAAGACACTCTTGTAAAGTATTTGTATTTTTCTAAACCTTAATAATTTAATTTCAATGTTTATAATAAAATCTGACAGGCTAAGCCTTTGGGCTTTGTCATACGAGCAAGTAATTGCTTTATCGAATAATAGAAATAATCTCGAAAAATCTATTGGGCTTTTTCTATCAACTTTTGAGCTAAATGCTGATGAAAATTTCTTAAATGAGCTTGCTGAAGCGCTTAACAGTCATATAGCGCCAATGATAAAAAAGAATGTAGCTTTTTATGAATGGTATACCCATTGGCTGATCGTGGATGAGCAACAAAAACTAACCATCGGCGGTATCGGCGGAACAGGATTGCCAGATGCAAATGGTGAGGTAATGATTGGATATTTTATTGATAAGAAGTTTGAGAAGCAAGGCTATGCAACCGAAGCGTTAAATTCTTTTGTAAAATGGTTGTTCCAAAATAACGACTTACTTGCTGTTATCGCTGATACCCCGGTTGATAATTTCGGCTCTCAAAGAGTCCTTCAAAAGGCAGGGTTTAAACGTATTGGTGAGGTAGAAGAGGTAATTAAATGGAAGCTTTCCCGCTAACTTTATAGTTATTTTCTATGTGGTTTTTTATAGGTATAGAAATTACTATACTCATTAATAATATTATAGTAATAAAAAAGCCGTTCAAAAAAATGAGCGGCTTTTTAATCCTCATAGTTAATAATTTATTGTAATAATTTATATTTCAGCTGTGGTTTACCCCTTGTTCCGCCTTCGTCATTGTGAAAACTTAAAAATTTTAATTTATATATATTTCCTGAAGGATCTTTTATTACATAAAACCTGTCTGCTTTTACTTTAGAAGCTCCCGGATTCATAGAAGCTGTTCTCCATTTTGTACTTATTATATCAACTGTATTACTAAAGGTTATATTATTTGCATCAGCTTTTGAAAAATTTTCATAACTAACATTATTGCTTGCTAATACTTCTGCTGCAGTAACTCCGGCTTTTGTATTAATAGATATAAAATCGGATGAAGCGTAAGGTATCATCGTGTTTGGATCCAAAGCCGTTTCAAACATGGTATAAGACCATTTGATGTCCCACTTGGTTTTTACCGGTTCCCCGTTAACTACACCATTATCAAATGACACGTATTTAAAATTATAGTCTGCATCTTTTGCAACATCAATTGTAGCAAAGGCAGCAGCAGCAAGTTTGGCATATTGCAATTTATATCCTCCATTGGTATTGCGCAATATGCGTATTTTATACCAGTCCCGGGCTGGTGTACCACCACCTGTGCCACGGTTGATAATATATACCTTATTATCTGCATCAATAGAAGATACAGAAGCAATAACAGTTTTTGTAAGATCCCCGTGCACATTATCTACCAGCAACATTGATGCTGCTTCAAATCCTAATGCCAGGTTATTAAACCCGGTAGTATCTGCAATATTTACTGCAGCCAGGTCATTTTTAGATAAACCTTTTGCTGTGGCAGAGGTAGTATTGTTTAATATCACCCTAAAATCCGTGCCGGTGTAAAATCCAAGATCCCAGCTTTTCCTTTCTACAGCTGTTTGCACATCTGTGCTAAAATCAACAAATACAGAATTACCTGCACTGCTTCCGGGTTCATTACCCACCAACCCGCTTAACTGTAACTCAGATCCGGTGGAAGGCGCTATAATTATAATAGGATCTACATCTTCTTTTTTACAGGCAAACAGCACAGCTGTCGTCATTATTAGCAGGCCTGTTTTTTTAAATTGAATCATTGTTTCTAATTGTATTGATTAATTAATATATTGTTTACGTCTTATTTTTTATTCCATTGAAAGGTTAGCGATAAAAAACAGGAGCGGCCATAACTCACCGGAACTGCGCCGACAGAATTATGAATGCCTCCTGCGGATATACCCGTATTGGAAAGGTTGTTTACATTAAATATATTTTTTATGCCCCCGGATAAAATGAAATGTGTAAATATATTTTTGTGATGGTAAAATCAACCCAGCTTAAATCTTCTATATTAGTTAATTGTACCACTTCTTTGCTATCAATCGTTGCTAATTGATAGCCCGGCCTTTGCCTGTGTATTTATAAAACAGACTAAAGCTCGTAGCTATCTTTTGCAACTATAAATAATGGTGGAATTAATTTCAGGCGACCATACAAAAGCAGGTAAATTTTCGTTTTTATATTGCTCGTCCCCGGCAAAGCTATTGTAGCGCCCAATATAAGAGAACCCTGCGCTGGCCTGCAAATTTTTCCAGGTAATACTATTTTCTATTGTAGTACCGGCAGTTTTAAATTTGTCTATGTTAACCAATGTAAATTGCGATGGATTATTAATACTATTGGCATAGTTGATCAGGTTATTAAATTTATTATAAAAACCGCTTAATGTAGAAGTAATGCGGATTTTTTTGGAATTTATCTTTGCCCAGCTTAATGATCCTGTAAAGCTGTTTGAATTTTCAGCTTTAAGATCCGAATTGCCAACAATGTTATGATTGGCATCCTGGAAATCAAAATACAATTCACGTAATGCCGGAGAGCGGAAGCCATACGCATAAGCGATACGCAAATCAATCTCTTCATTTAAAATGAATTTTGTATTAATAGACGGAATTACAGGAGGAGCGTTGTATACAGAATTTTTGATAAACCTTAACCCCGGTCTTATATTGATTGCAGCAACAGGTTTTATTTCTGAAGATATAAAAAATGCATAATCTGCGATAGAAGGGTTACCTATAATGCGTTGGCCCCGGGCAGCTTCATAATTAATATCAATGCCAGGCTGCAGGCTTATTTTATCTGATAAAGTATATTGCAGCGTAGTACGAAAAACGGCAGTATTAAATATGGCTGTATCTTGTTCACCTGCCTCAGTAGTTAATTTATCTGTGTTTGTTTCAAAATTATGCTCCGTAGTTTTTGTTGTACGCTTATAATTCGTGTAAGAGAGTATATTGTTTAGTTGCAAATCTTTATTAATCCGCCATTCACTTTGCAACTGGTGCATATACCGGTTAGTAATAAATTGCTGGTCTTTGGCCCTGAAAATATTTAAATTAATTGCTCCTTTGCCGGTAATGGTTTCATCTAACCCATCAAGCCTGTAATAAACTTTAAAGTTACCAGTACTAAAATTTAGTTTTATGTTTCCCAACCATTGTTCCTTAGGTTTCCAGCTTTTTGCCCTGCCATAAGCATCTCCGCCAAAGCCGTTAAAATCTATATGGGAAACACCGGCATTAATACCCCACTTATTTTTGTGCCAGCCAATATTTAATGATTGCTGGTGAAGCCCCTGGTAATTAAAAGGATAATATTCGCTGCCTGCTGTTTCTTCCTGCACTTTTGCATTCACTGTCCAGTTTTCTTTACTTTCTTTTTTTGTAATAATATTAATCACACCAGCCAATGCATCTGATCCATAAGATACGGACATTGGTCCATCTACAATTTCAATACGATCAATAGTATTAATATCCACCTGGTTAAGGCTTTCCCGGGTATCACCCCTGTCAGTCATGGGTACACCGTCTAATAAAATTTTTACATTACGGCCGCTCATTCCCATTAATTGTACATCAGCAGTACCCAGTGTATTATCGTTGGAAAAGCGAAATCCTAATTCATTGCTCAATACCTGCTGTATATTATTAGCACCCCGCAGCCTGATGCGTTCATTATTTATTACACGTAACTGGTATACAGAATTCTTTAAAGATTGTGGTTTATATTGACCGGTAATTATTACTTCCTCTAATTGTTTTGTAGCGGTAACAGTATCTTGTGCCAGTAAACCAGTGGCAGCTATTAATGCAAAAAGGCTGACATATATTTTTCTCATTTTCTTAATTAATTTGCAAAAGTCGCTTAATGGCAAATGATATTTATCATCATTCGGTAAAGAATAATTCTTGTAGAATTTTTGCAAATATGACATACATTCCGGTAGTAATAATTACCCTATCGGGAAAAGGGTTTACGGGAAAAGGAAACTGACATTCTAATGACAAACAGGCATAATCTTCATAAATCAGATATAGTTGAATTAATGCATATTTAATGTTGCTATACGGCTTAATTAACGTACCTTTGCGCCTCGAAAAATCAGTTGGAATATTGGGGTGGATAATAATTTTTCCGTTATCAGCGTTTCAACATATTAACTTTTACAAAAATGAACATAAGAAACATTGCAATTATTGCCCACGTAGATCATGGTAAAACTACCCTGGTAGATAAGATTTTACATAGCACCAATATTTTTCGTGACAACCAGGAAACAGGTGAACTGATAATGGATAATAACGACCTGGAAAGAGAGCGTGGAATCACCATATTCAGTAAAAACATCTCAGTAACTTATAAAGGAACTAAAATTAATGTGATAGATACCCCGGGGCATAGTGATTTTGGCGGTGAAGTAGAGCGTGTGTTAAAAATGGCTGATGGTGTTTTATTACTGGTAGATGCTTTTGAAGGGCCGATGCCGCAAACACGTTTTGTATTGCAAAAAGCTTTACAGTTAGGCTTACGCCCGATTGTGGTAATTAATAAAGTAGATAAAGAAAACTGCCGTCCTGATGAAGTGCATGATGCAGTATTTGAATTATTCTTTAACCTGGATGCTACTGAAGACCAATTGAATTTTCCAACTATTTATGGCAGCAGCAAGCAGGGTTGGATGAATACATCAGTAACACCCACAGAGAATATCTTTCCTTTATTAGATGCGGTTTTAGAATTTGTGCCGGAACCAAAAGTAAATGAAGGTACTTTGCAAATGCAGATCACTTCACTCGATTATTCTTCATTCTTAGGCAGGATTGCAGTTGGTAAAGTAGCCCGTGGTGTAATAAAAGAAGCCCAGCCCATTGCTTTGGTGCAGGCAGATGGTGCAATAAAAAAATCCAAAATCAAAGAATTATATGTATTTGAAGCATTAGGTAAAAAGAAAGTTACCGAAGTAAGCGCAGGCGATATCTGTGCTATCGTGGGGCTGGAAGAATTTAACATAGGTGATACCATTTGTGATGCTGAATTTCCTGAAGCATTACCGGTAATAAGCGTGGATGAGCCTACAATGAGCATGCTTTTCAGCATTAACAACTCGCCATTTTTTGGCCGGGATGGAAAATTTGTTACTTCAAGGCATTTGAGGGACAGGCTGATGAAGGAAACTGAAAAAAACTTAGCCTTACGGGTAGAAGATACAGACGGCGCAGACAGCTTTTTAGTATATGGCCGTGGCATTTTGCATTTGGGAATATTGATAGAAACCATGCGCAGGGAAGGATATGAATTAACTGTAGGTCAGCCGCAGGTTTTAGTAAAGCAAATTGACGGTAAAAAATGTGAACCTTTTGAAAACCTGGTGGTAGATGTGCCACAGGAATTTAGTGGTAAAGTAATTGATTTGGTTACACAGCGCAAAGGTGAGTTATTGATCATGGAAAGCAAAGGGGAAATGCAGCACCTGGAGTTTGAAATACCTTCCCGTGGATTAATTGGCTTGCGTAGCAATATGCTGACCAATACTGCCGGCGAAGCTGTAATGGCCCACCGCCTTATTGAATACAGGCCCTGGAAAGGACCTATTCCCGGTCGAAATAACGGTGTGTTGCTTTCTAAAAATACAGAAAAAACCACAGGTTATTCTATTGATAAATTGCAGGACAGGGGTAAGTTTTTTGTAGATCCGGGAGAAGAAGTGTATATAGGGCAAGTGATTGCAGAGCACATCAAGCCAGGAGATTTAGTGGTAAATGCTACAGAACCTAAAAAATTAACCAATCACCGTGCCAGCGGCAGTGATGATGCCAGCCGTATAGCCCCAAAAACGTTAATGACTTTGGAAGAATGCATGGAGTATATCCAGCAGGATGAATGTATTGAAGTAACGCCAAAGAATATACGCATGCGTAAAGTGATTTTAAATGAAGAAGAAAGAAAAAGAGTACAAAAATCAATGGTATCCGAAGCATCATAATAAGCTTGTGAATATGCCTTTATGAAACATAAGTGACACAAGCCGGAATAAACACAGTATATGAATAACTTACTATTTGTAGCGCCTGACAGTGTTGGCATTGTAAAAGTTATACATGACGGGTTTAAAAGTTATACAAATTACCAGGTCGATTTCTTCAATATAGAAGATTGTAAGGATAAATTTAAGTACCGGAATTTTTTGCACCGGGCAGCTAATTTTTTTTCTAAATTAATATTGAAAAAAAATTTAAAAAAAGTACATTACCAAAAGCTTGTAAGTGGACGGATAAGTAAACTGTCAGAAAAATATGAAACAATAATCATTATAAGGCCTGATTTTTTATCTGATACCAATTTATTATTATTAAGAGAAAAAGCAAATTATTTTGTAGCTTATTACTGGGATACAGTAGCATTTTTTTCACGTAAACTTGATATACGTCATTTTTTTGATAAAATATTCAGCTTCGACTCACATGATTGTGAGAAATACGGGTTTGTTTTCTTGCCAAATTTTTATTTTTTTGAAAATTCTCCCGGAGAGATAAAATATGAAGTATACAATCTAAGTTCTTACGATAAAAGAAAATTCCTTTTAGAAAAAGTTGCTCAACGCCTCGAAGAATTGCGGGTATCCTATAAAATAAGATGCCGCAGTGGAAAGCCTGTTAATAGTAAGTATATCGAAAGGTTTGAAAATATTATAGATTACCGGGAAATGTTAGGTGAAGTAGCGTTTTGTAATGTATTGCTTGAAATACAAACCAGTAATCAAAATGGATTAACATTCAGACCCTTTGAAGCATTGGGATTAAATAAAAAATTAATTACAAACAGCAAAGTAATCAGGGATTATGATTTTTACGATGAAAATAATATTTTAATCATTGACGAAACTAATATCAGTATTCCTAAACAATTTTTTGAAACACCTTATAAGAAAATCCCGGATACGGTAAAACAAAAATATCACTTAAAAAATTGGGTTACTGCAATTCTTACTAAAACCCATTAAATTATTATTAACGTGTTGTGCTATTAACAAATGTTAATAAATAAAGTTGTACTAATTTGAATAAAAAGATGTTGTGAAGTTGTCTAGGTAAGTGACTAAACTTTCTAAACAATATGCACAACATCCGAACAAATTTCAGCAAATTCTACGGCATTTGCAAAGATCTTTTTAAAAATGAAACGGGTTATAAAACAAATTTTCAGGTTTATCCTGTGCGCCCCAAAATGAATGACCTGGAAATCGTTTCATTGGCTTGTTGTATGGAGGCATTAAGTATTGATTCTGAAAATTTGTTATGGAGTAAATTAAAAAAGATTATGCTTCATACTTTCCGAATTTAATAGATCGAAGCCGTTTTAATAGAAGAAGAAAACGGCTGGCACCATTCATCATTGAGGTGCAGGAACATATATCGTCTAAGCTTGCAAATCAAAGCCAGGCAATGATTGTAGACAGCATTCCTGTTCCTGTTGTAAAATGGCAAGAGAAAAAGGTTCAAATCATTCCGAAAATCATATGAAACGGCTCCGGCCAAAGGGTGGAGTGCTGTTAACAAAGGCTGGTTTATTGGTTACAAACTACATGTCATATTTTTTGATAATGGAGTAGTTCAACAAAGTGGTATTACAAAAGCGAGTGCACATGATATTAATTTCCTGAAACAGGTAAAATTTGCCAACAGAAAAGAAGATGCTTGGCGATAGGGCCTATATATCAAAGACCTTACAAATGGATTTATTTGAACAGTATAAAGTAACATTAAAAGTACCTTTTAGGAACAATCAACATGATTACAAAAAATATCCTAAAAAGTACAAATCGAAAAGACAAATGGTTGAAACATTTTTTGCACAAATGTGCGATCAATTCAATTTGAAACGTAATTATGCAAAATCTTATGAGGGTTTGGCTGTAAGATTGGCTTCAAAACTGTCTTCCATGTCGATTTTGCATTGGATTAACCATTTAAATGGAAAAAAATTAGCTCAAATCAAACATGCTTTGAGTTTTTAATAGCACAACACGTTATTATTAGTTAACTATTTTAATTCCTCTGCATAATTTTCTGGCCTCATTAATTTTGCTAATCTTTTTCTTTTTTGAAAAAGCAAATAATGAATGGAAATATTTCATTATAAAAAAGAAAAGTTTAAAGACAAATTTTTTTTCTTCTTTTTTACTAAACAGTAAAAATAATTTCTGATACTCGTTCTTCTTTGGATTATTATGGTATTCTGATAATGCTTTAAGCCAATTCAGTCTTTTTAAATAATCTTCTTGTTTAGCATATTTATCTGATTTATATGGCTTGGTAGGCAAAGTGGATGTAAATGTATGCTCATGTTGCCGGTAAAGGGTCAATGGAATGTCTAAAAAATTTATCCGCTTTTCAGCAGCAGCTATAAACCCTATCCAGCTATCATGCGGTACATTATATGGTATGGGAAGAATTTTTGTAAGCAATGAAGATTTAAATAAGATTGCATGGCCCCAGGTGCAATTATTAAATGCAAAGCCCAATACATTGTTTCCGATATGCATATTGCGTAATTGCGATAATTTTTTATGCATAGGTTGCGCATCCTCATTAATCAGTTCGCTATCAGAATAAATTAAAATATCATCTTTGATATTGTCAAACATCAATTGAATTTTTTCCGGTTTCCAAATATCATCCTGGTCGCTTAGTGCAATAAATTCGCCTTTACATTGTTTTAATCCAAATGATATATTATTTGTAATACCGCTATTTTTATTACCATAAAATATTTTTATATTTTCAATATTTTCATATTGCTTTAAAATTTGAGGAGTGCTATCGGTAGAAGCATCATCAGAAATAATTATTTCTATATTGCAATAAGGTTGTTCTAACAGAGATACTAATTGTTCTTTTACAAACAATTCTCCATTATAAGTACAAAGAACAATAGAAATAAGGGGTTGCATTTTTTATAAAGATTCGTAAATGGCTAAAATTTTATTTGCAGCATTATCATAGCTGAACTTAGACGCTTGTTGTTTTATTTTTCTTGAGGATTTGTTGACTCGTAATTTTGCATACCCTCAAAAAAACTTGTCTCATCGCAGTTTCATCAAAGCTATCAAAATAGTAAGCAGCTTTACCCCCTACTTCTGGCAGGCTCGTTTCTTTGCTTATAAAAACAGGTTTGCCATAATACATGGCTTCTACTACAGGCAGGCCAAACCCTTCTGCAAAAGAAGGAAACATAAATGCGCTGCAATGCTTGTAATACCAGGTTTTTTGGCCTTCTGCTATGGCGCCGGTAAAAGTTATGCGGTCTAAAACTCCATGCTTTTCAGCCTCTGCAATAATGGTATCTTTGTAATCAAAAGAATCTATTCCTGCAATAATATATTCATAATTGTTGTCTTTTAAAAGAGGTATTATTACATGAAAATTTTTCCTTTTTTGAATTAAGCCTATCGAAAACAAAAAAGGGTTTTTGGGAATATATAATGGGGCATCTTCTTTCGGGGGATCCGTTAAAAAGCTACAACCGGGATAAATAATTGAAACAGGTTTATTGCCTAAATTCAAATATTGTTTAGCCTGTGCAAGGGCGAATTCAGATATTGCAATGATATGATCAGCACGGTTTATACGCTTTTGTATTAATTTCAGATAATGGGCATTGCTTTTTTACTTTTTTCAGGATTTTCAATAATAAAATTGATATCATGTATCGTAAATATAAATTTTGTTTTTTTATCAACTGGCATGTACCATGAAAGGGTGGTAGTGCTATGCCATATGTCAAATCCTATTGCTTTACGGTGGAAAAATTTATCAATTGATTTTTGTGAAATATACCTAACTCCATTGCCAAAAAAATCAAAAAACTTACCAGGAAGATAATAATGCAAATCTATATTTTCTGGATGTAGCTTGTATAAGCTTTTACCTAAATGATATGAATAAATATACAAGCCGTTAAAATGGTTCTTTCCCAGCCTGTGCATATCTAATAAAATTTTTTTCATTTTACAATATTAGTAAGTAAATGAGTCACTTTTTGTATAAGTAAAATTATTGCGTTTTGACTAATTATTATCTTAACCAATTTTTATTAATGGTATTGTAATCAGAATATCTGTTGTAAATTTGTATTCTATATGAAAAAGGTTATTACCATATTCTTTATTTTATTTTTAATGTGCTCTGTTCAGGTAAGCGTTGCCCAGTGCTCCATGTGTACTAAAACAGCGCTGCAGATAGGTGAAAAACCGGCCAAAGGTTTAAACCAGGGTATACTTTATTTGATGTTTACTCCTTTAATAATCATGGCAGTGATCGGTTATCGTTGGTGGAGAAATGAAAAGGCCACGCAACAGCAATAATAGTCATTGTATAATTACTTCTGGTTTTAAAAAAATGAATATATCAATAATAGAATATATCGTTAGCAATTCATTTTTTTGAGATAAACCGGTAAAGATTAAATTCTTGGGCCTTTACCAGGCTTTCAATTTCTTCCTTCAATAAAAATTTTATTAACGGGTATCATTTTTTATTTTGTATAAGATGGTAAGCTTTTTCTGCCAGGAGCCAAAAGCGTTTATCGTTCTTTTGCAGGGCTTTTAATTTTTTGTCAATTGCATTCAGAAGCTCATCGATACCTTTTTTTTATGGCGATAGTTTTAATAACAGGAATTATTTCGTTTTTATTAAAGGCAGGGGCCAACATTAAGTTTAAATTTCTTACAAATACATCAGCTTCGGGCCTGTCTGCTTTGTTTACAACAAAAATATCAGCCACTTCCATCAAACCGGCTTTCATCGTTTGTACTTCGTCTCCGGCTTCAGGAACCACTACTACTACAGTGCAATCTGCCAGGCCTGCTATCTCCACCTCACTTTGCCCTACCCCTACTGTTTCAATAATAATATAATCAAACCCGGCTATTTTCATTATATCACTAATCTCGATAATTTTTGGGTGCAGCCCTCCCAAAGAGCCTCTCGTGGCTAAAGACCTGATGTATACATTTTCATTGTTATACCAGTCACTCATTCTAATTCTGTCACCCAGCAAAGCTCCCAGGTTAAATGGTGAGGAAGGATCAACACATAATACCCCTACTTTTTTACCTGAGCCAATCATTGCATCAATCAAAGCATCTACTAATGTGCTCTTACCAGCTCCCGGGGGGCCGGTAATTCCAATAACAGGAGTAAGTTTTGCCGGAAGCTGTTGCAACAAATTTTCAAAACCTTCTGCTTCATTCTCTACCAAAGAAATGCAACGGGCCAATGTTTTAATATTGCCGCTTAGTATTTCTTGTATTTGTTGTTGCCACATATCGGCAAATTAATAAATAAAAACTAAGCTGCTTAATAAATTAAATAGATAAAAATATTATTGTTTCTTTGCAAAAGGTTAATAAAAAATTTATACCAGATATGCCTTTATCGGTGGTAATTATAACAAAAAATGAAGCTCATATAATTGGCAAAACATTGTTAAGCCTGCAAGGTATTGCTAATGAGATTATTATTGTAGACAGCGGCAGCACTGATGCTACTTTATCTGTTTGCAGGCAATTTAATACTACCATTATAGAAACAACCTGGGATGGATTTGGAAATAATAAAAACAAAGGCATTGAAGCGGCAAAGCATGACTGGATACTTAGCCTTGATGCAGATGAAAGTATTAATGAAGCTTTAAAAGCTGCTATTATACATCTTCCCTTAAATAACAGCAATGAAATTTATTCCCTGAAACGTAAGAATGTTTTTTGCGGGAAAATTATAAGATTTGGTAACTGGGGCAGTGACCAGCAAATCCGTATTTTTAACCGAAAGGCTGCAAAATGGGATGATGCTTACGTACATGAATCTTTGACTTTTTTTGAGCCGGTAAAAAAATTAAAGCTCCCGGGAAGTTTAATTCATTATACTGTACATAGCCTGGAAGAATATATTGGCAAAACGATTAATTATGCAAAATTGAATGCAAAAAAGTATCATCTTCAAAAAAAGAAAGCCAATTACTTTAAACTGATTTTTTCACCTGCCTTTACATTTTTTGTACATTATATTTTGCGCCTTGGATTTTTAGATGGCTGGGAAGGTTATTTTATTGCTAAAACCAATGCCTGGTATACGTTTTTAAAATATATGTACCTTAGAGACTTAAACAAAAACAATAATATAATCCAACTTAATTAATGACTAATTTCATCCCTATTTTCCTTTGGAAATTGTAGTCTACCCCGGTGAAAATTTAAACCTGCATATTTTCGAACCCCGGTATAAACAACTAATTAAAGATTGTAAGGCATCAAATAAGCCTTTTGGCATTCCTGCCGTGGTAGAAGGAAAATTAATGGAAATGGGTACTTTGGTAGAACTTACAGAAATAAGCCAGGAGTATGAAGACGGAAAAATGGATGTAAAAACAAAAGGTATAAAAGTGTTTCGTATTTTGGAAATCGTTAAAGAAATACCAGACAAATTATACAGTGGCAGCATCGTAAATTATCCTGCCAATATCGATACCAGCAGCCAGGCAATCATGCAGCACGTAGTTACTGCAATGCACACATTGCATAAAATACTCAATATTAAAAAAGATTTTAAAAAAAGCGACCAGGAATTGAGAAGCTATGATATGGCACATCATATAGGATTATCTTTATTAGAAGAGTACGAACTGCTGGAGCTAATGCATGAATTACAACGGCAGGAATATCTCAAGCGCCATATAAAAAGGATATTATCCGTAATGACTGAAGTAGAAAATCTTAAAGCACGTGTTCAATTAAACGGGCATTTTAAAAATTTAAATGGCTTTGATTTATAATTAGTTTAAAGTTTGGGGTTTAAGGTTTTTAATTGAAATAAGCCCTAAGCCATAAACTGCAAACTCTAAACCCCAAACTAATTACTATGCAAAAAACGCTTTGTTTCGATTTTGGCAATACCCGTTTAAAAGCCGGCTTGTTTAATGATGATGATTTTGAAAAAGAAATAAAGCTGACTGATGATGATGTAGCTACAATAGAAAATTTAATTGCTGTTTATCAACCTCAAAAAACTATACTTTCTTCAGTAATCAATCATAACGCAGCCATTGAAGGAATTTTAAGTCATCATTCTAAGTTTCATAAATTATCTCATCTTACTAAAGTTAATTTTACCACTCCTGTAGGAAAACCCGAAACAATTGGCACCGACAGACTTGCACTTTCAGCAGCAGCTGTTCACTTTTATCCTAAAACAAATAATTTAATTATTGCTTTGGGGAGTTGCATTACTTATAATTTTATTAACCAGTATCACCAGTTTATAGGTGGAAGTATATCTCCCGGAATGGAAATGCGTTTTAAATCTTTGCAAATGTTCACTGCAAAACTGCCATTAATAGAAAAAGACTGGAATTTCCCTTTATTAGGATATGATACCAAAACAAATATTCAAAGTGGTGTTTTAGCAGGAATGAGCTATGAAATTCAGGGTTTTATAGAAGCTTATGAGCAAAAATACAACAACTTTAACGTGGTTTTAACCGGAGGTGATACCATGCATTTTGCTTATAGGTTTAAAAAGAAGATATTTGCGGACTCTAATTTTTTATATAAAGGATTGTATGCACTCAGCGAACTTAATAACTGCTAATAAAAAAATGTGGATTGGACTATTATCTTCCATGCTTTTTTGTACTATAGTTTCTGCACAGGAAAACTCGCCTTATTCCCGGTACGGGTTGGGCGATTTATCCCCTAATCAAAATATAACTGCCCGTGGTATGGGGGGTATTTCTGCAGGCTACTCCGATTTTCAAAGCATTAATTTTGTAAATCCGGCATCCTTAGGCAAAATAACTAATACCATATTTGATATTGGAACAGAAGTGGATATCCGGACTTTAAAAAGCCTTGATCCTGCTAAAAAATTTACTGCAACCAATGCCATATTTTCTTACCTGCAGCTGGGCTTTCCTGTCGCTTCTCAAAAAATGATAAAGAAAAATAAATCCTGGGGAGTAAGCTTTGGATTACGCCCAATATCTAAAATAAATTATAAAATAGAAAAAAATGAACGCCTTCCGGGAATAGACAGTATTAATACACTGTATGAAGGAAGCGGTGGCCTTAACCAGGTATTTGTAGGAACCGGCCTTAAAATAAAAAATTTGAGCCTTGGTTTTAATGTAGGGTACATGTTTGGTAATAAGAATTTTAGCACACGCCGCTCTTTCATCAGTGATACTATAGCATATTACAAATCCAATTCGGCAACACAATCTCATTTTGGCGGTGTATTTGTAAATGGGGCATTACAATATGACATAAAAATTAATGAAAGCTCTATACTACGTATAGGCGCATACGGTAGTTTACCACAAACATTAAAAGCAAAAAGAGATGACATAAGAGAAACCTTTACCTATATTAGTGGCGGAGGTACATTTAAAATTGACAGTATTTACGAACAAAAAGATATTAAAGGAACCGTTGAATACCCGTCTAATTTTGGTGTTGGTTTTACATTTACCAATAAAAACTGGCTCATAGGCATGGATTATGAAACAACTCAATGGAATAACTATAGATTTTTTAATACAGCTGATGAAGTACAAAATAGTTTTACAGTAAAAGCAGGGGCCCAATACTATCCTGCTAAAGAAAATACAGCCAGCAGGAAATATTTTAGTTTTGTAAAATACAGGGCTGGTTTGTTTTATGGCCCTGACCATATTAAAGTAAATAATACCAACAGGCCGGGATATGGCTTTACAGTAGGAACAGGGATGCCGCTTACTTCTTTACAACGCCTTAGTTATGCCGGAGAATATGTATTGCTGAATACAGCTTTGGAAATAGGCGGCAGAGGCAATAAAAATACCAATTTGCAGGAAGGTATTGTAAGATTTAATGTAGGTTTATCTATGAATGCCCATTGGTTTAGAAAACCTAAATACAATTAATATTTAATTTACAACATCAGTACATTGCGTAATAATTACCACGGTCTTATTTTTACATCTGCCATTTGCCGGGTTATTATTTTACTTAATATAATGTTTAGTGTTTTAATTTTATTTACTGGCTGCGAAGCTGACGAAGCAGAAGTAAAAAATTTAACAGCCAGGAAACCTGGTGTGGAAGAAGGAAAAAATGTAAATATCATTTATACAATAAGCGGTAAAGCCAAAGCCAAACTTACCTCTCCATTGATGTACCGTGTAAAAGATACTATCGCATATGTAGAATTTCCTAAAAAAATTCATGTAGATTTTTTTATTGATACCGGTAAGGTAGAAAGTACATTAGATGCTTTATATGCAAAATATAATGAAAGCGAAAGTAAAATATTTTTAAGGGATAGTGTCCGTTTTATCGGGTTAACAAATGGTGATACTCTTTATTGCAGTGAATTATATTGGGACAGGTATCGCCCTACCTATCAATTTTATACAGATAAAAAAGTACAGATACGTACAAAAACTCATATCATAGATGGTGTAGGATTTGAAACTAACCAGGATTTTACAGATAAAATAATAAAGAATATAACAAATAGCTATATTAAAGTGCCTGCCGCAGATTTTCCTGTAAATTAGAAATAACAATTATAAAGTTCCTGACAGAATATGCAAATTTCTTATCTGGGACTTGCATAAATTTGTACTCTTAAAAATAATATTATGGAATATCGCCGTCTCGGAAAATCAGGCTTGCAGGTAAGCCTGTTATCTTTTGGAAGCTGGGTAAGCTTTAGCAAACAGGTAAATGATAAACTGGCAGATGAATTAATGGGTATTGCATATGATAATGGTATCAATTTTTTTGATAATGCAGAAGTGTATGCCGCAGGCGAAAGTGAAAAAATGATGGGCAGGGTATTAAAAAATAAAAATTGGGATCGTACAAGCTATACCGTTAGCAGCAAGGCTTTTTTTTTGGATGGAGGGGAAAAGCCAACAAACCTAACCAGACCGGTAACAGCCGCAAACATTTAATGGAAGCCTGCCACGAAGCCTTGCAACGCCTGCAGGTAGATTACCTGGATATGTTTTTTTGTCACAGGCCCGATAAGCAAACACCTATTGAAGAAACAGTATGGGCCATGAACCACTTAATACAACAGGGTAAAGTATTATATTGGGGTACCAGCGAATGGAGCGGTGTAGAAATTATGGAAGCGCACCGGGTATCACAACATTACCGTTTAATCGGGCCTACAATGGAGCAACCCCAATACAACTTATTTGAAAGGGAAAAAGTCGAAAAAGAATTCCAGGAAATTTATAAAAATGTAGGGTTGGGAACTACCATCTGGAGCCCGTTGGCTTCAGGATTATTAAGCGGAAAATATAATAATGGCATCCCTCCTGATAGCCGGTTTGCCTTAGAAGGTTTCGATTGGCTGAAAGACCAGTGGGTAATGGATGAAAAAACAAAAAAAGTTAAAAAATTAGCTGAACTGGCAACTACATTAGGTACTACCACTGCAGCTTTAAGCATTGCCTGGTGTATTAAAAACCAAAATGTAAGTACCGCTATTTTAGGCGCTACTAAAAAAGAACAGTTGCTTGATAATTTAAAAGCGCTGGAAGTATATGCCAGGTTGACTCCTGAAATATTGGAAAATATTGAAGCTATTATGAAAACCAAACCTGTACAGCCTGCTTATTAATATGATAACAATATATGGAATTGCAAATTGTGATACAATAAAAAAGGCTTTACTTTGGTTTAGTCAAAATAAAATTGAAGTGAATTTTCATGATTACAAAAAGCTGGGCATAACAGAAAAAAAACTGGCAAGTTGGTGTAGTATAATAAGTTGGGAATTATTACTTAATAAAAAAAGTACAACCTGGCGGGAATTAGAAGCGGTAGAAAAAGAAAAAATTACTAGTCAAAACTCCGCCATACAATTAATGCAGCAATGCACAAGTATAATTAAGCGGCCTGTAATTGAAAATAACAAAACGTTACTGGTAGGCTTTAATGAAAAAATATATCAACAAACTTTTAAAAATAAATTATGACACGCAACGCAACAGCCGTTTGGAACGGAACCGGAAAAGAAGGTAAAGGAACCCTTAGCACACAAAGTGCAGTAATGAATAAAGTGCCTTATTCTTTTAATACCAGGTTTGCTGAAGAAACAGGTACAAATCCAGAAGAGTTATTGGCTGCCGCCCATGCAGGTTGCTTTACTATGAAGTTGAGCTTTATATTAAATGCCGCAGGATTTACCGCCGATGAAATACAAACCAAATGCGATATTACATTAACCGACGGTGCTATTTCCGAATCTCGTTTAACCGTTTCTGCTAAAATACCTGGGATTAGTAAAGAGCAGTTTGATGCAGCAGTGGCGGATGCAAAAACCAATTGTCCAGTATCTAAATTATACAATACAAATATTACACACGAAGCAGTAATGCAATAACTTAATAACCAGGAAGTCAAGTTTTAAAAACTTGACTTCCTGGTTATTAAGTTGATCGATAAATAGTATATTTACCCAATGCCAATCAATGAAAAATATATAGAAGCGTTTGAAGAAAATCAATTTTTTCACATTTATTGTAAATCTGTTAGTAATACATTTTTATTTAAGAATGACGACAACAGGCGTTTTTTTCTAAAAAAATTTGCTCAGTATAGTAATGGGTATTTTTATACTTATGCTTACATATTGTTAGACAATCATGTTCATTGGTTAATAAAATGTACTAGTCATAATAATTTAGTCAATCATATTGAAAATATACCTTTAGAAAATCGAAAAATTCATCAAAAAAAAATTTATTAATAATGAAATAAATTTTGAAGAAGCAATGGAATACCAGTTTAAAGATTTTTTTATTTCTTATGCTATGGCCTACAATAAAAAAAATAATCGCATTGGAGCTTTATTTATTAATCCTTTTCGCAGAATAAAAGTTAATAATGATAGCCATTTTACACAATTGGTTATTTATATCCATGCTAATGTAGTAAAGCATAAATTACAGAAAAAATTTCAACAGTATATATGGTCTTCTTATCAATCTTTTTTAATTAATAAACCGACATTATTAATAAAAGAAGAAGTACTTGATTGGTTTGGTGGAAAAGAAAAGTTTATTGAATTGCATCAATCACTTGTAGCATATTATTATGAACATGCTATGTCAATAGAATAAACTTTAGGATTCAGGAAGTCAAATTTTAAAAACTTGACTTCCTGAATCCTAAAGTTATCACCCTAAAATATTTCACTAATGTCATTTAAAAATAAAACTGTTTTAATCACAGGTGCTTCCCGGGGTATAGGCAAAGCAATAGGCCTTCGCCTGGCAAAAGAGGGAGCAAATATTATCATAGCTGCAAAATCTATTGAAGAAAATCCAAAACTTGGTGGCACCATTTATTCTGCCGCTGAAGAAATCATAGCAGCAGGAGGAAAAGCTTTAGCATTACAATGCGATATACGTGATGAAGAACAGGTGCAACAAACAGTAAATAAAGGAGCAGAACATTTTGGAGGCATAGATATTCTGGTAAATAATGCTTCTGCCATATCTCTTACTAATGTAGAGCAAACTGAAGCCAAGCGTTACGATCTTATACATGATATTAATGTAAGGGGAACTTTCTTTATGAGTAAAGCATGTATTCCTTTTTTAAAAAAAGGCGCTAACCCACATATACTTACTTTATCGCCGCCAATTAGTATGGATCAAAAATGGTTTATTAATCATTTGGCCTATACTATGAGTAAGTTCAATATGACGATGATTGCATTAGGGTTATCTGCAGAGTTAAAAAAGTATAATATTGGGGTTAATGCCTTGTGGCCACGCACAACTATAGCTACAGCCGCTGTACAAAACTTACTGGGTGGCGAAAAACTAATAAAAATGAGCAGGACAACTGAAATAGTTGCAGATGCTGCATATTATATTTTATCCAGACTATCTGATACTTGTACAGGTAATACTTTTATTGATGAGCAAGTATTAGCAGCAGAAGGTATAACAAACCTGGATAAATACGCTGTAGAGCCCGGAGGAAAATTATATAATGACCTATTTGTGTAATACTAACTTTATAAAGACAATTCCAAGTGATAAAAAAATAGCCAAACGATTATACGAATGGCTATTATTAATTTATAAGGTTAATGTTACTTTTTTATCTTTTTTTCTACTGAGATATTTCCGCTAGTATTACATTTTAATTTTAAAATGCGTTTTTCGTTTGACACAGTAATGTAATAATTTGTTTCTCCGCCATGAGTAAATTCTATTACATTTTCGGGTAAAGCATAATTTTTATATTTTTCAGTAAGCGCTAAAGAAACCTGCATAGGCAATGCGCTTATCGCAATGCTTTTTGAAGCAGCTATTAATTCCCCGTTCTCATTATATGCTGCATCAATATCTACATCATTAAGCTTAAAAGATGCAAAATAAAATTCATCAGTCTTTTTCCAGTTTACATTTTTGGCGTTATTAAAATCTTTTTCAAAAGCTGCTTTTACTTTTAAAGAAATATTTTCCGGGTCCATAGCAAAAGTGCTATAAGAAAAGAATAATAGAGCTGCTGTTAAGGTAATTGCTAATTTTTTCATAACTATACTTTTTAGGTTGTTAATTACCGCTTATGTGGGCGGTTGTTTTATATACCAAAGATATATTTAGCCATATCCAAATAAGTAGAAATAGGATTAATACAGTGTATGGCTAAATAATTAAGGGTAAGCGGTAAAAAATTTTAATTTTTAATATAAAAAATGGTTAATCAAATAAATATTATATACGCCTTGGTTTTTTTTCTTAAAGAAATATTAAAATACATGGATTTAGTGTTAAAATTTAGGAATGGCTTATACTTGTATCTTTATAAATAATTATGAATTATTTAGCCCACGCTTACCTGTCATTTAATCATCCTGAAATATTAATAGGTAATATGTCTGCTGATTTTATAAAAGGCAAAACCCAGTTTAGTTATTCAATATTAATTCAAAAAGGGATACAGCTTCACCGGGCAATAGACGCTTTCACTGATGAACATCCTGTTACCAGGCAATTAAAATATTATTTCCAACATACTTACAGGCTATATTCCGGTGCTTTCGCTGATATAGTATACGATCACTTCCTGGCAAATGACAAAACTATTTTTAAAAGTGACCAGGAACTTTTATTTTTTACACAACACGTATATGGCATACTTCAACAAAATGCCACTCAATTACCCAGCCCTTTTCAAAATATATTACCTTATATGGTTAACCAAAATTGGCTGTATAATTATCAGTTTAAAGAAGGAATACGAAAAAGCTTTGGCGGATTGGTACGAAAAGCAGCTTATTTGAATGAAAGCGATATTGCATTTACTTTATTTAATAACCATTATGAACAAATAGAAAAGCTTTATTTAGAATTTTTTATCCAGTTACAGTCATATGCCAGCCATAAATTTAAAGAATTAATAAATGTTTGATTAAGGGCCGGTTTAAATTTATCAAAAAGTGGCCGGTTTCCCAACGGCAGGTCTCCAGCTGCGGTTGGTGTACCTAAAAACCACAAAATAGGCAATAAAAGTTCTATTTTTAAACACGCTCTAACTATCTTTGGATAAAATAATTTATGAAAAAGAGTTTCTTATTTTAATAATATTTTTATTTTCTATTATACATATCCAGGCACAAAACATAGTGCCAGTATTGGATAAATCACCTATGGATATGAGTTATTATCCAACCGGGTACCCGGTGCAAAAAATACAAAATAAAATCAGCGAATCGCTGGTAGCAAGAGTAATATATGGCAGACCGCAAAAAAGCAACAGGATAATTTTTGGTGAATTAATAGAATATGGCAACGTATGGAGGCTTGGTGCAAATGAGGCTACAGAAATAGAGTTTTTCAGGGATGTAAAAATTGGCAAGAGTAAAATAAAAAAAGGAAGGTATACATTATACGCTATACCGTATGCCGATAAATGGACCATAATTGTAAATAGTGAAACCGATACCTGGGGTGCCTTTAAGTACGATATAAAAAAAGATGTGGTAAGAATTGATGTTCCTGTACAGGTGCAAACAGAAATTATAGACGCATTTAGTATGGCATTTGAAAAATCTACCGGGGGAATAAATTTAATAATTGCATGGGATGCAGTTAAAGTGACTTTGCCCATCACACTTTAAAAAAATGATACAAACCTTATATCTTTCCAGACATTTTTTGTTAATAACTTTAATTTTAACAAGCTGTAATAATAATAATAAACCTCCGGCTACAGCACAAATTCAACCTGTTGATAAAATCAGTTTAGAACCTGGTAATCCATACGCAGGTGTAGATAAATCCCCAATGGATATGAGCTATTATCCGGCAAACTTTCCTTCAGAAAAAATGAATGGTAATGCTGCGGAAAATACATTAATTGCAAGAGTAATATACAGCCGCCCCAAAAAAAATGGAAGAGAAATTTTTGCCGACACTACTACAGATAAAAACTATATTCAATTATACGGAAAAGAGTGGCGTTTAGGCGCTAATGAAGCTACAGAAATTGAATTTTTTAAACCGGCAATTATACAAGGTAATAAAATAATGCCCGGCAGGTATATTTTATATTGTATTCCCTATCGTGAAAAATGGATTATAAAATTAAACAGCAACCTATTTAGCTGTGGCTTGCATATGAATACAAAAAAAGATATTATGGAAGTAAGCATACCGGTTATCCTGACCAGCAATGATATTGAACATTTCACTATAATTTTCCAAAAAACAGATAACGGCGCAGATTTGTTAATGGCTTGGGGAAACATACAGGCATCATTGCCAATTTCATTTAATTAAGATTCATTATTTACAATTAGCTTTATACTTCTGTTATCTCTAGATACTTATATATGTGTGGCATTGCAGGAATATTAACATTAAATAAAAATACAAGCCTTCTTCATCAATTAAAAAAGATGACGAATGCCATTGCTCATCGTGGGCCAGATGGTGAAGGGCATTGGGTAAATAATACCGGTACTGTAGCTTTGGGTCACAGGCGTTTAGCTATTTTAGATTTAAGTAATAATGTTTAATCATCAGTCAGATAAAGAAGTTACTTTTTATAAAAATATTTTTTCTTTACCGCCGGCCCATTATTGTACAGTCTCTTTTCATAGGTTTCAAAGTACTCCCATTAAATACTGGGATATTAACCGGAAATTAAAAATCAAACCAAGCGAGGAAGAAGCAATAGAAAAATTTAGTACTTTATTTACAACTGCAGTAAAAAAAAGGCTTCGTAGCGATGTTGCCATCGGTACCAGCTTAAGCGGTGGCCTGGATAGTTCAGCTATTGTAGCCGTTATCCAACAATTGCAATCTCATACTTTGCAGACATTTTCAGCTACATTTCCCGGTTTTGAAAAAGATGAATCAGCTTATATAAAAAATGTGGCAGACCAATTTAATATTAAAAATTTTCAGGTGCAGCCTACTGCCGATGACCTGGTAAAAAATTTTGAAAAATTATGTTATCACCAGGAAGAACCTTTTCAATCCACAAGCATTTTTGCGCAGTACAAAGTATTTGAATTAGCTAAGCATCACAATATAAAAGTATTGATAGATGGTCAGGGTGCTGATGAAAGCCTGGCTGGCTATCATAAATACCTGCATTGGTATTTGCAGGAGCTTATCAGCCGGTATAAATTCGGTATGTCTACCTCGGAAAAATTCTTTTTCAAAAAAAACAAATTCAATTTCCACTGGGGTATAAAAAATTACCTGGCTGCGTTTTTCCCGGTACACTCTATTTTTCACCTGGAGAGAAAAGAATATAAAAAAATTATCCGGCACCCGGATATAAATGAAGAGTATTTACAAGTATTAAAAGGCAGGGAATGGGAAGGCATACACAAGCCTGTTATAAAAAAACTGGATGATATATTGTATTTTAATATCTACAGGGTAGGTTTGGAAGAATTGCTGCGGTATGCAGATAGAAACAGTATGGCACATGGTGTAGAAGTAAGGCTTCCTTTTCTAAACCATCATTTGGTGGAATATATTTTTTCTTTGCCCTCATCGTTTAAAATAAAGGAAGGCAATACAAAATGGCTGCTTCGCAAAGCAATGGATACAAAGCTACCGGCTAATATTGTTTGGCGTACTGATAAAGTAGGCTATGAACCACCTCAACAACAATGGATGCAGGATAAATTATTAAAAGATTATATCCACGAGGCAAAAAAGAAATTGGTTATACAAGGCATACTGAATAAAGAAATGCTGAATAAACAGGTACGGCCTTTAGGGACTCACGAAGCCCAAAACTTTGACTGGCGTTATCTTACAGCCGCCCATTTTCTATAACTTAATATTAATCCCTACTTCAATTGTGCCAAAGCTTTCTTATCTGGTTTTCCCGTGCTGTTATAGGGTAGCTCCAATAAAAAAACAATAGCAACAGGCTGTTGGTGCCTGGCAAGTTGATTAGAAAGCCATGCAAATAATTCCTCTTTAGTTATCAACTCAAATAATACTACAAAGGCTTTAAGCCGTTGGCCAAATATCTCATCAGCAACTCCGATAGCTGCTGCATCCTTTACTGCATAATGTTGTAATAATTTATTTTCCAGAATTACCGGGTACACATTTTCACCACCGGCGATAATCATCTCGTCCAATCTGCCCTGCAAATAATAATATCCTTCTGAATCAAAAAATGCTACATCACCGGTAGCGACCCAAGCCGGTATTTCCTGTAGCATAGCCCAGGGACTTTTGATACATAAACTTCCCACCTCATCTTCTTGTACAGACTTACCTTCTTCATTGATGATATTAATTTGTACTCTTGATAGTTTTTTTCCGATCGTGGCAGGATGTTTTCGTAAATCGTCGGGAGTAGCTAATATTGAGAATCCTGTTTCCGATGTTCCGTACAAATTATAAATTTCGGCACCGGTTTTTTGAAATACTGAGTCTACCAGATGAGGTGGCAATGGGGCTGCACCTGAAATAATGCATCGCAAAGATTGTAAATCGGCAGTATTGCCATTAAGGAGTTTAGCAAGTATGGATGGCACCAAAGGTTACCGATAATATCAGGCTCATCACACCAAAACTATGCGACAAAGGTGTAGCTATATAAACTGATTGAAAACGATCCAAACGAAGTTGCGAGAACAACTCTGCAAAAAATAAAAAAAATTTAATTGTAGCGGGACGGTGTGATGCAGTTTTAAATTTTCCGGTGGTGCCGCTTGTAAGTAATGTAATGTGACTGCGTTTTTTAGGGTACGGGTATAACGAGTCAATTTTTATATCAGTCAATTTCTGTTGCTGTATGTCATACATTTTGCATCCAGGATTTGTAATTTTCGACATATAGGTGAACTCATTATCATGCAATAAATAATCAAAATTAAAACGATTACAAATTTCTGACATTTGCAGTTCACTTATGTCAGGACTAATTAAGTAAACTGTAGCACCCAATGGTGAAGTAGCAAATAAAGCAGTAACCCATTCGATATGGTTACGCCCTACTAAAGCAATTTTTTTTTCCTGCGAATCTGAATAAAGAACATCAAAATTTTTTAAAAATACTAAAGAGCTATTGTACAATTCTTTATAGGTTATTGAACTATTTTCTTCTTGTATGGCAATATTATCCGGGCACATCCGGGCAGCAAACCGTAACAGCGTCATTAAGTTTAGGCCAGAATAAAATCTTGCTCCCATAAAATGGAAAATATTTTTTATGCTAAGCAATTTCATTTTATATAATTGCATTAAAACTCCAATCAGCTTCATTTGTTTTTCTTTTTTAGAAAAAATGGCAAGCCTCTTTCCCAAATTCTGCGGCCTAAAGCACTGGGAACAGTTGCAAAAAATAACCACCAGGGTTTAAATATCCTCCTGCGGGTATACATTGCCCTGGCAATGATAGCTGCAGCATGCGTGGGTTTCATTGCAGGCATTTTATTATAAAAAACGGTAGGCTCAATCATCCGGGTGCGAACTAACGGCAAATAAATACTTGTAGTGGCCACACCTGCGGCATGTAGTTCCGGAAGCGCACAACGAAACCATTGGTCAAAAGCTGATTTAGATGCCTGGTAAGCTGCCCAATGCGGAGCAGGGAGGAGCAATACATTTGTTGCGGAAATATTAATAATCTGTCCTTTGCGTTGGGTTAATGCAGGAATCAAACCAAGTAGCAATTGGACAGGCGCTAAATAATTAAGATGTATTGTACGGGTAAAATCATGAAAACGGTCAAGAGAAGCATAGATACTTCTACAGATGGATTTTCCTGCATTATTTACCACAACATCAATGCCGCCGGGGAGTTTAAGTAAGATCTGTAAAATCTTTGCAACCTCAGTTTCCTGCCGCAAATCTGCTTGTAAAATTGTAATTTTTATTTTGTGTGCCGATAATTCTTGTTGCAGCACTTCTAATTTTTCATAAGTACGTGCCGCTAAAATAAGGTGTGCTCCTGTATTGCTTAATATGCGAACCAATGCTTCGCCAATACCAAAACTTGCCCCCGTTATCAGTACAGTTTTATTTTGCAAGGCTGCTGTTAGCCGATTGTAATTTATTTTTTTGCGTGGAAATAACAACGCCTCAATATACCTGAGCATAACTTTATTAAAACGGAAAGGTAACTTAAAATATTTTTATTAAAATACCTGTTGAATATTGTATGCACTGTTCTCCTCCACTTCAATAAAGCCCATCAAGAGTATACTGTACAAGTGAAATTATTATTTCTTTTCCCCCAAAAAAAATAATAACAGAAACAAGTTCATCCGCCTGGGGCGGGCCATGAAAGACAAATGCCGGTAATATAAATATAAAATGATAAATTGTTTTTTCCATGAAATATGCTTTTCATTGCATAAAACAACCATACGAAATCCTTCTTCATTTAAAAATCATTATAGTTCTGTGGCATTTTTTTAATGAATGGCAGGAGATAGATTAATGTTTGAATTCAGCATTTTTTTCTACAGGCACAAAACTTGCTATCCAATAATAAACAAACGAATGGAAGCTATTACAAAAGAAAATCTTGATTATATTATTAAAAAGACTGAAAAGGGCAAAGGCTTATTTGCAGCAAATGATATAAAAGCAGGCACCATATTATTTGCTATTTCCGGTAAACTGATAAATTTTGATCAGTCAAATAAATTGGAAGAAGACAGCTACTCATTACAAATAGACATCAACACTTACATTGTACCACACCATCCTTTTTTCTTACTTAACCATAGCTGCGAGCCTGATTGTGGCATTAACAACCGGCTGGAAATGGTGGCTATAAAAGATATAAAAAAAGACAAAGAGCTACAGTGGGATTATTCTACTTCGATGCTGGAACGTAACTGGACAATGCCCTGCGATTGCAGGACAGTAAATTGTCGTAAAACCATCGGAGATTTTGATCTTTTACCTTAGGAACTTCAGCAGCAGTACATTAAAACAGGCATTGTAATGCCATATATTACCCGGTTTTTTGAGCTGTTGGAAAACATGAAAAAATAATTACCCTTTTTTTTTATATCGTAATGTGAGTACTACAATACAAATATTTACCGTCAAAGAAAATATGTTGGAGATAATAATAATCCAATCACCCTTTAAAAAACCATAATATACCCATAAGCTTAATCCTGTAAATAAAAAAGCCAGCATAACCAGTGAAATGTCATCTGTCTTTTCCTCTTTAACGATTTTAATAAGTTGTGGCAGCAACGCTGTGCCCGTACCAATACTGGCTAATATTCCAATGGTTGTAATTAAATCCATAATCTACTTTCAAGCAATTAATTAGCAAAATAGGGCGCCGTTGGCGCCCTCTGTACATCCCCATTAATAAAAAATAATTCCTGTAACCTTTGAAAATTAGAAAACAACTTTCATACCATTATTATTTTAATAATAAAGTCTGTTACAACCAGTTTTTGAGGTGAATGATTTGCCCAAATAACTCACAGTGTAGATTTCTTTTCACGATAAATATTTTCTTTATACTGTGAATTACTGGCATAGCATTAGAATTATTAATAGTATATAATGAACGAATAAATTACTAAGCTATAAACTTATAGTATATGAAAGCAAATCCTCAAAGCATGCAGCTATTACAAAAAAAAATGCAGCAAAGACCAGAAATACGTGACAACCTGGATAGCCGTAAAAATGAAGAACGATCTGGTAAAGGCAATGATATAACACACAATAGAAAAGAAAAACATAGTGCTAAAACAAAAAGCAAGTAAAACCCGACTATAAAACACCCTGTGTTAGTGTCCTAAAACACGAACACTTTTTATTTTTTATCTTAAAATTAATACTATGGATGATAAACGACAGCCACAAAATGCTGAAAATAAAGAGCAAAATGAACAGGCTACTAAAAAGAAAATTGATGGAAATAACAAGCATGAACCGCCAATAGATAATACTGTTACCAACAGCATTAAAAACACAGCTTTAAATGAAACCGGGCTTAACCAGGCACAAACAGAAGATAATGACCTGGAGCCAGGAACTCATTAACTATTATAATTTTTTAATTAATTTTTATGATAATTCCATTTATTGCATTAATAACAGTCATTATTATTGTAGTTGTATTTATAGGGAAAAATAGCAGTAGTAAAGAAAAAAATAATGGCAACAGACATTAATTAAGTTAACCATATTTTATTAAGCAGCTATTGCTTTTATCCTATCTTTTATTTAAATTAACAGTAAAATTACTGTGATATGAAAACATTATCAGAAACTTGGTTTGCAGACGGATATATAGATTTTGAATTAAAAAAGTATACCCTATTGGCTTACCTCCAGGAAATCAATAAATATTTCAACGAGAATAAATTATATCCACAACTGGCAGACATTATTTTTCACTACAATAACCTGGTAGCTTTCAGGGAAAATAAAAAATATTTGCAGGAACAATTTCCTAAAAAACTTACCGGCATACAATTACAAAAACTGGAACTTTTGTATGAACAAATGATTGAAGATGATGAGCTGATGGAAAAACTGGAAGAAATCACCAATTACTCTGCCGGTAAAATGAAAAGGACCATTAGCAGCGGCACAGAAATATATGAATTTGTAGAAGAAAAACTTACCATTTTTCCAATAGGGCTTTTGCCACTTGATACCAATGAAGGTTATTTTTTTTTAAACGGTGGTAATATTAATGAAACCTCCGTATACCAGTACCGGTTAAGCATATTCGAAAAACACGATGAAAAATACCGCGGCATAAAAACAAGCTTTGTAGACAGCTGGAGGCGTAATATGGTAAATACTTACGAAAGTATTAAAACAGAACTTATTAAAAATAAAACAGACCTGCCTAACCCTGCCGTGTATTCGATAGAAACCCCTTTGCTATACCCCGTAGAAGAAACTTTATTGCCTATTGCCAAACGTAGCCTGGTAAGATATATTACCATTAATACATAAAATATTTAATCAGACTTTCATCAACATTCATTACCTACTACTTCGCTATAAGACTTCGGCGCTTTTCCAGTTGTCCATCAAAGCATATAACTGTCAAAGTTCAAATGATAACTGCTGATCATGCCCTGTTTCTGGAATAAGCCGGATAAAGTTATCATATCCTTCCTCATTATCATGGTTGCTGTATGCACCATAAGCGTCAATACTATATCCTATAAGCCCGTCATTGGCTTTAATTAAATATAGTATGCTTGTATCGCTGGGATCGCTCATTCCTTCAAACCTGTAAACTTTTATTATTTCAAGTTCATCAGGCTGGTATACTTTTCCTTTACCAGCACTAAAACCTTCTTTCGTCCAACGCATTTCTGTATCCAAGCCTTTTAATCGCAGTTTTTCCATAACTTCTGAAAGTGTGGTCATTGGATGTGGCATTTGCATAGTTATAAGTTTATAAATGTGTGGTAATGTATTAATAATTTCTTACAAAATTGTAGCAAATTATTTTAAATATACTTACAAATAAATATTTAAGACAATCAGATTTCATAATCCTGGAAAGTCATAACATTACTGAATAAAAACATATTTACTGCTTCCTAAAGCACCAAACTTTTTCAGTTAAAATTGGTTTACACATAAAAAATATACGAATATTGTTGTATGAACAAGCCACTTATAATTTATTGCTATGATGCCTACTGTGGGTGGTGCTATGGGTTTAGTCCCATAATAAAAAAAATTGCAAAAGATTTTGAAGAACAATGTGAAATAGAGGTATTAAGCGGTGGTATGATGATTGAGGGGCAGGTAATGCCTATTGAAAAAATAGCTTCCTTTATTAGTGGTTCTTACAAACGGGTGGAAGAACTAACCGGCATACAATTTGGCCAGGATTTTTTATGGCATATAAATAACCCGGATAAAAGCGATTGGGTAATGAATTCTGAAAAACCGGGCATTGCCTTATGCATATTTAAAGAATATTATCCCGAAAAACAGGTAGAATTTGCTTTTGATTTGCAACATTCCCTAAATAAAGAGGGAAGAGACCTGGATGATGATGAAGCTTACCGACACTTATTGAAAAAATATATGATTGATGCAATTGATTTTTATGCAAAACTCAAAAGCAATAGGTATAAAGAAAAAGCTTATTATGAATTTGCTTTATGTAAACAATTGCAGGTTACTTCATTTCCCCAGGTATTATTACAGGTAAATGAAACAAAATTTTATTTATTAGCCAAAGGTTTTACTGCCTATGATGAATTAAAAGAACGTATTAAAAATATATTAGCAGAGATTAAATACAAGTAAATAGTAAAAATACGAGAGTTGTTATTTTTTCATCCCCCATTATTTATTATTTGTATTTTGCAAAAAAAATTACTCATGAAAAAGATTATTTTAGCATTTTGCACATCAACAATGTTTCTTTTTGCCTGTAATAGTGGCGGAGAAAACTCTACTACTGTTAAAGACTCATCTGCTACCAGTACTACTACTGTTGAAAAAACTACTACTCCGGCTACAGCAGAACCGGAAAAAAAGGATACTTCACCTGCAGCGTCTACCCCTATGACATTGCCAGATTCTGCTACGATGATGAAAAACATGGAGGCATATATGACTGTTGGTGATGTTCATAAAATGATGGCATCCTGGAATGGTAACTGGAATGCAGAAGTAATAGGATGGAACCCTTTTAAACCTGACGCACCTGCAGATACAAATAAAGCTACCACTACTAATAAAATGGTATTGGGCGGAAGGTATCAAATGTCTACCACAACCGGCAAGATGATGGGAATGCCATTTGAAGGAATAAGCACACTTGCATTTGATAATTCAAAAAAGACTTTCATTAGTACCTGGATAGATAACATGGGCACCGGAATGATGAAACTGGAAGGTCCGTGGGATGAAGCCACTAAGTCAATGACGCTTAAAGGCAAATGTGTAAATGCATCTATGGGAGATGGAAAAGAAACAGATATCCGTGAAAAATTTACCATAGTGGATGATAATACCCAACTAATGGAAATGTACGGTACCGGCCCCGACGGGAAAGAAATGAAGATGATGCAGATAAATTTTACCCGTAAAAAATAATCTTTAAAACCCCTGGAATTCAGGGGTTTTATTTTTTTAAAACCTTCTCATAGCAGGCTATCCATTGTTGTGGAGTTACTTTGGCAGCCAGGTCTCCTATTAATGAAAAAGGGATATCTGCAGTTTTTTTAAACCTAATACAGCTTTTCCCCATATCCAATTTTACTTTAGCCTGGTTATTGTATGCTTCGATAAACCATTTCAATAATGCTGTATCCGCATATAAACCCATATGATATACAGCTATATGGCTTTTTTGTGAAGCAATATTTATAAAAGGTAAAGGTTGTGCAGGGTTACAATGATAGCCATCGGGATATAAAATATGCGGCACTACATAACCAATCATGCCATAATTCATCACTTCCTGGAAACCTTTTGGAAGATTTTTTTTAATTTCTTTTCGAAGTTGGGTTATTGCAGACTGCCGCTCTTCGGGCAATTGGCTGATATATTCTTCTACAGAAATGGCTTGGGATTGCATAATCAATGTTTTATCCATGAAAGATAATTTTTTTTATTTATGTAAAAAAAATTGCTGTTGCATCATAATGAAAATAAATATTTAATGAAACGTTTGATACTTGTAATAGCCGTTGCTACACTTTTCTCTTGTAATAATAATGAGAATAAAACACCTGCCACCAACATTAAGGATTCTGTGGTTACAAAAAAAACTAACACAGATGATAATCCTACGCAAGAAAAAATATTAGAGAATGAATTTAAAAACTTTATTACTGTACTCACTTCAAAAGATAAAGATAAAATAAAGCAGTTGTTCAAATTTCCTGTAGCAGATTCTATCCTTAACATTTATCTGGATTATGCACACACAATAAGTGACGCTAAGGGAGTAATTACTGAAGAAGCATTTTTAAAGAATTTTGATAAAGTTTGTAAGTTTTGGATGGTTGATGAATTTGCCAGTTCTTTTAAAGCTATGCAACTAGACAGCTTAAGCCAGGGTAAAGAAATATTTTATGAAGAACCTTCTGATAAGATACAACCTTGCTATAAGCATTGTTCTTTAATTTTTAAAAACGACATCCTACATTTTACATATGGTATTAATAGAAATCCCAATTTTAATAATAAAGTAAAGCCAGGTAACGGTGAGGATGAAAATGTATGTGATGAAACCTCCATAATATGGGAATTTAAATTTGACGGCAAAAAGTTAGTTTTTATACGCCAGCTTGCTGCAGGATAATTATTTTTTATGTAAAAACTTTTTCATTGCATCTTAAATAAAATTTTACAAGTATGACAAGTATTATTTCTCAGATATGCCCGGCATTTGAAATGATTTTAAAAATTATAGCTCATTTTTTTAGCTGATAATAAAAAAAATTAATAATGTAGGTTCATGTTTATGGTTTTAATAATGCCTTACAAATTTGTAAGGCATTATTCATAAAGTTAATTAACTAACTATATGAATGTGTATATATCATTCAAAAAAATTATAAATTATTTTGCTTTTAATAGCCTGTATTGAGTACAGTAGATTATCTTTGCTGCCGAATAAATAATTACTTATGGATTACAACAAGCTTATTTCTGTAACTGGTTTAAGTGGCTTATATGAGTTAGTATCTTCTAAAGCAGATGGCGGTATTGTTCGCTCTTTGGAAGATAAAAGCACTAAATTTGTGAGCAACCGTATTCACAGTTTTTCACATTTGGAAACTATTGAAGTTTTCACAAAAAAGGATAATGTAAACCTTACAGAGGTTTTTACTTCAATGAAAAATAGCAGTGAAGTATTACCATCTGATAAAGATGCTGCTGCAATAAAGAAATATTTTGAGAAAGTATATCCTGAAATGGATTTTGAAAGAGTGTATGCAAGCGACATGAAAAAGATGGTGAAATGGTATGCATCTTTAGTAGCCAATAATGTAGATATTAAATTATCGGATATGCCTGAGCAAGATACCGCTGCACCAGCTATAGACACACCGGTTACAAAAGCAAAACCAACTACTAATGTAAAAGCTGCCTCTAATAAAAACGTTCCGGCAAAAAAATAAATTCGCCCCGGAAAATGGCGTAATATTTTAAGCTAGCTAATAAAATAAAAGCAGTATACTTAATAAGTAAGGCTGCTTTTTTATTTAGTGCAACCATAAACTTACTATTGTTACATATCCTACATGCAATAAAAATTATTAAAATTACTATTCAATATACCTGATAAATTTATTTTTAAAATGCTATATAACGCAGATATACAAAAATACCAAGACACTTTATTCCACAAGACTTTATAATTACCGACTGGCAGAGCCTGCAGCCATATTTTGAAAATTTATTGCAAAGAAATATTAATACCAAAGAAGAGTTAGAACAATGGCTTCGGGAACAAAACGAACTGGAAGCTGTAATAAATGAGGATGCCTGCTGGCGCCAGATAAAGATGACATGTGATACAGAAAATAAAGCACTGGAAGAAGCTTTTAATTTTTATTGTATTGAACTGCAGCCCAATATCCAGCCTTACGCAGATGCTTTAAACAAAAAATTGATTAATCATCCTTTATTGAAGGCGTTGGATGCTGATACATATTTTACTTACTTAAGAACTGTACGTAAAAGCATCGACCTTTTTAGGCAAGAAAATATTCCTTTGCAGGCCGAACTGGCGGTATTACAACAACAATATGGTATGATTACCGGTAAAATGACAGTTGATATTAACGGTAAAGAATATACGCTACAGCAGGCTGCAAAATTCCTGGAAAACAAAGACAGGAAAATCCGGGAAGAAGCTTATCATAAAATTCAGCAAAGAAGGTTACAGGATAAAGAAGCGCTTGACAACTTATACAATCAATTGATAGAAAAAAGGAACCAGGAGGCTATCAATGCCGGCTTTACTAATTATAGAGATTACCGGTTTAAAGAATTAGGCCGTTTTGATTATAGTAAAGAAGACTGTTATGCATTTCATGAAGCAGTAAAACAATATGTATTACCCATTGTAAATATCATTTATCAAAAGAAAAAAGAAAAATTAGGCGTAAGTGTTTTAAGGCCTTGGGATTTGGAGGCAGAACCAGTGGGTGTAGAACCTTTGCGCCCCTTTACTGACAGCAAAGAACTAGTTGATAAAACTATACAATGCTTTACAAAACTTCGCCCGTTTTTTGGCGAATGTCTAAAAAAAATGGAGGAGTTAAAACATTTTGACCTGGAAAGCCGGAAAGGTAAAGCCCCGGGAGGATATAATTGTCCGCTTGCAGAAAGCGGTGCCCCGTTTATTTTTATGAATGCTGCCGGCCAGATGAGCGATGTAACCACTATGGTTCATGAAGGCGGGCATGCCGTTCATTCTTTCCTGGCACATCCTTTGTCCTTAAACGGCTTTAAAGAATACCCGATGGAAATTGCGGAAGTAGCCAGCATGGCTATGGAATTATTCAGCATGGAGGAATGGAAAATCTTTTTTAATAACCCTGAAGATTTACATAGGGCAAAAGAACATCAACTCGAAAGGGTAATCACCATTTTTCCATGGATTGCAATAATAGATAAATTCCAACATTGGATATACGAACATCCTATACATACTAATGACGAGCGTACACAACAATGGATGGCTATACTAAATGAATTTAAAGATGATGTGACAGATTATAGCGGATTAGAAGGGTACCGGAGCAATGCATGGCAAAGGCAGTTGCATTTGTTTGAAGTGCCTTTTTATTATATTGAATATGGTATTGCGCAATTAGGGGCTGTTGGTATGTGGATGCAGTTTAAGAATGATAAAGAAAAAGCTTTGGATAACTATTGCAATGCATTAAGTTTGGGAGGTACAAAAACTTTACCTGATCTTTATCAGGCTGCCGGTTTATCATTTGATTTTTCACCTGGCCGTATTAAAGTGTTAATGGATTTTGTAAAAGGTGAAATTGATAAATAAATTTTAAAACCAAAACGTGAAAAAAATATTTTTGCTTACATTTTTATCTGTTAGTCTGGTACAGGTTTAAATTAAAATCGACAACGGTAAAATTTAAATCTAAAAAATAAAGCGTTTAACTGCACTAAATGTAAGTTCAACCTGTCCTTTATTGAATATTGATTTTATACCGAAAAGAAGAAAGAATATAATTTATGCAAAAATTCCTGCATGAACCCAGACTCTGTAATGATTGATATTACAGGTATTGATAACAAAGGAAATACCGGGCATTTTACAAAACCTTTGAGCCAGTTTACATCCAAATACACTAAGTCTGGCTGTGGAATAACAGGCAAAAAAGTAGTACGAAAAATTTTAGGCATTTTTAAGTTAAGAGAACGCAATATTTATAAAAAATATATTATAGAATGAATAATAAAATCTACAACGAATTAGTCTTCTAAGATTTTTAAAAATTTTTCTGAAGCAATTACCGGTAAAATATCTATATTAATATTTTTAAAATGTGTTTTATCATTAGAAATAAAATAATCCATTTTATTATTTAATGCTATTTGATACAAAACAGCGTCTTCCAAGTCATTAATGTTATTTTTATATGCGTCCTTAAAAGATTTGTTATTACTGTTTAAAATAGTAACCAGATTCAGCATTTCGCTAAAAATATTTTTTAATTTATTAGCAGGATAGTTTTTTTGTAAAAGATATGCAGCAGTATTAACAACTGTTTCACTTACAAAACCTTTAATTTTCCCTGATTCTATCACAGTAAATATTTTTTGCGCTATACTATGTTTTTCCCTGGATTGAACAAAAAAATCAATCAATATATTTGTATCCAAAAAAACTTTATAAATCATATTCTTCTTTTAAATATTTATCTCTTAATTTATCCAAACTATTAAATTTCTTTTCTTTAATAATACCTGCTGCTCTTTCTGAAAAGAGGTTTTTTTTAGATGGCTGTTTATTTAAAATTGCTTTAAACTGTTCTTCTACAATTTTAGATACAGACCTATTGTGTTTTTTAGCAAATATTTTTATTTTATTTACTATTTCTTCTTCGACAGTAATATTTAATTTAATAAGCATTTTGATAATATTTATATTGCAAAAATACGTATAAATATAATTATGCGCATAATTTTTACTTACACTCTCCACAAACACCATGCACTACCATTTCGGAACGATTTGAATTAAAATCTTTAGGTAATTTCACATTCGGCACAATTACTTCATCAAGGCAAATGGTTTTATTGCATTGGTCACAAATAAAGTGTACATGGTTATCGTGGTGGTGGCCTGCCTCGCAATCATCTTTGCATAAAGCATATAAAATTGAATTATCTGTAGTGGGAACATGATGCACAATTCCTTTATCAACAAAAGTTTGTAAGGTACGGTAAACGGTTACCCTGTCAAAAGCAGCACCGGTATTTTTTTCGATATCAGCATGTGCCAATGCCCCGTCATTTTTTATAAATAAGTTCAATATTTTTACCCTGCCTTCTGTAATGCTTAAGCCATTCTTTTTTAAAATACCCGGAACATCCATAATATAATTTTAATTAGGTGTATTACTAAATCCATTCATAAATCTTGAATTGACTCTTTTTTCTTTTAATAAATCTTTAATATCAACCATTAATTTTTGTATTTCGTCTTCTTTCAGTCCATCATAAATACCCCTTACCCTTCGCTGCTTATCTACCAAAGCAAAAAATTGAGTATGTATGAATTGATCGCTGATATTTTGCAAAGAATCAGTTTTATCATTATCAATTAAATAACTTTCCCGGGCCATTTTATACAATGCATTTTTATCACCGGTTAAAAAATTCCATTTATCTGTAGAGGTATAGTTTTTTATTATTGTATCAGCTTCAACCTGATAAGAACCACCAATTTTTACCAACCTGCCGGTAAGCATTTTTTTTTCATACTCTTTTAATAAAGAAACAGAATCTGTTTCGGGCATACAGGTATGGGATAATATTAAAAAATCCGGCTCTTCCTTAAACACATCATAAACACGCCGCATGTTTGCATTCATTTTCGGACAAATACCTTTGCAGGTTGTAAAAAAATATTCTGCCACATACACTTTGTTTTCCACGGTATTTTCAGTAATAGTTTTACCGTTTTGATTAATAAATGAAAAACCTTGTACATCTGCATTTATTACCGGCAAATTTGATTTTGAAAAATCTGTATCCTTAAAAATTAGCAAATAAAAACTAACCAGCAACAGTATAAAAAAACCTACATACCACCATATCTTTTTCCGCATATAATTTTTTTTGCAAAGTTACACTACCGGGAGTAAGAACCATTTGTATACAATCTTAAAAATTGTTTTACAAATTTAATAAATATTTTGCATCTATGTTGCAGAATATTTATATTTGTATTTCGCATGAAGATAAAATTAAATTGGGATGCCCTGGGTATTGGCACTTCGTTACTATGTGCCATCCACTGTGCTTTGCTGCCTGCCATTGCATCTACATTGCCGGTATTTGGCATTAATATAATAAATAATGTATTATTTGAATGGGGCATGATAATTTTTGCCTGCCTGATAGGGTGCTATGCATTAATTCATGGCTTTATTAAACACCATAAAAATTTTACGCCTTTGTTAATTTTTGCAACAGGGTTTTTATTTTTAGTCTCAAAACAGGTGTTACATGGCACTTTGCCCGAATACTGGCTATTATCTTTTGCAGTTTTGTTTATCACAGGTGCCCACTATTATAATTATAAACTTTGCCATCAAAGCAAATGCTCTTCCCCACATCATAAACATTAATTAGTAGCTCATATTTAGTATATTTATTCATCAAAATATGATATGAAAACTTTCTTATTTATTTTATTATTGACTACAGTAACAGGCACCTCTGCCCAGCAAAAAGATGAAGCTGCTATCAGGAAAATATTAACTGCACAAACCGATGCCTGGAATAATGGTAACATAGAAGAATTTATGAAAAGCTACTGGCAAAATGATTCATTAATGTTTATCGGTAAAAGTGGCGTTACGTATAGCTGGGAAAAAACACTGGACAATTATAAAACAGGGTACCCGGATACAAGCGCTATGGGAAAATTAAACTTTGATATTTTGCAGGTAAACAAATTATCCGATGAATATTATTTTGTGGTTGGCAAATGGTTTTTAAAAAGAACAATCGGAGATATTGGCGGGCATTTTACTTTACTCTTCAGAAAAATTAAAAACACCTGGGTGATAGTAGCAGACCATAGTAATTAGTTTGTCTTAGTGATTATGCTTTCCATTTTTTTACCAAGTGAAAAATCAATAGCAAAAGACTGCATAAGAATAACGCATAATACAAATAATTTTTCCAGGAGGGCGCATTGTCAAAAAAGGCATGTTCCTTATAAATTCCAAAAAAAATATTAAGTAACATCCATAATAAAACAATGGAAATACTTTGCATTATTTTAATTAAAAACTGCTTGGTTTCTTCCTCCATATTCTATGTTTTATTGTATAAGAAATTCTTTAAAATCTGTACTGTCGCCATTAAAAACATTACAATCCACTAAGGCATCTATTCCATTTACCCGGCCTTTTTCATTGTGCTGCCAAAAGATCCATTTCCGTTGTATCCTGGGTTTGTCCTGCTGTAAATAATGGGCAATCCATAAATCATACTCCTCAAATCCTTTAGACAAGTATTTTTCATAAAAATCTACATAAGTATAAATAACAGGCTTTACCTGGTAATACGCTTCTACTGTTTGCAACCACTCTTTTGCCCTTTGTATTAACTGCTCCGGAGTAGCACCGTTTGCCTGCTCAATATCCAATACCGGCGGCATGTCGCCTTTGCTTAATTGTACAGTTTCAATAAAATTAGCAGCCTGCGCCTTGCCACTTTTGCTTCCTATAAAAAAATGATAAGCGCCACGGGGCAAGCCCGACTTTTTGCTGTTGTACCAGTTTTTCCGAAACATATTATCTACCCGGCCAATACCTTCGGTGGCTTTTATAAAGCAAAACCCAATTTTTACATTCTGGTCCTTCATGGCCTTTACTTCATCCCAGTCAATATTATTCTGATGGTGGCTGATATCTATTCCATGTATTTCATATTTAGATGGAAGGCTGATGCCAAATGCAGGATAGCGTACAAATTTTGCTTTATTAAAATGCTCAGTAACCAGGTATATGATTATTGAAATTATTACCAGAAACAGCAAAGGAATTAATACTGTTTTTTTTACATTTTTTTTATTATCTGTCATTATTACTACAAGAGTTAATAATTACAAAGTTGCATAAAAGAAAAATACCTGCCAGATAAATTTCTGCTAAATAAGCACTTACAATTAAGCAGATTTATAATTGTAGATACAAATATGTAGTTTCGTAATCTAAATAAAGTCATATGGCTGATAATAGATCTTCTAATTTCAATAATAAATTTGATAAAATTTTCGAAGATAAAAACAATAACGGCATACCCGATTTTTTTGAGCATACAACGAAAGACGGGCAACACTTTTCCATACACCACACGCATAAAATAACTGTTAATGGAAAAGAATACAAGAGTATGGATGAGGTACCTGCAGCTGAAAAAGAAATGCTGACCGGAATACTAAAGAGATTTGACACTTCAACATCCTGGAATACAAATACGGCCGGAATATTATCAACAAAGCCCAAGGAAAGTAAAATTGTTTTTTCTGAAAATGAAGAGACAAGTAAAAAGATAAGCGGCGCTAAAATTTTAAATATTATACTTATTATACTTTTAGCAATAGCTGCATGGTTTATTTGGGGGAAGGTGATAATTAGTATCTACAAAAAATTAGCAAGCTAAGTAATTAGTTAGTGCGAAGCCCAAGGTAATACGCCTTATGGGTTATGTAATACAACGACTTTACGCATCATACATGCTATGAAACAATTATGTCTGTTTTTATCATTGCTAATATTGTCAATTGGCTTTACCAAAGAAATAAAAGCAGGCCATATCAATTAATTTTTAAAATATTTTCTCTCAAAAAAACTATCTAAATGTTTAGCAGAAATAATTCTATTGCACTTTTAATTGTAGGTTTAATCGTTACCGGATTTTGTGTTGCAAATATTATTGGCCCTGAATATTTTTTAATGACTTCTAAAGAAGGTACAGGGGTAGTTAAAGAAGTAAAAAGGGAAACAAAAAAAGTAAGAAAAAGGAGGGGTGGCACAAGGATTGTTAATATACAAATACCGGTCATATCTTTTACAAATCCTAAAGATGAAAAGGAGTATTTATTTGAAGCACAGGAATATAGCAATTATTTTTCCGGCAGACCCGGCGACTCTTTATACATCCATTACAAAATAGAAGATGGCATAGCTACGGGTGTGATAGCCTATGCACCAGGGGAAAGTACTTTTTACAGCAGGAATAAAACATATTTTATATGTTCAATAATTGGATTAGGATTAACAATGATAGGATTTACAGGGATAAGAAAGCGCTGGGGTTAGTAAATAAAATATTTAAACCTAAGTGTGCTTTTTTTCTTCAAACAAGATTACACTTGCTTTTTAAGCAATATTTTATTTTTTGAAATTGAATTAATGGTATAGCTAATATTATAATGAAAGGTATTGGAAACTACATGGCCTCCATTAATATTAAAAGTAATTTCTTTTTTATCTGCTTTCCAGGTAGCTGCATTAAAATATAATTTTCCCATTCCGCCAAGCTCCAGGTTTTCAGGGTTATGCAGTATTTGAGATAAAATATTGTTTTCTTCAAATACAAGGGCAGTACCCAGGCTATGGTGTTCTTCTTCATCTAATTTTTCCAGCAATATTTCTTCGCTTCCAAACCAACCTTCTTTTATTATCCATTTACCGATTAAATCGCTTTTAGCTTTTTTATACAAATAGGCGGCAAAACGTAAAGTGGCAAGCCCAAGCGCTATATTTTTCAATTTCATAGTAATTCTATTTATCCCAATAATTTTCTTCTTCAGATAAAATTACTTCTTTCTTTTTAAGAATGATTGTACTTAAAGGGCCTTGTATAACTGTATAAATAATTTTGTATTGAAATTTATCCACACCAAAATGCTCTCCTTGTACATCTAAATGAACTTCATCTTTATTTATTCTCCAGGTCGCTTTATTGAAAGATAATTTACCGGTACCACATACAAAAGCCGGTTCCGGATAATGCATTCGTTCAATTAATCTATCATTATCACCAAAGTTAAAAACCATTACCGTCTGAGCAGGATCCAGTTTTTTTAGAACAATGCTATCATTGTTAAACCATCCGGTAACGGCCCATTCACCTTGTAAATTTTGTTTTTCTGTTTTTTGGGCCATTGCAAAATTAAAAAACATCAACAAAAGCAATAATATTTTATATTTCATATAATTAATTTAAAAAATTATTTCCCAATACGTTTTTCTTCAATCAAGAAGTTTTTGTGCTTTTTAAGAATAATTTTATTTGGGGAAAAAGAAATAACACTATAGCTTACTTTGTATTTGCAATCATTAACGGCTGTATGTACGCCTTTAATATCAAAATAGATTTCTTTATTATAATCATCATAATCATTTAAACTCCAGAAAGATGAGTCAAAATTAATAAAGCTAAAACCACAAAAACCTAAATCTTCAGGATTATAACGCTTTAATTCAAGTCTGTTGTTTTCTGAAAAAATTAATACTGTTGATAATTCCTTATTTTTTATAGTATCTAATTTTTCTAATGAGAGGGTATCTTCATTAAACCATCCTTTTTCTATTACCCATTCACCCTGCAAATCCTAATTTTGCACTTTTTGTGCAGCGGCAGAAAAGTGTAATGCAATGACCGATAAAATCAAGAAATATAACCTCATGTTGCTGATTTATTATATGATGCAGTAAAGCGCTATTTTTCATAACCCCCATAATAAAAGCTGATAGATATTTATTGCCCAATGGCTGACGGACAATGTCATTTAGCTAAGGAACCAATGTCACCCTTTCAGGGTTTTTGAACATTTTTTGCTATTGATTACTACAGTAATGGCACCCCGTTGGGGTTAGTAATCCCTAAGGGATGTAATTATTATAGATAAATAAGCAATCACCATAAGTATAACAACCCTGAAAGGGTGATATTAGTAAAGTACAACTCTTAACTAAATGACATTGGGCTGCCAGATTGCAGCGAAAAGCCCGGAACGAAGCGTAGCGTAGTGAGGACTTGTAGCGAAAAGCTGGATATTAGCTGGGGTTAGTAATACTGTTCACAGCCCCAAATAAAAAAACCGGCTGTACGGCCGGTTAATAATATTATATGTATCCAAAACTTAAAATGCATACTTATTCTCTGCAATCAGCTTATCCGCAATTCTTCTTCTGGCATCTTTGCTGTTAAAAGGCTCGGCTTTGGTAAAACGTTTTAAACCTAATAACATCATGCGCTGTTCATCGCCGGTTGCAAATGCATTAATAGCTTCTTTACCGCATTTATTTACTTTATCCACCGCATCGTTTAAATAACAATGCACCATATCAGCCTGCAATTGTACGGCAGCTTCGCCTTGCTTATCTGCCATTTTTATCAGGCGCAGCAAAGCACTTTCGGCTACAAATACTTCTGTAACCATATCTGCAATATTCATTAATATTTCCTGCTCGTTTTGCAGGTTGGCCATCAGTTTTTGCACAGCAGCCCCCGCTACCATTAAAATGGCTTTTTCATATTTGCAATAGCTTTTATTGCCTTAGCAAAAGCTGTATCGCCATCATTGCCAAATTCAGGAATGCCCATTAATTCTTTAGACACTGCCTGTGCCGGCCCCATCAGATCCAGCTTGCCTTTCATAGCTCTTTTCAACAGCATATCTACAGTAAGCAGGCGGTTAATTTCGTTAGTACCCTCATAAATCCGGTTGATGCGGCTATCCCTATAGCCCCTGCTGATAGTATATTCATCGCTATAGCCATTACCTCCATGCACCTGCACGCCCTCATCTACTACAAAATCCAGCACTTCACTGCCATGTACTTTTAAAATAGCACACTCAATGGCATACTCTTCTGCTGCTCCAAGTAATGCTTCGTTAAATTGTTTGCCTTCATTGGCTAATGAAGTTTCTTTATCGTCAATCCATTTGCTTGTGCGGTACAAAGCGCTCTCATTAGCCCAAATGCGTATAGCCATCTCCGAAAGCTTGTGCTTTATAGCACCAAAATTGGCTATGGCGGTATTAAACTGCTCACGGGTATTGGCATACCTGATACTATCAGTAAGCGCAAGCTTGCTGCCGCCAATAGCCGCCGCACAAAGTTTAAGCCTGCCAATGTTTAAAATATTAAAAGCGATGATATGGCCTTTTCCAATTTCGCCCAGTACATTTTCTACCGGCACTTTACAATCCTGGAAATACAATTGCACGGTAGAAGAACCTTTAATGCCCATTTTATGTTCCTCAGGCCCTTGAGTAAACCCTTCCATTCCCCGTTCCAATATAAATGCGGTGAATTTTTCTCCGTCAATTTTTGCAAATACGGTATACACATCTGCAAATCCGCCATTGGTAATCCAGCTTTTCTGGCCATTTAAAAGATAATACTTTCCATCAGGGCTGAGAGTAGCTGTTGTTTTTGCGCCTAAGGCATCACTGCCGCTATTAGGCTCTGTTAACCCATAAGCGCCTTTCCACTCACCTGTACCAAGCTTTGGCACATACTTTTGTTTCTGGGCTTCGGTACCGAAATATAAAATAGGCAAAGTGCCGATGCCCGTATGCGCCGATACGGCTACGCTGAAGGAATATCCGCCACCCAAACCTTCGTTAACCAAAGTGGAGGTAATAAAATCTTTTCCCAATCCGCCCAGGTTTTCCGGCACACCAGCACCTAATAAGCCCTGTCCGCCCGCCTTTTCCATTAAGGAAGGCATAAGGCCCTGTTCCATTTTATCAATCCTGTCTATAATTGGTATTACTTCTGTATGTAAAAATTGCAGGCACATTTCCCGTACCATTAACTGCTCTTCATTAAAATCTTCGGGTGTAAATGTATCAAAAGCACTGCTTTCTTTAATCAGCCACTCGCCGCCTTTTAATGAGGTGCCGGTACTAGTTGTTATTGATGTGTCCATGATGTAAAATTTTAGGGATTATATTTTTATTTTGATTGAAGTTCAATAACCATGAACTATCAACCATCAACTATTTTTATTTTAAGTTATCATATACCATCTGTAAAACTTCTTTTGCAATTTCTATCTGTCCATTCGTTACACCTGCCAATGCTTCATTTAACGTTTGATTGGCCAGGTTCATTGTCTGCTCCTGCAATTGTTCTGCTTCTGCTGATAAGTATATTAAATTAATGCGCCTGTCTTCTTTTGAAGGTACCCGCGTTACCAGTTTAAGTTTTTCCAAGTTATCCACCAGCCTGGTAATGCGAGCTTGTCCCTAAAAGTGGCATCACCTAATTGCTGCTGGCTTAAACCATTTTGTTTCCATAAATGGTACAAAACGCTCCATTGTTCTATGGTAATATCAACGCCGCTTTGCTTAAAATTTTTTGAAGGCGCCTGGCAATTGCAGTGCTGGCCTTACCTGTAATAAAGCTGTAGAGTTCCCCTTTTTTAAATTGGTTGTTTGGCATATAGTTGTTTAAACAACTATATAAAGATAATAATTTACTTTCATAAATGAATGTTATTTTTATGTTGCCTTGTTTAGCTTCATACTTGAAAAGATATTATACTCTCGTTTTTCTTGTCTTCCCGGCAAATTTATAACGGGAAAACGAAAAGCTATATTTTGTTACCGGCTTTATATCTTTATTCAATATCGTTGTGTCACTCACTTGTACCGCATATCTTTGCGCAGCAATATGGCAGCTATTATTATTTCTTTGGCATTATTTATCCCATATGCTCTGCTTATTATCTATTACAGAAAAAGCTGGGCTGCTATTCCTGATTTCATTACAAATGAAAATCATAATCATGCATCAAAAATTTCCATTATTATTACTGCAAGTAATGAATCTGCAAATATCATTGCCTGCATAAATTCCATTTTAAATCAAACTTATGATAAAAGCCTTTTTGAAATTATTGTAGTGGATGATTTTTCAACAGATGATACGGCAGCATTGGTGCAATCATATCCTGATCCTAATGTGAAGCTCATATCACTAAAAGATTATATTCCTGCCGGATCAATAAATGCGTACAAAAAAAAGGCAATCGAAACAGGCATTCAAAATGCCTCAGGTGATTTAATTGTAACCACTGATGCAGATTGTATTGTACCAAACACCTGGCTTCAAACTATCGCCACATTTTATGAAAAAAATAATGCGGCATTTATTGCCATGTCGGTTAAATACAATTGTAAAAATAATTTTATTGAAATTTTCCAGGCACTGGATTTTATGACCCTGCAGGGAATAACAGGCGCATCTGTTTACAAAAAATTTAATAGCATGTGCAATGGTGCCAACCTAGCCTACAGTAACAAAATATTTTACGAAGTAGACGGTTTTAAAGGAATTGATAATATAGCCAGCGGCGATGACATGCTGCTGATGCACAAAATATCCCAACAATATATTGATAAAATTCTCTTTTTAAAAAATAATGCTGTTATTGTAAGCACACAGCCCATGCCTACGGTAAAAAGTTTTTTTAACCAGCGCATACGCTGGGCAAGTACGGCAGATAAATATGATGACAAAAGAATTATTATAGTGCTTATGCTGGTATATTTTTTTAATGTGCTTTTATTTGTTTTACCATTGATTACACTGTTTAACAACACATATTTTTCCCTTTTTACTTTTCACTTTTCACTTTTCACTTTTTGGGGCATGCTTATCCTGTCTAAAACTATTGTTGAATTGATTTTTCTTTACCCTGTGGCAAAATTTTTTAACCAGCAAAAATTATTGTGGTGGTTTCCTATAGCACAACCTTTTCATATTGTGTATACAGTTATTGCAGGGTGGTTGGGGAAATTTGGTAGCTATAAATGGAAAGAGAGGAAGGTAAAGTGAGGGCTAAGCTGGTATGGTATTTTTGTGTAACCAGACTACAATGTCTTCAAATCTTTTTTCGCCGGTGGAGATAGAAATGATGAATTTATACAAGTCATCACTACTTGCAGTAATTTTTAAATTATCTTCTTTCAAGATGGCATACATTGCAAGCATACCTGTTCGTTTATTACCATCTACAAAGGGATGATTGATAATTAAGCTTTCTGCAATGGCAGCAGCTTTTTGTATGGCATCAGGGTAAAGTTCTTCTACGCCAAATGTTTGATATGGCCTTGCTATCGCAGATTCGAGCAAACCGATATCTCTCACACCTGAAGCTCCACCATAATCTTTAATGGAAAGCTCGTGTAACAATAAAACATCTTCCAGCGAAATCATTCGGCAAGTTTTTTTAAAACATCACCGTATTGATTTTTTATAGCTTCGTAATGCTGTGATAAATTATAATTTTTCCCCTGCTCATTGGTTTGAAATTTTTCCAAATGCTCCAGAATTTCATTTATTGCCGCTTCGTCATTTAAGCCTGCAATTTTACTTATTGCCATTAATTTCATTTCTGCTACACTCATAATTAAAGTATTATTACCTCTAATTTACTAAAAATTAGCCAGATTATTTATCTTACAAAAATGTTGCCCCAACAAAACTTCTCTTTTTTTGCAGAAACATGGAAACGCCTTAAAAAAAACAAAGGCGCTTTGCTGGGTTTATTCATTATTGTGATGGCTGTACTCGTTGCTGTTTTTGGCTACATCATTGCACCGGATAACTCTCCAAATGCTGATTTACAAACCGTAGAGATACAGGCAAAAAACCTGGTTACCAACAATTATTTTTAAAAATACCTGATAACAAAAACAACCAGCCAGGCTGGTTTACAAAATTAATTTCGGGCAGGCAATATGATTACCGCTTGCTGCCAATAACAAAATACCGCATAAGCAATGATACTTTAACAGTAAATAAATTTATTGATGACGATACCACTGTTATTCAAACTTATTCAATCAACCAGCTTACCGGCAACAACCCTAATACCTTAATACCCAATTACCTCATTACCAAAACTTTTTGGCTGGGAACTGATAAATTTGGCAGGGATATTTTAAGCAGGCTTATTATTGGTACAAGGGTAAGCCTTACTGTAGGGATAATTGCCGTACTTATTTCTTTAACCTTAGGAATAATTTTAGGTGCTTTGGCCGGATACTACCGTGGCTGGGTAGACGAAGTCATCATGTGGCTGGTCAATGTTACCTGGAGTATTCCTACTTTGTTATTGGTGTTTGCCATAACTATTTCTTTAGGCAAAGGTTTCTGGCAAATATTTATTGCCGTGGGCCTTACGATGTGGGTAAGCGTAGCCCGGCTGATACGTGGCCAGGTGCTGGCTCTAAAAGAGTTAGAATATATCCAGGCTGCCAAAGCTTTGGGGCTAAAAGACAGCAGGATTATTGTGCGGCATATTTTACCTAATATTTTAGGGCCGGTAATGGTAATAGCAGCAGGTAACTTTGCCACAGCTATTATTATTGAGGCTGGCTTAAGCTTTTTAGGTATTGGGGTTCAGCCGCCTCAGCCTAGCTGGGGCCTGATGATAAAAGAAAATTACAATTTTATCATTACCCATAACCCCCTGCTTGCATTGATACCGGGCTTTGCGATTATGTTATTGGTTTTAGCATTTAATTTATTAGGAAACGGGCTTAGGGATGCGGTAGATGTAAAAAGTTAAACCACACAGCAAAAAATGTATTGAATGTTTTACTTTTGTTAACAACATAACTTATTTAATATGAAATTATTAGAGGGAAAAGTAGCTATTATAACAGGCGCAGCCCGTGGTATTGGTGAAGGCATTGCAGTAAAATTTGCTGAGCAGGGTGCCAATATTGCGTTTACTTATGTAAGTGACAGCAGTGCAGAAAAAGCAAAAATCCTGGAAGAAAAACTGAAAGGTTATGGTGTTAAGGCTACCGGATATAAAAGTAATGCAGGAGATTATACTTCCTGCGAAAATTTTGTAAATGATGTAATTAAAGAATTTGGACAGATTGATATTTGTGTAAATAATGCAGGCATATCAAAAGATAATTTGTTATTGCGTATGACACCTGAGCAATGGGATGATGTGATGCAAATCAATTTAAAAAGTGTATTCAACATGACCAAACAGGTTATCCGACCTATGATGAAGGCTAAAAGCGGCAGCATCATTAATATGAGCAGTGTAATTGGCGAAATGGGCAAGGCTGGGCAGAGCAGTTATGCCGCCAGCAAAGCTGGTGTAATCGGGTTTACAAAAAGTGTGGCCAAAGAACTGGGCAGCAGGAATATCCGCTGCAATGCAATAGCTCCTGGTTTTGTGGAAACTGATATGACCAGCTATTTAAAAGAAGGCGAAGGGGCAGATAAATATAAAGCGGGAATTCCTTTAGGGAGGTTTGGAACAACTGAAGATATTGCCAATGTTACGTTATTCCTGGCAAGCGGATTAAGTAGTTATATTACCGGACAGGTAATTAGTGCTTGTGGCGGATTGAACATTTAATAAGTATAACTGAATCGTCCTAAAATAAGTTGACGGTTTTAAAATATTCCCGGTTTCCTCAAGGAGCCGGGATTTTTGTTTGATGTACCTGTTGTGGCGTTTTCATTTTAAGTGCCAGGTGAGGTCTTTTTTGATTGTATAAAAAATATGCTTTCCTGTACTAATTTTTTTACCTGTTCTTTAGTTTTTAAAATTCTATCCATACCAAATTCTTCTTTTATGGTCCGGTTCATTCTTTCAGCCAGTGCATTTTCATACGGGTCTCCGTTTTCTGTCATGCTAAGCCTAATATTATTGTTATTACTTAGCGATTCATATTCTTTGCTGCAATACTGCAATCCCCTGTCAGAATGATGGATAGTTGGTATATTTTTATTTCTACGTTGCCCGGTTGCCATATGCAATGCTTTAATCATGCTTTCAGTTTCCATTGTATCATCTACAGCATAACCCACTATTTTCCGGCTGTACATATCGGTTATCATATTTAAATAACAGTTGCCTTGCTGGGTCTTCAAATAAGTAATATCACTTACCCAGACTTCATCTGGTTGCTTTACTGTTTTTCCTTTAATGATATTTGGCCATTTTCTTAGCCAGTGCTTACTCATAGTAGTTTGTACATACCTACGCCTGGGCTTGATTTGCAAACCATAATACTGCATTAATGCAAAGAGCTTATCACGGCCAAACTTTAGGTTTTGCTGCTTTAAATCTTCTTTAATGAGATAATAAATCTTACGGGTACCTACCCTGGGTAAGAGTTTTCTTTGATTATCCACTAATTGTTTTACAGCTGCCTGTTTTGCCAATTGTTTAGCAGCATCCTTTGGTTGCTTATATACATATTGACGGCTGTAACCCAAGGTAGCGGCTATAGTTCCGACTGATTGTTTGGTTCCCCCTGGTTGTCGGAAGCTGCTTGTGACAAGGGTAAGTACTTTTTTCTGATCTCAGTATTAAACAGATCATCTGCAATATCTATAGCCCTATTCAATATCTGTTTTTCTGCTTCCAGCAACTTGATCTTTTTTTCCAATTGGGATATATACGTTTTTGGGGGAGCTTTCTTTTTCATTGGAGTTTTACTTTTCCAATCCAAAGTTCCGTGTTTTCTTAACCATTGCAAAACTGTACTTCTTCCTGAACTCCATACTTTTTTTTGGCTCTGCTTATAAGTTAAATAGCCTTTTTCTATTTCATCTACTATTTGCAGTTTAAAAGACAGGCTATAATCTTTTTGAGTCCGTTTACTGAAGTCTTTTTCCCTAATATTTATCATATAAGTCAACTTTTTTGTCAACTTATTCTAGGATCATTCAATTTCTGATACAAAAAAGCCGTTATGATTGTAACGGCTTTTTTATTTAATATTGCCATACTCTTAAAATAGCCATACACAAAAATATAATAGGGCAATTTTAATAGAGTTGATTATGCCTGTGATTTTATTAGTAATTACCAGGATGTTTTTGGCTTACGGGATTAATATTATTGCTGCTGTTTTTAATATGAACGCTTATCGACTTATAAATTAATAGCCGCCTTCTTTGTTTTCCGGGTGTATATTTATCCCATCAATCAAATAAAAATGCCTGAAATTATTATTGCTACAACTAATAAAGAATATGAAGCTGCAGCCAAACTATTTAGGGAATACGCTGACTGGCTAAATATCGATTTGTGTTTTCAAAATTTTGAAGAAGAGCTCGTATCCCTGCAACAAATGTATGCGCCACCTTGTGGCGGTATAGTTTTATATAAAAATGAAAATGATTTTATAGGTTGCGCAGGAATAAGAAAACTAGACCATGAAATTTGCGAATTAAAAAGGATGTATGTGCAGCCAGCTTTTCATAAAAAAGAAATTGGCAAAGCTTTATTAAAGGAAGCTATAGCATTGGCTAAAAAACTTAATTATAAAAGCATCCGGTTGGATACGCTAAACCATATGCAGGTGGCAATTAGTTTATATAAAAAATTTGGATTTAAAGAAATAGCGCCATACTATCATAATCCCAATAATACAGCGTTGTTTTTTGAATATTTTATAGAATAGTTATTCAATTATTTCTGCGTTAATTATTATAGGATAATTTTCAAATTCTTCATTGCTTACCCTTCCAGTCATTTTTAATTCTTGTGGATGCTCTGGTTTAATTTGTCCTTTTTTTGTTATAAAAAGAACACGGTCAGGAAACTCCTTATCATTTGTAAAAAAATAAAACATCAAGTAATCTGATGTTGTAATTCCATTGCTTTCGGCATACCTATGATCAACATTCCTAAAATTTCCTTTAATTACAACAGTTTTGCCTTTTAATATTTGCTTATGTTTCTTATATAAAGCAGTAAATTCTTCTACAGTATAGGATGGAATATTAGCCGTATCAATTTTTGCTTCCATTTTTTTATTGTTGCTTACTACGGAATCTGCTTTTGGGAATGGGATATTTGGCGTGCCTTTATTTTTATCATTTCCCGAACAAGAAATTAATGTGAATTGCAGAGCAAAAAATAGTAGAGCAAAAATTTTCATATTGAAGTTTTAAAAATAACAGATAAAAAACCTTGCCGAATTACATAAGAATAAATGTTAAATATCTTTTTAGGATAATCAAAAATAAAAAGCCTTTTCTGCAGCAGAAAATTTTTTCCAGCTTTTAATATTTGCGGTTATGGCAAATATGCCGCAGGTAGGCATATTATCAATATTTACTTCTTTAACCAGGCTGTTAACAAAATCTGTAACCCCTGGATTATGGCCGAATATAGCTGTAACAGAAAATCTATCATCGATATTTTCTACTGCCTCATAAAAAGTACCGGATGGTGCATGATATAAGTCATTAATAAAAATTATACCATCTTCACTTTTGTGCAAGGTTTTGCAAAATAGTTGTGCGGTTTGTGTAGTCCTTTTAGCAGGGCTGCTGATGAATATATCAATACTTATTTTTTTATCTGAAATTTTGCCGGCCATCATTAGTGCATCATTTCTGCCCCTGTCACTTAAAGCCCGGTCAAAATCTCTTAACCCGTAACCGGCTTCGGCTTTTGCATGGCGTATAATTAAAAGAGTTTTCATTTTTAAAGTAAAAACTAATTGTGGGAATTACAAAATATAATTGTAATTGTAGAATTAATATCCCCGGACATTTTTACCTTCCATAAAATTCATAAAGGCTTTATTAACTACCCTGTTTCCACCGGGTGTAGGGTAATTGCCTGTAAAGTACCAATCTCCTAAATTTGTAGGACAGGCCTGGTGCAGGCTTTCTATAGTTTGAAAAATTACATCAACCGGTATGTTTAAATCTTTTGGTGTAATCAATTGGGCAATTTTATTAGTAATTTCCTGTAAAGTGAAAGGTTTATAAACTGCCCTCACCACATTTTCGATATGCAACTGGTTATTGCGTTGTAATGCTTTGCATTTGTTTAATAAATCACTTAATAGTCTTTCTTCCCCTCTTTCTTTTAATAATTCTATAGCAGCTTTAAAAGCAATAAAATCTCCCAGTTTGCTCATATCAATACCATAGCAATCCGGGTAGCGTATTTGCGGGGCTGATGATACAATAATGATACGCTTTGGTTCCAGGCGGGAAAGCATGCGTATGATACTTTCTTTTAAAGTAGTTCCCCTTACTATGCTGTCATCAATTACAACTAAAGTATCTTCATTTTTAAGAACAGTACCATAGGTGATATCGTACACATGTTCTACCATTTCATTACGGCTGCTATCCTGGGTAATGAATGTCCTTAGCTTTACATCTTTTATTGCAATTTTTTCAATGCGTATTTTTCGGTTAACCATTTCCGATAGTTTCTCTTCATCAAAATCTTTGCCCCAGCTTAAAATACGTTCTATCTTAATTTTATTTAAGTAATCTTCAGCACCTTTTAATAATCCATAAAATGCAATTTCTGCCGTATTAGGGATAAATGAAAAAATAGTTCTTCTCAAGTCATAGTTTATTGCTTTTAAAACAGTATCGCTTAAATGATATCCCAAAGCATTCCTCTCCCGGTATATTTTTTCATCGCTGCCGCGGCTAAAATAAATACGTTCAAAACTGCAGGCTTTCCTTTCTTTAGGTTCAATAATTTGCTCAATGTTATATTCTCCGTTATTTTTTACGATCAATGCATGGCCAGGCATCAGTTCCTGCACTTCATTTTCTGCTACATTAAAAGTAGTGCGTATGGCAGCCCGTTCGCTGGCAGCAACTATCACATCATCATTAATATAATAATAAGAAGGCCGAATACCATGTGCATCTCTCATTACAAAAGCATCACCATTACCTATCAGGCCACTAAAATTAAATCCGCCGTCAAAAAGTGGAACAGCTTTTTTTAATACTTTACCAATATCAATATTATCCGGAAAAGCTTCGTCTGCCTTTACTAAAAAATGGTGTATTATTTCGAGCATGGCAGCCAGGTCGCTTTGGCGCTGCAGGCTTTCCGGGGCAGCATTGATTAAATCAAAAAGCTCTTCGGTGTTTACTAAATTAAAATTTCCGGCCAAGGCTAAATTCCTGGCAGGTATTGTATGCTTTTTAATAAAAGGATGGCAAAACTCTACATTATTTTTACCCTGCGTACCATAGCGTACATGTCCTAACAAAATTTCTCCTAAAAAATTTAAATGCCCTTTCATCAGCCCCGGATGATTTTTAATGTCAGGCTGGTATTTTTCTATTTCTTCTATTTCTTTGCCTACCTGGAAAAATATATCTGCAATGGGTTGATTAGCGTTACTGCGTAACCGCTGCATAAATGGGTAGCCCGGCTCGGTATTTAATTTAACGGCGGCTATACCTGCACCATCCTGTCCACGGTTATGCTGTTTTTCCATTAGCAGGTACAGCTTGTTAAGACCATATAATACAGTCCCGTATTGCTGCTGGTAATAACTGAAAGATTTTCGAAGGCGGATAAAAGCAAGGCCGCATTCATGTTTAATGTCGTCGCTCATGATAAAGAGTGAATCGCAAATTTAATGTATTATAAAGCAGTTGCAAATAAAAACCAGGCAATTGCCTGGTTTTTATTATTATGTTATCAGCATATTATTAATATTGAACTTTAGTGACAGCCTGCCCCGTCCGAAGGCAGGGTCGCACTTCTTATGTTACAATTAACCCAACAGTAATAAAAAAATATTTATTACAGCCCACTCAGGCAAAGCCCCACCTGCAACAACCTAGTTTCCGGTGCTACTACATCTTTAAACATATTATTTACCTGGTAACTGCCAAACAAAGTAAAATTGCCATAACCCACTCTTGCTGTTACAGCCATTCTTGTGGAGTTAAAAAATTTCTTACTGGTTTCTTTTGCAGTAAAAGAATTAAGTGTTTTACCAGTTCTATCCTGTAATGTTTTTCCCTTTGTATGTGCATTTAAAAGTGTACCCACTTTTCCACCCAAAGCAAATTTTATACTTTTGTTTTCTCTTTGCGGATTAGCAGTAAACCTTAGTTCTATTGGCACTTCCAGGTAAGCAGTGGTTAACTTATATTTTTTAAACCTGTTTACTGTATCTAACCTGTTAAAAGGAAAATTATTGCCGGTAGCCTTTATATCAAGGCCCATATTTTTAAAATAAATATTGCTGGTACCTACACCAATTCCAAAAGCTACACTCAGGCTTGGGTTGCTCTTAAAAGGTTTATTCAGCATAACATGTACATTTGCGCCTCTTGACAATCCCTTTAAATGACTAGTAATGCTATCATTAGATCCTATCCAATGATCACTGGATAGTTGTACCATAAAATGATCACCAGCCCTGTTTACAAGATCGGCTTTGCTTTGATTTTTATCTTGGGCTGTTGCAGTAAGGCAATATAAAAATGCAGTAACAATTAATATAATTTTTTTCATTTGATTTGTTTTACCATCAACAAGTTTGACGTTATCTTTTAAGATGGGCAAAAATAATCGCCATCGGGTTAATGAAAGGTTAAATACAAAAAAATGCCCGACATAATCGGGCTGTTTTTATTTTGTGGGCCCACCTGGGCTCGAACCAGGGACCCCCTGATTATGAGTCAGGTGCTCTAACCAGCTGAGCTATAGGCCCTTTCCTGATTGGTTAAAATCAAGATTAGGACGGCAAAAATAAGTAAAATATATATTTTAAAACGAATTCTTATAAATTAATTCTAATTAATGGACTTAATTAAAATTATTCCCCTTATTATCAATGCCGTCGGGCTTAATCCACCAGGTTACCGATTGTACACAAGGGCCGTTGCCTCTGACTTTCCTTAGATTATTTACATTTATTATTCTTTGAACATTAAATAAGTTTTTATTTTTTTTTAAGCTTTCCAGCCTTATATTTTTTTTCATTTTAATAAGTTTTGGATTAAAGAAAATATTTATTACTAAAATTTAATTTAAAAATATCACCCAAGCAACCCTTTTTCCAACAAATACTCAGCAATTTGCACAGCATTGGTGGCAGCTCCTTTACGCAGGTTATCACTTACTATCCAACAATTCAATGTATTAGGCTGGGTTTCATCTCTTCTAATCCTACCAACAAAAGTTTCATCTTTTTCATGTGCTGTCAGCGGCATCGGGTAAATAAAATTATCGGTATCATCCTGAACAATCACACCTTCAGTTTTAGCAAGAATATTTTTTACATCATACAAGTCAAAATCATTTTCAAATTCAATATTTACGCTTTCGCTATGCCCGCCCATAGTTGGGATACGTACGCAGGTTGCGGTAACCAAAATACTATCATCATTCATTATTTTCTTGGTTTCATTGGCCATTTTCATTTCTTCTTTAGTATAGCCATTTTCTAAAAAAACATCAATATGCGGAATGGCATTTAAATCTATAGGATATTTATAAGCCATTTCTCCTTTAATCCCATTTCTTTCATTCATCAACTGCTCTACAGCTTTTACCCCCGTTCCTGTTACGCTTTGGTAAGTAGATACAACTACTCTTTTTATCTTGTATTGATCATGCAAAGGTTTTAATACCACTACCATTTGGATAGTGGAACAATTAGGATTAGCAATTATTTTATCATTTTCAGTAATAACATATGCATTTACTTCATGCACTACAAGTTTCTTTGCCGGGTCCATTCTCCAGGCCGAGGAATTGTCTATTACAGTAATGCCGGCTTCTGCAAATTTTGGCGCCATCGCTAAAGAAGTACTTCCTCCTGCAGAAAAAAGGGCAACATCAGGCTTTGCTGCAATGCAGTCATCAGCACTGATAATAGTATATTTTTTATTCTTAAACTCTACATGCTTACCAATGGATTTCTCCGAAGCCACCGGTATTAATTCAGTTACAGGAAAATCTCTTTCTGCCAATACCTGCAACATTTTTTTGCCTACAAGTCCTGTGGCGCCTATTACCGCTACTTTCATTTTAATATTTTTTATAAGAACTCTTTTTCGAGAAAGTTATTTTAATAATCACTATAATTTTTACCAGGGGGTATCTTTAGTTGTTTCGGTTTACCTTATTCTAGTAAAAATAATAACAATAGGCAATTCAAGCCAAATTATTTATTTTTATGAATTAACTCTAATTACATGCTTAAAAACTGCTTATTTTTTTTCCTTTTCACTATCTTAATTAGTAATAAGTTAAATGCCCAGGCCAATCAATATGATGTAGTAATTGATGAAATAATGGCTGACCCGACCCCGCAAATAGGGTTGCCTACCAATGAATGGATTGAAATAAGAAATACTTCGCAACAAACATTTAATTTAAAAGGATGGCGTATTGGTGATGAATCAGGTCAAAGTGGTGCAATGCCCAGCTATGATTTGGAACCAGACAGCGTAGTAATTATTTGTACAGGAAGCGCCGTGGCGGCAATGAAAGATTTTGGGAAGACTATTTCGGTAACCAGCTTTCCTTCCATGGATAATACCGGGGATGTTATTTATTTAAAATCCCTCGAAAATAAAATAATACATGCGGTACATTATTCAGATACCTGGTATCAAAACGAATTGAAAAAAGATGGCGGCTGGAGCCTGGAGATGATTGATATAAAAAATCCATGTTCAGGCTTTTCCAACTGGAAAGCCAGTACAGATTTAAGCGGCGGAACGCCAGGTAAAAAAAACTCGGTGGATGCTGTAAATAATGATGATGTTGCCCCAAAGCTGCTTAGGGCTTATGCTTCAGATGACACAAACATCACTTTATTTTTTAATGAGCCTGTTGATAGTTTGAAAGGAGCTACAATAAATAATTATAGTATTACCAATGGTATTGGTACACCTGTAAGCGCTGTTGCAGTAGCGCCTGTATTTGATAAGGTAAATCTTAAATTATCAGTGCCATTATTACCTAATACAGTATACACCATTACGGCAACCGGAATTGCAGATTGTGCGAATAATAATATAAATAATTCAGATAATACAGCCAGAACCGGATTAAGCGTTATAGCTGACAGCCTGGACATAGTTATTAATGAAATACTGTTTAATGCTACACCAACAGGGACTGATTATGTGGAAATCTACAACAGGAGCAATAAAATAATAGACTTAAAACAGCTTTTTTTAGCCAACAGAAATAGCAATGGAGAGATTGCCGGCATTGTGCCATTCAGTGAAGAAAATCACTTACTGTTTCCCGGAGACTATTTAGTTGCAACAGAAAATCCTGCTATGGTGAAAACCCAATTTATAGCAAAAGCACCAGAAGTTTTGTAACTGTTTCAAACATGCCGTCTTACAGTGATGATAAAGGAAATGTAATAATATTAAATGGCCAGGGAGAAATTACTGACGAAGTAAAATATGATGAAAAATGGCATTTTAAATTGATTGATAACCGTGAAGGTGTGGCATTGGAAAGAATAGATTTTAATGCCCCTACACAGGATCAGCAAAACTGGCATTCTGCTGCTACCAGTGTTGGTTATGGCACGCCTACTTATAAAAACTCTCAATATAGAATTAATGACGGTGTGCAGGGAGAAGTTACCACGGCTCCTGAAATTGTATCGCCGGATAATGATGGCACAGATGATTTTGCAACCATCAATTATAATTTTCCGGAACCGGGGTATGTTGCCAATGTTACTATATTCGATGCTTCGGGTAGGCCTGTACGTTATTTGCAAAGAAATGCGCTGGCAGCTGTAAAAGGATATTTTCGCTGGGATGGATTAGGCGAAAAAAATCAAAAGCTTGCTGTGGGGATTTATATTATTTACACAGAAGTATTTAACCTTAGTGGAAAGAAGAAGCAATTTAAAAACACCATTGTTTTAGCCAGAAGAAATAATTAAACTATCCATAATGAAATTTTTAATTAAAATGATAGCAATTGCAACAACAAGTGCTATCACAATATCATGTAGCAATAAAATCATAATGAAAAAAATAGCACATAAGTGGCCGGATGGCATGGCTACACCTGTTTGTGAAAAAAAGCCTAAAAGACTAGCTGCCCATGGAGATCTACGCATAGATAATTATTATTGGCTGAATGATTATTTTAAAAATGGGTCTGATAGTAATAAAGTGGTGGAATATTTAACAGCAGAAAATAAATATTACGATACCATGATGGCTGGTACAGTTTCTTTACAGGAAAAGCTGTATGCCGAAATGAAATCAAGAATAAAAGAAAAGGATGAAAGTGTGCCGGTTTTTAAAAATGGATATTTTTATTACAGCAGGCTGGTAGAAGGGAAAGATTATTTTGCGTATTGCAGAAAAAAAGACAACCTTAACGCACCTGAGCAAATATTATTAGATGTAAATGCAATGGCAGAAGGGCATAACTATTTTTCTGCAACAGGATTTGCGATCAGCACTGATAATAAATTAATAGCATATGGTATTGATACCTTATCAAGAAGGGAATATAATATTTATATAAAAAATATTGAAACCGGTGAAATATATAAAGATATTATACCCCAAACAGAAGGGCAACCTGTGTGGGCCAATGACAATAAAACTATTTTTTACACGGCCAAAAATCCTGTAACGCTTTTATCAGAAAAAATTAAAAAGCATGTGCTGGGCACTGATGTTTCAACAGACCAGATAGTGTATGAAGAGAAAGATCCCAGCAATTATATCGGAGTTGGAAAAACAAAATCAGAAAAATTTATCCTGATTACATCACAGGCTACCTTATCTTCTGAAATAAGATGGCTAGAGGCGGACAAGCCTGCTAATGCATTCACTATTTTTCAACCCAGGATAAAAGAAGTGCTCTATGAAGTAGATCATGCCAATGATAAATTTTATATCCGTACCAATCAAAATGCTAAAAATTTTAAAGTAATGACTTGCCCGGAAGATAAAACTGAAAACAATAACTGGCAGGAATTGATAGCACATCATGACAGTATTTTGATAGAAGGTTTTGATTTGTTTAAAAAATTTATGACTATAGCAGAAAGAAAAAGTGGTCTGACCCAGATACATATTATTAATACCAAAGATAATGCATCACATTACCTGGCCTTTGATGAACCGGCATATTCCGCAGGTATTTCCTATAACCCGGATTACAATACAGATGTATTAAGATTCAATTATACTTCACTTACTACTCCCAATTCTGTATTTGATTATAACATGGTCAGCAAAGAAAAAAAATTAATGAAGCAGCAGGAAGTATTGGGAAATTTTGATACAAAAGAATATATCACAGAAAGGTTGTACGCCACTGCAACTGACGGTACTTCAATCCCCATATCGCTTGTGTATAAAAAAGGATTTAAAAAGAACGGATCTGCACCATTGCTATTGTATGGATATGGCTCTTATGGAGCCAGTATGGACGCTGCTTTTAACAGCAGCAGGCTGAGCCTGCTAAACCGTGGTTTTGTATTTGCCATTGCACATATCCGGGGCGGACAGGAAATGGGCAGGTATTGGTATGAAGATGGAAAAATGCTTAAAAAGAAAAATACTTTTACAGATTTTATTTCTTGCGCTGAATTTTTACTGAAAAATAAGTATACCTCAAAAAAACATTTGTATGCCAATGGCGGAAGCGCAGGAGGTTTATTAATGGGTGCTGTTGTAAACATGCGGCCCGATTTGTGGCATGGAATAATAGCTGCCGTACCTTTTGTAGATGTAATAACTACCATGAGCGATGCATCCATACCCCTAACCACAAACGAGTATGATGAATGGGGAAATCCAGCCAATAAAGAGCATTATTTTTATATGAAATCGTACTCGCCATATGATAATGTGGAAAGAAATCTTACCCGAATATGTTGGTTACAACAGGCTTACACGACAGCCAGGTACAATATTTTGAACCTGCCAAGTGGGTGGCCAAATTTCGGGAATTAAAAACCGGCAGCAATAAAATATTATTGTATACCAATATGGAAGCCGGGCATGGCGGGGCTTCAGGCAGGTTTAAAGCTTTAAAAGACAAAGCCCGTGAATATGCATTTTTATTTGCTTTGGAAGGGATAACTGAATAGAAGTATAAATATTTCAATGACCAAATTGCCTAACTAAGTCGGGCAATTTTATTTTGATACCAACATTTTTTTATGGCACCATTGTTGTAGCCTGCCCGCCTCAGGCGGATCACTCACTTCTACTCGATACCTTTATTGAACTTTTACCGCAGAGGCGCAAAGTCGCAGAGACATTATTTTTTCCTTTGCGTCCCAGCGCCTATGCGGTTATACTGTTAATCATATTATGTAGTTAAAGCTAAAAAAAAGAACAAGCTGTACATGGGTGCGACCCCGCTTTCGGACAAGGTAGGCAGACAAAGGCTAAGTACAAAATCAAAGAAGCCGAATAAAAGTTCTTATTTTCCATATAATTTCAACGCAAGCTTTACTGCTTCGTAAGCATTGATAATCTTGCCACTTTTACAAAGCATTTTCATTTTTGTATTTTTATTTGTACCGGGTAATATGACTTCTTCTTTTACTTCTGTTCCGGATTGTAAAATAAGATCAATAAGTTGTTTTGGTGTAAGTTTTGGAAAATATGATTTCAATAAACCGGCTACACCTGCTGCTACCGGGCTGGCCATGCTGGTGCCGTCATACGCATCATATCCATTATTGGTAATGGTAGAATTGATGTAAACCCCAGGTGCAAAAATGTCTACTGTTTTTGCACCGTAATTGGAAAATGAAGCGGTTAAGCTACCGGTACTGTAATCTCCACTGGCCCCAATGGTAAGCATATTAGTAGCTGAAGTGCCGTCTAAAAATTTAGGATTAGGGTAAAAAGAATTTTCATCTGTATTTTCACCATCATTACCGGAGCCATGCACAATTAAAACTCCTTTGGCTGCAGCATATTTTATGGCATCATCTACCATTTTTTTATAAGGCGATACAGGTTTTCCAAAACTCATGTTGATGATTTTTGCACCGTTATTTACTGCATACCTGATAGCAAGCGCTACATCTTTATCATGTTCATCGCCTCCTGGTACAGCCCGTATGGCCATTATACGCACATTGTCTACAATTCCATCTACACCAATATTGTTATTTCTTTTGGCCCCAATTATACCGCTTACATGTGTGCCATGGTTGCCACTGCCTGTTGTAAGGTTATTATTGCCATAAATAGAATCCTTAATATTTTCATACTCGTCTTTTACCATTTCGCCTCTAAAATCCTGCGGCAACTCTTCTTTTCTTTTTTTATTATTAAGTAAAATATTTTTATATCCTTCGATATCAGCAATAACAGCAGTATTTTTTACTGTAGTATCACCGGCCCTGTCAAATATGTTGTTCCAAACACTCACGGCCATGCCTACACTATCTTGCGCAGTGATGAATGCTATATCTCTTTTTACAAATTCAGTCTTATTTAAATGGGTAGTTAATAATTTATTGGTGGCTTTAAATAAAGAGTCAACCTGATTAATATTTGCAAAGTTGGTTGTATATTCTTCGTATTGCTTATTTAAAATGGCTTCGGATTTTTTCCATTGCTGAAATAAAAACAGGCTGTTTGTAGAAATATTGCTTTCGGTTTTCCCATCAAACTTCGGTTTCCATTTATGATAAACCCTGGTTATTTCATGTGTATTGGTGGCCAGGTTTTCTCCATTTGGCGCACCGCAAAAATTCCATCCGTATACATCATCTGCATACCCGTTGCCATCATCATCTTTGCCATTACCGGCTATTTCTTTTGGGTTAATCCATAAAACAGGCCTAAGGTCTTCATGTGCAGTATCAATGCCACTGTCAATTACAGCAATAATTACCGGGGTACTTTTTTTATTTTTAAGCAATTGATAGGCTTGCTTTACACCGGTGCCTTTGTAACCATCCTGCTGGTAATTTAATAAATGCCAGCCCTTGAGTTTAGGCTTTAGATTTTGTGCAAGGGTTATTCCGCAGATAACCTGGGTAGAAAAAATAAGAAGTGCTTTTTTAAACATTTAAATACTTTCTATAAAAGTAAATAAACTAAGGATATAAATCTCTCACACCTATTTTATTAATATCATCATCAAGTGCGTCTGGCTTTTTATTAAGCGCAGACCTGACAATAAATGCGCTTGGTACTGCACAGGCAAGTCCTACTAAAACTGCCCCTATCGTATTCTCCTGTCCAAATGCTGCAAATCCTATTAGAATTCCAACAATTTCAGCACCAAACCATGCCAAAATAGTATATAACTTCCAGATGCCGGGTTTTAATCCCTTTTGCAAAGCCAAAATTCCTATTTTTTTTGTAAAATAAATAAGTGCTAATATTTCCAGCATATAAAGTGTTTTTGTATGGTTAAACCAAATCTATATCAAAATTTACCAATTGTACAAATTCTTCAAGCCTGGCATCAATATCATCCTTTGTAATTTCTTTCATTCTTTGCGGTCCGAATTTTTCTACGCAAAAGCTGGCCATGGCGCTGCCGATAATAATGGCTGTTTTCATGTTTTCGTAGCTGATGTCTTTCGTTTTTGCTAAATGCCCTATAAAGCCTCCGGCAAATGTATCGCCTGCACCTGTAGGATCAAATACTTCTTCTAACGGTAAGGCGGGTGCGAAAAAAAACATGATTTTCGTTAAATAATAATGCACCATGCTCTCCTTTTTTTATGATTAAAAACTTAGGCCCCATCTGCAATATTGCCTTTGCAGCTTTTACTAAAGATACCTCCCCGCTTAATTGCCTTGCTTCACCATCGTTTACCAATAACACATCAATTTTTTGTAACACTTCTTTTAAATCTTCCATGGCGCTTTCCATCCAGAAATTCATAGTATCCAAAACAATCAGTTTTGGCCTTTTAAGCTGGTTGATAACGCTTAATTGTAATTTAGGCATTAAGTTGCCCAGCATTAAAAACTCCGCACCCTGGTAATTATCCGGTACTACAGGATTAAAATCAGCTAATACATTTAAATCTGTTACTAATGTATCTCTACTGTTCATGTCAATATGATACTTACCGCTCCAGAAAAAAGATTTCTTATCCGGCACTATTTCTACCCCGTTTAATTGTACGCCACGTTTGGCCAGTTCATCCATTTCTTCCTGTGGAAAATCGTTGCCTACAATTGAAATTTGTTGTATTGGCTTTACAAAATGGCTGGCAGCTAATGCTACATAAGTGGCCGAACCACCCACTATCCTGTCTATTTTTCCAAAGGGTGTTTCAATAGCGTCAAAAGCCATAGTTCCTAAAGTAATAAGCGACATAAGTATATTAATTTAAATTAGTATTAGACCTGATTATATGGACTAAATATTTTTCGGTGCAAAAGTAATGGATTACTAAGTGTTTTAATTAAGTTGCATAAAGTTTTTGGGGATGGGAACACGGATGAAACGGATAAAACGGATTTTCACGGAAATAAGCGTTCAACTACGCTCGGCTCAATAAAGAAAAACAGTACAAGGTCAACGCCAATGAATATGAACCGGGAATAAATGCTGGTAACAAAAATTAACTGGCGCAGCCAGGTAAAAATCTAATAATGCTGATACAAATACATCCTCAAAACCCGCAGCCACGCTTAATTAAACAAGTGGTAGAATGCCTGAAAGACGGTGGTATTATTGTGTATCCAACCGATACTATTTACGGACTGGGCTGTGATATTATGCAACATAAATCGGTAGAACGGATTTGCACCATAAAAAATATTGAATGCACCAAGGCGCAATTGTCTTTTATTTGCAAAGATCTGAGCCATTTGAGCGATTATACCAAAAGTATTGACACTCCCTTGTATAGAATGCTGAAACATTATTTGCCCGGACCTTATACCTTTATTTTACCGGCAAGTAAGGTTGTGCCTAAAATTTTGCAAAGTAAAAAATCTACCATCGGGCTCCGGGTGCCTGATAATTTTATCTGCCAGCATATTTTAACGGCGCTGGATAACCCGATTTTGAGCGCTTCATTACCCGGGGAAATGGTAGAAGAATATACTGACCCGGAAGTGATATATGAAAAATTTTCAAACCAGGTAGATATTGTTATTGATGGCGGTATCGGGGGAATAGAGCCTTCAACTGTGGTGGATTGTACTGCCGATCAATGGGTAATTACCCGCCAGGGGCTGGGTGAGTGGGAAGCTTAATAAGTGACCAGCGACCAGTTTTGAATCTAAAATACTGATCACCGGTTAACTACTATCTTAATTTTTATCCCTGCAATTATGTTTTTTGCGATAAATGTTGTAACTGGCCTGGCGTTGGTCGTGGCGGATATTTTTTCTTTCGCATTTTGTTACCCTCCCATCTGCCTTCGCAGCCTTCACATCCTGGCGTATTTCTTTTTGATCATTTACTAAATTTTTGGTTTCGTTACGGGTAAGTTCACCGCTTTTTACGCCTCCTTTAATACGGCTACGTTCATTTTTTGCATATTGCCAGGTTTGTGCGTCTGAATTGCTTATGCCGATTGCCATAAATAATATGGTAGCGGCTAATAATTTTGCTTTCATAATTTTGTTGTTTTAAAATTAATTAATTCACTTCTGCATACATTGACAACAACATATGCATAAGGTTTAATTACAAAAACAGTTTTAACAAATGGGAATCTGACGAGGCAAAATATTGAAGCTTTTGCGATGGTGTTTGCACAAGCCATGCTGCGCAATAGCTGTACGGTGTGTTGCTGTACCATACCCTTTGTTTTGATCCCAGCCGTAAAGCGGAAAATCACTGTGAAGCTTTTTCATGTATTCATCCCGGTAGGTTTTTGCTAAAATGCTGGCTGCTGCTATGGCTGCATATTTTCCATCACCATCTATAATGCATTGGTGTGCAATTTTTTTGTAAGGTTTAAACCGGTTTCCATCTACTAAAAGTAATTGCGGCTTTGCAGACAGCTTGCTTACTGCTTTATGCATGGCTTTGAAAGTAGCTTGTAAGATATTGATATTGTCTATTATTTTATTATCAATTGCAGCAACTGCGTAGCTAAGGCTTTGTGTTTCTATAATTGGCCGTAATAAATTTCTTTCTTCTTCCTTTAACTGCTTGCTGTCATTTAATAAAGGGTGATAAAAATTTGGTGGCAATACAACCGCTGCCGCAAATACAGGCCCGGCATAGCAGCCACGGCCGGCTTCGTCAATACCGGCTTCAATAATATTTTCTTGGTAAAAGGAAAATAGCAAAGGGTGATTTTTTAACAAAATTATAGTAAAAATAATTTTTATTGGGAAAGATGTATAAAATAATTTAATTGCAAAATTCAGTGCCTGTTTAAAATTTAATTTATAGGATTTTTATATAGCAAAAAGGTAGTGATGGGAGACACCGGCCACGGTGGCCTGCTGCGGTTGTTGTTCTCGCCAACCGAAAAATGGGTAATTGAAATTCTTATTTTTAAACAGGCCTTTAGTGCAGAGAATCTATAAGTATATGCTATAGTTCAGCCTTGTAATATTAACTTTGTATACGATGGTAATACATACTTCTTTCATAAAGTTTAGCAAGTGGGTTTTGGTAATGGTTTTTTTAGTGATCGCTGCCGGTGGCATAGTCAGGATGACGCAAAGCGGCATGGGTTGTCCGGATTGGCCTAAATGTTTTGGCAGGTGGATACCCCCAACTAATGCCAGCCAGTTACCGGCTGATTTTGAAAAATATTTAAAGAAACAGGATATTGACCATACTTTTAATGTATTTCACACCTGGACAGAATACCTTAACCGTTTGCTGGGTGCTTTGCTGGGGTTGTTTTTATTAATTCAGTTTGCCTGGAGTACAAAATTTTGGAAAAGTAACCGTAAGATAGTTTGGCTGTGTTTGTTTACACTTTTATTAACCGGCTTCCAGGCATGGCTTGGTAAAAAAGTAGTGGATACTAATTTATCCGCTGCTAAGATTACAACTCATATGTTAGTAGCATTGTTAATAGCGGCTTTATCTTTTACTATTATACATTTGTTGCAACCTGTTAAAAAAATTTACAACAGGCAAATAAGTATAGCTGCAATTATTACTTTAATTTTATTAGTAGTACAAATTGTTTTAGGTACACAAGTGCGACAGCAGGTAGATATAATAAGCAAACAACTTACCTATGATAACCGGGAATATTGGATAGTGAAGCTTGATTATCTTTTTTATATACACCGATCTTTTTCTTTGCTAATTGCCATATTGTGTATTTATTTATTTATACAATTTAGAAAAAGGAATGTTGCGGTGATAAGTACGTATCTTATATTACTTTGTGTAATGGCAGAAATTATATTGGGCCTGGTAATGGCGTATTTCAATATACCGGCAATTGCACAGCTTTTACATTTATTATTAGCATCTATTCTATTTATAGCGCTTTATAATAATTGGTTGAAAACTAGCGTTAAAGCAGCATAGTATAGTTTACTACTGTCATACTAATGTAGTATATTTAAAAAATACTATTAGTAATGAAGCAAGTTGTAAAAGATATATTTTATTCTTTCCCCATACAGTTATTTATCCTTCATTTTCGTAAATACCAGGTGCTGCTTATTTTCTGGTATATTCTTGTCAGTACTGTCAATAGTGGTTTCATGAAATCTTTTGGGGCAGATGCATTATTTTTTTCGCCAGAGTACCTGGATAAGGTAAATGCATTAGGAGCAGCAATTGTAGGAACAGCACTGGGTGTTTTTGTAATGAGCTGGAATATCACCACCTTTATTTTACACAGCAAGCGTTGCAAATTTTTGGCAACAACATCTGAGCCCTTTTTAAAATATTGCATCAATAATGCATTGCTTCCTTTGTGTTTTTTAATTTTTTATATTATAAAACTGTATCAATTTAATGAGTATAAAGAGTTGATGGGTGTGGGTCAAATTATTATAATTATATCAGGAATTTTAGCAGGTTTTTTTCTATTAATATCTTTTTCCTTTGCTTATTTTTTCGGTGCGGAAAAAACAATCCAATACCGGAGAACTAATAATATTACAAACCCGCCGGCATATAAAGCATTTTATAACCCAGTTAACCTGCTGCAACAAAAAGGTTTTGGAATGAAAGTAAGCTTTTATTTCAATACCAGGTTGCAATTGCGTAAAGCACGTAATGCCGGGCATTACAGCCAGTCATTCCTGGATACTATATTCAAACGCCATCATTTTGCGGCTATGATAAGTATCGTCCTGGCATTTATATTCCTGGTAGCGGTAGGATTTTTATTGGATAATATCTTTTTTCAATTACCTGCAGCTGCAAGCATCCTGGTTTTTTTTGCAGTAATGATTGCTGTTATCGGAGCACTTACGTATTTTTTGCAAAGCTGGAGTTTACCGGCAGTGATATTGTTTTTTGTAGTACTTAATATTTTGTATCAAAAGCAAATTATAGATCCCCGCAATAAGGCTTATGGTATTAATTATACTAATGTAAACGAACGGCCATCATACAATAAGCAAAGCCTGCAACAGTTGTGTATGCCTGAAAAGATCCTGGCAGACAAATCTAATATGATAAGCATATTAAATAAATGGAAGGCAAAGCAACACCAGGAAAAACCCGTAATGGTATTTATTAATGTAAGTGGCGGGGGTTTACGCAGCGCTGCTTTTGTAATGAATATGCTACAGAAAGCAGATAGTGTTACCAAAGGAAAATTGTTCAACAGCACATTTATGATCACCGGTGCAAGCGGGGGCATGCTTTCGGCTGCTTATTACCGTGAGGTGTACAGAAATAAGCAAAAAGACAGCACTATTAATTTACACAATACCAAATATGCCGATAATATTTCGAAGGACATGCTTAATTCTATTTTTTCATCTATGATAGCAAGAGATATTTTTGCACCGGCACAAAAATTTACGGAAGGCAATTTTAAATATATAAAAGACAGGGGATATTCGTTTGAACAACGGTTAAAAGATAATACCGGGGGAATATTGAACAAACCATTAAAAGATTATGTGCAGGATGAAAAAAATGCCGCTATCCCTTTAATGATATTTAATTCTGTTATATCCAGGGATGGTAGAAAAATGATGGCAAGCACCCAGCCTATTAGCTTTATGATGAAACCAGCCAATATGGCTAATGATAATACAGTAAGTCCGGATGCTGTAGATTTTGCAGCCATGTTTGCCAGACAGGACCCTTTAAATTTGCGCCTTCTTACTGCATTGCGAATGAATGCTACATTTCCTTATGTGTTGCCTAATGTATGGCTGCCAAGTGAGCCGGTTATAGATGTAATGGATGCCGGGATACGTGATAATTATGGACAGGAAACCACTTTACGATTTATTGAGAATTTTAAAAACTGGATAGATGCAAATACTTCCGGGGTAGTGATATTACAAATAAGAGACAGGGTAAAAGACAACTGGCATCAGCCTTTTGTAAGCAACTCAATTTCTGATATCCTGATTAAACCGGCTACCATGCTGCAAAGCAACTGGTATAAGCTGCAGGATTTTTTTCAAACTGACCAATTCAGCTATTTTAATGAAGATAACCCATCCATCCAACGCATTTCCTTTATGTATGTGCCGCAAAAAGAAGAGCAGGGTGCAGCACTTAATTTTCATTTAACAGCAAGGGAAAAAAGAGATATCATAGCATCCTTTTACAATTCATTTAACCAGGCATCGCTTCAAAAAGTGGTAGAAATGATAAAATAACCCTTATCATTAAAAAGGATAATATTATCACCACAACTGCCTTTACAATAATCAGCCCGAAGTGCCGCTATGCCATTTAAATAAAAAAACATACCTTTGCAGTCTACTCCACCTCAATATCACGGCAAGTTGTAAGCCGATGTGGTAAAATAATAACCTGCTGATTTAGAAAATGCAACGTCTTTTCCAGCCTTTATAAAAAATACATAAATAATGTCATTTACACAATTAGGATTAATTGATCCTATACTTAAAGCTTTAACAGCTGAAGGGTACACTACACCTACACCTATACAGGCACAAAGCATCCCTGTTATCCTGGAAAGAAAAGATTTACTGGGATGTGCACAAACGGGTACCGGCAAAACAGCTGCTTTCGCCATACCTATTTTGCAAATTTTGCAAAATCAAAAACAAACAGCACGGGGGCCGGGTACCATCAAAACCCTGATACTTACACCCACAAGAGAGTTGGCTATTCAAATAGATGAAAGTTTTGCCGCTTACGGAAAATACTTAAACATAACACACACAGTAATTTTTGGCGGTGTATCACAACATCACCAGACAAAAATTTTAAACAGGAGCGTAGACGTTTTAATAGCTACTCCCGGTAGGTTATTAGACCTTATGAACCAGGGCTATATCGATTTAAGGTACCTGGAAATATTTGTGCTGGATGAAGCAGACAGGATGCTGGATATGGGTTTTATTCACGATGTAAAAAGAGTAATTACAAAGTTGCCGGCAAAAAGGCAGACCCTGTTTTTCTCTGCAACGATGCCGCCCGAAATTCAAAAATTATCGCAGGTGCTGTTAAATAATCCAACAAAAATTGAAGTATCGCCAGTGTCTTCTACAGCCGAAGCGATAGAACAAAAACTATTTTTTGTTGATAAAAAAGACAAACCGGCTTTACTATTGCATATTTTAAAAAATGAAAATATAAACAGTGCTTTAGTATTTACCCGAACCAAGCATGGCGCTGATAAGCTGGTAAAAATTTTAGTACAGGCTGGCATTACATCTGGCGCTATACATGGTAATAAGTCTCAAAATGCCAGGCAGCATGCATTGGCTGGTTTTAAAAATGGCGGACTAAGGGTGCTGGTAGCAACTGATATTGCTGCAAGAGGCATTGATATTGATGAATTGGGCCATGTAATAAATTTTGAATTGCCAAACGTGGCAGAAACTTATGTGCACCGTATAGGCCGTACCGGCAGGGCCGGTGCTAGCGGTATCGCTTTTTCTTTTTGCGATGCAGAAGAAAGACTCGACTTAAGGGATATCCAAAAATTAATTGGTAAAAATATACCTGTTGAAAATGCGCACCCTTACCTTTCCACGCATCCAGTTTCTAACCATGTTCCCATTACTAAAAAATTTCCGCAACAAAAATCTTACCGGGGTAATTTTTCTCAAAAAAGAAGAAGCGCTTATTGATTTTAATTATTTAATACAACAATAAATTGTTTCCCGTCTTCCTGGCCATATAAGCTTCCGGTAAGACGGGATTTTTATTACCAGCAATATATCTTTATTGTAGCCTGCCCCTCAACAGGTGGGGCCACGCACTTGTGCTGTATACCTTTATGAAATTTTTACCGCAGAGGTGCAAAGCCGCAGAGACATTATTATTTTTCCCTTTGTGTCTCAGCGCCCCTGCGGTAATATTTTTTAATAATAAACGTAATTAAAGCTGAAAAAGAACAGCCTGTACAAGAGTGCGACCCCGCCTTCGGACGGGGCAGGCTGCAACAATGCCAAATATTTATTCAAAAGCCCGTCAACAAGGTTTTTAAACGGCTTGCCGTTTTTATTATTTTAATTAATTTCGAAGTATGGCAGAAGATTTACTAATTACCGGGGGCGATAAAGCCACTCAATATCAATCCCTCATACCACAAATAAAAGCATTAATTGAAGGGGAGCCGGATATAATTGCCAACCTGGCAAATATTACAGCAGCGCTTAAAGAGCAGTTTAACTGGCTTTGGACAGGGTTTTATTTAGTAAAAGATAATGAATTAGTGCTTGGGCCTTTCCAGGGGCCAATAGCATGTACCCGTATACGTTATGGCAAAGGTGTTTGCGGCACAAGCTGGCAGCAAGGAAGTACTTTGATTGTGCCGGATGTGGAAAAATTTCCGGGCCATATTTCCTGCAGCAGCTTGTCTAAATCTGAAATTGTGGTACCGATTATAAGAAACGGACAAGTAGCAGGTGTATTGGATGCAGACAGTGAGCAATACAATAAATTCGACGAAACAGATAAGGTTTATCTAGAACAAATAGTTGAGCTGATTATACTGTAAAATTTTTAATGCTGTCTGTATTTACTAAAAATTTATTAATCAATAAATAACCTTTACTATTGGCTACTATACGATAAGTAATAATTAATGTAGCTGCATCTTTCGCAATATTTATTGCATTGTACTTTATTTGCAATTTAGAAAGCGAAGCTTCCAATTGCTCCTGTGAATAGTACTGGTGTAAAAATTTTATTTTATATACCGATACCTTGTGCAGCTTATCAACGGTTCTTTGAAAATATTCTAAAATAAATAAAGTAAATAATACCACCAGGGAAACAATGATCACCATCAGGTAATTGCCATACCCTGCTGCCATGCCCAGCGCTGCTGTAACCCAGATTAAGGCCGCTGTTGTAAGGCCATTAATATTAATTCCTTCTTTAAAAATAACACCCGCCCCGATAAAGCCGATGCCTGTTACAATATTACTGGCGATACGGTCAGGACTGATACCACTTACCTGTTTTGATAAAATAGTAAACAATGCCGAACCTACACAAATCATAATCATTGTTCGGAAACCTGCAGGCTTGCTCCGGTATTCCCTTTCGATGCCGATAATTGCACCTACAAAAAAGGCAATAACAATTTTTTGCAATTCTATTAAAAACATGGTACCCATAATCAGCTTATTTTTTGTCTTTCCAGTTCCAAATATACCTGCATGCATAAGTGCGGTAAGGTTTCCATTTATTGGATAACGACACCATTTTTCTTTTAATATTTTTTTATTGCTGGCATCAAGGTTGTACAACTTTATCATTCCTTGTTGTATACCCAGGTCGTCTGCAGCAAATACATCTTCCCGGCCTAAGGTAAACATTAAAATCATTTCGGCTGTCCACCGCCCCACACCTTTTATTTTTGTAAGATATTCAATCACTTCTTCATCGGGTAATTTATGCAATTTTTTATCATCCAGTTTTTCATCAATAAAAAAACGGCAAACATTGTGCACATAATTCACCTTGGCATTAGATAAACCAATTGCTCTTAATGTATCAAACGGAGTAGCCAGTATATGATGTGCCGCAGGTGTTTTGGTATCATACAATTTAATAAAACGGTCAAAAATAACAGCAGCCACTTTAGTGCTCAGTTGCTGGCTCATAATAGAGCTGCATAAATGCAGGTGTATATTTTTTCTTTTATCAATTGTAAATGGTGCCTGGGCTTCTATTATTTTTTTAAGCTTTTTATCTTTAGATAAATGTATAATGTGGTCCATATAAATTAATTTTTTCCATTGACTATTTTTAACATCTCATCATGTATTTTTCCATTGGTAGCCAAAATTTGCGGCTGGTAGGGAGAATAATCTTTGCCAGAAAAGTCTGTAACTTTTCCACCAGCTTCCTTAACAATTAAAAATCCGGCAGCACTATCCCATACATGTAAATTGTGTTCATAAAAACCATCAAACCGGCCTGCTGCCACCCAGCATAAATCAATAGCGGCACTTCCTAATCTTCTTACAGCTATTCCGCGGCGTACGAGCTTTTCAAATACTTGCAATGGCCCGTTAGGCATATCCAGGTAAGTATAAGGAAACCCTGTAACCAGGCAGCTATTTGCCACAGCGGCTTTATCACTTACGGTAATTTTTTTATCATTTAGCGTAGCGCCAAAACCCTCCTGTGCAAAAATATTTCATTCATTAAAGGATTATACACTACTCCTAATATCATCTCACCTGCTTTTCAACTCCAATGCTCACACAACATAAAGGTATGCCATTAGCAAAATTAACAGTGCCGTCTATCGGGTCTATTATCCATTTATATTCACTATCCATAACAATCTCCCCTGTTTCTTCGCTTAAGATAAAATGTCCAGGTATTCTTTTCTAATGGTATCTATAATTGCTTTTTCAGAAGCATGATCTGCCTCTGTTACCAGGTTATTAACCCCTTCTTTATTAGATATTTTAAACTTCCCGTTAAAAAAATGCTGTAACTGCGCAGCTCCTGCCTGCACTGCATGTAATAAAGTTGTTTTTAACATGCTGCAAAGATAATGATGCTTTATGGTTTGGTTATTAAAGCCGGTCATTAACTGGTATTAAAAGAAAATTTTCTTATTTTTAAATAAATAGTAACTGTATGAATACTCGGATGGATCGTAAAAAATTTTTACAGTTAGCAGTTTTAAGCAACCTGGGCTTATTGCTACCCTCACAAAAAGTTGCAGCAACTACAATCAATGCATTAAGCTTTACCCAAACGTTTAATACCGGCAATGTAACTTATTTTAAAAAAGGTGAAGAAGGGTATGAAAAACTGCGCAAAGGTTTTAATAAAAGAATTAATAAATACCCACAGGTAATTGCATTGTGCTATAATACCGATGGTGTAGCAGAAGCTATGCAATACGCTATAAAAAATCAATTGCCGGTAGCTATCAAAAGCGGGGGTCATTGTATGGAAGGTTTTTCGTGCAACAATGATGGAATGGTCATTAACCTGTCTTTGCTAAATGATGTAAAATGGGTAAGTAAAAGTATTATTAAAGTAGGGCCAGCCTGTATACTTTCTGCATTGTACAATGCCATATTACCTAAAGGAAAAATATTACCGGGTGGGTCTTGCGGCAGCGTGGGTATTGGCGGTTTATCATTAGGTGGCGGGTATGGCCTGCTAAGCCGCCAATATGGGCTGGCATGCGACAGCCTGCTTGAAGTAACCATGGTGGACGGCAAAGGTAATATTATTAACTCGGCCGTGGATGATGATTTACTTTGGGCATGTAAAGGTGGTGGCAATGGCAATTTTGGTGCAATTACCGAAATGAAATTTAAAGTGCATAAAGCGCCTGCTTTGATGAAAAGTTTCCGGTTCAGAGCTTTTAAAGTAAATACAGGGAGAGCAAAGGATATTTTAAAAAAATGGTTTGAGCTATCTGACAATTTGCCGCCAACAAGTTTTTCTGCATATGTATTAAATGGTAAAACGCTTTATATTTTACTCACTTCTACCGAAAAAAATATTGCGGGTATTAAATTTTTTATTGATGGCATATCTGCCCTTGTAGACAAAACGGTTGTAGGAAAAGCTTTGCCCATAGCTACGGCATTAAAAGCATATTATGGCATACAGCACCCTGTATATTTTAAAAATGCGTCTGCCGGTCTGTATAAAAAATTTGAAGATATAGAAAGTTATATTGCTGATGTGATGGATATTGTAACGAATACTCCCGGGATGATATACCAGGTAAACACCTTGGGTGGAAATATTATAAATAATCAATTTGAAAAAGCTTCAGCTTTTCCCCACAGGTCATATCCTTATTTTTCGGAACTTCAGACTTATTGGGATAATGAAAAACAAATGCCCGGCTTGTTAAATAAATTTAAAGATGTACAGGATATATTTATAAAAAACGGCATCAACGTACAATACAGGAATTACCCGGATATTAATTTTAATAATTACAATACGCTGTATTACGGTAATAGTTACACGAAATTACAGCAAATAAAAAACAAGTATGACCCGGATAATATCATAAGCCATGAGCAAAGCATAAAGAATGCTTAGGTGAAATGTTATTTAAAAACAAAGAAATTAAATGTTGACTACTGATAAAATGTTCAATGGCTGCCGGACAATGTCATTTAGCTAAGGAACTAATGTCACCCTTTCAGGGTTTTTGAACATTTTTTGCTATTGATTACTACAGTATGGCACCACGTTGGGGTTAGTAATCCCGGAGGGATGTAATTATTGTAGGTAAATAAGCAATCACCATAAGTATAACAACCCTGAAAGGGTGATATTAGTAAAGTATAATTCTTAACTAAATGACATTGGGCTGCCGGGAAGTGGAAAGCTCGGTGAGGATTTGCGGCTAAGATTTTGTGCCGGACTTGTAAACCTCACCCGTCCGCCTAAGGCGGACACCTTCTCCTACAGAGAAGGAAAATGGATGATAATCTTTTAGCCGGTACGGGTGCCGAAATAACTAATATAACTGATAGCCCCGAAAAATTAAATCTGTTATTCTATTTTATTGAAGCATCTATATTTTGAATACTCACTAAAAAAATCGTATTTCGTATAAAGTTATATTACCGATTTGCAACTATCTATAATTATAGTAAACTACAATGTAAAATATTTTTTAGAGCAATGCTTGTATGCTGTAATTGATGCCTGTAAGAATATTACCGCTGAAATTTATGTAGTAGATAATAATTCTACCGACGGCAGCAAAAAATTTTTAGAGGCGAAGTTTAATACTGTCCATTTTATCTGGAACGAGGAAAATACGGGTTTTGCAAAAGCCAATAATCATGCTTTAGGACAGGTCAAAGGTCAATATATTTTATTTTTAAATCCTGATACGATTGTGCCTGAGAATTGTTTTGAAAAATGTATAGCTTTTTTTAAAACTAATCCACAGGCGGGTGCGCTAGGCATAAGAATGATTGATGGCATCGGTAGCTTTTTAAAAGAAAGTAAAAGGGCTTTTCCGTCACCACTTACCTCGTTGTATAAATTAACCGGGTTGTCGATGATATTTCCTAATTCAAAAAAATTTGGCAGGTATCATCTTGGGCATTTATCAGAAAAAAGTAACCATGAAGTGGATGTACTGGCAGGTGCATTTATGATGATACCCAAAACCGTGTTGGATAAAACAAGAGGATTTGATGAAAAATTTTTTATGTATGGCGAGGATGTTGACCTAAGCTACCGTGTGCAACAAGCTGGGTATAAAAATTTTTATTTCGCCGGAAGCACTATCATTCATTTTAAAGGTGAAAGCACAAAAAAAGGCAGCCTCAATTATGTAAAAATGTTTTACAAGGCCATGAGCTTGTTTGTACAAAAGCATTATGGCAGCAGCCGTGCCGGGTTGTTTAACTTTTTAATCCAGGTAGCAATAGTATTGAGAGCTGTGATCTCCGCTATTTCAAATTTTTTTAAACGCATAAGTATTGCTTTGCTAGATGCGCTGGTTATGTTGATGAGCTTTGGCATTGCTAAATTTATCTGGAGCAATTATATAAGAAAAGAAATTACTTATTCTCCCAATATGCTATTGGTGGCTTTTCCTATATTTTCTATAATTTTTCTGGCAGTATCTTATTATACAGGATTATATGATAAGAAGGGATACAAACAATCACAACTGAACCAATCTACCATAGCAGCTACTTTGGTTCTACTAAGTATTTATGCATTACTGCCCGAAAGTTTACGGTTTTCCCGTGGCATATTGGTGCTAGGTATTGGGGTGTCTTTTATTTTAATAAGTATAGCAAGATGGATGCTTGTTAAAACAAAAATGATATACCCGTTAGAAGGCGATGATGAATATAAACAAACTATTGTAGTAGCTGATGAAATGGATTTTAACAATATAAGTACGCTAATGAAAAAATCAGGTATGCAGGAAAGGTTACTGGGATGTGTACACGATAAAACCAGCACTAACAGCATTGGAAATATTCACCAGCTTACTGCACTGATACAACTGTATGGTATTAAAGAAATAATATTTTGTAAAAACGGCTTAAGTTATCAACTAATTATTGATATAATACAAACATTACCTAGGCATTTACGCTTTAAATATCATGCATCAGGCAGTAATAGCATTATTGGAAGCGACAGCAAGGATGTAGGCTGTGATTTTATATCCGTTGATAAAAATACACTATTAATACCCCCAAAATAAGCGTAGCAAACGTTTGCTGGATATGGCAGTATCCATGTTTTTTTTACTAACTTTTCCTGTTCATTTTATTTTACAGAAAAAACCTTTACACTTTTTTAAAAATACATTTAGCGTATTATTTTTAAAAAAAACATGGGTTGGTTATGCAAGCATTAATAAACAATTACCGGCACTAAAAAAGCCCGTTATCACGATTACTACTTTACCAGTTAAATTAAATACTTTACCGGAGGATGTTCTTTTTAAAGGGGATGAATGGTATGCTTCAGTATTCTCTATTGCAATAGATATAGAGAAAATAAAAAGGGGTTACAAATATCTTTGTTATTAAAGTTTTTTATTTAATAATCCCGGTAAAGATGTAATAATTTTTTTATAGTCATCTGCTGGAAAAACAGGAATAAGTAAAGAGCTCTTTTCAAAATTTATTAATACTTTCTCCAAGGAGAAATCTTCTTGCCTTACTGTATAAAAGTATTTTTTTTCGGATAAATATCCGGCCAGGTATTCTTGCTCTGTTTGCCCGGGTGTTGGCACCAGTACTGCACTTTTTTGCAGGTTTACCAAATCCATAATGGTTGTATAACCGCTTCTGCTGATTATTAATTTTGATTCGTTAATGGCATTATTAATTTCTTTTGTGGATAAATGATTATGCACTTTGACAGATGTGCCGGCAATATTTTTTACTGCTGCTGTACCTGGCAATCCTCTTATTACCAGGGCGCTGCCTTTGTAATCTTTTAGTGAACTAAAAATAATATCTTCAAAAATTGTACGCTGCGGTTCCGGACCGGAAATGAGAAATAATATATCGTATTTTATTGCAGCTTCACTTTTATAGAACCTTGATAAAATACCTATATAATGTATGGGAATTGCAGGTAATTTCTCCGGGTGCGATAATTCGCCTGCTATTTTATTATCGCCTGCCGCATCGGGTACCCAGCATTGCCTGTATTTATTTATAAAATAATAATGAATTTTTTGAACTACCCGTTCTGCAAATGTATTTCCAACTTTTATTTTTAATTGATGGGTAATATAAACACATGGTATGGTACAATGATATAAACCCAGCCTGTTATCTGAAATAATTAAATCAACAGGATTTTTTTGTAACCATTTTTTTAACCATGCCCTTTCCTGTATAATTTTAAATAGTAGTTTAGGAAATTGTGATAATAAAACAAAGGGTAGCCAAAATTTTTTACGTGAATACCGGATATTATACCCTTTTATTATTATAATTTGTAACTGCGGAAATTCTTTTTTTTAATAATGCTGCAGAAGCGCCACTGGCAGCAATTATTACTTCATAATGTTGGGTAAGTAATTCATTTATAAGGGGTATACAGCGTGTTGCATGGCCAAGGCCCCAATCGAGCGGATCTATCAAGATGCCGGGTTTATAAGGTATTGTGTTAATTTTCTCTATATTCATATCAGCAATGCAATAATTATTTGTGAAAATAGTTTAATTTAGTAACTAGAAAAATATGCAACACATTACTAAATTAATCGCGGTTTTATTGGTGGGCGCTACTTTGCTCTTTTCAGGATGCTCCAGTAGCAAAAAAGGATTTATGGGTAAAAAAGGACAATGTGGCTGCCAAGGCATGGTTGGATACTAAATTAAAATTGATATTTAATAATTAATAATGAACAAAGCTAACAGGGATTTACTGGTAATGTTCAAGCAGGAACTAATGACTCCTATGGCTATGGCATATGAGGTGGAACGGCTTCACCAATTATTATTTAAAGTAGAGAAGCTGGATAACCTGGTAGTTGCCCACGAAATAATAGACTTAAACAAATTTAAGCTGGTTAAAATTCTATTAAGCTGAAGAATATTTTACGCCAAAGAGAACTTAAGCCATTCGTATTTTTAAATTGTAAAAACTAGTTTATTTCAATCTCCCAAGCGCATCTCTTAACTTATTAAGCATCTCCTCTATTTCTTCTATTTTAGATGTTCCTACGCTTAACCTGTACCAGCTGCTGCTATGTGATGCGCCAAACGCATAAAATGGCACGACAGCTAATTTTGCTTCATTTAAAATATAATCTGTTACATCTGCCTGATCTTTTAATAATGATCCGTCTGCAGTCTTTTTTCCTGCCAGGTTTATTTGTATGGTTAAATAAATGGCAGCCTGGGGAGTTACTGCGTCTACTGCAAAACCATCATATTTTAACTGCTTAAAACCTAAATAAATTTTTTGTAGCCGCTCTTCAATCGCAGTTTTAAATTTAATAAAATAATTATCAATAGCTTCTGTTTGGGGTAAATAACCAGCTACAGCTTTTTTGCTCAGCCATAGGTGCCCACGCACCCACATGGCTATTAATTGCCTTCATTTTATTGATAATGTTTACAGGCCCCATTGCCCATCCTACTCTTACGCCTGTAGCAGCAAAAGCTTTGCTTATACCATCAATAAAAATGGTATACTCTTTCATTTTTGGCCTTAGGGTTACAGGATTTACATGGGCAGTATCTCCGTAAGTAAGCGTCCAGTAAATTTGATCGTATAAAAGGTATAGTTTTTTGTCACGCTCACCCCTTGATGCATTTTCTTCTATTACAAGATCACAGATAGCAGTAAGCTCTTCTTTACTAAAAGTGGTTCCTGTAGGGTTCAGTGGGCTACATAGCGCCAATAAGCTGGCCCCTTTTATATGTGGCCTTATTTCTTCTGCCGTAGGCATAAAATTATTTTTATGCTGGCTTTCAATTACTATATGCTCACCTTCTGTAAAGTGTACATAATGATTATTATTCCAGCTGGGCACAGCATAAATAACCTTATCTTTTTTATCTACAATGGCCCTGAAAGCTGCATAAATTAACGGCCTTCCCCCTGCTGCTATTAAAATTTCATTATTGGCATACTCTATTTTTTCTCTTTGCTTAATAAAACCGGCTACTGCGCTTCTTAATTCCATAATCCCATCGGCAGGCGGATATGTGGTATGCCTTTCCTTATATGCATTGATTATTTCCTCTTCCAGTTCCTGCGGTATAGGAAAGATAGAGGAATCGAAATCACCAATAGTATAATTATATACTTTTAGCCCCTGCCTGTTTTTTTCTTTTATTTCTGCGCCTAAGCGAACAATTTCCGAACCTATTAAAGTTTCTGAAAGCTGGCTTAATTTTCCTGAACTCATGTGATTTATTTAGGATAAAAAGAATTGATTGTTCGGCAAAAGTAATTTTTATAGGGGGAAAATAAAAATCCGGGAGTATCCCCTTTTGAAAAATTTATACCAGATGAGTGTTAAGTTAAGCTTGCCGGAAGTATTTTTTACCGTAATAATGATAGTGATTTTATTAAACTCAGCCTTAGTATTTTCAAACTGAAATATTACTAAAAAATCCTGAAAAGTAAAATATAGGATTATTAAATGCTTTTACCAGCAATTATAAAATCCGGTGGTACGGCTATTGCAAATTTACAATATTTAAAAAATTGAAGCCCGCCATTTCCGTTTACATGAAATCTTTTTGTTTCTACCTGCTTATGGCGTGTATACATTTGTAATAAAATATTGTTTTCTCCGGCTTTTAGAGGTATCCTGGAATAATAAATACGGTTAGGTAGGGATTGCCAGTTCCTGGTATCCGCTTTTTCAGATAAAAGGTTATAAAGGCTTAGGGCATCCGTCAAAACAGATTCTAAATCACTTTTATTTTCTTTTTTTTCAGCTATTGCTTCTGCCAGTTTTTTTAATGCCATCCTGCTTAGCGCTTTTCCCAATTCCTTAATAAATCGTTGCTTAAGGCTTTGCTGGGCAAGCACACCTATATCCTGTGCTTTTTCTAAAGTATAATTAATGCTATCTGCAATTAAATTTCCTTTCATGTAATAAGGCCGTTGCTGAATGTATTGCGGAAGCGCTATCGAGAAAATTTTTATATCGCTTAGTTCAACAGATGAATTATATCCGGGTGTATCGTAGTCGAACGGTATATTTAATTCATTGTAACTATCCCTGAAGCTAAAAAGCCCTGCGTCATTTTTTATTAAAGTAAAGCTTATATTTTTTTGTTGTTTTACAGGAGCAAGCCCATTTTCCCAAAAAACAATTAATTCGCCTCCCGGCGCTTTATTTTCTTTTATGAATTTTATACCCAACTCTTGTTCCAGCCTATTCTGCTCATCATAAAATCCCAATGCATTTGCTGTTCTTACTACATCCTTTTTTAATTGCCCGGGTATTTGCACACCATAATATTCATTATTGTTTTTTGCAAAAATTTCTACAGCATTGCGGTAAGCAATAAATGCATTATTAATATCCTTTCCTTTTTCAAAAATTATTCCCTGGAGCATTAGTGAAAAAGCATCTTGTGTATATTTATTATCATTTGTAAATTTTTCCTGTTGGGAATAATTGGCCAAAGTGATTCGCCTTGCTTCTACCAATGCATCTTCGATTTTTCCTAGATACAAATAATTCAGGGCTTTATAATAATGCACCATAAACCGTTCAAAATCTTCACCCCGGTAAGTAGTTACCATTTGATTAACCAAATAAGTAAGTGCCACATCTTTTATGGTATTTTGGGCATTTTCCATTAAATAGTCTGCTTTATTAAAAACCCGGTTACTGCTATCGTATTGTTGTAACAAATGGAGGGTTTTTCCTTTTTCAAGAAGATATAACAGTTCGTTCCTGTCTTTTTTTAAAAGGGGGATTTTTTCTAGTCTTTTGTTGGCAATTTCATACTCCTCTTCCCTAAGGCTTTTATAATAATTGCTAATTCTCTGATTATAAGTAGCACATGAAAAAAATAAAAGCGCCAACGATATGGTCATTAGCGCTTTTATAAATTTAAATTCTTTAATCAATCCTTTCATGTGTTAAAAAATTCTATCAATAGTACCCAATTTAGTTTTTAACGTATTTGGCAATTTTTTTATCGCCAATCCATACTACCTCACTGGTTTGCATATCCGTAAGTTCTAAATTTATTTGATAATAAACTACTTTTTTTCTTTTGTGAGAATCTACAATGGAATTGATAGAACCTTGTAAAATATAATCAGCACCTACTTCCATACCGAATTTTTTCATAGTGCTCACAGAGGCATTGGTTTGCTGGTCTGCCCGTTCCCCCCGTAATTCTTCTCTTTTTTTACCAGCTTGTACAAGGCGCACTTTTTGAGTTTTAATAAATGATTGCTCCAGGTCTTTTATAAAAGTTTCTGCTTCAATGTGTTCGTGGCTTTTATTATCTACAAAGCCGCATATTAGTACAGGTTTTTGGCCTTGTTTTGCCTGCATAAAATTAGTGAACCAATTTGCTTTCAGTATGTCACCAATCATTTGTTCTGCAGTTAACCTGCTGTCGGTATTGTTCCATCTGCCACTAATATCAATCTGTTCGTCCGGGCTTACCCTCGATACTTTTCTGCTGCAAGAGTTAATAGTAAATAATAATACTGCCATTGCAAAAAGCAAAGTAAATTTCTTCATAAAATGATTTATTAAAAGGATTGTGAATGAGATATAAAATTGATATTACCACCAGCGGCGGCGATATTGAAAATTGTTATACGGGTTGTACCAGAAGCTGTTTCGGTTATTATAGTATTGATTATTATATGGATCAAAATAATTTAATCTTCTTGCTCTTTCTAAGCGGAGGGTTCTTCTAAAATCTCTGCGTTCTGCCTTTCTTTCGGCTTTTGCTTCAAAAAAGTCGTAAGCTTTATAAGTATTTTGAAGAGTTGTAGCATGCCAAGCTGTTAAAGAATCGGCCATGGCCATATATTTATTCTGGCTTTGCATGTATTGAGGGTTCTGGTCAGCAACTAGTTGCCTGGCCTGGCCTAAACTGCTTAAAGATATGCAGCTCGATAAAAATAAGATTGGTATAGAATTTTTCATATTATAATGATATTTCTTTTTTTTAAATATTACAATTTTAATTCCTAAAGCCGTTAAAGGAGCGTTAAAAAGAGCAATATTATTAAAGCCAATGCTGCCGTGACCAAATACATTATTTTGATGTGTTTGAATTATCAAAATTCAATATAACTGAATTGATGCAATAGCGCAGGCCGGTTGGTGGCGGGCCATCTTCAAACACATGGCCTAAGTGAGCGTTGCACCTGCCACACATTACTTCTGTGCGTTTCATCCCATAACTGTTATCAGGCGCATAAATGATGCTTCCCTTGCTTACCGGTTCAAAAAAGCTGGGCCAGCCACAGTTGCTGTCAAACTTGCCGTTACTGTTAAATAAAGGATTGCCACATGCAGCACAATGATAGGTACCCACTTCCTTATGATCCCAGAATTTTCCTGTAAATGCCCTTTCAGTTCCTTTTTCACGGGCTATATCATAGACCTCACCAGGCAGGATTTGCTTCCATTCTTCGTTACTAACTGCTAATTTACTGGTATCGGTAGTTGAGTATAAAGAGTTTTTCTTATTATTAGTGTTCATTTTGTTGCCATTTTGTGGTTTAGAAACTGGAGTATTGCAACTTATTGCTATGCAAAATATTGACAATAAAAATAATTTAATAGGATACATATTTAATTATAAAAGTTCAATAAAATGCCTGAAGATAAACATACGGCAAAGATAAAAATGAAGATTTACTATATATTTTACAGGATGTTAAAGGATTTTTAAAATGAGTACATTATATTTACCTTCCGAAACAATATTTTTAATAGTAATTGGCTGAACAAGTGTTAAGCTTTTGGCCAGATACGCAAGGTAGTGAATATGTTTAATTTAATTCTTTTTGGCCCTCCGGGTAGTGGCAAGGGTACACAAAGCGAAAAAATTATAGCTAAATACGGACTTAAGCATTTAAGTACAGGTGATTTATTGCGTACAGAAATTTCTAATCAAACACCCCTGGGCCTGGAAGCAAAAAGTTTAATGGATAAGGGCCAGTTGGTGCCTGATGAAGTAGTAACCGGTATGATAAGCTCTGCTTTGGATGCTAATCCCGGGGCCAAAGGCTTTTTATTTGATGGTTTTCCACGCACATCTGCGCAAGCAGAAGCTTTGGATAAGTTGCTGGCGCTAAAAAAAACATCAATTGCCGTTATGCTGGCTTTGGATGTGAGCCAGGAGGAACTTGTTAAACGATTATTGAAACGTGGAGAAACAAGCGGCCGTAGTGATGATACCAATGAAAATGTGATTACGGCACGCATTATTGAATACCATAATAAAACTGCGCCTGTTGCAGAGTATTACAAAAAGTATAATAAAGTAGTGACTGTAAAAGGTGAAGGCACCGTAAATGATATTTTTAATGTATTAAGCCACGAAATTGAACAAAGGACCCAACCTAAAGAAGCTGGTATCGAAAAATAAACGCTTTTTATATGGATAAAACGGCGAAATTAAATTTTATACAAAATGAGTTAATAACTCTTTTAAGCCAATTAGTTGCTGGTAAAAGCAGCAATTGGGGTAAAATGAATGCCCAGCAAATGGTTGAACACCTTTCCGATTTTTTCAGGGTATCTACAAAAAAAATAAGTTTCCCTTTGGTAACTCCTGCTGAACACCTGCCAAAATACAAGGAGTTTTTATTAAGTGATAAAATGTTTAGAGAAAATACAAAAGCTCCCATGTTGCCTGATGAACCTTTTGCTTTAAAGGAATTATCTATGCAGCAAGCTATAGAAAAGCTTCAGGAAGAGATAAATAGTTTTATTGCTTTTTTTGAAAGTGCAAACCCGGGCACTACTTCACAACACCCGGTTTTTGGGGATCTGAATTATGAAGAGTGGATTTTATTGCATTATAAACATGTTGTTCATCATGCCAGGCAATTTGGATTAGCCTAAGCTTTCTGTTAAAAAATAATTAAATGTGCCCCAGCATTTACCAATAAGCCACTATATTTATAGCATAGACTATACAACAATAATTCTGCTAGTTATATGCGATTGTTTTTATTATTCTTCTGTTTTTACTTTACAAATTTTGCTTATGCACAAAATGCAGATTTTATTGTACTAAAAAAGAATGGAAAAACAGTAAACTCATATTTTACCGGAACCAATATTGCATTTAGTACTCATACAGGTGCCTATGTGGATGCTTACATTTATGGTATAAAAAATGACAGTCTTTTTTTGCAGGAATTCATCATACAGCAGGTGCCTACCCATTTGGGTGTTTTTATTATTGATACTCTAGGAAGTTATCATTATAAGTACCATTATAGTCAAATAAAAGCCTTGGGGCCAAAACCACAAAGGGGATTTAACGTTAACGGAAGCGGTGCCAGCTTACTGGGCGGAGGCATATTGCTTACATTGGCTAATGCTGTAGTGTGGTTAGTGGACAGGGATAAGTTTAGTAAAGGATTAATGCTTGGGTCAGTAGGATTGGCCAGTGCCGGTTACCTGATGACGAAAAGCGGGAACAAGGGTATCACGATAGGAAATAAATATAAAATTATATATATGAATATGAGCCTGGATAAAAAAATGTAACTCCTATAGCAATGATTAAATTAATTAAATCCTGGTCAGCCGTAAAGAAAATTATCTTTGCAGTATTTCTTATACATTTTTCGTGGTTCATAATTTTTATTAGCATAAATATTTGGGGGATCAACAGCAGTTTTCCAAATTTACGTCAGCATCTATTGATATTTGCTGGTGTGGTAACAGCTATATTATTACTTTACTTTATAGGACTAAGGCGCATTGCCATAATAAAAAAAGCAGTAACTATATGTACCAATATCTTTTTAATAGCATATGCTTCTTCTTTTTTGTGGTTTATTGTTTGCAGTTTTTTTAATCCCTTGATTACACTTACACAATTAAGCAACTTATTACAGGGTAATGGTTTAAAAAGGGATTATATATCCTTAAACCAGATGAGCCCTTATATAAAATTGGCTGTAATAGCCAGCGAAGATCAATTATACCCGGATCATAACGGCTTTGATTTAAAATCAATCAAGTTGGCTATAAAATACAATAAAAAGCATCCCGGAAGGATAAGGGGTGCAAGCACCATCAGCCAGCAGGTTGCTAAAAATATTTTTCTTTGGCAGGGTGGGGGCTTTCTTCGAAAAGGACCTGAAGTGTTTTTTACATTTACCATTGAGCAGGCGTGGAGCAAAAGAACAATTTTAGAAAGGTATTTAAATATTGCGGAAATGGGCAAAGGTATTTTTGGTGTGCAAGCTGCGGCAAAAACATATTTTAATAAAGATGCCAAAGATTTAACCCGTGCAGAAGCCGCACAAATAGCCGCCTGCTTACCTAATCCAAAAAAATTTACTGTAAAGCCGCTCAGCAAATATGTAGCTGCACGGTATAGTTTTATTATGAAGCAAATGAGCTTTTTAGAACCGGACCCGGATATCCAGGCATTGATTAAATAATTTATTTTTGCAATAAAACAGATACAGCTTTTATTGCTGTTAAAAATCTTTCCTCATAATTTCCGCTAATTTTTACCCAGGGTACCGCCTGGTTGATTAATGCATCTTCATAGTAATCATAGAGTTTTTTTCTGCTTTCGATATCAGGATATTCCCTTAATTCATCTTTTACCCACGGCAAATCAATATCACATAATAAATACAAATCGTATTGCCGCTCTACAATTTTATCCAAAATCCATTGGTGGCATTTATTAAAAACAAATTCACACCATACTTTCATTACATACATATCAGTATCGATAAAAAGAGGTTTGGGGTTTGAAGTTTGAAGTTTGGAGTTTGAAGTTTGGGGTTTGGAGTTTGGAATTCGCGGTTTTTCGGTGGTCGGTAGTCGGTAGTCGGTAATCAGTGTCCCAATCACCTCCTCCTCTAAATTAATCTGGCCTTTAGCAATAGTTAACAATTCGCCGTACGTATAATCTGTACCGTTAGCAATAAGGTACTGCCTGGCAAATTCATCTACATGCACCGTCTTAAAATACTCCGCCAGCTTTTTACATAAGCTGGATTTGCCTGTGCTTTCCGGTCCGATAATCACAATTTTTTTAAGCATGTTTAATTATTTTTTTCTTCCAGCTGATGTAACCCATTATGGCCAAAATCAAAAAAAACAATATATTGGAAGCTCGTAAATACGGCATCTTTATAAAAATATAAAGGGATGGAAGCCAGGTTGGTTAAAATCCACCAGATCCAGTTTTCCAGCTTTTTTTTGCCATCAGCCACATAGCAGTATATGCAGCAGCAGACGCAAAGGAATCAGAAACAGGAACTGTGCTTTTAGTAAAGATTTTTAAAATTATGTATAAAACCATCCAGCATATTATAAAAAAAACAATGGCTATTTTCCATTCCTTTTTAGTGGATGCAGTGATTGCTAGTTTGAGGTTTGAGGTTTGAAGTTTATTGTTTATTGTTTGCAGTTTGTCGGTTGTCAGTTGTCGGTTGTCGGTTGTCGAATTCGCCCTGCTCCACAAAATCCATCCGTAAACACTCATAATGGTATAATAAAAATTAAGGCTGGCTTCTGCATGTAACCCCCACCAGGAAAAACAAAAATAAGTAAACAAAATGGTGTTAATTAATCCTGTAGGATAAACTAATATATTTTCCATTCGGGAAAATATAACGCTGGCAATACCAAATACAACTGCAACAAATTCCAGCCAGGTCGTAGATTTTATTCCTTCTATTAATTGATGATATATTTCTGCCATGCTCATAAGTAAAGATAATAGATAACGTTTTTTAATTTATTATGATTAATTTACCCATAATCATTTTAATGCTAAAAAAGATCAGCCTTATATTAATAATTCTTTTCTATTTCGTTGCCGGGATTAATCATTTCCGGCATCCGGAAGCGTACCTGAGGCTGATACCGGCTTACATTCCTAATCATGGGTTAATAAATATAATCAGTGGCAGTATCGAAATAGCATTAGCTATACTTTTTATATTTCCTTTTACCAGGCAATGTGCAGCATATGGTACTGTTATTTTGCTGGCAGCATTTATTCCTGCACATGTTGTAATGGTACAAGAGGGCTGGTGCACCAGCACAGGGTTTTGCTTTCCGGAATGGGTAATATGGCTAAGGCTATTTCCTGTACAGTTTATATTAATGTGGTGGGCCTGGCAACATAGAAAAAAAGTATATGACTATCATTCTTTTCGATAGTAGTAAGTTGGGTTGATCTAATAAAAAAAGCATCTTTAAGGATGCTTACTAATTAACAATTTAATAAATTAACCCTATTCGGCTTCTGCCACTACTTCTTTCACCTCCGGTATCATGCGCTTCATCATCCCTTCTATCCCCGCTTTCAATGTAATCATGCTGGATGGGCAACCACTGCAACTTCCCTGCATCATTAAATTTACTTTGCCATTTTCGTAGCTTTTAAACTGTATAGCCCCACCATCCATTTCTACTGCCGGCTTTACATAATTTTCAAGCAGTTCTTTTATTCTTACCACAATATCATTATCATCAGCACTTACAGTATTGCTACTTTCGCTTTTCATTGTGGCAACTTCTTCTTCATTTACCACGGTTTTTCCTTCTTCCAGGTATTCTTTTAAAAACTGCTTAATGGTTGGTATCACATCCTGCCAGTCTTCAGTATCGCTTGTTTTTGTAAGAGTAATAAAATTACTGGCAATGAATACAGATTTTATAAACGGGAATGTAAATAATTCCTGTGCAAGCGGTGATGGTTTGGCCGTTGTTTCATCCTGGAAATCGATGCTTTTGCCCGGGTATAATAATTTGTTGGCCACAAACTTCATTGTTTCGGGGTTGGGCGTCATTTCGGTATATATGCTGATAACTGGATTTCCTGTTTTTATCATAAAATGTATTTGATGTAAAATTACTAAGAAATACGCTGTTTTATGCTTTTAAATTGTATTAAAAAGCTAAATTACTCTCTTTAAATATCTTTTTAAATATTGTTGTTCACTTTTTATTTTTCTAACAAAGTTATGTCTACAGATTTATATGGTATCAGAGTATTAAAAGTCGTTCATGAGGAAAAAAGAGTTCACATTAAAGTATACTTATAAATTTATAGATAATGTGGAACAATTATCTACAAAAAACTATCCGCTAACTGATTATTCAGGCTATCAAGATTTTTATTATATAAGAGATTATAATCCTTATCTAAAAGAAGATATGATGTGGAAAGAAGAGTATGAAGATAAGCTGGTGCAAGCAGAATATAATGTATGTGTTACAGATGCCAGGTATATACAGCACCTTAAAGAAGATATGGTTTGGGGAACTACTTCATACGAAACAAAAGCATTAACCGTAAAAAACTAAATACACATATTGGTTAGTTTTTCATTGTCAGGAGGATTTCAACGTTATTAAAAAATCGTTATTTCTCTTTTTATGGATGGATCGAAAAGCATTCCTGTTTCTTTAATATCCAGAGTAACAGTTAACATGATTTTTAGCGGGGATTTAGTTTTATTTGCAAATAGTTGCTGAAGCAATGTACTTTTATCATCGTTCATCATTACCATTCCGCCATATTCCCAGTTTTTATCTTTAGTGATTTTGCCAGGGAAGGGATTTTGTTCCGGGTTCCAGTCATCTCCGTTATCTATATCTGAAGCCAGGATAACTTGTGTTTCAGCACCGTCTTCGTTTTTATAAATTGCCGTCAAAACACCTTTTACATTCATAGCGGTTAGTTCCTTTTCAGAAGTAACCAAAATGTTATATTTTAATACTGTATCAGTCACAGGTAATTGGTCTTCTATTTTAGTAAAAGTAATCGTTGGGGCATCAGCGCCAACAAAAGTTTTAATTTTATCAAAAAAACCCATAATTTTTTAAATTTTAGGCTAAATTAAACAATTAATTTACTAGTTCTAAATTGAATAATACATACACTACATAATGCGCCCCTTTTTCTCAACAGGGTTTTATGGCTAACCTGCCAAGGCTATAAATGAAAATCTTACTGATTAGGGAATGTAATACCTTTTAAAATCTAGCTGATGTACAGATTAGATATTTATATAAAAGAGGCTGATGACCCTTATGTTAAAAAATTAGTTTATTATAAACCTTACTACTTTGCCTGCAGCATTATTCTTGTAATTTATTTTAAAATAATAATTTCCTGGCTTTACATTAGATGGTAATGTTATTTTATTTTCATATGCCGACAACTTATTATTTGTATATAATAACAATCCGTTGTTATCATACAATTGTATATTTTGAGGAGCAGTTTTACCAACATATAATGTTATTGAAGATAAATTTTTGGAGGCAGGATTTGGAAATATATAAGGTAAATCTTCTTTACTTGGCGCTGTTACACTTACTATGGGCGAATATTTAAAGCTTGCATCCAGGTCTTCAATTTTTAACCTGTAAAATATCTTTTCTGTATTGCAATTACTGGTTTTATCAATATAGTTGTACTCTTTTATAGTAGTATTTGCTGTTGGGGCAATGGTACCAACAGATTCGTAGGTAATGCCATTACAACTTCTTTCTACTATATATTGCTTGAAATTTATTTCCTGCTCTACTTTCCAGATCAATTTTATTTCGTTGTCAGTATTGCGTATTGCGTTAAATGACGTTAATGTTACCGGCAAAACTACAGTAGTGTTTAAAGAACCGGTATTCCAGAAATCACCACCGGTACCTCCATTGCTATTTACATTATTGCCGGCAAAAGTAAAGGTAACCGGGCCTACTGCATCAGGTGTCCATCTTACATTCCAGGTAGCTGTATTACCTGCCAAAACTTTAGGAGATGTATGTATCAACTCCCCATTGCTTTCTTGTGCACCATCGGGAATTACAGCAGTATTTAAGGTTCCTGCATCTGCTGCCAAATCAAAACCGGCAGAAGGATTGTTACCAGGATCAGGGCTGGTTACACTCAACACCAAATCGTAAGTAGTACCCACAATAGGGTTAGCAGGAACTCCTGTCAGATTTACTACAACACCAGGTGTAGCAAGGGGACCATGGCAGGTACAACCGGATACTGTACGTCCCGTAATTCCACCGGAGGAATCAGGGCCGTGAAACAATTTTTTTGAGAAAGAAAAAGTGAATACAATTATAGTTAATACTGACAAAACGTAGATTTTTTTCATAAGCTGCTTTAGTTTTTTAATTTGATATGTTTAAAGATAATGATTAAATTAACTTAAAGCCAAAGTAAGTATAAAATAGCGATTACCATATTTTATTATAAATGGGGGAAGGTGAATAAAGTTATGCAGTACAAGGTGTTGCCTTTTTCGCCCCCATCTTCATGGCAATAAATTTCTTCAATCTTCGCAACACTTTTCTTCTTTTAAAAAAAGACGGGGATGAGTTATTGTTTTATTACTCCGGTATTTTACATTATTTTTGCAAATTGACTTTTTGACAATCATACAAGCCAAAAATATTATTAGTATATCGGATGATTCTTTCTGTTATGCATACCAATCCGCTTCGATAAAAGCCCAATAGCAGTACAGCCGAGAACGGATTGATTATTTTTTCTTTTAAGAAAAAATAACAGAACAAGTTCGCAACGATGATGCTATGAAAATATAAAGCTGGTACCAAAGTCAGCATTTAAAATTGCAATTCAAATTATTATGGCCTTACCGCATCTTATAAAACACATATATAATAACGGCACCGATGAAGTAATCAGGCGGGGGAAAAAAATACAAAGCTTAAATTTTGTAGAGTTAATAGAACATGATGACCTGATGGGCGGAGTTGTTTTTCGTGTTAAGGATGACACTTATAGTACTTTTTATAAAGTATATGTACAAAAGTATGCTGATGCCAGGTCTTTAACAATACGTTGTAGCTGCCCTTATCATACAGGTGAAATTTGTCGCCACGGGGCAGCAGCTTTATTTCACTTGCAGGAAATGGTCGATAAAAATTTGCTGGGAACCTCTACCATGCAATTTAACCAGCTGCATACGGTAATTAAAATGAAGCATATAGATTTAAAAGTTATCAAGCTTTTATCTTCACCGGTAATTTACGAGGCAGCAGAAAATATTTTAAGGGCAAATAAAGCAACTATTGTAGAAGCTGCCAATGAAAGGGTGGAGGCTTCATTGCAATATGAAGGAAAAACCTATCCGCTGGTGATACAAAAAAACGAAGAAAGAAATTTTGATACTTCCTGTGGTTGCAGCGAAACAGAACACCCGCTTTGCGAACATAAAACCCTTTTATTTTTACAATTATTAAATGCTTATGGGCCTTACTATTTTGATGCCATTCGCAATTGGGATAAGGATAAAAATAAATTGCTGCAAATATATGGCTATAGCCTAGAGGATGATTTAACCGGCAAATTCGAATTTATATACAAGGAAGGAAAACCTTTTTTAAAGGTATTAGATCCTTCTATAAAAAGGGTAGCTACTTCGGTGCTTGCCCCTAAGCCTGCATCAAATTTTGTAATGGCAATAGTAGAAGAACAAAACAACGTTCTACAAGAGCAGCCTACTAAAAAACTGGGCATTGTTTTTAATTTTAATACTACTACTTATCCCAATTTTGAGGTGAATGCAATCCAGGGTGAGTATGATGAAAAAAGCTTTCGGTATATTGGTAAACCCGAGAAAATTGACCTTACTAAATTTGTAAATACCGAACCCTTTAGCGAAGATGACAAACAGCTTATCCAGCAAATAAGAAAAGTGCAGGATGCCGAGGTAAATAAATACCTGAACCGTAATTCTCCCTTTAGCGGCATATGGGAGAATATTATTCAGAGTGAAACTGATAACCTGCCTGATGAAACCAAATCTTTGATAGCGGAGTACCTGCATCCTAAAATTAAAAAAATATTTGTGGAGCAGGTTAAGAGTAATTTTATTTTTTTCCTGGAACAAAAGAAAGTTTTTAAAACAGATAATTTAAAAGAACTGGAAATCAGCGATACATTTATATCACCGGTTTTTAAAGTATTGCCCCAGGGCAAAAATTTTGAAATTGCCTGCATGGTTAAAATCGGAAATGAGGTTGTACCGTTTGCCGATAACCAGTGTGGCAACAGTTTCCTTTTTATCCATGATAACATAGTGTATTTGTGGGATAAGCCCGAAGATATTTTGCAGGCGGAAAAATTTGTAAAGGAAGGAAATATCCAGCTCAGCAAGGATAACTGGGCAGACAAAATGCAAAAAATCATCCTGCCACTTAGTAAGGAATACCAGGTAGAATTTGATAAAAGTTTGATAAAAGAAATAAAAAGCGATACGCCTGAAGTACGGCTTCAATTAATTGAAAAAGGAGATTATCTTGTATTTCAACCTATATTTACTTACAAAGGTTTCGAAGCAAAAGTTACCAGCCAGGATACAATAATAATACCTGAGGATGATAAAATATTAGTCATTTATCGAAACAAGCAGGCTGAGCAATCCTTTCTCTCAAAGTTAGAATTATTACATACACATTTTGTAAAGCCCGAAAACCAGCTTAACCTGGCTTTAAAAGGAGCAGATGTTTTAAAAAATAATTGGTTTTTTCTATTTGTAGATGCCATGAAGGAAATGAAAATCCCGGTGTATGGCTTTGAAGCATTAAAAAACTTCAGGTTCAATACTGCCAGGCCTAATACGCATATACATGTAAAAAGTGGCCTTGACTGGTTTGATGCCAATGTAGAGATAGAATTCGGAGACCAACGGGTAGGCATAAGCGATATTAAAAAAGCCCTGGCTTCCAAGCAGTCTTTTGTACAGCTTGGTGATGGCACCCTGGGTATTTTGCCTGATGAATGGCTTAAACGGTACTCGTTGTTATTTAAAGTAGGTGATGGAAGAAGCGATAAGCTTCGCTTATCCAAATACCATATGAGTATTATAGATGAGCTGTATGAAAACAGGGATGAAACAGAGTTAAGCTTTGAGCTGGATGAAAAATTTGAGCGCTTAAAAGAATTTAAAAATATACCGCAGATTGATGCACCGGAAGCCCTTCAGCCTATTTTAAGGCCATACCAGACTGCCGGGTTTCAATGGCTCAGCTATTTAAACGATGTAGGCTGGGGTGGTATCCTGGCAGATGATATGGGGTTGGGAAAAACCATCCAGGCGCTTACTATGCTTAATCATTATAAAGATAGCACTGGCGGCTTAAGAGCCTTGGTAGTATGCCCTACTACTTTAATTTATAACTGGAAAAATGAGGTGGGCAAGTTCACCCCTTCATTAAGCTGGCATATTCATCATGGCAGCATCCGCAACAGGAATGTTGAAGAGTTGGCGCCATACAATATTATTATTACCACATACGGTACATTGCGCAGCGATATACAATTGTTTACCAAAATATTATTTGATTATGCAGTGCTTGATGAAAGCCAGGCTATAAAAAATCCTACATCAAAGGTTACCAAAGCAGCTTGCCTGCTTGCAGTAAAAAATCGTTTATGCATGAGCGGTACCCCACTTCAGAATAACACTTTTGATATTTTTGCGCAGATGAATTTTTTAAACCCAGGCCTTTTGGGCTCAGTAGAGTTTTTTAGAAATGAATTTGCTACCCCCATAGATAAATTCGGGGAACAGGATCAAAAAGAGCACCTGAAAAAATTATTGTACCCTTTTATTTTAAGACGTACCAAAGAACAGGTAGCCAAAGATTTGCCTGAAAAAACTGAAACAATTCTTTTTTGTGAAATGGAAAAAGAGCAGCGGAAAATTTATGAGGCTTACCGCAATAGCTACCGGGATAAAATTTTGGGAGTAATTAATGAACAGGGAATTGATAAATCGCAACTAACAATTTTGCAAGGCTTGATGAAACTCAGGCAAATTTGTGATAGTCCGGCAATATTAAATGAAGAAGAAAAATTTCCTAACCATTCTATAAAATTGGATGAATTAACCAGGGAAATTTCTGAAAATATCGGGGAGCACAAAGCACTTATTTTTTCCCAGTTCTTGGGAATGCTTGCCTTGATCAAAGAAAAATTGAAAGAACAAAACATACCTTTTGAATATTTTGATGGTAGCACCAGCCCTGTGGACAGGGAAAAAGCTATACAAAATTTTCAGAATAATGACGATTGCAGGGTTTTTCTGATTTCTTTGAAAGCTGGTGGTGTAGGTTTAAACCTTACTGCTGCAGATTATGTATACATTGTAGATCCCTGGTGGAACCCGGCTGTAGAGCAGCAGGCTATAGATCGTACACACCGGATTGGCCAGACAAAAAATATTTTTGCTTACCGTATGATTTGTATTGATACTATCGAAGATAAAATATTGCAGCTGCAGGAAAGAAAACGGGCACTGGCCAAAGAATTAATTGCAGATGATTCAAGCTTTGTAAAGGCTTTATCTAAAGCAGATGTGGAGTATTTGTTTAGTTAAAACAGGTTCTTCGAAGGCTTCGGCTGATTACATGACGTAATATTCAATAATGGAAACGTTATTCTTAGAAAAAAATATAATTGGGGCTGTGTACAGTATATCTTTACTCAACAACAGTTCGGGCTATCACTGCTACTCCGCCACAAGCCCAGCGCACACCTTCAGCGGGGTATCCGTTCTATCCCGCAGCCAGTCATCATTAAGTTAAAGATGATCTGGCTGTATAGTAAGGCTATCAACCTTATTATTATGCATTAAATTTAAAAAGGGTAACCAACTTTATCCATAACTTTCTTCCCAGCAACGTCTCCGGCTACGGGCTACCGTGTACCCACATGTTATTTAATAATAATACTTATCGCAAAAATTATTTTTAAAGTATAATTATTTTTATGTTTGAGTATTAAAAAATTACTTTTTATAATTTTTTTTGGTAAAGTAGGATATTAAATTTTATCAAAATTCTTTTATGATTAACGCAATGTCCCGTACCGGAGCTACTGTGTACCCACAAATAATTATTAAATTAGCAAAAAAAGTATATGGAACTGATACCACATTCACCAGATTTCACAGGTCTTTTTAATGATAGAAGACTTGAAAAAGGGGGCTTTAATAGTAAAGCAATTGGTTTTGGCAAGGAACAGCAGTATTCGTTATTCATTACAGAGTCGTTGTGAACAAAAGGCTGTTACCGATTTTTAAATAATAAAAAAGTTACCGAACAATCTTTGATTACCGAGTTAATAAACAGATGCAGGAACATAAGTGATGATCGTGATTTAATAGTTATTCAAGATACGAGCAGCTTTAATTTAAATAATCACTACCATCGGCTGAAAAAAGGTACAGGGCTTGGCACTATTGAAGACAACTTCAATTTAGGTTTTTTCTTCATGCAAGCTTAGGTATAGATGCTGTCAGCGATACTGTTCTGGGATGTGGGGATGCCCAGCTATGGCACCGGGTTTATGATGATCCCAAGCGGGCATCAAAGACCCGAAAAATGCCTATTGAGCAAAAAGAAAGTTACAAATGGATCAAGGCATGTCAGAACATACAACTAAAATTTCAACAAGCCCGTAGTATAACTTTTGTTGAGGACAGAGATGGCGATATTTATGAACAGTTTGTTAGTGTCCTTGTTGTAAGCTCCCCTGAAAATAGTACGTTTTAAAAGTAGACAAAATTTGTAACTTTAAAAACGTAAAACAATGAAAAAAAGTCAATTTAGTCCTGCCCAGATAGCAGGCATCCTCAAAGATTTTGATAACGGTAAAAGCGCCGAAGAGATCACCCGTGATCATGGTGTAAGCAAAGCATCGTTGTATAAATGGCGGCAACGTTATGGCGGCATGGAAGCAACTGAGCTGAAGCGGATTAAGGAACTGGAAGAAGAAAATGCCCGGTTAAAAAAATGTATGCCAACCTTGCGATGGAGCTTGACACTGCCAAATACGTCATCGAAAAAAGCTTTAAAGCCTTGCGATAAAAGAATGATTATTGTTGATATGCGCAAAGAGCGGCCAAAAGACATCAGCAAGGCGTGTCGTTTATTAAAGCTAAGCCGCAGCAGTCTGTGTTATACAAGTATAAAAGATGATGTAACGGTTATGGTACAACTGGAAAACCTTGCAAAACAGAACCCGGTAGAAGGTTTTTGGAAATGTTACTACCGCATCAGGAATACAGGGACGGTTATTAACCATAAGAGGTTGCACAGGGTGTATAAAAAGATGGGCCTGCCCTTGCGCCGTAAGGTAAAGAAACGTCTTGCTGCAAGAGTAAAGGAACCATTAAGCAAGCCTGATTATTTTACTCAAACCTGGAGCATAGATTTTATGAGTGATGCCCTTAGCAATGGTACCAAGTTCCGCTCTTTTAATGTAATAGATGACTATAATAGGGAAATATTATTTATTGAAACTGATTATTCTTTAAAGAGTAGCCGGGTGATCTGGGTGCTTAAACATCTAATCAACCGTTATGGCAAACCTCAAAAAATACGCATGGACAATGGGCCTGAGTTCGTAGCTAAGTTGTCCAGGCAATGGAGCGTGGCTAATGAGATCGAATTTAAATACATACAACCTGGCAAGCCTACTCAAAATGCCTATGTAGAACGTTTTAATAAAACATACAGGGAATCTGTATTAGATGCTTATCTGTTTGACAGCATTGATGAGATAAGGGAGGTAACACAAACGTGGGTAGATGATTATAATTGTACCAGACCCCATGATGCCCTTAATGGCCTGTCACCAAAAATATATAGAGAAAAAACAATCAACCTATTGGGCTGCGTTACGCTACGGCTACGCCTCCGCTTACTACGCCCAATAGGTTGAACGAAAACAACTATAATGATAAATTATTCTACTTTTGAACCGTACTAAAAATGGGAAGCCTACAACAATAAAGGCAAAAGAATTATTGTTGGAAAGAGCTTATTAAATAAATTTAATAAATGGGTATTAGATAATAAGAATAATCAATTGATATTAGATAAATAATTTCTCTTACGAGCAATGTCTCCGGCATGGAAAATTGCACTGGCAAAAAAGATATATGAAATATGGAAACCTAATTGCATAGAATTTGCCAGCAAGGTATGCTGCATAAGTGAGTGTCTCTCGCCTTTGGAGGGGGCTACACGATACGGCGTGAAGAACAAGTGCTTGTTCCAAATCATTTACAAAATTTCATAAAACATTTTATCATTAATTTTACGAGGATTCTAATTATGCATACTAAAATATTTTACAAATCTCTTTTGTTATTGATCATTATTAGTTCGTGTATAACACGCCATGCATCAATTGATAATATAAATAACACAGAATACAAAAGAGTAGAAGTATCAAACATTTCTTTCTTCGAAAATATTAATTTTGATACTGTTCAAAAGAGTAAAAGCAATATTGCTTTATTCTATAATCAAAATAATAAATTGGAATTTTTGGAACCAAATGTGAAGAGTTCTAAAAAACAGCGATTCTATTTTTTTGAAAAAGAAGGAAGTAATATATTAGTATCAAAAGGTTATCAGCAAGATATTTTGATGTAGATACAATAGTATTTCTTAAAGATAAGTGTTTTCATAAAAGAGTAAACTATGATTCAAATATTGATGGAACTATGAAATGGGCTGGAATGACTTCATTTAATATATATGAATACAGAGCTAATGAACTCTGGGTAAGTGAAAATCGATTTTATTCCGATGACAGTACATTCGCAAAAGAAGAAATTTATGAATTTATTAAAAAGTATACGAGAACTGATAAATTATCTCCATTTCGAATTGTAGAAACTGCAATAGATAAAAACACTTCCAAATTAGCTTTCTTTAGAAATTATTTTCTGCCGATATAACCATTCCAATTTCTTTGTTAGGGGACAGAGTAATAGATTAATACTAAAATTATTCCACCTATAAAATATTAATAAATAACTAGTTACAATAAAGCTAATTTATTTAGCAAAATACCGCTAATATTATTAGTTTTATTGTTGAATCTTACTATATTTGTAACCAGATATTTAATCCTGATAAACTCCTTAGGTTAATTACTGGTTCGTAATTTGTACCTGTCCTTGAAAACCGGAATCTCTTACGCAAGTAAGAGATTTTTTATTAAAATAATAATTAAATTAACAAAGAGTTGTGTGGTAATTTAAATCCTAAACAACGCATTATCAATAATATTAATACAAAGAATATTTTAATAATTATTTTTGTAATCAAACTTTTACAATTATATTTAACGCTCGTATCCGGTTTCATTTTCTATTGCCCTCCAATATCCTACATTAAATTTTATTATTTTATTATTAACTTTCAATCACTACAAGTATGAAAAAATTTACTTATTTAAGGTATTGTTGTTTACTTTATTCTCATGTGTCCATCTGGTATATGCGCAAGATGATATAATTGCCAAAAAGGCTATCAACATTAAAAACGCTAACAAGGAGCAGAATGACATTAAGCGCTGTTATACCTTCGAAAAAATGCAAAAATTTCAGCAGGAGCACCATGGCGCACTTACAAATAAACAATTCGAAAATTTTTTACAGCAAAAAATAGCTGTAAAAAAGAATGCAAAAGTTTTAGACCAAGATTATGTAATTCCTATTGTTTTTCATATTATCCACAATGGAGAAAATATAGGTGTGGGAACAAACATTAGTACATTACTTGTTAATGCACAATTGACCCAGTTAAATATTGATTTCTCAAATATGGCTGTTACCACATGGATAGATGCAAATACTGCAGCCAACACGCGGTTGCAATTTTGTTTAGCCCAAGTTGATCCGTTTGGGCAAGCCCTCGCATCGCCTGGTATTAATCGGATTAACCGAAACAGCAAAGGTTTTACCCCTCCACCTTATGATGGCATTGGCAGTAATTATATTGACGAAGTAATTAAGCCTGCTACTATTTGGGATCCTAATAAATATTTTAATGTTTGGGTAATGCAATTATCCGGAGGCTTGTTAGGATATGCTACATTTCCATCATTTTCTAATTTGCCGGGGATTGGAATTGATGAATACGAAACAAACTTTACTGCCGGGGTAGTTATTCATAACGGTTCGGTGGGAAGTGTAAATACACCTGGAACATTAGCCCCATTTAACCTTGGCAGAACATTAACCCATGAAGCAGGCCATTTTTTCAGCCTTCGGCATATTTGGGGTGATGGATTGGATGAAAATAACAATGCCGTACTTTGCGGAACAGATTTTTGTGATGATACCCCTACACAACAGGATGATACACAAGGTTGCCCACCACTAAACCCAAGACCGGTAAGTTGCGCTAACATAGGTAACATGTTTGAAAACTTTATGGATTATAGCAATGATGCTTGCATGAACACTTATACAAATGATCAAAAGGCACGAATGCAAACAGTAATGGAGAATAGCCCCCGGCGCATTGGGCTGGCTACATCTAAGGCATGTACAGCTAATGCGGTACCCAACTCTATTGCATTTACAACTTTTGCAACAGAAGTAAGCGAAACGGGCAATTTGGGTGTTTGCCCAAGCTACAAAGAATTTAATCTTGCATTAAAAGTATCTGGTGCCGCTACCGGAAATGCAACCGTTACTTTTACACAGCTAAATGGCTCTACAGCAATTCTTGGAAAAGATTACAGCATAACGCCTGCAGCAGTAAATTATGTAAATGGCGATGCGGCAGATAAAGTTATTACTGTAAGAATTTTTGATGATGCAATTATAGAAAATGCTGAAATTTTAAATTTAGGTTACAATATAGTTGGCAATGGCGTAGTAGCTGGTGTTGCCAACCAGGTTCATGCAGTCAAAATTATTGATGATGATGTAACTCCCATTATTAGTCTTTTGCCAGTTACTTTGTTGGATGAAAATTTTGGGACACTTAACAATCCTTCAGATTTAAGCGATTGGGCGTCAGGGTCATTTACCGGACAGGGAATAAATCAATGGACAATAAGTGAAAATGGAGGCGGTGATGTGCAGGGGTTAAGTGCCCATGTTACTCAAAACATTAACACAAACCCGAATACTTACAGCTTTACCAGTGCTTCAGATGTAATACTAATTACACCGTTAATAAATGTATCTAAAGAATATAAAACTTTCACTTTATCATTCAAGTATAAATCTAATGGAGAAAAAGTTGGCAACACTTTCCGCGATCATGGCCGCATATACTATTCATTAAATGGCCAAAGTTTTACACTCATACCTAATTCTACAAGTTTCCAGGGAGTAACACAAATGACAGATTTTTCAATTGATTTACCGGCCCTATTAAATAACGTACCGTTTTTTATTGGTTTCAGGTGGACAAATAACAATAGCTTGGGCAATAACCCCCCTTTTACTATTGATGACATAAAAGTGGTGGCAGCAGAAGCAAGGCACATTGAAACTGAACCAAATGAAAATAAAACCACTCTTGTAAATACCGGTGAGGAAATTTATTTTATCAGCCCTGTAGACGGTGACTTAATTGCTAAAATAAAAAATTCAAATACTGATTTGAATTGTGTTACAGCAGGGTTAACCTCAACCGGAAATGGGCAAATAGATATTAATACAACTGGCGGAACATTTAAACGAACAGCAAAAGTATTTAAAATCAGCCCCGAAGTTCCGAATAACAATGCTACTTATGAAGGAACATTATATTTTACCACAGCAGAAGCAAATATTTGGGGAATAGATAAACTTAACTTAAAGTTACTTAAGGTAAAAGATGGCGTAGATCTAAATGGACTTGTAAATGCCGAGGATATAGAAGTAGTTTCTCCAACCAGCGTAACAGAATTTGCAGATAAAGGTTATATAGCTTATACTGCTGATTTTACAGGGTTTTCGCAATTTATGCTTGCAGAGCCTACTATTATTTTACCTGTACAGTTGATCTCATTTAATGCTAAAGCATTATCCAGCAGCGTTCAACTGGACTGGTCAACGGCCACTGAAAACAACAATAAAGGATTTAAAATAGAGAGAAGTGAAGATGGTAATACGTTTACTGAAATTGGTTGGGTAGCTGGTAAAGGAAACAGCAGCCAGGAAGAAAAATATAGGTATGATGATAAGCAGGTAAAGCTGAATACTACTTATTATTACCGCCTTCGCCAGGTAGATTTTGATGCCGCGGAAAAAGTATCTGAAACAAGGATAGCTAGGATAGGTAAAGATGCAACAGTGGTACAGGTTCGCCCTAATCCAACGGCTGGGATAGTTAAATTACAAATATTATCATCAGCAAATGTTGCCGATGTAGATGTTTATAATGCACAGGGGCAAAAAATTATAAGTAAACCCAAAGTGGTCTTAAATGGACAGCCGGTTGAATTAAATATTTCTTCTTATGCTCCCGGATTATATAATGTAGTTGTGAGCATTAACAATCGTAAAATAACCACTCCAATAATTAAGAAGTAAGCAGGTTAGTGTAATAACAGCGGGCCCATATTTATGGGCCCGCTGTTATTATATCATATATTCAAAATGAAATTTTATTTATAACCTGAGTTCGGTTTAAATTACTTTATAATTCGTTATTTTCCAATTAATTGTATTACTTTACTTTTTGTCTTGACACAAAAAGTAGCAAAAAGTCAAGGCAGGAACGAATACTGCCCGTTCCTGCCATACAGCTTTACTGAACATTTGTACTACTGTAATCTCTGCATTAGTTCTTTACTCTTAATTTCAATGTAGAATAAATATATACTTATAATTTTTTAAATTTTCTTATCCCGAACTCAGGTTTATACCAATGTGAAATATAAAACAATCCAACGCCCCCTTCGCCCTTGGAGTATAAGATAAGCGGCGGCTGATGTTTGTTTTTATAGAACTAAAAAATAAATGATTGATAATCAATGGATTTATTTTCTGTTCTATAGTAGAAGGGCTGGGGATGAGGTAAAATTAAATGGACTGTTTTATATTTCACATTGGTATTATTTAGCAAAATATCATCCGGCAATAAATACCCCTGCTGACTGGGTAAGTATTCCAATTATTAAACCTACAATAATTTCTTTGGGCTGATGGTCACTAATCATTAGCCTTGCAGTGCAAACAAGCCCGCAAATTAGAATTGCTATTGCCATAGGCCAAGTCATTAACATGGTATTTCTTTGCATTATCAAATAAAAAATTCCTAATAAGCCACCAACACCTATGGAATGCATACTAACCTTTAAATAAATATTTGCTATTAATGCAGCGGAGGACGCAATAAAAACGCCTAATAAAAAACCGGTAAAAATTTTAGGCACATCAGTATTGTTGCGCATTACCAGGTAAATCCAGAAGTAATAAATACCACAGGCTATGTAAGGGATTATCCTGTCTTTCTGAGTTTTTAATAATATAGAACTTACAAATTTTAATTGATAAAGTAAAAAAACTGTAAATGCCGGAAAAAAATTGTATTATAAGCCACCCTTAAAGGAAGCCATAATTTATTATGCCCATCATATCCTGTAAAATATGAAGGATGAATAAAAACTAAAAATAAAGTAACAAATAATGGTATAAATAAAGGGTGAAATATATAAGAAATAACATGTGCAAAAAGGCGTACAACTGCTGGGTACCGGTTAATATTAATTTGTTTTTCCATTTATATTTATTTTACTCTATAAGCATATCGCTATATGAATCAGCGATAAAATCTTTTTCATCAATGTTGAATAATTTTGCATAATGGGCACATTGGGCTTTTAGTTTTTCCATACCGATCATTTCATCTTTATCTATTGCTTCCACTTCTATAAAAGTACCTAAACTCTTAACTGTATCAAAGTGAAACTTTACATTGTCGATAAAATAAATTTTTCTTTGCTTGTCTACAACAGCTTTTATCCCCAATGTTTTTATTAAAATTTGCTTTAAATTTTTATCAGGCAAATGCTGGTATAGTAATATGGATGATAACTTACTGCCAGCTATATTATTTCTTTCATAATGTATCAGTGCATTTTCAATAGTGCCCTCACGTAGCTTTAATCTTCCTGCCGAAACATTAAAATAAGTATCAATTTGATGATCTTCTCCAATAAATATGGGTTGTAATGTCAAAAGTATATTTTCTATTTTATGAAGATCAGGTGCCGTAGCTTTAAATTCAAAATTTTTTATTGCCATATTATAATATGAATATAAGATAAAGAAAAACCGTAGTTGTGAGCTACGGTTGTTGAAATAATTAAAAACATGTTATTTTACCAGCTTTAATTCATCTATTATATTTTTTGCCCCACCTAGCTTATCAATACACCATAATACATAGCGAACATCCACACAGATAGTCCTGTTTAAATCTTTATCAAAAGCAATTTTATGGCTTAAAGCCTCATAATTACCATCAAAGGCAAGTCCTATTAAATTACCATTAGCATCTATAACAGGGCTGCCGCTATTACCACCGGTGATATCATTAGTTGTAATAAAATTAACTACCAGGTCATTTCTTCCTTTATCAATATACTGGCCAAAATCTTTTTTCTTCATTAATTCAATTTGTTTGGATGGCAAATCAAATTCATAATCTCCGGCTTTATATTTTTCTATAATACCTTTTCCTGTACATATATAATCGTACTGCACTGCATCTCTTGGTTTATAGCTTTTTACATTACCGTAGCTTACCCTCATGCTAAAGTTTGCATCAGGGTACATTTTTTTTACCGCATCAGGGTTCATTTCCATAATGCCTTTCATGTATGCCTTACCCAATTCATTGTTTTTATCAACAAAAGCAGTGTATAAAGGCGCATATTTTTTATTGTAATTTTTTACAAAAGTGCCAGCAAAAATATATGCAGGGTCATTTTGTAAAATACTGGCTTCGGGTTTAGCAGCGAATGCATCCCATTTAGCATCATCTAAAAAAATAGTATTGGTAAAAATATCTTTTGCCCATTTTTTATAGGTCGCCTCATCATTTAAATCTCCATAAGTTTTACTTAAATTTTCATAAAAATCTTCCGGGTGCTGGTTTTTGTCAATATCAGTGTAAAACATCATCCCAACGGCAGCTAATATTTTTTCATCACTGGGTCTGTCTTCAGCATCCAAAAATGCTTTTCTTTTGCTTGTAGCAGCTGCCATTGCCTTTTTAAACTCTGCGCTTTCAGCTCCTTTATTTATTAGTGCATCTTCCAATGGTATTAAGGTTGCTGCAAATGCAGCAAGCGGTGAACCGACAATACCTTCGTTTATGTACTGACGATGTTTGCTATATGGAGTCCAGCTTTCATAATTTTTTGCATATTCAGCAAAAATGTTTCCATAAGCCGGTTTGTTTTTTGCCCATTTAATAAACGCTTGTTCATATTGTTGCTTTTGTTCAAAAGTTTTAAATTTCAACAACTGTTTGGTTTCGCCATCAAAAAATTTCCAGTAATTGGCAATACGGGCATAATTTTCTGCCAGTTTTAATTTTATTGCGGGGTCTTTTACCATTTGCTCATGCATATATTTCAGGCGCATGTCTCTTAATCCTACTAATGACGGGTTTTCAATTTCATTTTTTAATTTTACACCAAAGCTCGTTTCATAGCGGTTAGTGCCACCCGGGTAACCATAGATCATGGCATAATCACCATCTTTTATTCCTTTTATACTTACCGGTAAAAAATGCTTAGGTTTCAATGGTACATTTTCAGTGCTATAAGCTGCTGGTTCGCCATCTTTAGCAGCATAAACCCTGAATATGCTGAAATCGCCTGTATGGCGGGGCCATTCCCAATTATCCGTATCACCTCCAAACTTTCCTACACTTTCTGGCGGGGTACCTACCAATCGTATATCGTTATATGTTTTATATACATACATAATGTATTGGTTGCCTTTAAACATGCTGTAAATTCTTCCACCCAAGCCATTCTCCTTATCTTCTACTTTATCAGTGATCATTTTAAGTACTTCCGGCAATTTTTTAATTCTATCAGCCCATGCCAATCCTTTCACAGCTTCTTCTACATCTTTGGTAACATCTACTATCTTTTCCAGGAATTGAACAGTTATTTCGCTTTTAATTTCCTGGTCTTTATTGTAAGCATAAAACCCATCTTTTAAATAATTATGTTCTACTGAGCTTGCATTGGCAATAGCGCCATAGCCGCAATGATGATTAGTAAAAATTAATCCCTGGTTACTTACAATTTCACCGGTACAACCCCCGTTAAAAATAATAATTGCATCTTTTAATGATGACTTATTGATAGAATACAATTGTTCTTTAGTAAGTTTTAATCCTTTTTTTACCATGTCATTATACACCTGTTGCCCTAAAAGCATGGGAAGCCACATACCTTCATCAGCGCTGGCCTTTAGTAATGAGATGGATAATACAATTGATACAAAAATTTTCTTCATATAGCGTAATTTTTATGAATCGCAAACCTACTTAATTTATTGATTACTTGTGTTGACAACGAATGAGATTAAAACTTATTTATTTTATCTAATTTAATTAAATAAATACATTGGGACTGTAAACATTTGTACAACTATCAGCAATTGTTCCGGCTGCTACAGGCTCCGGCCCTCGTTACCCCGGTCCCCACCCTTCGGCCTTTCGTATCCGGCAGCCATTCACCAATTGAATCGCTATTAAGCTCCTCCTTATTCCAGGTGCTGATAGCAGTACTTAACTTTGTAATACATATATACGGTAAAGTATTTACAACCTTTCATAAAATATTATGTGTTAAAGCGTCGTAATATTTTATATTTGTTATACTAACTTTAGCATAATGGTATGGCATTTATAGATATTAAACTTCCTGCAAGTATTGCAAGGGCGCTTCATCTGCCGGTAAGCGATCCTAGGCGTCAGCAAATTCATGTGCTAAAAAAACTGCTCCGTAAAGCAAGATTTACCAGCTTTGGTCAGCGTTACCGTTTTGATGAAATATTGCTAAGCCGTCATCCGGGGAAAAAATTCCAGCAATTAGTGCCTGCATATAATTACAATAAAATATTTACAGAATGGTGGTACAGGGCTAAAGAAGGAATAACAGATGTATGCTGGCCCGGTAAAATAAAATATTTTGCTTTAAGCAGCGGTACCAGTGATGCTACCAGCAAATATATACCGATTACAAAAGAATTAATACGTAGCAATACCATCACCAGCTTTAAACAATTACTCAGCCTTACCCGGTACGAAAATGTGCCAAAAAGCGCAGTAGGCAAAGGCTGGCTTATTTTAGGCGGCAGTACACAATTACAAAAGGGCCTACTTATTTTGCCAGGGATTTAAGCGGTATACAGCAAAAAAATATTCCATTTTGGTTTCAGGGACTGGGATTATACAAGCCCGGGAAAAAAATCGCTAAAGAAAAAGACTGGGCAAAAAAATTAGAAGAAGTTGTAGCCAATGCACCCAATTGGGATATTGGTTTTATTGTAGGGGTACCGGCATGGCTGCAATTGTGCATGGAAAAAATTATTGAAACCTACCAACTCAAAAATATACACGAAGTATGGCCAAACCTGGCCTTTTATGTACATGGGGCGTAGCCATGGAGCCCTATAAAAAAGGATTTGAGAAATTATTAGGCAAGCCCATTACTTATATAGAAACTTATTTGGCAAGCGAAGGTTTTTTAGCTTACCAGAACAGGCAGGATGCCGTAGGCATGCATTTGGCACTCAATAATAATATCTTTTTTGAGTTTGTACCTTTTGATGATAAAAATTTTGATGCTGAAGGCAATATGGCCGAGAACCCGGAAGCATATATGATACATGAGATTGAAGAAAATAAAGAATATGCTTTATTAATCAGTACCAATGCAGGCACCTGGCGCTACGCTATTGGTGATACCGTAAAATTGGTAGATAAAGCACGCAGTGAAATAATAATTACCGGCCGTACCAAACATTTTTTAAGCCTCGTAGGTGAGCACTTAAGTGTGGATAATATGAATAAAGCTATAGAAATGGTAAGTGAGGAATTGAATATCTCTATCCCGGAATTTACAGTAGCCGGGATGCCACATGGTAGTTTTTTTGCCCATCACTGGTATGTAGCTACTGATGATGAGGTAGATGCAGCGATATTACGTAACAAGATAGATGATAAAATAAAAGAATTAAACGATGATTATGAGGTAGAAAGAAAGCATGCATTAAAGGAAGTATTTGTACATGTGCTTTCTGAACAAACCTTTATGAATTTTATGAAGGCAAAAGGAAAAATAGGGGGCCAGCATAAATTTCCAAGAGTATTAAAAGGAAGTATGTTAGCAGAGTGGCAAAATTTTTTAAAAGGTGGGTGATTACTATTTTATTACACGAATTTTGACGAATTACACCAATTACTGAGTGTTTTATTCGTGTAATTCGATATAATTTGTGTTATTATGCTTGAAGCAATCTGGAAAGGCGTATTATTAGGATTGCCACTGATTATCTCAGTAGGCCCGGTTATTTTTACTGTTATTAAACAAAGTGTTAATCATGGTAAGGATGCAGGATTTAGTTTTGTAGCAGGTGTATGGCTAAGCGATATTATGTGGGTAGTATTGGCCAATGGTTTTTTAGAGTTAATACAGCAGTTAAGTAGTGAGTATAAAACGCCCATTGGCGTTGGCGGGAGCCTTTTATTATTAGGTATGGGATTGTATAATATTTTTTTTAAAAAAGTACATGTAAAGGAAGACCAGGAAAAAATAAAAATATCATCAGCTACCCATGCCAGGTTGTTCAGTGCCGGTTTTTTTTTAAATACATTAAATCCTGCTGTAATAGCATTTTGGGCCCTTACAGCACCAGCATTTGCCAGTACGCTTACTGTATACCAGCGTATTGTAATGTTTACCATATGCCTGGCGATAAATATATTTGCAGATATTTTAAAAGTAACACTAGCCGGTAAACTAGGTAAAAAATTAAACGATAAAAACGTTTTAAAAATTAATAAGTTTTCTGGAATTTTGCTAATTGCATTCGGAATTGTTTTATTTACCGGAGTTGTCCTCTCTGCCTAAGCCCTAAATTAATTACATAATAATGATTGCATAATGATAAAGCTCGAAAATTATATTACAGGTAAATCGATAACAGGTGACGGTGACGGACAATCGCTTTATAATGCGGTAACCGGTGATTTGATTGCTACTGCTACAACCAAGGGGCTGGATTTTAAAAGTATATTGGAGTATGGCAGAAATGTAGGTAACCCTGCATTGCGAAAATTAACTTTTTATGAAAGGGGAAATATGCTCAAAGCATTGGCGCTACATTTACAAGAGCATCTTAATAAATTTTATGCTTTAAGTTATAAAACCGGTGCAACAAAAGCTGATAGCTGGGTAGACATTGAGGGAGGTATTGGTAACTTATTTGCCAATGCATCATTGCGAAGAAAATTACCGAATGAAACATTTTGTGTAGATGGCGACAGCCATAATCTCAGCAAAGGTTATACTTTTATGGGTACACATATTCTTGTGCCTAAAGATGGTGTTGCCGTTCGTATTAATGCATTTAATTTCCCGGTGTGGGGAATGCTGGAAAAAATTGCGGTAAACTTACTATCTGGTGTACCCGCAATTGTGAAACCGGCTTCTGTCAGTTGTTATCTTGCCCAAGCGGTTGTAAAAGAAATTATTACATCAGGAATTTTACCCGAAGGATCCTTACAATTGATATGCGGCAGTGCCGGAGATTTATTGGAACATGTTAATTCGCAGGATGTAGTAACATTCACAGGTTCTGCTTCTACAGGATTGATGCTTAAATCGAATGCCAATATTTTAAAAGAAAATGTTCCATTTAATATGGAAGCAGACAGCCTTAATTGTATTGTTTTGGGAAATGATGTAACACCAGAAATGCCGGAATGGGAAATTTTTGTAAAAGAGATAAGAAAAGAAATGACACTTAAAGCCGGTCAGCGCTGCACAGGAATCCGTAGAATATTTGTTCCGGAAAATAAAATAGATGACATACAAAAAGCGTTGATTAAATCTTTGCAGCAAACAATAATTGGTAACCCGCTTAATGAAAAAGTAAAAATGGGGTCATTGGCAGGGCAATCGCAACGCAGAGAAGTAAAAGAACAGGTGCAAAAATTATTAGCTTCATCACAAATGATTTACGGATCACTCGATAGTGTAGACGTGGTAGATGCTGATGCTAATAAAGGCGCATTTATAAGCCCAATTTTATTAATGAATGATAAACCTTTTGCATCAACGGAAGTGCATGAAGTAGAAGCTTTTGGGCCTGTAAGTACAATCATGCCTTATAAAAATATGGATGATGCTATTGAATTGAGTAAAAAAGGAAAAGGAAGTTTATGTACCTCAATTGTAACTGCTAGTCCTTCAATTGCAAAGCAATATGTTATTCATGCAGCCACACATCACGGCCGTATTTTAGTACTTAATAATGAGTGTGCAAAGGAAAGTACAGGCCATGGGTCTCCATTACCATTATTAATACATGGTGGCCCGGGTAGGGCGGGTGGTGGCGAAGAAATGGGTGGGTTGCGTGGTATCAAACATTATTTACAAAGAACTGCATTACAAGGATCGCCTACAATGCTTACTGCAATTACAAACGTATATCAGCCACACGCAAAAGGAAATACTAAAACAATTCATCCTTTTAAAAAATATTTTGAAGACTTAAATATTGGGGATCAATTGATATCGGATAAAAGAATAATTACCAGTGAGGATATAGACAAATTTGCCGACTTAAGCGGAGATCATTTTTATGCTCATCTCAAAACAACAGATTTTAGCGGCACGATGTTTACCCATCAGGTAGCACATGGATATTTTATAATGAGCATAGCTGCAGGACTGTTTGCATTAGGCTATGAAAAAAATCCTGTACAACTTAATTATGGTATAGACGGATTAAGATTTGTAAAACCTGTTTATCCCGGTGCAAAAATTTATATTCGATTTACTTGCAAAGAAAAATTAATGCATGATAAAAACCTGCAGCAACAAGCAGATGATTTATTGAATGAGGATCCAGGAATTGACAATGGTATAGTAAAATGGTATGTAGAAATTTTAGATAGTACCGATGATCCTGTTGTAGGGCTGGCAACGATATTGACGATGGTAGCTAAGAAAAATGGCTAAGAGTTTAAAAGAGTGAAAAGAGATTGAAGAAATTTAATAAGTATGCTAACCGACATCAATCAACTTGCCGGGCTAATTATTGAAATTTGTATTAAGATACATTCTACAATTGGTCCGGGATGTTATGAAAGAATTTATGAAGAGTTGCTTTTTTATGAAATTTCAAAAAGAGTATTCCGGTTGAACGACAATTGCTCATGCCTATTTCATATGAAGGATTGCAATTGGAAGATGCTTATAAATTAGATTTATTAATTGATAGCAGACTTATATTGGAAGTAAAATCTGTAGAAAAATTAGCGGCCGTTCACTTTAAACAAATAAAATTATATTTAAAGCTTATGAATATTAAAAATGGGTTGTTATTAATTTTTAATGTTGATTTAATGAAAGAAGGTGTCCATAGGGTATTTAATAACTCCGGCATATAAAAATCTTTATCTCTTTTCACTCTTTTAAACTCTTAGCAATGGAACCTCACGTAAAATCAGAAACCCACCAGGGCATTACCACTATCGAATTTTTTTCATCCTCAAAGCAACTCGCTTCCCGGGAAAATATTAGAAGAGTTGGCTAAAGAAATTCATTTTGCAGGTACACATGATGATACCAAGGTAATTATTTTAAAAAGCGCAGGCGATCGTACATTTTGTGCAGGTGCCAGTTTTGATGAATTAATAGCTATACAAACAGAAGCCGAAGGATTAAGTTTTTTTAGCGGCTTTGCCAACGTGATTAATGTAATGCGCAAGTGCCCAAAATTTATCATAGGCAGGATACAGGGTAAATGTATTGGTGGTGGTGTAGGCATGGCTGCAGCTGTTGACTATGCTATTGCTACAGATAAAGCCGAGATTAAATTAAGTGAGTTGGCAGTGGGTATTGGCCCGTTCGTTGTAGGCCCGGCAGTGGAAAGAAAAATTGGTACTGCTGCATTTAGCGCTTTATCAATAGATGCCGCTATGTGGCGCAACAGTGAGTGGGCAAAAAAGAAGGGTCTTTTTGCAGAAGTGCACGAAAGCATAGAGAATATGGATGAATCTATTCAACGCTTGGCAAATACTTTGGCGCACAGTAATCCCTTAGCAATGACAGAGTTAAAAAAAATATTTTGGCACGGAACAGAGCATTGGGACGAATTGTTAAAACAAAGAGCAGCTATAAGCGGAACATTAGTGTTAAGCGAATACACTAAAAAAGCTATTGAAAAATTTAAAGCAAAAATGAATTAATTGGAAGGGGTACAGACTTTTAATGATTTTAACTTAAAAAGTATTTGCGATATTTTGGCAGAGAAAGATCAATTATTTAAATCTGTTATTAACACCCACGGCTATCCGCCATTCTGGAACCGGAAAGCAAATTTTGAAACGCTTGTTCATATTATTTTAGAGCAGCAGGTTTCATTATCCTCTGCAAGGGCGGCGTTAAACAAATTAAAAGAAAAACTCGGTGCTATAACCCCGCAAAAAATTTTCTTGCTCACTGATGCAGAACTACGGGCATGTTATTTGAGCAGGCAAAAAATTTTATACGTAAAAGATTTAGCACAGGCCATTATATCCAAAAAACTTAATTTAACACAATTAAGCAACTTGTCCGATGATATCGCAAAAGAAGAATTAATGAAAATAAAAGGGATAGGAGAATGGACGGCTACCGTTTACTTAATGATGGCTTTGCAAAGAGTGAATCTGTTCCCCGCAGGTGATATCGGGATAATAGTTAGTATAAAAGAAGAAAAAGGACTACATGAAAATCCTTCTAAAGGCGATATTAAGGAATTAGCAGAAAGCTGGAAACCTTACAGAACATTAGCTGCTTATATTTTATGGCATAGCTATTTAAGTAAAAGAAAAAGGCAAAATTATTAATTAATAATTTTGCCTTTTTCTTAAATTGATAAGAATTACAAATCATCATATTCATACAGCCGATCAATATTTGTATTAGCTTTCATCTCAAATATCTATCAATTCCATCTTTTTGGAATTAGAGTTAAAAAATTAAATCTATTGTTTTGTTAATACGGGTAAAAATTGCATGCTTTGAACGTAATATTACTGAAATGTGGTGGTATCCATTTGGAAAAACTACTTAATTATGGTATTTTGCAGTCCATTGATGAACAAAAAGAAATGGACATATAATTTTTTACATAAGAGCTCCGCAGTATTTATGATACTAGCATTATTTTGGCTTACAATAAGTATGGCATTTCTACCTGTTCCAAAAGAGAGTATAGTTAAGAAAGAAAAAATTGGGAATATTCCCTTTTCGGATACCAGCAATGAAGAAGAATCTTCTGCTAACAATCCAAACACAGAAGAAAAAGCACCCAGCGGAAATTCTTTTTCAGAAGAATACTTACATACCACTCACCATACTCATTATTTTTTTTTTATAATTTACACATTTTATAAATGTGAGAATGCCGGTACTTACATGGCTTTTCATAGCGAACTGCTCGTCCCCCCGCCAAATCATCTTATATAATTTATAATCTTTATTCATCAACAAAGGCTTGCAAAGCCAGTGTAATTATTATACTTACAATCCTGTAACCAGGCGTGCAATTAATCTATTCATTATTATTTATTATGAAAAAACATTCAAAAGAGTATTTACAAAATATCTCCCCATACGAAACTTATGAATTATTGGTAGAAGGAAATAAACGTTTTATTAATAACTTAAAAACAGATCATGATCATTTAGCCCTGGTTAATCAAACCAGTGCAGATCAATATCCTGTTGCAGTAATCTTAAGTTGTATGGATTCCCGCACATCGGTAGAATTAATATTTGACCAGGGCATTGGCGATTTGTTTAGCATAAGGGTAGCCGGCAATATTGTAAATAATGATATACTTGGCAGTATTGAGTATGCGGTAAAATATGTGGGATCAAAAGTGGTAATGGTATTGGGCCATACGGAGTGTGGCGCTATCAAAAGCGCCAAGCAGGATGTAACCGATGGTAATATAACCGACCTGCTTAAACGCATAAAGCCTTCTATAAGTAAAGCAATGCTTAACGATGAGACCAAATATTTATTTAGCGATAGTGTGGCATACGCCAATGTGGAAAATAGTTTGGAGGAAATATTAACAGGAAGCGATATTATAAAAGAAATGTTTGAAAAAGGAGATATAGGAATAATTGGTGCAGTATACGATGTTAAAACCGGTGCTGTAGATTTTTTCAAAAATCTAACACAGAATAAAGAATCAGAACAAAAACAATTAGCTAATCTTTAATCAATACAAATATCAATGAATTTTAGTGCAAAAAATTTAAAGACTGACTTGCCATCGGGGCTGGTGGTTTTCTTAGTAGCGTTACCGCTTTGCTTAGGTATTTCGCTGGCTTCAGGCGCACCCTTTTTTAGCGGGTTAATTTCCGGGATTATTGGTGGCGTGGTAATCGGTTCTTTAAGTAGCTCTAAGCTTAGTGTAAGTGGTCCGGCAGCAGGCCTGGCTGCATTGGTGCTGGCTGCAATAACCAATATCGGGGCATTTGATCTTTTTCTTTGTGCCGTATTAATTGCAGGAATCTTGCAAATGCTGATGGGGCTTGCCAGGCTTGGGGGTATTGCCAATTATTTTCCCTCCAGTGTTATTAAAGGTATGCTTACCAGCATTGGTATTTTAATTATTGCCAAGCAAATACCTCATGCTGTTGGGTATGATAAAGATGAAAAAGGGAACCTTACAGAAATAGTTCCTTTTGGCGATGGGGATTGGCATGAACTATTAAAACCCTTACAGCATATTGATATGGGGGTATTGCTTATTTGTATTGTTTCTATAATAATTATGTTAATATGGGATAGGCCGTTTATAAAAAACAGGGTAAAATTTATTCCCGGTGCATTGGTAGCTGTAGCTGTTTCTATTTTAATTAATGAAATATTTAAAGCAACACAAAGTTCATTGATTGTAGGGCCTGATCATTTGGTACAAATAAAAGCAGCAAAAAATCCATCAGATTTTTTTAGCTTTTTTACTTTGCCGGATTTCAATGGGTTTTTAAATAGTAAAGTAATTGTTACCGGTGTAATGATTGCCATTATTGCAACACTGGAAAGCCTGTTGTGCATTGAAGCAATAGATAATTTAGATCCCGAAAGAAAAGTTACCAATACAAACAGGGAGTTGTTGGCACAAGGGATTGGCAATTCGATATCGGGTTTAATAGGCGGGTTACCCATCACCAGCGTAATAGTAAGAAGTAGTGCTAATTTACATGCCGGGGCAAAATCAAAAGTATCCACCATATTTCATGGCTTGTTATTGTTAGTATGCGTAATAAGCATACCTACAATACTAAATTTAATTCCTTTATCATCACTGGCAGCGATATTACTTTTAACCGGGTATAAATTATGTAAGTTTTCTGTTTTTTCTGCCATGCTAAAAAACGGAAAATATCAATACATTCCATTTTTTGTTACTGTAGCCGTAATTATTGGTATAGATTTACTGGGATTGTACAAACCATTAAAAGGCGAAGGGTTGTTGGTAGGTGTAGTAGCTGGTTTAATAGCGGCTTTTGGCGCAATATTGCACGGCAACCTAAAAAATTCTTACTTTTTTCATAAAGACAAGTATAAGGATGGCGACATAATTAAAATTCGTTTATCAGAAGAAGTATCATTTTTAAATAAGGCCTCCATAAGAGGAACGCTGGATGATATGCCGGCAAATTCAACTGTTGTTATTGACGCATCTAATACAGATTATATAGATTTTGATGTATTGGAGCTGATAAAAGAATTCAGGGATATTAAAGCGCCGCTAAAAAATATCGATTGTAAATTAGTAGGCTTCAAAGAGCAGTACCAAATTGACGATCAAAATAACGTTCAATCTATGCATTAATAATAAAGCAAAGCCTTTATGGTGTACCGAATATGAATAAAGATCTTTCTATTATTCATACAATGAAGAAGATTTGATGAAAAGTAGGAGGTAGCGTTTAAATATCCTCATAAAAAGCAAATTATGTAAGAAAGCCTCCGGTTAACCGGAGGCTTTCTTACATAAAGGTATGAATGATCCTAGAATAAGTTGACAAAAAAGTTGACTTATATGATAAATATTAGGAAAAAGACTTCAGTAAACGGACTCAAAAGATTATAGCCTGTCTTTTAAACTGCAAATAGTAGATGAAATAGAAAAAGGCTATTTAACTTATAAGCAGAGCCAAAAAAAGTATGGAGTTCAGGGAAGAAGTACAGTTTTGCAATGGTTAAGAAAACACGGAACTTTGGATTGGAAAAGTAAAACTCCAATGAAAAAGAAAGCTCCCCCAAAAACGTATATATCCCAATTGGAAAAAAAGATCAAGTTGCTGGAAGCAGAAAAACAGATATTGAATAGGGCTATAGATATTGCAGATGATCTGTTTAATACTGAGATCAGAAAAAAGTACTTACCCCTGTCACAAGCAGCTTCCGACAACCAGGGGGAACCAAACAATCAGTCGGAACTATAGCCGCTACCTTGGGTTACAGCCGTCAATATGTATATAAGCAACCAAAGGATGCTGCTAAACAATTGGCAAAACAGGCAGCTGTAAAACAATTAGTGGATAATCAAAGAAAACTCTTACCCAGGGTAGGTACCCGTAAGATTTATTATCTCATTAAAGAAGATTTAAAGCAGCAAAACCTAAAGTTTGGCCGTGATAAGCTCTTTGCATTAATGCAGTATTATGGTTTGCAAATCAAGCCCAGGCGTAGGTATGTACAAACTACTATGAGTAAGCACTGGCTAAGAAAATGGCCAAATATCATTAAAGGAAAAACAGTAAAGCAACCAGATGAAGTCTGGGTAAGTGATATTACTTATTTGAAGACCCAGCAAGGCAACTGTTATTTAAATATGATAACCGATATGTACAGCCGGAAAATAGTGGGTTATGCTGTAGATGATACAATGGAAACTGAAAGCATGATTAAAGCATTGCATATGGCAACCGGGCAACGTAGAAATAAAAATATACCAACTATCCATCATTCTGACAGGGGATTGCAGTATTGCAGCAAAGAATATGAATCGCTAAGTAATAACAATAATATTAGGCTTAGCATGACAGAAAACGGAGACCCGTATGAAAATGCACTGGCTGAAAGAATGAACCGGACCATAAAAGAAGAATTTGGTATGGATAGAATTTTAAAAACTAAAGAACAGGTAAAAAATTAGTACAGGAAAGCATATTTTTATACAATCAAAAAAGACCTCACCTGGCACTTAAAATGAAAACGCCACAACAGGTACATCAAACAAAAATCCCGGCTCCTTGAGGAAACCGGGAATATTTTAAAACCGTCAACTTATTTTAGGACGATTCAGTATTTTATCTTAAGATTAAAAGTTTTTAGAAATACCTATGTTAACTTGTTGACCAAAGTCAAATTTAATAGAAGTTTTTGCATTATCTGCATCTTCAACTTTATCGCTATCAAAACGCAAGCCACCAAATCCGAAATTAAGTGCAAACCAGTTTTTAACATTTACCTGTATTGCAGGAGCAATTTGTCCGTAAAATCCTGATGATTTTACTTCATTGTTATCTCCAGGAGGATCAACTTTAGATGCTTTAAAACCTAAATCCAATTGTCCGAATACATTAAATATATTGCTTAAAGGTTGAGTATAACGAACGAATGGCCCTAATTCAAAATCATTTGATTTAGTTTCATTGTCATCTCCTTTTGGATCAGTTTTATCTAATCCTACACGTACGGCAAGACCTGCAGCCCAATTATCATTAAACTGGTAACCAATACCAGGATTGAAGTCAAATGAACTTACCTTAGTTTCGTTAGCTTCTTTTGTTGAAGAGAAGCCTAGGTTACCATACAATAAAACTGTATTGGCTAATCCTGTGCTGGTTTGTGTAGACATACTGGAAGAAGTAGTTCTAGTACTTGTTGTAGTGGTAGTTCTTCTTTGAGCGGTTGCTGCTATAGTGCTTAATAATATCGCACTAGCAAAAATAATTTTTTTCATTTTTGTTAATTTTTTTATGGGCGCAAAGATATACATCTATGTTAACAAACTAGCAAAAATGTTGAGAATTAACAAAAAGAGGTTTTGCCTTATTAATGCATCCATATACTTAACGAAATAAAACGCAGATACTAAATAGCAGTTCAAGAATATAATAAGCTGTAGGGGAAGGGGTCGAACCTTCACGAGGCAGTTAGCTGTAGCACAAAGTTCAGTGGTCGACCCTGGTCGAATCATCCGCCAAGGCGGAAGAAACGGCTCTATACTACGTTTATCCTGTGATCCTCACCCTCGAGACAAGAGGGCATGTCTGCCAAAAATTTCATCACCCCACAATTTTTATAACAAGCCACTAATCAGTGGTTAATTATAAATCAAAACTAAACAAAAAGCTCGTATTTTAAATATATTTCATAAAATATTTTGAAAATATAAAAATTATTTAAATATTTGTATAATATTTTGAAAATTTACTAAATCAAATTATAAAAATGGGCTCAAAATTAAATCTTGACAAATTGGATTTGCAGATCATTCATGAAATGATGGAAACAGCCGAAGTGTCTTATGCCGACTTAGGAAAAAAACTTTTCGTAAGCGGTGGCACTATTCATGTACGTATCAAAAAGCTACAGGAATTCGGTATTGTTAAAGGCACTAAATTAAATGTAGACTTAAAACAACTAGGATATGATATCACAGCTTTCGTGGGCATATATTTAGAAAAAAGCTCTTTATATGATGTAGTAGCTAAAGACCTGATGAAAATACCTGAAATAATACGCCTGAATTATATTACAGGAAATTACAGCATGTTTTTAGAAATTGTTTGTAAAGACATTACTCAGTTGAGGTATGTTTTACATGATGAATTGCAAAAAATAAAAGGGATAGAACGTACAGAAACTTTTATCTCTTTAGAAGAGGGCTTTTGCAGAAATGTACAAGTAGCTCCATTGGATTAATTTTTTAACCGCAGAGGCGGCGAGTCGCTGAGTTAAATTAATAAGATTTAGTAAATAATCTTTCTCTGCGACTCCCCGCCTCTGCGGTTAGGATAATAATAAAATTTCTTCCAGTATTTGCCGCTCGTTACTTAGCCGCGGCACCTTATGCTGGCCACCCAGTTTTCCTTTACTTTGCAGCCACTTATTAAATGTTCCTGCCGGCAATGGATGTATAACAGGCATGCGCAGGGCTATATCCTTATGGCGCTTGGCTTCATAATCGCTATTGCTGTCTTTTAATGCCATATCCAATACAGTAGTAAATTCAATAAGCGACCCCGGCTCTTTGTCAAACTCAATTAACCATTCATGTGCCCCGTTACTGTGCTGGCTAAAATATACCGGGGCAGCTGTATAATCATTTACAACAGCACCCGTACGGGAAGCTGCAACAGCAATAGCCTTATCGCTGTTATCAACAATAAGCTCTTCACCAAAAGCATTGATATAATGCTTCAGCCTGCCACTTACTTTTATTTTATAAGGGTTAAGCGAAGTAAACTTTATGGTATCACCCACCAGGTACCGCCACAAACCGCCGGTGGTACTGATTACCAATGCATAATTTTGCCCGCCTCTACCCTGTTTAGTCCGATAGTTTGTGGATCTTCTTTTCCATATTCTTCTACCGGCATAAATTCATAAAATATACCATGTTCAGTAAACAACAGCATTCCGTCATCTTCGGGCTTTTCCTGTGCGGCAAAAAAACCTTCGCTGGCATTATAAATTTCAAGGTAGTTGATAGGCCCACCAATTATTTTCTCAAACTGCTCACGGTAAGGGATAAACGATACCCCGCCATTAATATACAATTCCAAATTTGGCCATACTTCTTTAATGGTTTTTTTATTTCTTATTTCTAAAATCCGTTTTAGTAAAATCAATGTCCATGTAGGTACACCGGCAAGAGAAGTTACGTTTTCATTGGAAGTGACTTCAGCTAATTTTTCTATTTTATTTTCCCACTCATCCAGCAAGGCCACACTCAATTCAGGTGTCCTAAGCCATTGGCCCCAAAAGGGGGTGTTTTGCATCAGTATTGCGCTTAAATCCCCATATTGTATTGCTTCATTTACTTTACTTAACTGATGGCTGCCGCCAATAACCAGGCCTTTGCCAGTTAATAAATCACTGCCCGGAAAATTATTGTAATAAGTAGTCAGCAGATCTTTTGAGGCTTTAAAATGATTTTCCTGCAGGCTTTCGTTACTAATGGGGATAAACTTGCTTTTATCGCTGGTGGTACCCGATGATTTGGCAAACCAGCTGATAGGCGTATTCCATAAAATATTTTCCTCGCCTTCCATCATTTGGTGTATGTAAGGCTTTACATCATCATACTCCTGTATAGGCACTTTTTTTTTAAATTCTTTAAGTGAAAACAAACTAGAGAAGCCATATTTTTTCCCAAAAACTGTATACTGGCCGGCCGATACCAATTCCTGCAACACCTGCATTTGCGATGCCACCGGGTTGCCGCTCCAGTTTTCTATACGCCAGGAACGCATACGGGCTAGTTTAGATATGGCAGGAGAAAGTAATTTCATTTGTAAGCAAAATACGAAAATGAAATGGAATAGAAAAAATTGGGGCTGTCGGCTTCAGTTCCTTGATCAACTTCGGTACCGGCTATCCATTACAAATCCGGCACAAAGCCGGCGCACTTGCCTTCACCGTGTTTTACATTTCTATCCGGCATCCTTTCATCAGTTGAATTGCTATTGAGCTCCTATTAAAGTGGTTGATAGGAATGGATATCTGCCCAGGTTTGTGCCCCCAGGTAATTATATACCTGTTAGGCCATGTGAAGTTTTTTCGTAGATTAGTATAAAAATTATTGAAAATTTAAACTTATAAATAAAATTTTCAGGTTTTTTATTTTGCCTACTCTGGGTTATGCTTTTCGGCTTCCCCATTTGTTATTATAAATCTTTTAATTATCTTCTAACTGTATTGACTGTTTTAATTGAATTACTAGGCACACCGTCAGTAATAATAAAAGCTATTCCTGCACCACCAATAACAGCATTTTTATTAAACTTGCCAGTCAATTGAATTTCTATACTTTTTAAATTTTTGCTGATTTCATGATTTAAGTTTTTATATTTTGCCTACTCTTTTATATGCTTTTCGGCTTCCGCATTTTATTAAGCGTCTAAAATGTGCTATTTCTATAGATTTTTTAGTCGTTTAATTCAATAGTTTAAATATAATATCTAATATTAATATATGTTATAATTACTTAATGATGGAGGGTATTTACTTAACGAAACAGTATTTTTACTTAATAAAAAAAATAAATTCAAGAGGTGAAGGTAAAAAAGGGGTGTTATTTTACCTTATTGGGATTTTTTGCTATAAAATCAGACCGAGTTTTGGCTTTTTTGTCTCATCTGCCCAGGTTCGTGGGGACACGAACCTGGGCAGAATATAATTTTTTGCTAGATTTGAAGCATTGCTTTATTGCCGTTGAAGCTACTCTCTTACATTTACAATATAAAAAGGTGTAAGGTTACCGATTAGTGCGAAAGGTTCGTGGGGACACGAACCTGGGCGGAGGGATAAAACACGGATAAAACCAAGATGAACGGTTATTTCATTTTCTTCAATTTGCCAACAAGTTCGGCAGCTTTGGAAAGTTCAAGTTCAAGATTTTCATACCCAATAATACCACCTATTTCTAATAATTCAAGAAAATGCAATCGCAACTTATCGTTAAGTTTGTCTTTGATGTTCTTGCGAATTTTTTTCACATCAGGGGTTTGTTTTTCAGACTCAAGTTCCCTATACAGTTTTGCTAAGTCGCTACCCATAATTAAATCATTTGTTCAAACATAATAAAATAATAGGAAAAGATTGTTAAAAAATAAATTGGTACATTAAATGTATAGTTAGTTGCCAAAAATTAAAAAATGAGTAATTAAGAGTTTGTTTTTTAATCCGTTTTATCTGCCGTTGTTAATGTTGTGCAGGGAATTGTAGGCATAATTTCATCGGCAGAATAAGCTATCCGTATTTATTAATTGTTTCAGTAAATGCATAATAGCGGTATGTGGTACAAGAGAGTGACACAACGATGATGACCATAGCTGTTAAGATCGTAACATAACCTAAGTGGCGCCAGCCAGGTAAAAAAATTTTAAGCCAACTATTGTTCTTCCCTGCTTCTCATTTCATTTTCCATTAAATAATCTTTTCTTTTCAGCTCAAAATTTCTTCCTAAATATAAGCGGCGCACCTGTTCGTTGCCGGCCAGTTCTTCAGCGGTACCGTGGGTAAATATTTTTCCATCAATCAATAAATAAGCCCTGTCACTAAAGCCCTGGCTATTTCTGTTCTTCTTCTTTCGCCACCGCTAAGGGTATCGCCGTTGTTTTTTCTTACTTTTTGCAGGTTAAACTCGTCTAGTAAAGATTCCAGCTTTATTTTTTGTTCTTTTTTGGTAAGTTTTGTCATTTCTAAAATCGCACCAATATTATCTTCCACACTTAACTTACGAAATACGCTGGCTTCCTGTGGCAGATAACCAATGCCCATCTTTGCCCGTTTATACATGGGCAGCCTGGTAATATTAATATCATTTAGATAAACAGTGCCCTCGTCTGGTTTTACCAGGCCAACTACCTGGTAAAAAGATGTGGTTTTACCGGCACCGTTCGGGCCTAATAAGCCTACTATTTCGCCTTGCTTTACATTAAAGGAAACTTTATTTACAACAGTACGGCTGCCATAGTTTTTAACTAAATCGTTGGTTTGAATTATTAAGCTCACAAAAGTGGTTTTAGCAAAAGTACGGCAAACCGGTAAAAGGGAGTAGGCCCGATATATAATATACTTATTATTGATTACTTAACTATGTTTGCAAACAAAAAATTATTTAATTTCAGTTTGATAATAAATACTAACAGCTGATGAAAGTAACAGATCATATAACCAATGCAAAAGATACATTGGTCTCTTTTGAAATTTTACCGCCTTTAAAAGGTAAAGGGATACATAACTTATTTAAGCACCTGGATCCATTAATGGAGTGTAAGCCCTCATTTATTAATGTTACTTATCACCGCAGCGAACATGTATTTAAAAAAAATACTGATGGTACATTTACAAAAGTAATTGTAAGAAAACGTCCCGGTACGGAAAGTATATGTGCTGCTATTATGAATAAATATAACGTAGATACGGTTCCCCACCTTATTTGCGGCGGTTTTAGCATTAATGAAACTGAAGATGCATTGATAAATTTACATTACCTGGGCATAGATAATGTTTTGGTTTTGCGTGGAGATGCAGCTAAAATGAGTCAGCCTTTGAACCGGAGCCGGGCGGGCATAAATATGCAAGTGACTTATTAAAGCAGGTAGTAAATTTAAATTCAGGCGTATATATTGAGGATGATTTAAAGGATACCAGCAAAACAAAATTCTGCATTGGAGTGGCAGGTTATCCTGAAAAGCATTTTGAAGCCCCGAATATGGATGCTGATATGTCATATCTGAAACAAAAAGTGGATATGGGAGCAGATTATATTATAACACAAATGTTTTTTGACAATGAAAAATATTATGCTTTTGTAAAATCCTGCAGGGCCGCAGGTATTAATGTGCCTATTATACCCGGGCTAAAACCAATTTATACTAAAAAGCAATTAAGTGTTTTGCCCAAAACTTTTTATATCGATCTGCCACCTGAATTATCCAATGCAATATTAAAATGCAAAACAGACGAAGAAGTGGAAAAGATTGGTGAAGAATGGCTTTTATTTCAATCCCGGGAACTGAAAAAATTCGGGGTCCCGGTATTGCATTATTATACACTAGGCCGGCCGGCAATAGTAGCTAATGTTGTAAAAAAATTATTTTAATATTTATTTTTTTATAATAGATTTAAAAACAGCTTCATTAATTTTTACCGGATACTTATTTTTTAAGGCTGCTACCCATTGTTCTTCAATTTGAGCTTGAAAATCATTGATTAAAAGACCTTTGGCTTCTTCAAAAGAACGTTGCTGATTAGCAGGGTATAATTTTAAAACTTTAACAAAACTTGCTGTATTATCAGAAATATTAACAACCGGGGCTGAAATAAATCCGGCAGTAATATTAGTGGGATTATCCACAGGTATTTGAGATAATTCATACCTGCCGCTATCGGTTTGAATACCATTTTCTTCTAAAGTTTTTTTCCAGTCTGCATTTTTTTGTATGGCTTCTACAGCTTTATTTGCAGCTTTAATATTTGCACAATTAAAAATTATTATATCAGCACTAGGTGCCCATAGATATTTGTTTTTATTGTCAATATAGTATTTTTTTAATCCATTGTTGTCGCTGGAAGCTTTGCTCCATACATTACGCTCCATAATTTCAAATAGCATATTGCCTTCTTTAAATTCTTTTATTTGAAGGGCAAATTGCGGATTATATTTTTCTAAATTTTGTTTGTAGTATTCCAGGGCAGAAATGTTAATGAATTTTTGTAACAACTCATCATTACTTTCACCTTTGTATAGTGCCGGATTATTTTTATATGTATTAATAAAGTTTAACCATTCGCTTCCTTTAATATTATTTTTTCCAAAGCTGAAAATTATTGTATTGCTAATGGACGAATTTTTTATTTTTTCTAAATTTTTATTTATAGATACATTATCTGCCTGAGTAAACAGGTCTATATCTTTCACAGCTGCATTTTTTTTGTACCCGATTTGTTTAATGATATTTTTTGTAAACTTATCTTTTGCTGCATTTATTCTTGCATCCTGCAATACTTTTTGTTTTAATTCATGAAGATATTCATCGGTATTACCCTTGCCAATAGATATTGGCGTTTGGCTGATACGTTTTACAATATGAAAGCCATGTGTGGTAAAAAAAGGCAGGCTAATATCCCCATCATTTTTTAATTGTATTACTTCTTCTTCAAAGGATAAATCATATTTACCACAGCCAAATTCGGGCATTTTCCCGTTGCTTAAATAAGTTAATTTATCGTCGCTGAATTGTTTGGCCAGTTCACTGAAATCAGCACCATTTTTTAGTAACTGGTAAATGGAATCCGCTTTGCTTTTTAATGGTTTAAGGTTCTCTGCCTGGTTACCGGGTGGAACAGCCAATAAAATCTGGGCAATTTTCCATTTGCCCATGGCTGGTCTTTCATCAATTACTTTAAAAACATGGGCATATAAACTACTTTTTGCCATATAATATTTGCTAGATTGCCCGGGCTTTAAAGAATAAATAATATTCTCAAATTCATACGGTACCGAAAAGGCAGTAATATATCCTAAATCGGTTGTTTTTATTTCGTAAGATTTATATTTTTCAGAGATATCTTTTGCTAATTGTTCATAATTATCATTTCCGCTTTTTAAAGTACTATCTAATTCATCAAGTGCTTTAAAAGGTAAGTAGCTGGAATCTGTTAACATTATAAAATGTTGTATATGAATATCCCTCTGGCTTCTTGCAAACGCTTCATTTACCAATTCATTTATATGGGCTTCGTTATTTAAATAATTATCCTGTATTTGATTTCTAAAAGACTGTATATCGTATTGCAGTTGGGGCAGGGTATCCAGCCTTGCTTTTTTTGCTGCTTCCACTTTTAATTTAAAATTGATGTACAGGTCTAAGTATTCTCTTAAAGATTTTTCTTCGTCCGATACAGAAGTTTTATTCTTATTATATGCTTTTAAAAACTCTTCTTTGCTTACATTATTGCTGCCATAAGTAAATAATGTTTGAGAAAAAACAAGGCTGCAGCAGCTTATCAATGCAGTTAGTAAAACAATCTTTTTCATTTTATATATTATTTCCATTTTACCTGTAGCAATTCGTTTAATTGCTCCCAGGTTAATTTTTTTCCGATAATGCGTTTTTCTTTATCCAGCAAATATAAAGTAGGTGTTTGGGTTATATCATACAATTGCCTGAAGCCTGGTTTTTGAGCAGCTATTTCTGCAGCGGCCATTTCTTTGGTTTGATATACATGAACCCAGTCTGTCAAATGATGCTCCTGAGTATATTTTGTCCACTCAGCTTTTGTATCTTCAGTTAATACAGCATAAATTTTTACGTCATGTTTTTTCCAGCTGGCCTGGTATATAGAATCTAATCTTGGTAATTCTTCTTTGCAATGACCGCAGGTAGGATCCCAAAAACATACAACTGTATAATCTGCATTTACATCATACAATGTTGAAGGTTTGCCCATGCTGTCAATCATTTCTAAATTGGCAGCTTTATCTCCAATTAAATTTGCCATCAGCATGTAAGCCCTCCGGCTTATAGTTTCCATTTGTTTTTCATTTAACCAATGGGTTAAGCCTTTGCTGTGGTATTTTTCAAATAAATGAACAAACACTGCATCCTGGCCCATATATTTTGGATTAATAAACTCATCAGTAAGCCAGTTCAGTAAAAATTTATACATCTCTGGGCTATTGCGGGCAAGCAATAGCTGGTAATCCACATCTTTAATAATACTGTCCGGTACAATAGCCAGGCTACGATAATATTGCTCCAGTTTTTTAAGAAAAAATGGGGTACGTATTACCCGGTCATCCATAAACGTTATACCATCCCAAAAATGTTTTTTGTAATAATTGTAATTTTCTATGCTGTCACTTCTTGTTATTGGATTTTGTATAAGGTACTTTGGTTCTTTCATTGCCAAAAATAATGCGCTAAGCATACTGGCCGGATAATTTTTTATGATATTTTCCCTGTATTGGTTTATTTCATTATTAATCCGGCTATAATTTTTTTCATGAAAAGCAGAGTCTTTTTTGCTGGCAGACTGGCTAAATGCTGTTTTTTCTTTTTCAAGCAAAGCTCCTTTGGCCGCCGTAAATTGTTGATATTGGGTATATAAATCGTTTGCCTTATCTCCTTTAATTACAGAATTATTAATAATATCTGTAGTATCAATTTTCAGAGAGATTTCCTGCCCTTTGTCAATTAAAAAATCAATTCTATGCTTTTTATCCGGCAATACCATTACATAAATACCCGGAGGAAGTTTGCGGTTACCTTTAAAAATTGCAGTCCCATTATTATTGACTGCTGCAGAATCTTCTATATTCAAATTGGCACCCATATAATATGTTAAATATGCAATGCCGTTTTTATACCCAGGTGCCAGGAGCGTTACCTGGTAGTTTTGGGAAAAGACACGGTTACCAAAGGATGCGAATAATAAGAAAAGTATAGTTTTGTTCATATCAGGTTGACTAACAAATGTATCAAATATAATGATTCGCAGGAATAGATACAATTTTGAAATATAAATTTACATTTTGTTACCAATTTTACTGGAATACAGAAGCTGGTAATTAAAGAGTAATTTTGCTTTTGTGAAAAAAAAGAAGTTTATACTACAGGATATTGCTGTATCGGATTATGCGGCAGAGGGCAAAAGCTTATCCCGCCAGGATGGAAAAGTAATTTTTATAGAAGGGGCTGTTCCAGGTGATATTGCAGATGTATTGATTACTAAAAATAAAAAAGACTGGGCAGAAGGAAAAGTAGTGCAGATAAAAAAATTATCGCCAGAAAGGGTAGAACCATTTTGTATGCACTTTGGCACATGCGGCGGTTGCAAATGGCAGATGCTCCCTTATAAAAAGCAATTGGAATACAAGCAACAGGAGGTAGAGCAAAATATTAAACGGATAGGAAAAATAGTAAACCCGCTTTTGCTTGAAATTGTAGGTGCTGATGAAACGGTTTATTATAGAAATAAGCTTGAATTTACTTTTAGCAACAAAAGATACCTTACCCATACGGAAATAAAGCAAGAAGGAGAAGTGCCCCAACAAAATGCATTGGGTTTCCATGCACCAAGAATATTCGACAAAATTATTGATATTAAAACCTGCTATTTAATGGATGATGTGAACAACAGCATCCGGAATACAGTAAGGGATTTTGTACAACAGCACAATTATCCTTTTTACGATATAAGAGAACATACCGGCTGGTTGCGTAATATTATTATCCGTAACTGTACCACAGGGGAACTGATGGTGAATATTTGCTTTAATTATGATGATGAACCAGAAAGAATAAAGCTTTTGGATTACCTGGCAGAAAAGATTCCGCAGATAACTACACTGCTGTATACCATTAATCCCAAATGGAATGATACTATTTATGATTTGACTCCGCAGGTATATACGGGCAAAGGTTTTGTTATTGAACAGCTGGAAAATTTTAAATTTAAAATAGGCCCTAAATCTTTTTTCCAGACTAATACGAGGCAGGCTGAAAAATTGTATACGATTACCCGGGATTTTGCAGGGCTGACAGGTGAGGAAATTGTGTATGATTTATATTGTGGTACAGGCAGTATCGGAATTTTTTTAAGCCAACTGGCTAAAAAAATTATTGGTGTAGAAGCAATAGCCGAAGCTATTGAAGATGCTAAGGTAAATGCAGCGCTTAATAATATTGAGCATGCCCATTTTTTTGCAGGGGATGTTATAAAAATTTGTGACGATGCTTTTTTTGATACGCATGGCAGGCCTGATGTAGTTATTACAGACCCGCCCCGGGCAGGGATGCATGAAAAACTGGTGAGTAAACTGTTGGAAATAGCAACGCCTAAAATTGTGTATGTTAGTTGCAATACAGCCACCCAAGCTAGGGATATTGCCTTGCTTAGTGAAAAATACATGGTTGTAAAAATTCAGCCGGTAGATATGTTTCCGCATACCCATCATATTGAATCTGTTGCTTTATTGCAATTAAAATAAAAAACTAAAATATTAACTTTATACGATGGCTTACAATAATTATGGCAATACCGGCCAGCGGACTACACCTGTAGTGTTAAATTTGATAATTATCAATGTTTTGGTCTACATTGTTCAATCTTTATTTGATGGCCCTTACCAGAAAATTACAGCTAACCTGGCATTGTTTCCTTATGATTCTGAATATTTTAAGCCATACCAAGTTGTTACGCATATGTTTACCCATGGCGGGTTAGCACATATCTTGTTTAATATGTTTGCATTGTGGAGTTTTGGCAGCCTTCTCGAAAGGTTTTGGGGTCCAAAAAGGTTTTTGATTTTTTACCTTATATGTGGATTAGCAGCTGGTGCGGCTCATATGTTTTTGCAAAATAACCCTGCTGTAGGCGCCTCCGGCGCCATAATGGGCGTATTTGCTGCATTTGCATATTTATTTCCAAATACACAATTAATTATTTTTCCTTTGCCTATACCCATAAAAGCAAAATTTGCAGTCGCCATAATGGCTGCCATAGATTTATTTGGTGGGGTATATCCAACAGGAAGTAATATTGCTCATTTTGCCCACTTAGGCGGCCTGATTATGGGCTTTATTTTAGTAATCATCTGGAATAAAGGCAAGAGAAAAACTTTCTATTAATTACAACATTCTTTTATAAATAACTGTTTGTAATTTTACTGGTGTAAATTATAATTTAATGGGAGAGTCAGATAGATATATCGATAATAGGAACTATTTTAGACGTAATAAGTTTTTTTTAGGGCAAAAAGGGAATACCCTGGTAAGCCTGTTTACTGTAAATGTTATCTTCTTTTTAGTATTGCTTACTATCCAGGTGGCTTATGCTTTTTACCAGCAAAAACCTTTACAGTTTAATGAAGAAGTATTGCAATGGTTTAAAATGCCGGCTTCTTTAACAACCCTGAGCGAAAGGCCATGGACTATCCTTACCCAAATGTTTATCCATACTAATTTAATGGAAATGGTAAGCCATATGCTTTGGTTATGGGGTTTTGGATTTATTATGCAGGAAATGGCCGGTAATAAAAAAACTGATACCTGTTTATATTTATGGAGGATTGGCAGGCGGCCTATTTTTTATATTGGCCAATTATTCTATTCCTGCGCTTAGGCCTTTATTACCAACTGCCACTTTGTATACTGCAGGCGCTTCTACTATGGCTATTGCAGTGGCAGCAACAACATTAGCTCCTAATTATAAATTTTTCAGAAATCTTAACGGGGGGGTATCAATATGGGTATTGCTTATTATTTATATTGTAATTGATATTTCCCGGCTGGCCAAAATAAATGTAGCTTTCAGTATTGCCCATTTGGGAGGTGGTATAGCAGGTTTTTTATTTGTTTATTTTTTAAGAAAGGGAAAAGATGGTAGTATTTGGATGAATAATTTATTCAGCTGGTTTATACATTTATTCGATCCCGGCAAGAAAAGCAAAACGCCTAACGTAAAAGAAAAAATATTTTATGAAACCGGCAACCGTAATCCTTACAGCAAAAAAGCAAATATAACACCGCAACGGATAGACGAAATCCTGGATAAAATAAACTCTCAGGGTTATCATTTACTTACAGATGAAGAAAAAAGCATATTAAAAAGAGCCAGTGAAGAATAACTTTGATCTTAAAGCTACGTATCTGTGTTAATTAGCATAGTTTTAGCTATGCTATTGATTTCATATTTTTAATAATGTCGAAAAGTATCATCCGCAGGTTCTCTAAATTTTTTTTTATCACTACCAATATTTTGGCGGCAATAATTTTTTTATTAGGATGTTATAGCAAATTTTTTGACAACAAATATTGGTGGTTTATTGGTTTTTTTAACCTGGCATCATTTTACCTGTTACTGGTTTTGGGAGCTTACTTTTTATTCTGGCTTTTTGTAAAGCCCCGCTGGAGCTTAATTTCTTTGATTTGTGTATTATTAGCAATTACGCCTGTACGTAATATTATACCTTTTCGTTTCTCTTCAGGGTTTAGTATTAATAAACCTCCTAATTCCTTACGGGTAATGAGTTGGAATGTAGCCCAGTTTGATATTCTTAATTTTAAAAAGAACCCTCAGGTAAAACAAAAAATGCTTGATTTAATCAATGAATACAAGCCGGATATTGCATGCTTCCAGGAAATGGTATGTGGGGATAGTACTGTTGATTTAAACACACCTTATTACCAGAAGTATAGTTTTTATCGTTTACAGGAATTTTCAGCCTTACTGAATTTTCCGGAGCATTTTTTATGCCTATAATGTAAAAGAAGATTTTATGCAGCATCAACATTTTGGCATTATTATTTTTTCAAAATACCCTATTATAAAAAAGCGGATAATTAGTGGATACCCTAACAATTATAATTCAACTTTTCAATATGCCGATATAGTAAAAGGCACTGATACGTTCAGGGTTTTCAATGTACACCTCCAATCTTTAAGACTTTCACGAACTAATTTAAATTATATCAATAAGCCAAGTATTAATGGCGACGAAGATTTGGAAAAGTCAAAAAGCCTGATTAGCAAACTTAAAAATGGTTTTATAAAAAGACAGTTGCAGGCGGATAGGATAAGAAGCGAAATGGAGAAAAGCCCTTACCCGAATATTGTTTGTGGCGATTTTAATGATGTGCCCAACAGTTATGCTTACAGTGCTATTGGCAAAGGAATGAAAAATGCTTTTGTAGAAAAAGGTAGCGGCATGGGCAGAACTTTTACCGGTATTTCACCCACCCTGCGTATTGATAATATTTTTGTGGATAAAAGATTTGATGTGGAACAATTTACAAGGATAAAAAGAAACCTTAGCGACCATTACCCCATTATTGCGGATGTCAAAAAAGTAAATAAAGAATAAAATATTAATTGCAGAATCACTATAAACTGATAAAAAATTAAAGTAATTTTATACAAAACTATAGTATGGATACATTAATAATTAATAATAAAAAATATGTAGTATTAGAAGCCAGGTCTTTTGAAAAACTTCAAGCAAAAGCAGCGCAAAAAACTTCGCCAATTAAAAAACTATCTTTAAAATCTGGAAAAAAATATGCTTATAAATTAATAGATAAATGGTCAAAAGAAAAGTAGCTGTTTTACAAACAGTAGCTATGGCCGTAGCAGAAATAGCTTATTTTATAGAAAGCAAAGGATTACCGGCAACTGCAAAAAAATTCGTTGATGAAGCTTTTATCTTTTTTGAATCCCTTGCAGATACAAAAGTGGAATACCGTTTTTGTACTTACAAAAGGTGGAAAGCGTTAAAATACAAGTGCGCTGTTTACAAGAAAAAATATGTAATTGCTTTTATAAGCCACGATACAGAAATAATAATTTGCGATTTTGTATCGTCTAAATTATTAAAAGAATAAAATATTTTATATCTTCATATTCGAATGAATCAAACATCTCCATATTATTTCTCCTTTAATTATTGCTGTTGCGGCATAGCTTAATACCTTTACAAAAAAATGGTTTCATTTTGTTCCCCAATGCTGTATATGTACAAGTTAGATTTTTTTACTAAAAAGAAATAATAACAGAACAATGGTTCATCCGCCTCATGCGGGCCATGAAAAATAAATGTTTATTCTAAAAAAATAATAATGTCTTTAAAAATTTATAACTCATTCAGCCGTACCAAAGAAGTATTTGAGCCTATTAACTCTCCATACGTAGGTATGTATGTGTGTGGCCCTACGGTTAGTGGCGAAAGCCATTTGGGGCATGCCAGGCCGTATATAACTTTTGATTTTATTTACCGGTATCTTACTTACAAAGGATATAAAGTAAGATATGTAAGAAATATAACGGATGCCGGGCACTTTGAAGAAGAAGGAAGGGCTGCCGAGGACAAAGTAAGTAAAAAAGCAATTTTAGAAAAACTGGAACCTATGGAGCTGGTACAAAAATATACCAACCTGTTTCATTGGGGCATGCAGCAATTTAATTGCATAGAACCTAATATAGAACCTACCGCAACCGGCCATATTGTAGAGCAGATAAGCATGATAGAAAAAATTATCAATGAAGGATATGCCTATGTAGTAAACGGTTCGGTATATTTTGATGTAAAAAAATACGCTGAAAATTATGATTATGGCAAATTAAGTGGCCGGGTGCTGGATGATTTGTTGGAAAATACCCGGGAGCTGGACGGCCAGGAAGAAAAGAAAGACAGGGTAGATTTTGCCCTTTGGAAAAATGCCGCACCGGAACATATTATGAGGTGGAAAAGCCCTTGGGGAGAAGGATTTCCGGGATGGCACATTGAGTGCTCAGCCATGGCTACCAAATATTTAGGCGCTGAGTTTGATATTCACGGCGGTGGTATGGACCTGCATTTCCACACCACGAAAGCGAAATAGCACAAAGCACCATTTGCAACCATCAGGCACCTGTAAAATACTGGGTGCACAATAATATGATTACCATCAATGGTAAAAAAATGGGCAAAAGCTACAATAATGTGATTAAGCTTACAGAGTTGTTTAGTGGTAATCACCCATTGCTTACGCAGCCTTTTCATCCTATGACGGTAAGGTTTTTTATTTTGCAAAGCCAGTACCGCAGTACGCTTGACTTTAGCAGCACAGCACTGGAGGGTAGTGAAAAAGCTTTTAAAAGATTGTGGGAAGCATATGAAGTGTTGAAGAAATTAACGACCGACGACCGACGACCGACGACCGATCAACAACCAGCAATCAACGAAGAAGGAATCAATGAAATGATTAAAAAGCTGCTTGCTGAAATGGATGAGTTTATGGATGATGACTTTAATACAGCTAAAGTGTTGGCCAATATGTTTGAACTGGTGCCCATCATAAATTCTATAAAGGACGGGTTGATAAGCTTAAATGATATCGATGTGGATGTATTGACCCTGTTACAAAAACAATTCAAATCTTATATAGAAGATATTTTTGGATTAAAAGATATAAATGCAAATGATAGTGCTGCCTTAAATGGTGTATTGCAATTGCTGGTAGAAATGCGTAAAGAAGCAAAAAGTAAAAAGATTATGCTACTTCTGATAAGATACGGAACCAGCTGGGCGAATTGGGAATTGTATTAAAAGATGAGAAAGACGGCACCACTAGCTGGAGCCTGTAAGATAATTATTAATAAAATTAATGGCATTTGATATTATGGAAAATCAGCGTACAGAAATTAGTAGCTTGGGGGAATTTGGTTTAATAGACCATCTTACAAAAAATAATGAAACCAGGAATGTTTCTACTGTATTAAGCGTAGGAGATGATGCAGCCGTAATAGATCATTTTGGCCGTCAGACCGTAATAACTACAGACTTACTGGTAGAGGGCATACATTTTGACTTAATGTATACTCCTTTAAAACACCTTGGATATAAAAGTGTAGTAGTAAATATAAGTGACATCTATGCTATGAATGCAACTCCTACACAAATAGTAGTAAGCATAGCTATTAGCAGCCGCTTTAGTGTAGAGGCACTTAATGAATTTTATGAAGGGATATATGCTGCATGTGAAAAATATGGAATTGATTTGGTAGGAGGCGATACCACTTCATCCAACAAAGGTTTTGTAATAAGCATTACAGCCATGGGAGAAGTAGTACCTAATAATTATGTAAAAAGAAGCGGGGCACAAAAAAATGACCTAGTATGCGTAAGTGGTGAGCTGGGAGGCGCTTTTTTAGGATTAACAATTTTAGAAAGAGAGAAGAAAATATTTGAACAAACCGGTGCCCAGCCTGACCTGGAAGGACAGGCTTATATTGTAGGCCGGTTATTAAAGCCCGAAGCCCGGAAAGATATAATTGAATTTTTTGCAGAGCAGGAAATTTTGCCAACCAGTATGATGGACATCAGCGACGGGTTAAGTAGCGAAATGCTGCACATTTGCAAACAAAGCAATGTTGGCTGTTTATTATACGAAGATAAATTGCCCGTTAATGAAGAAGCGAAGCAATTTGCTTATAAGCTGGAGTTTGACCCTACCGCCTGTGCATTAAGTGGGGGTGAAGATTATGAGTTGTTATTCACCATTTCGCAGCCAGATTATGAAAAGATCGGACAAAATTCAGCCATTACCATCATTGGTTATATTACCGAGCCAGGTGAAGGAAAAAATATTATTACCAGGGGCGGCAGTAAATATGAGTTGGTGGCACAGGGGTGGAATCATATAAAATAAATTATACAACAAAATAATTGTCCTTCTTTTTTTAATAAATTTATAAATGGTAAGCAAAGGTGTATTTTTTTTAATATTGGCAAGTTGTTTAGTAAGTTGCAGTGTTGCCAATAAAAATTATAACCCGGCAAAAAAATATCCACGCCGTCAGCTGCAGGAAGATTATACCTTACTGCAAAACATTTTAGAAAAGAAACACCCCTCTTTATATTGGTATACCCCAAAGGATAGCATGGATGGATATTTTAAAAAATATTATGCAGCTATTGAAGACAGCATGACAGAACTGCAATATGGTTGGAAAATATTAGCTCCGCTTACTGCCAAAATACATTGCGGCCATACTAGTTTTATGATGAGCAAAGCTTATAATAAATGGGTAACTAATAAAAGATACCCTTCTTTCCCTTTGCATTTAAAAATATGGAATGATACCATGGTAGTAGCTGCTAACCTGGATAAAAAAGATACTTTATTAAAAAGGGCACCATCATTAAATCAATTAATAACCTTTTGGCTAAAGATATAATAGCAAAAACTTTTGATTATTTGCCAATGGATGGATATGCGGATAATATTAATTATATAAGGCTTAGCGGAAACTTTCCCTATTACCAACGAAATATAATTGGCCTTGCCAAGAATTATAACCTTGTATATGTTGATAGTTTTGGGGTGCAAAAAGAAATTACCGTTCCCCTTTACACTCCTACTGCAAAAGATACCAGTAAAAAATCAACGCTGGCCGTTATCATAAAAAAAAGTAAAAGACAGAAGAAAAAAGAGCGGTTACTTAGTTTGAGATCGATGGTTATTGATACAACCTGTAATACGGCTATCATTACGCTTAATACATTTAGTGGCGGAAAATTGCGCAGCTTTTTCAGGCAAAGCTTTAAAAAAATAAGGAAACAACAGATAAAAAATGTAGTGCTGGATCTTAGAAGTAACGGGGGCGGCAAGATAAATATGTCTACTTTGCTTACCAGATACATATCCCATAAAACATTTAAAGTGGCGGATACTTCTTATGCCGTTGCAAGATCATTATATCCTTATACCCGCTATATAAAAAACAAATTTTTAAATAATATAGCCATCTTTCTTTCCACGCATAAAAAGAAAGACGGTTTGTATCATTTCGGGCTTTGGGAAAGAAAAAAGTATAAGCCAAAAACCAATAATCATTTTAAGGATGATTTATACATACTAACTAACGGGCCTACTTTTTCGGCATCAGTTTTATTCTGCAATGTAGTAAAGGGGCAAAAAAATGTTACGGTTGTTGGCGAGGAAACGGGCGGCGGCTGGTATGGTAATTCTGGTGTTATTATACCCGATATTACTTTGCCCAACACACATTTAAGAGTGCGGTTGCCTTTGTTCAGGTTAGTGCAATATAATCATGATGTTTCTAAAAAAGGCAAAGGTATTGTTCCTGATATTTATGTAGGCACTGATTACGAAGCATTAAAAAAGGGGGAAGACAAAAAAATTAAAGTGGTTATGGATTTGATAAAACAAAAGAGTGTTAAATAAATAAAAACCTGGCCATGCGGCCAGGTCAGTTATGTTACCAGCATTTGTTTGCTAATCAACTTCAGCGGCTGCCTGCCCCGTCCGAAGGCGGGCCGCACTCTTGTACATTGTGCATCACTGGACTTTTTTAAACCCATTTTTTTCAAATACATTCCAACAGCTATTTATCATACTGTATTGAAATTAAGAGTAAAAAATCATGTTGAGGCTACAGTAGTGCTACAGCTGAATAAAGCCGTAAGGCCGAAACGGGCTGTAATCCCCGCTTTCAGACGGGGCAGGCTTTCCTGCCTTTACTTTTTGTTACTTTTGCGTCAAGGCAAAAGTAAACTTAAACCAAACTTAAATAATAAAATTAATTATTTCATCCCATCAATAACTATATCGCTTAAGGTTGCAAACCTTCCACTTCCAAAACAGCCGTATTCAACTCCTCATCAGTAAAAGAATGGTTAAATAATTTGCCATCAAAATAATCCTGGTAAGCCTGCATATCTACAAGGCCATGACCACATAAATTAAATAGTATTGTTTTTTGCACGCCTTCTTCCTTAGCCCTTTCGCTTCCCTGATTACCTGGGCTATCGCATGGTTGGCTTCCGGTGCAGGTACTATCCCCTCTGCTTTGGCAAATAATACACCAGCTTCAAAACATTCCAGCTGCTGCAATGCGCTGGCTTCGATTAAGCCATCTTTAAGCAGCTGGCTGCATAATACGCTGGCCCCGTGGTAGCGCAAGCCACCTGCATGCGTAGCAGCGGGCTTAAAATTGTGTCCTAAGGTATACATAGGTAGTAACGGCGTATATCCGGCGGTATCGCCAAAATCATACATAAATTTGCCCCTTGTTAGCTTGGGGCATGATGCAGGTTCTACAGCAACGCATCTTACATTGCTATTACCTTCTAATTTATGTTTTAAAAATGGAAAGGCTAAGCCTGCAAAATTAGACCCTCCACCCAACGGCGCTATAATTACATCCGGGAAGTCGCCGGCATATTCCAGCTGCTTTTCTGCTTCCCTCCCGATAATAGTTTGATGAAGGAGTACATGGTTTAGTACAGATCCTAATGCATATTTTGTATGCTCATCCTGGGCAGCTATTTCAATAGCTTCCGATATGGCAATACCAAGGCTGCCCGGCGAATCAGGATCTTGTGCCAAAATATTTCTGCCCGCCTGTGTGCGGTTACTGGGTGATGCATAAACCTGTGCACCAAATGTATTAATCAATATTTTCCTGTAAGGTTTCTGGTTATAACTTACCTTAACCATATATACATCACACTCAATACCAAATTGGGCGCAGGCAAAGCTTAAAGCTGTACCCCACTGCCCGGCGCCGGTTTCTGTGATGATTTTTTTAACACCTTCCTGTTTATTATAGTATGCCTGCGCCACTGCAGTATTAGGTTTGTGTGACCCACTGGGGCTGCCACCTTCGTATTTATAATAAATTTTTACAGGGGCATTTAATAATTTTTCCAAACCCGTAGCCCTGTAAAGCGGCGAAGGCCTCCATATTTTATAAATTTCCTGCACCTGGTCGGGTATTTCAATATACCTTTCAGCAGATACTTCCTGTTTAATTAACTCCATGGGAAAAAGCGGGGATAAATCTTCAGGGCCAACTGGTTGTTTAGTCAAAGGGTTCAACGGCGGAAGCGGTTTGTTTGGCATATCGGCTACGATATTGTACCATTCACGAGGTATATCACTCTCGTTAAGAAAAATTTTCTTCATTAAGCTTAATTTTTTTACTTGTTAGTTTTGGCATTAAATATTACTGGTTTAGAATTCAAGGAGAAATCTTCCAGGGTAAATATGCGGATTAAATAAGTTAAAAAAATAAACGTAAAAAATTGTTTATTATTTTACAGATGTTACTATTTATGTATTTACATAAATAAATTTATTTTTTTTATTATAGGATGCTTTTGAAGTTATTTGCGGAAATACCTATCTTATCAGGAAATCATCTGCATCTTTCCAAAAAGGAAATTTGGTTCTTGTCTCTGTTAGTCTTTCTTTTTTTAAAGTCATAGTAAAAATATCTTCTTCATCAGCCATATGATATAATATTTCTCCCAGGGGGTCAATAATTGATGTGTTGCCACTATGGTAAATACCATTTCCGTCTGTGCCTACCCTGTTTACACCAATTACATAGCATTGATTTTCTATTGCTCTTGCGCATAATAAAGTTTTCCAGGCATGGTTTCTTTTTTCCGGCCAGTTGGCTACATATATAAGAATATCAAATTCAGGTTCATTATTTTCATTGTATGATTGCCTTGCCCATACCGGAAAGCGTAAGTCATAACAAATCTGCAAATTTATTTTCCACCCTTTAATAGAAGCAATCAGCCTTTTATTTCCAGCAGTATAATGCTGGTCTTCTTTGGCGTATGCAAATAAATGGCGTTTATCATAATATCCGTAATAGCCATTAGGCAACATCCAGATTAGCCGGTTGTAATAATTTTCGTTTTCCTTAATAATGATGCTACCGGTAAGGGCTACCTTATTTTTATTACTTATTTCTTTCATCCATGCTATAGTTTCGCCTTCCATATTTTCCGCAAAAAGATGAGGCTGCATACTAAAGCCTGTGGTAAACATTTCGGGTAAAATAACTACTTCTGTTTTGTTTTTTAAGCTATTTATTTTTTTTTCTAGTAAAGATAAATTGGCAGCCTTATCCTCCCACTTCAAATCAGTTTGTATAGTTGTAATAATTAATGTTTGCATGAAAATATTTGTACTCAATTTAATAAATACTGTTATCGTTATAAAATAGGTTTTTATTTGGATGTTATTGCTTAGTGACTAAAAAGGAATTAATGCACCTAATATCCACATTATTTTTTTATATTTTTAATAATACTATTCTACATTTTTAAAAAGTAATATATTTATATCGGTGTCTCAAATATTTTTATCGCATCATATTAAGCCATGTATAAAGAACCCTTTTTATTATCTGAATTATCAAAAGCACCTTTAAAAGTATGGGTTTTAGCTCCACAATTGATCACACAGGATGATAATATTGATTATTATTACGACTTTTCGCAAAGCATACCTGAGTATGAAAAAATTTTTTCTGAGTTGGAAATAGCCTGGCAGTGGCAACCTGTTACTTTGCAAACTTATGTTGGGGTTATTAAAAATATTGTACAGGAGAAATCAATGGGAATATATTTTCCTGTTGTATTAAATTTATGCGATGGGGATGAAATTAATGGCACACCCGGGGTATCAGTAATAAAATTATTAAAGAAAAAAACCTGGTATATACTGGTGCAAATGATTATTTTTATAATATTACCACTTCCAAAATTCCTATGAAAAAGGCATTTAACCGGGCTAAAGTAGCTACGCCTTTGTGGGAATCCATACTTTCCAGGGATCAAGATCTTACAGGGATTTTTAACCGGTTAGGTACTCCTGTTATAATAAAACCTTGCGTATCCGGCGGGAGCATGGGTATTGGGATAAAAAATGTAGTAAAAAACGAAAAGGAATTAAAAGTGCAGGTAGAAAAAATGTTTGATGGCTACCGTGGTTGGAACTTATCCGCAGATGGGGTGATAGCAGAATCTTTTATAGCAGGACGGGAGTTTACAGTTTTTATAACAGGATCTTATTTTAATAAGGATGAAGCAGTCATATACATGCCGGTAGAAAGGGTTTTTCATAAAAGTTTACCTGTAAATGAACGTTTTTTATCTTTTGACAGGTTATGGGAAATTTATGAAGATGAAACTGCCATGCCCAACGAGGAAAATTTTTATGACTACGCTTTGCCGGAGCAATCTATTATCGGTTACATAAAAAAATTAGTTGGGATGCATATGTAGCTACTAAAGGAATAGGCTACGCAAGGGTGGATATAAGAATGGATAATAAAGGACAATTATACGTTCTGGAAGTAAATGCACAATGCGGATTAAGTGAAGATGAAAATTATACCTCAATCGGTGCTATTTTACAATTAAGTAATGTCACTTTTGCTGAGGTTATCACCAGGATTATTAGTGATGCTTTTTTAAAGCTAAAAAAGAAACCCCATGTACTTGTAAAAAGTAATATATAACTTGTCAGTTATAGTAATAAAAAATATAAATGAAAATTTGTGTACTTCTGCCGGATTATTCCACTTCAAGTGTAGATTATCAAAACTATGATCCTCCAAGAAGCCTGTCGCATCTAATGCCACAAGCTGAGTTTGATCACGTTTTGCTAAATAAGCTGACTACCTATAAGCAACTAAAAGAATTAAAGAAAAAGAAATATGATATATATGTAAACCTGTGCGAAGGATATTTGGAATGGGAAGTCCCTTCCATTGATGTAATATATAGCCTGGAACTCCTTAATTTACCTTTTACAGGCCCTACAAGTTTATTATATGATCCGCCAAAAGAATTAATGAAATATGTAGCATATACAGAAGGCATTAGTATACCTGCTTATGCAATTATTGAAAGCCTGGATGAAATTGAAAATAACTGTAAACATTTATGTTATCCATTATTTGTAAAACCTGCAAAAGCCGGTGATAGCCTGGGTATAGACAAAAAGTCGTTAGTAAACAATATAAAAGAATTAAAAGAAAAGGTAGAACATATTATTGATGAGTATACTCCATTACTGGTAGAAGAATATATAAACGGCAGGGAGTTTTCTGTAATGTTGGTTGCAAATCCAGGGAGCGAAAAAGATGTCAGGGTTTTTCAACCCATTGAATATATTTTTCCTTATGATGCCCCCTATAAAACATATGCGTTAAAAACATCTTCTTTACACCCATTGGCTAATATACCTTGCCAGGATCCCGGGCTTGCTGATAAATTAAAACAGGCAGCGAAGCAAATATTTTTAAGCTTTGGAGGCGTAGGGTATGCACGGCTAGATTTCAGGACTAATGAAAAAGGAGATATTTTTTTCCTGGAAATTAATTTTACCTGCAGTGTTTTTTATAACCAGGGATATGAAGGCAGCGCAGATTATATTTTAAAATATGATGGGTTTGGGCAGGACAATTTTTTAAAAATTATTATTGAAGAAGGAATTTACCGCCACCGGCAAAAGCAAAAAAAATATATGATGAAAGGGAATTCTATATCCGGGTATGGAATTTATTCTACTCAAAATATTAATACCGATGAACTAATATTTAAAGGCGAAGAGCAGGCCCAAAGAATAGTGACCCGTAAACATGTAGAACAGAACTGGAGCGTTGAGGAAAAAGAAAATTTTAAAAAATATGCATATCCCTTAAGTAAAGAAGTATTCTTACTGTGGGATAATGATCCAACTGGCTGGGCACCACAAAATCACAGCTGTAATCCTAATACCGCTTACAGCGGACTAAACGTATTAGCAATACGGCCAATACTGGCAGGAGAAGAACTTACTTTGGATTATGCCACTTTTTTAGCTGAAGAATATATGGAACCTTTTAATTGTAAATGTGGCGCAGCCAATTGCAGAGGCTATATTACCGGGGTAGCCAATAATTCAATAACAACAAGAGAAGGAATCACTGGGTAGCTCTGTCTACTGCCTATCCATCTTTTCTTTTTACTATTAAATACCAGCTGTTTTCGAGTGGTAAATATCCATCTACGTAACAAAAACTATAGACATTTCCTTTCTGGTTAATATAGGTATGTGTCAACTATTTGAATTGGAAGCCAAGTTGCAACAGCTTATCTATATGAACCTTTGCCATTTTATCTGTGGGCGGTAATAAAGTTTCTAAAATCCTTCTGTTTTTACTTAATGCATTATTAATATTTCTCACCAGGTTATTAGCAGTTGATTTTAACTGGTTATTATATGCATTCCGGCAATAATCATCACAGAATTTTTTGTCAGTACGGCCTGTTATTTTTTTATTACAAAACAGGCAGTTTTTAATTGTAGCAATTGTTGGTGTCAAAATGTTAGCTTTTAAAACTAAAAGGTACATATTTATTTATAATTACAATCGTTTACAAACGATTACATCCGCAAGTAAATGAATAAAACTGGTTTTAAAATGAATTGATTATCAGCTTTGCAATACAACAAAAATCAGCTTTAAGCGGATTAATTATAAATCAAATTAAAACACCAATTAAATTAAAACATTATGTACGCATTAAAAAACAAAGTTCAGCTAATTGGGCATGTAGGGAATATGCCGGAAATAAAAATAACAGAAACAGGGAAAAAATTAGCCCGTTTTAGCGTAGCCACCAACGAATCTTACCGGAATACAAATGGCGAAAAAATAACAGAAACACAATGGCATACGCTAATAGCCTGGGGTAAAATTGCTGAAGTTGTTGAAAAGCTTTTGCAAAAAGGCACAGAAATAGCCATAGAAGGAAAATTAATCAACAAATCTTACATTGATAAAGAAGGAAATAAAAAATACATAACAGAAGTACAGGTAAATGAATTGCTGTTGCTAAATAATAAGTCTTCAAATTAAATTTTTTTAAACACGGGCGCATGATTGTACGTTACATGGCCTGTGTTTAAAACTATATAGTGAGATAAAGCTGGCGATGAACAAAGTCTGTAAAGAAAAAAATCCTGATATCAATTACAAGGAATAATTTTACACTTAACATTAATGGCTAAAATATAAAATACATTTGGCAATACCAATGGAGATTAACACTACATTCCAACTTGCAGCTGACTTTATTAATTATACCAGTCAAAATATTTTTTTAACGGGTAAAGCTGGCACGGGTAAAACTACTTTTTTAAAGCATATCAAAGAGCATGCAGTAAAAAATATTGCAGTAGTGGCCCCTACCGGTGTAGCGGCTATTAATGCCTGAGGTACTACCATACATTCATTTTTTCAGTTGCCATTTGCCCCTTTTTTACCGGTAAATAGAGGGTTTGCAGCAAATGAGAACGTAACAGATACACATTCATTAATCAGCAGATTGCGCCTTAGCAGTGAGCGGAAAGCTGTTATGCAGGCTTTGGAATTATTAATCATAGATGAAATAAGCATGGTACGTTGCGATGTGCTTGATGCTATTGACGCTGTGTTAAAGCATGTTCGCAACCAGTATAATAAACCTTTTGGGGGCGTGCAGGTATTGGTAATCGGTGATATGTACCAGCTGCCCCCTGTTGTTAAAGATGATGAATGGAATTTATTATCGCCGCATTATGCCAGTCCGTATTTTTTCAATAGCCAGGTTATTACCCAGCAACCTTTAGTATATATTGAATTGAATAAAATTTATCGCCAAACGGATAAATCTTTTGTTTCAGTATTAAACCAGGTACGCAATAATGAGCTTGATCAGGATGGATATGAACTGCTGCACAGCCGGTACCAGCAAAATTTTACTCCGGAGAAGGATGATGCATACATTACATTAACAACGCATAATAATATTGCAGATGATATTAATTTTAAAAATTTAAATCAACTGTTTGGTACAACTTATTTGTATGAAGCTGAAATTGAAGGGGAATTTTATGAAAAAGCATATCCTGCAGATGTAGCCCTTCAATTAAAAATCGGGGCTCAGGTAATGTTTATAAAAAATGATACAGAAAAAATCAGGCGGTATTACAATGGAAAAATAGGAGTAGTAGAAAAAATTGAAGAAGGAAAAATATTTATCCAATGCAAAGATGAACCAGGTACTATAGAAATAAAAAAAGAAAAATGGAAAAATATCCGGTACAGCCTTAATAAAAGCAATAACCAGATTGAAGAAGATGAACTGGGATCTTTTACCCAATATCCGTTAAGGTTAGCCTGGGCTATTACCATACATAAAAGTCAGGGACTTACCTTTGAAAAAGCTATTGTAGATGCAGGCGCTGCCTTTGCCCCCGGGCAGGTGTATGTGGCGCTAAGCCGGTGCACTACCTTAGAAGGCATTATTTTAAAAAGCCGTATTACACCACAAAGTTTACATACTGATCACCGGATAGCTGCTTTTACTGAAACAAAAAAGTCTGAAATAATACAGCAAAATTTATTTGAGCAGGCAAAAAAACATTACCAGCAAGAATTAATTGCCAGTATGTTTTATTTTGACACCATCGAGGATAAAAGTAAAATTTTATTAAATTGGATAAAAGAACATACGGTTACTTTTGGCGAAGCCGCCATGCAGTCAGTTGAGGCCTGGCATCAACAAATTAAACAGTTACAAACTATAACGGCAAAATTTTTTCCGGTTTTGGAAAACTATTTTATCAGCAATTTATTACCGGAAGAAGATGAGGCTTTGCAAAAAAGACTAATTGCTGCAATTCAATACTTTTTTAAAGAACTGGATTACTTAAAACAATCAGTGTTACAATTAAAAACAATTACTGACAGCAAAATTGTAGCAAAAGAATACTATGATAAAGCGTCTGACTTATTTTTTTCTCTTAGTTATCAATTGTATTTAATGGAAGGCTGTAAAGAAGGTTTTTTTGCCGATAAATTTTTAGAGAGAAAAAGAAATATAGCAAACCATCATTTACTTATTCTGCCTATTCAGGTACCAGCAGTTATATTAAAAACGATATTATAAATATTGACTTATACAAGCTGTTAAAGAAAAAAAGGGACGACTTATGTGCTAAAGGCAACCTGCCTGTTTACCTTGTTGCTAATGGCAATGCTTTAGAAGAAATGAGTAAATTTTTACCACAAACAATTGAGGAGTTAAAACAAATATCCGGTTTTGGAAAAATAAAAGCAGAAAAATTAGGAAAGCATTTCCTGGATATTATCAGTAAGTATTGTGATGAACATAATTTGCATAGCCTCATAAATGATAAACCCTTAAAGCCAGAAAAAAAAATAAGCAAACCTCAATCAGAGAAAACAGACACTAAAACAATTACTTTTAATTTATATAAAGCAGGAAAAACCATACAGGAAATTGCAGATCAAAGATCATTGGCAATAAGTACAATTGAAAGTCATTTATTTTACTTTGCGGGCCGTAAAGAGATAGATGTAAGCAAATTGGTCTCTGAAGACCAGCAACAATTAATTATGCAAACTATTAATAAATTTGGAAAAGAAAATCTAAAAGAACTAAAAGAAAATCTTACTGCTGATATCAGTTATGGCGCTTTAAGATTTGTAATAGCTAACTTGGATAACAATTGATTTATTTATAACAAGTTTTATTTAAATAGTATTTAAAGTTCTTTTATAACTTTAATTATCTTTTTATAAATATCTTCCTTATGCAAAGTTTATTTAACAGCGATACTTATTTTGATACCATTCATCGCTTAAATAAATTAACACCTGAATCTAAACCTTTATGGGGTAAAATGAATGCAGCACAAATGTTTGCACATTGTAAAGAAGTATTTAAAATACCCTTAAGTGATGTACAGCAACCGAGGGTATTCATAGGTGTTTTATTAGGCTGGATGGTTAAATCAAAATTATACAACGATAGCCCATGGCGTAAAAACTTGCCTACCTCGCCTTACTTTAAAATCATTGATGAAAGAGATTTTTATATAGAAAAATTAAGACTGACAGAATTGATCGCAAAATTTTACAGTTCCGGACCAGGCTGGATAGGAAAATATCCACACCCTTTTTTTGGAAAATTTACGCCTGAGCAATGGGGTAAAAGCATGTTTAAGCATTTAGACCACCATTTAAAACAGTTTGGAGTTTGAAATTTAGTTAGGGGTTCTATATATATTGAGCTTTTAAGCCATAAAAACTCTAAACCTTAAACCTGGAACTCCAAACCCTAAACTTAAAACTCAAAAAAATATGAGCAAACTAGTACAAGAATTTAACGACTACCGCAGCCGGATGAACGAAGTGATTTTGAGCAAAGAAAATTTAGTTATAAAACGGCTGTGGAATTTAGATACCAATACTTATGCCGAAGGCGCTTTAGATACAAAAACAAAAGAGTTATTAGGTCTTGTAGCCAGTATGGTATTACGATGTGATGATTGTATAAAATATCACCTGGGTAAAGCCCATGAATTAGGTATTACTACCGAACAGGTCTACGAAGTATTTGCTGTAGCAAATATAGTAGGCGGCACCATAGTTATCCCTCACACCAGGCGGGCTGCTGAATTTTGGGAAGCGCTAAAGGCAAATTAAAAATTAAAAATTAAGAATTAATCATGAACTTTGTAGTGGAAAATTTTTCATTTTTCATTCTTAATTTTTAATTGATGCAAACTGATATTAGTGCACCAGTTCTTACCCCCAAAGATTTTACTACTGATCAGGAAGTGCGGTGGTGCCCTGGTTGTGGTGATTATATTATTTTGGCACAGGTACAAAAAATAATGCCTACACTTGGTATACCTAAAGAAAACATTGTAATTGTATCTGGTATCGGATGCAGTAGCAGGTTTCCATATTACATGAATACCTATGGGATGCATAGCATCCATGGACGGGCTACAGCAATAGCAAGCGGGCTTAAGGCTGCAAGGCCTGAGTTAAGCGTGTGGATTGTAACCGGTGATGGAGATAGCCTTAGTATTGGTGGCAATCATACCATACATTTATTACGCAGAAATTTTGATGTAAATATTTTATTGTTCAATAACCAGATTTACGGGCTTACCAAAGGGCAGTATTCTCCTACATCCGAAGAAAATAAAATCACCAAATCAACACCTTTTGGAAGTATTGACCACCCGTTTAATCCTTTAGCCTTAGCCATGGGTGCAGATGCCAGTTTTATTGCCAGGACAATGGACAGAGATCCCAAACACTTACAAGCCATGCTGCTGCGTTCGCAGCAACACAAAGGAACATCATTTTTAGAAATTTATCAGAACTGCAACATTTTTAATGACGGGGCTTTTGAAATTTTTACAGAAAAAACCAGCAAAGCGGATGAAGCACTGTTTTTAGAACAAGGAAAACCTTTGGTATTTGGTACTACCCAAAATAAAGGAATTAAATTAGATGGCTTTAAGCCTATTATCGTAGAAATAGGAAAAGATGCAAACATAGATGACTTATGGATACACGACGAAAAAGATTTTTATAAAGCCCAGATATTGATCCGCATGTTTGATGATCCCAGGTTACAAGGACATTTGCCAAGGCCATTTGGTGTTTTTTATCAAACAGACAGAGCATGTTATGAAGATGGAATGGCCATGCAAATAGAAGAAGTAAAGGCAAAAAAAGGAAATGGAGATTTGGATAAATTACTTAAAGGCAATGAAACCTGGACAATCACTTAATTTATTTTACATGCCGATAAAAAATATAATTTTTGATCTGGGAGGAGTTTTATTAAATATAGATTATAATAAAACCATAAATGCGTTTATTGAACTGGGAATACAAAATTTTGATGAAATGTACTCTCAATCTACTGCTAATCAGCTATTTGAAGACCTGGAAACCGGTAAAATTTCTGAAAATGATTTTTATGCTGAGTTAAAAAAAGTACTCCCTGCTAATATTAACAATAATGATATACAAGCAGCATGGAATAAAATGTTGCTTAATTTCCGGATAGAAAGTTTAAATAGCCTGAATTCTTTAAAGGAAAATTATAAAATATTTCTGTTAAGCAATACCAACAGCATACATATTTCAGCTTTTAACCAGATTTTTTTTAAAGAAACAGGAAAAAAAAGGTTAGATGATTTTTTTCATAAAGCATACTACTCTAATATTATTGGTTTAAGAAAGCCACATAAAGAAGCTTTTGAATATGTATTGAATGATGCAGGAATACAAGCCAGCGATACACTCTTTATTGATGATTCTATCAATAACATCACAACTGCAAAATCTTTAAACTTAATGGTACATCATTTATTACCCAATGAATATATTGAGCAATTAAAATTAAACTAATTATTTAATTTCTTCGAAATCAATATAATCAGTCCTGTTCGGTTTATTTACACTAGTAGATGTATGAGTTGTACGATGGTCCTGGCCTTGTTGCTGACGGCTGTTCATCCGGTTTTGCATATCATTCATTTTTTGTTTCATTTGCCGCGTAGCTTGATATACCGGGATAATAAAATCAAAAATTACTTTATACAAAATATATAAAATGAATAGCTCAAAAATTATTTTAAAAATATTCATAGTGGCAAAGTTAAGAAGCCATGCCACTAATTTCTGTTAAATTTGCGATAGATTAAATAAGAAATGATAAAAACATCGTTTTGCAGTTCCATATATATTAATTATCTTTACACTAGATAACGAAGCAAATGAAGGGAACGATAACCGTTCCCTTCTTCTTTTCTTATGAGCCAGGAGATACAAATACAAACAATAGAAAGAATTTTAGAGCCTTTATTAGCAGATGATATTTTTTTAGTTTCTATCAAAATAAAACCTACTAATAATATAAAGATATATTTGGACGCTGACAGCGGGCTTGCAATAGAAAAATGTATAAAAATAAACAGGGCTTTATATAAAATAATTGAAGAGTCAGCTACTTATCCGGACGGCGATTTTTCATTAGAAGTATCAAGTCCGGGAATAGATGAACCGCTAAAATTGCTTCGGCAATACAAAAAAAATATCGGCAGACAGGTAGAAATGCTTTTAAACAGCGAAGAAAAAATAGAAGGAAAGCTTATAGCAGCAACCGATGATAATATTATAATAGAAACACTGGAAGGAAAAGGCAAAAAAGCTATAATAAAAGAAGTAAATATCAGCTTTAGTGATATTAAACAGACTAAAGTGCAAATAAAATTTAATTAAAAAATAAAAATCTCCATGCCGGTGGGGAATAAGAGGCCCGGTAAGCATATGGCAAGCATTAATTTAATTGACTCATTTCAAGAATTTAAAGATGCAGAAAATATTGATCGTCCTACACTTATGAAAGTAATGGAAGATGTATTTAAAACATTGATCCGTAAAAAATATGGAAGTGATGAATGTTTTGATGTAATTGTAAACGATCAGAAAGGAGATTTGGAAATTTTCCGTAGAAGGACAATAGTAGATAATGACGATCTTTATAACACACTTACAGAAATAGAATATAAAGATGCTATCAAAATAGAGCCGGATTACCAGGTAGGAGAAGAGTTGTATGAAGAAATAGACATACAGAAAGAATTTGGCCGTAGGGCTATATTAGCCGGTAAGCAAACTTTGGCTGCCCGTATTAATGATTTAAAGAAAAACATTTTAATAAAAAAATACGAAGACAGGGTAGGCGAAATAGTAAGCGGCGAAGTATACCAGGTGTGGAAAAAAGAAGTTTTAATTTTAGATGAAGAAGGAAATGAAATGTTGCTCCCAAAGTCTGAACAAATACCTTCGGATTATTTTAAAAAAGGAGAAAATGTTAGGGGTGTTGTAAAAAAAGTAGAATTAAAAAACAGCCAGGCTGTAATTATAGTTTCCAGAACAAGCCCTGCGTTTTTAGAAAAGTTACTGGAAATAGAAGTGCCAGAAATATTCGACGGCCTGATTGTTGTTAAAAAAATAGTCAGGGATCCCGGAGAAAGAGCAAAAGTGGCAGTAGAAAGTTATGATGACAGGATTGACCCGGTAGGAGCATGCGTGGGTATGAAAGGAAGCAGGATCCATGGAATTGTAAGAGAATTGAAAAATGAAAATATCGATGTAATTAACTGGACTACCAATACACAGTTATTAATTCAGCGGTCTTTAACGCCTGCTAAAATAACAAGCATAGATCTTGACATTGAAAATAAGCATGCTAATGTTTATCTAAAGCCTGACCAGGTATCATTAGCTATCGGCAGGCGGGGGGTAAATATAAAATTAGCTTGCGAACTCACAGGCTTCGAAATAGATGTATTCCGTGATAATGAAGGTGAAGTAGAACAATTTGATATTGATATGGATGAATTTACAGACGAAATTGAAGCATGGGTTATTGAAGAATTAAAAAGAGTAGGCTGTGATACAGCACGTTCAGTATTAGATCTTACACCGGAAGAACTGGAACGTAGAACCGATTTGGAAAAAGAAACAATTGAAGAAGTGAGAAGAATTTTAAAGGAAGAATTTGAAAAAGAATAAAGTTTAAGGTTGGATGTTTGGAGCTTGAGGTTTATAATTTAGGGTTGAAAGTTAAGAATAACTTCAAACCCAAAACCTCAAACTCCAAATTTATAAACCCCATACTGATTAAAAAATAATAATGTCAGAAGTAAATACACCAAGGTTAATGGCTGCGGCCAAAGAATTTAATATAGGTAAAGACACCTTAATAGACTTTCTTGTGTCTAAAGGTTTTAGTAGTGATGATCTTAAACCCACTGCAAAGCTTACAGAAAAAATGTATGGTGTTTTACAATCAGAATTTTTGCAAGATAAGGTTGCCAAGCAAAAAGCCCAGCAAATAGATTTACCCAAAAATGCAGGTGCTAACGATTCTAAAAAGAAAAGGGATGAAGAAGACCTTTCTTTTAAGAAAAAAGAAAAAGAAGCTGTTAAAGAAATTCCAAAAGCAAAAGAAGAACAGCCTGTTGAGCCGCTGGCAGTAGTTACTGAGCCGGTAGCAATAGTCATAGATGAAGTACCTGAAAAAAAAGGAAGAACTGCCCCCAGCCGGTAATAGAGGAACAACCTAAGGAAGCTGAAACTATTATAACTTCAGCGATTACAAAAATAGAAGCACCGGAGTTGGAAAGGCCTAAAGTAATTGATAAAATAGATTTAGATGCAATAGATTCTTCCACAAGGCCAAAAAAATCTACCAGGAAAAAAGAAGAACCAATTGTAGAAAAACAACCTGAGAAACAAGAAGTAAAAATCAACATAGAAGAAAAAGTAAAAAGAGTAAGAAAAACAGCAGGTTAAGGAAGAAGAAAAAACTTTACCAAAAGTTGAAGAAAACACAGCTCCCGTGATTGAGAATATACAGGCAGACAAAATAACAGGCCTTAAAATTTTAGGTAAAATAAATTTGCCTGTAGATAGCGATACCCGTCCTAAAAAGGAAACTAACGATGAAAAGCGCAAACGTAAGCGCATTCCTATGGAACGTAAAGGGGGCACTGGTAATAATAACCCTTCACAAACAGGTCAGGGAGGGCAGCGCCCGGGAGGTAATAATAACCAACAACAATCACAAGGCCAGAATAATACACAAAACCGCGGTGGCGGTGGTCAGCAGCCAAATAGGGGCGGGCCAAATACCGGGTATAATAATAACAATAGAGGTGGCGGATCCAATACTGGCGGTGGTGGCAGGTTTGATAGAAGGCCGGGGGGTACTGCTAATACACCTAGAAGAGAAGATAAAGTAATTGATGCCAAAGAAATACAGGAAAAACTTAAGGAAACACAAGCCAAGCTTGCTGGTTCCGGTGGCCGTGGTAAAAGCTTAAAAGCCAAATACCGTAAGGCAAAAAGAGAAGAAATGGCTGAGCAGTCAGGCTCTGCAACAGGACAGGATAATAAGCTCCAGGTAACAGAATTTATTTCTGTAAGCGAATTGGCAGGATTAATGGATGTAAGCTTTGCAGATATAATAAGCAAATGTATGGGCTTAGGTATCATGGTATCTATCAACCAGCGCCTGGAAGCCGATGTAATTGAACTTGTTGTAAGCGAATTTGGTTTTGAAGTAGAGTTCATAGGAGTTGATGATGCAGCAGAGCTTGAAGCAGAGGAAGAAATTGATAACGAAGAAGATTTAATGCCAAGAGCCCCTATCGTAACTATAATGGGTCACGTAGATCATGGTAAAACCTCTTTGCTCGATTATATCCGCAATACTAACGTAATAGCTGGCGAAGCAGGCGGCATCACACAGCATATCGGGGCATATGAAGTAACCCTGAAAGATGGCCGGGCCATTACTTTCCTGGATACCCCCGGTCACGAGGCATTTACAGCCATGAGGGCACGTGGTGCAAAAGTTACAGATATTGCAGTAATTGTAGTGGCTGCAGATGATGCAGTGATGCCACAAACAAAAGAAGCCATATCGCATGCCCAGGCAGCCAACGTACCTATGATATTTGCCATAAATAAAGTAGACAGGGATGGGGCAAATCCTGAAAAAATAAAAGAACAGCTTGCCGGAATGAATATTTTGGTAGAAAGCTGGGGAGGTAAATTCCAAAGCCAGGAAATAAGCGCCAAACAAGGATTAAATATTGATTTACTGCTCGAAAAAATATTACTCGAAACAGATATATTAGAATTAAAAGCCAATCCTAAAAAACAAGCCAACGGAACTATTATTGAAGCATCGCTCGATAAAGGCCGTGGATATGTAGCCACCATTTTAGTACAAAACGGTACACTTCGCCAGGGTGATATGATTGTATCAGGCCAGAATTTTGGTAAAGTAAAAGCCATGTATAATGAGCGTAACCAACGGGTAGAAGAAGCACCGCCATCTACACCCGTATTAATTTTGGGTTTAAATGGAGCCCCACAGGCCGGTGAAACCTTTAAAGTATTCGAAGACGAAGCCGAAGCAAGGGAAAATGCATATAAACGTGGGCAGATATTACGTGAACAAGGTATGAGGGCTAAAAAACATATTACATTGGATGAGATCGGAAGACGTTTGGCATTGGGCAACTTTAAAGAATTAAATGTAATTATCAAAGGTGATGTGGATGGATCCGTAGAAGCATTAAGCGATTCCCTGCAGAAATTAAGCACAGAGGAAATTGTGGTGAAAGTGATCCACAAAGCAGTAGGTGCCATCACCGAAAGTGATGTTACCCTCGCCAATGCATCAGATGCTATCATTATAGGGTTTAACGTACGTCCTTCCATGCAGGCAGCACGCCTTGCCGAGCAGGAAGCCATACAAATAAAAATGTATTCCATCATCTACAATGCCATTGAAGAAATTCGCAGTGCCATGGAAGGTATGCTTGAGCCTGGTGTAGAAGATAAAGTATTGGCCAATGTAGAAATAAGGGAAATGTACAAATTTGATAAAGCTACTGTAGCAGGTTGTTTTGTATTAGATGGTAAAATTTCAAGAAACAACCGCATACGTCTTGTGAGAGACGGTATCGTAATATTTACCGGTGAGTTGGGCAGCTTAAAACGCTTCAGGGACGATGTTAAAGAAGTAACTTCCAGCATGGAGTGCGGATTAAGCATCAGGAATTACAGCGATATAAGAGTTGGCGATATAGTAGAAGCATTTGAAGAAGTAGAAGTAAAACGCACACTGTAAGCTCAAAAAATTACCGAGAGGCGCTAAGGCGCAGAAAAAAATAAATCTTGCAAACTCTGCGCCTTAGCGCCTCTCCGGTATAAATAAAATATTCCGTACAAACTTTTGTTAAATGCGCTTACCATAAATATATTTAGTAAAACGTTGTTTTACTTTTGATTAATTTTTTGAACTAAGCTGCTGTGCTACTATTTAGCTTCAGTGGCGCCGCACTCTTCAACTATATATCTTTATTGAACAAGATGTGCTATTTTTTAGCGCCTCCGGTACTGGATGTTGGGCTAATTCAAAATCAGAAATTTAAAATAATCGAATGAATAAAATTTTCTTACTATCTGTCATCTGTTATCTCTCATCTGTCATCACCTTTGCACAGCCAACGCAATCCAAACCGGTCCTGGCAGATAAAATTGTAGCCATAGTAGGCGATAAAATAATTTTAAAAAGTGATATCGATAACAGCATTATTGAGATGCAGCGGCAGGGAATGGAAATACCAGAAAATGGCCGTTGCCTTACACTCGAACAGGCGTTAAGCATCAAATCTTTGGTGCTGCAGGCAGAAAAAGATTCCATACCCATATCTGATGAAGAAATTGAAGGAGATCTTGACAACCAGGTTAGGTATTTTATAAGCCAGTACGGCTCTAAAGAAGAATTGGAAAGAGTAGCTGCCAAAACTGTTTATCAGTTAAAAGAAGATTTTAAAGATGGTTTTAAAGACAGGAAGCTGGCACAGGCCATGCGTAATAAAATTGTAGAAAATATAAAAATTACCCCTAATGAAGTAAAGTCATATTTTGAAAAAATACCTGTAGACAGCCTGCCTTTGTATGAAAGTGAAATAGAAGTGAGCCAGATAGTAAGTTATCCAAAGGCCAGCCGTGATGCAGAAGAATACTGTATACAACAATTAAAAGAATATAAAGAACAGGTAGAAACCGGAAAAAAGGATTTTAAAACCTTAGCATCTATTTATACAGAGGACCCGGGCAGTAAACAAAGCGGGGGCGAATATGAAATTAACCGGAACCAGAAAGATCTTGATCCAATTTGGCTTTCTAAAGCATTTACATTAAAAGAAGGGCAGATTTCAAGCCCGTTCAAAACCAGGTGTGGCTACCATATTTTACAATTAGTTAGCCGTACAGGCGATGATGCTGTAGTAAGGCATATTTTAAAGGTACCCCAGGTAACGCTGGTAGAAATAAATGAGGGCAAACAAAAACTGGATTCTGTAAGGGCTAAGTTAATAGCCGGCACTATCCAGTTTGGCGAAGCGGTAAATAAATACAGCGATGATGAAGCCAGTAAATTTAATGCAGGCCAGGTGCAAGGACGGGATGGCAGTTCTTTTATTACTATTGATGAGTTGGATAAAAATATGGTAACTATGCTTAAAGACTTGCAGGTAGGCCAGTTTTCGCAGCCTACAGAGTTTGCTGAAGAAGGAAAACCCAGGGGAATCAGGATTATATATTTAAAATCGAAAGCTGAACCGCATAGGGAAAACTTAAAAGACGATTATAATAAAATTGCACAAAGGGCATTGGAAGAAAAGAAAACCGTGGCTTTGGAAAACTGGTTTAATACTAAAGTTGCATCTTATTATATTATGATTGATGACGAATTTAGGCAGTGTGCTGAAATGCAAAGGTGGGTAAATGCTGCAAATTCATCATTAGGAAAAAAATAGCCCGTAAATTTAAATGTTAAATAAAGCGGATGTTGCTCACATCCGCTTTATTTTTGCAATACCCTGGTCTGACTGTCACGGTCTGACCAGGGTACGATAACAGTAAAGTTCAATAGTAATTCAACTGGCAAGTTGGCTGCCGGACAATGTCATTTAGCTAAGGAACTAATGTCACCCTTTCAGGGTTTTGAACATTTTTTGCTACTGATTACTACAGTAATGATACCCGGTTGGGGTTAGTAATCCCGAAGGGATGTAATTATTGTAGATAAATAAGCAATCACAATAAGTATAACAACCCTGAAAGGGTGATATTAGTAAAGTACAATTCTTAACTAAATGACATGGGGCTGCCGGATGCGTAAGGCCGATCCGCCTGAGGCGGATCGGGCTCGCAGTGAAACGAAGGGCCGTAGCGAAGCGGAGCCTGCAGCAGCCGGAACAAATGTTGAATAAAGTTATACGGCCCACAGCCCCAAATTATATTACTTAATAGAAAAAAATATTTTGATAGAAAAAAAACAAATAATAAAACGAAGAAGAAAAGCAGTGTTGGTAGGGCTGATTCACAAAGAACAGACGGAACACCAGGTTAATGAATACCTGGATGAGCTGGCTTTTTTGGCTGAAACAGCAGGGGCCATCACTGTGAAAAGATTTACGCAAAAACTGCCACACCCGGATAGCAAAACATTTGTAGGGAAGGGAAAGCTGGAGCAGATAAAGCAGTATTTAATACTCCAGGGAGATATCAATATTGTAATTTTTGATGATGAGCTCACGGGCTCGCAGATTATTAATATTGAAAAAGAGCTGGGTGTAAAAACTATTGACCGTAGTGATTTAATTTTAGACATTTTTGCCAGGAGGGCACAAACGGCACAAGCAAAAACGCAGGTAGAACTGGCACAATATCAATATATTTTGCCCCGGCTTAAAGGCATGTGGAAGCATTTGGAACGCCAGGGTGGTGGCGTAGGCACAAGAGGACCGGGTGAAACGGAAATAGAAACCGACAGGCGTATTGTGAAAGATAAAATCAGCCTCTTACGGAAACGGTTAGCCGAAATTGACAAACAGGCTTTTACACAAAGAAAAGACAGGGGCGAATTTATACGGGTGGCTCTTGTGGGTTATACTAACGTAGGAAAATCTACTTTAATGAATTTGCTAAGTAAGAGCGAAGTGTTTGCCGAAAATAAATTATTTGCCACGCTGGATACTACTACCCGCAAAGTGGTATTTGAGCAAACACCTTTTTTGCTCAGCGATACGGTAGGGTTTATCCGCAAACTTCCCCATCACCTGGTAGAAAGTTTTAAAAGCACTTTGGATGAAGTAAGAGAAGCAGATATATTGTTGCATGTGGTGGATATATCTCACGGCCAATATGAAGAGCAACTGGCGGTTGTAAATAAAACCCTGGCGGAATTAGGCACAGCCGAAAAGCCAACCGTAACCATTTTTAATAAAATGGATAAATATATAGCGCAAACCTTTGATAAATGGCTTGAAGAAGATGTAAAAGAAAGTATAATTAATGATTTAAAACAAAGATGGCAAACTGAAACCAAGGGAAATTGTGTGTTTGTTTCTGCTACTGAAAAAACCAATGTAGATGTGCTGCGCCAGACTATTTTAAATATAGTACGGGACATTTACCAGATAAGATATCCTTACAGGGCGGAATTTTTTTATTAAGCTATTATTATAATGATAGAAAAAAATTTTTTGTGGTATAAGATAGCGGAATCTGTTAATGAAATTAATTTTTCTTCAAATGGATTGGCGGAAGTAGTCATTTCTGATAAAACAGTTTGTATTGCCAGGCATAATGATACTATACATGCATGTGTGCAAAAGTGTCCGCATGCCAGTGCAACCATGGCTGCGGGGTATATTGATGCGCTGGGAAATATTGTTTGCCCCTTGCATAAGTACAAGTTTAGCTTAAAAAATGGCAGAAATGTTAGCGGTGAAGGGTATTTCCTCAAGACTTATCCTATTGAAATACGAGAGGGCGGAGTTTTTATTCAACTGGAAGAGCGTAATCTTTTTAAGTATTAAAAAAATAGTTGATTATATTTTTTTGCCTAAAAGTAAAAAGCCTTATTTTTGCCGTCCGATTAATAAATTCCTCCTTAGCTCAGTTGGTTAGAGCATCTGACTGTTAATCAGAGGGTCTCAGGTTCAAGTCCTGAAGGGGAGCAAAGCTGAAATACTTTACTGTAAAGTATTTCAGCTTTTTTAAACACTTCTTAAGCCTGTGGTTTTTTATTAAACGTTAACAAAATCGTTAACAAAATAAAAAATTCACAGTTATGTCAAAGGTTTCATTGCCTAATGGTTGCTGGTGCAGCGATATCCCCGTACATCACAACAACTGGCCGTACTTGTATCACCCCAATAGAAATTGAGTACGAAATTGAACCAACTACTCATTTTATTAAAGCTCTCCGGAAGGCTTTGAAAATAATAAAAGTCAGCACACACACAAAAGAAGATTTAACCAGTGTTGTTAAGTATAGCGAAATTGCAGCAAAGCAACTAAGGATTGATACATTACCGGTTAATACAATAAAAAGAAAACATATAAAATTACTCCTGGAGCATCTTTCAAGAACAAAAGAAAAATGGAGCGCCAATACATTTAATTATTACAGGGCTCATTTAAGTATGCTGTTTACTGAATTATTAGATAATGAAGCAATTGAATTTAACCCGGTAAAGGATATAAAAAAGCAAAAGCATACACAACTCATACGCCAGGTATTAACCGATGACGAAAGAGTAAAAGTTAATGATGAATTACAAAAGAATAATTATAGTTTTTGGCGGTTTATGCAAATATTTTTTCACTCCGGCAGCAGGGAGGCCGAATTGCTACGCATACAAGGTAAAGATGTTGACCTGGCAAATCAACAATTCAAATTAATTATAAGGAAAGGGAGCCAAAATAAAGAAGTTCAAAAAACCATTAAGGATCTGGCGCTGCCACTATGGACTGAAATAATGCAAAATTGTAAACCTACTGATTATGTTTTCAGTGTAGGCCTTAAGCCAGGTACAAAATCAATAAGGCCGGAACAAATTACCAGGCGTTGGAATCGGCATGTAAAAATTCCTATGAATATTACTGCTGACTTTTATTCTCTCAAACATTTAAACCTAGATGAAACTGCTGAAATGTTAGGTATAGTGGCTGCAGCCGATATGGCTGATCATACATCTACGGTAATCACAATGAAGCACTATGCAATAGGCGAAAAGGGAAGGCAGCATATAAAACTAAAAAGCGTGAATAATACATTTGTAAAAGAAAAGCCCCCTGTAGAAACAGAGGGCGTACCAAAACTAACTGCTCATGAAAACATTCTTTCTGCTTCGTAATATTATAATTCAATTAAAGTGTAGGTATAAACTTTTTTCTTCCAGTCTTTACCATAATATTTTGCGGCCAATAATTGTGCATTTTTTATAAAATCAGGCCATTGCGGTTTAGGTATGGTTTGGCACCCTTCAGATGATGTGCTATTAATACCGCCCATGTGAATATTAATGCCGAAATAACCCGTATCTTCTTCCTGGCCATCCCTGAATACGGTTACCATGCCTCCACGCTGGCAAAGGGCTAAATATGTTCCCTTATGTAAAGAAAATGTATAGGCTGGCCAGATACCCGGTTTTAAAGTCGCTATACCCTGTCTAAATGCTGCCGGGTCAGTATTGCCATTGTAGGCAAAAAATTCATTTTTGCCGATTAAAAAAATTGCATCATCATAAATTTTTCGATCATTTTTTGTAGGGTCGCCCATGGTTATTTTATAATACCCACGTATACCTAATACAAAAAAATCCGGCAATACAAAATCGGGATGCAAAGCTTTCAATTTAAGCAACAGATCTTCTTTTCGGATTTGTGGTTTATTTTTTGGGATATTGCTCATTTCATTTTCTTTTTTGCGAATATTGCTATTGCGGCGGCAAGTGCTGTTTTTAAAATTTCACCCACTGGCTCATGCCACCAACGTTTTTCAGCTTTTGGTTTAGGTTTACTTTTTTTCTTTATCATTATCTTGGTTTTACTGGAGGCTTTAATGATGTAACGAATGCTGTTAATATGGCTACAAGTACCGATAATACAAACTGGTCCCAGGTAAAATTTCCGGTATTTTCAACCGTTATAAAAGTATTAGCTACAGTACCAATTATTCCAGCTATAGTTATACCCTTCCCTTTCCATTCGTTCGCAACAGTACCGGCGATGGCTACAAAGGCGGCATACGATATTGCCGGCCAGTCAATAGATGTAGCTCCAATAAATTGCTGAAGCACTAATATCAAAGCGCTTAATATAGCAGATACGAATACATAATTTTTTTGAACAAAATATTTCATGGTTTCTTTTTTGATTTGAAAATTGATTTAAATTTTTGCCAAAGGCTTTTTTTCTCTATTACCGGATTGTTAGGGGCTGCATTGGCAGTATCTTTTATTATAAAAATGTAGTCTTCTGCTGTATTGAAATAATTACTTTTTGTATCAGCAGTATCTTGATGAGCAATTTCCTTTTTTGGCTTTTAATAGGTGATTGTGAGGTTTTATCAGCCTGTTTAATTGTGGTGATAATTTCTATCATTTTTTTGTTACTTGTAATAACCTTATCCAATTCTTTGGAATACACACTGTCCAAAATTGCAATAGAATCTATCACGTTTGGATTTGGGATTGTATCATTATTAATGACCTTATAAAGAGGTTTTTGGCTTTCAGATTTTCCTGGTGTTAATGCAGCTAAAACAATCACCAATACGGCCTCAAAAATTGTTGTATAAAGGAATGCTTTCATAATTTTATCGTTTAATTATTTTTTATGAGTTTTATATACCTGCTGCATATCTTTTAAAGCAATTTTATTAACCCTGTTAACAGCCTTCAACTCATCTATTTTTTCCTGCATGAATTTTTCTACCTTATTGTTTAGTTTAATTTCATTTGCAACCTTTTTCCTCACCATGCTTTTTTTCCATTTCTGTTTTTCTTTTTCGCAGGCGATATTTTTATTCTGTAAATCAATTTTATCATTTTGTAAAGCAGTATTTTCTTTGCGCAATGAAAGGAAAATGAAGAATAAATAAACTAATGCCCCAGATAATGCACCTACTGCCATCACCAAAAAGCATAACGGTACGTTCGCCTTTTTCCAGGCTTTTTATCCATTTATATTTTTCGGGTACCTTTGGTGATGACATTAGCTATAAAGTATTTAGTATTTATTTTTCATCTGCCTGAACGCCGGCAACATTATCCCAAACAGATGTTACCATAAATAAAAGGTCATTATCTGTTGAATTAAGGTTAATATCGGTATTGGCAGATACGATTGATTTTGCAAAAATTAAAGTCATATCATTGTTAATTACATGATAGCTAAGTTTATGGCGCTTTGCATACAGTATAGGTTTATTAACGTCTTTTAATTCGCTACCAACCTGGTTAGCTACTTTTGTTATTGCTATTTCAACCCTCGAAACAAACTCTTGATTTTTTAGAAGTGCTGCCTGGGCTTTGAAGTCCTGCGCATAAGATGTTGAGAATAATAATATAATTACAATAGCCGATAATAGTTTTTTCATTTTGTTGTTTTTATTGATTTAGTGATTAATTATTTTATGGAGCTATAGTTGTGTGTACCCAGGTTACACCCGTCCCTGTTAAATCCAAATACTTATATCTTACCGTGCCGCCATCATTATATTGAATTATGTATTTGTTGTTTCTATAATAACTATGGCATTCAGTTCCATTGGCTGGTGACGGTGGGGCAGTGGTTTGTTTGTACTTTGTAAACCCTGTAATGGCTTCATTACCCGTTACATCAAGTATGCCGGTTTGAGTAATATTGCCTGTTTGAATTATATTGCCTGAAATATTGGTGGCGCCTACTATCGTTAATTTCGTGGCAGCAACCGGTGTCATGGTACCAACGCATACGCTACCGTTTTGAGTAACACCTAAATTAGGGGTGGATCCTTTAGGCCCAGTGGTAAGCCATGAACCTTTTTGCCCATTTCCTTCAAACATATCATTATCCAATCCTTGATATTCACCAACAGAAGTGTAAGGGTCTGTACCGAAATTATCGCCAAAAGCAAGTGTTGCACCGGCGCCCGTACCATATAATTGTAAACCATTAATTGCTAAGCCATTTCCACGCCTTATATAACCTGTTGTACCATCAATAGTAACCCTGGCAGTGTTATTTGTTTCAAAAATTAAATCAGTTGCATCGTTAGTGCCAATTGTCAAAGCCCCGGCATCACCTCCTTTTGTTACCTTATTATCTAAAGCCGTTTGTGTAGCTGTGCTTATTGGTTTATTTAAATCACTTGTATTGTCAACATTATTTAATGACAGATCAGCTTTGTATTGCGCTATTGTTCTATTTGTCCAAACACCTGCTTTTCTTTGTAGTATATCGTTATTGGCTGGGGCAAGTGCAGATATATCTGTAAGATCTGCATCTAAAGATTGAAGGCCTGATAAATCTTGATCGCCGGTGTTTATACCAGATGTATTATTTATTACAGCTTGTTGTGCATCAGTTACATAATTTTTATTCGATGATGCTGCTATGTCGGCTGTAGTTGCATCAGCTCCAGCTGTTACCCTGCCATCAGTGCCATAGGTTATTTTAGTTTTTGTTGCTGACGCTATTGGGGCATTTGGTGCAAGGTAGTCTGTACCAGATACTGCCGCTGAAATTGCCGTACCGTTGCCTTTAAGCAGGCCGTTTATCGTTGTTTGTATGGTAATAGAAGGGGTAGTGGTGGGATTTGATACTGTGCCGGAAAAACCATTGGTATTAACTACAGAAACATTTGTTACAGTACCTTTATTGTCTAGCTGGTCTTGCACATTCAGCAATGAAGCAGCCATATTTTTCTTTACCCAACCTGTGGTGGCTATTTGCATACCACTATCAGCTTCAGCAATAGGACGTATAAAATGTGCACTATCAGCATCTATCCACATATAGGTGCCTACATCAAGCCCGATAGATGCCGTTTTGGCTTCATTATAATTGTCAGAAGTTACACTCCAGTTCGCTGGTCCAACATGCAAATTTGTTGCATATTCATTTCCCATACTGGATAAAATACTGCTTAATTCTATTGCCTCATTAGCATTATCATTAAATGAAATTTCATTCTTTATGTTGACACCTTCACCTCCGTTTTGTTCAGTACCATAACTGAACATTCGGAATGTATTTAAGCTATCAATATTAAATTTATGGTAGCTCGCATTTATCGTATTATCCTGTGTCAAATTACTACCTGTAATTAAAGTTTGTTGCCATGTAGGTATAGATGCAGCAGGTAAATCAGCCCATGTAGATACTCCATTTGCATCACTTTGTAAAAACCTGCCGGCAGCTTGTGAGCCATTTACTAAACGAAAATTGCCATTAACATGAACGCGCTCTGTAGCTGCTGTAGTTCCAAAGCCAACTTTAGTATCAGATGTAGCACCATTAACCCCATTTATAGAACCAACTGAAATAGTATTACTAGCTGAAACATAGGCATTAGCACCTATTGCTGTTGCATTTGTGAGATTATTTGCCGATAAATTTGCACCGTAACCAATAACAGTATTACTACTTCCGCTTACATTGGTGGCACCAGCATTTGTTCCTATAAAAATATTTTTTGAACCGTTTAAAGTGTTTACACTGACATTAGCACCTATTAAAACATTGTCATTTCCTGTTTCTAAATTGAACCCAGCAGCATAACCAAGCATCACATTTCTCTGCCCTCCAAATACATCACCTCCACCAAATGCACCAACAGCAGTATTATACTTTCCATTTGTTGTACCACCCATTGAAGCATAACCTATTGCTGTATTTCCTTCACCTATTGTGTTTTGCTCTAACGCACCCCTCCCTACCGCAGTATTATAAGTCAGAGTCAATAATGAAGAACTTTTTAAGCTCTATAACCTATAGCCACATTTGCAGAACTTGTAGCATTTAAGCCAGCCTCATACCCTAAATAAACATTTTCACCAACCCTTTGTATTCTACCAGCCTTAACATTATTTACCCTAAAATTTAATGGTCTATCATCTGTAGTGCCAATAAAATTTACACCATCCACAGTGCCGGCATTGCCAGTCAACTTCCAAAAATTTGTAACTGATGGTTTTAGCTGGTAGCCACGAACTTTTTTATTAATCCCTTCTTGCAATGCCGGCAACCAAAGGCTATCAGTATCATCGCCTACAATGATAGGCATTTGGCTAATCTTTACCTGGGCATTTATTTGTATGCTGATTAAGCATAATAGCCCAAAAATATTTTTTCATTTATAAGAATTGAAATAAAGTGGCGAAACTTTATTCGACAATCCAGTTTTCGCCACTTTCGTTAATAATATCAAAGCCATCCTCCGTTATTATGCCGATCGGACCGGCTTCTAAAAATTTGAACACACGAAAACTCCTTCAGGCGTATTAAACGGGCAAGGTTGTTTTGCTTCGCTCCATTTAATTTCAACGTCCCAAACAACTTCGCTGTTTAATTCTTCAGTAACGGGTGATTTTGGAATAATTGTAACAGGTTTTCCACTTATCCTGGTTTGTGTTTCAGTCCTAAAAGCAAAATGCCAGTTGCTACTACCCATAATGCTATTATAGAAATCGCAGTTACCTTTAAAATTGGGGTCTTTATAAGGAAGCGAGAAATTGAAACCAACAATTTTGGATTGTACATCACCATATCCTGTGGCTTCTACCGGCTGGCCGCCATCGAATGAGCCTAAAGTTTCAGGAATAATATAAATTGATTTATCAGCGATTCCATCTAACCACTTTTGTGCATCTTCCAGATCTTCCATAAGAGTCGGTAAATAGCCTTTATGTATATATGCACCACTTCTTACCCGGCCATGTTCCATATCATTAAGACACGGGTCACACACCGGGTCTATTACTTCCTCATCACATGGATTATAAATTGAGTAACTCATTTTTTAAATTTTAAAGAATTTTATTTGCAATTGTTAAAGCACCGCTTCAGATAGGCACTTTCGATTGTGTAGTTTATCTTAAAAAGAAATTGTTCAGGCTTTAAGAAGAATTCAAATCCTGGATACTCTTCTTGAAAAACCTGCAAGTCATTCAGAACTATGCTATTAATATTGATATTTGCGGCTTGAAATTGCAATTCAACCAGTAGATCTTTAGTAGCTGCTTCAGGGATATTGCTTTGTAAATAAAGTGATAGGTCATCATTAGTAAGCTTTAATTTATCCCTTCTGCCGAATACAATCATGCTCATCCGGGCTATATTTCCCTGATATCCTGTCCCATCACCAAAACCTCTATTTACTGTGGCTTTTGATACATCTATGGAATTTATTTTATGATAAATAATTAAATCATAATCATCATCAACACCCACATATTTAGCCTCACCATCATTATCTACATAGCTGGGCAGGTATTCTAAATTTTTACCATTTTTCCTGGGCAATGCCTGTGCTATTTCAATGATATTTGATTTTTGAAAACGTTTATCCTTAAGCACTGTATCTGAAAGTGCTTCATTAATATATTTTACTATGGTTTTTAAATAAGGCATTATAAACTATTCAGCTTTTCAGCCACTAATTTTTTATATTTGGTAATGGCGTATTCCCTTTCACTTTTTGAAAGCTTCCATACTTTCTTTCCTGTTTGTTGTTCCAGGAAGGCAATTAATTCTTTATTCGTTACGCTTACAATTTTGGTAGCTTTTTTTACCTTTGGCTTTATTTTTTTTGTTCAAAAAATTATCCAACGGTAATCGCTGGTCTACTACAATGATAATTGCATAACCTTTTTCAGTAGGACCAGTATCCAAAGCTTTTTCGAGTTGCCTGGAAAATGAAAATCTTTTTTTTGCGCCACCGGTACTACGGCCATTATCATTACGAAATTTTAAATATTTGCTACTGTAATCGCCCAAAGAACTATCATCGGCTGCCAGACCGTCTTCATGTATCCTTTCACGCATTAAAGCCAATACATCAAAAGCTACTGGCCTTAGCAGTGCTTTTGTGTCGGCCAACCCTTGCAGTTTATTAATAAGGCCCTGGTTAACCGTATGTATATTTGTTTTAATGCTTATCATGGCAAATTTTCTCTGTATCTTATTTTAGGGTCACATACAATGCAGCAATCTTCCTGATCAACTGAAATTCCCAATATGGTTTCTTCCAAAGCCTTTTCATATTCTGCTGTATAGTAATCTTTAAGCTCATTGGGATCTTCTTTATCAATAGTGGTATACTTATTAAGCCGTGGGCTGTATAACCTTTCCAGCATTAATTCGCAGCCTAATAAAAACAGCCATACATCTATGAACTCCTGTTTATTGCAGCATATAAGCGTATTATAATCGCAGCATACGCTAAAGCAAATCTGCATGCCATAAAAATTATCTTCTTTGGAGATTGCTGAAGGTGTATCTATTAATGAATGTGCACCATATATACTTGCCTGGCAATTATCACCGCACACTTTACATATACAATCATAGCAACCGGATATTACATCCTTCGGAATGCTGCCGGTAGCAAGTGGCAAGGCGCTGGCATCAAGGGCAATAAATAATCTTTGTGCAGGATACTTTTGCGCCACTTCAATTGTATTAACTCCGGCAATTGCGTTGGCAATAGTAAATTCGTCCAACTCATTCCCAGCTTCATCAAATATTTTTATTTTAACTGATGCAGCAGGTTGCGGTAAAGTCAACTTTATGTCACTAATTCCAATGGATAGAAAACTGTGCTTTTGCTTGTTATAAATACTGCTGTTAATATCAATAACAACACCTTTGTAATGAGGTGATGCAGCTTCAGTATTTACTGTGTCGATATCCGGGTTTATATACCCGTTGCCTGATACTGATTTTAGTTGATACCTTTTTCTCAAAGAGCGGCGTAAATCCTTTTCCAGCCGTAGCCATGCCCTAGCCTGGACATCTTTCCAAACGCCCATAAATGTTACCTGTTCCTTGTCAGCAATTCTTTCCATGCTTTCAAGGCTTATGCCGGCCAGCTGATTAATGTACATGCCACTTAATGGCTTTACATTGCCACAACCTTTAACACCGATATAATCTATTAAACAGTCCATTACTCTTTTTTCGCTCCGTATTGTTTAGTGATAAAATACCATTTCATAGAAACATCGGCTTTTCCTGTAGCCTTAATGACTATGTTATTACTGGATGCTACAGCGGTAAATGTTGCTCCACTTACTTTTGTATCAGCTACCGGCGCCTGGGTTTCAATTACGGAACCAAGTGTTAATGTGCCGGCTACTTTGGTATAACGGTAAGTACGTATGCCGGTAACTGCTGCAACACTATCAGCGCTAAAGCCTACAGCTTTAATGGTAATAAAACCCACTTCATTTGGAGTAATTACCAGGCTATCAACTTTAGTAGCCGTGGCATTGGTAGTTGTAAGATTTTTAATTTCCAATTCAGTAATATTCCGGTTAATCAGCTTTTGAGAAAAGCTTGATAACGAAAGGCAAGTTATGGCTGCCAAAAAAAGTATTTTTTTCACTTTGTAAATTTTTATGAGATGATTAATTAAATAACAGTGATGGTTTTTGCCATCACTGTTTTATTATAAATTTTACTTTAAATTTTTATGATGTTGTTATTTCGTAACGAAGTGTACCATTCGTACCGAATAAAGGATCCGTAGGTTCATATAAGTTTGATGGCTTTACAAAAAGATTAAACTCTTTGCTCAACACAATCAACACACCTGGACCTACTGTAACATCTTCGCCGTTAATATTCATTGCTGTTGGACAATCAATTTCTTTAACCTGTATATCGAAAACCATTCTATCCAAACAGTCTTGTGGACAGTTGTATTCATTTACAGGTAATTTCATACTAAAGAAATTTGAAGTACCCAATGGACGGGCAAAATCACCTACATATTTATTCCGGGTAAGTAAGGCTAAACTGCCTTTTTCAAATACTCCTATTTGGTTATTACCCCAAACTGTACGGGTATCTTTATCAAAGTTTACGCTCGGTAGCATGTTAGCTAATTTACCCTGGTCAATCCCCTGATTATTATTGCCACTAAATATTGATTTAATCAAATCTAAATTGGCAAAAGGCCCGTTACCGACCATACAAACATTATCGCAAAGTTCGTTTTCCCTCCAATCAGTCATTAAACGTATAAGCGCATCCTGCATAAGATTTTCACCTAATGCAAAATTTAAGGCTACAGCATTATTGTCACCACTGACTAAGTTTTTACCAAATTGAGTAGACATTTTGGTAACCAATGCTTTATTAATACTTTTAAGTATAGCACCGCCACCTTCTACGAACATATCATATACTTCTCTCATTACAGAAGTCTCTTCCTGCATTTCTGCAGCTCCTTCAGCATTCAGTTTAATAAAATCGCTGGAATCTTTACAGTATTGACGGATTAATGAATCAGGTACAAAAAGTGCATACTCACGGTAAAGCATGCTTGGTAAAGTAAATTCATTATAAAATTTGGTTAACGCAGTATCGCAAGCACTCGGTTCATCGCTTACATCGCTTTCCAATGGCCTTTTTCTATACTTAACAGTGAGGTCCTTAACATGGCCATCCTGGTTTCCATCATTTAAGGGAGTTACGCTGCCATCCATGCAGCACATTACCATTTGTGTAAATCCTAACGGGCTTAATTTTTTAGCCGGGTTGTTATTAGTTAGCGCTTCGATATGTGATAATATCGGTTGGCAATATCCATTCATTTTTTTTAAATGTTAAAAAAATCAGTTTGCTTGTGCAGGCTTTGAATTTTTTGCATAGGCTTCTCTTTGTTGCCTTGCATAACTCGCTACACTTTGATTGGTACCACTAACTTCTGTGGTCTTTCCTGGCACTACTTTTTGCGTTCCGGGTTTTTCTGCCTGGTCGGTTGGAGTAGAAACAGCTAATATTTTGTTGTTGGCCAAACTTGTATCAATAAGTGATTGCAGAGTTATAGGAGTATGGTTTGACCCTAAAAGTTTGCTGCCATCTTTCTTGAATGGTTGCAAATTTCCTTTTTCGTCATACTTCAACTCTGCTTCATAGTTCTGAAGTTCTTTATTTATAACCGATATAAGACTGTTGTATCTTACTTCGGGATCTAATTGGTCGAAAATTGTTTTAACACCGGCAAACGTAGATCGTAATTGAAAATCAATTTTATCCTTACTACGTAATTCTTCATACTTTGCCTTTTTCATCATCCTTTTCTACTTTGGCAACCCTTACAGCTTCTAATAAATCGTCTATCTGTTTTTGCAAACCTGTTTTTTCTTCTTTGCTACCGGCATTTGCTTTTGCAGTTTTTAAATCTTTAATTTTAGCTGCTAAGGCTTCAAATCGTTTATAGCTGCTTTTTACCCCGGTTAATTCAGTTTTTGTTTCCTCATCCAGTTCTAATTCATCCATTACCCTTGCCATTACTTTATCATAAGCATTAAGGGCTTCTGCTTTATATTTTGCACCAATAGTAGGGTGGTTGTCTGCCGCAGCATCCACACTCAATAAATTATCATCCAAAGCTTTAACCAAATCGCTATGTAAAGTAACTTTGGTTAATTCTGCATTTGATAAAATATCTTTTAAATGCTGATCTTCTGCTGGTATTCCTGCTTTTGTTGCCAGATGACTTATCAACTGGCCTAAATTTTTAATCATAATGAGATTTATTTTTTTGGTTTTTTGGGATAGCTGGGTTTTTTAGGTTTACCACAGCAATAATTTTTATTCATAATTATTTTGATTTTAGTGCTTCAATTTTTTTTATTAGCGGCTTTTGTAACAGTAGCCCTATCATCACCTTCAATCAACTCATTAACCTCTTCAGGGGTAGTAGCCTCTTCAATTTTGGAAATGACAAATGCGGCAGCAGGTTTACTATTCGCATCAGCCAATTTTTGCTTTAAAGCGGCTATTTCATCTTCTTTAGCTTTTATTGCTGCATCATCTACTTGTTTAGCAGTTTCAGAAATAGTAATTTTTTTAGAATCAGTATCTACTTCAATTACAGTCAGTTCATGTTTCAAATCTTTTGGCAATTTTGCATTAAGCGATTCAAAGTCCTTTTTAGATGCAAGCTCAACAATGGATGTACTATAAATCACATTCTTATTGTCATCGTATAAAAGGTTTCTGCCATTTGTAGTTTGTGGTGTACGAACTTGTAGTTTTTTAACTTTTGCCATGACTTATATTTTAAACTGTTTATTTTTAATACAAAAGTTGCTAAAAAATCTAATAAGTAGACGAAAAATAAATTAAATTTGCGGTTAATGGCCGTAGAAATTTATAAGGAAGAAGAGTATAAACCTAAAAGGATAGACTTAAGAGAAATACCCAAAGATGTTTGGGATATACTTTTAGATTTACAAGTTCATTATAAAAAGAAATGTAACTGCCAGTTGGGTCTAGAGCAAACTATTTATAAAGCTGTAAGGGAGCTTAATCATAATGCAGATAAACAATGGCTTTCTGAATGGGCTTCACGTTTAAAAAAAATTATAGATAATGGCTATACACATAATACCTGAAGGTGAAGATAACCAGCACAAAAAATGTCCACAATGCAAATGTGAGCCTTTATTCAAATTAGATAAAGAAAGTGGAGAAATGGTATGGTTTCACAATATCATTGATTATGATAAAATATTTGATGACTTTATTGTTTTAAGTATATCCCTAATATGCTTGGCCGTTGGTTTACTATTTTAAAATCTTTTCTTAAAAAATCCATCACCCTCCAATGGCTTCTATGCCTTTCATATTCATTACCATATACTGCATCCTGGGCATGAAAATCATACGGAGTGCTTATAATAAAAATACCACCGGGGGAAAGATGTTCTTTTATTTTGTCGATTATCTCCAAACCTTCATTTTTTTCAAAGTGTTCTATTACATCGGTTAAAAGAATACAGTCGTATTTTTCAGTATTACCGAATAAAAAATTATCTATAATAGTTTGTTCAACTTTATCATATAATTTCCAAAGAGGATTGTTATAATCATAGAAAGCCTCCACTCCATGGATTATAGTATTCCATGGCTGCACACCATAGTCAAGCCATTGCCGTATTACAGCGCCATAAAAACCAGTGCCACATCCTAAATCCAAAATCTTTTTTGGTTTTCTTTTATCAAGCTCAACCATTATCGGAGCTATTAAAAAACATCACCTATTGGCATAAATTATTTTTATGATTTTATTTTGGCTAAATATTCTTTTGGTACTAAATCTTCACTTACCGGCCTTAACTGATGAGCACAATTATACCCGCCTCTGTTGATCATAAAATTGCTTACATCGGTACCGGCTATCAACCCGGCAGGTAATCCGGTTTTTTCATTAATCACCCCGTCAAATTCTCTAAACTCTGGAAAGTTACCTTTTAAAAGTTGTGGTATTTCCGATATATGAATGAATTTCTTTTTTGTGCATGCCAGGCAAAAAGGCCGGGTAGTTTCAATATTGCTACCGGAATACCTAAACCACTCAAAATCTAAATCACTACTTACAATTTGTGTGTATTGTCCACTATATTGATTAAGAGCATCGGTAGTAATTTGTTTGGTATATTTCTGTAATTGCCCTTCGCCGGTTTCATTATCAATAAGATAATTTTGCAAATTATTCTCCAGTGAACTATATGCCTGGCCACCGGTAATATTTTCCTTAATAAATCTTCAATACCGGCCGTAACATTTGCAGATAGTCCGTTTTCGGTCAATTTTTCTACAACAGCTTGCATTGCCTGCTTTTTTATTTCAGCACCTAATTTTGATGGCTTAAATTTTTCTTCCAGCTGTTCAAAATAACTGTTCTGAAATTTTGTAATATCCTCAAACGTTGTAACAAATTGCTTAACTGATCTTTTATATTCTGGGGTAAGCATAATTTTTTCCAGCTTACTTTTTATCTGGGCAATTAAGCGAACATTCTTCGTATTGATGGCAATATTGTTTCCTTTGGTATCGACCTCTTTTAATTGCATGCGGATATTATCCAGCAGTGATTTTTGAATACCGGGAATCTGTGTATTGAACTTGTCAACTGCAGACTGTATAAGTTTTATTAAATCTTTAAAATCAGTTGCCATCTGCTGGTTTATTGTTAATTATTTCTTCCTCACTTTTTTCTGTATCTCCTAAAATTTCGGCTGAAGAGCTATTTTCTTTAATTTGCTGCTTGGCATATTCCAAAATGATTTTTTTCTTATCCTTCAAATCCATATCAAAAAAATCCTGTCCTTTTTCTTCAATAGCTCTGCTTATAAATTCCTGGATGTTTGCAGATATAATAGCATTTTCTTTAGTTATCCAACCATTGTTAAAACGTACCATTTTATCATCTTCGCTAATTCCAGCCAGAGGATCCAACTGCAATACTAAAGCTACCCTTTCCCTAATACTTGGGTCATTATTAAATTTTTTATTGGCATACTCGATTTCCAAAGCATTTACAATAACTGGGTTTACTTTATTATTTTTTGCATTCTGAACTTGTTGCTCTAAATAAGTGGATGAAAGAATATCAAATTTTTCAGGCACAGCAATGGAAGGTAACATAGCAATGCGGTCATCTTGATTTGGTATCAATATTTTGTACCTGTACTCATTTATAAAATAATATATACTATCTAATACAGATACAATATCTTCTGCAATAGAATTAACAAAATTATTCAACTCATCCCTGTCAACGTCTTTAGCAATGCCGCTTTGTGCTAACGGTGATTCGGATAAAAATTCCATATTTATGCTGGCCAATGCTTTATAAATATGTTTATCAATACGCTCATCTTGAATTTTTACAATTTCGGGTTGCTTTTGAACATAACCCATTGGAGGTGTAGGTAAAGTGGATTCACCCGCCATAGGTTGTTTCAATTGTAAAGTTGCATAAGGGCCTCGTGGTTTATTGCCAGTGCCAGTACAAGCATGGCAAGAAATATCTTTGCCAGCAAAACCAGCACTTTTTATAATCCCTTTCCCTTTACACTCATTACAATCATCACCTGCAAATTCCCATTTTTCACTATATATATGTTGAACTACCTCTGCCTGTAAATCGCTATATTCTCTTAATGCATCATTAAGATGTGGAACAATAGAGCTTATCCTACTTTCAAAAATAAAATTCCCATCTAAAGCTTTTTTAAATAAACCTCTTGTTTTAACAACCGGTAATATCCCTAACTCATGTTTATATTCCCATGCTAATCTATAATCATTCTTGCTAGTATATTGTTCATAACGTTGCACTGAAAGAGTAGTCAAAATATAATAACAATCGCCCCATTTTTGTATTTTATTTTCAGTGTAGATAACTTTATCACTACTTTTTACAACTGCATAATCATTCTCAATATATTCAACAACCTGATCACTATAATATACGTATGGGAAAGGCTTCAAAAATTCATTAGCTGCTATATTTTCCTGTATTGGATAAACGCATATTAATGCATTTGCATCTACCAGGTAAGTTTTTAATAATACGCCAAATGCCCAGTTTGTAAGACTTGTAAAAAATGGGAACGAAGTTTCGCAATAATCCTTTAATGCTTCTCCAGGGTTAATACGGTCAGCAGCTTTAGATAAATTATATTTTATACTCCAATCGCTGCTACGGCGTATTTTATTTAAGGAAGTATTAATTTTTATAAATGATCCTTTTGTAATTGGCTCCCATATTTTTTGACGGTAATCATTTACAGCCTGGCTCTCGCTTGGTCGCCTTTCTTCAATTAACGTTTTAGGATATATACCATCTGCATGCAATTTTATTTCATCAGCCAGTTCAATAGTTTCATCATAGGCTTTGTGAAAATATTTGCCTGAAAAAAAATTTTGTAGCTGCTCTAAGCTAAATTTTATTGTTGCCATTTAAAATACTTTTCTCTCTGTAAGGAATTCTTTTTTTGATTGAAGTTTAAATGTGTACTTCAATCCAAGTTTTCTGGATGCTGCCTGCATAATAAGATCGTATATGTTTTTAGCAGCTTTTGTAGCAGTGTTGCCACCAAACGAAAAAGCATAATACGTTTTATTTATTTTGTGCAGTTCTGGAATATGGAACCGGTAAAGATTTGGCCAATAGGTCGGTTGCCATCTATCAATATGGCAATCAGTTTTGCAAATATTCAATGCTACATCAAAAGCAAATTCATCCGGATAAACGCCTGCAAAGGTTTCACTATTTACTTTAGGGTCATTGTAAATTTCCCAGGCCTTAGCAAAAATCTTTCCTGCTTTTTCATCTTTTTTGAATAGAATAAATTCACTACGGATTTTCCAGAGCTTGCCAGTTTTTAATTTGTATGCTTTAGCGAGCTCTTCCGCAGTAGGACCACCAAAAGCATAGTTTGAATTGCTAAAGTCTTTATTATTCTCTATATCATAGTAACCTTCATTTACACAAGTAAAAGATCGCTTTTTCAAGTGATCAAACGCTAATTCCACATTATCTTTCATCCACAACAGATCTGCATCTACTAATAAAGTTTGTTCAAATGGTGTGTAGTCATAAGCTGTCAACTTCAATTCATTCCACTTTTTGTCAGTCTTAATTAAAGTGGTAAAAATTTCCAGATGGGCAGGTGTTAAATGCTTTACTGCACTTTCCTGGAAAATTAAAGCAATAGGCAAATCATTCGATTTTGCCTTAATGGTTACTGCCAGATTGTATGCCATTCGCCCGTAATTATGGTGCCCGGTGGCAATGATTAAAATACCTTTTTGCATAATTTTTATTTTTAGTTAAAAGAAAATAATGATTCACAGCTACTTTCCCCTGACGTATCGGTATAAGTGAAAGTCATTGTGAATATTGTATGAATACCGCCACCGTCATATTCTACCGGTATAACAATAGATGTTTGCCCGGGGCCTACTATGATATCGCCACTGTAATACATGCTGTACCCGCTTATGGAGCCAGCCTGATCATTATGTGCTACTACGTGAATCACACCAGGAGTAACCGTAACAATATTTTGTGAAAAATTATAAGTTCCGGCTACACCAAAATCTACACCTTCAGTAGAACCGCCTGCGCATGTAGGGGTAATATTGCCGGGAGGCGGCAAAGTGGTAAAATCGTCTGTTACCCAAGTTGAATAATTACCCTCACCACAATTTGACCTCACCCTAAAATCGTAATGAGTATTAGCATCTAAACCATTAATTACTATCAAAATTGTACTGCCTGGATTCCAAACACCAGTATCACTAGCTATTAAGTTATTATCATCATCATATAATTCCCAATCATATAAGCCCGCAGGTGTAGGTAACACCCTGGTCCAGGATAAACTGGCGGTTGTTTCCGTAACTTCATCAACAGAAAGATCAGTGGGTGCTGCACATAAATCAGTTTCACCATCTTCAACATTTCCCCTCACAATTGCAGTATCAAAAATCCCATTCGGGCATTCAGCTTTATATACTACTAATTCCACGTTATCTTCATCCGGGGCATCAGCTTTAACTACTATTGTAAGAATACCATCATCATTGATATTGGCACTTTCCAAATAAGTTTCATTAAAAGAAACAATGCTAAATGTAACTGGGCTACAACAAAAAGTATCATTGGCTTTTACATCAATTTCATATTCTTCACCAATTAATAAATCATCAGGGAAAACATCATCAACGGCATCAATTTGCGGTAATGGCTCACACACTTCGCAATTATCATTTCTTACCAGGTAAGGCGTAACCAAAACTTTGAATTGTGCTTTGCCCAGTGGATAATCTAAAAACTTTATCCATTCAATTTCGTAATCACCAGTTTTACGAATACCACCTGTATAATGCTTGGAGGTAATATGCACCTCATCATGATCAAGGGCGATATCTATTTTCTCATGGATATCTTCCGTTAAATTTTCAGTTTCGGCTTCGTACTCTTTCTTTTTTACAGCTTTTAAAATATTTATTTTTCCGTTACTACGGCTATAAATACTCTGCTCAGTTTTTAGTTGAGGACGTGCGATATGAATAGGTAACCGTACTTTATTAGGTGTTACTGCTTGGCAATATTCAAATCCATAACTATTTTCATCGCAGTTGTATTCCAGTAAGGATGTCCAGCAATCATCACAAGGGCGGTAAAAGCAATTTGTAGGTGCAGATATATTTATAACAGGATCTGCAGATACTATTTTAATGCCGATTTGAAAGCAACTATTGCAATCAATTAAATCTTTAAACCCAGGCAATCCATGTGGCCAGTAAAATAATATTTCAGTATCATTTATTCGATAGCGTTGAAATAATAATCCATCATCAATAGTAAAATTTTTAAGTATGGCAGCTTCAAAACCTGCAGGTTGAGTAATAATTCCTTCTAATAAAAGAAGTTGGATAATATTGGTGGGCGCATCACAAATTGCATCAGCTTCATCCTCATTACCTGCTTTTAAAATTAACTGAAAAGCTAAATCTGTATTTTCAATTACCGGTAAGCAATTTTTAATGTCATGTTCATAACAATGTTTTTGACCAATGAATTGGGCGTAACCAAATTGTAGAAAAGAATATGGTGGGTTCAATAATGTATATGCCATTATATAATAAATTGTGGTATTAGTCTAAAATTTGCTATGCCTTCTTCTGGCTTGTATTTGATGATGTCAATCCATCCGTATCCATCCTCACAATCCGACTGAAAATAAATTTTACCGTGTCTGTTTTGATTGATTTTTTTAAAATCTTTCATACTCATAGGATATTCATATACTTTGCGTTCCGGCATAAGTATAGGCGTTCCATCTAACGGGTTATTAAAAATGGAAAGATCAATTGTTTGATTTTCTTTTATTACCTGGTTTTCCCATTTACAAAAATCACTTTCCATTTCACCTTCAGCGAAATAATTACCATCACCGTCCGTAAAAATTATTTTACTGCCGGCAGGCAATAACCGATACCCGGAAAAAATTTTGCTTATCCATCGCATAGCATTACGTAATGGTGATATGCGGAAATTGTAAATTGTTGGCGGGTCTATTATATTTTGCGGATTAATAATATTGCCTAATTCAACTGCATAAAATTCAAATGTTGCTACTATCAATCCTTCAACATTTGTATTTTCTACAGTTTCGATATATGTATTTGTGTTATCTGTATAAACAGATTCAATAGTAAGTACTCCATTATTTAATGCAGTTCCAGAAATAGTGATTTGCATTCCATGATGAAAATATGTTGGAAAACCTAAAACGCTAAATTTATTGTCATCATAAAAGAAAGTTATTTGCTCGTGGCTTTCTTTTTTAATGCAAATAATAAATGGTTCGTTATCATATCTCCAGTCTTTACTATCACCGCTTTTCCGCTTTGTTATTTCAAGTGCATAACCACTGCCAATGAATCCGCTAAGTTGTATCAGTTCACTTTTTAAAGAAGATAGGGTAGTACGAAAAATTCGCTTTGTTAAAAACTCGTCAAGACCGGTATATTCTTCCCCTTCCCATTTATCATACCCAAATTTGAAAGTACTGTAATGCTCACCTGATATTATTTGCGTTTCGACTTTATTTATTCCGATGCACTCCATTATTACATCATCATTATAAAAATATTTCCATGGTTCTACCCTTAACCATTGTTTACCTGGCCGGTAAATATCATTTTCCAAACCAAAGCCAATATTATGTATTGGGTTAAGCCCTTTCCATAAATCCTGCATGCTTAAAGAAAATTGTATTGGATTGCCCGGTATCCTGTTTTCCTGATTACGTAGAAATATACCTTTTGTAAGCACTTCTAAGCTGCCACAACCGTCTTCAGGTGATGCGTAAGGCTGTGCGTCTGTTCTTCCAAAATAATCGCTGTATGCCCTTATTTTATCGTTTGTAATAGCTTCTGCTACCCGGCTTATGGTTTCGTTCACCATAAATACTTTTGAGGTAGTAGGATCTACGGTTGATATATTAGTTATTAAAATATGGGAATCGGTATCTAATGTTAAACGCAAAGCTTTAGCGCCGCCATTCACATTATTAATTTCAGTTTGTGTTTTACGTTCAGTAAGTGCCATGAATAAGTAAAACCTGTCCGCTTCATTTATTATGACATTTTCATTAAATATAAAATCAAATGATACGTCACCACTATTGGGAGCCATCATATCAATTAAATTGACCCAACCAGGGTCGAAAATATTTTGTTCAGCCATAAATTCATAATCACTTTCATCCTCTCCATTTGTAAGATCGCCTGGCACGTGCGGTAATCTTAATAAGTATATACTGGTAGTACCTAAATAAGTTTCTAGCACATCCAATTTTCCTTTAAGCCTAATATCAAATTTTACCGGATTAGTAATATCGCCGTAATTCGGTGATCCTTCTGGATAATTTAACATCGGGTTTAAATTCAATGGCCATAAGCCATTACCCGGAAAAGTGTTAACCATGGGATCATTTACAGAAGGTGGGAAATGAGCAATTAATGCAGGATTAGAGTTTTGAGAAGCTAAATCCATTTGATGCGTACCATACATTTCAAAATTTCCAATTTCCGAAGCCTGGTTATCAGGTAATCCAAATTCTATTTGCGAGTTAGTAAGGTTACTATCAATATTTGAATCACCATTATTTACAATTACAGGTTGTAATCCTCCGTCAAAAACTTCAATAGAATCATTTTTTGTTTCGGCTTTATCTTGGATAAAAATTCCTTTGCTTGGTAATTCCATTTCAAAGGGTAGCTTAGCATAGACCGGCAAAACAGTAGTTTCATCAAAAGCTTTGTCAGTTTGTAAATTTACTTTCTGATCAGATTTATTTGCAAACTCCGTTACATCACTGGTAGTTTCCATAGGTATATTCACATAACATTCATCACCGCATACATACTTATATAAAGCAAAAAGTAGTTTACCACGGTAAAGCTCTTCCAGTTCTCCACCACCACATTGTTGTTCAATTATTAGTATGACATTACCATCTATCCCGTATTGATCATATTCAGATTTTATAATCTGGGCAGATTTTTTATAAAACTTGAAATCATTGCCTTGGTAATCAAACAAAACTCCATGCTTCTCTAAATCACGCTTTACCTCTATTTCAATGGTGTCCCATCCTACAGGTTCATCAATTACCGTAGCAACATTATTGCGATCTAATAAAGTGAATTTCCAATTCATAATGAATAGCGTTTATTTTTAAATTCTGTTACGGTATTCTTTTTAGCAATAAAGGAGTTCATGCCATTTTCATCAATGTTCATATTTATATATGTAGGTTCCGGTATTTTGCCAGCAATAGCATTGGCCATTTTTTCGTAATCAATCATAGATCCGTCTTTGCCAACATAAGTACTGCTCATTAAGTCAGTATCTGCCCTTGGAATCATGCTAAGTATGAGGCTTTCAAAATCGTCATTATTAATAGCTTTTAAAATTTCCTTATACTTCGCTGTTGAAGCGGCATTAATCACACTTTCCCCGGCACTTATCCATGCGGGAATGCTATCACTTGTAGAAGTACCAGTGCCTTTAATATCTACTTTACCATGTTTAAATTTTGGCACTTCAGCTTTTTTAATATTACCTATTTGTATAGCAGTAGTAGCAAGAGCAGCAGCGATCATTATAGCATCACCAATACCAAAGTCAAATTTTGGCCGTGTAGCCAGGATATTAGTAACAGCCAACGCACCATTAATTTCAGCTTGGGCAATCTTAGCTCTTTTATCAGCTTCGTATGCCCTGCGTTTTGCTGCAGCTTCCTTTTGTCTGAATTTTTCTTCAACATCAGCCTTCTGTTGTTCAGTGAGATTTTTATTATCAAGTTCCTTTGCTTTTAATGCATCCAGCTGTGCAATTTCAGCTTCCAGGGCTTCTTTCCTTGCCTCGGCGCCGGCGGCAAAAGAACTATTTACAATGGCCTGTGTGGCCGCTATTGTGGCAGCGGCATACTCGGCAAATTTTTCACTTTGAGATAAGTTTTCATCATCAGAAATTTCCCTAATACTTTTATATAAATCTGCCAGTTGTGTTAATGCAACTTTAGCAACACCATCATCCAATACATTGGCAATCGATTGCTTTAATAAATCGATGGTATATCCAAATAACTTTTGCCTTTCTTCTAATTCTTTTTTGGTTTTTGCAGTTTTTTCTTCTTCAGCTTTTTTGTGTGCTTCCAGGTCAAGTTTGCGTAAATTGTCTTCAGCATCGAATAAAGTTTTTTGCAATTCGGAAACATCTTCACCGGCTTTTTTGCGAACATAAATAACAGCTTTCAGCCGTGAAATTTCATTTTGTATTTCAGTTTTTTCATATTCTTTACCAATAGCTTCCCGTTTTTCTTCATATACTTTTAAAGTAATCAGCCCCTCATTAAATTGTTTTTCCAAAGCGGCCAAACGTTCATTTCTTCCAAAGGCATTAGTATTAGTGAAAGATTGGTATAGTTGGTCAACGCCTGCAATAGTATTAGCCAGGGCTTGTTCTTCTTCTTCTTTAAAAGCCTGTAACCTGGCCCGGTGTTCTTCGGCTTCCTTATCATTATTTTGTTTTATGATAAGAAGTTTTGCTTTACCAAAAGTATCAGCAGCTTCTAAAGCTTGTGTATCGTATTTATCATTGATGTTTTTTATTTCAGCAGAGGTAATATCTTTCTGCCTTAATTCTTGTGCGCGTTGGAGTTCAATTAACTGGATTGTAGTTTCATTATATTTAATTATGGATTCCAACCTGAACTTTAAAGAACTATTTTCACTGTCAGCACCTGCTTTAAACAAAGCTTGTTCTTTTTCCAGTTTGCGCTGGCTCATTTCAAATTCAGCTTTGTTACTTCTTTCAGTTAGTTCCCTGGCTTTATCCGCAGCGGCTTTATCATCTTGCTTCTTTTTTTCCGCAGCCTTTTTTGCATCCTCATCTTTTTTATCCTGTACTTTTTTCTGATAAGCCAGTGTTTCCGCTTCAATTTCAACCGTTTTATCCTTGCCCTCTTTATTTATTGCATTTATTTTATCCTGTACAGCTTCTGCATCCGCAACAGTTAATTGGCCGGTTTTTTTCCTTTCATTATAGAGGCTCACGTAAGTATTACCTGCAACTCTTAACTCATGTAATTCTTTATTCCTAATCTCTTGTTCCTTTTTATATATTTCTTCTGTTGTTGCACCCCTTCCTTTTAATATGGTCAACTGCCTTTTCAAATCATCAACGCCACCGGATTGTGCAGCCCTAGCTTTGGAACTTGCAGAAATAACGTTTTCTAAACTTTCGATTAATGCATCGGCAGCTTCCTTCTGTTCTTTCAATGAAGATGTAGCGTCACCCGTAGCATCACCGAATAAACCCATTTTTTCAGCAGCAATCACCAATAATACCACAATAGCACCTATACCGGTTGCCAATAAAGCAATCCTGAAGGCTTTTAATGCACCCGTAGAAGCGCCTACAGCTACGGTATATACAGTTTGGGCAAGGGCCGCAGCTTTAGTGCCCAGCATTTGAAGTTTTTGTACAAGTATGGTTTCTTTTTGCAGAGCATTTTGTAATTGCTGAATACCGGTGGTGATAGCCATTATTGCGTTAAGTTTCGCAATCGCTTTTTGCACATCTTCATTACCATCACCAAATAATTCCTGGGCGCCAGCGGCTATTTGAAAACCGGCGGCCACAGCTTGTATTCCTTGCACACCTGCATCAATATTAGCAGTATCGCTGGCCAATGCTCTTACCCTGGCAGCGGTATCGCCTATTTGATCTTCGAGCCTGGCAGCCTGCACAGCCATATCAATAAAGGTTTGGGTACCGCCCTGGCCAGCATCGTCCATTCGAGATAATTCTTCTTTAAGCTGGCGCAGCTGAGCTTTAAGGCTTAAGCTGGACTGTTCAGTTTTATCCAGATTATCACCCAATTTTTTACCAAACTCATCAGCGCTCATACCAGCTTCTTTCAAAGCAGCTTTAACACTTTCACCCAATCCATCCTCTACGGCTTTTGTTAGTGTAATAACGCTTTTTTGAATATCGGACATTCCTTTTACAGCAGCCTTACTTTCGGTAGCTGTAGTAACCATTGCCTTTTTACTTTCGGTAGCAAATTTTTTAAAATGTGCCTCATCTTCTGCAGTAACGGCTCCTATTTTTTTTAAGACGTCAATTGATGGGGTTAATTGAGAATTATCTCCAATAAATTCAATTATTACTTGATCAGCCACGGCGAGAGTTTTTGCCGGATTTGTTTTTTGCAGATAATGCTTTTTTTACATCAGCTGACTTTTTGTTGAGTAAAAAATAATACTCCAATAATGGTAATTTCTCGAGCTCTTTAACTTTGGTAAAATCATTATCAGCCACCCATAACATTTCTAAGTATCTATTGTCGATGCTGGCCTGGATAATACTTCGGATAGAGGTTTCAGGTGTAATTGATTGATCTTTTCTTGCACCGCTAAATAATTCTTTGAATTGCTGTCTGGCAATTGTAAAAATGGTACCAATGTTTTTAGCGGCGTTCGTTGCAAAAAAAAATCATACATGCCATCAGCCTCCACCCAGGTTTTTATTCTTTTATTGGCGGCCGCACTATCATACATAAATGGGCTTTCATCTTTTGTAAAGAAAACTACACTTGCTAATTTGAATACATGCTTTGGTAGTGCTATTGTTAAAGAAACACGCTCTCTTAAATTGTTGTTGAGGATATAAAGCTTACCAATATTTATTTTCTTTGGGTCACTCAATATCTTTTCCACAGCTTCAATATGAGCGTTTAAATATTCGGCGCTGCATCGCATTAATAATTCTTCCAAGTGTGTTATAGCACTTAGCCCTGGCCTGCTAATACATTCAATGGATCTTCATGCATATAATACGTTTCGCCCAGTAATTCAAATGCTGGTACAACTTTATACTTTCCATCAAGTAAAATGGGTTTAGGCTTTTTCTGGAATATTTTTTTTATCCACTTCATAATTATGCTTGTGCTTTTATTATTCCTGGTTGCATTAATTTTTTTTGTCTTTCGTAACTGTCTTTAATGGGCTGTACATCTCGGTTCCATAAATCCACATGGCGTTTACATAAGTTAATGAGAGTAATATATTGCACTTTGTCAATCCCATTAGCCTCGAAAAACTTAAATGATAAATTGAAGAAGTTATTTAGTAGTGAAGAAACCTGTTTGTAATTCCAGTTATCTTCACTTATTAAGTGCCTGTATTCTTCTGCTTGTAAATGCAGGTGATTAGGTGATAGGCCTTCAGCTAAAAATAATAGTGCATCACGAAGGGGCTGCTCTATTTCATGCGGATAGATTTCTGCTAATTTTTTTACTAATTTTTCTCCCATTATAAATTTTTTAAAGTGTTATCAAGCTCACCAATTTTAGTGAGTGGAATTTTTGTTTTGTTTTTTTCAGTTATTTTAAACTGTAAATATTTTACCCACCATTCTAATTCTAAACCCGGTTTGCCTGGATGCCGGTATTTATATTTAAGTATTCTTTGGCACCGGCATTTTTCATAATAGTTCCAACCGTTATCAGTTAGGGCTTTAGGCGTCTGGATCATCTTTCAATGCTTTTATTTCTTCTTTATCTGAACTGATTATATAAATAAGGACCGTGTTGATACCGCCTGCAGCAAATAACATTATTATTTCTTTAAAGAAACCATAACATGGCCAGGCTCCAAACCATTCCCCTATAATAATTATTAAAGCTCCCCACCAGGGAGCCATACAAATTGGGCAATCGAACAAAGGTTTTTTTAACCAAGATGGAGCATCCCAAAATACCCTGCCTACCCATTCATTAATCATACCCTCCCAGGTAGTAACGTGGATGAACAATACTACTAATGCTATAATTAATGTTAACTCTATCATAGACAACCGATTTCATTTTTTTCTAATGTGCCACCTATCACTTTTACATTTACACAATTATATTTTATGGGGAAAACCATAGGAATAAAATCGCATGACTCAACAGTCTTTTTAACTTGTATAGTAAATCCTGCATTGTAAGGATTACAAAATCCTGGAGGCAATTTTGTTGTATCAATTTTTCCGTAACCATTACCATCAGTAGTAAATTCCTGTGAATACACATTATCATGTAAGTCAGTAATTATCCAGAAATATTTTGTAGCGGCTTCAAATTTGGCATTTACTTTAATCTCAGCCGGGCATGGACTAATTACATCTTCAAAGCAACATGGTTGACAACAATTATTCATAACGATTTTTTGTAAATTTACAAATAATCTAATGAGTAGACGAAAAATAAACTATTTTTGTTTTCCTAGCGGAGTAGAGCAGTTGGCTAGCTCGTGTGGTTCATTCCCATAAGGTCGCTGGTTCGAGTCCAGCCTCCGCGACATGATAACAAAGTCAGAAGCCTGAAAAGGTTTATATGGTGCGCCCAGTAATTAAATTCTGGGCTTTGTTATTTGTGCCCTTTGAGGAAATGCCGGAAATTTTTATTAGCATAATATCGGTATGTATCCAATGGATCTAATTGTTGAGTAGCATCTTTACGGTCTGCTTTTTTTAAAGTTCCATCAGGTAACATTTCAGCAAATTCCAAATCAAATATTAATGGTTGGGCGCCATCCGGATCAATGCAATGTTTAACATGCTCCAATACTGCATTAACCAATACCTGATTTTCTTCTATACTTGGATTGCTGGCCAGCTGCTGCATCTGACTTAAACTCAATTCCAATTCAGCTTTTATTATGCGGAAATAATTCAGATTATCTTTTACCATGGCACTTTTATTATTTCCTGAAGCATCACCGTTGACAATAAACATATCCGAATTATAGCCATGGCCCGGTATAGTGAATTTATTCTTTATAAACTGACATAGTTTGTAGATATCACTATTATCAAGTTTTATAACATGAGGAATAAATATTGTTTCATTATAATACTGTATAACACTACAGCATATAGGATTTTTATTAAAATCGAAGGATAAGTAAATAGGATAATTATAATTCACTTCACATTTGCCAACGTGTTTACTTTTATCGAAAGCATAAGCAAATTTGGCAGAACTATTTACAAACGGAATACCATAGTATAATTCCAAAAACATGCCATTTGGCAATGTACGCCTGGCTTCATCAATTACGCTTTGCTTTAATACACCAGCTCGTACCGCATCATCGGCAGTAATTTTAGAATACTTCCAATTAATTTTATTGCCTGTTTCTGCTTCTCTTGCTAATCTATACGCCCAATTAACAATACCTTTTACGTTGCCAATAATTTTGCATTTTCCTTCAGTAGCTGATAAGGTAGTAAATACTGCTATCCAGGATAATTCTTTCATACGAGTAGCCTCGTCCAATACGGCTGCTACCACATCCTCACCATACAACCCATCAGGATCCTCTGCTGATTTAAAAAATATAATGGCTCCAGTTATTAATGTAATAGTCATTTCCGTTTCGTTGGCAACAAAAAGGCTTTTGGGTTGGATATACCTTTTGAAACGGCGAAAGGCAATCTTACATATTTTATAAGTCGGAGCTACCCACCAATAATTATCTCCATCCTTCCCCTGCAATGCTTCCTCATATAGCCATACGATACACCCAACAGTCTTGCCGGCTTTAGTAGTGGCCTCAACTATAGTAAAACGTTCAGGTGCATCAATAAACTCACGCTGCTTTTCATATTGATTTATAATAGCTGGCCGGGTGTAGTTTATTTTAATCATTTGAGGGTTAAAGTCGCTTCAATGGTTTGAGAATGGATAGGATTTCCTTTTGATGTAATGTCAACCTTTTGTTGATAATAGCCTTCTAAGTCGGCAATATCTTTAAGTACATCTAATGCTGCCCTGGGCACCGCCGGTTTCTCTTTATCTTTTATCCCAGTAAATATTTTCATTCGGGAAGCGATATGAAAGGCTAATCGTTCTTTTAGTTCCCCTGCTGTTATTTCAATAAATAAAGCCTTTGCCTTTTTTATGTATTTATAGGCCATTCTTTCATCAATAGCCCACTTGCTGGTACAACTTTTAATTATATCATTAGTAAGGTGGCCCTCAAGCATCCATTCCATTATCTGCCTTACTCTTTTTGTAACTTCTAGTTTATCAGCTTTAGCCATTAGGGTACATTGCAGTTACTATATCAATTAAATCTTTTAGTATCTCTACTTCATGACGAAGTTTGACAGCTTCAATCTCACGGATTTTTTTTATCTCCGGGTCACCATCAATAACATCGTATGCTTTTAAAGCATCAATTTTGTTACCCTGTCTTTTTTGTAAAAGGTTTATAATTGGTTTTACAGTAGCCGCCATTATTTTTAGTTTTTCATCTGTGGACATTTGCTAGGATTTTTAGCAAATTTAATCCACAGATTTAATGTTACAAATAGGATTAAAATTAATATGAGCGGCAAGGTCGAATCGAACGCCATCCCCCGGCTGGTAAGCCGGATGCTATGCCTTTAAGCTATTGCCGCATGTGTATTCTTTGGGTAAGGTTTTGATAATTGCCGGCACATATCCAGCATAGCCTTATCCAATGGGAATATATATTTATGCTTATCAGTGCCTTTAACCTCAATACAATCACTTACTTTAGGGCACCTCTTTGTATTATTATCTTTGAACCCGGTTATGGAAACATTTCTGTTATGGTACTTCCGGCCGGTTTCTTTATGTATATAGCTGGGCGTATCACCTTTGGAAATGCCGGTATAAAACCAATTAGTGGCCTGGTAAATGGTGCCTAAATGATTTTGCCCGGTATCCGCATAGCTCACAATTAATTTAACCAACGGATTTAATTTTTTATCATCTTTAAGCTAATGGAAACGGCTTTGCTTGTACTTTCCTGCTTTCCATTAAGTGCAACCCTTACCAATTCGATTACTTGGCCCTGTACAAGCCCATACGGTGCACCAATTTTATTTGTTGCACCCTTGGAATACAAAATAATACCACACCATTCGCTTTTATTATTGAACACAGAAAAGCTGCACCCATAAGGCGGCATTGTTTTGCTATAATGAAAATTCATAATAGCATATTTAGTGGCTTTGTATGTGGCAATTTCTAATTTCATAGTTCACCTCCGCTCATAGAATAATAAGCACCCGGACAATGCTCTTCCAGTATTTCCTTAATAAGTTTTTCTGCGGTAGCAATTTGTTCTTTGGATTGAAATGTTATTTTGAGGGTAATAGGGTTATGCTTGGCCAATCCGATTAAATCATTTTCAGCCGGTTCAGGTAAAAACCAATCTTTCATAGTTTCTAAGCTAAGGCCTGGCAAATCAATAGTTTCTTTGATTTCGGTGAAGTCAATATCATTTATACTTATAAATTCATATAAACCCTGTTGGGTTACTTTTGCATAAGTGGAACTAAACACCAATACCAACAGTGCGGCATCTTGCTTATTTTTACAATCAATAAATATGGCCGGTAATTCATCTGGTACATTATAATCACCTGTTGCAATCAATTCTTCTAACATTACAACACGGTGCTTGCCATCCAGGCAATAAATTGTTTTATCAGGGGCTTGCCATACGTAAAATGGCTGAACAAAGTCATTATAGATTAATGAGTGTTTAAGCCTTTGCTTAGCCCATTGCCCAATTTCTTTAAAGTCGTCTTGCTGAATAAATTGCAATTCCCGCCAATTGATATTATCAGTTTTTAATATTCGTGTGGATATTTTGTTGCTCATTAATTTGCCTTTATAAACAAATTTACAAATAATCTACTTATTAGACGAAAAGTAAATTACTGAACTATTTTGAACTATGGCTGCATTGATGTCATCGAACTTCAGTATTTTTAATTAATAAATTACCCTAATTGTTAACGGCAAGATAAAAATTGCAATAAGAATAAAAAATGAATAGTAACCGGAACCTATTAAAAAGGCTGCTTAAATTATACCCCATTAAAGTTGTTAAAGAATATTTTCAAGAAACAGGAAATTTTGCAGATGCCATAGAAAGTATTACAGGTAATAATACTCAACAATCCATTAAGGATTTTGCAAAAAAGAACTATTTATATACAAAGCAGCACATTTACCTATATAGTATAAATTCTAATTTCAGAAGTAATATTATGGCAAATTTTCCCATAGATATTGAAGATCAGTCTAATAGTGGGGGAGAATATTTTTATTTTTGTTTGCCCAAAATTAATTATAAGGTTACTTTATTTGACCCATTAGCTGAAGATGATTTGAAGTTTCTGCAACCATTAGTTATAAAGATTAAGAATAGAATTTTAACAATACATTTTACTAAATTAGAAAAAACTGTTTCCTCTTATTATCCTGACAATAGAGCAGCAAGTAGACGTAGCCAATCAAATCATGAAGCAGAAACATTAAATAAAATAATTTCATTTTTTAATACCAATTTTCAGACTCTACCGTTAGATATTAATAAAGGAGTAAAACATTTATGGGATAATGATCATATTGATTGTCGAAAAGTTCAATGGAGACGTACTAGTTCTGTTGCAATGGAGACTATGGACGAAGACCTTACATTTAAAGAGCAATATCCAATTGAATATCCAAAATTAATAACTCAGCCACTTTCAAAAGCATTATTTAAGCACCTTAAAGAAGATGAGTATCTTTGTGATGTATTTGAAGCTGATGCAAGTAAAGGGTTGATTAACATTCCTCGATTTCCAAAAGACGAAAAACAAGTAGAAAATGTTGTTACAGAAATACTTACAAACAATTGAAAAGATAAATCCTAATAAGATTTATGTTGAAAATGTAAGGGGCTTTTTTAAAGTGCCAACATTTGTAGCTAAACTTATGTGTGAAATGGCCGTTGTTGATAAAGTATTTATAAAAAAAATAGCATTAATTTGTTCGAATGAGGATTGTAATCGTGTAATTGCCTCTTATAATTCAGCTAATGAAATTCCTGAAATTATTACTTGTTCAATTTGTGAATTGGAAGACAAAGAAAATTATATATATGAAACAAGAAATCTGGACAAGATCGAGTTTTATCAGTTAAATACCTTGAAAAATGAGCAATGAAAAAATTGCAGTTTGGGAAGCATTAGCAAATATTGGAATTAAATTATTACTTGCCATTAGTTCTATTATTGCTTTTTTTATTATCCTATATCATATAATTACTGCTAAAGCTCCTCTGCAAGGATGGACATTGACTGCATTAGATTCAATGCTATCATTTACAAATTATAAAATTATAAGTCATTACTTTCATGCCATAAAAGCCGTAGGTAGGCCAATTAAAAAAAATAAAACTTAATAGTTTTTAGTTTATCCCAGGTAATGCTTTAAATCCTCCTTCTTTTAGTTGTTCAAAAAATGTTTGATCTTTTGCCGGGTTATAGGCATAGGGCAGGAATACTTGCAACAGCTCAGCCTGCTCTAATGTGATCATTGATATTTGCACTTCTACCCAATCGCTGATTATTTTCCAGGCTGTACGTTCTGCCTGCTGCCGGATGCGTGTTTCAGTTCCACTGACCGGCCGTTTTATTTCATTCCACAACACTTTAAAGCAGGCATCTACTCGGGCAGGTAATTGGAAGAATAGCGGATTGTTATTTACCATCATGCGAAACCGGATAGCCACACATATACCTTCTTTATAATTTTTACTGATATCTGTGGCGCCAGCTTGTACCAGGTTTTTTTCTATCCGGCCCATGCTTGTTATTGCGGGAACTTCGGAAGTGTAATTTTTTAAGTTCATAATTTAGTTTTTTAAGATATTCTTTCAAAAGCGTGGCCAACAAATTGACCTTCCATGTACTGGAATGTTGCTATATATTTTCTATTTATTCCCATGTCATAATAAATAGGATTACCGGTACCAAAAATCTCAATAAGTCGTTCACTTTTTAGAATTATTGCCGGACTAACTAAAGCCCATAAGCAAACTGTCCCATTTTGATTTTGAATGCTTAATATTTCAGCACCGACAGGTAGCTCAACTGTCTGCTGATCTTTAATCTGTAGCGGATATTTAAAAATTTTCTTTTCCATATATTTATTTATAGTTTAAAATGGTAAATCGGCATGATGTTTTTTATATTCTGGACTTCCCTGATATTTTGAATGTCTGTATTTCCAATATCCAACATAAGATTTATACCAATGTTCAGACTGAGTGATTTTCATTAAGCGGTTTTTTACATTTCTCTTTTTCATAAACTTTATTTAATTCAGTTATTAAATTTTTATAATTCAATGCCGTAAATCGAATTACTACCCATCCCAAACACTGCGCACTGTTGTATTTATCAGTATCCTTTGTCATGCCCCGGGCGGATGTGTGGCCGCTCTTTTCCATGAATATGCCACCTTCATACTCAATAGCAATTTTAAGTGCCGGTATTGCCCAGTCAAAGCGCCATTTCCTTTCTGGGTTAAACTGGTGTTCTTCTTCCAGTATTACCGCATGTTCATTGCACCAATACAATAAATTCCATCCCATCCAGTCCAAGTGCTTATTTTTCTTTTTAAAATGCTTGGCCACCTTTTTACCTTTTACTTTTTTTTGCGCCGGCTGATCAATTAAATGCTGGTTAAGGTGTGCACACTTCGACTGCTTAATGTGTTCTATGGTAAAGTGATTACTCTTTTTCATTTTTAACAGCATCAGTTAAACCTACCCTCAACGCTTCTATTGCAGCACTTATACCATTGCCAGCAGCCGCTAATTTTGCTTCATCAGGATGCAAATTTTCAATCTGCCGGGTAGTATTACCAATAGAGTCCAGCCTATTTATTTCATTATCCACTTTATTGATAGCTGCCAGTTTCCGACGGGTAAAATATTCATCTAGCATAGCGGTGATAACCTGCAGGTCAATTCTATCCATAATTTTCACCAGCTCACCTCTTTTGGCCATTGAAAACATTATCATGTAATCTTCCAAGCGAAAATTTTCGCATTCATCCAGCAGCATCGCAGCAGCTTCAATCATTTGGTCTTCGTTCATGTTCCTGACCACGTTGAGGCTGGAACAAAAATCTTTTATCATTAGTACCAACACCGCCAGCATCTTTTTTTTGCCTTCAGTTTCTATTAGCTGCCTGATCATCGGATATTTTATTACTTCCAGGTATTTTGGTTTGCCCTGTGGCATTAAATCACTTACCAAGGCAATAAGTTCCATTTTAGCATCTGATTTTTCCGGGGTTTCCAGTTTAATCAGGCATTGCATTAATTTTTTCGAGCATTGAACCGGTGTTGACGTTTGCGCCGGTAGATTGCTTTGTGGTATTATTTCTTTCATTGTCTTTTTGTACAATTGAGTCGAATTTTGAATAAAGATTACTAAGCAGGTAATTATCCCTTAACCATTCGACAGCAAAGGCTTTCGTAAAAAAATGATTAGTGACTTTTAAAGCGTATTCTTCCGTCCATTCATATTTTGGCACTGCTTTATCTGCCAGTTTTTGCAGCCTTTCAACGATAAGCTTTAAATTTTTTGCGGCGGCGCCGTTAAAAGTTGGCTCGATGACATAATTTTTTTTGTAAAAAGAAAACCAGGCATCTACAATTTTTTGCCAATAAAGAACTTTTTCAAATCCATCTTTTTTATTACCCGGCGCCTTGCCGCCGGAAAAAGAATTGTTTTGTTTAGTTTGGGTTTTAGTTTTCTGTTTATCCTTTATATTAGTCATCACATTTTCATCTACATCGGTACCACGATCCCTACCACGATCTGTACCCTTATCCCTACCCACATCTATATCAAATTTTGATACAGATGTGAACGAATAGCTACTAAACTGCCGCCTTGATTTGCCGCTTTTGTATGAGATTAATCCAGCATTGATTAGTGACATTCGTGCTTTCACCAATGTATTATTGGTTATTTGCAGCGTATAGCATAATTCAGCGCACGAGCATGAAAAGACTTCTGTCCAGCCCCCCTCATTGCATATAGCTAATAATTCATAGTATAATGCTTGTTCGGTTGACGTAAGAGGATACTCCCTTCGTGCTTTTCTCATTTTGGCCATCAGGCTATAACCATCGAACTTTTGTTTAGATTCCATAATTTCGGATTACCTGCCTATTTTGTTAACTGTTTTGCATTGAATAATAAATTGTCAAATTCCTTTTCAGCCTGCTTTGCTGATAGTAAAAATTCTTTTTCTTTTCTGCCTCGTAAGATTTGGTGGCGAAATATCTCTTTTGAGCTATGCGCATTTTTTCTCCATGCTCAATAAACCTTTGTATTAAATATTCTGCTGTCATGATTACAAGTTTTGTTTAGAAAATATTCCGATAAGTTCATCCACAATATTTCTTTCAACAGTTTCAACATTATCCTCACCACCGGTTACCTGGTTAACGATTAACCTTTTCTTTTCAATTATTTCATATATATACTCATCGATGGTGTTGATGCCCAAGAAGTAGCTGCATTGTACGCTATCCTTTTGGCCTATCCGGTGGCAACGGTCTTCGCATTGCTCACCATCAGCCGGATGCCATGGTAATTCAATAAATGCCACCCGGGATGATGCGGTAAGCGTAATGCCCACACCGCCGGATTTTATATTACAAATAATAACCTGCACCTTTGGATTGTTTTGAAAGCCATCAACAGCCCTTTGCCGCTGGTCCATACTATCATCGCCTACAATTGTTACAGCCCCGGGAATTGCTTCTTTTAATGCATACACTATTTCTCTATGCCAGGCGAAGACAACTATTTTTTCGCCCGCTTCTACAACTTCCTTCACATGTTCCACTACTTCATTTATTTTACCCCTGGCTGATAGCTTTTTTAATAACATCATTTTTACCAACGCTTCAGCACGCATGCTTTTATCTATTTGACCAGAAGAAAAGCCGGCGGATTTTAAAAAATTTTTAAACTCATTTTCTGCATGGCTATATTCCTGCCTGTTTTCAATATCGCATTTAAGAATGGAGCGCATTTTATCCGGCAGGTCTTTTAAAACTTCGGATTTTTCCCGGCGGTAGAAGCAATGCTTATGTAGCATGTAATTCAATTCTTTCAAATTGCTGGCCTGGTTAAAACCTTGGCAGTACCTATCCACAAATCTTTTGTAACCGGACATATCGCCCTGTTTTCCATCTTTGCCTACAGGTGCAGGTATATGGCTGACAACACTTGCCAGATGGCCGATGATGTGGAGCTGTGGCACTAAATCAATAGGCTTATTTACTACGGGTGTGCCGGTAAGTGCAAGTACATATTCTTTTCCGCGTGCAATACCCATAACAAATTTTGATTGTTGTGTTTTTCCATCTTTGCACCGGTGTATCTCATCTATAATCACAGCATCAAAAAGGTCAATGGTATCCCTGAATTTGATATGGTTTAACCGCATAGGTTTATCTTCCGGTTTGTTGATTTCTTCAACAAAATATTTTTTGAGGCTTTCGTAATTGCAGATGAAATATTTAATCATCCCAACTTTATAAAATGTTGGCCAGGTTGTTTTAACCCGGTCGGTAAGGATAAGCGCTTTTTTATATGTCCATTTATCTTCTATTTCACGTTTCCAGTTTTCCCGGATTGTAGCCGGGCAAATGATAAGAACACATTTACAGTTCGCAGCTTCAACGGTTGCGATGGCCTGGCCGGTTTTACCAAGCCCCGGCTGATCACCGACAATTACTCTTTTATGAATAAGATTATAAGCAACACCTCTCCCTTGAAACGTAAACATTTGCTTCTTTAAAGGGATATCAACAGTTAATTCCGGCAGCGGGTCTATTTCTCCTATTTCAATAACTGTTTGTGGTTTTGCCTTATCCCCAAATACACCTGCCCAGTTTAAAAGTGCATTACCGCTGCTGGCAGGTATCCACCAATGTTTTTTGCCACCATTGAACCTAGCGCCGGGTATTTTTTTTATTGCGGTAACTAAGTAAGGCTTATAAGCAAACTTTACTTCGTATCCGCTATCTGTTTCCGTAATATCTAACATGGCTACTTAGATTTATATGTTTTTAAAAAATTTGCTTTCAATTTTTCGATATCATCACCAGGCTTTGCATAGATGAAAGTTTTAGCATCAATCCTCACAGTTATCAATTGGGAATAATCAACTTCCTTGCTTTTATACGTGGGTGGTCGTCTGCTCCTTTTTCTTTCCTCATCCATTTGAAGCCGTTTAACCTTTTCTTTTTCTTTCCTCTACCAATTTTTTTAATTGCAGTTTTGAATTATCTTTTTGCTTTTTTTTGACCGGTTTTTTGAGAGGTCGCTTTGCATCCAGCTTCATTTGATGCGTTACGATATTGGTACCATGTACAGCGATTTTCATAAAATCCAATACATCTTGCGTTTTACAATCAAGTAGCTTGGAAATTTCTTTTGCTGATTTTTGAAGCATCATATTTTTTATAATGCTTTGGTCTGTTATAGTAAATTCAACTGGCATTTAAATGGGTTTAGGAGATTACAATTCTTTTCTGCTTACCTACATTTACTAATTGCTCTAAATTGTAGATATAATCTTTTTGAGATACCTGTTTAACAAGCATTTCAGGCCTTTTATTAAAATTGGATACCAGGTCATCAATTGATATTAAAGCGGCCTTTTTAATACGATAAATGGCAATGATAAAAGCACGGTCTCTCCAGTATAAAAATTTTTCAAAGCGCTTGCAGTCGTTTGCTATTTCAATAGCTTCATCCCAATGAGTTATTTTAAGTAAACCATGCTCAAATATTTTAGTTAATTCAGGACTGCTGCCTTCTGTTCCTGGGTTGCCATTTGTTAAAAGCCTTAGTGTAGTACCAATATTTATCTTATACATATCCAGAAACTCCTGCAGCTTGTTATAATCATTATTCTTTTGCTGGATATAGCAATTAATAAAATCCTGGGCTTTCCACTTTTCCACATTGCTATTTACTTTTGCTATATCCGACATGCTTTTATTTTCGGTTACCAGTATATAGTATATTGGCCGTTTTAATTTTTTGCTGATAAAATACCGGTGCTGGCCATCCAATATTTTCAATTTTTCATTTTCTACCCTTACCTGAATAGGGTAATAGGAGAGCATATCATTGCCGCTTTCAATTTCTTTAATAATACGGCTGATCTTTTTTTGATTTAATGCCCGATTACCATTAACCATTTCAAAATTGTTATACTCTTTGGATTGAAAAACAACGATGGTGGAACTATTATGTTTAAGCATGGTATAATTATTTAGCTTGTTTTTTACTAGCAGGTTTCTTTTCTTTTGGTGCTTTGAATTGCTTTTTTTGCTCCTGCAGGGATTTTACTTTTGCAGCTACTTTTACGCCTCTTTTATCAGCAGCTACTTTCTGTTTATTAGTTATCTCTTCAAGCACAGTAGGGAAGTATTGACCGGCCACTTTTAAACAAACCAGAGCATCGGGAGTAAAGCCGCTATAAATAACAGCAGGTGGTAATGTGTCCAGGAAGAAAAACCGGGTCATTTGCCGTAAAGTGATTTCGTCTACATCGGAAAAATTTTCTTTCTTAATTTTAAAAAGGCTGCGGAAGTTATCCCGCTCGTTGTAGGATAACTTATTGAATATGGCAAATGCAATGGCTTCCCTTTCAACTTGTGTAAATTCTTCTTTAAGTAAAGAAGCATTGGCATGAGGGTTAAAATGCGGCTTCAGGTTATCCCATACTTTGACCTGGTCTAATTCTTTAAAGCGCTTTTTCCCTGCTTTTAATCCGTTCAATTTCTTCATCAATATCTTCGGCAGTTACTTCGCCGTTATTTTCCAGTGCTGCTTTAGCCTGTTTTTGAGAGCCAGATTTTTGTAATTCAATGTAGATATACTTGCCTTTATTATTGCCATCCACAATAAAAGCCATTTTGTATTTTCCGGATGCTATTTTTTTATTGTAAGCAATTATATCTTTATCATATTCAGCTACCGACTTTTTAAATTCTTCTTTAATAAATTCTTCAGTATCATCGTCATCGTAATCATTTTTATGGTTCTCCCAGTCAGGTTTTTCGGGTGCAGATATTTCCCTAAAATCGTCGTATTCCTTTAGTACCGGTAAACTTTCCTTTTTTAATTTTTTTACATAGTCAGTTTCATTATATCCATCATTTACAAAAAGCATTGCCGGATCTTCTTTTGCTTTTGCAAATTCTTCGATGAAGTGGATATCACTTTTATTTTTAAAGCAAATTATGTTTGTACACCTTGGACTTTTGTCATCATCCGGGAAGAGCTGGGCCGCCGCCGTATTAAATTGGCAATTAATACATGCCCCGGCTTTTATATCAATATGCGGATTTGATAAGTCAAAAGAAGCTTCATTTAAATTTCCTTTATACCTGTTAAGTATCCAGGAGGATAACTCCAAACGGTAATTTGGTTCATCAACATTATTCTGATTGTCAAATAAATCCTTTTGTGCAATTACAGATAACGGCGCTATTTGTAACGCATCCTGCAGGCTCATTTTATTACTGAAAAATACTTGCTGCCATGGCTCGATTAAATCATTTAGTTTCAGGCGCTGTTTAACAAACCAATCTTTTTTACCAACCCTGGCCGCAACTTCAATAACCGAATATTTTTTATTTTCAATGAGTGAGTTAAACGCTACTGCTTCTTCCATGGGATGAACATCTTTGCGTTGCAGGTTTTCAATTATCTGGGCTTCCAATGCTTCGTCATCAGTCATTTCCCGGATTACTGCCGGTACTTCGGTTAGTCCAGCTTCTTTAGTGGCCCGGTAACGGCGCTCACCACATACAAGCATATATCCCTTCCCTTTTGGCCGTACCAATATTGGCTGCAATACGCCATTGGTTTTAATACTTTCTACCAGTTCAGTCATGGCAGATGTATCAAAGAATTTACGTGGCTGATTAACATCTGCAGTAATTTTTTTTACTTCTAAAAATTTAAACTCACTCATTGAATATTTTTTTGTGATTAATAATTGTTTGAATTTTTGGTATTATTGAATATGAGTTATTATTCTTCAGTTTTCTTTTTACGGCCTTTTTTTGGTTTAGGGTTTTCGATTTCGGCAAGATCAAGGTCATCATCACCGGCTTGTTCTTCTGCATCATCAAAATCCATTGCCAATTGTTGTTCCGGTGCTCTTTTTCCCTTAAATAAATATTCATCAACTTCATACAAGCAGGCCTGGATGTCAGATGCTAAAGCATCTATATATTTATATTCACTGGTCGAATATTTTTGAAAAGGAGTATTAAGACTGAAGGAGCCATATATGCCCCATTTTATACCGCCCAATGTGCAACCTTCTGTATCATCACTGCCGCCAATAGTAAACCCGCGTACAGCAAATGAAGAGATCTCCTCAGGCTCCCATTCATCAATATTTTTTACTTTGGCAGGCAAATCAATTTCTTCACACAATAAGGCCAAATGCTTATCAAGTTTTTTAAATGAATTTTTTAAATCTTGATGCACCGGTACTGTGCAGGTTAATTTCATGTCTTTTTTGCCATGGCCCGGGAGTTCTTCGGTATATTCTACTTCCAGGAAAATGTCATCTTTGATTTTTGCTTTTTTAATTTTTACGTTACTCATCGAAAAGTGATTTTTGATTTATGGGTGCCGCCTTCTTTGATACCGGCACCCGGTTAATAATTGGTTTTTTAACAGCTGTTGTATCTGGTACAGCTTCTGGTTTTAATTCTATAGGATCTTCCGTTAAAGCGGATATGTTTACAGGAAACCGTTCTCCTTTGGTATTTTCCACTATACACATAGCTCCCTGTTTAGATATTACCTTTATCTCCTCTCCTTGTTTTCCATAAAGCACTTCTGGTTTAAACAGGCTTCGCACATCTTCTTTTAATCGCATGATTCAACAATAGAATTTTGCCACTGTTCAAACTCTATTAACTGATCATTAGGCGAAGGGATAACAATCCCTAAATATTCAGATGCCCACTTGCAAATAGCTTCTATATAAATATTAAATTCGGGTATCGATAATTTGGCGCTACTGTTAGAAATATCAATTACATCGCCTGTTTGCTTACTCACTATTCGCTTTCGTAAATGGATATGCTTCATTACTTCATGGGCATCTTCATTTGTCGTTACTTCATCATATCCGGCATCATATAACCCTTTTTTTACCATTGGTACAACTACTCCCCAGTAATAAGCATTTTGAGGTATGCTACGTTTACGCATATCTTTTACAGTTACCAGGTGCTTACCATCTTTTAACTGGTTAAAAGCTTCTCGGAATTCTTTCATATTAATTACTTTCCGATTATTGATATGTATAATTACTTCTACCATTGTTTAAATTTTTTCTGGCAGCACTTGGCCTTTAATTTTTGCATAAGCCCGGTTAATACTTTCCCAGTCAGATTCATTTTGAAATTTTATATGCATGGTTCCTTTTTTAAAAAACTTAAATTCAAAAAAGCCAGCGTCATACCAATGGTTAGTTGTTAATTGAGGCTTCATCCTATTAAAAACACTATATATTGTTGATACCTGATCGTAATTATTACCTGTTACATAACATAAGGCTTTCGTTAAATCCTGTAGTTTTTCATATTGCCCGCCATGACGTAGGCTATAACCACTACACCAGTATTCAACCATCCAATCCATTATGAATTTTTTATTAAGCAGATGCCCTTCGTTGGTTTTCCATCCTGGCAGCCCATAGCGATTTTCATGCGTATATTTTGTAATATTATCAATTGCTTCCACTATTGCCCGATTCATTGTGTGTTCACGTGTACCGACAATTACCTCAAACATCCGGTAAACATTTTTCATGCTGAAAGGGTAATTTTTTCGATTATTTATAAACTCATTTATATCTCTCATAACTCCGCTCGTTACCCATTTTTGAATATTCATCTTTGCAAAAACATACTCCCAACATTGGCGTTGCATGCCTTTTGCAAAATCTTCTTTACTTACCACATCCTTATTGTAGGAAACATTAAACTTAAATCCGCTGCCATATCCAACGAGGGAAGTATATCTATTCATTTCGTCCGCAATTGCCTGGTGCCTTTCAAAACATTTAACAGCAGCTAGGTAACTATTAACTATTGCCCTAACTTCGTTATGAGCTATTATGCCATTTTCCTGCGGTTCTTCATCTTCGTTTAAATAAAATCCATCATAATCAAACGATGAGGAAACAGCAGGTTTGAATAATCTTACCAAACCCACCTCAACATTTGTTTTGCGCTCTGCAGTATTAAAGCATTTGCCAAGGTTTACACTATCATCACCATAATTATCAATTATTTCTTCAAGTTGTCGGCGTTCACTGCTATAGCTATTCTTTATGGTTTCCCAGTTACATAAACTTATTATTTCGCATCCTTCAGGGGCTATTTCCCAGGCATGTAGAATATGCTTTGCAGCATTGCTAAATGGTGGGTTCATTACTATTAGCTGTATATGGCTAATATGATCAGCTTTTACTTTTAGAAAGTCATGTCCAATAATGTTGCATCTACCATTTAGTATTGCCCTCAATTTGTCATTTATTTCACAAGCAGAAACGGTTTTTGCACCATTGGCATTTAACCATTCCACAATATTGCCACTGCCTGCGGATGGCTCTAATACATTTTTGCCATGACAATCAATACCCATTTGTTCAATGACATTTTGAGGAGTAGGAAAAAATTCTGCGTTAAACATTTTAGCTACTTTTTGTTAAATCAGAAAATAAATACCACCACTTAAAAGCAATTTCCTGGTACTTGGTTTTCCCATCTCTGTAAATGGAACTATCGCGTTTTACCGGCACCTTAAATACTTTAAAATTCACTTTTGAAATAAAAATTAAAATGTCATTGCTACGGTTTTCCAGATCCATATACCAGGCACGGCTTCTATCATAAGCGAAATGCCTTACAACTTCTTCGACTTGTTTTTGTGTTGTGCATGCAGTACTTTTTATATCGCCGCTCAAATCAATATCAGGCCGGAATAAATCCCATTTGCATTTGGCCGGCACCGTAAATTCAAACCCTTCATAATTCACTTTAAAATTGGGCTGGTAACTTATGTGCTGGAATTTGCACTGCTTCACAAATGCTGCACAAAAAGGATCTTTATAAAATGCTTTCTTCATTTCTTTAGCCGCTGCAAATTCATCAGCGTTATACTGGTAATCTTCACCCTGTACACTTAATTTGAAATAATCGACTTTTTCAGGCTCCGTAATCATAGCATCAATCAAAGTGCCATTGGCATAAGCCTTCCTTAAATCAATTATGATATGCTGCGGCAACCAGTATTCTTCCAACCAAGTAAGATCACTGTTACTCACAGCTGGGAATGCACGGTAATTTGTATCGGTAATGATTTGCATTATTTTGCTTTACGGTTTACTGCCTTAAATGACTCTTCGTATTTAATAAACTTGCTTTCGATTTTTGTACCTGTTTTAAAAGCATACTTTTCTGCCCAGGCTTTCATCTGGTCAAGTTTGGTATTGCCAATTTTATCAATGGGTAAATTCTTTCCTTCTTTCTCAAACCACATAGCAAAAATTTCTGTGAAGCCAACGGGATGAAGTACTGTAATTTCAAAACCTTGCCTTGCTTCCGGGCCATTTTCCAATTCGGCTGTGGATACTTCTTTTTCAAACATGACCATAGTTGCATCGCCCTGTTTTTTTACATCAATCTTGGTTTCTTCTGTAGCTTTGGATTCGGCAGCCTGGGTATCAATCTTTTTTTGGTTTTCAGCTTCACGTTGTTTTTTTTCTTCTTCCATCTTTTTTTGCCTGGCTTCATTTTCTTCAAGGCGTTTTTTTGCTTCAGCATCTTTCTTTGCCTTTTCTTCCAAAATTTTCTTTTCCTCAGCAAGTCTTTTTTTCTCTTCCAGTTCAGATTTTTTAGAAGGCAGCAAATCAATTAATTCATCTCTGTATAATGAAAGCTCTGTAACATAATTATTAGCATATTCGGCATGCTTCAATTTTATAATTTCGTTTGTAAAAGTCTTTATATCATCTGCAGTATGATGAGCTGCATAAAGCCCTAAATTGAAATTGGAAAGTGCCTCAACTTTTAAAGCTGGATGGTAGCCCTTTAAAGTTGTACTCACTTCATCAATCGTTTCTAGCGTTATATTGTTAAAAGCAGTTTGTAGTTTTATTTTTATATCTCGCAAATAATCATTGTACTTATTAAAAAGCCTTTTTTCACACTCTGCCCGTAGATCTATTGCTTCTTTATCCTTAGCTGCTTTTTGTTCAGCTTCCCGGCGTTTGCGTTCTTTTTCGGCTGCTACTTGTTGTGCATAGGTATTACGATGAGATTGTATTTGCGATGGGATGGTACCGGCTTTTTTAGGATCAAGTTCATTTTCAACTTCTGTATACATTTTTTAAGTTGATCCATAATTTGAGTTACTGCAGCCCTGTTTTCTTTCATCGTTTTAGTAGCCGTATTTACATTGCTGAGATAATTCATACAACGCTCGTCCAATTCAGGGTTCATACCTTCCTGCTGGATAGCAGTTAATATATTGGTACCTACCTGTATGGCTTTATCTTTTTTAATTTGACTGGCCTGTAATATTTCCGGACCAGTTTTTAAAACTTCAATGGAGTTCTGGATAATTGCTACTTGATTATTTTCTGCTTGCATTTTATAAAAAGTTAATAGTGAATAATGGGTTAAAAATTATCGTCATCAAATGATCTGCCTTTAGTTGGCGCTGCCGGCTTTTCTTCAACAAAAGAATTGTCATCTACAGGTGAGGCAGTTGTTGCAGATTGTGTGGCCGGCTGTTGAATTTGTTTGGCTTCTTCATCTAATCCATAAATATCTTCATGCACTACTTCTGCATCTTCATCTACTGTATCGGATGCCAAGGCAGTAAATTTTGATTTTTCCAGTATTCTTAATTTGGGATAATTTTTAAATGCATGCTTAATTGTTTTGGCCTGCACCATTCCCGGTAATCCATCTGTCCAGGCTTTACTATTGGGGTCTTTGGAAAATTTGCGCAGCTTCTCAATTTCTGGCATTGTCAGTACTTTATAATCTGCGCTATCATCATTACGTGTTATTCGTAAATAGCATGCAATGATAGTATCGCTTTTGCGAGGTATGGTCGCTTCATGGTCTACGAATAATTGACCATTACGGGTACCAGTTTTAAAAATATCACCTTCATACACCAATACCGGGTTGTCGGCATATTTAATCTGGCCTTGCTGCATGCGTAGTAATAATTCACCCTGGCCGCTTATTTGTAGCTGTGCTCTTTTTTCCCAGTTATTATCACCTTTTTTTACATTATAAGGAACTAAGTAAACATGCTTCATAGTTGGATCGAAGCTTAACCCGTTTACTGCTACATCTAAAAAGCAGCCATATAAACTTAACTTGCTGCATTCAGCGAGCTTGGCATTTTCCTGTAGCAATTTTGCAAAGTGAAATTTCTCTGCTTCATAATATTTTTCTCCACTTTTACCATTGAATGTTACATACAGTTTTTTAAATCTGTCTGCTACTTCAGGAAGGTTTACAATTTGAGTGGGGGAAGTAGTATCTAATTTTTGGATTATTGATACTTTTTGTTCTACTTTTGTACTCATATTAAATTTTCTTTTTTAAAGCAGGTGTTTGTAGCGCCTGCTTTTTTATTGTTAATGAATAATTGCTTTAGAGAAAAAAAGCCGGCCATGAACCGACTTTTAATTTTAAAATCCTTGTTCTGTACTTTCAATTCAGGCATTATCATCGTCATCTTCTTCTTCATCACCTGGGCCAAACTTTAAAATGTTTGCTTGCTTCATTTTGATTTTGTTTTATTGTTAGGAAAATTGTTGCCATTGATTGTAAAATTTGGGAGGGCTTTTTAGTTTACGAAACAGTAATTGCCCTCCCTGTCCACAGGTCCTTATCTAACCTGATTTTCCATATACCTATATTTGATTAAAGAACTTTTTAAAATAAACCTGCTGGTGTAGAAACACCGCAGGGTATATCCGTGCCTAACCTATGAAAACTGAGGTGAAAAAAGAGATTGGGTTAATTCAATTGATTCTTTTCTGTTATCCCATATCTTTATTAATTTATTTACATCTTGATCGAGTGATAATCTATCTTTTACTTTGGAATAAGTTTTTTGAAACCTGCTAATAGAATAAACTGCATTGTCTAACTGCCATTGGTTTTCGGATTTACTAATTCGTTCTGCAGCATTTTTAAAATCATTTTTGTAAGCCTTCTCCAAAACATCCGGACTCACTTCTTTTATATTTTTCTTTTTAGAAATCATTAGCTTAAAAAAAAGGATTAAGGAAAATATTATTATAATGCAGAAGAAAATCCAAATTACATTTGTTGTGTAGTGGTCAAATTGTAATACTTCGTAATTGTTCATTGGGTTGATTTTTTGAGTGATTAAAATTTATTTTTATTGGCTTTAAGAATGCTTTGTCTACGTTTAGTTATTAGGGCAGCTTCTTGCTGGGCAGATAATATTTTTTTCTTCCCCCTTTTAGGAGCTGGTGCGTAGAAACGCTCCAGTTCACTTCTTAGCCTCGTGGCTTTTTCGTTAAACACCATAGCCCACGCTTGGAGTTCAATTACTTCATTAATTATTTTTTGAGGTATCATTAGTTACTAGTTTTCAGTTAACAACTCACTTTCATTTGAAACATTCATGATATTTTTAATGACTTGTAAGGGTGCATACTGCGTAAGTTTAGGGTCATTATTTCTAATATATTTTTTTACAGCTTCTTCGCCTACGCCCATGGCAAATGCAATTACAAGCCTGTGACTGGTACAGTTGATAACCTGCAATACCTCTTGTTTAAGTTTTGTTGTTTTTTTGCTACCTTGCCTGCTGGCATTATATTTGTCATGTCGTTTGTCATTGTGAATACAAAAATGTGAATATAATTTCACATTTCCAAATGATTTGTGATATTTTTTTCACAAACAAAATAACTAAAGTGGAAAATGCTATAAAATTTATAAGAAAGAAGTTTAAACTAACACAAGATGAATTAGCTGAAAAGTTAAGCGTGTCAAGGGAATTAGTAAATAAAATGGAGGGGGGCAAAACTCCTATATCTCATAAAAATATTTATAAAATAAAGGAGTTGTTTGATTTTGATGTGAATAATTTATCACATCAAAATATAGATGTTGAAGTAGATATTAATAAATCGATTAGTTATTTATATGAAACAGTCATATCCCAACAAGCAGAATTGAATGTCTTGCGTGTTATTGTTGATAATCTTGCCGCTGATGTGAAAGGAATTTCAGTGAGCTTAGTATCCGGCGATACGAAGAAGGCGATAAAGGAGGAAAAAGACCGGCTTTTCGACGAATTTTTAAACAAACGGAAATAGCAGATTTGTTTTTTTTTGTTTTCATTATATTGGATTTATGGGATTAAAAATCGAAAATAAGATTTTTGCTAAAATGTTTAGTAAAGTGTGAATAAAAAAATGGCGCAGACAATTAGCATCGGTTAAGAGGTACGACTAATACCCACAAGCCCAAATACTAAAGCCCACGCCAAAGCATGAGCGCTCATATTTGCTAGGCTTGTTAAAAAAGTTAGTCGTTTTCTTAACCCGCAATGCGAACGCAAAAATTTTATTGCTGCAAATGTAAAATCCTATTTTTGAATTAAAAAAAGTAATTATACTAATAAAATATAACGTAAAAATACTATTATGGATCGGCAAATTAGACTTTACATTTTTGTAGCTGTTCTAGTGATTATAGCTATAATTATTATATATTATTTTTTTCGAGCATCAAAATCTCATACTACTAAAGTATCAAAACTTAAAGAAGACTATCAATTAGCTTTACGAGATAATAATAAACAATTAGCATTGAAATTAGGTCGTGAATATTATTCAGCTTTAAGAAATGGTACATTAACATTATACGATGAACAAGCAATAGCTAATGATTTAGCATCTATTCAATAATTAAGAAACATAATACCATTATGAAAAAAATACTATTCGGTTTGATTTGCATTATTGCATTATCTATAAGTTGTAAAAAAACTGATACAAGCGGTTGTTGGCAGTGTGAAGACAATCAGGGTAATTATCATGGTGAATGGTGTGGGGAAAATGAAGGAGAGGCTTATAACAAAGCTAAAGCTAGTAATTACGGTGGTACCATTGAAAATTTTAGACAGTATTGCAAAAAGAAATAATGCCCAAAAAAGTAAGAACATATCAAGAAAATTTTATTGCAGCTGTAAAATATTACATGGCTGAAAATAACATTAGCCATATAAAAGTTGCATCCAGAAAACTTAATGTTGGCTATATGGCCCTTTATAAAATAATGAATGGTACCAATGGCCCATCCGTTGAAATGTGTATTTTATTATGTAAGAAAGCAGGATTCAGTGCCAATTGGTTATTGTTGAATAAGGGAGAAATTTATATTAATGATGAAGAAAGTCTATCTAAAATTTTTACAGAATTAAAAGATTTAAAACATAAATTAAAAATAGGGTAGAGGCCTTTGCTGTCAATATTTTCAAGGTTTCATTTTGCCTCTAACAAAATAGTTAATACCGTTAACAAGGTATTGAAATTTTCGATTTTTATTATTTATGAAAGCCGCCACAGGCATCGATTGTAAAAAATTAAAAGTGTATTCAGCGTTCTACGGATCAGAAGGTTTTAGGTTTGAATCCTAACGCGGTCACAACTAACATTTATAAAGTCTTGATAGTTAACGCTTTCAAGGCTTTTTTGTTTTTATGTTAAAACAATGCTAAAACTTTTAAGTAATGCCATAATAGTATAGGATAACAGAAATACTGAGTTCTGATTATTTTTATTATCTGGGCATATAATCTGGGATTTATAAACAAAACACAGAAATGGAAAAAACTATTTCTAAAGATAAGGGGGTAGTAAGGGAGGTTGTTGAAGATGGCGGGAGGAGTTAAACTGCCCTTTACTTATTAAATATATAGTTGATTTGAAATTCTGATTGGTAGAAAATATATTCTTAGAGTAATTTTTAATATAAATTCTTGATTAAATTGTATTAAAAATATTGAATATGGAAAATCCCTTCGAAATTATTATCCAAAAACTCAATTCAATAGAAAACCTTCTTAAAAATATTCCTAAGGTAAAAAATGAGCCCATACCTGCACCTGTAAATGAAGTTTTAACCTTTACGGAAGCTACTAAATATATAAACCTATCTAAGTCAGGGCTATATAAGAAAACCGCTAGCAGAAGTATCCCGCATTTTAAACAAAGTAAAAAGCTTTATTTTAAACGAAGCGAGCTAGATGATTGGATGACACAATACAGGATTAGCACAAAAGATGAGCTTGAACAGAAAGCTATGGAATATATGACCAAGAGATTTTCAGGTAATGTACTGAAAAATGGTTGGTGGATTTTTCCAAGAAAATTCTTATAATGCGTCATCTAATCTGAAGAGGAAATAAGCTCTGGTGGAGACCAACTTATCAGCAATAAGATTAGAGCTTATACTGAAAAAGAGCAGCGTTTTGCTGCTCTTTTTTATGCATTTTCTGGTAAGCCCAATGGCTTTAAAACTCATTTTTGTTAGAAAAATATACATACCACTTAATAAAGTTGATTCTGTTTTTTGGAGTAAGACCCCTGTGTAAATCTAAATGATTTTTTAAATGGCTAAAGTAACCTTCTATGCCATTTGTTGTATGAGGTATTTTTGGGTTAGATAAGTAATGAAACATATTAGGTAAAGCTCTTTTTATGGTAAAATAGGATCGCCTTAATAATTTGTGAGTGTACCAATATCTTTTAAATTTTCCTTAAATGTTTTCTCATTAATATATACCTTATGTATTACATACCAGTTATCAAGTTGTTTAATCCAAAACAACTTATCATTGTGTGTTTTTATTCTCAACAGCATTAAAATTAAACCTCGAAGTTGCTGGCCTGATTCATGCTTGGGATAAGCGTGTAAGCCACAACAGGCACATACGCTGGATATGGACAAGGCAACGCTGCACTTTAACATCAGATATAGATTTTTTGATTGCTTTTAATATGCTTTTATGGCCATCGGTGGTAATACTTTCTAATTGTAATCCTAAGCGAATAAGGTTATCTAAATCCTCTTTAATTTCTACATAATGTTCTCCATCAGAAAATCTGATAAGCTGTGTATATCCATCTAAATCATCCTGGTAAGCCAATAAACAAAACTTTTTTAAAATAAGTAGCATCTATTCTAAGATTTACCTGGCCTCTTTTAATAATTTTTATCTGAGGCGCTTGCTCAAGTAGCGTATAAAATGTTCGTTGAAGTGTATCTATTGAATAACCACTGTCCCTTGATAATGTCTTATAAGTTTGTCGTTCCAATACCCATTTTTTAAACCAGGTAAACCGATTTTTTATACGCTGTTCTTTCCTGTTAGAGGTAAATAAAATCCCGCAATTTTTGCACTTAAATCTTTGTTTACCATGGCGTTTTCCCCAGCCAATTACCTTCAGCTGCCCACATGACCAGCATCGCTTTTTTTTGAAATGTTCATAAAAAATAAAAGTTTGATGAAACGTGTTTCATCAAACTTCTGTCAAATCTTTTACTATAATACTTCTTAGCAGTTTTTAACAACCATTTTTCAGTATTATACCTTTATTAAATAATAGCTATTTTCAATTATAGAACAAGCTCTACATAACAAAGTTGTAGACCTTTGGAATAATGCAGATAAAAGCCTTAAAATTATATATTATCTATAAATCTTATAGCCAATATTGTTTTTTGTGCTTTACTTAAATACCAACCTAATAGCTAGAAAATTTATGAAAACTAAAGTACATGATTTTTTGAAGAGGATTATAAACTGGTTACAGAATCTATCTAAAAAACTTTAAAATAAAGAAAATGAGGAATTACCATATAATTCGCTCTCACCGATAAATAATGCAGATATAGAAAATGACTACAAGAAATCATTGGAATGGGCATTAGCTAATAGAAAAAAACTGGATATAAAGAACATTGCTTTAAATGGCCCATACGGATCAGGGAAAAGTAATATTTTAAAAACATATAGCACCAGTTATAAAGGAAATGATTTACATTTTTTGAATATTTCTTTGGCAACTTTTAAAGAAGAAGAAAAACCAGACATAAGCTCAAAAGATGAATTATTAAGATTAATCGAATTAAGCATATTACAACAGATTTTTTATCATGAAGAAGATCATAAAATACCTGACTCTAGATTTAGGAAGATTAAAAATTACACCCCTACTAATTTAGTATTTACAACGTTAGCTCTATTTCTTATAATTGTTTCAGCCTTGTATCTTATCCAACCTAATCTTGTTGAATCTCTTTTAAAAATAAAATTTAATTCAAGGGTAGCTCACTTCTTGCATTATACTTCTTTAGTATTTACAACTGTGTGTTGTACCGCATACCTTTATTGAGCAAATTATGTATGGCTGATATTTCAAACAAATTTTAATTAGTTAACCCTCTACTATTTTTCATCGATATAACACTATTGCCAATATCAAATAATTTTTTTGCTGATACATATTTGTTTAAAGAAATAGTATCAGTATATAGTTTATTAATGCAACGATACCTATTTTCTAATTTAGCTTCTAAGACCCAACAAGTAAAATCTTTATAATTGTCAAAATCCTCATAAGTAGAAACTTTCCAAAAATTATTCTCTGTAAATGATGTTGTAATATCTTGCCATTTTTCATTGTTTAATACTAAAGTAGTATCTAATTTAGTTACATAGGTATAGCTCTCACTATCATCATAGTATTTTTTTCCTAACTCTTTAATATTTATATATACATCCTTCCTTATTTTATTCATTCTTACCACTATAGGATTATCAAAGGGGCGCATCCATAAAAATCTAATAACTTCGTATTGTCCTGTATAATTATAAAGGATGGGTTCATGAAGATTGAAAAGAACTTCGGAATACATAGCTTTCAAGAAAGAATCACTACGGCTATTATCTAGCACAAAAGAGAAAGAGTCTAATGGATAATATAAAGAACTTGTGTCTTTTGGTATAATAAAGTCTGGTTTTTCAACAAATTGAGGACTTTTATTTTTTTTTTGATTATCACAACCAAAAATTACTATGGTGAGAAAAAGTATTTTAAAAAATGATTTCACGATTACTAAGTTTTATTAATATCAACGATAATCATTTGGATCAAATGATGGAATGCTATCATCAGGAGGCAGTGCATCTTGGTTCATCTCCGGACAAAATGCCCCTCCTGCGACTCTTAGCATGTGAATAGAATCTTCGAAAATTTTGAATTTAATAATTAGTTCCATTTCACCGGTGGTTCTATTTTTATCTGAGTAAGATAACTTCTTGGAATATTGCTGATCAGTAATTATATAATCTTCAGTTCCAGTGATAATAAAGAACTTTTGATCATTTTTGATAAAATAAAATAAAGGATTTCTTTTATTAAGGTAGTTGTTTTGATATTTTTCTTCATAAGGTATTGATCTAAATGTAATGAAGATTTGCCAATCATAAACTTTATCAATGAATACTTCATTAATACAATCTTTACATTTTGAAGTGTCTAAAAAGACACCTGCCAGACTATCTAATAATTTTGAAGGTTTGTAGTAAGAAGAAGTAGATACAAATTCATTTTGGTTAGATTGATTGTTCTTATTATTCTCTTTACAAGAAAAAATTGCAAAGAGAAAAATAACGAATATTATGTAGAAATTTATTAATGTTTTTTTCATAACGATGATTGCTTTTTTTATTTAGCTATATTTTTCATATACCATTGCAAATATTCTCTGAGAGCAAAGTTTTTCATAATCGCAGTATTAGTAACCCTTGGTATCCCACCTCGATCAAATGCAATTTCTTTTGTCTCAGCTACGCCATTTACATATTTCCCATACATTCCATAAACATATCCATTTTTAGCCATTGTTAAAAAAGGTTTGTTAGGCGTTTTTGATGAAAAATAAGCTTGATCAGCACCATTAGGAGCATTGTAATAATATGGATCAGGGTTTAAATGAGTATGAATAGTAGCTATAGTAGATAAGGTAGTTTTACTTACAGGATCATAAATATTACCATCTTTCCAGCTATATCCATAGTTTTCAGGAGTACTTTCTGAAGAAGTATTTTTGTAACTTGGTAGAACCAAAACGGAGTTTTTTAAAATAACACCAAATTCTTCTCTATAATTGTTTGAAATAGATTGCAAAAACATCCAGCTATATGCTTGGTTTTGGTTTGCAAATAGTATACTTCCGTCCTTTCTTACTAAGCCATTATTTGTTAATGAATTATTATAGCTTGCATACATTGCATATGAATTACCTACAGCATTCGCAACTATACCTGCTCCTTGGATTATATTTGATCCTGCCTTGCTCAAAGCATTACCAATATTTCCAAAATTAATCGGCGGTATAAACGTGGCTCCAAAGCCTGCACCTGCCCCAATTGCAGCACCCTTCCACCCTTTACCTCCTGTAAGCTTATCCACTCCATAACCAATCAATGCACCTGCACCTGCTGATAATAACCTATCGCCTAAAACACTTCCTGTAATATCTCCTAATGTACCAAAATCTAAGCTAAAACCTCCATCAGGATCTACTAAATTTGCAGGGTTGTTACCCATTGCCAAATATGGACTGGCATATTGTTCATAAGGATCAGCACTATTCCACCTTCCAATTTGTGCATTGTACATTCTTAAATCAAATTCATTCCAGCCTGTTTCAGTATCTTCTTCGCTATAATCTCCCTGGTAACCTTTTTTATTTTCCAGCTTACCAAAAGCTTTGCCGCTAATGCTTTTTATTTTAAGCCCATAAGGATAATATGTATTTTCCTCAACCAGCCTGCTACGTTCATGTACAATATCCAGGTTATCAAAATACACATTGATATTGCTGCTGTTACTAAGGTATATAAACGCATAACCATTTTTAGGGGCTTTAACATTGCTTACCTGTATGTGCTTACCATTGCCTGGTTGTGCTACTGCTGCGCTATAGCTGCCTAATCCAGTTACTGCATCGTAAGGTACAAATTTAAAGTTCTCATCAAAGAATATATAGTTCAAATAAGCCCTTGGCGTGGTAACTGTATTATTATTTTGTGTTTGTAAAAACTGCCCTATTGGTATTTTTTCTTTGGGACAAGCATTTGTACTGCTATCATCATTGTTGTGTCACTCACTTGTACCACATACCTTTATTGAGCAATTGATGCAGTTAGTTTCCATATTTCAAATAACTTTTTTACAGGTAATATTTCTTTACCTATACTCTTTTAAACTATCTAACATTGTCTGAATTTTTGCATCCCATCTTTCCTGACCATCATAATAAAGCGAATGGCTGGTTTGCTCATCGTATTCTATTTGCATAATGTTCATATCCTTGTAAAAAATCCTGTAAATAGAATCTATAATTTTTGTAGTAGCATATTTTTTCTCTTTTCTAAAATTTGTTAATTCTCGCCTAAGTAATCTTGCGTGAATTTCTCCTATGTCAAAATGTTTTTGTTCATGATTCAAGCCGTATTCATCTGCATTATCTTTAGTCCATGCTTCATTTTAAAAAATAAACAGCAAGCATTAAACTTAGCTAGAAAATCGTTTTTTAAATTATAATTAAGTTTAAGGGTGATAGCCGATTCAGCAGCGTATTTAGAATCGGTTTTTATCTTACCAATAAAATCTTTCCATGTTAACTTATTTTTTTCACTCCATACAATGATGTTTTCATCGCTTTTACACTTTTCAATCTTATCCTTACTACAGCTTTTAAAATTTGCAGAAGTTGTAGTTACAGTTAATAATAATATTAAAAACTTCATAACAGAATTACTGGAAAAGTAAAAAATCTATTTATTTATATTCTTTTAAACTATCTAACATTACCTGAATTTTTGCATCCCACTTTTCCTGACCATCATAATAAAGTGAATGGCTAGTTTGCTCATCATACTCAGTTTGCATGTCCTTTAATTTTATATATGCATTATTAACTATAGAGTCTATAATTTTATAATTAATGTATTCTATTCTTTTATTAATGCTTGCTAATTCTTTTCTGAGTATTCTTGCTTGAATTTCCCCAATGTCAAAATGCTTTTGTTCATGGCTTAACCCGTATTCTCTATTATCTGTAGTCCAAGATTCATTTTTAAAAAAAAGGCAACAAACAGTAAATCCTTTCAAATAACCATCTTTTAATTTATAATGTAATTGCAATCTTACAGATGAAATAGCTCCATATTTGGAATCTCTTTCTGCTATTCCCTGGAAATCTTCCCATTTCAATTTTTTTTTTGCATCCCATATTATTGCATTCTCATCAGTATTACATTTTTCAATCTTATTCTTACTACAGCTTTTAAAGTTTGTAGAAGCAGTAGTTACAGCCAATAATAATATTAAAATTTTCATTTTTGTTCTTTTATTTCCATTTCCAAGTTACAATAGTTCTTTGTATGTTTCCTCTAAATCTATACCTGCAGGAACCAGGGTCTGCATAATTATAAGCAGCACTAATATTAGCGCCTAATCGCCTGGAAAGCATCTTGGCCATACCACTGGTTTGTGAACTATAATTTTGTGCAAGGGTATTACCTACACTATTTATTGCCCTTTGCTGCAAACCATTGCGCCAGCTTCCATCCACTCTTCTTCCTGTAACAGGGTTGAAATTCTCATATGCACCGCCAGTATTTGGGATAAAACTGCTGCCATCAACATTACCTCTCAAATCTGCTGTTTGGGTTAATGTGCCACTGGAAATTTTATCTCCAGGCTGCATTAATTTTCTCACCTGTCTTTCTAACATACCAACTGCCGCAAATTGTTCATCAGATACTGTTGGAGAAGAATAAGAAGCAGACATAGGAGAATCAGCACAAAAGCTAAATGGTATATTTTGAACTTTTGTTTTTTTAATTACTCTGCGGCTTGGTGCATTTGGTGAAAATCGCTTTGCCAAGGAAGGCATAGTTAATTCTCGGGTTACTTGTATTGTTGGTTCTATACCGCTTAAAATTCTTTTAATATTAGCTGTAGGTATTTGTGGCGTTGGATTCGTACTAACAACATCTATAGGATTCCCAGTATTACCCCCTCCACCACTTCCCCAAATATTTGGCACATCCACCTGTGTTGTATATTGATTCAAACGGTTATTGTCTCCATTAAATCTTGTATCTACATAATCTTTATTTCCTCCAAAAACTCCTTCATAGAATGCTCTAAAGTGTGCACCAAAATTACCATACTGGTCGCTAAACTGAGCCATATTAACAGCATAACCTACTCCAGCCCCTAAAGCAGTAGCTCCTACCGTTATGCCTGCTAATCCAGCACCACTAATACCATTATTCTTTGCAATTAAGTATGCTGCTGTTCCAAAGGTTGCTGCGCCAACGGCTGTTCCAATCCATCCTGTAAAACCTCCATCTGGATCTATATGGTTTGCAGGGTCGTTGCTCATTGCCAGATAAGGGCTGGCATATTGTTCATACGGATCAGTACTATTCCATCTTCCAATCTGTGCATTGTACATCCTTAAATCAAATTCATTCCAACCAGTTTCAGCATCTTCTTCGCTATAATCTCCCTGGTAACCCTTTTTATTCTCCAATTTTCCAAAAGCTTTGCCACTGATACTTTTTATTTTAAGCCCGTATGGATAATATGTATTTTCTTCAACAAGCCTGCCTCTTTCATGTACAATATCCAAATTATCAAAGTACACATTAATATTGCTGCTATTACTAAGGTATACAAATGCATAACCATTTTTAGGGGCTTTAACATTACTTACCTGTATATGCTTGCCATTGCCTGGCTGGGCTACTGCTGCACTATAGCTGCCTAATCCAGTCACTGCATCATAAGGTACAAATTTAAAGTTCTCATCAAAGAATATATAGTTCAAATAAGCCCTTGGCGTGGTAACTGTATTATTATTTTGCGTTTGTAAAAACTGACCTAAAGGGCTGCCTATATTATTTAAATTTGTACCGATAACAGTTGAAGAACCTTTGATAGCTGTACTGCTTTGTACACCATTTCCTATCAGGCTGGTTAATGCAGTGGTGATTTGCGATAAAATAGAATTATTACCATTATTTACGGGTTGATTGTAATAATAATCAACATTTAAGTGCAGCTTATCGCCAGCCATTACTTTAAGCATCATATTGGGGCCAACAGCGTTGGCAGCAGCAGTTAGCTTGGATACTTTTATTCCGCCTGCGCTTGCCCAGTCTTTTGCTATAGGGTCATCAGCCTTGGTAATCCTGGTAGCTACTACTTCATTACCAGGCAGGGGCATATTGTTTGCACCCGATTTTCCAAAAGTAGCTTCTTCATAAAATTTTACATTCGCATCTGCAATTTCCATGGTAGCATTATGATGCTCCAAATGTGTTTCTTCTGATAATACAGTACGGACATTTTGCAGGTTATCTTTTACAAAAAATTCAAACACTGCTTTTTGTCCTCCAGGTAAATCAAAATTATTGCCCAATACTACCCGTGGCTGCACAACAGGAGTGAATACCCTTATCCTTCCTTCTTCATGATTAATATATTGCAGCTTAATTTGATTAACAGCAATTTCTTCATACACAAAATCCCCATTGTACCAGGTGGTGGTTATTTGATTATTAAGCGTATTGGTTATCTTTTTGCCCAATGTGCTTCCTGTTGCATCATAAATAAATTCTGTAATGCTTTTTCCTTCAATGGTAATTTTTTGAGGCTTGTCCATAAAGTTATATTCAATTCCATTATTAGCCCCAATCCTTATCTTTTTATTATTATCCCTTACCATATTGCCATTATGATCATATTTATAATCCAGGCCGCCTACATTATAAGTTTCGTCTTTAAAATCACCTGATAAGCCGTTATTGCTTTGATTTAAGTTAGGGGTATTATCTACAATTCCCTCCAGTTTATTTGACCATTTTCCATCACTGATGGTTTGATAAGTATAAGTCAGTTTATCAATTAATATTGGCGTATTTACACCAGGAATAATTCCCTTCTGCTGCATGAATAAGAGGTTGCCATTTTCATCATACTGCACACCCAGCATAGAAAAATCAGCTGTGCTATTTGCCCATAATGCATCAGTAGGTTTTTCTTTTTGCATAAAATTGGCAGCCATCAACCTGCTGGCATTATCGTATACATAATTATATTTACGTGGATTATTATCTCCCTGACCTTTCCAGATAATCCCTGTAAGGTTGCCATTGAATTGTGCGGCTGCAAATTTTGCATCTTTATTATCATAACCTAAATACATTCCAAAATAATGATCCCATTGTGCCAAAGATGAATTGCTTAATGCATAATCCTTATTAATACCAGTCAGCAATCCATTTACATTATAATCATATTGCAGGCTTTCGATACCAGCACCTGCATTAAAATCTGGAGATAGTTTTTTAATCTTTATCCGTCCCATTGGGTCGTAAGTATAGCTTACAATTTTTTTGTATGCCTGGGTATGATATTTTTTAGATAATGTGGTTACCTGTCCGATTTTATTGTATTCAAATTTTGATATAGTAGCAAAATCAATGAAGCTAGTACCCGTAAAATTTTGCTTTTCACAAATGCTTAAGGTTTTGCCAGCATAATCGTACTGCATCGTTGCATAATCAGTGCCGCCCTTTATATTACCAGTAAGCCCTTGTAGCGGTCTGCCTTTTTCATCAAAATAAGCAGTAGTGGTTATAAACTGATCATTGGCGGGTAAATTGTCATCATACTTACTATCAATCACCCTTACTTTTGATCCCGTAACCATGCCGTATACCCTAAGTGTTTTTTGGGTAGGTTGTACATACAAATTATTTGTAGGAGCAAAGCTAAAACTGGCATTAAAAGGTTTTACTCCTGTATAATTATAATTATCATAATGGCTGACAGTATTTATTATAAGATTCGTATAGTTTAGTCCCAAACCTGCTTTTCCTGCAACAGGGTTATGGGCTATTATATTTTCATTCTGCCCTGTATAAAGTGTTAATTGGATATCATCGTTATTGAGTGTATTTGCATAATTCTGGTATTGGATCCTATCTACGGTATTGTTATTTAATAAACCTGAAACAATTTGCCTGTTCTCCTTATCGTACAAATAAAAGCTCCATTGCTTAATGGTACGTTTGCGCTGATTTTCATCCTGGCTTAATACCAGCCTGTCCCTTTTATCATATACCAAATGCACTTCACCAGCACCTGCTGAATGCTTAACGATTGTTCTTCCCCTTTCATCGTGATGATTGTAAAAACACAATTCATTATACACATCCAGGTTTGCAAATGCCCAGGCATGTTGTCTTAAATAGGTAACAGCTTTGGGAGTAATGGTAGAACGCAATTGATCTAAATCATCATATACATAATAAGTACACAGCCAGCCATCATAGCTATTGTCAGCAACAACATCACTTAATTGTACTTTCTTTAAAATAATATTGCCTGAAAAATCTTTATACTCGTAAACTTTTTTGCCTTTATCATCTGTTAAAATACTTTTATATAATTTGCCTGTAGGATATACACCATTTATTGCTGGTATAGAATTATCTAAAAAATCAATTTTCCATATCTTAATATCTTCTGCTACAGTATTAAATTCATACTGGTAACTATCACCCAAATAAGCCGCATTACCTCCCCATCCAGCACCTGGAGCTTTTGCATTTACTGGCATATTCAATGGTGAATTGTCAAATGTTATGGATGAATAAGTAGGCATATTAATTGCTTCTCCATAAGTACTGCTGACAAATGCCTGTTGTTCCGTTTTTGCATTTTCTTTATATTTTCCAACTGTACTCGTTGTAGGGTAGGGTATAAAAGATTTAGTACTTCTTCCTGCTGCGTCATATTCAACAAAGCTGGTCATATCTCCCCATACATTTGGTTGCAGTTCACTGGTTTCTTTACTTATAGTTTGTATTGGGCGTGATAATCCATCATAATAAGTAGTAGTTTGAATCTTATCTCCTGTTGGCAAAACATCTGCTTGTGGCAGTCCCTTAACCCCTGGAATTAAAATATCATTTACTCTGACATAATTTTTATCTTCATCGAACGGGGATAGGTAAGTAATAAATAAACAGTTGGAATAAGCACTATCATTAGCACATTTGGCTTTTCTTCTAAAAGAGGTGTTGTCTGTGTAATTAAAAGGGTTTACAGGAAAATCTTTCCCATTGCCAAAAGCTTGCCATATATTATTTCCAATAGTATATTCCCAGGTATAAACATATGCTCCATTACATGCGCCACCTGAAGCAGTTACAAAAGTGCTGATTACAGGTTTATTTTGATTATTAAAATAATTGATATTTGACGATATATTGCCACCTAAAAGCGGAGGTGTTCCTATAGTTACATTATATCCTCCAGACTGAACACTGTTCATATCATACACATCAAAACTACCATAAGGCCCAGCGCCCCATTGTATTGTTATATCAAATTTCTGAACATACCCTGGGAAAGATTCATTGGGGGGAAGATCAGTGATATCGTAAGGCTGATCTTCATCTAAAGCTCCAATAGGGTCTATATTAAGAAAAACACCCCCTGCAATATGCCACGATACTGAAAAAGGATCGACAGGAATATCAAAAAGTACTGAATATTTTACAACCTGATTTGGATCTGCATAGTTTGGGCCATAAATATATACTTGCGAAAAAGAAAGCTGTGAAGCAAATATGGTTAAAATAATAAGAAATATTTTTTTCATAAATAGTATAATTATCTTGTCATATACTTTAAAGGATAAATTATTACTGGCCTTTAAAATGATATTGATATGTTTTAACCACATTTTTATTTTCATCCCTTATTTTGGTTATCCTTCCTAATCCATCATATTCATAATAAGCAATACGATTATTCATATCACATTCTGAAGTCTTTCCTTTTACAGGATCGTAAGTGGTACTAACTATTTTTGCATTGGAAGGGTAAAGTCTTAGTTCATCAATTAAACCTGTACCTGACAATGAAGGACTTTGAGAGCCTTGATTCACTGTATACTCATAATATTTCCAGCCATCTACTATCGGCCCCGATTTAGTAAGCGTAACAGTACCAGTTACATTTACATTTCCTGTAGCCCAGAATGAAAGGATATGATTACGGCTAATTACAAGGTTTGAAGAAATATTTGCATTAGGTAAGGAATAACAAATATTTCCAGTTATCGTTGTTCCGTTTTTAATACAATTTTGCTGGTTATAAACCCAGTTGCCTTTATTTGTTCCTTCAAAAGAAGAAAAAGCAATTTCTGTTATTTTAGCATTGGTAGCTGTAGCAGTGATCAGCTTGTTATCATAATCAAATATATTGGAGATGGTTTCGCCTGCCTTAAAAACTGATTGAATTACATTACTATTGTTATCATAGGTAAATTCTTTTTGCTTAACAAAGTATTGGGCATTTCTAACCAAGCTAAAAGCATTTTGAGAAAGGATAGTATTATATGGTATTGGTTGCTTGTTTTCTAATTCGTATACGTTAGTTACTTTAATATCTCCATTAAGCAATATAGCATATTCATTTATAGAGGCATCAATTAAGAATTCTTGATTTGTAACCGCCTTTTTCAACCAGGTTTCTGTAGAGATAGGAGTTGCAAAAGCATTTTTATTCTTTAATAATTTTATTCCTTTACTCACTGAAGGGTCATAGTCATTGGCATAATAAGTTTTTGTAATAATTTTATCGCCATTGCTTTTTGTAACAGTACTGATTTTTGGTAAATAATGATCATCATACTTTATAGATGAATTGGTTTCTGAAACAATATTTGCTTTACTATATGTTTTCTGTGTTACAGAATCCAGTTGAGTTCTTCCTGTTAAAGGATAATAGAAATCCCCTGTTAAATCTGAAACAGGAATAGTATATGTAAAGTATTCCCATCTTCCTGAACGCAAATAATTAGGTTCTACCTTATAACTCTGAAAACTGGCATTATTAAGAGGTGTTTTAATTGTAGTATAATTGTATGTTTTTTCATTGATCAGCTTATTGGTATTATCATAAACCATTTCTTTTTTTAATTGGTCAAATTCCCAGCCAGCATAACGTTGTTTATCACTATAAGGAAAATTATTACTTGCAATTTCAGCAGCCATATTCACAGGTTTAGAAAACTCCTGGACAATTTTTCCTGTGCCGCCTGCAAGTGAACTATTGCTTATTTCTACCCTTGATATATGTGTACCAATTGCATTATTATAATTTAATGGATAAAACTGGTAACTATTATTATGCTCATAATCATAAGGGTCAACCAAGGCAAAAATTCCTTCTATCATTTTTCCTACCACCCAGGCATAGGCAAAAGCAAACGATGCTCCTACCACAGCACTTCCAACCGTTACACCTTGGGCCATCATGGCTTTTTGAATGGCTCTTTTTGCAACCCTTTGTACAACAGATTTAGTAAACCCTTTAGCTAAAGCACCTGTCTTGTCAGTTACCATTACTCCACCATAATCATACTTATTCATATCCTTAACTACTTGGATTTCCCTATATATATTATACACAGGAGCTTCATATCCCCATAAAGAAGGTTTACCATTTCCCTGTATATAAGCATATTTAGTAATGATATCATTGCTATGATTAATGCCGTCATATTGTTTTACTGTATTTACTTTTACACCTTCGGTAAGTAGGGTGGACACTTGCTGGTTTATAGTTACTTCTTGTGAGTTTTGCTCATACTCATAAGTCACTTCTCCGCCTGAAGGGTTTTTTATGGATTTAATTAATCCCAGTTTTGCAGTACCAGGAGAAACATTCCTGTTAGTATTGGCATTTACCATTAAGCTTTTTAATATTTCCTTAGTTGGCGTGGCCTGGTAAATATCAACTATTGCGCTTTTATTATAATATCCCCAATGATCCTGGGCAAAGCAATCAGTCGGAGGAACAATTTCTTTTGGGTTTACAGAATCGCTACCTGTATTATAAGTAAATTGATATGGAGGTTCAGATGAGCCATCTGCTGCTTGCTTTTTTACTGATGTTAAACATAACCTTAAAAATTTCTTGTCAGCTTCACTAAATGGTAAATTCGTATAGTCTTTAATTTCTTTTTTATAAAAATAACCATGGGTAAATACAAACTGATTGATCAGATCATTTTTATATTTTATAGCCACTCCACTAATACGATCTTCCCCAGCTAAATCTTGTCGCAAAACAGGATCATAATTTATTTCTGCTGTATGACCATCAGGAAAATTGATTGATTTAATTTTTTTTATATTTCCTTTAATACGTGATTCATGGATATTAACATTCTCAACATTTTCATGTTGCATTAACTGGTAACTTGGAGTCCTTCCAGCCTTATAATCTATATTTTTATCTTCGTAATTAAACTTTATAGCCTCACCTGTAAAAGGGTTTTTTATTTCAGTAAGGCTCCATTGATCGACTGTATAAAAACCTGTTGCTTCATCACCTGTAGTTGTCAAAGAAAATTTTCCGTTTTGGCTTGATACTTCTTTTGGCTTTAATACTTCTGACAAGCTCATAGCACTAAAAGTATAAATCAAGCCTGTTTCATCAGTAACCTTAAAGCTGTTTATTCTTGTCCTTATTTTTGAAGCAGTCATGTCAGATTCAAACTTTTCAATTTTTAATTTAGAATCTGATATGGTGACTATTTGTCCATTCTTACCTATTACAAATTGACCTGTTCTACCATTAATATTAAATAAAAATACATCTTGTTGCCTGTCGGTTAAAGCTCTTCTGCTTAATTTCCACCTTTTATCCATACTCCCTTTAAACCTGGGGATGAAGCCTAGCTCCCTGGGAGCTGAACCTTTTAAAGCAGGGTCTTCTGATAAACCTATAGGAAATTCAGAATATATGAATCCATTAGGGTAATAATTATCTATATAATCACGGGAATAGCAATCTCCAGGAGCTTGGAAAGATTGATAATTTTCTGTCCAAGCAGCAATATTCTGATTAAACGCCCTGATATTATTATTAGGGATAATTGGGAACTTTACAGTAGAATTTTGATCATCTGGTTCGCCATTTTGTTTTCTTACAATTGCTCCGCCGCAAGCTAATTCCCAGCCTTGCCCAACATTAGAAGGCAAATCATTAACTTTTAATCCGCTACCAGAAGAGTAGTTAAGAATAATTTGGTGGCTTAATCCACTCTTTCCATCAGCAAAACTAAAAACTGGAATATCAAACTCTGCACTTCCTGTTTGTACATTTACCTGGGAAAAAGCAGTAATGTTTAAGAAACCACTAAATAAAATAAAAGTAAATTTTTTCATCATTATATTATTATTTATACCACCAAATACGAAAAACAATTGGTGAAGTTTTTGGTATGGAAGAGTTATTTAAAAAGTTATACAATATCTGCGCTTTACCTTTTGCCTTTTTAGTAAGTTGATATTTTCGGCTAACGCCTAATAACCCGCTGGCAGACCAAGCAGAATAATCCTGTAATTGTATTACATTTTTTATCCTTGAAAAATAAGTTTGTTCATAACCACCAGATACAAAAAATTGCCCTTTCAGTTTGACATCCAGGTAAGAGCGGAGTGATACTCCCTCTGAAGTGAATTGGATATTCCGTATATCTTTACCCAATCCTATTTTATACCCAGCACCAATCCCAAACATTTTATTATCTGATAACTTATAACCCAGCGTAAAAGCTATATCGCCAGTAGTCGGAAAATAGTTGGCTGATTTTTCGAATTGTATATTTCCCCCGTATTCCAGGCGTTCTTTAAATCGTTTAGTTTTTTGAGAATTAGGTTTAAAGGTTGAAGGTATTTCACCATCACCTCCGACATTACTGATTTTTTCTTTTAGCTTGTTTAGCTGACTATTGGCAAGCTGTAATTGTTGTGTAATTATTTGACTGGCATTAGGACCACCTGCTGCTACACCTGATTGTATATTTTGCTGTACATTGACCCTTGACTGAATGCCTTGCAACAACTCTGTTTGTGTAAGAGTTGGTATATTGCTATTTTGATTAAAAATGGAGCTTAGCCAGGAGTTTTGAACAATAAATTTTTTGAATGCAGGTATCTTATATAAAAGAACCATTGCTTTTTGCTCCAATCTTTTTCTATCTTTTAAAATGTTTTTATACTCATTTATGTATTGAGAATAGTAATAAACATTTTTATCCAATTTTTTCAATTGCTTTATCATTCCGAATCTTTCCAGTTGTTGCTTTAATATCTCCCGCCTTTCCCGCAGATATTTTTTTATCTCTTCAGCTTTTTGAAATTTATCTTCAAGAATATTTATTTTATCAGCAGTAGCTTTGAGCTTGTCTTGAATAAGCTTAGACTTGCTGATAATATTATCCTGTTGCAGGAATTTAAAGGTTGATTTTAGAGTATCCAGGTAAGCATTGTATTCTCCATTAAATTTATCTACAGCTTTATCAGGTAAGGCAGTGAAGTCGCCTTGTAACTGGTTAATTTTTTCAGTAGTAAATGCAAATAACTCTTTTGCCGTAGAATCTTTTTGAATTAATTTTCTTTTAAGCTTTGCTTCCTGGCGTTCAAACTTTTTAAGTGCCTTTAAGGTTTGTTTGGATAATTTTTTATCAATATTATCTACTTTATCAACTATTTGCGAAATATACTTTTCAGGTAATTGTTTAGTGACTGCTATAATGCTATCGCTATGCTGTGCCTGAGAAATACATACACTAAGTATAAGTACTAATAATAAGTAAGCTTTGGTAAAAAGCATAATTTCAGGTGCTTATTTTTTACTGGTGGCAAATGTCAACTTTTCTTTTTTAATGGCAATGGGAAAAACACCATAAAATTCTGTTGTTTTTCTTCTCGTAGTCATTTAAGCATCTTTAAGTATATAAACCATTGATTATAAGAGGTAGAAAAGATATATTTCCATATACTTGATAAATATTTATATATGAATTGTTATTTAATTTTCTTTTACTTCTGATTTAGCTTGCTGGTATTGTTGTGTTGTGTGTGTAAGCTCCCCTGAAAATAGTAAACGGAAACATAAAAATAGATTTTTTAGAAAATTATGTTTCCAAAGAAGGGAATAAATATGATTAGCAAGTAGTTTTTATGAAATTGTAACCTGTAATATATGAATTATATTAAGCTATATTAAAAGACTATTTGATGTCAAGTAATGTTTATATTATAAGCGAAGGTTATTCGTATTTAAAAATTCTTCTAAAGCTTCTGTAAACCTTATTTTATTATTAAATTTTAGGTAATCTTCATGCTCTCGTTCAAGTCTTTTTTCTTAAATAAGTATACAAAATTTTCGGTTCTTTAAACTTCGAATATAGTAAAGTTGCTGCTTCGAGTAATCTAAATACTATAACTAGCTGATCGCTAGAGTAACTACAATCAATAAATTGTATAAAATTATCTTCATCTCCTTCTATTTTAATATACTTTAATAAGTCTGAAGCTGTTATATTTATAAATGATTTACAGGCCTTGTGATAATCAGGTTCTTCAAATAATATCTCCTTTATTTCTTCGTCTTTTTCATCGAAATTAATTTCATCGAAAAAACCATCAATTTGTTCAATAAAAATCCTACTGATATAACCTATAGTTGCAGAGCTATCAAGTATAAATGTATCTTCTTTAATATTTGTTTGAAATTTTATTTTTGATATATTTTTTGCAGCGATTTTTTTTAAGCCTTGTAACTCTTTTATCACCTTATATTTTGTTTCAAAATTTTCAGCATTAAGTCTGCTTAAATAAACTTGATAATAACATGCTTTAAGATGCAGGCAGATTTCATTTAATCTCTCTGAATTATTATTTTCTTCTAAGATAATTTTTACTTTTTCATAAATATTTTTATCTATACAATAGTAATGTTCACTAAATTTTTCTAATCTTTTTTCCTGAGCAAGTATTGATTTAAAATGAATTCTTGGTAGTTGGACTATTTCTTTTTCTATATTAAGACTTGTTAAATAATTCTTTAATTCTATACTATTTTCATCTACTTGTTTGTCTATGTTAGCTAATAAAAACTTTAAAGATTCTTTTTTCATTTTATTATAGGTTTAATTTATCCATTTCAGCATCTACTTTTTGATTAAGCACTTTGGCATAAATCTGAGTTTCCCTAATATTACTGTGCTTTAAAATGTTCTGTAAAACTTCCAAGCTCATTCCTTGTTGTAAAGCATTTGTAGCAAAACTATGCCGCAATAAATGAGTAGAAAGCCGCTTATTTATGCCACATTTAGTTGCTATAGTTTTTAATGCTTTATTTATTACCGCTGTACAACTAGAAATTATTGCATCAACTTTTATCAAGTCATTTGTATTAAAATCGTTAGGCAAATAACCAAAAATAAATTCATTTTCCAATGGTATATATTTTTCTATAATCTGTATGGCTTTTGATGTTAATTTATGGCTCGTTTGTTTGCCTGTTTTCCTTATAGTTAGGTGAACCCTATTTTCTATAATGTTTTCCCACTTTAAAAGCAATACATCAGATATTCTTAGCCCGCCTGAATAGTACTGAAATAGAATAATATCCTTAGCCTTTTGTATATATGGAATATGTGAGCAATCCAGTTGTTCTATTAACCCTATTTCCTCTGGTACTAAAAATCCCCTTTCACTAGTTGTTTTTAAAAACTTGAAGTTTAAAAAGGGATTAGTGTTAATTTGTATGTACTCCATCCTTTGTGCATATAAGAAAACCGTTTTGATAAATTTAAGGTCTTTATTAGCAGTAGAAGCCTTATTTTTTAATCTTTCCATAATGTCCCTTTGATAGTTGATTAAAGTTTTAAAATCAATATCCTGAAAAGTAAAATTTTCACTTTGCATATACTCACAGAATTTCTTGATAATAGAACCTACTTTATCACTTGTACCAATTTTGCCTTCAATTTTATACTTATTTTGTAGCTCTTTTGCAACTAGACTAAAATTAGTAGCATCTTGCCCTAAAATCTTTCTTTTAATGCCTCTAAGCCCAATGCTTAAGTCTTCGTTTTCGATAGCTAAAACGTTGTTGGAATATTCTAACTCTAATTGCTTTAGATAATTATTAAACCTTGCAGAGTTTGGGTGACTAGGTTTTACTTTTCCTTTATCTTTATCCCAATCGTTTAAGTTTACCGTTTGGTTAGTGCTTTTATAAAATACTTTCCTGTTTTTTATAACACGAATATAAATAGGATATTTGCCATCCCTATTTGGTCTTTTCCATAATACTAATTGTAATGTAGCTGCCATTTTTTTTTATTGCAAAGTTACTATCACAACATAGCGTTTGCCAAAACAATGCTAAAACAATGTTTACTTTCTAACTCCTTCTATTTACTTTTAATTCTCATAGTGATAAGGCTAAATGTAGATCAGTAGGGCATTACAGGGAAATAGAAAGAATTAGGTGGAAATTAAAGCGATCCTAACGCGGTCACTTGATAGATAAGCACTTACAAAATTTTTGTAGGTGCTTTTTGTATTTAAAATTTCTTCGAAATATACCATTTGCCGACTCAATGAAAATTTATTTTGTAATACAGGTGTTATTCTGATTTGTAAAACACAAACCTGGCGATGTAAGTATTCTTGAATAATTTATAATATTTTTTATTTCAATGCAGCAACTATATCTCAGAAGTAAGCAATATGTAAATAAGCAGGATTGTAGTAATAAATATTTTAAACATTACCGCAAAATAATTTCCGGAAGAAAAACCTCCTTAAATTCTGTTGTTTTTCCCATTGTTATGCAAATTTAGCCATGCACCTTTGTCATAAATAAAAATACCAGCTAGTTTATGAAATTTTTTAACCTTATACTTTTATTATTGTTGCTAAGTAATAACCTGTTTGCTCAAAAAGAAATTCCCTCTTATGGGAAAATTGACCAGCCTGATTTTGCAATCACACAATGCGATTTTGATAAAGATGCCCCTGCCTATATATTATTACAAACAGGAGAAGTCTCATACCTGCGGGGTAATAAATACGATTTTAGAATACAAACTCAAAAAAGGGTACGTATCAAAATTTTAAAGCCAAACGGGATAGAAAATGCTAATATAAAATTGAAATTTTACAGTAAAGATGATTTTGAAACCATCGAAGATGTAAAAGGGATTACCTACAATATTGATGATAAAGGAACAGTTACCAGCACTAAACTGGAAAGCAAAAATATTTATACTCAAAAACTAGATAATAAATATTCACAGGTGGTTTTTACAATGCCGGATATAAAAGTAGGCAGTGTATTTGAATTTAAATACAATCTATTAAGAGAAAGTGAAATACAGTTAGATAACTGGTATTTTCAGGAGGAACTTCCTATAAGAATAAGCCGGTACAACATTAACATTCCCGAATTTTATGAATTTACTACCCAGTCATTCTGTTATTTGCCTTTGGATAAAAAAGAAGTTGAACGTAATGAGAGCATGAGCCTCAATAGCGGGTTGCTGAAATATAAAGTAGCGGATAAAACATTTACCATGAGAAATATTCCGGGAGTGCATTATGAACCTTATATGACCACACCTAAGGATTATATGCAGCGGATTGAGTTTCAATTATCGGCTTTTGTAAATGGGATTGAAAGAAAACAGATCAACAATACCTGGGATAAATTGATTGCAGCTTTAAAAGAAGACGAAGAGTTTGGCAGGCAGTTGAAAAAGAATTTGGCAAATACAGATGCTTTAAAAACTAAAATAAATACACTTACCACTTCAACAGCCAAAATGAATGAAGTGTATAACTATGTAAGAAACAACATGCAATTTAATGATGTTTATAATTTCTGGAGTTCAGATGGAATAAAAAATGCCTGGAATAAACATACAGGAACAAGCGGCGACATCAATCTTATCCTGATTAACTTATTAAAAGATGCCGGGTAGAAGTATACCCTTTATTGGTTAGCAGCAGGGATCATGGTATTATTAATATGGCTTATCCTTTTATTAACCAGTTCAATAATGTATTGGCTTATGTAATTGCAGATGGGCAAACATTTATTTTGGATGGTGCTGATAAATTTAATGCCGCTAAAATGATACCATTTGATTATCTTAATACCAGTGGGTTTTTAATAAAGCATGAACATGGCGAATGGATAAATATTGAAACCAGTAAACACAGCTACAAACATACGGCAGTTGTGGATGCAGCTATAAATGAAGCCGGTATTTTAAAAGGTAATGCCTACATTAAATCTTATAATTATGCACGGAATACCCGGCAACAGAAGTGGCAGGATAATAAAGAAAAATTTAATGAATATTTTACCACAGAAAATTATCCGGATTTAAAAATATCTAATCTCGAAGCAAAAAATGCAGATATAGACTCCTTTCCGCTGGAACAGGATTTTAATTTTGAGGCACCTGTCAATTCTTCAGGTGAGTATAAATATTTTACAACAAATTTATTTTTAACTTTTGACAAGAACCCGTTCACTTCGGATAGCAGGTCCTCTGATATTGACTTTGGATATTTGCAGGAATACCAGTTATGGGGAAAGTTTAAAATCCCTGATGGGTATGCTTTTGAAGAGTTGCCTAAAAATATTACTATGATATTACCTGATACCAGCATGATCGTTAAAAGAGTTATCAGTACAGCTGGTAGTGTGGCTAATATTAGTGTATCAATTGAGATAAAAAAAGCAAATTATTTGATAGACGAATATTTTGATATAAAGGAATTCTATAAAAGATTATTCGACCTTTTAAATGAACAAATTGTAATAAAGAAAAAATAGTTTATACTCATATGAAACTTATAACAATAGTTATTGCCTTGTTTTTTAAAATACCATATTCAAGTGCTCAAAGCAATTTTAATAGTTCAACAATTGCTGACAGCTTAAAGAAAAATGCAAATGCAGTGTACAGGTTAGATGAGGGCGTAATAGAAATAAAATCACCCGGATCTTATACATTTAAAAATCACCAGGTAATCACTATTTTAAACACAGCGGGCCTTTCCCATTTAATACAATCATTTAACGTAAGTAAATTTCATAACCTGGAAAATGTACAGGTAAAAATATACGACAGTTCAGGTGCAGAAATAAAAAAATATAAAAAGAAAGACTTTACCAGCCAGGTGTATACTGATGAATCCACTCTGTTGTCAGATGATAAAATTTTGTACCTACAGGCATTTTCTCCCTCAATCCCTTGTACTATCGAGATTGAATCTGAACAACGGATAACATCATTCATAGAATTACCGGACTGGGTAATTAAGGCCCCACATATATCTGTAGAAAAAACAAAATTAACTGTGCAAACGCAGGAAGAATTCGATATCAGGTACAATGTAAAAATATAAAACTCCCCCAACCTGTTATTATCAAAGAAAATAAATATAAAACATACAAATGGGAGATAAATAATATCAAGGCAGAAGATTACGAACATCAAAGCTATGAGGTAAATAATTATTTGCCAACAATACAACTGGCACCCCGGTTATTTGAGTATGACGGCTATAAAGGCTCATTTAGCAGCTGGCAGGATTTTGGAATCTGGAATTATAATTTGTATGAAGAAACAAATACTTTTAATGCACAAAGAACAGGCGAAATTTTAAGCCTCGTAAAAAATAGCACCACTGACGCAGAAAAAATAAAAGCATTATATAATTATTTAAAAAGAAGTACCAGGTATGTAAGCATACAGTTAGGCATTGGCGGTTTTAAGCCTTTTCCTGTAAATTTTGTAGATGATAAAAAATATGGAGATTGCAAAGCATTAACCAATTATATGCGCTACCTGCTTAAAGTAGCCGGTATTGCGTCGTATCCTGCTTTAATAAATGCCGGGTATAACAAATTGCCGGCAGATGTTAATTTTCCGGCAAGCGTTTTTAATCATGTAATACTTTGTGTACCATTAAAAAATGATACCGTATGGCTGGAATGCACCAGCAAGAATAATGAATGTGGCATATTAGGGACATTTACAGAAAAGAAAAAAGCTTTGCTGCTTACAGAAAAAGGAGGCATACTAATTAATACACCGGCAAGCAATTATAATAATAATATACTTACTTCAAAAACCATAGTGTTATTGGATGAGGAAGGAGGTGCCGCTACAAATTCAAGTTTTTTTTACAAAGGAGAGTTTAATGATTTTTTTGAGCAAATGCAGCAATATAGCAATGATAAGCGCAAATGGGGGTTTGGGGAATATTTATATTTTAAAAATGCGGATGAATTTCAAACAGCCGGTTTCGATGTAACTGCAAGTACTTTACATGTTACTGCGGGCTATCAGCAATTATTTGATTTTAAGGCGGGTAGTAAATATTTTTTTAAACCGAAAATTTTAAAATTTTCAGAAGCTGTCGCACAGCAAAATGAAAACAGGCAATCACCTTATATTTTTAATTATCCTTACCTAAAAAGCGATACTACAATTTATAACCTGGGACGGTATTTTGCGGTAGAATCACTCCCGGCAAAAAAAATAATTAAAAATGAATATGCAGTATATGAGCAGGATGTACAATATAATTCTGCCGATAGTACAATAACAACCATTACTACATTTATACTAAAGCACAATATTATACCTTCAAAAAATTATAAAGAACTAGCGGCCTTTTTTAGCGAAATGAACCAAATGGAGCATAATAAAATTGTAATAAAAAAGCTTTAGGCAAAGAAATATTGTTAGAAGCTGTTTAAACTTTTAATAATTTAAAAGCCTGCTGCTGCGTGTCTTGCAATTGGTGGAGATAACACAAGTGTTTGGAAGAATTTTAGCTTACTACATACTTTGTAAATTGCACTATTCTTAAATAGCTTCGTTCTTTATGCATTGCACCGCTCTTTATGTATTGCACCGCTCTTTAGAGCGGTGGATCAAAGAGTGATATTTTTCCTGTGGCTTTAGCCACTAACTTATTAAGATTATGTTTATGGCTAAAGCCATTATTTTTAAAATTTACTTTCTTTCCCTGCTCTTAAGAGCAGGGCTATTTAATTGGTTTTTATTCTTCCGAATACTTGGGGTAGGGTACTAACAGCGGCAGGCCACCGGCCATTTTAACGCTATTGTTATCTTATTAATAAAAGTTTAAACAGCTTCGGGAAAGAAACATGCTCACCAACTATTTTTTAAAAGGTAAATTGTTGAAAAAATAACCTGCCATTGCGGCCGCTGGCTATTCTCAAGCAATTGGTACATTAATCCTGTTTCCAGGCGCAGGTAATTGTTTATTGCATATCCCATGCCGGCATACACCCGGTTCCTGTCAAATACCGGTTTCTCCATGTTTAAAAATATTTCATTGTACAGCGAAGCATATACCGTGTTTTTTATAATTGTTTTATTATTGATGGGGAGGTTTAACGAAAGGAAATACCGGCCCCTCATGCGAAAATTATCTTTAGAAAACCGTTCTTCAATTCGGTAACGGTGCTGAATATACGCCCTTCCAATATTTTGCCTGGTAATAAATTGCTGGTAAATGCGGTGTTCATTCAAAAAAGTTTTTTTATCCGTTCCGCTGGTATAAGGTTGGGAGTGGATAAACGCATATCCCAGCTGTACATTATTGTTATTTTCTGTAAGGTTGTACCCGATGGCTGTCCTGATCAGCAATTGCTCAAGGTCCCCGGCAAAATTAAAATTCCGGTATTGCACTTCATTATGCCAGTTAAATTTTTTATTGATTTGCTGGTTGCCAAAATATATAAACCAATTACCCAGGTCATTTTTTTGCGCCACGCTTGTTTTGGAAAAGATAAGCATGACAATTATTAATAATTTGGAATAATGCGAATCAAGCATAATGTAATCGGCTTTAAGGCCGTAAAAGTATTGAAAATATATATGTGTGAGAAGATGAATTTAATGGCAACATTTCTTGTTTTTATTTATTGTGTTACAAATATTTGTAAACCTTTTGGTTGCTGCCGGGTTTTACACCTGCATAATAAATGCCTATTGCGAATAATATATTTTTTATAATATTATTAAGGTTATGGAAACTCCACGTCATATTAATAAACTCGACTGTTTGTGTTTTGAAAATATAATTCCTGGAAATAAATAATAAAAAGCTGGCGCCAAAATAATAAAATACTGCTGTATTAATCCAAAAAGGATAAAACCGGAATACACTTACGGTTGGTAAGGCATGCATTAATTGCATGTAATACCAAATTGCATAGCAGATGAGTATTAAACCTTCCAACGTGCAGGTCCAGCTTTGAAATTCATAAAAAGGCTGAAAATATATAGTATTACACATGCAAAAAATTATGAAAAATATTGCAATTAAATAAATTAATATATGCTTTTTTAATAGCAGTAAATAAATATAGCTTAGCAAAAAGAATTCTACTGTGGTATAAATATTTACAACAGGAATAGCTAATTTATGTATTAAAAATGTAATTAGATCAGAAGCTGCGGATATAAAAAGTAAAAATGCAAGTCTTTTTAAAAGAGCAATTTTAAAGTTCTGTTGCTTTGATAACAAGAAAACAATTGGAATTAAAATTGAAAAAAAGGATGTAAAAAGTAAAATATTTACAAAATGCATAAAATTTACCTGATTAGCATATGAACTGTAATATATAAATTTTATACAAGCTTCAAAAACTATGTTGAATATTAGTATTTATTTTGTAAAATTCTTACGAGCTATATAAATAGCAACTGTGAAAACTATATTTTTAATAATATTATTAAAATTATGGAAGCTCCAGTAAACGGCACTTACATCTTTGGGCATATTTTTATAAACGTAATTACCAAAAATAAATAAGAACATATTAAAACTAAAATAATAAAATATAGCAGAATTGATCCAAAAAGGGTACGAATCAAAAGGATCAATTGGTGGAATGGCTCTAATTGTTTTAATATAATAAGTTACAGAATAGACAATAAGAACACTACCTTCTATAAAAACAGGTAGACTTTGAAATTCATAAAAAGGCTCAATACATATCGTATCAATTACAAAGAAAATTGCAAAAAGAATAAATATAATAAAAACTACTTTTTTATTTTTTCCTAATAGGAAATAAATATAACTCAATAAAAAAAACTCTATTAAAGTATAAAAATTTAAAATTGGGATAAATAATTTGCTCATTTTAAGCAGTAAAAAACTGATTAAATCAGCAAAGGCTGATACAAAAAGCAAAACACCAAGTATTTTTAAACAAGCATCTTTAAAACTTTGTTTTCTTCTTAAAAGTAAAAAAATAGGTATTAAAACTGATAAGATAGAAACATAAAGTAAAATATTTGCAATTTGTAACATAGCGGATTAAGAATTATTTAAAATAAAGTAGGAGATTCTGAAGTAGCAAATACAGATCTATCCTCATATAGGTTAGTCACATTTTTTTGGCATACATTACTTAACAATAATTGTTGCTTATTTAAATCATCTATTGCAAAATCCACATGTATAATAGGGCACGGTGTTGTATTAAGCCTGGCAAATGTATTATTTCCTAAAAAGTGACCTGCCATAGCGCCGCCATTGTAATTTTTAATCCATTGCTTTGCGGTAAACCAAAAAATAAAGCCATTCTCAACAGGTATCAATAAACTTTTTATAACTGATCCGCCGGCAGTTACACCTATTGGTATGATATGCACATTTTTTTTGGTATCTAAACCATAATACAGGCAAATGCCTACGCATTTTGGGTCTTTAATAATTTTTTGCAGGTAAAAATTATTAAGGTTATAAGATTTACTCTTTCCATGGACCTTCCCATAGTTGGCTATCCAGTCGGCACCTGTTTCTCCGATAACTGGAGCTCCCACATTAATATTAAAAGGAGTAGCTACAGCCAGGTCGCCCAGTTTCGCAGCGCTATTGGCATTACTGGCGGCCGGTGCCTGGTCAGGCAATAAAGGTTGCTTACTACAAGAGGGGGTTATAAAAACCAATGCTGCCATTAAGGCTAATAAATAAAATGGTCTTAAAGTCGATTTTTTCATGACTGAAATTTTTTTAACAATAAAATTTGTGGTATCGGTTTATCGACAGGAGATAAGATCTGTGCCACAAAAGTACCATTACCTGGCCGGGATGTTTTGGTATTTTTCCGTTCATTAACAGTATTTTCCACCGGGTATTTGTACGCTTATTATAATAGACTGGTACTTAGTTCCTAAAATGTTATCTATTATATTACTTTGGGTATTTTTATTTCATACTCGGATTATTATGGTTAAAAATTAATACAAAAGATTATGCAAATTAAATGCAGGCATTTTTTTAAACCTGTTTGTAATAGTAATAATATTTTTAAAATTATTTGCAAGAAAAACACCCAAAAATTATGTTGTTTTTCCCATTGCTGTTAAAAATAAAGGATAGATTTTTGTTTTTAATAAATAACAGCAATAAATTTTTAACCTATGTATCGTACCCTGTCCTGCTTAATTTTTATTATTTATTCTTTACATGCATTTACCCAAGTCACCCCACCTTCGCCATATCCAGTAGATATGAAGGTGAACTATATCCGGGTGTGGGAACCGCAAATACCCATCTCTGACCCTGCACAGGTGGTAAATAAAACAGCAGCAGAAGTAAAACAGACTACGCAGTATCTGGATGGTTTGGGCAGGCCCATACAAACCGTAGCCAAACAGCAAAGCCCCTTGCAAAAAGATGTGGTGACAGCAATAACCTATGATGAATTTGGCAGGGAACAATATAGTTACCTGCCTTTTGTATCCACAGGGGTTGATGGTAAATTTAAAACCGACCCTTTCCAGCAGCAAAAAGCTTTTTCTCAGACCCAATACCCCGGGGAAACTTTCTATTATGGCAAAACCAATTACGAACCTTCACCATTGAACAGGATAGCCAAACAAATGGCAGCAGGCAACAGCTGGTCAGGTAATGATAAAGGGATTGGTACCAACTATGAGATAGCAGGCGCTAATGAAGTAAGGATCTGGAACATTGCTGCTGGGGCTGCTTTAGCATTACCCACCAGCACAAAATTTTATGAACCTGGGCAGCTGTTCAGAACCGTAACTATCGATGAACACAATAAACGGACCGTAGAATACAAAGACAAATCCGGCCAGGTAGTGTTAAAAAAAACAGAGCTTGCTGCGAATGCAGTGATCATAAGCCACACCGGCTGGCTCTGCACTTATTATGTGTATGATGATTATAATAATGTAAGGTTTGTTGTTTCTCCAAAAGCTGTTGAACAAATTGCAGCCAACTGGCAACTAACAACGACCATCGCCAATGAACTCTGCTTCCAGTATGCCTATGATGGCAGTAACCGGATGATTATAAAAAAAGTACCTGGCGCAGCAGAGGTTTTTATGGTGTATGATAACCGCGACAGGCTGGTGATGACCCAGGATGGTAACCTCAGGCAGGCTAACCAATGGATGATTATGCTCTATGACGGGTTAAACCGTCCTGTGCAAACAGGATTGTTGCTCAATACTTTTAACAACAAAACCTTTACTCAGCACCAGGCAGCAGGAGGTTTAAGTTCAGCTTATCCCTTTGGGTTTACCACTCCGCCCAATGCGGCTGTATGGGAAATGCTCACTGAAACACACTATGATGATTATGACAATGTACCTGCGGGACTCAGCAGTGTGTTAATCAATACCTACATCAATGCAACGAACTTTATAACCAGCTACAATACTGCTCCGCTGTATGCCCAGCAGCTTGTAGCCAGCAATGCTACCATCAATAAAGTAACCTGGACGAGAACAAAAGTTTTGGGAACACCAACTTACCTGGGCAGCGTAAACCTCTATGATGAAAAAGGAAGGCTGATACAGCAGCAGACGAATAACATTACCGGGGCGGTAGATGTTTTAACCACGCAGTTTGACTGGTCAGGTAAAGTGTTGCGTTCTCACCAGCATCAAAAAAAAAGCAGGAACAAATCCGAAAGAATATATAGTCTTAAACAAATACAGCTATGACCATGCAGGAAGGCTGTTGAACATTAAAAAGTATTTACCGCAGGCGGGATAGCAGGCCCTGAAAAAACAATCGTACAAAACACTTATGATGAGCTCGGGCAATTCAAAACCAAAAAACTCGGCCAGCAGATCAGCAATCCTGCATTGCCGATAGAATCTCTGGTATATGATTATAACATCAGGAGCTGGCTGTTGGGGGTAAACAGGGATTATATAAAAGACCTGAACAGCACCAATTATTTTGGTTTTGAGCTCGGATACGACAAACCCAATACCCTAATTCCAAATTCCCAATACCAAATTCCCCAGTATAACGGTAACATATCCGGAACGATCTGGAAAAGCAAAGGTGACCTTGAAAAAAGAAAATATGATTTTTCTTATGATGCAGCTAACAGGATTTTAAAAGCAGACTTTAACCAGTACACGAATAACAGCTTTAATAAAACAGCAAAAGTTGATTTTACAAGTGTCATGGGAGATGGTGTTAATCCACAAACAGCATATGATGCCAATGGAAATATCCTCGCCATGAAACAGTGGGGATTACAGCTCAATACTTCACCGGTAATAGATCAGCTTTCTTATACTTATCATGCTAACAGTAATAAATTAAAAGCAGTTAATGATGCCATTGCTATCGACAACAAGCTGGGGGACTTCACTAACAAAAATACCTCTGTTGATGATTATGGCTATGATAAAAATGGTAACCTGATTACGGATTTAAATAAAAAGCTGGTAGGCAGCATTGGGCTCGATAAGGTAACCGGCGGGGCTATTGCTTACAATCATTTAAACCTTCCACAAACCATTACCGCTAAAAAAGATGATGGCGTGAGTTTAAAAGGAACGATAGTGTACACGTATGATGCAGCAGGAAACAAGTTAAAGAAAACAGTAACTGATAATACTGTAAACCCTCCAAAGATTACCACTACCCTGTACATCAGTGGCTTTGAATATAAAAACGATACGCTCCAGCAGGTTGCACATGAAGAAGGCCGCATCCGGTCGTCAGTGGCCGGTGGTCTGTCGTCGTTTTTCTACGATTACTTCATCAAAGATCATTTAGGCAATACAAGGATGGTGTTAACTGAAGAGCAGCAAACAGACCAGTACCCTTTAGCCAGCATGGAGTTGGCAAAAAATGCTACAGAAAGTTCATTTTATTCAAAAATCCCAGAAACAAGAACGATAAAACCAGCAGGTTATCCTGCGGATGCTACGACTAACCCCAATGCTTATGCAGCAAAAATTAGAGGAGATGGCAATAAAATCGGTCCAGGCATCACTTTAAAAGTAATGGCAGGTGATAAGTTTAGCATTAAAGCAAATAGTTGGTACAAAGCAAATGGTGTTCAACCCCAGGCTGCAACAAATCCTTTAACAGACCTGCTTACTGCCTTAACTAACGGTGTGGGTAACCTGCCGGGTGCTAAAAGTTCTCCTTTGCAATTGCAGCAGTCTGCTGTATTTACTCCGGGTGCTACAAGCTTTTTAAACAACCAGCCTGCTCAAGGTGTTAAACCTAAGGCATACTTAAACTGGGTGTTATTCGATGAGCAGTTTAATTTTGTGCAAACAAGTAGTGGCAGTGAGCTGGTGGGTGCGGATAATGCTTTTACTGCTCACATTAAGAGTAATTTACCAATTAGCAAAAATGGCTACCTTTATGTGTATGTGAGCAATACTACGCCAAATTTGGATGTATATTTTGATAATTTGCAGGTGACCCATAATAGAGGGGCTTTGTTAAGTGAAGATCACTACTATCCCTACGGTGGCAGGTTAGCTGGTATTAGTTATCAGTCCGCAGGGAAGCTTGCCAATAAATATAAGTTCGGAGGAAAAGAATTAAACAATAATGAATTTAGTGATAATAGCGGTCTTGAAATGTATGACTTTGGTGCAAGAAATTACGATCCGCAAATAGGACGCTGGCACACTGTTGATCCATTGACAAGTAAATACCCAAGCATATCTCCTTATGTTTTTGGATTGAATAATCCCATTGTAATGGTTGATCCTGATGGTAGGGATGCCATTGTAAGTATAACACGAAATAAAGATGGAAGTGTAATGCTCAAAGTACAAACTGTTGTTCATATCACAGGGTCAACAGAGCCATCAAGGATTAAGGGGTATAATAAAGATGTAAAAGAAAGGTTTAAAAATCAGCAGGTAAATGTGGAAGGAAAAGTTTGGAATATCCAATACGATATTCAGTATGTATATGACCAGGCATTTGATGCCAGTAAAATGAAGGAAGGCGAAAATGTTTTGAAAGTAACCGATAAGGTAGCTATGACAGGTTCTAATAGAACGCATGTTGGGCCGGAAACTAATCAAGGTTTAATTGCCTTGGGTCATCGAAAATATCCTGAAGTTATTTCTCATGAAACCGGCCATTTGATTGGTTTTAATGACCAGTATACCGAAGTAAGTGGCGATTACGCAGGCTTCAAAGATTATTTAAGATCAAAATATAATTCTAAAGAAGATTTAGCCCCGGGAGGAACGGTTTATAAAATGGTTCAGGCGGCCAGGGATGGAGGCTTATCTATCAGTGTACCGAATATTGGTTACGAGAACAACGAGATGCAGAATAATAAAGGAGGGTTTACCGATGACCAGAATAAAGCTTTAATCAATAAGGCATTGGGCGTATCAGGTGGCAAGGATGGTTCGTTTTTAATTCAAGGTATTTTTGATGCCAAAGGTACTCCTGCACAGGAAAACTTACAAAAGCTTATGAAACGCTTGAAAAACGGATACAGCAAACAACCAGTAAAGACACTAAAAAAACCGACTAATGAAAATGTTTAAAAAAATATTTGCATCTTTTTTCTGTTATCTATTATTATATCCTGCAATAAAAATTGTTTGTAGATAAGAGTATGTTATTACAAAGACAAAAGGCATAGCAGTATTTATTGATAACGAATCAAGAAAATACAGAACCTTTGGTACAGGGGATGTACGTACGTCTAAGGATTCTTTAATCCCGGATTTTTTTATACCTTATAATTTTTAAAAAAACTATTACGAGGGAAGATATGGATAAGGCATTGTTTTCAAAGTCGGCGCACAAGGTTTCCTTTTTTTATCTTATAAGAGATTGCAAGGAAGAAGAAAGATCATCGTCTATTGATAGAGAAACCATTGCTTTGCTTTTGGATAAAAATATTGATGATTATCTGCATTCTAATAAAATTTTTGTTCAACCAGTTGAACTAGAGTATTTAAAATATTCTAATTTTCTTGTTATAGATTATTATGATTTGCATAAGGATATAACCATTTTTTATAAGAGTAAGCCCATCCAGCTTTTGTTTAATCGTGACTATTTAGATGTGTTGCGAATGAATGTACTGGAATATGATTGGGAAAAATAATACAATAAATAATAAGCCCCTGTGAGGGGCTTTATTTATTGTGCTATATTTTGTTCAAAGAAGGTTTGGAATTTTTGTTTTGTGAGCATTGTATCAATGATGTTCATTACGGTGCTTTTATCCTTGTCATTAAGTTGGGCAATTAACCTTACCTGTTCGGCAGCCGTTTTATCTTCCAGCGTTACGGCTTTAGGCGTTGCGTTGCTGTAATGCACAATCTCATCAATGGTTACGCCATAGAAAGAAGCCAGCTTATCCAAAATATCAAGAGAAGGCTCAACCAGCCCCTTTTCCAGTTTATTGTAGTGAGCAGGTTTTAACCCAATCTCATTATATACTTCCTTCTGCATTATGCCTTTATCTTCTCTCAGTTTTTTAATATTTTCTGCCACACTCATTTTTATGTCATTTTAAAGCGACAGTACAAATTTATCTAAAAAAGACAAAAACTAGGGTATTTATCTAAAAAGTATAATCATAATTGTCCAAATAAGATAATTATAATTACTTTTACATTGTCTAAAAAAGATAAAAATAATTTATAATGGAAATAGCAGAAATAAAATCAAGGCTGACATTAGCAAATTTATTGAGTTATTACAGTTTAAAGCCTGATAAAAATTTACGTTTACACTGTCCCTTCCATGATGATAAAACACCCAGCCTGCAGGTGTATTACAAAACACATACAGCATATTGTTTTAGCAGCAATTGCAAAACCCATGGCAAGAGCATGGATGTAATAGATTTTATCCTACATAAAGAAAACTGCAGCAAAGCAGCAGCAATAAAAAAAGCAATAGAGATTTTAGGCAGCGGCAGCACAGTAATAATCAACAACAACCCGGCACCGGTAAAGCCATTGGTGGGCAGGGAACAGTTTTTAGCCAATATGTTTATTTACTTTAGAAATGCAGTACACAACAGCCCCCCTGCAAAAGAGTATTTACAAAAAAGAAATTTAGATTTTAAGAAAATAGAAGTTGGTTACAATGCAGGGCAGTTCCACCACGGAGCAAGAAAGGAAGAAACGTTAATCAATCAATGTTTAGAATACGGTTTATTAATAGACAAAAATTTAACAGCAAGAACAGGCGAAAAGGCTTACCAGCCTTTTGGCAAATGGTGCGTATGCTTTGCTTTACGTAATGCACAGAACCACATAACAGGCTTGTATTTTAGAAGCACTTTAAACAATGAAAATGCAAAGCATTTTTATTTAAAAGAAAGAAGCGGCTTGTATCCAGGCTTATCCCAACACCCACACAAAAAAATTAATCCTAACCGAAGCTATTATAGATGCGGCAACCCTTTTAAGCAATGATGAAATTATAAAAGACTATGCAATACTAAGTTGTTACGGCACCAATGGATTAACAGAAGAACATATTAACGCCATAAAAAATTTACAACAGCTGGAAGAAATCATATTCTTTTTTGATGGAGACAAAGCAGGAAAGGAAGCGGTAAATAAATATGATGCAATGTTCAAAGAGTTGTTGCCACAAATAAAAATAAGCGTCGTATATACGCCGGAAAATGAAGATGTAAACAGCTTAGTGCAAGGGCATGAGGGAGCCATTTTAAACCATCTAATCCATGAAAGAAAAGATTTTATTTTTCCGCCAGTAGTCGGACACGGTTCAACGGAAACTTTACCAATAGAAAATAAAGCTGCTGATATACCGGTAAAATCAATAATTATAGCAGAACCAGTCAAAGAAAAAAATAAAGATTATCATTTAAACACCAATAACCCGAACAACATATTCTTTACAGGCATAGCAGCCAATTATACCATCAAAGGTGGATTAAAGCCCCAGTTGGACAGCTTAAAATATCCTTACAAATCATACACAAAACAACCAAGCAAGACTACCGGATAAAAATAGATTTATACGATTACAAGCAAATACAAAGCACATCAGACAGCGTAGCAGAATTATTGTCTTTACGCAAAGATCAGGTAGAAAAAGATTTGCAATTGCTTACGCATTTATTAGAAAATTATAGAGAAACCTATTTACAAAATAACCCACAACAAAGCAACAAGCGAATAAAAATACAAGTAACAGAAGCCGCTGCAAAACAATGCATAGAGTTTATGAAGCGTAAAAACCTGATAGCGAATTTTAAAGAGTTGATAGGCAAAGCAGGTGTAACAGGCGAAGAAAACAACCGTATATTTTTGTTTGTAACCGCCACCAGTTATAAAATGAAAGATACCTTACATGCACTCATACAAGGGAGTTCAGGCAGTGGCAAGACAAGGCTTTTAAAAATTATAAGTTTACTCATGCCTGGAGAAGATACCAAGCGATTTACAAGAGTAACAGAAAATAGTTTTTATAATTATGGAGAGTATGACCTGATGAATTTGTTTTTATGTTTTGAAGATATAGACGGCTTAGAAGAAAAAGCATTGCTGGCATTAAGAGAATTACAGAGCAATGATATATTAGTAAGCAGCACCAGCCAAAAACAGGAGAACGGCCATATACAAAGCGGGGAAAGAATTGTAAGAGGACCTATTGCCAGTTTAAGTTGTACCACCAAAGGCGATTATTACGAAGATAATATTAGCCGGTGTTTTGTTATTGCAGTAGATGAGAGCAAAGAGCAAACAAAAAAATAATCAATTATCAAAATGAAGTATCTGCAGGATTAATAGATAAGAACAAAGAAAAAGCGGTGGCAGACTTTATACAAAATTGTGTTAGATTATTAAAACCGTATGAAGTAATAAATCCTTATGCCAACAAAATACAATTGCCAGAAGATGCCCATAAAATAAGGCGTTTAAATGAAATGTACCAAAGCATTGTAAAGCAAATAACCATCATTAACCAGTATCAGAGAAAGCAAGACAGCCAGGGCAGGTTACTAACAGAGAAAGAAGATTTAATAACTGCTTGTGAAATATTGTTTGAGAGCATTATTTTAAAAGTAGATGAACTGGACGGCAGCATAAGACAGTTTTATGAGCAGCTGAAAAATTTGTACAGGAAAAAGGAAAAGATTATGAGTTCAACCGCTTTGAAATAAGACAAGCAACAGGCGTAAGCAAGACCCAGCAGCACCGATATATACAGCAATTAGTAAGCTTAGAATATTTAAAACAGTTTGGGTTTATGAATAAAGGATTTAAGTATAAAATTAGCCATTGGGATAATATGCAATCCATGAGGGCAAAATAAAAGACAGCTTAAATAATCAGCTGCAAAATTTATAAATACCAGGTAATAAAAACAAATATGGAACGCTACGGAACACCAGAAGGAACACTACAAATATTGATATTACTGCGTTGCAAAGCAAAAAGGCTCCGGCGTTCCGTATTCCAAAAAATACAAGCCATGGCATTACCCAGTTCAATCATAGTTATAAACACATCATACCAGGAAAAAGCAAAAGAATTTTTAGACCACCTGTTAATATTAGGGCATAGTTCACATGGGGCAAAAACCAAAACTCGGTATACCAAAGAATTTTTAAGTTATATAGAGCAAAGCGGAAAGCAGGAATTAAACAGCATTACAGCCCGGGACATCCAAAATTATTACGACCATATTGTAGAAAGGCCCAATAAAAAGAATGGAGAGAAATTGAGTTTAAAAACCTGCCATCACCAGATGCGGAGTGTGGAATTATTTTTTATCATGCTTCAAACCAAAAGTGAAATACTTATCAACCCTATCGCTACATTAACATTCCCTTATCCTGCCGAGACCGGGCAAATAAGAAATGTGCTTATCACAAGAAGAAATAAAAGAATTATACAACTGTTGCAAAGACGATTTAGAAAGGGTGATTTTAAGCCTTGCATATGGTTGTGGCTTACGGGTAAGTGAGTTGGTAGCTGTAAATATTGAGGATATAAAATTAAGGGAACAAATCATTATCGTACCGGCAGGAAATTTAATAAAAGACGGGTGATACCTATGAGTACAGGCGTTTGCAAAGATGTAGAAAATTATTTTTATGGAATAAGAATATTAGCAGAAACCACTGAAGCAAAGGCATTTATCCTGCATATCAAAGCAAAGCGGATGAAAAAAATACACTTTTTAATAAATACCTTAAAAAAATCATAGAAAGAACCCAAAATAAAACCATTATTAAAAAAAATATCAGCATCCACAACTTACGGCACTCAATAGCCACACATCTTTTGGAACAAAAATACCATTGGAGCAGGTAAGGATGTTTTTAGGGCATAGCCAGTTAGAAAGTACAGAAATATATACCCACATCAGCCAGCAACAATTAAAAGAAATGATCAATGACACTTAAAGAATATATAGAAAAAAATACAGCAGCACATCGGTAAAAAGTTATGAAAGTACCATCCTCCGTTACGTAACGTATATGCAGGAGAAAGCAATAACAGCAACATATACAGACGTTTTAAATTACATTGGTTACTTAAGAAAGTTACAACTGCATCCAAAGAGTTTGCGGAACAATTTATTTGCCATTAAAATCTATTACAGGTATTTAGTACAAACAGGAAAACGAACAGACCACCCTTGCCAAAAAACTATATCTACAAGACCAGATAAACCGAAGTATCGCAGTAGAAAGTTTGTACAGCCAGCAAGTATTGGAAGAATTATTTAAAACCTACAAAGCAAAAAACCCAAGCCATCAAAAAAAGAGATGAAGTTATTATTAGTTTACTTATTTATCAAGCCTTAACCGTGTTGGAAATAACCCAAATAGAACTGCATCAAATCAACCTGGAACAAGGAACGGTAAAGATAACAGGCAATGTAAAGAACAAAGGCAGGGAACTGCATTTAAAAAGTAACCAGGTCATGTTGTTTTATCATTACCTCAATGAGATAAGACCGGTTATTTTGCAAACTAACAAAACCCAAAGTAATATTTTTATTTTATCGGGAGCAGGAAAACGCATCTTTCCGGGAATAATAAACCGGATGATTAACGAAGGTAAAAGCCACATGAAAAATTATTACCGATAAAGATCAGGCAAAGTGTAATAGCCCATTTTTAAAAGCCAATAACGATATAAGGCTGGTACAGGTTTTTGCAGGAAATCGGAGAGCAGGAAGTACCGAAGAATATAAACAAAGCGGATTGGAAGAACTCAAAGCCAACATTAGCAAGCTGCATCCCTTACAGTAATCCCTGAACTGCCTTACCCCCACATCTTATTTATTAACAAAAAAATAACACTATGACAAGTGAACACACCCGTATTATCCAAAATTTAATACAGATGAATGAAAGCATCTATTATTTAAACCCGGATGTAACAACACTCAACCGTTACAAGTACAAACTAAAATTAACCATGGTGAAAAGAGACCCGAATTTATTACAAGCACTTTTATTAAAAACCATCCACAGCCTAACGGTTGTTAACCGCTTCAACCGTTTGGAAATATCAAAAAATTGTTTTCTTACCCGGCGCAGCGATGTGCTGGAAGGATTACATATTTTACAACCATTGATAGATCTTAGCCAACAGGAAACCGGACCCGGTGCAGGAAAATTATTACAGCATATAAAAGACAATGGTTTATTACAACAAAGATTTACCGTTACACAATTAAAAAACATATTACACCAGCGCAGGGCTACAATAAAAAGAAAATTATATTTACTCATCGAAAGCGGCCATGTGGTAAGGTTAGGCGGTGATAAAAAAAACGGGTACATTTATAAAGTAGTGAAGATGATAAGCGAACAATAACTACCGTAAACGAACAGCCGAAAACCCACCGCACAAAAACATCGCTGCCCAAACACAAGAGCGACGCTTCGCAGCCATGTTTTTTGCTATGCTCCTTTTGCAGTGGAATAAAGCACAACATCAGTAGTCATGGGTGAACCAATTGCAACTATCATCTGCAGGAAATATGGTGTGCAGTCTTTGCGGCTGGACAATAAAGCCACGCCAAAAAGGCTTCGCCGTTTTTGTCATGCCTTTGCCAACGCTTCGCAAATCTGCACTCCGCTACTATTTTTTTGCAGCAGATTGAATTTATTTTTTTATTTGTCTGCTGCAAAAAACGTAGCTCCTCCATTTTGTGCGCCACCTGCTAAACCGTTGGGGCTTGGCTTATTATTTTTGCTCCGCTGACGCTCTGCAGCACATTTTTGTTGTTACGCAGTCTGCTGCTGCCTATATTTTATTTTTTGCCTGCGCTGCAAAGACCTCCAGAAAAAAATAAAATCCCGTCAGCAGCGCCCCAAACGGTATGGCGCAGGGGTGGCGCTTTGGATGGCAGTTAGTAAGTGTAACCCTTATATCGGTGGCATGAGGAAAATATAAACCAGTTTTTTAAATAGCAGTGAAAGGAAACATAAACCTGCCGTCGCCGCCAAATACAGTACAATACATAAACGCTGCATCAGGGCGGCTTTGGCTTGCTCAAAAAGACAAATGACAGGTTCACCGTCAGTTATTAATCAACAGCAAATCTTACATCAGCATTTTATTTTTATGTAGCAGCAAACCATCCTGTCATTTATCTTTTTGCGCTGATACCTTAACCCATACCAGCATAAATGATTTTTATTTTTTTCAACTGAAAATCATTTGAAAATAAAAATAGTCGGTATCTTTAAAGCAGTGTAGAAATAAAAAGTTCTTTGAGCAAAAACAGGTGCAGGAAATTGCAAAGCTGGGTAAAAAAAGTGTGCAGAGGTTTTTGAGTGTTGACCCCTTAAGTGATAAAATGAGAAGATGGTCGCCTTACAATTATGCTTTTGATAACCCCATCAGGTTTATCGATCCGGATGGTATGGCACCAACTGATTGGTACCGCAATAACAGGACAGGAGACTTGCAATGGTTCAACGGAAGCGGAAGCCATACAGGGTATACACATGTAGGTAAATCAGGTTCATTTAACTCTTATACTGAATACAATGGAAAAGTAGATGTTGTAAGTTCCTATCGTTTAAATGGAGATGGTTCTGCAAGTAAAAAACGGGGCATTGGCAACTGGTGGTGAAACAATAGATACGGACGGTGGGCATACCATAACAACAGGTTATGATAGTGAACCTCAGACGGGAACTCAAAAAACATATGTAAAAGGTGGTGTTTCTTTTGTTTCCAGTAAAGGGGAAGGCAATGCCTTTCATGTTTTGCCTGAATATCAGGACATATCTAATCAACAAACTGAGAGTGTAGACTTATTACTGGAAACTTTTGGTCTGGCAAATAAAGCAAAGCCATTCAGTTTAAAACCAGATTTTAGTGATCCCTGGGATGCTGTAAAATTATTTGGGAAAATTACCAAACAAATAGGTGATGATGCTACTGAACAAAAAACTCAATCAAGTTCTATGGAAGATTATCCTAATCCCGGAACTAAAGTCGGAGCTGTTGTAAACTTTGGTTCTTCAAATTCAAAAAAGATAAATGATTCAACATGGATTCCTACAACAGAAAAAGCGACAGATACAAGTCCAGTGTACAAAGCAGGATTTAAATTTTGATTTTATAAAAAAAAATTATGAAAAATATTTTTCTCATTATTATTATAGTTGGAATATGTTCATGTTCAGATTTTTCTGATAAAAACAAAAAAACTGATTGTAGAATTAGCGTTACACAACTCTTGCAAAATGATAGTAACCGACTTGAAATTATTAAACGAGTTAATAATGTTATTTTAGAAGTTAGGGATAAAACAAGAGATTCTATTATTGGTGGAGTTTATTATTTTAATTCTTCTGGAATGTTAAGAGAGTATAAGTTTTTTTCTTCTCCTAATCATTGTGAGTACAAAGAAGAATACGATTCAGTAGGAAAAATTACTTTAGTTGAAGGAAATCCTTTAGTATTACATCTTGTCCAAAAAAGGGATAGTTCAACTATAAGTTTTACTTTTCTTTTTTCTACGTTAAATTGGAAGTATAAAGATATAATCGTAAGAACAAATACAGGTATACAATTTACTCCTATTTTATTAGAGAATCCTGTTTCTACAAATATGAAATCTGTTACATTTGAATTGCCTGCTGTAAATGATATTGAAAATATTAAAATTTTTACCACAGGGCAAATGATCAATAGTTGTATGGAAAAACAATTTACTTTAAAAGATACAGCTACATTTGCAAATATGAAATTATAGCAAGAATGAATGATGACAAATCCCCATTCCAGCGCAAGTATGCAGGGCAAGCAAGTGCGGAAGGGTACTTGTGCCTTGTAAAAGTTATTTAAAGTAAGAACTGCAACTCTGAACTATTTTTAGAGTATACAATAGCACAAGTACGCTTGGCTGCAAAGCTAAGCTGCATACTGGCGCCAGACCGGTGAAAATGTGCTTAGGATACAGGCAGGGCTACCAGTAAGAACTAATTATTCATACTCAAGCAATGTAATTTTTGGTAATAATGATGCGATTATTAACAGAGACCCTAATACAAAAAAACCTATAAGCGTTAGCGATTTAGATGGTAATAATTACCCATTCCGGCGCAAGTATGTAGCTTAGCAAGTGTGTTGGCGTACTTGTGCCTGTAAAAGTTATTCAAGATAAGAACTGCAACTCTGAACTATTTTTAGAGTATACAATAGCACAAGTACGCTTGGCTACTAAGCTAAACTGCATACTTGCGCCAGTTAGGGGGAGAGCTATACCTATGAGTAAATCAAAAGTAGATTTCTTTGATTGGGGAGGGCATTAAAACAAAAAATAAAATTTATGAAAATATACTGTGCAACGGATCAGCATGTAGAAGTTCCCTATGATAGACTATATAATATACGTTTAGATAATCTAAACCTTCATCGTGCACAACTAGAGGAAACAGATCTGTCTAACTCAAGTTTTGTTAATTCAAATCTTAGAGGTGCCTTTTTGTATAAGGCAAATTTAAGAGGATGCAATTTTGAGGCAACAAATCTTATTGTTGCAGATTTAAGGGAAGCTAATTTAAGTAATGCAAATTTAAAAAATTGTCTTGCAAATTCAGCCCTGTTTGAAAAAGCAAATCTTGAAGGTGCAGATTTTAGAGATGCTAATATTGTTTCCTGCTGATTTTCAAAATTCTAATCTTAAAGGTGCAATTATGAAATGTGTTGAAATAGAGAGTGCAGTTTTTGAAAAAGCCATTTTTGATGACACTACAATTTGGCCTGAAAATTTTGATCCAATTAAAAAGGGAGCAATTAAATTATAAATTACCGATAAGACGGAAGAAAAACATTTTCAGCTCTAGAGGTGTTTTCATCACAGAGCTGAGAAGCACTAGTATGAAACCATACTGCATAATGTAACCAAAACCCCCAATTCCGGCTCAAGTATGCAGGGCAAGCAAGTGCGGAAGGGTACTTGTGCCTTGTAAAAGTTATTTAGTCGATCCTCAAAAAGTCATTTTTAGTTTGGGGACAAAAATCAGTTGAGTATAAAAGTTAAAGAAGCGAAGCAATTTTAAGGCCCAAAAAATAAATTCTACTTTCCATTTATTCATCATTCTTTTAAATTCATTGTTGCAGCCGCTAATATTACATTGATTGCATCTCCAACTGTACCTTTGAGGTAATTTCTGCTCATTCTGTAATCGTGTTTTAAATGCCCTATTATAGGCTCTATTGCCGCTCTGCGTTTATGTCTTTTGCGTTTGGTTTGAGTAATGTCCTTATCTGGTTTTGGTGTGTGTAATGCAGTATTGTTAATCATTTTAGGCCCCCGGTACCCCCTGTCTAAAAAAACATTTTTAGCCTCTTTGTCCATCAGCCTTTCATATTGTTCTAATACTGAGGGTAGTGTTTTTGAGTCATGCAGGGATTCTGTAAAATTTAATGCCCCAACAATTACGCCGGTACTTTGTGTTACTAAAAAGAGGCTTTGCTTCCAAACTCAAATTTTTTATGCCCTTTGCCTTTAGTGTAGCATTTTACATCGGGTTCATGAAGGCTGTAAACTTTACCGCTATCGCTTCTTTTTGTGCTAATACTGTTTTAAACAATGATAAATCGGTTGCATACCTGTTTAAACTATCGGCAGTAAGTTTGCGTTCAAGCTCCCGTACTAACCTGCCTGCTATTGTTTTAATTTTTTTACCAGCTTTTCTTGCTTTGCCTGCGCCGGCTTTGTTTTTCTTAAAACGCTGAACAGCGCTTAGTTTTTTTACCGTAAACTTATAACTCTGTCTTAGTTCCACCCTTTCTTTTAGGCCTATGGCCTGACATTTTACAATTATCTTTTGTACAGCTTATCATCGGTTGGATAGGTGATATTTTTTCCTGTACAGTAGTATCCCCACTCAAATTATCATCATCGGCATCTTTACCATTGATACGGATACTTTTTAAAATCAATTCTGACCCCGCTTCTCCAATTCGTTTTCTAAACTCTACTAACTCTGTAGGCACACAAGGTGGTTTTACAGAAAATAATTTTTCTCCGCCAAAGTACTGATAATAGGCATTTTCTGCCCATTGCCCTACTACACTTTCATCACTTAAATTGCGAAGCTGCTTTAAAATCAGCAACGATACCATTAAGCGGATAGGCTTGCCTGGTTTGCCCTGGGTTGCACTGTAATGTTTTTTAAAAGCTTCTTCAAACACATTCCAATCAATCCTGTTTGCCAGTATATAAAGCGGATGAGAATGATTCAACTGCTCTTCAAAACTGCTGTAAAAACCAATTTGTGCACTGTTTTTTGCTTGGATAACATGATACAAATTTGCAGGATTTTTAAGCTCATTTCTACTTTTCTTGCAGATTTATTTATCCATAAGTGTGTATAAATTATGAATGGTAAAGGATTGTAGGGCTTTTTGAGGAACGACTATTTAAAATAAGAACCGCAACTCTGAACTATTTTTAGAGTATACAATAGCACAAGTACGCTTGGCTACTAAGCTAAGCTACATACTTGCGCCGGAATGGGGGATTAATTATGGAAGATATTACTATCCTGTAATTAACCCTGCATCTACACAACCACAAGTTCCCCAAACAACTACAAACCCAAAAAAGCAATGAGAATTATAATTTTATTAATTGTTATAGGTGCTGCCAGCTGTGTAACGCTAAAAAAAAGTATACAACAACCCAGCTCAAAAATTACTCTATATGTTTTTAATGATGAAACCAGTAGGCCTGGGCAAACATTAGAAGAAGAATTTTGGAAAACAACAAATGGGTTAGATACAATTGAAATTAAGGGAGAAAGGCTGGTTAATTTATATTTACGAGAATTAGCTTCATTAAAAGATACACTGCTATATGAACCAGGTGAGATAAATGAGTTCCCCCACGAGTATGCATTTGTTTTTATGAAAGATAATATAATGGATACTATTTACTCTAATCGATTGCTTTATTTATTTAGAGAAAAGAATAAAAATAAATATTATGTAGATACCACAGGATTTTTCAGAAAACATTTTGATGCATTTTTGATTAATTAAGAACAAAGGGTAAAATGCAATAAAATAAATCACCAATTCCGGCTCAAGTATGCAGGGCAAGCAAGTGCGGAAGGGTACTTGTGCCTTGTAAAAGTTATTTAAAATAAGAACCGCAACTCTGAACTATTTTTAGAGTATACAATAGCACAAGTACGCTTGGCTGCAAAACTAAGCTGCATACTTGCCTTTACTTTGTATTTGAAAAGATTTCATTAATTTTTCAAAGGAAAGCAGAGGTGAACTAACATACTTGCTAAGTACAAGGCTTATCTGGCGCATTAGTCCTCTGCCCACCCTTTGAACTTTGTTGAATAGCATCAAATAGAATGTTAGACTTCCAGGTCTATTAAAGGCTTTAATGCATTTCAACTATTTTTTATTTCCTAAATCAAATTTATGAAAAAGTATTTAGTAACAATTGGTATTGATGTATCAAAATTAAAACTAGATGTCTGTTTTTTATCTGATGCAGTTAAGACCAAACACCCATTCCGGTGCAAGTATGCAGGGCAAGCAAGTGCGGAAGGGTACTTGTTCCTTGTAAAAATTATTTAAAGTAAGAACTGCAACTCTGAACTATTTTTAGAGTATACAATAGCACAAGTACGCTTAGCTACGGAACTAAGCAGCATACCTTGCGCCAGACCGGGAGAAATAAGAAATAAATTAAAAGAAAAAATATTTTATGAGAATTATGCAGCTTTAGGCATAGCAGCAGGGCTTGCACTTCCTAATGTAATTATCAGACCTGCTACTATTACTGTTAATACGGCAAAAGCTGCCGCTAAGGGGGAGGACGAGCATTTTGGAGTGGAGCAGGTTCAGAAGCTAAAGCCTTAGAGCAAGGATTTGGCACATTAGGACAAACAAGAGCAGGACAAAACTTAATTAAGTTAACAGAAGGAATGCCTTATTATCCTGCAATGAATGGGCACCAGCATCACAGGCATATCAATGGTGGGCAAGATTATCTACTCAATATGCTAAAGGAGCTTCAGGGACTATTAATGTTTTTCAAAACGCACAACAAGGAGTTGGCATGCAAAGTATATGGAGGTTGTATGAATATCCAACCTTATTGAAAAATCCGAATGTTACAGGAATTAAATTTCATTATTAAAACTAGCAATATGTTAACATCGGAAAAAGTAGAGATATTTAAAAAATACAAAGGATACTATGATGGCTACCATATTCAGAGTAATGGCAATGTAAAAGTTATTTCAGATGATGAGTGGTTTTTATTAAGTAATCTAATGCAGGATATTTATTTGATTAGAAATGGTTTATCTGCTAAATCTTTTGAGAAGTCTGTTAATGAGTTACTTTCAAAAAATTGTGATACAGAAGAAACAATACATTTAGTTTTTCAACTTGAAAAGTATTTGAATGAGCCAAAGTCCAATTAAATCGGGCTTTGGCTATTCAGCCCCCCCACTTGCAGAAAAATATTACAATGCTTCCCCATTCCGTCGCATTCTATGATAAAAAGCAAATAAGATAATAAAAATTAAGCTGCAATTTTTTGTATTAACAAAAAGTGTTTTTCTTTCGTCCCAGCGGGGTTTTCATCGCATAGCCATCAGCGTTAGCATACAACCCCGCTGCTTAATGTAACTATAAACTAAAAACAGCCACTATGCAAAAATTAAAAGTGGCAGTAATAAAAATTAAAAGAATATTTCGCTTAGGTTCGTATCTCAAGAAACTTTTTCAGTAATAATAAATTTATAAAAAACCTGTGTTAAAATAATAATCTTAAAGTAATATAATTGTAATTGAATAAAGGTATGTAGTACAAGTGCGTGACCCCGTCTCCGGACGGAGAGGGCTACAACGGTGATGCCACACAACTAAAGTTGCTGGCAAATGATTTAGTTGATTTTTCGCCTATTGCCCAGGTTATGCTTTTGCCTGACTTAATAATTAAGGCCCAACATACTTATGGGCCTTAATTATTAAAATTTTATTTTTCTTAAAAAGAATAATTGTTGATTAATCTACACTTACTCTACTATATGTATTTTAATTGTAGCTTTATCTCCTACATTATCTACAGCTGTTGTATACACTATTCCTTTTTGGCCTCCAGCAGTTTGAAATGCATAAGCTTTAAATGCTGTGCTAACCACTACAGAAGTGGTTTTAGGAAAGTTAACGTGGGCTAATTTTTCATTAATAAAATCTATTGTAATTGTTTGCGGATTATTATCTGCAATATTTTTAAATTCAGCTGCTGTTAGTCCCAAATCTTTAAAATCTGTAGCATTATGTGCATTTATTTTGCCTTGTAATAACTGTGATAGTACTGCCGGTGCAACCAATTGCTTATTATTGTCATCATAGTAGAAATCAATATTTGCTCCCAAATCCTGGTTGGCTTCCAATTGATCAAATGTATAAACTTTATTGCCTTTTGCAGCATATAATGACAAATTTGCTTCCTGTACTCCGTTTTGGCCACTCACAAAAGCCCTTTTTAATTCAAATAACTTTGTATTTACTACTTGAGCAGCCGGTGCCGGATCTTTTTTGCAACTTGTAAATATAAACCCGGATAATACTAATCCAACTGCTATGATGAATGATGTTTTTAATTTCATAATATAAGATTTAATTATACATCCTATCAGCCAAAAACAATGCCAAGCTTAGATACATAAGTTGTTAAAATTTTCTAAATAACTAAGATCTATTTATTTTAATTAGATAATATAAACTTTCCAGGGAGCTATTAAATAATGTATTGCTTGTATATGGCCAATCTGTAATTTTTTAGTAATGAATGGTTCCCATTGCAAAGGAAATATAATATCCTTTACATTTTCCTTACGTAATTTTTTTATATTTTTTCCTTAGTAATCAGTTTGATAAATGCTGTTTCATCTACTTTAACTATTTCTCTTGCCATAGTATCTTTGGAAAAATATCTACATCAGTAAAAGTTTTATTGTTTATAGAATATTTGGTAAGCGTTCTTTTGCCAAATTGTTGACTATAAACAGATGCCCCATAATTCTCCTATAGTTCTGTTAAACACATGAAATTTTAGACGTGTGGGCTGTAAGGTTATAAAATTAAAATTACTCAACCCACTCATTATATTTGTTGTAGCCAGCAACAGTACCATTTGCTTTATTACTTTCATACCTATAAAATCAAGTGGGGTGATTAGTGCGTGGCTTATTATCAGAGGTTAAAGTCGGAATTAGTAACCAGGGTAGTGGCATCCAGGTAACTTTTTGTGCAACTACTTATAATTACTAGTAAAAAAAGCCCGGTAGTATCTTTTTAGTGTTCAATATGTAGGAGGATTAAGTTTGGTGGTAATTATTTATAAAAATATTCATCTATAAAAGCAAAAAACTGCCACAAATTAATGAAGCAGTTTTAAATTAAGTACTCGGGATGGGAGTTGAACCCACACTCACATTACTGTGAACAGGATTTTAAGTCCTGCGTGTCTACCAGTTCCACCACCCGAGTGACAGAGATAAAAAAAGGCTGGTACCTTTATAAAAAAAAGCAGATAACAAAAGCTATCTGCTTCGTTCAATGAGCGGAAGACCGGGCTCGAACCGGCCACCCCGACCTTGGCAAGGTCGTGCTCTACCAAATGAGCTACTTCCGCATTGTTTTGTAAGAACTAAATTTTTTTTGGATTGCAAAAATAAGGGAACAAATCTAACTATACAATTTTTATTTATATTTTGGATTATACAAAGTGTTTTCAGGCACCTTTACTTCTGGCTTGCCTTTGTAGCGGTGTGTATATAAACTATAGCATCCGCCTAATATAAAAGCAATCACCAGGAAAACCTGGCAATACCAGATAAACCGTGAAGATGATACCCAGTTGTGGGCAAAATCTTTGTCCTTATTGTCTATATATTCTTGTTCCATCAGTTAAAATTTGCTTTGCAAAAATAAGGCATCAACTGCAAAAAAACTATTTGTTTTTTATAATTTCTAAAAAGGTATTTTTCTTTTTTATAAAATATTCCCACACTACGGACCCCGTATACCATCCACCCTTTACAATACCACGTTTTACCGGGAAAACTGATTTTTTCTGTTTAAAAAAAAACCACCCGGTATATTTTACATGCGATTTAATAATAGCTAAAAAAAATCCCCCGTCGCCTTTTGTAAACAATGCCCAGTAAGCCGATACCGCATCCAGCCATAACCGGTAAGGTATTTTCCATAGCGCCATGCCAACAGGCAAATTTTTAGTCAGCATAATTAAATTATTTCTGAAATTCAATACCGTTTTTCTATTATCGCCTTTAGGCAAGGTGCCACCACCAACATGATATACTGCCGAATGTGGTTGGACATACACTTTATATCCGGCTAATTGTAACCGCCAGCAAAAATCAATTTCTTCTTGGTGGGCAAAAAAATATTCATCCAACCCGCCAACCTGGTGATATACCGGCGCCCTTACAAACAAAGCTGCACCAGAGGCCCAAAAGCATTCCTGCACATCGTCATATTGGCCATTATCTTCTTCACATATTTCAAAAATCCTTCCCCTGCAAAATGGATAGCCAAATTTATCTATCCATCCTCCGGAAGCTCCGGCATATTCAAACATATTTTTATTATTATAGGCTAATATTTTGGGCTGGCATGCAGCAATGGCCTTATCATTTTCCATCAGGTCAATTACTGGTTCAATCCATCCTGGTGTTACTTCCACATCACTGTTCAATAATACATAATAATCACTTTGCACCTGTTTTAATGCTGTATTGTAACCTTTTGCAAAACCTTCATTACTTGCATTTATAATTATTTCTACTTCAGGGAAATTTTCTTGCAGGAATATCACAGAGTTATCTGTCGATGCATTATCGGCTACAATAATTTTTTTATTGGTATAAGTACATGATAATACTGAAGGAAGAAATTTTTCTAAAAATTTTATTCCATTCCAGTTTAGTATTACAACCGACACCAAAGGATTTTTGTTAGCGGTAGTATCAACCGCTTCAACATCGTCCCCGCCATAGGCGGGGTTACGTTCATTATTATTTAGCATTTTATATTATGTACAATAATTTTATTTATAACATATTGCTCCCATGGAGCTAAAATAATTAATATTGTTATACTATTACTAACATGCCGCTCCTACGGAGCTAACCTCAAACCTCAAACCTCAAACCCCAAACCTCAAACCCCAAACCTTTCAAACCAAACCTCAAACCTTTAAACTCCAAATTCCTAATACCAAATTCCTTATTTTTACCCTATGTTCACTCAAGTATTTAATTGGCGTACATTGCTGGCGCTGGTAGCTATTGCCATAGTTACCGGTACAATTTTTTATTCTGATTACCTGTCAAAAAAAATTGCAAAAGAAGAAAGAAAAAAAGTTAATGTCTGGGTGCAATCCTTAAAAACAAGGGCCCAGGCTACAGAAGCTTCAGCGCTTACGCTTACCAATATCATTACATCAGAAAATACGGATATACCCATTATTGAAACCGATGAAAATGATAATCCTTCCGGGCAGGGGTTAAATTTGGATACCGTACAAATTAAAGCAGATACCAGCTATTTAAGAGAGAAAGTAGGCGAGTTTAAAAAGCAGCATGCGCCTATAATTATTGAAATAAACAGTAATCCGTTAATTATTAATAAGTATTATTATGGAGATTCGCAGTTGTTAAAAGAAGTACGGTATTACCCACTTGTACAATTGCTGGTGATCACCCTCTTTATAATAATTACATTAATAGCCATTACTACCAAAAACAAAAGTACACAAAATCAGGTATGGGCCGGAATGGCAAAAGAAGCTGCTCACCAGCTGGGCACGCCTATCTCTTCACTTCAGGGATGGGTGGAAATGATGAAAGAAGATGTTGCCAATGAAAAAATTGCTACAGAAATATTAAAAGACATCGACCGGTTAAAGTTGGTCAGTGACAGGTTTGGTAAAATTGGAAGTACGCCCCAATTAGAAGAAAATAATATCGTTAAACAAATTGAAGGTATGGTAGCTTATATCAAGCGCCGCTCCCCTGATAAAGTTAACTTTAACATACAGGTTAATGAGCCGGAAATTATTGCAATGATAAATGCTCCGCTATTTGACTGGGTAATAGAAAATTTATTAAAAAATGCACTAGACGCAATGGATGGCGCAGGGGATATTAAAATTTTTATTAAAGATGAAAAAGCGCAAATTATTATTGATATAGCCGATACAGGTAAAGGTATTGGCAAACAAAATATTTCTAAAGTATTTAAGCCTGGCTTTACTACAAAAAAAAGAGGGTGGGGGCTGGGTTTAAGTTGATCTAAAAGAATCATTGAACAATACCATAAAGGCGAATTGTTTGTAAAAAATTCAGAAGCAGGTAAGGGGACTACGTTTAGGATATTGCTGAAGAAATAGCTAACTATTGAAAATTATAATTCCATTTTTGGTTGAGATAACACCTCCTTATATATAAACTGAAATACCTCATATTGGGATTGCCTTTATTTTAATCCTTCTTTTATTGTTATAGTATTCCTTTTATAACATTTATTGTGTAAAACAGCACAGTTATATATTTCTTATAGTCAGTTAGTCAGTCAGAGATTATATCAGTAATTTTACAAAAGAAAAATATCTAAAAAATTATAAACAATTAATCATTTTATAAAAAGTAAATTATGAATAAAATAATATACATGCTGTGTTTTATTATAAGTGTAATTACATGCCCATGCTTGTATGCACAAAATGTTACAATCACTTATCAGGGAAGTAGCCTATGCAATATTAAAAATAACAATATGTGCTGCAATACATTTAATATGAGCGGCAATAACCCTACTGTAGGTGGAGCAAAGCATTGGCCGGTATCAGGCGGTGCAACCTTTGATGGTATCAGCATTCAAATGACCACAAGAAAAGATGCTATTAATAATATCAATAACGGCACTGCTTATGGAATTGAATATAATTTTAAAGTTGGCTTTACCTATGTAGTTTCACTGGATATTGCATATACTTCAGTACCTAATGGGCAATGGCCCACAATTTACGTATCCTTTTGGGGTGCACTTCCTAAGCCAAATAATACTGATCCGATTTCTTGCGGAGCTGTGGAAGCGAACAAATACCTTAGTTCTATTAATCTTTCAGGGCTTATAAATAAAATTTGGCCAAGTCAAACTGCAAAAAAACTTATGCCTCCAATCCATTCGTGGTACCATATTTACAACCATATTTAATTATAACAGCTTCTTGACGGGGCTACTGGTGGAAACGTTGTATCAATTAGCAAAGTTACTATTACCGAAACCCCAATTGTTAATTTTACACTAACGCCTGCATCAGTAAACTTGCCTGCCGGAAATATACTTAACCAGGTATTTACGGTAAATAATACAGCAAATATACCTGGGGTAACATCTTATGAATGGAACTTGGGCGCAGTACCCAATGGGTGGATGTACCAGGGTAATGCTGCTCCACAAGTAATTGTAACCGCTGCTAATACTTTATCCTTATCATCAGTTCCTTGTACAAACATATTAAAAGATGTTACTGCAATAGCAAAAACAGGTAATAAAAATTATCCTACCAATGTAAGTACGGCAGCAATTACTGCACCTATCCCTCCTAATTTAAGTATCACTGGGAGTAAATATTAGATGTGTAATGGTGCAATGGATTATACGCTTAATGGTATGCCGAACGGAACTCCTGTACAATGGGAATCTTCTAATCCGGCTATCGCAACAGTCACAGCTAATGGTAACCCGGCAACCGTTACAAAAGTTAGCAACGGATCTATAATATTAACTGCTAAAGTGAAGTCTGATTGTGGACATTTTTTTTCTACTACCAAACAAATACAAATGCTGTCAGCGCCGGCATCTATTGGTATTGTAAGCTTAAGTAACATAGAGTTTTGCGGAGATGGGAGTTCGTTTAGGGTACTTCCAAACGTAAATAATTATGGTGTGTTTACAGTAAGCAGCTATTCAGGCACTTTAACCTGGAGTTTACCTCCTTATAGTATTAGCAATAAAATGAGTTGGTACGATGAAGGAAATGGAAAATTAAGGCTTTCTTCAAAAATCTCCAATTCCTCTGTCACGCTAAGATGTACGTCAACTAATTCTTGTGGTTCAACTTATAAAGATTACTGGTTTACAACCGGTGACTGCCCTGTTGCATTAACTATCGGTAACAGTACATTAAATAGTAATATTGAGAATGCTCAAATATTTCCTAACCCTTCTAACGGTCAGTTTAATATATCGTTAAATACCAATAATGCTGCAACGGCCATCCAAAAAATTATTATAAAAAATAAAATGGGTATTACTGTTTATCAACAGGCATTTAAAAATAATCAAAAAATACAAACGATAAACTTGTCTGATAAACCCGCAGATATTTATACAATACAAATATTTGATGGTAGAAAATGGATAACTGAAAGATTAAGATTAAATAAATAGTGCGTAACAGTAAAATATAAACCGGGGTGTGTTGAAGAGCATAGCCCGGTTTTTGTTGTGTTAAAAAAAGGTAATGTACTGAAAAATGGTTGGTGGATTTTTCCAAGAAAATTCTTATAATGCGTCATCTAATCTGAAGAGGAAATAAGCTCTGGTGGAGACCAACTTATCAGCAATAAGATTAGAGCTTATACTGAAAAAAGAGCAGCGTTTTGCTGCTCTTTTTTATGCATTTTCTGGTAAGCCCAATGGCTTTAAAAACTCATTTTTTGTTAGAAAAATATACATACCACTTAATAAAGTTGATTCTGTTTTTTGGAGTAAGACCCCTGTGTAAATCTAAATGATTTTTTAAATGGCTAAAGTAACCTTCTATGCCATTTGTTGTATGAGGTATTTTTGAGTTAGATAAGTAATGAAACATATTAGGTAAAGCTCTTTTTATGGTAAAATAGGATCGCCTTAATAATTTGTGAGTGTACCAATATCTTTTAGAATTTTCCTTAAATGTTTTCTCATTAATATATACCTTATGTATTACATACCAGTTATCAAGTTGTTTAATCCAAAACAACTTATCATTGTGTGTTTTTATTCTCAGCAGCATTAAAATTAAACCTCGAAGTTGCTGGCCTGATTCATGCTTGGGATAGCGTGTAAGCCACAACAGGCACATACGCTGGATATGGACAAGGCAACGCTGCACTTTAACATCAGATATAGATTTTTTGATTGCTTTTAATATGCTTTTATGGCCATCGGTGGTAATACTTTCTAATTGTAATCCTAAGCGAATAAGGTTATCTAAATCCTCTTTAATTTCTACATAATGTTCTCCATCAGAAAATCTGATAAGCTGTGTATATCCATCTAAATCATCCTGGTAAGCCAATAAACAAAACTTTTAAAATAAGTAGCATCTATTCTAAGATTTACCTGGCCTCTTTTAATAATTTTTATCTGAGGCGCTTGCTCAAGTAGCGTATAAAATGTTCGTTGAAGTGTATCTATTGAATAACCACTGTCCCTTGATAATGTCTTATAAGTTTGTCGTTCCAATACCCATTTTTTAAACCAGGTAAACCGATTTTTTATACGCTGTTCTTTCCTGTTAGAGGTAAATAAAATCCCGCAATTTTTGCACTTAAATCTTTGTTTACCATGGCGTTTTCCCCAGCCAATTACCTTCAGCTGCCCACATGACCAGCGTCGCTTTTTTTTTGAAATGTTCATAAAAATAAAAGTTTGATGAAACGTGTTTCATCAAACTTCTGTCAAATCTTTTACTATAATACTTCTTAGCAGTTTTTAACAACCATTTTTCAGTATTATACCAACAATTTAAAAGAAGCCCAAAAATTATTGGATTTTTCCCTTGACATTATTTGCTCTATTGATGAAAATGGAAATTTTGTTACGGTAAGTGCTGCATCAGAAAAAATATGGGGATATAAGCCTGCCGAACTGGAAGGAAAGAGATATATGGATTTGGTGGTGGAAGAAGATCATGAATTAACCAATGACGCTGCTGCCAATATCATGAATGGAAACGATACAACCAATTTTGAAAACAGGTACCGTTGTAAAAACGGAGATGTTATTCCTATTGTCTGGTCGGCCAGGTGGAACAGCGAAGAAAAAATGATGTATTGTGTAGCCCGCGATGCCAGGGAAAAGAAAAAAGTTGAGCAGGAAATCAGGGATAGAAAACGGCAATTGGTAGATACCATTACCGAACTGAAAGAAACTAACCGGCAATTGGCTTTAGTAAATGAATTCCGGTTTTTATCAGATATCATCCCGCAAATAATATGGACATCAAAACCTGATGGCAACCTTGATTATTTTAATAAAAAATGGTATGAATATACCGGCCTGGCCTTTGAACAAACTAAGGACTCGGGATGGGAAACAGTTATACACCCTGATGATTTACAAAACTGTATTAACAAATGGACAAATTCATTTAAAACAGGAGAAGACTATGAAGTAGAATACCGCTTAAAATCTGCTGATAATCTTTATCGCTGGCATTTAGGAAGGGCAAAACCTATGTTTAATGAGAAAGGTGAAATAGTAAAATGGTTTGGTACCTGTACGGATATACACGATACAAAGCTGATGCATGAAGAACTCGAAAAGAATAATGAAGAATTAACCCGTTTTAGAGAAATAGCTATTGAAGAAGTACAGAAAAAAAGCCAGTTACTTAACGGTATGCTTAAAAACCTGCCGGTTATTATCTACCGAATTGATGCTGATGGAATTATTACAGATATAATGGGGGCAGGCTTGAAACTAATTGGATTAAAAGAAGGAGAATTGGTGGGCATAAATGCATTAGATACGTATAGTCATTTACCGGACATCTTAAATAAATTACACACCGGAGAATCTAATGTGTATGAAAGGTGGAAACATTTTGAAGGTAAAGATTATTGTTTTGAAATTTATCTTTTTAATGATGAGGTGAACCCGGGGTTCTTGGGTTTAGCTTAGATATTACTGAAAGAAAGAAAGCTGAAAAATTACTAAAAGAAGCAAAAGAAAATGCAGAAAATGCCAGTCATTTTAAAACGAAATTTTTGGCCAGCATGAGCCATGAAATACGTACTCCGTTAAATGCAATTTTAGGTTTTGCAAAGATTTTAAAGGACACAGATATCCCTCCACAACAATATCAGGAATATATTTCTCATATAGAATCTTCCGGCACCATTCTTTTAAAGCTGATTGGCGATGTATTAGATCTTAATAAGATTGAGGAAGGAAAACTTACTATTCAAAATGAACCTTTCAATTTTATTGAAACGATTCAGTCCTGTATACATCCCTATAAATTCCAGGCCAATGAAAAAGGATTGGAATTTGATGTGCTGGTTGATCCCAATATTCCCATACACCTTATCGGTGACCCTTACCGTATCAATCAAATCCTGATTAATTTATTAGGAAACGCATTAAAGTTTACAAAAGAAGGAAAAATTTCAGTTTCCATATCTCAGGTTGGCAACCCCACTTTGCATGAAGAGAATATTAAACTAAAAATAACAGTCCAGGATACAGGTTTAGGCATACCGGAAGATAAACAACAGCTGATATTTGAAAGTTTTACACAATCAGATGATGGAATAGTTAAAGAGTATGGAGGCTCAGGTTTGGGGCTTACTATAGTGCAGCAATTAATAACCTTAATGAATGGCAAAATAAGTGTTCAGAGCCCTTCGCAATTAATACATACTAAAGGAGGCCCTGGTACATTATTTGAGTTAGTTATTCCTGTAAAAATAAAAACACATTTTTCAGATCATACAATAATAGAGGCAGGTGGACTACTAAAAGATATAGCAAGCATACAGAATATATCGGTATTAATTGTAGAAGATAATGTACTTAACCAGCGGGTAGCCAGTTATTTTTTAAACAAGATTGGCTGCAAGACAGATATTGCACAAAATGGATTAGAAGCTGTAGAAATGGTAACCAAAAATTTATATGACATTATACTAATGGATTTACAAATGCCCGTGATGGATGGATTTGAAGCTACAACCATTATCCGGAATAAGCTTAAAAAAGATATACCTATTATCGGGCTTACTGCCAATGTTTTTAAAGAAGATATAGGCAATTGCCTTAATGCCGGGATGAATGATCATTTAGGCAAGCCATTTAAACCCGAACAGCTGGCCGGTCTTATTATGAAATGGTATAGGGTAAAAGATGGGGTTTTTACCAATTAGCCCCGTAAACAGGCAAAAAGGAGATCATTATTATTAAGTTTTATTACATGCGCCAATAATTTTTAGCATTATTATATTATTCCAACCCTTTATAAAATCTATTTTAGCTATCCCAACCGTATCATTCGGGGTTCTATCTTATCCGCTTTAAATCCGTTGTAACCTTGTCATCAGTGTGTTCCCATCATCAATATTCCATTTTTCTTAAAGCCGGGGCTTTGAACCAGGTAACCACCACCACTATTAATGTCATAAAACCCCCAAATATTACAGAAGGTACCAAACCTAAAATGCTGGAGGCAAACCCACTTTCAAATTGTCCCAACTCATTACTGCTATTGATAAACATAGAATTTACAGAAGATACCCTGCCCCGCATTTCATCTGGTGTGGAAAGCTGTAAAATTGTACCTCTTATGATTACACTGATGCCATCAAAAATACCACTGCATAATAAAGCTGTAAAAGAAATCCAGTAAATATCAGATAACCCGAATACAATAATGCATAGCCCGAAACCAGCTACTGCAAGCATCATTTTTTTACCCTGGCTGCGCTGCATAGGAAAAATAGTGAATAAAATAATTATACTTATGGCACCGATATCACTTGCAGCTGTAAGCCAGCCGAAACCAATAGGTCCGGTGTGCAAAATCTTTGCGCTGAACTCGGGGATTAATGCCACAGCTCCGCCAAAAAGTACAGCAAACAAATCTAAAGAAATGGCACCCAATAAGATTTTGCTTTTGTATACATATTTCAAACCTTCTTTTACACTTTCCCATGCACCGGTATTTTTTTTATTATGCAATACCGGTTTATTTTTTACAAACGATAAAAAAAAGGCAGCCAACAACACATACACAAGTATGATAACAAAGGTATCATTCACACCAAACCACGCAATAAAAAAACCTGAGCTTGCATGTCCGGTAATTGATGCTGTTAACCAGGTTGATGAATTAATATTGGCAGCATATTTTAAACTATTTTTTGGTATAAGCTGGGCAATAATTGCATGGGATGCAGGACCGGCGAAAGCACGGATAATACCGGTTAAAAATATTATACAATAAAAAGCATACTCGAGTGAATGTGCACTGATTTTTTTATGTATAAAAGGTAATGTGAAAAAGATTAATAAAACTATACAAAGAGAATAGCTCAACATACCTTTTAACAGCAATGTCCCTTTTATCGGATGTGTCAACTACGTGACCAGCGTATAAGGCCAGAGAAAATACAGGTATAAATTCTGACAAACCTACCAGGCCTATTGCGAAAGAACTCTGTGTAAGGTGAAATAATTGGTAGGCTACTACTGTGCCTACCATCCTCAATGCCATGGTATACAGAAAACGTGAAATGATGTACAATCGGAATTCTTTTTCATTTAGGGGTGACAAGGCAGGTTTTGTAAATAGCTGGTTCATTATTGCAAAACTACAATTTTATTTAGGGCAATGATATAAAATGCTGCCCGTCTTCATACTCCTGGTCCAGTGCATTGATAATAGTTTGCAAATGCTCTTCGTTGCCTAAAAAGTCTGCATTGCCGGCATCAATAAACAAGGTTTTAATATGATGCTGTTTTATATATTGTGTATAAGTTTCCTGAAGGGTAAATAAGTAATCACCAGGAATGTGCTGCTCGTAAGACCGGTTACGTTTTTTATATTCTCCTGCAATTTATTTACGGGTGTATGCAGGTAAATTAATAAATCAGGCTGTATAATTTGAGGATTAATTATATCGAATAATTTTTGGTAGAGGCGGAATTCTTCATCCGCTAAATTTACCTTGGCAAATAACAAACATTTTGTAAATAAATAATCGGATATGGTAATATGCTGAAACATATCTTTGGTTTGTAATAAATCTTTTAACTGTTTATAGCGTTCTGCCATAAAAAATAGTTCTAAAGGAAAAGCATATTGTTGGGGGTTTTCATAAAATTTTGGCAAAAAAGGATTATCTGCAAATTCTTCTAAAATAAGGCGTGCATTGAAATGCTTGCTTAATAAATGGGCCAGTGTAGTTTTACCGGCACCTATGTTTCCTTCTATTGTAACAAAATTATATTTCAAAACCTGGTAATTTAGAGTAATCGACGCTGCAAAATAAGTGTAATGACGGGTACAATAATTAAAACTTTTTCACATTTAGTGTATCTGTACATTCAAGCACCAGCTGGTGGATAGTTTTATTAAAAACCGGGTGTATAAAATCAGGTGATAATTCATTGAGAGGCTGTAGTACAAACTGCCGGTTTTGGATTTGTGGATGTGGTATAGTCAAATTTTCTTCGCTGATAACCTCCTCATTAAAAAAAAGAATATCTATATCAATTATCCTCGGTGCATTTTTTGTGGTTCTTATACGGCCCATTTCTTTTCTATTAATAAAATAGTGGCTAATAACAGATGAGCGCTTAAAGAGGTTTTTATTATGATCACCTGGTTTAAAAAATCCGGCTGATCCGTATTACCCCATGCAGCAGTTTGGTATAAAGCAGATTGCCTTTCAATTGTACCGGCTTTTTTTTCAATAAAGGGTTTTGCCAAAGAAATTTTTTTTTTACTGTTGCCCAGGTTGCTTCCAAGTAATAAATAAACTTTATTCATTTTGATATAATGTTACCACTCAAACTTAATTATAAATTTTAAAAAATACGTTTTAAATAATAGCTTTACGTTTTTAAATTAGCATTTAATGAATAAATATAGCCAGGTTAAGGCCATGCTTGCCATCACTAAAGGTAGTTTGTCAGCAATTTTCAGGAGCCCTTCGGCAATAGTTTTCAGTTTTGTATTTCCTTTTATATTTATTATTGTATTTGGTTTTATCGGAGATAATGCAGGCATCCCGGTATATAAAATAGTTATGGATAAAAACAGCGATACCTCCAATGCGCTTTTCGATTCAATTAAAACAAGCAACAGGATTAAAATTGTAACCTTTTCCGATGAAAAAGAACTAAGGTCAAATTTAATCAAAGGCCGTATCGCAGGAATACTTAAAATCACAAAGAATTCTGAAACAAATCCTGCCTACCTGTATAACATAAAAAGCAGTAAGGCCAGTAGCGACAAATGGCCGCAACTGATGGCAACTTTAAACTCTATCGCCAATACAGTAAGCGATGTTTCCTATAAAGGCAGGCCGGCTTTTGCAAATCAGGATTTTGATTACAGAAGGGATATTGAAACGGTAAGAGAGTATAAAACCATTGACTTTATTTTGCCTGGCCAGTTAGGATTTTCTTTATTAAGTTCCGGTGTATTTGGAGTAGCATTTATGTTTTTTGGCTTGAGAAATACATTAGTGTTAAAAAGGTTTTTTGCCACTCCTATCAAACGAACTTATATCATTTTAGGTGAAGGCCTCAGCAGGGTAATATTTCAAATGCTTACTGCCATAGTAATTATAATTGCCGGAAAGTATTTATTTGGCTTTACATTAGTACATGGCATACAAACATTTTTAGAAATGCTTGTTTTGAGTTTTATAGGTTTATTAATTTTTATGGGTTTTGGTTTTATTGTAAGCGGATTAGCAAAAAATGACAGCACTATACCTCCGTTTGCTAATTTGATAACCTTGCCCCAATTTTTATTAGGCGGCACTTTTTTTTCAATAGAAGTATTTCCAAAATGGCTACAGCCAATATCCAGGGCAATGCCATTAACCCATTTAAATACCGCTATGCGTAATGTAGCTTTTGAAGGGCAAAGCTTATGGGAAGTAAGAGATGAAATAGGAATTTTATTATTATGGGGTATTGTGGTATATGTAGTGGCAATAAAAGTATTTAAATGGGAATAAAATGAAATATCTAAAATTTATAGGATTAAATATCATCGTGTTTTGTAGTTTATTTTTTTTTCTGTCATTATTATTCCCCGGTACAATAAGCAATGTCAAATCAATAAATATAGTTGCCGGTCAGGCAAAAGTATATCACAATTTACAATCAGTAAATAACTGGAAAAGCTGGAGTGCATTTAATACCACTGATACAGCGAATATAAAAATTTTACTTTCAAATAAGGATACTATTGCTACAGTATGGGAACACAATAACGGAACCACTTTTCTCTCTTATCACACCCTTACTAATATTGATAAAAATTCTACAGCTATTAACTGGGTTATCCAGGAAAAAATAAAATGGTATCATCCTGTAAAAAATTTGCAGCTTTATTCAGAGGTAATTCTATTAGCCAGGCTATGGAAGTTTCTTTGGTGAATTTTAAAAACTGGTTGAGTCACAAAGCATTATTAATCAGGAAAACTGATTTTGCCCATACTAACAGCGGGTACATTTCCCAGACTGGTATTGAATATTTGCTTGCTCCCTGCTACACACTCATTAGCCAGGATAGCAAATAATACAGCTTCTTTTGCATCAGGATGTATACCAAGGTTTTCAGTAGTAAAAAAATCATGACCAGGTAATCCTGCCTTTATATAATTTATTAAAAGTGGGTTATGCATACCGCCGCCACTTACATATATTTCAATTTTATTTTTGCTATTAAAAAAATGATTAATTGAAGCAATGATGGTGTCTGCAGAAAATTTATTTAATGTAGCCATTGTATCTTCTACTTACAACCCGGATGTGTTTGAAATTGCTTTGGCTGAAGATAAATATTCCAGGTTAAATAATTCAGGCCCGGTAGTTTTAGGAAAACCCTGCAAAAAAAACTGGTTGTTTTTTAATTCCTTTAAAAGATTTTCATTAACAACGCCCTGCAACGCAATTAAAGCGTTTTCATCGCAATATTTACCGTCAATAGTTTGTTGCACATAAGCATCCATAATAGTATTGCCGGGGCCAGCATCTGTGCAAATCACATCTTCAGTTTTAAGGGATGCAGGCAAATAAGTGAAATTGGCTATTCCTCCAATATTTAATAAAATCCTGTCCTGGCCTTTTTTACTGAATAAAATATAATCTCCATACATAGCTAAAGGAGCCCCTTCTCCCCCAACAGCTATGTTTTTTTGTCTGAAATCACTTATAGTAATGATTCCGGTTGCCACAGATAAATGATCTCCATCGCCGATTTGTAAAGTAGCATTCCCATATACAAGGTGCTTATGAGAACTTTTGGGGGCATGATAGATAGTCTGCCCGTGGCTTGCGATCAGATCAATACTACTTTTATTAATACCCCATTTTTGCAAACATTGTAATATAAATTGGGCATGCTGCAATCCTATCCAGGAATGTAACAATGCCAGTTTTTCTACATCTATATTTCTTTTAGAACAAACAGTTTTGACTTCCTGCTTAAAATGGCGGTCATAAACTATTGTTTCAAAATTAATAAGCTCTAATTCAGTTTCCAGTCCGCTTCCTTTAATACTGCATAAAGCAATATCCAGCCCGTCCAAAGAAGTTCCGCTCATTAAACCAATAATAAAACGTGCAGGTTTAGAAGCTATTTCATGCAGTTTGGTAATATTACTATTCACTTAAGGGTTTTCTTTCCAAATATAATCTCAATGTGGATAAAAAAAAATTTATTAATTACAACTATTGTTCTCTAATAGCTGTCACCATATATTGTTTCAGATATGGATTATATAAAACTGGTAAGAGATTGTCTGCAAAACAGTTGTATGAGTATTTTGCAGAGAATATGCTCGGCGTGTGCTACTTGATTTTTAATATAGGAAGAATGCAAGCACTTTATAGAAACAAGAATACTTAGTATTAAATTAGAGCTTACATTTTTTTTAAAAAATTAATATTCCTTTTTATTCCTTCATATTTACTTCGCTTTAAAGGAGAATTTTTAAATGTAATTTTAAAGGTTTCTTCCGTCAGGTCTTCCCAATCATTAGAAGAAAAATTTAAAATTTCAGGTAAAATATTAAATGCTTTTTCTTTACCTGAAGTAGCAAACCTATTCCATGGGCAAACATCCTGGCAGGTATCACAACCAAACATCCAGTCATCAAATTGTCCTTTCATTTTTATCCGGGATAAGCGCATCTTTTAATTCAATAGTAAAATAAGAAATGCATTTACTACCATCAATAACTTTATCAGGCAAGATGGCATCTGTCGGACAAGCATCAATGCATTTAGTACAGGTGCCACAATAATCTTTAACAAAAGGATTATCATATTCTAATTCCAGGTCTACTATTAAAGTAGCAATAAAGAAAAAAGAACCACTTTGTTTATTAATAATATTTCCATTCTTACCAATCCATCCCAACCCCGCTTTTTGAGCCCATGTTCTTTCCAAAACAGGAGCACTATCTACAAAGCCCCTGCCATTTACTTCTCCAATATTTTCTCTTATATGTCCCAATAAAAAATTTAATTTTTCCCTGATCACCTCATGGTAATCCTGCCCATAAGCATATTTAGAAATTTTATAAGTTAGGTTTTGCTGTATTTTTTCCGGGTAATAATTAAGCAATACCATAATAACAGATTTTGCACCGGGCACTAGTTTAGACAGGTCAATCCTAAGATCAAAATTATTTTCCATGTATTGCATATTTCCTTGCATGCCTTTATTAAGCCATTGCTCTAACCTCCTGGCATCATCATCAAGCTTTTGTACTTTAGCAATGCCGCAATACGCAAACCCAAGCCCGACAGCTGCTTCCTTTATTATTTTTGTATGGTTTTCGATACTACTCAAAATCTTTTATTGATCCTCTAAATGAAGCCGGTGAAAAAACGATATGCAATAGGCGCTATTATAATACCGATTGTAGATATAAATGTAAGCCCACTAAACAATGCATACGCCGATGCAAAAACCTTAGCACTTTTTGTTAATACAATATTTACATCAATCACCGGGGCCATACTACTTAAAATCATTGAAGTATTTAGCAGGCTGTCATACGAGTCAAAATCCGGCACTGTAAATTTATACAAATAACGCTAATGGCTAAACTAAGCAACAATATAAGCCCGGTAAATAAAAAATTATTACACAGACGTTTATAATACACCGATTTAGATGCCAAAGGTTGCTTTTTATGCTCGTACATAATATATCATTATCTTATAAAAATACAAAAGCCTTGTTTGATTTGCAGGGCTAATTAAAAGATATTTTCCAGCGGTTTTAAAAGCTGATATCGTATCCAGCCAATACGATCAACTCCAGGTAACCAAAATAATGGTTTACCTTTCCTTTTCCTGCTGCTAGTGAATTGGTATAATTTACAAAGCCGGTTTTACCCATACCCTCTAAAAAAAACTTTTTGCTAAAATACCACCGTCCTCCACCCTCCACACTTACACAATACCCGGCTACATGAAACTTATTATCTACCCTTTTACCACTAAGCGTAATATCAGTTTTAGGTATTACAATTCCAGCACCAGCCTTCCATAATGCAGTAAAAACCGGCCGGCTATTTACCTTCTTCAAATTATATTGCTTTACATAATTAATATGATAAAAATTTCCACCGTTAGTATGTTCAAATGAAACTGGTCATGAGTAAAGTAGTATCAGTATCAAAGTGTGCAGCCCCAATATAACCTTTAACATGAAGCCGCTGGTTATCAGAAACGATATACTTTGTATGATCAAAATTTATTTCTATAGCCGTTGTATGTGCCTTGTTTAGATAAAAGCCTACTCTATAGCTATATTGTGGCACTGTCAACTCAACCGGGTTTTTAATGATACCATCCAAATCATTTCTATCGTGTGCCTTAGCATTATATATAGTAAAGCGATGTGGAACACCATTAACTACATCGTTTACATGAATATTGCTTTTCGTATAGCATTCTGTATTGTAACCCCACTGTAAATACATGCCATTAATTAAAGTATTCTTTATCTGCCCGAAACCGGTAATTGATAAAAATAAAATAAAGACAGGTAAACAGATAATATGGCGGAGCCATTTAATAACCAGGATATTCATATACAAGTGCAGTGTTTTTGGTATTACAAAAATAATATAAAATTTAATCTATTATTATTTTTATTCTGGCTGGTAATTCAGCCTTGCAACCTGTAATAATAACAGGGAATGATTAAAAATACTGCGTTTGAGTCAGGATAGCTATACTTTTAATGCCATAATTTCCTTATTCTTATTATTGGATGGTAATTTGTACATCTTATAAAAAATCAGGAAATGAGTGTACAAAATTTAACAATAAAAACACAGGAGGCTTTGCAGCAGGCACAGCAACTTGCATTTAACAGCAGCCATTCCTTTATTGAAACGGAGCATATTTTACAAGCATTGCTTAATGATAAAGATTCACCAATAGAATTTTTGTTAAAAAAAAATAATGTAACCATAAACTATGTTGTAGAAAAGTTAGCCGAATCTTTAAAAAAATTACCATCCATAAGTAATGGCACACCTGCACAGCAATTAAGCAGGGATGCCAATAATATATTATTAAAAGCAGGTACTGTAATAAAAACCTTTAATGATGAATTTATAAACCCGGAACATTTATTATTAGCTATAATACAGGGCAATGATAATACAGCAAAAATTTTAAAAGATGCAGGACTTACAGATAAAGGGTTAATTACTGCTATAAAAGAATTAAGGAAAGGCGCTACTATTAATTCGCAAACCACGGAACTGGAATTTAACGCATTGAACAAATATGCCAAAAATTTAAATGAAATGGCCAAGGCCGGTAAACTTGATCCTGTGATTGGCCGCGATGAAGAGATAAGAAGAACCTTGCATATTTTAACGAGGAGAACTAAAAATAATCCCATTCTTGTAGGTGAGCCGGAGTTGGTAAAACAGCTATTGCAGAAGGCTTGGCCATGAGGATTGTAAATGGTGATGTGCCTGATAACCTGCGCAGCAAAATTATTTATGCCCTGGATATGGGCTTATTAATAGCGGGTGCAAAATATAAAGGCGAGTTTGAAGAGAGATTGAAAAGTGTAGTAAAAGAGGTAAGTACCAGCGACGGAGAAATTATTCTGTTTATCGATGAAATACATACGCTTGTAGGGGCAGGTGGCGGCGATGGGGCGATGGATGCTGCCAATATTTTAAAACCTGCATTGGCAAGAGGAGAGTTGAGAGCAGTTGGTGCAACTACCTTAAATGAATATCAGAAATTTTTTGAAAAAGATAAAGCTTTGGAAAGGCGTTTTCAAAAAGTAATGATTAATGAGCCTGATATAGAAGATGCCGTATCTATTTTAAGAGGATTGAAAGACAGGTACGAAACCCATCACCATGTACGGATAAAAGATGAAGCGATAATTGCAGCTGTAGAATTATCCAGCAGGTACATTACTGACAGATTTTTACCCGATAAAGCTATTGATTTAATTGATGAAAGTGCCGCTAAACTTAGACTGGAAATGAACAGCATGCCTGAAGAACTGGATAAATTAGAACGCCAGATCCGGCAGCTTGAAATAGAAAGAGAAGCTATTAAAAGAGAGAATGATGAAACAAAATTAAAAGAGTTAAACACTGAAATAGCCAACCTTTCAGTAGAAAGAGATACTTACAAAGCAAAATGGAGGGAAGAAAAAGAATTGGTAGAAAAAGTACAAAGCTCTAAAGCGCAGATTGAAGACCTGAAATTGCAAGCTGAACAGGCTGAACGTAATGGTGATTATGGAAAGGTGGCAGAAATACGCTATGGTAAAATAAAAGAGGTAGAAGAACTGATTAAAAAACTACAGAAGAGTTAAGCTCATCTACAGAAAAAAGATTGCTTAAAGAAGAAGTAGATGCTGAAGACATTGCAGAAAATGTAGCCAAGGCTACCGGCATACCTGTTGCCAAAATGCTGCAAAGCGAAAGAGAAAAACTATTATTATTAGAAGAAGAATTGCACCAGCGTGTAGTAGGCCAGGATGAAGCAATAGAAGCCGTGAGTGATGCTATAAGAAGGAGCCGTGCAGGTTTGCAGGATCCTAAGAAACCCATCGGTTCTTTTATATTTTTGGGTACAACAGGTGTGGGTAAAACGGAATTGGCCAAGGCCCTGGCAGATTATTTATTTGATGATGACAGCATGATGACCAGGATAGCATGGAGTGAATACCAGGAAAAACATGCAGTGAGTCGACTTGTGGGTGCACCTCCGGGATATGTGGGATATGATGAAGGCGGTCAACTAACAGAAGCGGTTAGACGCAAACCTTATTCGGTTATTTTATTAGATGAAATAGAAAAAGCCCATCCTGATGTGTTTAATATTTTGTTACAGGTATTGGATGATGGTCGCTTAACCGATAACAAAGGCCGGGTAGTTAACTTTAAAAATACCATCATTATCATGACCAGCAATATGGGCAGCCAGGTTATACAGGATAATTTTGAAAGTGTCACAGAAAAAAACAAGGAAGAAATTGTAGCAAAAACAAAACAGGAAGTGATGGCGGTATTAAAACAAACCATAAGGCCCGAATTTTTAAACCGCATAGATGAAATTATTATGTTCCAGCCATTAATGCGTAAAGAAATAAAAGGCATTATACAAATCCAGTTAAAAGACCTCAAAAACCTGGTCATGAAAAACGGCATCGACCTGCAGTTTAGCAACTATGCCATCGATTACCTGGCAGAAAATGGTTACGACCCGCAATTTGGAGCCAGGCCTTTAAAACGGCTTATTCAAAAAGAAATAGTAAATCAGCTGAGCAAAAAAATATTAAGTGGTGAATTAGATAAAACAAAAGCCGTAATGGTTGATGTTTTTGACGGGGTTGTTGTATTTAGAAACGAATAACTTAATACCAAGATTAATAATATTTATAATCTATTGATTATAAGTAAATTAACACAATTTTTATGAAATAGTGAGTAATAATTAAGGTTAAAACTCAGAAATTTTGTACCTTCGAGCGATTTGAACATTAACTCGCTTACATAAGAGAATTATTAAATATAATTGAATCAATTGGTAGGCTTTATTAAAGCAGCTGATAATTACTTATCAAGCTGTAAAAAAGGAAAAATATGGCATTTAAAAAAGATGTAGTAGAAATTATCGAACCCAGGGATATGTTTGTAGGTAATGCTGCGGCATTAGTAACCCTGGAAGAATTCGGAGAATATGAAAGTGAAGTTTGTGCAAAAGCAAATGAAATTGTTAAGCAGTTATTAGAAGAATATGACGGCCAGATCCGTTTTAATTTCAGGCATTTTCCACTTACAAATATCCACCAGCGCAGTCTTAAAGCCGGTGAAGCTGCAGTAGCTGCAGGCCAGCAGGGCAAGTTTTGGGAAATGCACAACATTTTATTTGCGAACCGCAGAAACTTAGGCACCACAAGTTTAAAATTATACAGCAAAGAAGCTGGCGTTGTCAACAAGCGTTTTTTAGATGAACTGGTAAATGCCACCTATGGCTGGCAGGTACAGGGTGATTTAAAAGAAGGTCTCGACAGGGGCGTAAAAGAAGTGCCAACTTTTTTTATCAATGGCGAAATGTACAAAGGCAAAAAAACTTTTGATGAAATGAGCAAGGCAATAGATCTGGCTTTGAAAAAAGTTAAGCCAAAAGCCGCAGTGAAGAAAAAAGCACCTGCAAAAACAGCTAAAGCAAAGCATAAATTATAACCTCAATTTTTATTGAGGTTTTTTTATTGGCTAACGCCAATGGATAAGTGTTTTTGTTACCAGCTGTAGTTTTTTAATTGAGCTTTGGTGGCGTCGCACTCTTGTACAGGTTAACTGTATTGAGCGTTGATTTTACTTTGTTGTTTAAACATATCGCTCTCATGTAGTTTATCTAATACAGTCTAAATATTTATCGCAACGTCCTGTAATCAGAAACGTTGCTGAAATGAGGATAGACGATTAATATCATTTACCTCTCTCCGCTTCCTTCCTTAACCTAGCAATCTCCTCATCCTTTTCTTTTATTGTCCTTTCTAATATTTCTACAATTTTATCAATGGGGTTAAAAGTTGGTTGATGGTTCCATTGTAACACACTCGCATGATCATTAAAGCCAGTAATATTATTAGCAACAATATTTATAGCCGATTCCTCATCGAAGTTTTATTGCTTCTGCAGGCACCTTTAAAGCCTTGGCCACCTCTTCTAATATCGCAGGTTCAATTTCTTCTTTTGCTTCTAACCGGGAAATTTTGATTTGTGTCCAATCATCACCCATATTAGAGGCCAAAGCATCCTGTTTCATTCCCAACATTTGCCTGAACCGGGTTATATTTCTTCCCTGATGAATTTTCTTTTCCATAGTATAAATATGGGCACTTTAGTTAATTAATTAAAATATAAAAGCCGGGCTAAGATAACCATTTTCATATTATTATATAAAAAAAAGCAGGAGTTCAATTCTTTTGTTGGCATACCGCGTACTATATCTCTATAAAGACCAGCAAATCTATTTTATTAAGTAGACCGCCACTCCATCAAATGTCTAATTCGTAATTTCATAAACCTATCAACATATAAAATAAATCCCCTTCAATAAAAGCTCAATAGCAGTGCTGTCGATGCAGTGAGTGACCCCGCCTTCGGACGGGGCAGGCTACAACGATGCTCAATCACGGAACAACAGCCCGTAACCAAAAAAATAAAAAATCACAACTTTCGTTACATCCTCACCACTATTCATTTTCCATGTACTAAAATTGTCGAATAGATTTGTACTCCTGCTTTTCCACTATTTGACATGGAACTTTTCGCAGTTGCCTAACGTTAGGCGTGAAGACTTTTTGATTGTTTAGCAGCTGTAATTAACTTTACTTTTTTAGATGCTTTTTTACTTTTATAATTGCGTATAAATTCACTGATTTCTTGCCGGGCCTTGTCCGTCAATGGGTCGCTTGCAATTATAAAGTCAATACCTTTTGGCTCTTTTATATGTCCCATAATATTTACGATTTGAAATATTTATCAATAAGAATTTGTGCTGATTCGGTTGGGATAATCATCCTATGTCCGCCCAGGGTGTAAGCGCCTAATGTCTTTTTATAATGTTCAACAAGTTTCGTCTTTGCAGTAAAACCCACGAAACCATCACATCCTTGCTGAAAAGAAACTTTGCAAGCATGAGCGACTAAATTTCCGGCAATGCCTTCATAAAGTTTCTTTTGCCCTATGTTGAATGGTGCATTCTCGAGCAAGTGCATATAAACATGATCTGGCTCTAAAGTTAGACTAAGCAAGCCTTGAATAATGTTAGGGTTATTTGGTATTGTTAATTTGAAAACTTCTTTTGTATTGTCTGCAAGCTCTGCTTTCCAATCAAAATTCCAGCCGCTTTTTTTTGTTATTTGCTTTAGGTCAGACTTTGTCAAACGTAATACTTCCGTAGCAAAACTATCTCCCGAAATTGTATTTTGGATAGAATTTGTCAACTTATCTACAACAAAATCAAGATGTATAGGCTTATTTATTTTCACAAGGTAAATTTATGAAAAATTCATCGTTTTGTCAACCAAAGTTAAAGTCGCTATGGTATTAATCAATAAAATAAAATACGCTTAAATAAAAGCAAATAGTAGTACCACCGTTGAACGGAGCGTCGCCACTACAGCTCAATCACGGAACAACAGCCCGTAACCAAAAATAAAAACATTACAATCTTTGCTGCATCTTTACCACCGTTTCATTTTTCCACGAATTAAAATTGCCTGCATTAATTTGCTGGCGTGCCTCTTTCATTAGCCACAAATAAAAAGCCAGGTTATGTACGCTGGCAATAGTAAGCCCTAAAAATTCTTTAGCTTTCATTAAATGCCGTAAATATGCTTTGCTGTAATAATTACTCATTGCACAATCGAGATCAGCATCAATAGGCGAAAAATCTTTTCCCATTTTTTATTATCGATATTAATAATACCGTTGCTGGTAAAAAGCATGGCATTGCGGCCGTTGCGGGTTGGCATTACACAATCAAACATGTCCACCCCCAAAGCAATACATTCCAGCAAATTCCAGGGTGTGCCTACACCCATTAAATACCGGGGTTTGTCGGCCGGTAAAATGTCGCAGCACAAAGAAGTGTATTCATACATTATTTCCATAGGTTCGCCTACACTTAGGCCACCAATAGCATTGCCTGTGGCATTTTTTGAAGCGATGTATTCTGCCGAAGCAGTACGCAAATCTTTATAGGTACTCCCCTGCACTATCGGAAATAAATTTTGCGTATACCCGTACTTGTCAGGTGTAGCTGTAAACTGTTTGAAGCACCTGTCCAGCCACCGGTGCGTAAGTTCCATGCTGGTTTTCGCATAGGCGTAATCGCTGGGATAAGGCGGGCATTCATCAAATGCCATGATAATATCTCCACCAATAATCCGTTGGATATCCATTACTTTTTCCGGCGTAAATAAATGTTTACTGCCATCAATATGACTTTGAAAAAGTGCCCCGGCTTCTGTCAGCTTTCTATTGGCAGCTAAAGAAAAACCTGGTACCCACCGCTATCAGTCAATATAGGTTTATCCCACGCATTAAATTTGTGCAAGCCACCTGCAGCTTCCAATACTTCCAGCCCCGGCCGGAGGTATAAATGATAGGTATTTCCCAAAATGATCCGTGCCTGTACATTATCCTGCAACTGTTGCTGGGTAACGGCTTTTACACTGCCTACCGTACCAACGGGCATAAAAATAGGTGTTTCAATTATACCATGGTCGGTAGTAATCGTTCCAGTTCTTGCCCGGGTGACAGTATCTGTTGTATGCAAAGTAAATTGTAAAGCAGCCATTAGTTTTTATTAATTTAAAATATCCGCATCTTTTAATTATTGTGTAGCCATAGCGGCTTATTTTTGCAATATGCATTTTAACAACTGGTGGCAATTGCTTTTTTTAGCCTTTTGTGGTATCACCTTTATACAATTATTTTATTATTTATTTTTTTTTATACGATTGGCTTTTTATAGAGTAAAGCAAAAGGCCGTTACCCAAACCCACCCGGTATCCGTAATTATCTGTGCCAGGGATGAGGCTGCAAATTTAGTAAAAAATCTTCCGGGAAGCCTGGTACAAAAATACAATACCACTCATGAAGTAATTGTGGTAAACGACAATTCATTTGATGATACCAAGTACCTGCTGGAAAAATTTAAAAAAGAATTCAAGCAATTGCAGGTAGTGGAATTAATGCAGGAAGCAAAATTAATCCCCGGGAAAAAATTTCCATTAAGCATTGGTATTAAAACAGCTAAATACGAAGTTGTTTTGTTAACTGATGCTGACTGTGTGCCGGCAAGTGAACACTGGATAAACTGCATGCAGCAAACATATGATGAGAATACGGAAATTATTTTAGGCTATGGTGCTTATCATAAGCTAAATGGTTTTTTAAATAAAATAATCCGTTGGGAAACTTTCCATACAGCCATACAATATTTTTCTTATGCCTTGGCAGGCATACCATACATGGGTGTAGGCAGAAATTTGAGTTACAAAAAGAAGTATTTTACCGGCACAAAGGTTTTTCAGCTCATAATAATATTCCAAGCGGTGATGATGACTTATTTGTAAATATGGCAGCCAATAAAAAAAATACAAAAATAAACATTGAAAAAAATGCTTTTACATTAAGCGAACCTGCTACAACATTTTCTCAATGGCTAAAACAAAAAAACAGGCATTACAGTACCAGCAAACATTATAAAAAGCTGCATAAGTTTTTACTTGGATCATACTCATTATCACACTTTTTATTTTATCCATTGCTTGCTGCAAGCATTATATTTTTCAGCTGGAAATGGTCGCTGGTTGTTTTTGGAATACGGTTTTTAGTCCAACTGTTTGTTTATTATAAATGCATGAAAAAATTAAATGAGAAAGACCTGTACCCGTATTTACTTTTTTTTGATATCGGAATGTTTTTTTATTACCTTTTATTCGCCCTTGCATTAATCAAAAAGCCCAGACCAACATGGAAATAATATTACAATATTTTTCAGATTTTTCTCCTGCCCAGATAAAACAATTAGAAGCGCTTAAGCAATTATATACAGGCTGGAATGAGAAGATAAATGTAATTTCCAGGAAAGATATGGATAACTTTTATATACATCATGTATTACATTCTTTAGCAATCACTACACAATTTAGCTTTACAGAAAATATGCAGGTAATGGACCTTGGCAGTGGCGGTGGCTTTCCAGGCTTACCTTTGGCAATATTTTATCCTGAGGCTCAATTTCACCTTGTAGACAGTATCAATAAAAAATTAACTGTGGCAAAAGAAATTGCTGCAGCTATCGGGTTAAATAATTTGACTGTACAACACACCCGGGCAGAAGCAATAAAGGATAAAAAATTTGATGCAATAGTGTCCAGGGCTGTAGCACCTTTAAAAGACTTATGGTTTTGGAGCAAGCCATTGTTGAAAAAGAAAAATACCGGCGGTAATGATAAAGATGACTTACCGGTTGCCAATGGATTGATCTGTCTGAAAGGAGGCGATTTAACTACAGAAATATTTGAAAGCGGGTGCAAACCAAAAATTTGGGAAATTGAAAAAATATTTAACCAGTCATTTTTTCAGAATAAATATTTATTGCAGGTAAGATATTAAAATACTTTGATAACAGGTTTGTAAATTTACAAATATGAAAAAGATACCGATAGGAATTGTAGAAGATAATCGGGATATACGCCTGGCACTGCAGGAAATTGTGCAATTATCCAATGACTATGAATTAGTGTCATCCAGTATAAATGGTGAGTCGGCTTTAATAGAAATACCAATTACCAAACCAAGAATTGTATTAATGGATATAAAATTGGGTGGAATTACCGGTATCGAAGTGGTAAGGATTTTAAAAGAAGCACACCCGGAAATATTATTTATGATGTGCACAGTATATGAGGAGGATGAAAATATATTTGAAGCATTAAAAGCAGGTGCAAGCGGTTATATTCTTAAAAAAACCACCCCGGCTAAATTATTGGAAGCCATTAAAGAATTACACCTGGGTGGAGCTCCGATGAGTAGCCAGATTGCAAGAAAAGTTGTAGATGCATTCCAGTTAAAATCCAATATAGCAAAAGATGAAGATTGTTTGCAATTGCTTACAAAAAGAGAAAAAGAAATTTTAGAGATGTTATCCAAAGGAATGCAGTACAGGGAGATTTCAGAACATATTTATATTGCCCAGGAAACTGTTCGTAAACATGTGTACCATATTTATGAAAAACTCCATGTCAGCAACCGGGTAGAAGCTGTAAATAAATTTTTTGGAAGATAAAATATATTATACCAAGATGGCTGGTGCATTAACTTTATAACGACTGGTTTGAATAGACCAATCGATATTACCACTCATCCAATGTTCCATTCCTGCTATATACTTTTGCAGTGAAACTGATGTACAACGTTCATCACTAAGAACTTCCTTTTTTAATTGCAAAAAGGATTCCATATCTGAATTTATAATTTTTACTATTTCGCTTACAGATTCGTCAAAAGAAAGCTTTTTCCAATGCATTAAAAGATAAACCAGATTATTAGGATTAGCATGCTTGGGAACTTCTTTATTGTAGGAATACAGATCATTAGTGAATGCTACATGCCGTGCAGTGAGCTTTCGCAATTTCTGAACCCTTCTGTCATTTCTTACTTCCGCAGAAAGATCAATATCCGCAACGATTTCAACCATATCAATACAAGTGTACACACCTGAATCATACTCCCGGTTAAGCATATAATTATCTATAGTATAGGGGTTCTTATTTCTCCAAACATCTACAGCTCCTAATACACCTATTCGGAGATACTCTTCTGTTGAAATACATATCCGTTCAAACCATTCAGGAGTTCCAAATTTTAATAATTTTTTGCGTAAAGACTGCGAGAGCTTAACAATCGGGCTATCCATTACATTAGCAATACCTGTTCGGAATAAACTAATGTATTCCTCCACCAATGTAACAATACCAACCTTGTCAAATACCAGATTTTCATTTTCATCAAACTGGTCATCAATAAAAAAAAAGCCATTCTACTAGTTGGCAACAAACTACAAGCTTATCAAAAGTTGCATAGGGATAAGCAAATTTACCAATACTACTGGCAGCATAAAAATTTTTCTCACTAATCAGATTAAAAAGGCCGATAGAGGATTCAAATTATTTATTAGCCTTTTCCACTGCTTTACCTTAAGGGTTTGTCAAATATGTCTCAGGACAATGGATGTCCGAAACTTTTAATAAGGCAGGATTCATAAGAGTATTGATTATAGTAATTATACAAAAAATATCGATTAAAGATAGTTTAAAATGCGTAATAATTTATATCAACAAAGTAGTAAACTGCTGATGCTATTGCACTAATTAAAATCATCTTCCGTAAAATCATCATTATCAAAATGCTGGTTGCCCATATTTATCATGCTGCCCATTAAATCCTTAAACTCAATTGTACGGTCTAATACTTTTTTTGCTAATCAATGAATACGCGGCTAGGCCATGTAAAACAAATTCCATTAAAAGTGCAGTTTGCTTTTCATCATTTACTTTATGGTACTTTTTACCAAGGCATGCAGCCCGTCAACTTTATATAAAAGTTGTATTTTATCTGAATCAGAAGTGTCAAAAAAAGTATTTAAACTGTTACCATTATCAAACCACTGGGTGATGGCTTTATAAGGATTATCGGAAGTTTGCTCTTTACCTTTTTTCTTTTTTAATGTATCGGGATTAGGGAAATATAAAGCAAATTGAGTACGGATAGCTTTCTCCAATAAATTAAATGCAACCTGGTACGGCCCTTCCTGTTCCCCTTCATATACCAATTCGATTTTACCGGTAATAGAAGGTACAATACCAATCAAATCACTCATCCATATTTGCGTACTGGTTTCACTATTCATTATCGCTCTTCTTTCTGCAGCGCTCACAGCATTTTCATAAGCAGATATGGTTAGCCAGGCGCTTACACCACTTTTTTATCCACGAGCTCACTGGCCCTGGCTTCAAAAGCAATTTGTTCAATTAAACGCTTAATTAAGTCGCTCACATTTACAAGCTCTTGCTGTACATCATTTATTACAGCTTCTTGTGCTGTAATAGCCAGCGATGTTTCTATTGATTTTGGATAATGGGTCAATATCTGGCTTTCAATCCTGTCTTTTAATGGCGTTACTATGCTTCCCCTGTTAGTATAATCTTCAGGATTAGCAGTAAAAACAAACATAACGTCGAGCGGTAAACGCAATTTAAATCCCCGTATCTGCAAATCCCCTTCTTCCAAAATATTAAATAAGGATACTTGTATTCTTGCCTGCAAATCCGGAAGCTCGTTAATTACGAATATGCAGCGGTTACTGCGGGGAATAATTCCGTAATGCAATACTTTTTCATCCGAAAAATTTAATTTTAAATTTGCTGCTTTAATGGGATCAATATCTCCTATTAAGTCTGCTACACTTACATCCGGAGTGGCCAGCTTTTCGCCATAGCGATCACTTTTATGTATCCATGCTATAGGTGTGTTATCAGCTTTTTCCAGGATTAAATCTTTTGCGTATCTTGATATGGGTTTAAAGGGGTCGTCATTAATTTCGCTTCCTTCTACTATGGGAACATATTCATCCAACAGGTTTATCATTTGCCTGGCCATACGTGTTTTGCCTGGCCCCTTAATCCTAAAAATAAAATGTTATGCTGTGATAATATTGCTCTTTCAACATCAGGCACAACGGTATCCTCATATCCCAAAATACCCTGAAAAGCATCCTCTTTTGATTTTATTTTTTTTATTAAATTATCGCGTAATTCTTCTTTAATACTTTTGGAAACAAATCCGCTTTTTTTTAATTCGCCTAAGGTTCTTATTTTTTTGTGCATGTTATTTATTTTGCCGTAAGGCGATATGTTTATTATTTAAATATATTGAGTGAATCAATACAATGTTTTCCTTTTTCCGCTTTCAAATCTTTTAAAATAAATGCTCCCAAACCGTCAAGGCTTGCAAAAAAAGCTTTACCGTTATTGGTTTCTGTAAATTCCTGTACAAATTTTTGCAAATAAGGGTCTGATGCAATCATAAATGTTGTAATGGGAATTTTCAATTTTTTACATTGGGTTGCCAGGTTCATACACCGGTTCAATATTTTTCTATCTATTCCAAAACTATTTTTGTAATAGCGGCTGCCTACTTTTAAACAGGTGGGCTTTCCATCCGTTATCATAAAAATTTGTTTATTTGGATTTCTTCTTCTTCGCAGGATACCCATGGCAAGCTGTAAGCCAGCTACGGTATCTTACCAAAAACTACAATGTCCAATGTGTCTTTTGGATATTTTGTTTTAATTAATTCACTTAATGCCATGGCTACTTTTTTAGCTGGCGTAATTCTGTCCTCCCCGTATAAAATCATGGAATGGGAAATATCAATCATCAATACAGTTGAAGTCTGGCTTTTAAAATCTGTTTCCCTGATTTCCAGATCATCTTCGTGCATTTTAAAATTATCTATACCATGATTAATTTGTGCATTTCGTATAGAATTGGTAAAATCAATTTGTTCCATGGTATCTCCAAACTGAAAAGGCCTTATTTCCGGATTTATTTCATCGCCGCCACCGGGTTTAAAAGTACGATGATTGCCGGATTTTGTTTTTTTTAATTTGCCAAAAATTTCCTCCAGGCTTTTTTTTCTTATTGCCTGCTCTGATTTTGGTGTAATTTTTATTTCACCGTTACTGTTTTTTTCACCGATATAACCTTTCTGTTTCAGTTCGTCTAAAAAGTCGCCAATGCCGTAGTCGTCATTCGTTAAATTATATTCTTTATCTAATTCATTTAACCATTGCATGGCTTCATTAAAATCCCCGCTGGTATAAGTTAATAACTGTAAAAATAAATCAAGCAATTTTTCAAAAGGAGTTTTTGCATTGGCATCAGGATCATAATTTGAAAAATTAAAGCCTATCATATCATGTTAGTTAAACGTGAAGAGATAAATGAATTGCTATGTAATTTAACAATTACCCTGTGAAAATGTTGTAAAATATTAAATAAAAAAAGATCCCCAGGAAAACACGGGGATCTTTTTTATTTGGAATAATATTAAATTATTTCGAGCTGTCAGCTTTTGGGCTATCCGGAGATGTAACAGCACCGGATTTGATAGGCAAAGCCTGCTCAACGCTTTGTTGCATGGATTTAAACTGCTGCTCCATACTTAAAATTTTTTAGAAATTTTAGTGCCTCTGCTTCTTCTCCAGCCAGGTTATCTCTTTTATTATCATCCAAGGCAGCATAATAGGCCAATTGCTGTTCCAAGTCTTTCTTTACGCTTTTAGCTACTTTTTCTGCCAATTTAGTATTGTCTGAAATATATGCTGCTTGTAACATAATCATGGAAGTATAATTATGTTGCTGGCTTCTGGATACCATGCCATAAGGAAAATTCTGTTCAAGCATCATTGTATCGCAGCGGTTAAGCAATTTTTGTGCCTGCTCTTTTTTACCACTTACAGCCAGGCTTATAGCAGCGGTAGCATAAGCTTGCCGTATACTATTTAAATGCCTGCGGTTTTCTTCATCAAAATAAACACCCGGAACATTTGCATTACCAAAAACAAATTTATTCATCATTACATCTGCTACCCTTTCATGATTTACATCACTGCCTTTAACAGGAACTAATCTATAAGTGAGACCATCTTGTCTTAAATAGGCATCTAAGCCCACTCCAGTTCTGGGTGAAGTAAAATAAATGGGCCGTTGCCATTTGCTGGATGCTATTATGCTTAATATAGCCAACTCGTTCTTAACCAAAAAAATTACCGGGTATTTCAAAATTAATTTCATTAATACACTGTCTGATGCATTTACAGTGCCATTTTGTTTAACTAAATTAATATCTACAGGTATTCTTACTTTTTTAGTAGGAAATGTATTAATAAAGCTTCCATCATTTCCCTGAAGCATCCTGGAAGGGTCATCACTACCAATATAATCTTTAATAACAGTATATAGATCTGCATATTCAGGCTGCCCGGCAACCGGCTTTTGAGAAAAATAAGTAACGTCCCGTTTAGGGCCGGCAATTTGTTCTGCTGTTAAAATAGGGTCAATTAAATTACTATTGTTTACTTTATAACGTAACTGGTTAATGTACCAGTCAGTACCCAGCAAGCTGGAATTGATTACCCTGATATCTTTACGTATCCCCTCTACTTCCTGCGCATACCAAAGCGGATAGGTATCATTATCACCATAAGATATTACAATGGCATTGGGGGCACAACTTTCCAGGTAGTCGATAGCCAGGTCCCTGGCCAATACTTTTTTACTGCGGTCATGATCATCCCACTCCTGGCTGGCCATTAGAATTGGTACTGCTAACATGCAAAGGACGGCAGCTATTATGTTAGCGCCCATACTACTTTTTATAAAACGATTTATTAAGTCTTTTACATATAGAACTCCCAACCCAATCCATATAGCAAAGGCATAAAAAGAACCTACATAAGCATAATCCCTTTCCCGTGGCTGATTACCGGCCTGGTTAAGGTACAATACTATGGCAAAGCAAAGAGAAAATAAAAGCCCTACTACCAAAGCATCTCTTTTATTTTTTGAGGCATGATAGACTAACCCTAAAATTCCTAAAATAAAAGGTAAGGCGTAGAGTTTATTATTGGCTTTGTTATCTTTCAGGCTATCAGGCAACATGCCTTGATTACCCAGGCGAAGGTTATCAAAAAAAGATATGCCTGTTATCCAGTTGCCATCCCTGACATTACCCATATGCACACCTTGTATATCATTTTGCTTACCGGCAAAGTTCCACATAAAATATCGCCAGTACATCCAATTTACCTGGTAAGTAGCAAAAAAACCTATATTTTCTGCCATGGTGGGCCGGGGATCATCAGCCGGATCAGGTCTTACATAATTTCCTTGTTCATCTTTTCTCATTCCCATCCAGCTGGCATAATAATCTGCATGCACCTGATCGTTACTGGCATCCCACATCCGGGGTAAAAAGTGCATGTCTTCACTATTATATTGATAGGATTGCTTAACCCCGGCATCTATATAATTATCTTTACCTTTTATGTACATTGTGCCATCCTCTACCATTTCAGGCCGCCCCTGGCCATCTCTTTTTATATCAGCCGTAAAATCCTGGCCGTATAAAATAGGCCAGTCGCCATATTGCTCACGGCTTAAGTAACCTACCAAACTTACCGGATTATCTACATTAAACATATCCACTGATGGATTAGCAATTAGACCGTATTAATGTGGTAAGGTAAGTAGAGTAACCTAAAAAGCATAAACGCAAAACTCCATAAACCTAATTTTTAAAAAGTTCCAGTTATTTTTCCTGGCTATTGCAACCCAAAATAAATCAGTCCAGCAAGCAATATAAAAAAAGCGGTAAAACCACTAAAAAAAGGAAGGCCAAAACTATTTACAAATAAAATATCTAAATTTCCTGCACCTTTAATCGTCCATACAATTACAGCTTTTTGTACTATACCTGTAATAATACAACCAATTATAAAAGCGAGAATAGCTCCTCCGGTGGTTACTTTATACCGCTTAAAGTAATAAATCATCACAATAGCCGGTATGGTTAATAAATTAAGTAAATGTACCCCGATGGACAACCCCATCAGGTAAAATATAAGAATGAGCCAGCGATCTGCCCGGGTAAAATTTCCTTTAATGCCGTTTGCCTGTTCTATATCAACACTTTGTTCCCACTTGAGTATAGCCCAAAATACTATTGCAGTAAAAAATGATGATAAAGCATATACTTCACCTTCTACAGCGCTATACCAGAATGAATCTGAAA
>JADJOC010000010.1 GCA_016713965.1 Chitinophagaceae bacterium
ATTAAAACTTCCATTTTACAAGTGTGTGATTTTGTAATTAAAGATTATTCACTCAACTTGTCGGCTACAATCGACCGTTGGTAAGCTTACAGGATGTTCTTCTACACAAAACAATGCAATATTACTTATACGAATTTGGTCAAGGCTTTCAAGAATTTTCAAGTCGGAATTTTGAGAATTCCTGTCATTGTTTTACAATTACCGGTGCCGTAGATACTTTACCTAACTCTTTCCTTTCCTTTAAGTTCTCCTTTTTCTTCATCAATTTCTTTTTAGAGGTCTCTGATTTCAGTAGTTGGTGCTAAGTCAGGAACCTAAGCCGTATTTATCTCAGATCATTAAGTACTTGTTGAAGTCTGTTGCTATTTACAAATATGAATATTTTGAACCTCTAACGCCTCTTCGTTGTCTGATGTCGCAAAATGTGTCAATATTGTTTGACAGGATAGGTTTTCAAAAAACTCTTTTTGGAGTAGGTTGTATACTCCGATCATGAAAAAATTCCATATTTATAAATAAGCTTTTCTTGATGTTGCGTTAATTGGTTTCCAAATAAGTCATATTCTGAAAGGCCTTTACTTAATTCATTTATAACTATTGATTGTTCCGGCTTAGTTTACCTTTTTCGTCAGTAATGTGTTTAGATCAATGTTATCTGTAATTAAAACCTTAGATTAATTTACTCCTTAAGCGTTCATGGAAACACTTTCTCTACACATTGGCCGTATATTAATGTGTATGTCCTTATTGTAGGCAGATTTTGGTCATCAACTACCATTTAGGAAAAATTCTTTCATTTTTACCGCTTCATAGTCGACCTTACCGCCTGATATCGTAACAAGTAGTGTCTTTTGGCCCGCCCCCGATAGTGTCACCCTAAAGCTATTTGGAAATACCGTTCCTTTCAAAAGAATTTAAGGTCGTTTTGGTTTGAATTGAGGATTAAATTTTGAATACGGTTGGGAACGGACATCAGTGAATATTCAATGCCAAATTGTTTCAGAAAAGCAAGAAAATCCTCTGGCTTTCTGTTACAGTGGCCGATGGTATAAAGTGGCTTTTTTCCCATATTTCAAAGTTACGATTTTTGTCTTTGTTTGTTACTATGTTCATTGTCTGCATCACGCCATAGTGCCGACGCCCAACGAACAGGGCTTGCCGAAGCGGTGTTGGGGAATTCCGTCCGCCTGATTAACTAAGCTTACAATTTATAAACAGCCGATGATTTGGTATAGCTAAATTCAATAACGTCCTGTTGATATATAGAAGCCAATTGAAAAACAAAAGCTGGAAACATTATTCTGTCCGTTCTCATTTTGGCAAACCCCATGTTGAACAAAACCTTCGGTAGCCGATCATCATTTAAACTCTGTAAATTTATTACTCAAACATTACCTATCATGCAAAAAAAATCATCTGAAGATTTAAGGTATAACAACAATACCTTAATCAGGAAACGCCGCAGTTACAGGATTTGCCGGTTTATTATAACGCTTTGAACGTATTATTAGCATTTTGGGCCGTAGCCCCAAAACCTTTGAAACTATTCACGCCACCTGGCTAATATGACCTTTACACTTTTAAATGTTTGACTACTGAGCTGGATGCAGAGCAGGTGAAAGATTATTTGTACTTGTTGAAACAACGAAGCCCTACACCCTCGCAAACCTATTTCAACATACGGTATATAGTCTTCGGTTAAAGCTAAAAACAGAAGGTTTGCCTTATTTGTTTTTGCATTTACCCACTATTAAAAAAAAAAAAAACTTCCTGTAATACTTAGCAAAGAAGAAGTGTGGCGTATGCTTAGTACAGCAAAGTTATTAAAGCACCGCATCCTTATTGGTTTAATTTATGGCTGAGGCTCATGCTGCCTCGAAGTGCGTAATATCCGCCCTGGTAGATTTATTAGTGTTTGAGCGTACGCAACCGCATATTGAACAAAGCAAAGGCAATAAAGACAGATACGTTCCTTTGAGCCATCATTTAATACGTGGCATACAAAAATATATTGCAAGCGAACATCCACAAGAATATTTATTAAATGGTAAGCCCAACGAACGAGCCGGGAGGCGATTTTGATTTCCGCTATAGCAGCGTGGGTAAATGGGTTATACAATCCATTGCTAAACAAGCAGGGATTAACAAAGAGGTGCATACCCATACCTTGCGTCATTGCTATGCTACGCATTTGCTTGAAGATGGTATCAACATCGTTACACTCAAAGATTTATTGGGACATCAATCCATAGAAACAACGATGGAATATTTACATGTATGCCAATTGCAAAATTTAAAATCATTTAGTCCACTAGATACATTATTTGCCCAATGCGCCCCACAGCCCAGGTAGCCACCGCTATTGACTTATTGGGCAATGAAGTAGGCAAATGAATTTACCGGCATGTATTAAAGACACCTGTGTTACACAACAATGCCGCACATCGGCATTGGGAGGCCATGTAGATGCCTGCAGGCAGTTGTGGTACCCTTCACATTTCTTACAACCTTGTTGTAACCGCCATTGCCCCAATGCCAGGGCCATAAGCGTGTGCAATGGATACAAAAACGTGAAGCAGAATTATTGCCTACGGTGTATTACCATGTGGTGTTCACTTTGCCGGCAGAGCTGAACCCGCTTTGCCTGGAAAGCCCCAGGCTGGTGTACGGTGCTTTGTTTGAAAGCGCCTGGCAAACCCTGCAAAGATGGGGCCGCTAAAAATTTACAATTGGGCATGATTTGTATTTTGCATACCTGGGGCAAACCTTTCATTGCATCCACACTTGCATTGCATAGTTCCAGGGCTGGTATTGATGCTAAAGGCAATTGGCAAAAAATAGATGCAAAGGATAAATTTTTATTCCCGGTAAAGGCGATGGGTAAAATATACCGGGCAAAATATGTTGCCAGCTTACGCAAGCAAAATTATAATGACAAAGCGTTAATAGAAACCCTGTTTTTAAAAACTGGGTGGTATATGCCAAGCGTCCTTTTGGTAACCCTTCCAGTGTAATTGAATACCTGGGCCGCTATACCCACAAAGTTGCCATCAGTAACCAACGCATAAAAGCTGTAAACAAAGATGGGGTTACATTCCAATACAAAGATTATAAAGGGCAAGGCATCCAAAAAGAAATGCGGTTAAGTGTACAAGAATTTGTCCGCCGTTTTAGCATGCATATTTTACCACATCGTTTTGTACGCATCAGGCATTATGGTTTTTGAGTAGCACCTGGAAGCGAAAAATTAAAAGGCTTACAACAAAAAATTAGCTGTGCAAATACCCATTAGGAAGTACAAACCCTTTTGCACAAATGCCCTCATTGCAAAACGGGGAACACTGGTAACAATAGCTGTATTTGGTAAACGTGGGCCACCTTCAAAATATCTTACGGAAACAAAACCTATTGCCTGTAGCTAAATTATGGGTAGGGGATTTTTTGTGCGTATGAAAACAAAAGTGCTACCTTAGGTTGCTAACCTGGCAAAAATAGCAGCCATAAAAAAATACCTATGTAAATTGAAAATGTTTTGCTCAGCTACACTCAACCATAACCCCATAACATCGGCATCGGTTTCGTTCAACATCGCTTTCATTGTTCGTCCTACGGACGCAACGAAGGCTTAGTTATTGTACGCATAAACTTATCTCCGCCGTCATCTATAATGTGAGTATCTGTCGAACCGAATGATGGTTGGGAGTAGGGCAAGGCAGGCTCTTGGGCAGGTTGGTTCTTGTGCGATGGGTTTGTGTGCCTGACCATGTTCCTGACTTGCAGCGTTGGCTTGTTAGAGTGGTCGTCTTGCTGGGTTTGTATGACAGGGTGGTAAAAGTATTGAACTTAGTAAAGCCCTTTTTATAAATTCCCAATTGTTATCTTCTTTTTATTTCTACCTGATTTAGTTCTTTGCTCTTTTAATTTTCATTACATAAATATTCATTCTAATCAACTGAATTGCCAAAATGAAAATTAGAGCTATAATGGTTATTATAAAATAGGTGGTGTACATTGTTTATTTTTTTATAGATAAAATATATTTCGCTAATCTTTTTCTCTGTCGTCATCGGTAAGCTGTGTTAGTGCAGGCATTTGTGGATAGTCAGGTCTTTTTTTGCCGGGTGCTTTTATCCATTGTTTTAAACCTTCTTTATCTGTTGCATATATCGTTACCATTTCGGTTATTGGCGGACCCACTAATTTTTCTTTTTCTTTATGGCAACTGCTGCAATTCATTTGAAAATAGCTGCACCTTTGCAACTGTTCCCTAATGTAGAATCTATTTTTAACTCGGCTTGCTCTGTTGGTGGGTTTTCTCTGCTTCTTTTGATAGCCTTTCAAATTTGCAGTATTAGCTGCCATTACTTTTTGATGGTCAAAGCGTTAGCCCTGTACACACGCCTATTGCCACCCATAAAAACGACGGTAATGCCCAATGCAATAAACCACTTTTCCAAAATGTTTGTCTATGTTTTCAGGCTTGCCTGTAATGGCTTTCCAAATCCACCACATGGCAGGCAAGGCAATGGTTGCAACTGATTAGTATCACCAATATCAGCCGCCAATCAAACCCCTTTGTAGGTAAGGTTAACATTACCAACGGACCAATAATAAATTGTGCTACTGATGCTGCCAATGTAAGCGAATAGGCTTTTTTCTTTACATCATATCTTGTCAAGCGTTCAAAGTACTCTTCAAATGGATAACCTTTTCTGCCCATGTACCAGAAAATAAACAAACCAGTTACTGCCATTGATGCAGTAATAAAATGCAGGTATCTTGGAAATACATTTGGCAAAAGCAATGCACTGAAAAATCCTTTACTGTTCCCCATTTTTCGGGAAACAACATCAGGTTTACGTTTACTAAAATATTAATGGAATGAATAAAATAATGCCGTTGCTGTGGCAATAATTGCAATGTTTAATGGTTTATTTTTATCCAGCACATGCCACGTGTATTTGTTTAAATAGGTAAGCAGAAAAGCAACTGTTACCAATGGTATAATGGCAATCCACATACCGCCTGTAAGCGATGTAGCTGTATAAAATAAGTAGCGTAAAGTTGAGATATTTAACAACGGGCCAACTCCTAATACAACTGCAAGGTTTTTGTTTACGGTGATGGTTCTTGAAATTGTCGTGCAAGGTTGTTATAATCTTTATCTTTCAACCCCTTATCTGGCACCATAAGGTTAATACTGTACCGCCAATCATCAGATTTACGAATATGATGCAGCAAAAAGAAACGATTAAAAGCGTTACCAATAACCATTCTGGCAAGGGTAAATCCAATGGTATATTTCTTGGAACAGGTGTATTAATTTGTAATAACTGAAACATACTTATTTGAAATATTGAATGAAAATATTTTATTTGTTTAATGCTGTTTGGTTTTGCTAATGAATCAGCTTTTAGTTTATCCTGCTTATCAATCAACTTCACCACTGCATCTACACTTTGATTGGGATTTCATTATTACACCTTCATTTTGTGCACCTTCAATTACATCGCCTGTTTGCTGTAAATGTTTGATGTATGCAGCTAAAGCATCTAATTCTTTTTATTTCCTGAAATTCAGGCATAAAGGTTCTTCCGTTGTGCATCCCTTTTGTAAAGGCGGCAATAGAACCTTCTTCAAAGGGTTTGTCTTTGCCGTACATTTTTTCAAATACGGTTACAATAGAATTGATGCCTTGTGTGGTATGGCAGCGGCTGCATGTAAGTACAAATACATTTTTACCTGCTTCAATCTTATTGGTTTCAGTTACTTCGGGTGTTGATGTGTAAGTGGCATATTTTAGAATGCCATCTCTTTTATATAAAGGATAGTCTTTCTTTTAACAAATTGCTATACATATAGCCGCTAATCACATAAGGCTTGCGGATAAATTCTCTAACTCTTTCAAAAATGCCTAAGAAACCAAATGCCATTATGCAGGGAATGATAACCATTGCAAAACGAACTTTTTTGGGTTTCCATAATCCTATAACAGCTATAATTAAAACTGTTGAGATAGCACCAATGATTATATACTTCAATAGATTGTAGTATTGTGCAAATTGTAAAGTACCTACTGCGGTACTCATGTTTTCCGTCATAGCTTGGCATGGCACGGTAGTAAAGATGGCTCCTGCCAATGAGAGCGGTGCCCAAATCAGTATCCAGATGGATGATTGTTTTACTGCTCTTGCTCTTGGCTCGGTATTTTTCTTTGTAAAAATGGTGGTGAGCAAATAACCAAATATGCCGCCCATCAACATAGCCGTTGGTGTACGGAAAAGTAATTGTGGAATATAAATAGGATTGGTAAACCCGTTGATTAAGCTTATGATGTGTGTTCCAATTGCCCGGATCCATCATAAACCTAAAATGGAAACGATAATTGCCATTGTTATCCATGAAAAGATGGATAAGAACCAACCAAATTTTATATGTCTTAGTTTTGCTTTAAGCGATTTATTTGAATTTTTCCATGTAAGAAAATAAATCAAAATCAATACTACTTCGGTTATAAACACTAACCATTCTATAAACCATGCCCAATAGAAAACCCGTATCAAACTGGCTATGGACGAAGGGCTAACTACAGAAACAGAAAGCCAAATACCCACACCCGTCATTGCTCCCAATGTAGTAGTAATGATAAAGCCCACTTTCATCATTTTGTACACCATTGCATCCCACTCAGGATTGGTAATTTGATTGGCAGAACTGTTCATTACACCCTGCTGCTCCAGCCTTGTGATGTAAGGAATAAAACCTACTGCTAATCCATGATTGATGCAAACGTGAAGAATAGCAATGAGTGCAATCAGAAACCTGTCGTTAAGCCAATCTAAATGAAACATGGGGAAATCCATAACCTAAATACTTTAGGCTGCAAAGGTGATTTTCTATTGGCGTATGACATAAAAATAGCAGAGTGGGATGTTTAGAAAACAATCCTGCCTTGTTTGGAAAAACAGCTATGTATATTGAAAAACGTGGGTGCTGATTTTAAAAAAACGTTTATAAAGTTTTGAAAATCAACTTAACACTTTTTATTTTTTTGATGAAAGTAATTTAATGTAAGTAACCTTAAAGCGGTCATTTACCACTTCGCCCTGCACTTCTGCTTTGCGTATAGCGTTACAAAAGCCCATCTTTCCATGTGCATCGCCAAATGAATCAATATTTGCTCCATCAATAAAATGCGCCTTGCCCTTAATGCGTACAGCAAGGTCGCAGTTTTCGCCTTTTAAATGGAATTTACATTCGCCGCAAGAAACTTCAACAGTTAGAATTTTCTTGCTAGGATCGGGTTTTGAAATATCAGGCTGCTTGCTTTGGGCATTTGTTGCTTGAAAAATTATAGTGAAAATAAAAAGACTAAAAAGTTGTTTCATAAAAAATTATTGTTTAAAAATAAGCTAATGTTTTTCTTCATCTTCCTTTCTACATTCTTTAACGATGGTATGAAAAATATCATGTGCATCAGCGATTTGTTTTTTCAAAACAAACAAAAACGATGAAGTAGATAATAATAAAGTAAGTAGTACTAATTTGATTTTCATTTTAAATGATTTTTGTTTTTTGCAAAAATAGGATATTTAATGCCAAGCTGCCTGTGTAATCATTTTTGAAATCATCATCACAACACATAATAAAAATAGTAATAATGATATACGATTAATTCGGTGCATTGCCTTAATCATTTTGTTATCCGTTTCTGTTTCGTTCCTTTTGCTAAGATATAAATAGTCAGCTATTAGTTTAAATGCTTTCATTGGTGATAGATTTTATTTGATTGTTTTTGTAATGTACCCTTTTGGGTTTTTCAAAAATTCATCCTTGCACTCCTTGCTGCAAAAGGCAAATATTTTCTTGTTAAAAATAGTTGTGTCTTTCATAAACCTAAACGCAGGCATACCACATACAAGGTCTTTCTTGCTTGCAAGGTCGGCTTCTGTTAATGTTATTTTTTTAGTTGAATCCGCAAATTTTGGTGTTTTGATGGTATCGATATTTGATGCAGGATTTTGTTTAGTTTGTTGCTTGCAAGCTATTAAAATGATGGTAGCTGTGAACATTGCAAGTGATGTGATAGTTTTATACATGATAATCGATTTATTAATTACTGTTGAAAATCCATTTAAAAAAGTGTACAATATTGTTCCATTGCAAAGCAATGATCGAGGCTAATAGTATGGTGAGTAAAAACTTTACCAACAGCTTCACTTTGTTGAACCTTTTTTCATGCTTCTTAATTACTTCATTTGTTTCCATTGTGTTTATTTTTTAGTTGTAGCCAACTGGTTTGATAATGACCAATCGGTCTTTGATAATGTTGGCTTTGCCTTTTACTATTTCAATCCGTATTGGCTTTGGATATGTTATTTGCTTTTTCATTTAATGATTGTTTTTCTGAAACATTCAGGCGTTGTGCCAGTATTCTTCTTAAAAATGTGATGAAATAAGAAGGGCTTTCAAAACCCAATTTGTAAGCCACTTCTGCCACTGATAAAGAAGTGTAATGCAGTAGCCGCTGGGCTTCAATGGTTATTCTTTTTCTGATGAGTTCGCCACCCGTTACATTCCTGTAACAGTGGCAGAGCTTGTTTAAATAGTTGGTTGTTATGTATAATTTCTTTGCGTAAAAAGAAGGTGTTTTTTGCGTTGTATAATTTTCCTCCAACAGTTTTTCAAAAAGTATTATTTTTTCATCTTTTCCATTTGTTTTTTCAATAATGGAATGTTTGTGAAATTTCCTGTCTAAATCGTACAGCAGGATATTGAGATAGGAACGCAATACCTTTTCCACACCTTTTTGTTCAATAGCAGTTTCTTCCTGCATCAGTTGCAATATGGTGTTCCACCGTTCTGTTTGCTTTACTGTAAGGCGTACAAATGTGTCTGCATCTTTTTTTAGAAAAGCAAACTGGTACAGTACATTATTGTTGTACCGCAATGAAAAAAACTTTCAGTAAAGCAAATGGCAAAGCCCTTGGCTGCCCTGTTAATATCTAAACTGAATACACTGTTAGGTTTTATGCAAATAACTTTTGGCTCGTCAAGCCTAATAGTACTGTTGTCTAAAAAAGTATTCCCATTGGCTTTTTCTACAAACAACAACATATAAAATGATTGCTTGTGCGGATGTTCTAAAAAAGGATAGTTTTCTAAAATCTTTTCTAAAGAACTAAACCAAAACGATTTGTTACTTGAATGAAAAACACTAACAGGGTAAACAGCAATGTTGGCTGTTTTTATACCCATTAAATTGTAGTGATTGTTTAACTAATAAAACTGATTGAGCTAAACAAGCGAAGGCGGACGGAATACGGAACGTAGGTGAGCAGAACTTATAAAGGAAATATTAAACTTAGGGTAGGAAGTATTGTTATTGAAAATTATAACCTGTGTTGGCAACTCTATTGTATTGTGCTGGCAGAAAAGATTGATTTCCTTTGTTTTTAAATCGGGGAATTTTTGTTGTTGTTTTTGGTCTTGGTTCAATTGGTTTTCTAAGTAGCAAGAACCTTTACAAACAGGGATTACTTCAAAACGGTTGATACAAAGATTGGCAGCGATAAAGTCCTGATTGATTTTAAAAGCAGCCATAATCCATAGCTGACTAGTACCCTGTACAAAAAAAAGCAACTATAAGTAATATGGAAACTAATTTTTTCAATGCTGCAAAAGTAAGCTTAAAATTGTTCTTTTAAAAGTGTTTGAATGTCATTTATAAGCCTTTGGGTTTCTTCGGGCTTAGTGCTGTTATACACTCCTCGTATATGGCGGTTCTTGTCCACTAAAAGTAAGCCACCGCTGTGCGTAAAACCACCTGGAGAAGTGCTGTCTGCGTAAGCCGTTGAGAAATAGGAATGTTCTGCAAGGTTTATAATACTGTCCTGGTTACCTGTTACAAAATGCCATTTTGCTGATGATACGCCTAAATTATTGGCATAAGCCTTTAGCCTTGGTATACTGTCATGTTGAGGGTCAATGGTGTGTGAAATGAACAGCACTTTGTCATTTGTTGAAAAAGGTAAATAAGCATTGTACATTTCTTTTGTCATTTTGGGGCAAATGGTGGGGCAGGAAAGAAATATAAAATCGGCTATGTAAACTTTATTGTCAAAAGTCTTATTTGTTATAGTTTGTCCGTCTTGATTGGTGAGTGAAAAGTTGGCGATAGTTGGATATGCGGTGTCTTTGCCTGTAATTATTGAGTTGCCTAAAATGGGTAGTTGTTTAGTTGGTTGTTGGCAAGAAGCCAAAAGTATAATGCTTATTATGGCAATGTAAAATTTCATCGTTCGTCTATTGTTGTTTGGCGAAGTTAGTTTGTCTTGCTGAAAAGATGAACTGCTGATGAATAGCGACCTGTCCGCTGGGTGGCGGGTGGGCATGGGGCGTTGGCATTTTTAGCTCTTTTGCAAGGTAGGCTTCTGTGTGGTGGGGTTTGTGTGCCTTGCAAATGTGCTAAAAATAGCGTGGGGTAGGGTCGGCTGATTTTTGAGGTGTGCCCAACTGAAACGTGGTTGTGTTTTAGGGTTGCGTACAACGTTTTGGGGCTTTGCGAAGGCTGGGGTTAGAAGTTCGAATGTTCAAATTTAGCACAATGTTCAATAGAATTCCCAATGTTCAATTTAGCACTTAAGCCCAGCTTTTGCAAAACCCCTGTTACCTGCTGCCCCTTTTTGTTTCTGTCCATTTTCGTTTTTGTTGTCGTGTCGTTGTGCGTTGGCTTGGTAGCTCTTTTGAATTTTTTAGCTTTGGTTTGTGTGTTGGCAAAAAATGCAAATGTGCTAACAAAACCGATGGCTTTAATCTTTCACAGCAAAACGTATTTTGTAAAGATGTAATAATGATGCTTTAATTGCGTCATAATGTTCGGCTATCCCAAAACTTTCCAAAAGCACTCTTTCAAAATTTATTCTGTCCGCTTGTTCGATTTCTTGTTCTAATGGCAATCTGTTTCTTTGAGAAATTGGCAGAAAAGCATTTTTAATTGCTTGTTTTTGTACATCAGATAAGGACTGAAAATTTAAAAGTTTAAAATCTCTTTCAAATTTCGTTGCTCTCAAGTCAAGTGCACCTAATCCTCTTCCAAAGCCAAAGCTCTCTATGAAGAACATACTTAGAATACTATTCAATAACGCAAGTAATAATATTCTGTCTTCGGTTTGAAATTCAGTTTTTAATGAAAGTCCAATCATTCTTTGGTCTATGAATGATCGATTATTGAAAGTTGCGATGAATAGGCTTTTGTCATAGTTCACATTTGCAACAAAATCTGCCATATTATCTGTTTTCATTTCATACCAAAACATATTGGCTCTGCGTAATGATTGAGTAAGAGGAATTCCCGTTTCGTTGTTTTGATTTTCAAAACTTTTTATCCATTCCAACGCTCCTGTATGCTTCAGTTGTTCTAATTCATCTATGCTTTTAGAACAGCAAAATGCTTCTGCATCGGCAGTACAATAAAGTCCTGCTGTTCCTCTTAGATTTTTTAAAACAGGTTTGATGTATTCCGCTTCAATATTGTGTCCCGAAGCTGGATAAAACAATGGATTCCAGCCTCGTCTTTCTCCACGAGTGAAATTAAAAACCTGATTGCAGTCGATTAGTTTTTCTGAAATATCTGCAATCCAACTTAGGTCTGCAAAGTATCCACACCAAGGAATACCAAAAGTCTCTAAATTAGCTATTTCGTTAATCGAATAATTTTGGGTCGAAACAATATCATTTGTAGTTCCCAATAAGATGTTTTCACTCAGCTGTTTGATGTCGGGAATTGCTTCAATACTTTCTTTTAATGTGCAAAATGAAATTGTTCTGTTTACGTCAGGTTCAATGTTTGGATTTCGCTTTTTTGCTATCAAAAATGTAGTTACAACATCTGCATTATCAAACCATTTTCCTTTTCCTGAAATAACGACAGTTTCAATGTCATAGAATTTTTGAATTAACGCTAAAAAAATCTCTCCGTAATCCGTTCCCAACCAAGCGTTAGAAAGAATTAACCCAATTTTCCCATTTTCTGAAAGAAGTTTATGCAAGTAAAACGGAATATAAGCGAAAATATCACTTTTACCACTTAATGTAATTGTAGTGCCTGCTTCTTCGTGAATGAAATTCTTTATTTCCGTGATGTTTGGATTTAATACTTCAATTTCTTTACTCTTTATGAACGGCAAATTTGAAACAACATAATTCACCGTTGGAAACTGTTTAATAACATCATTGCCATTGTTTGGGTCTTTAAATGTGATGTCTTTGCCTATCTCTAAATCAATTACATCTTCTCTGAAAATGTTTAATACTTTCCCAATATTGTTGGGCTTAGCCAAAGTCATTGTAGATAATTGAATAGGAAATGAATGTTTATCCGATGCCCAAATGCTGTTTATTGTAGCATCTTGGTTTATTTCATATTCTTCTTTGAGTGCATATGCTTGGTTAATTATTGTTCCTGTACCACAACAAGGGTCAATAACCGTACCCTCTTTGTTTTCTATTGTTAGTCTTACTAATAAATCAGCTAATTTTTGAGGTGTGGCAAACTGTCCTGCAACTTTTCTCTTTGCTGAAACAATAGACGATTGAAGTAGATTATGCAGAATTTCTATTTCAATTTTCGATATATTGATTGAGCAAAGGAATTGATTTAATTGAATAATTTGCTTCCAAGCCGAAGTTGAAATGTTGCTAATAGCAAGGTTGTCACTGAAAATGTTCCAAAAATTGCAATGCTCAGATATAGATGCTATGATTTGTTTTGCTTCTTCAACTGATGTTTCGCTGGTTATAGTTTCTATTATTTTTGCTTCATTGAAATGTCTTTTCAGAACATTAGCAAAAATGACTTTAAATACCCAATCCGTCAAAATTACTTTTGCAAGAGTTGAAAGTTTGTTAGGACTATCCTTTACTGATGTTGGATTAAAGCCATATTCAGTTGCAGAAGATAGCCACCAATTATTTATTTGTGCATCAAGCCTTGAATTTCTGCGTGTATTATTTTTAAGGGTATCAACTGTTGATGGAATATTTTCTAAAATAACATCAATGGTAGCATCAATAGACAGAATTTCGACTGATACATTGTCGGAAATATCACCTGTTTCAAAATAATTGTTTAAGTCTGTAAGTATTGTTTGAAGTAATGATTTCCAAAGATTTTCTTTGGGTTTTACTTCTGTCCGATTATTGATTTCAATATCATTCCAAGTTTTCAAAATTGAAAATGTATTGCCTTGCTTTGAATAAAGAACAGCACTTTTTACATTCCACAATATAAAACTATCTCGTTGTAAAATCTTAGCCTTTTTAATTGCATTACTGATTAGTTCTGCATCATTGATTGGCGTGTCGGGCATTTTTAATTCCCAACCTTGTAGTATAATATCTTTTGTCTGGTCTTTGAATATCAATACATCGGGGAAAAGGCTTGATTTTTCATTGCTGATAGTACTTTCGCCTCCTGCACTTTTAAAGTGCCAACTTTTGTTGGCAAGATAAAGATTGATTTCGCTGATTACATCAATCGCCCAACTCCTTTCATTATAGGTGATTTTTGCCATTTTATATATTGTAATTCATTGTGTGATATTCTGCAACAGGTTCTCTAAAAAGTTGAAGTGTTGTTTCTTCAATTTCTTTTCTTTTTAATATTTCTCCTATTCGGTCTGTGCAAACTTTGATGTAATCGGTTGGTTTTACTTTGTGTAATAACACATCTTCATTTTTTTCAATACCGATAAAATTTCTATTTTCCAAAATTGCAGAAAGTAAAAAACTACCACTTCCGCAAGCATTATCCAAAACCATATCGCCTGGATTTGTATATGTTCTAATTAAGTATCTGCCTAACTCAATCGGTTTTTGTGTCGGATGGTAAACAGTTCCCTCAGCTTCTGCTGTTTTGATGTACACAAAATCATCAAGATTTTGTTCTTCATAAAAGACAATGTCGTTAGGATAACGCTCTCCGTTACTTTTAACGTGTTTTGGTTTGAAATCTCCGTAACTCCCTGTGAATTGGGCTTTTCTAATACCTTTATCGTAAGCTTCGCCCTCTGTCATTTGAGGATTATAAGTAGGTTGTTTTTTATAAAAAATGCAAATATCCTCGTGTTTCCGAAGCGGTTGTTTTTTCGCATTTAAAAAGTTGGTTGATTTTGATTTTATCCAAGTGATTTTATACTTAAATAATTTCTCATTGCTTAATATCAACTTTGCCGTAAAAATGCCTTGCGAAGTAAGAACAATTGCTCCGTCATCTTTTATTATTCTTTCGTACTCAGTCCAAAGTTTTTGTAGGTCGATAACTGAGTCCCACTTGTTTTGTGTTGTTCCGTAAGGTAAATCGCAAAGTATCATATTTACAGATTTGTCAGGGATTGATTGCATAACTTCTAAGCAATCGCCTTGAATGACTTTGTTTACAAAATCGTCAATTTTTATTTGTTGTTTATGGTCTTTAAGTGATAAAACAAAATTATTGGATTGTCCATTTGAGCTTGTGCCATATTTTATTTTTTCCTCTGCTACTTGCATTGCTTCCAAAGCAAAATACTCGTCTTGCACTTCATAAACAAGTTTGTCGCTAAGCCATTGAACAATGATTTCGTTTCTTTCAGCTTTATAATATTTACAAAGTTGATTTACTTGCTCTCTGGTTGGTAGGCGTTTACCATTTTCTATTCGACTTAGAACGGCTTTACTTATACCTGTACTTTTGGTTAGTTCTTCCAAAAGTAAGTTGCGTTCCTCTCTTATATTTTTAAATGTTGTTCCGATTGTTTGCATAATAAATAAGTTGCCAAATTTTGGCAAATTTAGTCATTAGCTTTCAATTGCCAAAGTTTTTAGTATGGTTTTTGTTCTTAAATTTTTTATAGGGTGGTGGGCTTGGTGCGTTAGGGTAAAATTAAATGTGGTGCAAAAGCGTTGGCTTTGTGTGTCGGCTTGCACCTCTTTTAATTTTACGAAGCGTTGGCTTTTGTCTACCGTTCAAGTTCGTAGGGGTGTGTCCGATAGGGTTGCACATAACGGGCAGGTATTGCCGATGGTGGGGAATTTTATATTCGTCCGCCCGGAACTGCTGCCTTGCTTTTTGATAAAGTTAAATATTGAGAACTAAAGCTGGGCTTTATTCGTCGAGCCCCGAACCGCAGTGCAACAGAATTACCGCTGTTGATTGCTCCACTGTCAAGCCCCACTATTGGCAATACCAATGTTGAACAAAACCTTCGGTAGCCGATCATCATTTAAACTTTGTAAATTTATTACTTAAACATTACCTATCATGACAAAAAAATCACCTGAAGATTTAAGGTATAACAAATACCTCAATCAGGCATGCCGCGAAGTTACAGGATTTGCCGTTTTATTACAACGCTTTGAACGTAATATTAGCATTTTGGGCCGTAGCCCCAAAACCTTTGAAAACTATTCACGCCACCTGGCTGCTATGACCTTACACTTTAAATGTTTGCCTACCGAGCTGGATGCAGAGCAGGTAAAAGATTATTTGTACTTGTTGCAACAACGAAGCCCTACACCCCTCGCAAACCTATTTCAAACATACGGTATATGGTCTTCGGTTTATGCTAAAAACAGAAGGCTTGCCTTATTTGTTTTTGCATTTACCCACTATTAAAAAAATAAAAAACTTCCTGTAATACTTAGCAAAGAAGAAGTGTGGCGTATGCTTAGTACAGCAAAGTTATTAAAGCACCGCATCCTTATTGGTTTAATCTGAAGATGGTATCAACATCGTTACACTCAAAGATTTATTGGGACATCAATCCATAGAAACAACGATGGAATATTTACATGTATGCCAATTGCAAAATTTAAAATCATTTAGTCCACTAGATACATTATTTGCCCAATGCGCCCCACAGCCCAGGTAGCCACCGCTATTGACTTATTGGGCAATGAAGTAGGGCAAATGAATTTACCGGTGCATGTATTAAAGACACTCCGTGCCATACAACAATGCCGCACATCGGCATTGGGAGGCCATGTAGATGCCCTGCAGCAGTTGTGGTACCCTTCACATTTCTTACAACTCTTGCCGTAACCGCCATTGCCCCCAATGCCAGGGCCATACGCGTGTGCAATGGATACAAAAACGTGAAGCAGAATTATTGCCTACGGTGTATTACCATGTGGTGTTCACTTTGCCGGCAGAGCTGAACCCGCTTTGCCTGGAAAGCCCCAGGCTGGTGTACGGTGCTTTGTTTGAAAGCGCCTGGCAAACCCTGCAAAAGATGGGGGCCGCTAAAAATTTACAATTGGGCATGATTTGTATTTTGCATACCTGGGGGCAAAACCTTTCATTGCATCCACACTTGCATTGCATAGTTCCAGGGGCTGGTATTGATGCTAAAGGCAATTGGCAAAAAATAGATGCAAAGGATAAATTTTTATTCCCGGTAAAGGCGATGGGTAAAATATACTGGCAAAATATGTTGCCAGCTTACGCAAGCAAAATTATAATGACAAAGCGTTAATAGAAACCCTGTTTTTAAAAACTGGGTGGTATATGCCAAGCGTCCTTTTGGTAACCCTTCCAGTGTAATTGAATACCTGGGCCGCTATACCCACAAAGTTGCCATCAGTAACCAACGCATAAAAGCTGTAAACAAAGATGGGGTTACATTCCAATACAAAGATTATAAAGGGCAAGGCATCCAAAAAGAAATGCGGTTAAGTGTACAAGAATTTGTCCGCCGCTTTAGCATGCATATTTTACCACATCGTTTTGTACGCATCAGGCATTATGGTTTTTTGAGTAGCACCTGGAAGCGAAAAAAAATTAAAAGGCTTACAACAAAAATTAGCTGTGCAAATACCCATTAGGGAAGTACAAACCCTTTTGCACAAATGCCCTCATTGCAAAACGGGAACACTGGTAACAATAGCTGTATTTGGTAAACGTGGGCCACCTTCAAAATATCTTACGGAAACAAAACCTATTGCCTGTAGCTAAATTATGGGTAGGGGATTTTTTGTGCGTATGAAAACAAAAGTGCTACCTTAGGTTGCTAACCTGGCAAAAAATAGCAGCCATAAAAAAAATACCTATGTAAATTGAAAATGTTTTGCTCAGCTACACTCAACCATAACCCCATAACATCGGCATCGGTTTCGTTCAACATCGCCTTCATTGTTCGTCCTACGGACGCAACGAAGGCTTAGTTATTAAATAGCAGCCATAAAAAAAATACCTATGTAAATTGAAAATGTTTTGCTCAGCTACACTCAACCATAACCCCATAACATCGGCATCGGTTTCGTTCAACATCGCCTTCATTGTTCGTCCTACGGACGCAACGAAGGCTTAGTTATTCAATAATTTGTCCGCCGCTTTAGCATGCATATTTTACCACATCGTTTTGTACGCATCAGGCATTATGGTTTTTTGAGTAGCACCTGGAAGCGAAAAAAATTAAAAGGCTTACAACAAAATTAGCTGTGCAAATACCCATTAGGAAGTACAAACCCTTTTGCACAAATGCCCTCATTGCAAAACGGGAACACTGGTAACAATAGCTGTATTTGGTAAACGTGGGCCACCTTCAAAATATCTTACGGAAACAAAACCTATTGCCTGTAGCTAAATTATGGGTAGGGGATTTTTTGTGCGTATGAAAACAAAAGTGCTACCTTAGGTTGCTAACCTGGCAAAAAAATAGCAGCCATAAAAAAAAATACCTATGTAAATTGAAAATGTTTTGCTCAGCTACACTCAACCATAACCCCATAACATCGGCATCGGTTTCGTTCAACATCGCCTTCATTGTTCGTCCTACGGACGCAACGAAGGCTTAGTTATTGGCTGAAGCTCTTTTACACTGAATATACCTCTGCAAAATTTTCGTATAGTTGATTTAAAGCAAATAGATATTGGTTTAATAATGTAGTCCAGGTATTTTCAAAATCAACTACCGGATATTTTAGTCCGAAATATTTATACCCTTCTAAAACATCCTTGATATCTAAGTGTATTGGATAACCTTTTCGTATATAGCCAATGTTTTTTAAAATGTCAGATATCGAGGTGTCTGTTTTTCCGATAGATTCAAGAAATTTGCGAAGTACTGCAATCGAACCAAGCTTAGGGTCGGGGTCTATTAAAATTTTATTTAAAACATCTGCATTGATACTTCTTGAAACTTGACCTAGGGATGCAATTCTATGTGAGTATTCTTCTTCAGTCTTCGCTGTTTTAAAGAAATCTAATAGGTTTCGTTCTTGATCTAATAAAAGTAACTTCTCTGAATGCTTCGCTTTAAAAATTGCATTTATTATATCCCGCTTTTCTATAATTGCAGCAGCCAATTTATTGTCCTTAATTTCCTCATTAAGAGTTTTGCTTTCCGGTTCAATTATTAACTCATCTTCTTCGGGTAAACTCAAACTTGATGGATTGTATGGACTATTTGGAGGATTCTGAGAAGTAATTAGAACAACTTCTTCGCTGTCATTTAATGTGCCCTCCTTAAACTTTTCAACAATCTTCTTTTTAGCATATTGAAAAAGAATTTTTTCCGCGCTTCTGTCACCGATTTTGTAGAAGTCTAGTCCCCATATCATGGTAAGGATGTCGGAGGCGTAAACTGCTATAGACTTACTTTCCATTCGTCCGTCTGGGAACGAAATATCATAAGAAAATAGATAACCAAATTGAAGTTTGGATGCAGGTGGTAAAAAGAAAGCCTTTTTAAAATTTATTTTGACACTATCCATTATGAACTGTTAATATAGTTTCAGCCAACGTTTTGCAGCTTGGCGAAGTGGCGGAAATCGAAGCACAAATGTTCAGTTTTGCACAAAAGTTCAATCGAAGAACTGCCGTTGAATTTAGCACTAAACCCGCCATTTTGCCAAACTGCTGTTACCTGCTGTGTTGTTTTCTGTCGGTTATACTACCATTTTCTTTAATTGTCCAACCAATAGCTTTTTCCGTTCCGTCAAAAACGTTTTGAAGTCAGCAATGTCTAAACTAATATCAAAGTCAATATCATTTTCGTCTTTTCCAATTTCAGGAATTAATTGGTTTATTTTATCAATGTTGTTATTTACTACCCAATCTTTCAAAGGTGTGTCGAGTTTAGATTGATTTAAAGTTCCATTAAGTAATTGAAGATTTAAAATACTATTCCAATTTGTTGGGTCAGTATAAAATTGAAAATCTTCGTCCGTTTGATAGCTCGTTCTTTTGCTATTGTAGAAATAGCTCGCAGGATGCAAATGGTCTTTATGATAATCTTGATTACCAAAATTCAAATGTGAATATATCAATGACAAAATTGGGAAGCAATCCGAAGCATCTTTTTGAGTTGTTAAAAGTCCTTCAATAAAGTCATCGTCAAACGAAAGATTTTTTGCCGGATTTGCTTTAAACTCATCTTTTATTCGATCAAGTGGAAAAGTTGGTTGTTTACTCGTATCTGCAAGTTCCGCTTTAATAACTTTTTTAATACTCGTTAAAACTGTGTCAGACTGACTACCAAAAACACCTTTTAGAAGGGAAAGGCAAAGCCATTTTCTAATCAATAATTTATCCTCTTTATGTTTTATTGGACTATTAATATCATTTTCAATTCCACGATGATAAATGTAATAAATGATTGGTATTGCAGCGTTTTTGGCTCTTAGACTATGATTGTTAAATCCTAAATTTGAAAGCAATGAAAATGCTTCTATAATACTCTTCTTTATTCTGTCCCAATTTTCTTCAAAAACGATTACATTGCTTTGGTCAAAATTTTTGACTTGAAATTTAATGTTGTCATTAAAAAGAACAAGACAAGTTTTTAGAACAAAGTCCTTACTAATTAGAAACCCTGGATTACCGATTTCAAACACTTTGTTTACAACATCTGGTATTTCTTTTCTTGCATCAGATTTCCAGTGTGCTGTTGTAATTGACATTAACAGGTCGGAAAAGCTCAGTGGCTCGCCACCACTATTTGTGCGAATGAAAATATCTAAAACAGTGTCTATTTCTTGTGTGGTTTCAAGATAGTAGTTGATTAACTTATCTTCAAAAATCACTTTGCGAAGTTGTCTAATTGTTTCTTTTGTAAAAGTTTTTGACAACCAACCACTTTCTTCTATAAAGTTGTCAAGGTCATTAGTTTTTTCAAATTTTAAAATGTCATTGACTTTAAACCAAATGTCATCACTTACATTTTTACGCTCAAATTCTTGCTTCGTCAAGAATTGAAAATCATAAGTCATTTGCCTTTCGTTTTCGTCAGGCAAAGGATTTGATAAGTTTAAATAAAGATGTCTTGTTGGAATATTTTCTTCATTATCATACCACCATTTTCTTGGAAGTTTGTACGCATAAGAACCTTTTAGTCCAATATATAGGCTTGTTAGGCGTTGTTGTCCGTCTATAACAGCTTTAAAGTCTGGATTACTTTTTGTGTCTATGTCGGGATTATCTTCTTTAAAGAACTGTCTATATTCTGTTAAGAATTGATAGAACTTAAACTCGTTTTTAACTTTATTTTCTTTTACTTCCCAAAACATAAACGAGTTAATTGGATAACTACGCATTATGCTGTCGAAAAGCACTTCAATTTGGTAGCTACTCCAAACAAATTTTCTTTGTATTGCAGGAAGCAAATAGTTTCTACTAACGATATTATCTATCGCATCTTTTATTGTTATTGGGGTTACAAATCCGCTTGACATTAATATTCTTGATTTAAAAATTAGCGGTGGCGAAGCCACCGCATAAATTATTATATTGTTCTGATATAAGAACCATTTTCTTTTCTAAGTTCAATTTTTCCGCTATCCAAAGTAACTGCAATGTCAGAACCTTGAAATCTTGCTCTTTTTGCTTTACTGCTTACAATTGTCCGAACATAAGAGCCATTCTCTTTTCTTAGCTCGACTTTTCCATCAAGGTAAGTAATTACGATAAGGGTTTCGTTGCTGTTAAGGTCAGCATCAACAGCTTTACTTGAAACTATTGTTCTTACATACGAACCGTTGTCTTTACGGAGTTCCACTTTTCCGCCATCTAATTTTAAAATCATTTGCTTTGGTTTTTCATTTGTGCTTACTCTGTTCGGTTTTCGGCTTTCCCCGTTAGTTTCTGCAAATGTCGGTTGTCTGTCGGTCAAACTGTGTCGTTGTGGACGGTCGTTCTAACATAGCAGGTAACTCGTAAATATACGAAAATTTTACTTTTATAATAATTTATACGCTAATTTTTATATGGCTGATTTTCAATTATATATAAGGGTTTTGCGAGATTCATATAAAGAAAAAATAACTTTCGTATATCTAATTTAGGTCTTTTGTATTAAACTGGCAATATCTTCCAATGGGCTTATAATATTTACTAAATCTTTATTAGTTACATGTAAATATTTTAAGGTAGTTTTTATATCATTGTGGCCAAGCATTTTTTGAATAAATACCACATCAATCCCCTTATCCAATAAATGAGTGGCAAAGCTATGCCTGAGCATGTGCATGCTGCCTTCCTGATGGATTCCTGCTTTTAACTTTGCCTTTTGTAAAACTATTTGTATGCTTCTTGAAGATATATGGCTTTCTTCAAATTGCCCTTCAAATAAATAATTTTTAGGGAGGTATCTTTTGTAATATTCCCTGAGCATAATAAGCATGGATGGCCCGAGGCTAACCACCCTATCTTTTTTCCCTTTTGCTTTTTCAATAAACAATAATCTTCTCACACTGTCTATATTTTTTATTTTCAGCGATATGACTTCGCTTACCCTTAACCCACAAGCATAAGCAAGCATGATTATTGTTTTATGCTTCATATTTTCAATAGAGTTTATCAGGTTCGCTATTTTTTCTTTACTCAGCGTTTTGGGTAATTGAAGTGGCCGTTTAGGCCGGGGGATATCTATAAAAAATTTTTCTGATTTTAATACCTGCTCGTAATAAAATTTAAGTGCATTTATCCGGCTGTGCAGGGTAGCTTCAGATAATTTTAATGTTTGCAGGCAATATTGCAGGTAATCTTTTATTCTGTTAATGGATAGTCGGTTAGCCGGTGTATTTTGTAATGTTGTTAAAAATTGTACCATTTCATTGGTGTATGTCCGGATGGTGGCTTCGCTATATCCTTTTAATTGAAGTTGCTGTTGCAATGCAGGTAATACCTGTCTGTTTAGTGGGGCAATATTTTGATAAAGGATATTGGTTTTATTATTTTTGAGTGTGGTTAGCATTTGTGGTTTATGGAGCTTGTTTTTTACATTATTGGCTTGTTTTTTATTAATTAAATGTTCTTTAAGTGGGGTGTTATTTATTGTGGCAATTGGTTGTAGTGCCTCTAATATCAAATGATAATTCTGTTTAGTTAATAATATGTACCAGCACTGGTTGGTTTTAGAATACTTTCGGTTGGGAAGGGTATGAATAGCCTGGTTGACTGTAGCATCAAGTGGTGCATGGATGCTTATACATTCCTGATTGTTGTGGTACAAATAATTTAAAGTAATTGTTATGGTGCTCATCGGTTAAAATGTGAGCAAATATACTTTACTTTTTATTTTTTGTCAAGGTATAAGTGGTGTCACAAAATGCCCAATCAACATTCTGCCGCTGACGGGCTGCCGGATTGAGTGAAAAGCCCGGTGAAGCTTTGTGTGACTCGTCCTAAAATAAGTTTACAGGTTATATAAATGTGTTTTTTATTTACTGTAATTTTTTGGATGTTCAAAGTTAGGCTTTGAATGATAATAGTTTTCCATAATTTTTCTGTTTTTAAGTTAATGTTACAATGTATTTGCTCTGGTGTAAGGTTACCTATGCTCATATGTGGCCTTTGTTGGTTATAAAGTTTTACTGTCCGCTTAAGTATAGCTTTAGCTTCTATAATATTTGCAGGTTTGCAGAACTGCAAATACTCATCCTTTATAATCCCATTAATTCTTTCAGCAAGGGCATTTTCTAAAGGGTCGCCATTTTCAGTCATACTGATTGTAATATTATTTTCATTTAATAATTGTACATAGCTATTACTACAATACTGTAAGCCCTGTCACTGTGGTGTGTAAGCTTAAAATGGCCCTGCGGCCTCAAGCCGCAAAGGGCTATTTTAAGCGCTTGTATACAGTGTACACTTTCCATATTCTCTGCTACAGAATACCCTACAATCTTACGGCTGTAAGCATCTGTTATAAAACTTATGTAAAAGAACTGCTGCTTTGCTTTCCAGTATGTAATATCACTTACCCATAACTGGTTTATACCACAAGGCGTAAACCCTCTCACTAAATTAGGATAACGCCTGAACCAATGCTTTGAGTTGGTCGTTATAGTAGTACGTCTTTTCTTACGTACCAGTAGTCCATGAACTGCCAGCAAATCAAATAAAGCATCCCTGCCCATTTTTATTTGGTTATCAATCATGAAGCTTTGTAACATCTCATAAAGCTTACGGGTGCCCATACGCCTATGCAACAAACGGATGCGCTTCACCTCTTCTATCACCAGCTTTTGTTCTATATCACTACTATAACAAAACCAGCTATACTGATAATGAGCCTGCCGGGTAATACCAAACCATCCACATAGCCTGGCAAGGCCTATATGGGGAATTCCTTTTCATAACCATTATGGTTTGGTGTTGAACTTTTTCTAATAGGAACTTTTAGTTGCTGTTCTGCTACATCTATCATCGTAGAAAAAGCAACAGCTTTTTGCTCTGCTTCCTTAAGTTGTTGTTCCAATTGTTTTATCCGAACCTCCAATTCTTTAATTTGGGCATCGCCACCTTCCAAGCTATGAATGCTACGTTTTGACATAGATAACCTTTCTGCAAAACTAATCACTCTTCGCTGACATCCATTAACATCATAACCTAAACGGCGCATCCATTTTACTATCAAACCATTTTCTTTCTTTCGGCCTGTGTATTTTTCCCATATAGCTTGCTTCGTCGTTGGATAGGATAAATACTCCTTAATAATTAATTCTTTCTCTGCATCACTAAAATAGTACAACTCATTTGACTTATACTGACGAATAATATTATGACCCATCTTAATCAAATTTGCGTAAACCTATTTTAGGACAAGACAGTGCCAGGCCTTTGTGCCGGACTTGTAACGTAAAGCCGGAACAAAAGCAAAAAAGAAGATCCTGAAGCTCACAGCCCCAAAATCTTCTTTTCAAAAATTTGTTGTAATAAATTATTTTATTGCAACAGTAACAGCATTCACCTTCTCCACTTTCTTCACCACTTCCACTTTTACTTTTTTATCCAGCTTTACCCCATCCGTGTTATGCAGCTTTGCAATAGTTGGTGCAATTACCAGCGACACAATGCTCATTAATTTAATCAAAATATTCATTGACGGACCAGAAGTATCTTTAAACGGATCGCCAACGGTATCACCCGTTACAGAAGCTTTGTGCGGCTCAGATTTTTTGTAAAACATTTCTCCATTTATTTCCACACCTTTTTCAAAAGATTTTTTAGCATTGTCCCATGCGCCACCGGCATTGTTTTGAAACATGCCCATTAATACGCCACTAACGGTAGCGCCTGCCAGAAAACCACCCAGCACTTCCGGCCCAAAAATAAAACCAATAATGATAGGGGATAATAAGGCAATAGCACCCGGCATCATCATTTTTTTAAGCGAAGCTTTTGTAGAAATAGCTACGCATTTGTCGTACTCCGGTTTGCCCGTACCTTCCATAATACCTGGAATGGTGCGGAACTGGCGGCGTACTTCTTCCACCATTGCCATAGCTGCTTCACCTACCGCACGTATAGCCAAAGAAGAAAATATAAAAGGGATCATACCGCCAACAAACAAGCCGGCCAATACATCCGCATGATAAATATCAATGCCATCAATACCAGCAATGCCCACAAAAGCGGCAAACAATGCCAATGCAGTAAGCGCCGCAGAAGCAATGGCAAAACCTTTACCGGTTGCTGCCGTAGTATTGCCCACTGCATCTAAAATATCTGTTTTTTCTCTAACGTCTTTTGGTAATTCGCTCATCTCTGCAATACCGCCTGCGTTATCTGCAATCGGCCCAAATGCATCAATAGCCAGTTGCATGGCTGTAGTGGCCATCATGCCTGCGGCTGCAATGGCCACGCCATACAATCCTGCACATTCGTATGAACCATAGATCCCCGCTGCTAAAACTAAAATGGGTAGCAATGTACTTTCCATACCTACTGCCAACCCGCCAATAATGTTGGTAGCATGGCCTGTTGCAGATTGGCGGATGATGCTCAGCACCGGGCGTTTACCCATTGCCGTATAGTACTCTGTAATGATGCTCATTAATGTACCTACACCTAGTCCTACACCAATGGCGCCCAACACCCCCCACTTGGTAAACTCATGTCCGCGGAGGCTCATGGTTTCGGGTAAAATATAATATACCAAACCTACACAGGCAATGGCGGTGATAACAATTGAACCCCAGTTACCCATATTCAAAGCGTTCTGTACTTTTTGTGTGCTCAATCCTGCTGAGTCTGAAATTTTTACAAACCAGGTACCTACAATAGAAAATAAAATACCACAACCTGCTATCAGCATCGGTAATAAAATAGGAGAGAAGCCACCGTAACTATCAGCTAAGGTTTGTCCTGCCGTATCGGTTACTTCATGGCCCAATACCATCGTTGCCAAAACTGTAGCTACGTAAGAACCAAATAAATCTGCACCCATACCGGCCACATCACCTACGTTATCACCCACGTTATCTGCAATGGTAGCAGGGTTGCGAGGGTCATCTTCAGGAATACCGGCTTCTACTTTACCCACTAAATCAGCACCCACATCGGCAGCTTTGGTATAAATACCACCACCCACACGGGCAAACAAAGCAATACTTTCTGCACCTAAACTAAAACCGGTTAATATTTCAATAGCTTTTGCTACCAGGTGGCTGTTGGAAGCCTCGCCGGGTGCAAACATTGCAATTAATATAATAAATAAAGAACCTAAACCCAGCACAGCTAATCCTGCTACGCCCAGTCCCATTACAGACCCGCCGGTAAATGAAACGGATAAAGCTTTACGCAAGCTCGTACGTGCTGCCTGTGCAGTACGCACATTGGCTTTGGTAGCAATACGCATACCTATGTATCCTGCCAGTGCACTAAAAAAAGCACCAATAACAAATGCCACGGCTATGCTCCAATGGCTATTGGCATTGCTGTAGCCCATTACGCCCAATAAAAGCGCTCCTATGATTACAAAATAAGTAAGGATTTTATATTCGGCTTTTAAAAATGCCATAGCTCCTTCAGCAATGTAAGTGCTGATCTCTTTCATCCTTTCATTACCAGCATCTTGTTTAGATACCCAGGCAAACTTAATAAACGTGTATAAAAGGCCTACTACGCCTAATGCGGGAACTACGTAAAACAAATTATTCATAATACTAGAGTTATAAAATTTTTGGTGGGCAAAAATAGGGTAAAACAGCCAAAAACAGGCAGATAGCCTGGCTTAGTTTATTAAGTATAAAAAAAAGGCACAATTTATGGGCTGTCAGCAGTTGAATATATTAAAAACATTTGTTCCGGCTATTACAGGCTTCGCTATCGCTTCGGCCCTCCGCTACGCTGCGGGCCCTCTCCGCCACAGGCGGATCGGCCTTGCATATCCGGCATCCATTGAGCGGTAAATATTTATTCAGCTTTAATTATGTTTTGCTATAATGTTCAACTCCTACGGAGTTGTGAATGCAATTACATTTTTGCTATAAACATATCGCTCCTACGGAGCTGAATAAATTATCTTTTTTGTTCTACTAACATATCGCTCCTACGGAGCTGAATAAATTATCTTTTTTGTTCTACTAGCATATCGCTCCTACGGAGCTGAGAAAATTATCTTTTTTGTTCTACTAACATATCGCTCCTACGGAGCTGAGAAATCTAACCTTAATTATTGTAATCTTATTTTAACAGCAAATTTTTAATTCTTCATTTTTAATTATATCTCCGGCAGCCTTTGAGCTGTAAATCTTTATTCAACATTTACCTTAGCATAATATAAACATATCGCTCCTGCGGAGCTGAATGAAATAATAATATTTACGAGTTATTTATTTTATTATTCACCCACCGCCGGCCTCATAAAAAAGGCGTTAAGAAAATTTGAATATTTGGCGTTAAAAAAGGAAATTAATGTTACTGATGTTGGGCTGTGTTATTTGCCGGTAAGTTGCATTACAGTTTAGATATGTACTAAAGATGGAACTAATTTAATTTTAGCCAAATATTAAAATTTTTAGCCTTTTTTATGCAGCCTTGATTTTTTTTGTTACTTTTTTGTATCAAGACAAAAAAGTAAATAGAGAGATAACTAATTGGGAAATATCTTCGAACCAAATATTTATCTTCATAAAATTAATTTATGCAAAATGGAAATAAAAGGTGATGTAGATTTTTTATATAATTTGAATGGGAGTGGATGGAGCCAGTGCAAGCTGTTTTTAGAAACAGCAGAGATATCAATTTTTAATACACATATTTTTAATAATCCTATTGAAGAATTAATTTCTGCTATCAATAAAATTTTAAAAGGGGAAGAAAATGTTTCTTTTATTTGGCACCGGGAGCCAGGTGGGCATAGCTGGAAAATTGTTAAAGATAAAAAGGCAGACATATTAAATATTACAATAGATAAATTTAGTGGAGATGAAATTAGGAATACAGAAACTCTAGTAGAATTTAAAATAAAAGTCAGGCAGTTTATTATTTTGGTGTATTATCAAATGAAAAAAATAGCAGAATTGTTAAAAGATAAAAGCTATAATTCCCAAGGAAATAGGAATGAAGATTTTCCTTTTGCAATATTTACTGAAATGGAAAAATTGGTAAATGATAATTAAACTCACAATTGTAACTGCACTAAAAATACCACCATCCCTGCTGCAAATCCTATTAAAGCCAGCAGGCTAATTTTTTTCAAATACCACATAAAATTAATCTGCTCTATACCCATTACTGCTACGCCTGCTGCCGAGCCAATAATAATTGCACTACCACCTGTGCCTGTTGTTAATGCCAGAAACTCCCAAAATGGATGATCGGTTGGGTAAGTGGTTAAATCGTACATGCCCTGTGATGCCGCTACCAATGGTACATTATCTACCAAAGCAGAAAGCAACCCTAATGAAGTTCCAATTAAATAATCATTTTTTAAAGTATTGCTAAACGCTGTTGCCAAAATTTTAAGCGTGCCTAAAGATTGTAAAGCAGATACAGCTAATAAGATTCCTAAGAAAAATAAAATACTTGGCGTATCTATTTTTGTAAAGCCCTTGCAACAGTGAATTTTTCCATATACTCCGGCTGCTTTTTTTATGCAGCATGGTAATGAGCACCCACATCAATCCTAAAGCCAGCAACATGCCCATAAATGGAGGAAGGTGTGTAAGGGTTTTAAATACCGGTACAAAAATCAAAAAGCCTATGCCGGCAAAAAGAACAATCTTTCCATCCCTTTTTCTTTGATTGTACTTGTACCTTGTGGTATAGCATTAAATTTTTACCTCTAAAACGGTAAGCAATAATTATTGCCGGGATGCTGCATGCTGCTATGCTGGGCAAAATAAGCTGTTTCATAATATTCAACGCAGTAATCTGCCCGCCAATCCAAAGCATGGTGGTAGTAACATCACCCAATGGAGACCATGCGCCACCTGCATTGGCAGCAATGATAATCATGCCTGCAAACCAAAGCCGGTCTTGTTTGGCAGTTAATAATTTTGAGCATAATGATGTCATAACAATAGCTGTGGTTAAATTATCCAACAAAGCAGAAAGGAAAAAAGTAAGCACAGCAATGATGACTAAAAGTTTTGTTTTGCTCGTAGTTGTTATGTTTTGTGTAATAATTACAAAACCATCATGTGAGTCTATCAATTCTACAATTGTCATAGCGCCCAGCAGGAAAAATAAGATAGATGATATTTCACCAAGGTGGTGCAATAATTCTTCGCTGACTGTATGCGGAGACTGGTGCTGTAGCATATAAATTGTCCAGCAGGCTACACCTGTAATTAATGCAGATGCTGCTTTGTTAACATGAAGCTGGTGCTCAAATGCAATAGCAATATATCCTATTACAAAAACACTGATAATTAAAATTGTAGATAACATACTGCCATATTTAGAACCCGAAAATAGTTATTTATATGCTAATCATAAAGCCATATAAAAACCTGGTTTTTCTTAAGCTTTTTTACATTACCCATGTCAATCTCTTTTAAAATATTGTTACATTTAACTTTACTAAAAATAATTGTTGCGATAATTAATTTATACAAATGAATATTTCCCTGGAAAAAATTGACCTTGAGAACATAAGCGAACTAAAGGTTTCTTATGAAGAAGGTTATTCACGAATAACTAACTATCTGAATATTCTCGTAATTAAATACGCTGGGGTATATGGGGTTGGTAGTGGCGGTAACAGTGATGCTACTTTTATGTTTGCAAAAGCAGCCTTTGCAATAGCGGCTATTGAACCATTTGCAATAATTATTGATTTAACAGATCTTAAATATGTATGGGGTGATCAGCTGGAAATGATTTTTAATATACAAAAGCCTATGGCTCTTATTGTAGGAGAGCATTGCCAGGAAGCTATTGGTACACTTATTCATGGAATAGAAAGTATAGAACCCCCTACAACAATATCCTGGATTTTTGATAATCTTGAAGATGCTTGGAACTATTTGGAAAACGAAATTGAAAAACAAGCTCAATAGCAATTCATCTGATGAATGGCTGCTGGATAGTAGCGGAAATACTTTTGCAGCTTAGCTTTGCGGGCCGGGCAAAAGATTGCAGCGTATAGCCGGAACCGAAGGTGAATAAAGGTATGAAGCTGATAGCCCCAAATTGTATTTTGTTTGAATAAATATTTGGTCAGACGGAGCCCGTCAGACCATGGGTTATTCAAATAACTCCAGTTTATTTTTAGGCCTCCTGTTATCGAGCCATTTGTAATTGGTAAGGTATTTTTTATCTGCAGGTATTTGGTTGATGGGGTACATTACACCATCTACATTATTTATAAATTTTACTTTGTTCAATTCTTTTTTTACAAAAAAAGCGTCTATCACATCACCGCTGCTCCTGTTCATGCCTACATATGCGCTGTCATCGTCCTGCGGATAAAAAATGCTTTCGGCCGGTGAGCCTTTTGCCCTAGCATAATCAATATTACCCTCTTTAAAATATGCGTTTAAAGTACGGCCGGCTATTTGGTTATACATGGCTTCGTTAGCTTTATTGATCACAATACCATTATTAAAAACATATAATCTTTCGGGCTTTTTATTTTGGGTGTACAGGTGCATGGTATCTCCGGTAATTTGTGTGTTGCCATTCCAGGCCACAGGCCCGTCAAATAATTTAAAAGTAGAATCAATATTGGAGTAATGAAGGCTATCGCTTACGGCTTGCAGGGAGTCGTTAAAAATGCGTACATGATGAAAGGCAATGAAGTAACGCAAAGCCGTATCCGAAAGTTTGGCTGGAGAAATATTTCTTACCGTATCATTTCCATTAATTTGTATTTGCCCGGCAGCATCATATTTGCTTACACCGCTGAACAATGTATCAGCTGCAATATAAGTGCTGTCGTTATCCCTGTATAAAATCATTACCGGTTTTCTTGTTGCCAAAAAAGAATTTTCTTTTTTATTCAGTAAAATCTGGTTGCCCAATACGGTTACGTTATTAGTACTGTCTACCAGTTTTGCATTGCCTTCCATTTGTACCAGCCCCGTTTTATCTTCCAAGGCAATCCTGTCTGCAATGCCAAAGCGGGTACTGTCTCTAAAAGAAGTACGGTCATAAAAAATCGCTTCTCCAGTTTTTAAATTGTAAGTGCCTGACTTGGTATCTACAATTCCGTTTTTACTTTTGATCCGTGTAGGCGCAATGAAGTAGCTACCTGAGTTTGTGTGTTAAATAATAGGCTATCAGAAACTATATCGTACTTGGGATCTGTAAGTCGTACATTTTTTTTAAAATATACATCTTTAGTATCGGCATAGTAAACACCATTAGCGCTGGTAAGTACGGTATTCTCATTGACTATCCTGCCACCGTTTTTATAGATGCCGATATTTGTACGTAAATTATATTCCAGCTCATCAGTATATAGTGTGCCTTTTTTATCAGTAAGGCGTACGTTCTTCTTTAAAAAAGCAGTCCTGTCAACTGCCAGGTATTTTAAATAACTGGCGTAGGTGTGGATGCTGTCATTATTATTGATATGAATATTGCCAAAAGCTTCTACGAGATTTGTTTTCCTGTTAATAATTACACTGTCGCAATAAAAGGTAGTGGTTCCTTCTTTCATTATTACACTGCCGGCAGCTGTTTCTACAGATGTGGCAGAATCTATTTGCTTCTGGCGTAAGTTTTTGCTTTGTACTATTTGTATTACCCGTACTGTATCTGTTGAAGGCAATGATGGCAACGGAGCTTGTGCATGAACTTTTGTACTGCCCATTACCATTAAAATGCAGGTACAAACAGAGACTATAAATTTCAATGCTGCTGTACGTTTTTTATAAAAATTATTGATCATTTACATTTTTGATAATATATGGTGCATCTAAAGTATCGGGTAATGGAACACTAAGCGGAGCACTGTTATTTTTTTTTCCAAATACTGAAACAGAAACATATCTTTTTGGGTTTGTCCTGATATCATCCAATAAAAGATTAAGCTTGTTGGCAGTAGAAGCCAGGTTTTCATATACTCTTGTATCGTTTAGCAGCATACCTATGGTACCATCTTTATTGTTAAGCTTGGCTACTGAATTTTTTAATTCATTAATGGTATTATCTAATGAGGCTAATGTTTTTTCCAAATCAAGCTTTGCAAAATTGGTGGTAGTTTTATCGAGGTTATCCATCACCTGGGTGATTTTTTCATTATTATTTGCCAGGTTACCTGTAAATGCACTTACATGGTCTAATGTTTTGGCAAGAGAACCTGTTTGTGTATTTAATAATGTTTGTAATGATGATGATGATGCAGTTAATGAATAACTGGTTTGACTTAAGTTGGCGAGCATTGCCTGTATATTATTTTTTGCTGCAGGGTCCATAATTGAGCTTAAGGATATCAATACGGTATCTAACGCTCTTACTGTATTGGCTACTTCGGCTAGTACAGGATCAAGCTTTTGCATGGCAGCATCTATAAAGCTTGCACTGGTATCTGTTTGTATTTTCGCATTGTTTTTTAAATATTCTGTTGCATTACCGAGCTTAATTTCAATTGAAGTTGCGCCTAACGGATTTGGGCGTATATAAGCTACAGAGTTGATTGGGATATTTACTTCTTTAGTAAGGTTCATTTTTACTATAATTTTTTTCATGTCCATAGAATTCTCTATGCCATAAACTGCACCTATCTGCATACCATTTACCATTACAGCATTACTGTTTAGTAAACCTTGAATATTAGTAAATTCACCATTGATGATAGTTTTGCTGCTAAACAAATTTTTGCCTTTCAAAAAAGTTAAGCCAAGGACAAGTATTGTAATTGCAGCAGCAGTTAAAACCCCGATTTTTGTTTCGTTAGATATTTTCATTAGTAAGTAATTATTTAATAAATTAATACTTAAAATTATTTTATAAAGTAGCATTAATTTATTTAAGTATATAATTTATGGAACTTATATTATATACTGATAAATTAATAATTATTGTTTTAATACAAACTTTACGGACTCATTATTTTTTAAATCAGCAGATAACCTGACTTCATGCTGGGAAAAGCCATCGGTTATAATCATCAGTGCTGTATTGGGTGAAATATCACCTAAATTATTTGCAAATAAAACCATCTCGTTGGTTTTGCCATCTTGCAATGTTATATCAAAACTTATTGGTTTATCTGTTAATGATTTATTATCCACTATCAAATCTTTATTGAAAAAAACAGATACTATATCATTATCAATTTCGCCATCGTCGTACAGAGCTACTTTTATTTTATTGCTTTTTACCTCTAATATTTGTATATTTTTTGATGGCCTGCCTTGTACCAATATGCTCGTATCTGTAATAGCCTTATTATCTTCTATGACTATATCACCGGTTTTATTAGAATGTTCTACCAGTTCTTTATACTTTTTTACCGCCTGGGTAATAGCCTCAGCCAACTCCTGCTGGCCTTTTTCACTATTTAAATAACGCTCATCTTCATAATTATTAATAAAACCTGTTTCAACTAAAATGGCAGGCATATTTGTTGCCTGCAATACCCAGATGCCTACCTGGCGTTGGTTTACCCCTAATGCAGGCCGGCCTGTAAATTCTACCTGCTGGTTTACCAATTTGGCCAATATATCGCTTTTTTCCTGGAACCGCTTTGCATAAAGTTGTGCTTTAATCCTTCCTTCATTAGAATTAAAATCAATTTTGTTATAAGTGGAATCACTGCCTGCTTCTATCTCAAACTCTCCTTCCTCTTTCATAATTGCTTTAAGCTTGTCACTTGTTTTATGTGCGGCAAATATCCATACGCTTGTACCGCTTCTTTGTAAGGGCATTTTAAAACTCTGGTACACAGCTTCTTCTACCTGGAAAGGTGTCTTTTTAACTTTTTTCTTTTTCCTTTACCGGTAACAGTTGTTTTGTACCGGGTTACCATTTTTGTTCCTATCTGGCGTGTGCCGGTTTTAAGTGGCCCGCTGTCTGCATGTATGCAAAGAAATAAATCCCCTTTATTTGAATTGGCGATGTTAGCTTTTTCGGGCGGTTTTTGATAAATATCTGTAGTCCTGGTAGGGATAACTTTTACACCAGGTAATTGTTTTTGAAGTTCGGCTACTAATTTTTTTGATATGGCAAGTGTTACATCTTTCTCTTTAGAACGTAAAGAATTTTCATATTGCCCTACTGCCCCGGCATCAGAACCACCGTGTCCGGCATCTACTATTATTGTTTTTATCTTTTTAGAAACCTGTGCAGTAAGCGGGTTAAAATTTAACAGGCCTGTACTAAAAAAAAATATAAATAAACCCAATTTGTTTTTCAACATTATTAAATAATTTTTATCCGGTAGTAAGTATTATATAAAGATTCACAAAATCATTCTGTTTTAATGGCTATTTTTGCCACATTGAGCTATGAACCAACTGTACAAAGGTAAGGCAAAAAATATTTTGATATTGTTATCATTACTTGTGTTATTGGGCACAACTGTATATGGCAATGGTATCAATAGCAGCTTCAATAATTTTCACATTACTTTAACTACAGATACAATTCCTATTGTAAATAACCCGGACTCAAATAGCAATTTAGCGCCTCTTTCTAAAGTAGCTAATACCAGAGATACAATCCCGGTAACCGATACATTCTCTTTTAAAAAATCTGCAAGTGGTTTAGATGCCCCGGTAACCTATCATGCTGATGATTCTATGATATTGGATGTGCCAACAAAAAAAATAATTCTATATGGCAAGGAAACAAAAGTAAAGTATACAGATAATGAATTGATTGCACCTCATATCGAATTTGACCAACGGACTAACCTGGTATCTGCTTATTTGACAAAAGATAGTTTAGGGGAAGTGATTTCATATCCTACTTTTTTGCAGGCTGATTTCAAAACAGTAAGCGATAGTATACGTTTTAATATGAAGACCGGTAAGGGCCTTACTAAAGGCACATATACCAGGCAAGGCGAAATGTATGTATATGGTGAAAAAATAAAAAAGGCAGACAGCGCAGTTTTTTATGCGCTAAATGGAAGATTTACAACTTGTAATTTAGATACGCCACATTTTGCGTTTGTAAGTAAAAAAATAAAATTCATCAATAAAAAAATGGCATTTACGGGGCCTGTACACCCGGAGGTAGAGGGAGTGCCTTTGCCGGTTGTTTTTCCTTTTGGTATTTATCCTTTACAGCAGGGAAGACATTCTGGTTTTTTGGCACCAACATTTACTGCCAATGACCAATTAGGATTGGCATTGGAAGGGCTGGGGTATTATAAAATTTTAAGTGATAATTGGGATATTGTTGCCAGGGGTACATTGTATAGTTATGGCGGGTGGACTTTTAATGCAAGCCCAAGGTATGTAAAGCGTTACCGGTACCAGGGCAGCCTGGGGTTGGATGTACAACATTTTAAGGATATAGATAAAGCGGGCCAGCGTAGCTTAATGTAAGATGGTCACATAGTGCAGATACCAAATCCAGACCCGGTGTTACTTTTAGCGCTAACCTGAATGCAGGCAGCAGTAAGTTTAATGAGCAGGTTCCCAATAGTCCGCAACGAAATTTCACTAACCAGTTAAATTCTTCTATCACATACGCTAAGGTATGGAAAGATAAGCCCTACAATATTAGTGTAAGCGCTAATCACAACCAAAATACTGCATTGCGGTTAGTAAATCTTAATTTACCCGATGTAGCTTTTAATGTAAACACTATTAATCCTTTTAGAAGACAAGAAGTAATAGGAACTTTAAAATGGTATGAAAATATTGGTATCGCTCTTAACTCAAACGTAAGAAGCCTTACCAGTTTTTATGATACAGCCAGAAATGTTTTGGGTCAGGTAATGGATAATTTCCAATGGGGTGCAAGCCATAATGTACCGCTTACTTTATCATTGCCACAAGTAGGTGCTTTTCAGTTTTCGCCTACCATTGGTTACCAGGAAAAATGGTACCAGAAACAATTTAGGCGCCAATGGAACGATAATACCAATAAAGTAGATACTATTATGAAAGAAGGATTTTTCAGTGCCCGGGAAATGTCTTTCGGCATGGGCGCCACTACCCGTATTTTTGGTACATTTGGATTTAATAAAAAAAGTAAAGTGCAGGCCATACGGCACGAAATTCGCCCAAGCATGTCCGTTAGTTACCGGCCGGATTTGAATAAAAGTAATTATTATAATGCCCGTGTAAATGAGCAGAATGACAGCAGCCGGTTTTCCTTATACGATGGCAGTGTTTTTGGTGCATTCAGCGAGGGTAAATTCGGGGGTATTACTTTTGGTTTGGATAATAATATTCAAATGAAAGTGCGTAACAGGAAAGATACTACCGAGGGTGCCGTAAAAAAAATAAGCCTGATTGACGGATTAAGTATAAATGGCAGTTACAATTTTTTAAGAGATTCATTTAAACTTGATCCATTAAGCATTTCATTCAGGAGTAACATCCTGGATAAAATAAACATTACCGGTAATGCTACAATTGATCCGTATTTAACCAATAGCTCGGGCAATAGGATTAATCAATTGGTATGGACTGACAGGCCTTTTTCATTAGGCTCATTAACAGGTGGTAACATTGCTTTACAAAGTAGTTTTAAAGGCGGGGATAAAAGTAAGCAGGGTATCAGCGAACGAAATGCACAAATGCAAAATGTTAATGACCCTTTACTTGACCCTTACCAGCAGGAAGCTGCTTACTTAAGAAATAATCCTGCTGAGTATACTGATTTCAGTATTCCGTGGAGTATTAATTTTTCTTATGCACTTAATTTTCAACGGTTTCGTAAGGTAGATTTGAGTGGTTTTGAAACTGTATTTTCTCAGAATGCTAACTGGAATGGCACATTAAATTTAACGCCTAAGTGGCAAATAGGTGTAAATGGCTTTTATAATATTACTGAAAAAGAGTTAGGTACGATTAGTATTTCCCTGGCCCGTGAAATGCATTGCTGGCAGATGGCTATTAATATATCACCAGTAGGGCGGTACAGGTTTTTTAATATCAGTATTAGTCCAAAATCAAATTTGCTGCGTGACCTTAAGGTTAACCGGACAAGATATTTTTATGATTTATAAATATTTTATTTCAGAAGAAATAAAATATTTTGTTACCGGCATTAAACCCTCGTGCAGCAGATGTGGCGACGCTCCGTTCAGCTGTTGTACTGCTATTTAGCTTTTATTTATTTATTAATAAGAGCATAATTTAGTATGTAATATCAATTTTATTTTGTATTTTTGCGTATGCAAAAAGATAAACTAAGTAGCAGTAAAGATGCCCAAGAAAAAGTACGGTTATTCGTGTTTGATTTTCTTAAAAAGAAAAAAGGTAGCCAGCAAGAATGCTCATTGCTTTATGGTTTAACCTTAAATGGGGTTCAAAAAATTTGGTATCGCTATAGGCAAAAAGGCAGTAGAGGTTTGGCATCAAAAAACGAGGAGTTCAAGGCGGTAAAAAATAAATGGCAAGCAGGCTGCCGAAGTAAGGCAGTTGGTGAAAGAGAAATTACCAGAACAATTAAAGCTATCTTTTGGGTTATGGACAAGAGAAGCAGTACAGCAATTGATACTGGAAAGATATGGTATAGAGTTAAGCCGTTGGCAAGTAGGCAGATATTTAAAGAGTTGGGGTTATACCCCTAAAAAGCCTATTACCAAAGCCTTTGAACAAAATCCTGAACGGGTAAAAGAATGGTTAGAGCAACAATACCCAGCCATTAAGAAAAGGGCGTTCAAAGAAAATGCAGTTATTTATTTTGAAGATGAGGTAGGTATGCGTAGCGACCATCAGGCAGGTAAAAGCTATGCACCCAAAGGAGAAACCCCTGTGATAAAAAAACAGGACAACGATTTTCTTTAAACATGGTATCAGCCATTAGTAATAAAGGCCATGTAGAGTTTATGATACTGGATGGCACATTCAACGGAGGCGTATTTTTAGAATTTTTAGTGCAACTGGTAAAGTATAAACAACAAAAGATATTTTTGGTGGTAGATGGACATTCAGCACACAAAACCAAAGCGGTAAAAGCATGGTTAGAAGAAAACAAAGAAAGAATAGAATTATTTTTCTACCACCCTATAGCCCTGAATTAAATGCCCAAGAGTATGTAAATCAAGATTTAAAAACTAATGTAATTGGGAAGAAACGCCCTATTAATAAGGCTCAGATGAAAATGAACGTAGAAGAATTTATGAACAATCGAAAAAATGACAGAAAGCAGGTGCAAAAATACTTTCATGTAAGCCATGTACAGTATGCAGCATAGTGGTTTTATACATACTAAATGACTAAACGATTAATATCTTGTTTCCACCAGTTTTTTTATCTCAATTAAAATTGGATTCCAACCTTCCCCATTATTATAAGCTTCTTTATATCTTCTTTCACCTTCAGCTACTGTACTGTAATCACCTTGTGTAACATTTAATATAGTACAGCCATCTTCTTCAGATAATTCATAAGTTACGGTTAGGTAATTTTCAGAAATATCATCAATAGCAGAATTAGGATCGATGGTAGTATACATTAAAAATTTCTCCGGTTTAATTGCTATAATATTACCTTTCACAAAAATCATTTCTTTGCCTTTGTATTCGCCTTTCCATAATAAAGTGCTGCCTTCTTTCCAATCAGATACTGTTTCGCATCCAAACATATATTTTTTCGTTTTTTCAGGATTGATTAATGCATCCCAAACTTTAGTCACAGGCGCATTAATTGTAATCGTATTTTTTACAAGTAATTTTTCCATAATTATAATTATCGTTGTTGGTTATTTCGTTTTAATTTCTTTGTAATAGAAAAATTTAATGGTTATTATGAAAAAAAAAGCTTCATGTTAATGAAGCTCAGTAATTTTAAACGAACAAAGTTATTTATATTTTTAAATCACCCTCTACACTTCCATCCATAGAATAGCCTGTAAGCGCTGCCACAGCTATTTTAATATTTGAAATTAATTTTCCATTTTTAGTATCCCAATAATGAGCGTTTTCAGGTTGTACTTTTATTAACGTAATATCCGGGTCATCTTTACCTTCTTCAAACCAGGCTTTTATTATTGGGTTCCATAGCTCATCTATTTTATTTTTATCAATTAAAATATTTGCTATACCTGTTAATGAAAGATAATGCTGCTTTGCCGTATCTGCATACATTAAGTAGATTTGGTTATCTTCTTTTAACTGCATGTTCTTTAAACTTTCTTTATTGCTGAAAAACCATATTGTTCCATCATCTTCTACCTGTGACGTGCTCATTGGCCTGCTTACTATTTGTTTGCCATCATGTGTACAAAACATACACATTTTACCATCAGCTAATTCTTTTAATTTTTTAACTGCTTCATTGCCGGATAAATTTATTGCTTCTCCCATATAATATATTTTATTATACAGAAATCACAAATTGTACCAATTCAAAAACGCTTAGTGATAAAGAATAATAGCTATAATATTTTATAAAAATGTAGAAATTTATACTCAATCACCTGCCTCATTACTACTTAGCACGGCGGCCAGCCGCGGTTGGTGTTCGCACCAACAGCAAAATTATTTCAATAAATATTCTTTCACGAACGCAACTGTACTATACAATTGAAAATCCTGGTTATTCTTTTTTCTAAATCCATGCCCTTCATCATTAGCCATAAGGTACCATACTGTTTTCCCATTCTTCTTTATTCTATCTACCATTTGTTCCGCTTCAGTGTATGGTACCCTGGGATCATTTTTTCCTTGGATAATGAATAAAGGCTTTGTAATTTTTTGTGTATTATTCAGGGGTGCAATCCGTTCAAAAAAAGATGCCATAGCAGTATCTCTTTCATCGCCATATTCTACTCTTCTTAAATCCCGGCGGTAACTTTCAGTATTTTTTAGAAAAGTATTAAAATTGCTAATACCAACAATATCTACCGCACAGCGGATCTTATCATTGTAATGTACAGCACATGCTAAAGTCATATAACCGCCATAGCTGCCACCTGTAATCATTATCCGTGAGGCATCCAACCCTGGTTGTTGTTCTATCCAGTCAAGTAATGCCCCAATATCTTTTACGCTTTCTTCCCTTTTTATACCGTTATCCAGGTCGGTAAATGTTTTGCCATATCCTGTACTACCACGAACGTTTGGATAAATAATGCAAACACCCAGCTCATTAAGGTAATAATTGCCCGAGCCGATAAATTGTGGTAATGATTGTCCTTCAGGGCCGCCATGAATATTTATTATCACAGGTCTTTTGCCGGTAAATTTTTTGCTGGCTTTGTATAAAAAGCCTGAAATTTCCAATCCGTCAAAACTTTTCCATTTTATTAATGCAGGTGATTCAATGCCAGACAAATTCATACCGCCCAGTTCACTTTCTGTCCACCTTGTAAGTTTTTTAGCAGCTACATTCCATTCATAAACATCAGCGCTGCTGGCAGCAGTAATAAAAGTAATGGCTAATGATTTATTATCGTTATGCCATTTTATATTGTTTATTACACCAACGGGGATCGCAGTAACAGGATTGTATTTTTTTGTAAGTAAATCCTGGATATATAATTTGGATATTCCGGCTTCATTAGTAGTAAATGCGGCTGTTTTGCCATCTTTTGTTATTTGATAATTATCAATTCCCCAATTAATACCTTTGGTTATATAAGAGATTTTTTTAGTAGATATGTCTGCTTGTACAGGCTGTGCAAATTCGCTCCCATTATTAGTAAAAATAAAAACAGACTTTTTATTTTTACTGAATTTAATTCCTGAAAATATAGCTCTTTCATTTTCTTCCGGTAGAAATTTAGTCAGCTTGTTTCCAGCCACATCATATATCCATACCGAACTTTCATTGATTGAAACTCCATTGGTAAGCAATACGTATTTTTCATCTTCACTCCAATCGTTAATACTCCAGCCACCCCCTTGCAACTCTATAATTCTTTTATCTGAAGAAGGTTGTAGCGGGTCCATAAGATATATATCCCTGTCGGTGCCATTTCTCCTTGTGCTGGTGTAAATTATTTTCGTTCCTTTTTTATTCCACGTAATATTCCCATTTTGCGTTTTACCGCCATCGGTCAGCAAGGTGTTGGTTGCTGTAGCTACATCATACCGGTATATTTGTGCAAATTCGTTTCCGCCAACATCCTTTGTAAATAAAAAATAGTTGCCTTTAGCAGGTTCAAAACTTGCATTGCCAACCGGCTCATTAAAGAAGGTAATTTGTTTTCTGTCACCACCCGGCATTTTTACCCGGTGCAGTTGGGCTGCGTTGCCAAAACGGGTAGTAATGAGCATTTGTTTTTCCACGGGATGCCATGTTACTATGCCTGCTGCCCTTGCATCTGTATAAGGTTTTACTTCTTCTACAATGCTATATGGCAGGGTGGGAATGCCATCTATCACAAGATTTCCGGGTATTGGAATAGTTTTAATCTGTTGGGCATTACCAGTAACGCAACAAAGTACAGTAGACAATAAAATGAAAAGCAATTTCATTATTTTAAGTTTAAATGATAGTTATAATTAATTCCAGCTATAGTAGTTTTTCTATTTTAAATCAAGCCAAATCATTGCATCCAGTATTTTATCAGGAACTGATGTAGTATCTTTTTCTACCTTGCTGGATAAGTAAATACTTTCTTTGGATGTAAAAAATACTTTTTCTACACTAACATGGCTTACCGTAAGCGAATATGGTTTAAATAAGGTATTAAAATCAGTTGCTAATTTTGACTCCAATAAAAATGCTGACGCTGATTTATTATTTAAAAACACTATTTCATTATCTGATGCTTTAGCTTTTCCTCCAAATTTTTTTGTGTATTCATTGGTAATATCAATAGCAAGATCACCAGTGGAAACTAATCTTCCTATATATACGGAACGTAAAGAATCAAACGGAAAATCTTTTGCGGCCACCGGTAAAATTTTAGCCATTTCGTTCATGCGTTGCTGGTAAGATAATTTTTCTTTATCATTGCTGATTGCCATCACTATTTCCCCGTCTTCTTTATTTTCCGAAAAATTACAAATAAAGCCAGAGGTGTCTTTGTCTGTAATCATAAAATAAGCTTTTGCTCTCTTCGTATATGCAGAGCCGGTAATTTCATCTGTTACGTCTTTACTGCCAATGTATGTGCCAGGGCTGCTGGCAGCAGGTTCAGTGCGGACTGTTTTTTTTGTATCGCCTGTACAGGAAAGGATGAAAATGCTTAGTAATAACGTAGATAATAGTTTTAATTTCATATTTTTTGGTTGTATAGCATCACCACACATTTAATTGATTGCTGTGTCTAAAAAGTAATTAATATTTTACTCAATATAAAAAATTTTGTCGTAAGGAAATTCATTGCATTTAATACTATCACTAGCCTCATCATAAGAAATAGATAAGCCAATATTTTTTTTAAATTTCTTTTTGATCGTAAGTGTTTTTTTATTTTCTTTTAATTCGATATAAATTGTATGATTACCTTTTGGTATATTATCCAATATAATTTCATGAGAACCTTGCCCATCTGAATCATCCGTAATTAATTTATCAAAGATAACGGTATCATCTAGTTTTACCAGGTATGAATTTTCTAATTTTACCCTGTTTTTATCCGGGAATTGTACAGAAAAACTTACCGTTAATTTTAGAGTATGTTTAGCCATTCCTTTATTTCGGCTACTTGCACAAGCGTGTAAAAACATAATAACTATTACTGCAATAGTTGCATTTTTATATACCCGGGTACAATTTGCGAATTTATTCATGATAATTATTCAGTTATTAATAAAGTAATTCAAGGTGCTAATTGATATAAATAATTGTTTAATAAATAATGACTAATTTTTACTCCGGTAAAATTAGATGAATATGTCCCGGGAGTATTTTGGCAGTAATATTTTTTATTTTGCCCATATATTCTCCATCAATCTGGAAAGGAACTTTTCTTGTAGTCTTTATTTCTACTGATGTAGAAGGAAATATTTCTATATGCTTTGGATTAAAAATACCTGGTTTAAACAACATTTTAAATAAAGCCCATAAAGATAACCTGCGAACAATTATTACTTCAAAAAAGCCATCATCCAGCTGCCCTTGCGGGTTAATTACAGCTCCGGTTCCGTACATGCTGGCATTTGCCAATACTACCATAAAAGCGTTTCTTCTTACCATTACTTCTTTGGTGTGGATAGTAACCAGCATTTTTTGTTTATGCCACAAAGTTTTCAGTATCACTTTTGCATACCCCATTTTACCTCTTAATTTACCTTCATCAAAATGTTTAATCAGCTGGGCGTTAAGGCCAATATCGCTTAAGTGCAGGCAAATGTTTTTATCATTTATTCCAATTAAATCACATGATTTTACTTTTCCATTTTCTATTATTGATAATGCCTCTTCGGGGATATTGGAAATACCTAATTCTTTAGCCATTCCATTAGCAGATCCGCCTGGTAAAATCCCTAAAGGCATCCCTGTGCCGACCAGGATATTTGCTATCATGGTTACAGTACCATCGCCACCTACTGCAATTACTTTGTCAGCAGCAGATTGTGTGATATATGCTTTTATTTCTTTGGCATCAAACTTTTCCGGAAGTAAAAAAAATCCAGCAAAAAACCTTTTTCAAAAAAATAGTTATCAATATTCTCTTTCCATGAGCTATTATTGCTTGTGCCTGCACCAGGATTGATAATAAATAATAATTTTTGGTTGTTGGCCATTTAAATAAATTTACAATTATAAAACAAATATGGCAGATACCCATACCTCATTTATTGTAAAGATCAGGCATTTCTTTTTAAGGTTGTTCAGGCTAAATACTTTTCCTGTAATAAAACTGTATCCTGGTTTTGGTAATAAGTCACAATGCTATTTATACGGGCATGTATTGGCGGTAAGCCCAAAGTTAAGAAACAGGCATCGTAATAATTTTTTATTAAACACGTTGGCTTTGTTACGGTTATTTATGGTGAGGCCTATAGCTGGTGCCGAACTCCGGTTAACATACAATCACAAAACATATTTTGCCGTTTCGCAGGATGACGGATTTTTTAAATTTGAATGGGATGTGGAAGTGCAATTGCCTGGTAATTTTACAGCATTGGTTTCTCTCCTTGTAAAAAATACCACAAATGTTATAACCACAGCACAAACCAGTATAAATATACCTGATGCCGGCCAGTTTATTTTTATATCAGATATTGATGATACTTTCCTGGTTTCACATTCTGGTAACTTACGTAAACGGTTATACGTTTTACTGACAAAAAATGCACACAGCCGCAAACCTTTTGAGGGCGTGGTAAATCATTACAACCTGCTAAGTATGTCTGGTGTTGATGAAGGTAAAAGCGCCCATCCTTTTTTTTATGTATCCAGCAGCGAATGGAATTTGTATGACTATATTAAAGAGTTTTCCCGGCAAAATAAATTGCCTGAAGGGGTTTATTTATTGAACCAGTTAAAAAGAATTTCGCAGGTATTTAAAACCGGCCAAAACAACCATAGTACAAAGTTTATGCGGATTGTAAGAATTTTAGAAGCCTATCCGGAGCAGCAATTTGTATTGCTGGGGGATGATTCGCAGGAAGATCCAAATATTTATGCCTCGGTAGTATCGCATTTTCCTGGTAAAATATTTAGCGTGTATATCCGCCAAGTGCGTAATATGCCCAAAATTCATGTGCAGGAGCGTATTAAACAGATGGAAACTGCAGGGGTATTTTGCTGTTATTTTAAACATAGTGCCGAAGCAGTAATACATTCCAGAACAATAGGATTAATTACTCATGTGTAAGGTATATAATTAATTTATACCAGGTTAAGTGTTACTATTATCCTGTAAACTTGTTCTCTTATTATTTATTCTTTCAAAAGAAATAATAAGATTAATTAACATGCGTAGTTTTATTAAACTTGGTAATTTTAATACCCGGGCATTATTTTTCAGGCGCTGCTTTTAATTTAGTTTTATCAAAATCATTTATTATTTCACCCCATTCAAGGCCCCACTTTTCCTGTTTCGCCAGATAGCCACCTTCTGTACTTGTATCTTCGTTATTGATATATCCAATTAAATGCTGTTGATCATACAGCAAACTTTCATTTAATTTTAATTGTACATTTTTTCCCTTAATTAAATTATCTAAAACTTTTACTTTATCAGCGGCGGTGTACATATCCTCAAAAACATCCAATAATATAAGTGTAGTATCCTTATAATATAAATCAGTAACAGTTGGTTTTTGACAACAACCTCCATTCCAGATAACCCGTATTTTAAGCAGCTTTGTGTCGTAATAATATATATAATACCACCCGCTTGTTTCATCTTCACCCTGTTCAGTCATATAAGTTTTTATAATATTTTTTTGCTTTTCAAATTTTTGAATAATAGCCTTTCTTTTATTAGAAAATTCTATACTATCCAATAGTATTTTTTGTTGCGCCTGTATTATTGTATAACTAAAAATCAAAACAATAATTAAGAATAATCTTTTTTGTTTTTTCATAAATTATTTATTCATTTATAAATGTAATAACTATTTACTATAGTAGTTTAATTTTATTATGTAAGCTATTGATTGTTAATAATTTTATTTCTTAATTTTTTTTAAAAAAATTCTTTGGTATTTTTAATAAAATTAGCATCAATGAAGAAAACTATACAACTTTCTAAAAAAGAGCTAATCACCATTGTTTGGCAAATCGATTGTAAATTCAGGGAGCATGAAGGACCTTCTCCTGGAATAAAATGGAATTCTTATCTGGGCAATTATGAAATATTAGCAGCATCAGTTTTTCGTGTTACCAGCCAGCTCGGGCTTCCTAAAAATGTTGGCAGCAGGCCATTGCGGGATATTTTATATTACCAGCTTGTTGATAAGAGCTACCAGCTTTACTTTATAGATGCCTGCTATTTATACATTCACGGTACAATACGGCAGGAATACCTGGAAAAAGCAAACCCTTGCGAATATCAAATGAGTAGTCCGCTAATGATTAGCATGTTTGAGGTAGCTGATAAATTATATGTGCATGGAAATGCTAAGGAAGCAAAAGAAATTTTACAGCCTTTATTTTATAATGCAAAAAAATATAACCTGCCAAAAACAAATTTAAAATTATATGCTGGCATCTGTCTCGCATTTGGAAAAGTAAAAATGCAATTGGGCGATAAAGAAAAAACTGGTGGAGCACTTAATTTAGCTTTATGTGCTTTAGAATCATTTTTAGAATTAAAAGAGCAAAAAGGAATTACAGAATCATACCAGCTTTTAGGAATTATCTACAGGCAAATGGAACAGTTTACCATTGCAATTCAATACTATGAAAAAGTACTTGACTTAACAAAAAATGACAATAACTTACAATTCAGGAATTACCATACCATGCATGATTTAGCGGTCAGTCATTTTTTACTTGCGGAAAAAACAGGAAACTCTAATTTTTTTACACACTCATCTGTTGCTTTTCAAATTTCGAATAATTATTTTTACAGCTGGAACCGGATTTTTATCCATAGCATCTATCAGGTTAGCCGAATATCATATCAAACAGGAGCAATTTCAACAGGCTCACCAATTGCTTGATCCATTTGAAGATGCATTGGAATTTACAAGATTGCAGCTTCCGCATCAAATGCTCTTTTTAGAATTAATGCAGAACGGTATTTTAAATCAGGTAATATGGAAAAAGGTATGAAATATCTTAAGACCGGGATGCAATTCAGCCAGCGGGAAGCATATCAGTACCAGGCGGAATTATGCAGCAGGTTATACGACAAATACCAAAAATTTTCACCCGGTAGTGAGGAGTTTTTCTAACGAGTAAAATATAGAAATAACCGTAACCCTTACTGATGCAAACTGCCGATTATCTTATTGTTTTATTTTACCTGGTATTAGTGACTACCATTGGTATTACTTTTCGCAAAAAATCTTCTAAAAACCTTTCTGCTTATTTTCTGGGAAATAGGAAACTTCCCTGGTGGCTGCTGGGTATTTCGGGTATGGTTTCCAACACAGATGTAACCGGAACTATGATTAATATAGCCATGGTATATGCCTTTGGCACTATGGGGTTTTTTATTGAAATCCGTGGTGGTGTAGTGCTGATATTAGCTTTTTTGCTGGTTTTTATGGGCAAATGGAACCGAAGGTCAAAAGTAATGACGGTTCCTGAATGGATGTTTTTTCGTTTTGGTAAAAATAAGCAGGGAGAAATGGCACGTTTGGTCAGCGCTGTCTCCACTTTAGTATTAGCAGTAGTAATGGTGAGTTATTTTATAATTGGCATTGGAAAATTTGCCGGCATGCTGTTACATGTTAATCCACGGATGGTATCTTTTATTATAATTATTATTGTAACCGGTTATACAATTATTGGTGGTTTTTTTGGTGTAGTGTGGACAAATTTTTTCCAGGGGTTTATAATATTTACAGCAATTTTTTACCTGGGGTTTATTGCCTTTTACCAGGTAGATATTCCAAAAGAAATTATTACATCCATACCATTGGAAAAAGGAACACAGGTTACTACAATCCCATACAATACCTGGACGCAGCTATTACCTTCTTTTAATGCGCCTGTGCCAGGTAAATTCAGCATGTATGCTTCTTTTGGCTGGCTGCTTCTTTTTTATTTGTTCCGTACTTCATTAGATGGTTTTGGAGGACCGAGGGGATATGTGGCGCAAAGGTTCTTTGCTGCAAAGAATGATCGTGAAGCTGGTTTGCTTACATTATTATGGATGTTTTTATTATCCTTTCGTTGGTTCTTAATTGCTGCAGTGGCTTTATTAGGTATTTATTATAATGCTTCACATTTTGTAATAGAAGATCCGGAACTCGTTTTACCGCAAGTGATCAGCCATTACCTGCCTGTTGGACTAAAAGGATTAGTTGTAGCCGCTTTATTAGGCGCTGCCGTGGCCACTTTCGATTCTTATGTAAATGCGCAGGCCTCTATTTGGGTAAAAGATATTTACCAGTTGTATTGCAAACCAAAAGCCAGTGGTCAGCAGCTTATTAAACAGGCAAGGCTGGCCACCGCTTTGTTGGTGGTTGCAGGATTGAGTGTAAGCTTAACCGTTAGTAATATTATTGATATATGGGGATGGATTACTATTGGCCTGGGCGGAGGGATATTTATCCCTAATGTTTTGCGTTGGTATTGGTGGCGGCTGAATGGGTATGGATTCAGCATTGGTATATTTTCCGGATTGGTTGCTGCGCTTGTTGCCAAATGGGCATTAAAGGATCTGCCCGAGTATTATGTATTTTTTTTATCAAGTGGATTCTCATTGGCAGGTTGCATCGCAGGGGCTTACCTTACGTCGGCAACTCCTGTAAAAGTACTGGCAAATTTTTACACGGTTACCCGGCCTTTTGGTTTCTGGAATATTGTGAAGAAAGATCTCACGATTGAAAACCGTAAAAGTATTGTTAAAGAGAATAATAAAGATTTGTTGTCTTTATTATTAGCATTACCCTTTCAGCTGTCGCTGTTTCTTTTGGGTATGATGGTTGCTTTCCGGAGATGGGATAATGTGCTAGTTTTATCAATTATATTAATAGGGCTTTTCATAGGATTGTATTTTATATGGTATAGGAGATTGGAGAAAGAGAAAAAGCCCTGAGTAAACATGACTTTTGGTCGTTTATTACTGCAAGGCAATTTTTAATTTTTAATAATTTTAGTATTATAATTTATTCCATTTTAAGACGGCCTTGTGTAAATGAAGCTGTGCCTACCCAAAAATATACACCGTATTGTCCAAAAAGCAATCTTGTATAATTACCTGAATACCTCCTGGAAATATTACAAGCTCCCCATTCTTCAATTAATTTTCCTGCAAACCAACTGGTGCCATATACTTTTGTACGGTAACCAGAAAACCTGAATTCAATATCACAATCATCAGGTTCACTAGCTGTGGAGTAATTTGAATAACCCGAGCATGAGGTGTTATAAGTATATGTTCGGCAAGATTTATACGGATATGTTTGAATTGTGCAACCATTTTCTTTTATTGCAGGATTAGGCGTTGCTGATGCTTTAAATAATACTCTTGCCTGCTCTGTATTTAATTTGTTAAATGGAGTTTATACGTATCAAGAGATTTTTGTAAAATTTCTCTTCTTGTTAATTTAATAAAATTTATGTCATTTTTTTGGTTTGTTTCATCTTGTTTAATATCACTTCCGTCAAACATTCTTTCTGCAGATAAATCAAAAAACACTTCCAATTCTTGTGGTGATAAATTTTTATATGCCTTATCGATTTCCTGTATTTGTTTTTCTGTTAACCCTGATTGTAAAGCCCTGTTCACCAGTTCTGAAACTTTATTATCTGCAGTAAGTTCCCTTTTGCAGGCTGGTAATACAAATGCCAATATAGCAATAGCTAAAATGGTTCTAATTTTTTTCATAATTACGGTATTTAATTTGCCTACTCTAGTATGAGCTTTTCGGCTTACGCTCTTTATTTGTTTTAATAGAATTTTAATTTAAAAATATTTAGTAAAATGCATCATACGCTTTTTTATCACATTCTGAAAATCCAGACCAGCTATACGTTCCATCATCCTTCATTATAGAAGCATTGTCAGTTCCGGTGCTGCAAGTTCCAAGGTTGCCAATTAAAGTACCCTCCCCGGAATCGGTATGTGTCAATCCAATACAATGCCCTATTTCATGCACCATAATTCCAATTTTTTCACTTTTTGTACTGGAAAACCCTTTTGTGTTGATACGTATTCTCCAGCCCGGGTACCCGCCGGAAGGATATTCAGCCAGTGCATATGGTTTTTTCCAAAAAGTGCCTGGAAGTTCAGCCATGTATACTGATACACCGGAGGTAGACTGGTTAACATTTGTTTTAATACTAAAGGTTAAGCCACCACTGATGCTGTTCCATGCAGTAACAGCGCTTTTAGCAGCGTCTACCCATTCTGTTGGTGTACCGCTTGCTACGTTTATCAAAATGTTACTGGTAGCAGTTACCTTACCATATTTATAATGTTTTGCATTATCATTTAAGTTAACGGTATATTTTTTCCAAAAATCATTGGCAGAAAAAACCATATCACCTTCTGCAATAATTTCATCTTTTGTTGCTTCAATGGTATTTTTATTAAAGCCATAAACTTTTGCAAGGTAATCTACCATATCCTGGTGTAAGGCTTCCGCAGGTAATTGTTGATCTGTTTTTTTGCAGGCATAAAAACTTATGACACAGCTTACTATCAACAGCGGTAACAGGAAATAATTTTTTGAAAAAGCAGTTTTAATTTTTTTCATACTTACGGTATTTGTTGCCTACTCTTTTATGAGCTTTTCGGCTTCCGCTCTTTATAGTGAGTCAAAAGTATTACTATAGCCACATACTGCTATTCCTTTAATTGTTCCTTTTTTTAAACTTTTTTCTATATATTTTTTTGTATGATATAATATGGTGAAACAGTGAAATATATTATAGCTGTTACGGGCAAAATAAAAAAGCTGATACCAGGAACTGGGGGTGAATCATAATCTTTTAATTATTCGCTTTCATAAAACCGTGGTAAAGTGTAGCGTAAAAGAGAGATATTATTTTACTTTCACTAAAAGCAAAATAATAACAGAACAAGTTTACAACAATGTTGATCAATTGTTCGTTCCAAAAATAAAATAATAATAAATGAGTTCACAATATGTTGACTAATGATTAACTATTGTAGAAAAATAAACTCTATTTTTGAAAATCAATTGAGCGGCTCCACATGGATAAAACAAAACTTGCAGTAGAAGTATTTAATAGTTGTGCGAAAGAATACCAGGATAAATTTATGTATTTGGATTTGTACAACGACACATTTGACTTGTTCTGCGATAGCATAAAAAAGCAAAATGCTGACCTCCTGGAGGTAGCATGCGGGCCGGGTAACATTACTAAATATTTATTAAAAAGCCGGGCAGATTTTAAAATCCTGGGAATTGATTTAGCGCCGAATATGATTACACTTGCTGCAAATAATAATCCGGCAGCGGAATTTAAAATAATGGATTGTAGGGACGTGAGCAGGATGGATAAAAAATTTGATGGAATCATGTGTGGTTTTTGCTTACCGTATCTTTCGAAAGAAGAAGCTATACAATTCATTAAAGATGCTTCAACATTATTGCAAGAGGGGGGAGTTGTTTATATCAGCACCATGGAAGGGGATTATAATACATCAGGATTAAAGAAATCCAGTTCGGGTAAAAATGAATGCTATATTCATTATCACCAGGCAGATTATTTAATTGGTTGTTTAAAAGAAAATTATTTTTCCATTTTAGATTTGCAGCGTAAGAATTACCCGGCACAGGATGGTACAACAACTGTAGATTTGATAATTATTGCACGGAAATAAATTAGTGTTTATAAATAATAAATGCTATAATTTATTATTATAAGATATTGTCCTAATTATTACAGTATTATGTATTTTTAATAAAAAAGCATCCTTCACTGGTAGTTTATGTAGTAAGTATGTTGGATCATATGTAGGCTTACTCATCATCTCGTTTTTATCAATTTCTTTAATATTATAACTTATTATGTGGAAGCAACATAAAAAATATGTTTGGTTTTAGCTGCTCTAGCCATACCTGTATTTATATTGGATTGGGTAATGCTTGGGCCCAGGGGCGGAGGCTTCATAAGTTTAGATTTTCGGGGTTTTTTTATACTGCCTTACATTCTTTTTTTAATACTTCATGCTGGGATCAGTACAGCAGGAATTTTCTATTGCCGCCGGTTAAGTATACCGGTTATTCATTTCTGTTCAGCATTTCTCACTATTTTGATTCTTATATTTGGTTTCCTGGCTATTCAGAAAGCTGACAGAAATGCTACTGCGAAAAATTATGAATTGCACATTAAAAACGCAAACTCCTGGCAAACCATATTGAATTGAAAAGATGGTGGCTTGTAGGTAAACCAACAGACCCAACAGAAATACACGTAGAAGTATTAGTAAAAGATGCAGGCAGGTTTGCAGCAAATATTAATGGCAGAAAAGCGAATGATCAATATGCAGCAACAATTTTTTCATCAATAGATGAAGATCAACGTATGGTAAAGGCGGATGAGCAATTTACCCAGGTATTCAAATTAAAAAAATTCAATGAGGGCTATGCAGATGATATTGAGATTGCATTTTATTTATTTGATACAGATACAGATGGTAATAAGATAGGTGAAGTCAGGATATCAAAAATATTTAAAAAATCAATTTCTACGGAAGATGACGGCTCATTTTTTTATGGCCTGCTTCCACCTGCTTCTACTGATACTATACATTAAATAATAATGAATTTTGGCGACAAAGCCAGCCGGGGAATTATCCAGGAGCGGCCATATTACTTTCTGAAATTAATATATGGATTATGATAATAAAAGGTAAAGCTTTTTTAGATGATAATCATAATTTATTTTTGGATAAAGTACTTATTGAAACTATTTTTGATCGAAATAGGTGCTCTCCTAAATAGATTAACATAAAAAATTATTAAATAATGAGCTTTCTGAAAAACATATTTGATAAAAAAAACCAGCCAATAAAAAACTATAATGATTTTTGGAGGTGGTTTCAAAACAATGAAAAGGTTTTTTTTAAAGTTGTAAAGGAAAAAGGCAATATTGAAAAAGATTTTTTCAATAAACTTTCACCTCAGCTTAATGCACTTAAGGATGGATTTAATTATTTAACAGGTATGTATAATGACAATACTGTTGAGTTGGTTTTTACAGCGGATGGAGTAATTAAGAATATTGTTTTTGTAGAAGAATTAGTGAATGCTGCACCAAAAATTGATGGCTGGGTGTTTACAGCATTGAAATCTGCATTAGGTATCGAAAACGTCAGTATTGAGATGGGAGAGTATAAATTCAGCAATGAGAATATCGATTTTTACTATAATGAATTTGCAGATTTTCCTGATGAAATTGATATTACAATTATTCATAAAGACTTAAATGAAGAGAACAAGGCCGCAATCACAAACGGAACATATATTTTTTTAGATAATTTTCTTGGTGAACTAAATTTTGCAACAACAATTGATACTTTAAATGTTATTGGTTCCGATAATGTTCAGCAAGAAATAATTCCAATAGAAAAATTAAAAGATTACTTAGTGTGGAGAGAAAAAGAATTTATTGAGAAATATGAAGATGTAGGCAGGAATACGGGGAATGACAACTATTCAGTTCTCGAAGCAACATTACAAAGTGGCAATGCATTGGTAGCCATTATTAATACAGACCTGCTGGTATGGGATAGTAAAGCCTCACATCCCTGGATTTTAACTGTTGAATTAAAGTATGAGGGAAAAAGTAGAAATGGTATGCCTGATAAAGATACTTCCGAACTTATGGAAAAAATAGAAGATGAGATTTTAAATGAGCTTAAAGATTTTGAAGGATATTTAAATATAGGCAGGCAAACGGCCGAAAATATCAGGGAAATTTATTTTGCCTGCAAAGACTTTAGAAAGCCATCAAAAATATTACACGGCATAGAAAAAAAATACCTCGATAAAATTGATTTGAGTTATAATATTTATAAGGATAAATACTGGCAATCATTTGATCGTTATAGAATTGAATAATTTATTGTAATACCTTATTATATGATATATCATTTTGAGTAATATTATCATTTAGTTAGATTTCTATACATATTCAACACTGCTGAGTATAATGGATACAATTTTGCCGGTATCAAAAAATTATCCTGTAATAATATTAAAAATCCGGCTCAGGCTTTAGTATAAAAGCAATGTCCTTACAAGTTCAATATATATTTTCTTTAAGCAGATTGTCTGTTTCATTAAGCAAATTAGCTTATTCATTAACTCATATTATTATTATTATTATGTAATAAGTTCTTCTTTTCCATCTAATACCTAAATTATAATTAATTATAATTTTCATCCCGCCTTTGTTAACTACATAAGTAAATAGTGAGAAGTAATTTCATATTTACTGGTTTATAAAAATCTAATATTCTAATTAAAAACACAAAATGTACAAACATTTACTTAAGGCTATTATAGTATCAGCTGCTATTTTATTAAACCAGGCCAGCGCACAACAAATTGACGAAACACCAGACCCGGAGGAAACACAATTTCCCGGGAGATATCCTTCTTACATGGATTTTGAAGCATTCTCATTAACTTTCAGGAAAGATGAAGTGCCATTGCTGGATGATGCAGGAAAAGTTTTTTGGTCAAAACAGGCAGTGCTTAAAAGTATTGAGAAGGATGAAATCGGATATGAGCATTATCGTTACCAGCAAACTTACAACGGTATACCTTTAGAACATGCAGTATGCATAATTCATGTTAAAGATGGTAATAAAATAGTATCAGAAAATGGTAAAATGGTTAAAAAATTCCCGGCAGACTTAGCTGCCAAGCCATTAATAAATACATCAAATGCTTTAAATATTGCTATTGGAGAAATTGGAGCAAGACAATATAAATGGGAAATTCCTGCAGAAGAAGCATTTCTAAAAAAAGAACAGGATAATACAACCTCAACTTATTACCCAAAGGGAGAGCTGGTATATTACAGTGGAGATAAGGATGTAATTCCATCAGAACTCCGGCTTGCATATAAATTTGATATATATGCTCATTTTCCTTTAAGCCGTTATATGGTTTTTGTTGATGCTGCTACAGGAAGGTTTTTAGGTAAACGAAGTTTGATTACTGATTGTAGTAAAGAACCTGAAACAGTTTTGGATAATACTACTATTGAATGTAAAGATGCTCCATTATCTGTTACCCAGGGTCAGGATGTACCCAATACCTTTGTGCCATCAACAGCGCTTACCGGATATAGTGGCCAGCAATTTATAACGTCTTTAAGAGTGATTGATTATGTATATTTTTTAAGAGAGCAATATGTGCAAACTTTTAATATGAAAAATGCAGGTAAAGATTATTCAGCTGCACATGATTTTGTACACTTTAATAATATCTGGGTGAAAAATAATGCAGATCAGGATCAATATGCATTGGATGCTCATTGGGGTGCAAAAAAAACATACGATTATTTTAAGCAAAAATTTAATCGGAACAGTATTGATAATGCCGGGAAAATTATAAAGAATTATGTGCATACTGATTTAGTTGCACAAGGACTTTCCAGTAACAAAAATGCCCGCTGGGATGGTACCAGGGCTAGTTATGGTGATGGAGGTAAAGTTGGCGATAATACCTACACACCGATTACCACACTTGATATTGTTGGCCATGAAATAACACATGGAGTTACACAATATACCTCTGAACTGGTATATAGTTATGAGCCTGGTGCCTTAAGTGAAGGGTTTAGCGATATTTTTGGTACTTGTATTGAATTTTATGCTAAGCCTGCTAATAAAGCTAACTGGCAAATAGCAGAGGAGGCGGGGCCTTTATGGCGTGATATGAGTAATCCTAATGCAAGAGGTTGTGCAGATACTTATAAAGGTTATTTATGGAAAACCGGTGAAGGAGATTATGGTGGCGTTCACAATAATTCCGGGGTATTAGACTTTTGGTTTTATTTACTGGTTAATGGGGGAAGTGGAACTAATGATAAAGGAAAAAATTATTCTCTTACAGGTATTGGTATGGATAAAGCAGCTGCAATTGCTTACCGGGTTAATACGGTTTATTTAATATCAACTTCAGGATATAATGATGTAAGAAAATATGGGATTAAAGCCGCAGAAGATTTGTATGGTAAGGGTAGCATGGAAGCTATTCAAACCAATAAGGCCTTTGCAGCAGTTGGTCTTGAAACAGTTATATTAAAAGCTAATATAAACCTGCTGGCTGAAAATGATAATATCAATTTATTTACCGCAAGCTCTTTTAAAGTTTTTCCTAATCCACTTGTAGGTAACAAAATCACTGTTGAATTGGAAAGAGAAAATGAAAGTATTGAGCAAATGGTGATTTCAGATATAACGGGCAAAATTATTTTTACAAAAAATATGATTTTGTCAAAAGGGATAAATAAAATACCTGTTGAATTACCTATGCTTAAGAGCGGCATGTATTTCATTAAAGCAGGTGAAAAAAGTATAAAATTAATAGCACCGTAACAGGTTTGGGTTGTGTACAAAAATCCGCAATAAGTGTAAGCTTACATTTATTGCGGATTTTATTATGAAAAATATAATGTTATTTATACCGATTACTTTCCTGAAAGTGCATTTTAAATTATTACCGTCGCAATGATCTTTGTATTTATCTGATATGGTTAAATGCATTAACCCGGTAAGCTTATATTTTTGTTTATCCCAAATTAGGCTTTGATTAAAAGCTAAAAAGAAGAAATACTGGGTGTTTAAAGGTAAAAACCTTTGTCGCCCCAGCCCATAGTCACATATTTCATCGTAGTGTCATTCAAAGTGGTATGAGAAAATTTAATTTCCTTACTCCAGTCAGGGCAATGTTGATGGATGAATAATTACTTGCTTAAAGGTATGGTGAATGTAAAATCACTGCCTTTGCCAAGTACACTTTCAACCCAAATACGCCCACCATTTTTTTCCACGAATTCTTTGCAAAGTATCAAACCAAATCCTGTGCCTTTTTCGCTGGCTGTACCAGTAGTTGAATAATGAGTTGTTATTTCCCAAAGTTTTTGAAAATTATTTTTATCAATACCTACACCATTATCAGATATCGTAATGATACCATTTGTTTCATCAGATTTAGCAGAGATATTTATTATCCCGTCTGGATGTGTAAACTTAATTGCATTTGAAATAAGGTTTCTCAAAATTGTTTTGAGCATATTTTCATCTGCTGATACATTTATATTATTCTCAGCATAATTGATGGTAATATTTTTTGCAATGGCGCTTAATTTTAAACTTTCAATAATTCCTTGGCAAAGTTCAGAAAAATTCAGCTCCTCTGGTTTATAGGAAATACTGCCTGATTGCGATTTTGCCCACATTAAAATTTCTTCCAGCAGGTTGTAAGTTTGTTTTGACATTTTATATACAACCTTGATATGATCTTCTATTTTATTCAGGTCATAATTACGCAGGTTATTTAACAGTAAAAGGGAATATCCTAAAATATTATTAAACGGATTTCTCAAATCATGGGCAAGGATTGAAAAAAATTTGTCTTTTTGAGAATTTAGAGATTTTAACTGAAGTGTAAGTTTCTGATTGTATAACACAAAGAACATAATAGCCCATGTTATATCAATAACCATGCTTGATAAGAATTGTAGGTTGTTCAGAAAAGTTGATGCAAATACGTTTCTGATTGCAGGAAATAAAATCCAGCCGATAACACGGCCTAAAAGTATTGCAGCAAACATGAAGAATATTATTGCTGTAAATATATAAGTGAACTCGTTGTCCTTAATTTTATTTTTCAAGATTTGTATACCAATTACAATTACTATTCCTGAAAGAAAAATTCCAACAACTACCGTTGGCACATGCAGTTGTATTTGAAAATAAGTAAAGTAAATAATTAATAATTCAAAAAGCACTACTGTAATTAAAGCAATAATTTTGTGTGGGGTTGTTATTTTTTTTTTAAAAAACCTTTGAACACCAAAAACCCTTATAATTCCGGCCCATACAAATAAGGTCCTGGGTAGGGCTATAGAAAAAAAATCAGGAATTTTATTACCCATGGACAATAATAAGTAACCACCGGCAATTAAAAAGTGTGAAATAATCCAATAATTAATCCCCGGAAAAGTAAGCTGGGTTTTTCTTACTGCATAAGTAAAAAAACCTAAAAAAAGGCTTATAATTACCAGGCATATCAAAATGGTTTTTATATCCATCTCTTTGTTTTATATACTAACGCTCTGCCTAAGCATTTTATGCGTATACAATTACTATATAGATATACTTTGGTTATTTTATGACTGGTTTTATACAGGGTTAGGAATGTTTAGTTTTATGGTCAGATAAAGATACATAAAAATATTTCTTATTTATATTGGTTTTTTTTATCAGGATAGTAAACATGAATAATATAGAATTATTTTGTAACCAGCGATATATTTTCATAGCAGCATCGTTGTGTCACTCACTTGTGCAGCATATCTTTAATGAGCTTTTATTGCAAAATTTGTGAGAAAGTTGAATTCTTAACACTTTTAGCTTAATAGTATTACTTTAGTCCAGGTAAACTTATCCGATTTGATTGTTTTAAATTCGCTTTGGTAAAAGCTAAATAGCAATACTTTTAATGAATGGAGAGTCCACCGCCTTTGGCGGGCACAGCGCCAAAAATGTTCAATCAGGGCTCAGCTGCCTGTCACAAAAAAATTACACATTAAATCTGAAATGCATCACATCACCATCCTGCACTACATATTCCTTGCCCTCAATACGTAAGCGTCCATTATCACGGCAGGCCGCCTCAGATTTATAATGTATAAAATCTTCAAAAGAAATTACCTCGGCTTTAATAAAGCCTTTTTCAAAGTCGGTATGTATAACGCTGGCTGCCTGCGGTGCCTTCCAGCCTTGCTGGATTGTCCAGGCACGTACTTCCTGCACACCGGCAGTAAAATAAGTAGAGAGGTTTAATAATTTATAGGTAGAGTGGATCAGCCTGTCCAACGCAGGTTCTGTCATCTTATACTCTTCCATGAACATCTGCTTGTCTTCAGGATTATCAAATTCTGCAATTTGTGCCTCAATGGCGTTAGTCATAACAATTACCTGTGCACCTTCATTTTTTACAGCTTCTGCCAATACCTGTGAAAACTTATTACCCGTATGCATGCTGGCCTCATCTACATTTGCCACATATAAGATAGGCTTATCAGTTAGTAAGAATAAATCGGCAATGGCAGTTTTTTCTTCTTTGGTAAGTCCTAGCGACAAAATGCTTTTTCCTTTATCCAAATGTTCTTTGCAGCGGATTAGCACATCAAGCTCTGCCTTCATTTTAGGATCTGTTTTGGCTAGTTTTTCTGTGCGCTGCATTTTCTTTTCTACACTTTCCAGGTCTTTCAATTGCAATTCCGTTTCTATAATCTCTTTATCACCTACAGGGTTTATCGGGCCTTCGTCCCTTAAAATATTCTCATCTTCAAAGCAGCGTATTACATGAATAATAGCATCTACCTCACGTATATTGGCTAAAAATTTGTTGCCTAATCCCTCTCCTTTGCTGGCGCCCCTTACCAATCCTGCGATATCTACAATTTCTATTTGTGTAGGCACAGTTCTGTCAGGCTGTACCAATTCGGCGAGTTTGTCTATCCGTGGATCAGGTACATTCACCAGGCCTATATTAGGTTCAATGGTACAAAAGCGGTAATTACTTGCCTGTGCCTTTGCACTATTGCTCACTGCATTAAAAAGGGTAGACTTGCCTACGTTTGGTAATCCTACGATGCCTGCTTGTAAAGCCATTATTTATAATTGATAATTAATTAACTGATAATTTTTTGCGTTGCAAAGGTATGTGTTATATGCAAATATTTATATTCGCTATAAATATGTAATTTCAATCAGGTTTACAAATTAACTAATATACAAATTAACGTTTAACTTTCTAAAACCATGGCTCTAAGTCGTATCTGGTCTGCTTTTATCATCATTGCTATTGTAATGGCTGGATATAAATGTTTTTTTGTAGATGGGCAGCAGGATATTTTTAGCCGGATGGTGACAGGTAAATCAGATGAGGTATTTAATTATTATGCAGTTGGCAGCACTGCCGAAACCGCAGAAAGTTTTGCCAAACAAGTAGAGCCTTTTGCCTACAAACGCAAAGATAAAATTGAGGATGCCAATATTATTTTAGCTGAAAATATAAATGCAGATACTATAAAAATATTAAGGACTAAAAATCCTACGGCAAAAGTGCTTACTTACAAACAGGTACTTAACCGCCTGCAAAAACCGGTTGATGGTATTATCGAAACCTGCAAAACTGCTGTAAATATTTGTATTGGCTTAATAGGCATTATGGCATTATTTATGGGTTTTATGAGCATTGCCGAAAGGGCAGGGGGCATTAATTTATTATCAAGGATTATCGGGCCGTTCTTTTCACGAATTTTTCCTGATGTGCCCAAAGGCCATCCGGCCATGGGACATATGATGATGAATTTCAGTGCAAATTTATTAGGTCTTGATAATGCAGCCACACCTTTTGGCATTAAAGCCATGGAAAGTTTGCAAACACTCAATCCTCAAAAAGAAAGGGCCTCCAATGCGCAAATCATGTTCTTGTGCTTGCACGCATCCGGTTTAACATTAATTCCGGTGAGTATTATTGCTTTGCGTGCTGGTACTAAAGCGGCCAATCCTACCGATATTTTTATACCCTGCATGATTGCAACATTTGTAGCTACCATGGCAGCAATGTTTATCGTTTCTATGAAGCAAAAGATAAATATTTTTCAGCCGGTAATTATGGCGTGGGTTTTCGGTATTTCAGGCGTAATTGCTGCGCTTGTTTTATACCTTAAATCACTCGATGCAGATGGTGTGCAATCTTTTTCGGGTATATTAAGCAACGGGTTAATTTTATTGATATTTATTTTAATAATATTGGGTGCTTTATATAAAAAGATTGATGTGTTTGATGCATTTATTGACGGAGCTAAAGGCGGTTTTGAAGTAGCCGTCCGCATCATTCCTTTTTTGGTAGGCATGCTCGTAGCCATCAGCATGCTGCGCAACAGCGGCGCTTTTGATGTATTAATCAACGGGTTTAAATATATTTTTGCTGCCGTTGGTATGGACACCCGTTTTGTAGATGGCTTACCCACTGCATTAATAAAACCTTTTAGCGGTGGCGGTGCCCGTGGCATGATGGTGGATACAATGAAAACTTATGGGGCTGATTCTTTTGCAGGCCGCCTTAGCTGCGTATTGCAGGGCAGCAGCGATACTACTTTTTATGTGATAGCGGTGTATTTTGGCGCAGTTTCTATTAAAAACACCCGCTATGCCATCGGCTCCATGCTGCTGGCCGATCTGGTAGGCATTATTACTTCAGTTATTTTATGTTATATGTTTTTTGGATAAAAAACGAAGTTTTTTATTGTAACTTTTGTTACCAGCTTTTATACTGCTATTGAGCTTCATTGGCGTCGCACTCTTGAACAGCATATCTATATTCATCTATTCACAACTAAAATTAAATATCGGTACTTCTTCAATATGGATTTTAGCGTTATTACTAACAGAAAATTTCCTGATAGCTTTAAATGAGTATAGTACCCTCATATTATCAAATGTATCATCGTCACCATTTTCACTGGTATAATTTTCAGCAATAAAAGCTTCCTTTTGTTTATCATAGGTATATTCATAATTTCTAAACTCTTCCATTCTCATTTCTCTCACTTCTTTATAATAAGGATTAAAATAAAGCGTATCAGGGTCAGAGTTAAAATTAACAATCTCATTAACGAATGCAGCAGTTTCCTTATCTGTATCTAAAGCGACTTTACGGCTGAATTTTTTTTCTTCTAAAAAATATAAACCATTCTTCCGGATATTAGCATAAAAAGGACGTGTGGGAAGTTCTTGATCATTAATTACTGCAATAAAATCATTGTATTTTTCATCATTTTTAAAAGTATAAAGCTCCCATTTCTCATCATCCCAATATTGATAATGCGCAAACAAAATGCTATCCGCATCACTTTTTACTGTATATACATTCGGAAACTTAAGGCAGTTTGGATTTTTATTAAAAATTCGTTTCATCCGGAGTTTATCCTTATCAAATTTGCCAAGGTGAATAAGTGATTCCGAATTGCTAAATTCCTGGAAAAATATTCTGATACTATCACCTATATTATTATTATGCCTGCCATATAGAGCATATAAGTTAGGGGGCGCACTATTAAACTTGAATTCAACAAGTGTATCATTGATCATTTTCCAGGTTCCTGATTCTGCTGTACCAAATGCCATTGCGGCAAATTTATTGTTTTTAGCACACCTAATATTGAGCTTCCCTCCGGCCCCCCGAACTAGTGGAATAAATCCCTTCTATATCTATATTTTTTTGACCAGAACTTATATAAAAAGAGCCAATAAAAAAAACAATCAGGATATATTTCATAATTAACTTATTTCTACTTTATTAAAATAATACATTTTTTGGACTTTTGCTGTTAAAGTTTATGTATTAAAGCAAAATGTTTTACTCCAAAAAAATCTACCACTTCCTTCACCAAGCTATCCCGTACTACCAGCAATAACTTTCTATCACTATTTCTATAATAATCAATAATTAATTTTACACTTTCATAAAAACCTTTACCCTGTAACTCCAATTTTCCTATTTCATCAATAACCAGCCATTCAGGGTTGGCACCCAGCGCCTGTAATAAAATATTATTAGCCTTCTTAAAAGTGTCAGCAAAAAAATAGTATTTCCCAATGCTAATTAATTCTTTATTAGTATTGCTATCCATACATTGGGCAGGGAATATTTGTTGTGTAGCTATATTCAAAAACATTCTTTGCCCATTAATATCCGGCATTAAAATACCTTGCACATTTTTTTGTTGTTTACACCAGTGCATCAATAAAGTTGTTTTTCCACTATGTACCGGCATAGAAAAAATTACAATGCTCATAGCTGGTTTTTTAGCGGAGGGTCGCTGACATTATAATCAGTATACGTAAGGGCCCAGTGTAATAAAGTAATTATAAAATATTGCCATCTTTCTCTTCCCTTATGTAAAGAGCTTTTTTTCCAGGCTCTGATGGTGAGGTGCCTGAGCACGGGCAAAAGCGATAATATTTTTAATACTTCTTCGCTGTAGCGGCTTTGTTTTTTACGTAATGTAACCTGTATAAATTTTGTAAATAAAGGATTAAGAATCATGTACCAGGCTATTATGGCAGTCAGCGTCCAGCATATGGATTTAAGAACCTTAAGCCAGCCTTCTTTTATCTGCGGAGAAAAAATAAGCAATATAACAGATATGGTTATTGATACAATTGTGAATAGTAATAATTTATTACGGCAGTTTTTTGTTTTTTTTACGTTTCTAAAAAAGTGTTCTTTGTCAAAAATCGTATCATCGCTTAATGCCATTATTTTGTTTTCTACAGAAATTTTTTTCAGGGTTTTAAATGCCAGCAATGCAATACATATTCCTCCGGTTACATATATTGTTAGGTAAATAGTAATTACCCATTGACTGCCATTTGCATGTGATAATCCGATCTGCTGTCCAATAAATTCAATAAAAATATCTATAGATTTCCAAATAGATTCACCAAAAAATAAAGTAAGGATAATTAATTTTTGAACAGCAGATTCGATCATGGCAATAACAGCTAATAACAAAATGCTGATAAAATTTATACTAAATAAAGAGAATATTGTAAAGCCCATAAAAGCCTGGAAGCAAACAGCAACATAAGCCGGTAAAGGAGTATGGGGGCTTACCATAGCTTTTACAATCAGCACAATTATTACACTTTTTAAAATCTGGCTATACTTTTTTCCCGAGACCTTCGCTATAAATATTATAATAATTACTGCCAGCCCGCCAACAACTAATCCGGTAAATGGTATTTGTAATGCATGTAAAGCTCCTCCCAAACCACATTCAATAAACGCCCATAAAGCTGTTAGGCGCTGAACAGCGATAATGCGTTCTTCTGCTGATAAATTATTATATGTGATGTTTATTGGACGCAATAAATGATTTTTAATGAAACGAAGATAAGGGCTATTATGTATTTGTCTGCTATTGGGCAATTCGTTAATTTTACCACTACTCATTTTACTGTCGGTAATTAATTATATTGCTATAGATAAAGTAAAATATTTTTAAAAGAATATTAAAATATGCATCAAGAAAATTCGCAATTTATGCTGGAGGCCATCCGCTTATCGGTTGCTAATGTGGAAGAAGGTAAGGGTGGGCCGTTTGGAGCTGTAGTTGTAAAAGATGGTAAAATAATTGCAAGGGGCACCAACCAGGTTACTGCAAGCAAAGATCCTACGGCACATGCCGAAGTAGTGGCTATAAGAAATGCCTGTGAAGTGTTAAACAGCTTCCAGCTGGATGGCTGTGAAATTTATACCAGTTGTGAACCTTGTCCCATGTGCCTCGGTGCAATTTATTGGGCACGACCGGATAAATTATATTATGCCAACTCAAAAGAAGATGCTGCCAGTATTGAGTTTGATGACCAGTTTATCTACGAAGAAATTGCTCTTCCTGTGGCAAAACGAAAATTGTTTACTCAACAGATTTTAAGGGATGAAGCGTTAGCTGCTTTTGAAAAGTGGAAAGACAGCCCTTTAAAAATTGAATATTAAAGAATGATCCGATTTATATTAAACAACCAGCTGGTGGAAACAGGGCTTGCTAGAGGAAGCACTGTATTAGATTATGTACGCTACCATAAAAGGTTAGCAGGTACAAAAATCGGTTGCCGCGAAGGTGACTGTGGCGCATGTACACTTTTAGTTGGAGATTTTGAAAATGAAAAATTGGTATATCGGTCAGTCACAAGTTGCCTAATGCCTCTGGGAAATGCAAATGGCAAACATATTGTATCGGTAGAAGGTATAAATATGCCTTTGCAGAAACCCGGTACAAAAATTCTTTCACCTGTGCAGCAGGCCATGGTGGATACTAATGGCACACAATGCGGTTTTTGCACACTTGGTTTTGTAATGTCGTTCACAGGTTTTGTTTTGGCAAAGACCAAAAAGTATGATGAAGCCATTGCAGCTATTGATGGTAATATCTGCCGTTGCACAGGATATAAATCAATTGAACGGGCTGCACAAATCATTACAGAAAAAATTAATGCCAAACCGTCAGAAAATACCATTGAATGGCTGGTGCAAAACAATTTTATCCCCGTGTATTTTTTGAATATAAAATACAGGCTACAGCAGTTAAAAAATGAAATTGCAGCAATTTTGCCCATAGGAAATAATAAAATGATGGTAGGTGGCGGTACGGATGTAATGGTACAAAAACCTCAGGCTGCAAAAAAATCAGCAATAGATCATCTATCGGACAATACAATATTAAAAGGCATAACCGTTGAAAACGGGCAATGTTATATCGGTGCTTCGGTAACTGTAACGGAATTTGCAGCATCCGCATTAGTGCAAGGGTTTTTTCCGGACCTGGCGAAATATATTAAGCTGGTATCGTCTACGCCTATACGCAATATGGCTACCCTTGCCGGAAATTTAGTAAATGCTTCGCCGATCGGCGATATGACGATTTTCTTTTTAGCATTGGATGCTGATATTGTATTGAATAAAAATAATAATCCAAGAACGGTTAAGCTTAAAAATTTTTATAAGGGGTACAAACTACTGGATAAAGAACCGGGTGAAATTATTGAAAAGATAATTTTTACCCCACCGTCAGCAAACAGTTTATTCAACTTTGAAAAAGTAAGCAAACGTATGCATTTGGATATTGCCAGTGTAAACTGTGCCTGCCAAATTCAAATGAATGAAGATGGTACGATTGCTGATATTCATTTATCTGCAGGTGGCGTTGCGCCTTTTCCAAAGTATCTGACTGGCAGCTGTAATTTTTTAAAAGGAAAAAAACTTGATAAAGAAACCTTACCGCAAGCAGTACCAATCATAAATGAAGAAGTGTCGCCTATCAGCGATGCCCGTGGAACTGCTGAATATAAACGGTTATTGTTGCGTCAACTATTTATTGCACATTGCATTCAATTTTTTGGACCGGCAGTTGCGCAGGATGTTCTCACGCAAATGAAAAGATAACCGCAGAGACGCTAAGCCGCAGAGAAATTACTTTGCTAACTTAGCATCTTAGTGCCTTTGCGGTGAGTAAGATCAATAAAGGTATTCAGTACAAGAGTGCGACGCCTCTAAAGCTGAGTATAGATCTACCGCTGATAACAAAAATATCACCCTGGCTGCAACAGCCAGTTATACCATATACAATGAACAATAATCTTGGAAATGTAGATGCTCCGAACCACGTAACGGGAAAATCAATTTATGTAGATGATATTCCTGTGGTACAGGGCACGCTGTACATAAAAGTGTTTGACTCGCCGGTTGCACATGGCATAATTAAGAGCATTGATTTTTCTAAAGCTGAACAACTGCCCGGCGTAGTAAAAATATTTTCGCATAAAGATGTGCCCGGCGAAAACCAGATCGGTGGTATCATTCCTGATGAGCCTTTGCTGGCTGACCATGAAGTGCATTTCCAGGGGCAGCCTATTTTATTAATTGTAGCCGAAACTGAGGAAGCTGCCGAAGAAGCAACAAAACATATTACTATAGAAATTGAGCCCTTACCCATTATTGTAAACCCACGGGAAGCATTTGCAAAAGGAAATTTATTAAGCCCCTCGAGAAAATTTGTGAAAGGAAATGTGGCGGATGCTTTTAAGCAATGTAAAATATATTTTGAAGGTCAAACTGAATCCGGAGGTCAGGAACATTTATATTTGGAAACACAAGGCGCATATGCCTTGCCGTTAGAAGGGGATTGTGTAAAAATTTACTCTTCTACGCAAGGCCCTACTGCCGTGCAAAGAACAGTGGCAAGGGTTTTGGGCGTGGGTATGCACAGGGTAGAGGTGGATGTAACCCGGTTAGGTGGTGGTTTTGGGGGTAAAGAAGACCAGGCTTCCGGGTGGGCTGCGATGGCTGCGATGGTAGCTTATATTTTAAAGCAGCCTGCAAAATGCATTCCTCACCGCATGGATGATATGCGGATGACGGGCAAGAGAAACCCTTACAGCAGTGATTATAAAATTGGTTTAGACGAACAATACAATATCATTGCTTACGAAGCTACTTATTATCAAAATGGCGGCGCTGCGGCGGATTTGTCGCCGGCAATTTTAGAGCGGACGTTGTTTCATGCGACTAATAGTTATTCCATTCCGCCTGTGAAAGTAATTGCACATTCATGCAAGACAAATGTACCACCAAATACTGCTTTCCGGGGATTTGGCGGTCCGCAGGGAATGTTTGTGATAGAATCTGCTATTGACCATGCAGCCAAACAGTTAGGCGTAGACGCAGCAATTATTCAACAAAAAAATTTAATGGACAACGGCGATGAATTTCCTTACGGCCAAATTGTTACCGAATGCGAAGCGAAAAAATGCTGGGATGAAGCAGCAACAAAATATGAGTTAGAAAAAATTAAAAAAGAAATTAGTGCTTTTAATTCGTGTAATTCGTGGTTAAAAAAAGGTTTCTCATTAATGCCGGTGTGCTTTGGCATTTCCTTCACCAATACCATGATGAACCAGGCCAGGGCATTAGTGCATGTGTATACCGATGGCACGGTTGGCGTAAGCACTGGTGCAGTGGAAATGGGGCAGGGGGTAAACACTAAAATGATGCAGGTGGCAGCAAAAAACCTGGGTATTTCTATTGATAATATAAAGTTGGAAACGACCAATACCACACGTGTTGCGAATACTTCGCCATCTGCTGCAAGCGCTACGGCTGACCTGAACTGCAAGGCGGTAGAAGATGCCTGCGCACAGATCATGCAGCGTTTGCGCCTGATGGTTAGTGAGATAAAAGAATTAGGTGATAATATAGTGGTAACGATCGAAGACTCTGCCATTTTTGTAGATGGTGTGCAAAGTGATCTCAACTGGCTCACCTTAGTGCAGCAGGCATTTGTGCGCCGGATAAACCTTAGCGCCAAAGGTCACTACGCTACACCGTTAATTAATTTTGATAAGATAAAAGAAAAAGGCCACCCGTTTGCCTACCATGTGTACGGCACAGCTTTAACCATGGTAACGGTGGACTGTATACGAGGAACTTATGAAATTGACAGTGTGCAGGTAGTGCATGATTTTGGTACCAGCATGAACCGTCCCGTTGATCTCGGCCAGGTCGAAGGAGGCATTGTACAAGGTATCGGCTGGATGACGATGGAAGAAGTGGTGTACAACGCCAGTGGAAAATTATTATCCAATGCATTATCTACATATAAAATACCGGATATTTATTCCGTGCCCAAAACGCTTGATGTACATTTTTTAAATACCGACAATAATAGCCTGGCCATTTTAAAATCGAAAGCCGTAGGCGAGCCGCCGCTGATGTACGGAATTGGTGCTTATTTTGCCATCCGCAATGCGGTGCTGGCTTTTAACCCTGGTTCTACAATTAAATATGAAGCGCCGATAACACCGGAAAAAGTGTTGATGGGGTTGTATGCGAAGTGATTTTTTTTGTACCCAGCACTTGTATTGCTATTAAGCTTCATTGGCGTCGCACTCTTGTACGGTATACCTTTGTTAGGCTTTTATTGAAGCGAATTGAAAATATTGTTATTCTCTTTCCAGCGGGGTTTTCATCAATAGTTTGGCAGCAAAGTCATGAACCCCGATGTTTGAATAAACTATCATTAAAGGTAGCCAGCATGTTAACCTGCAAAGTTTTTTGAAGATTTGTAGAGTGGGTTTGTTACTTTTTATAAAGTACAATACACCGGGTTTCATGCTTACGCTTGACCTAGCTGTGAAAACCCTGCTGGAAAGGGAGATATTAAATTATTTAAATTACGTAAATTTGAAGAAATATACGCAAATTTTTAATGGCATCTCCATTCAACATACAAGAAAAACTAAAAATATATTTTCCGATTTTATTCGAATTATTAAACAACAACAAAATTGATTGGAAAATAGTTGAAAAGACCTTTTTTAAAAAATACGATCAATATCAAAAAAAGCACAAAAAAAATAATTCGTCATTCCAAATCGAAGCATCATTTTATAGTGTTATAACCGCAGCCATAAAGAAGGAGAAACCTGCAATAATGCTACTTGACTACATCCAAAAGCTATTTGAAGAATTAGCTAATAGCCTTGATGGTGATGAAAAAAGGGAAATCAAAACATAATATTGGGATTCCTGACAAATATTGATGCTAATTATTTAAATTTTTTTGGGAGAGCTATCGGTTCTAAACCAATTTAAAAAAGAACGCCATTTAAACTTGTAAAAACAGAAGAAAAACTTTTTACAAACCAGTACTAATAATAGTACAATTGATTTTAAATTTTTCAACCCCACTACAAACGGATTCGAATTTGTAGAAATAGTTAATATACACTTAAATGAAAAGAATACATCAAGCGAAAAGGATATTAATAATTTACTGACACAGAAAATCTCAGAAAAGCTATTAAAGAAAGGTATAAAGGAGAGTCAAAAATTTTTCCTAGTTCCAGTCGTCTGGGGAGACTGGAGAAAAATAAAATGTATTGAACAATATTATGAAAAATATAAACCATCTTTTCAGAATACAGGAATTCCAGTTTGCTTTATTCCCTTTACGACAAAAGATGGAAAACTTGTGCAAAGATTTGGTACAATTGACACGATATTTTTGAACAGCACCTTCTAATCCAAAGAAACTGAGCAAGTATTTTGGTACTCATAATATATAATTAAAACCCTATTTCTCTATCATTTCCCTAAATTTGCTTACTACAAAAAATCAACACATCATGGACAATACATCTGCCAAACACCTTGTACATGCAGGCAATAATATCTAAAGGTTTAGCCTTATCCATGGCTTAGCCAGGCCGGGCTGGCGTATAAATTAGAAGAGAAAAGAAACAAATCCGTAAGCCAGCAATTGGTATTTGATATTGAAGATCGGGAGAGCATTGCCGATGAAGGGTTGTTGAAACAAATTGCCGAAATATTGGAAGATTCTCCCGAAGTTTTAAAAAAATGTTGATGTAGAAAATGCCATTAACATTATTGGAAATTCATATAGTAACACCGGTCACGAAAACTCAGCTCAAATTAACCAACTCATCTGAAATACAACCATTAATCAAACCTTCAACCCACTTGATAAAGTGATAGACTTATTTGAAAAAGAAAAAGCTGAATTAAAAGCAGAAATTGAACGGTTGAGAAAAAAAAAAAATAACCGCAGAGATGCAGAGGCGCAGCGCCATAATTATTCTCTCAGCGGCTTTGCGCCTCCGCGGTAAATAAATCCGCTTCAATAAAAGCTCCACAATGGTATGCCGATAAACGTAATGCGACGCAACGATGCCGCCACAACGAACTAATGCCCGTTACAAAAAAATCATCAGTACCGCCCTAAGAACCCACCACAAACTATTGAAACACAAGCTTGCGCAACAGCACCGAAAAAACTCTTTGCCAAGGATTTGAATTTTCTAAAAACTTTTGTACATTAGCCGGGCAGAACTAATTTTTTAATCCATTTATACCTAAAATTTTATTACACCATATAGCAGAAAGAAAACACCAACACCCACACTTCTGCCGTATTAACCAGCAACATAAATGTGGAGACCAGAAACCACCTCAAAAACGGGGCGAAACCGAAAAGCCATACGAGTAGGAAAAAATAAAATACACTATGATCCTAGAAAAAATCCAACCCCTAGAAGCTGTAGAACCCCTTGAAGCTACAGAGCTCGTAACTATCGAAGCTATGAATGTTCCTGTCCCTGAAAATGTACAAACACCGCCAGGCAGGGAAACCATTTCTAAAGCCCATGCCACCACAATGAATGGTGTACGCATTCACCATGAAAGCTATGGAATTTTTGGCGAAATGATCGTTAACCGAAATGATGTAAAAGTATTTGGCGGCGATGAAATTTTTGTAACTGCTGAGCCAAAGAACCTGGCCCCTCTGGAGTTTTTAACTTATTATGCAAAAGATAAAGCACCTTCATTATGGGTGTACGATTGGGGCCGGCCGGCAACTGATCGCTGGAAATACATCGCAAGTCTTGGCGACAATAATTTTATCAATGATTTCACCCACGTTAAAACCACTCCCAATAACGATAAGGTACGGGTGGTCGTTTTTCAAAATTATTATAACGAAAAATTTAATTGCAACATGGTAGACCTGCTGCATACTAACGGGAAATTTTTTTAATAAATATGCATCGCTTACCAAAGGCAAGCCTGCTGCGCCTTCTGCCAGCCCGAGCGGCTGGTCTGTATTGGAATATAAAAGATTGGTTGGTACCAAAGAGCCATGGGCAGCTATTCCATTTATGCTCGGCATTGCCAATATTTTTATTAAAGATAAATCCGGTAACTGGTATAAACCCAAAGCTGCAGATACATATATTGAGGAAGGAAGCCCACAATACAAAAGGGTATTCTGGAATAACGATGGATCGGCTTATAAAGGGTAATGCATCTCTTCAGGAGTGAAACCTTAATGAAAAATATACAAACGCTGAAAGCTCAGTAAAAACTGAAACTTTCAGCGTTTGTGCTTAATGGTTAGTTATACCATTTCTAAATATGAAACGCTCATTACAACGGAGAAGTATGGAGCGTATTTTTTTGTCCGCCCGGCTGAACCGCCGTTCGGATGGGGTGACGGGCAGTTGAGCCCTGATTGAGCTGCATTGGCGACGCTCCATTCAGCAGTGAAATGCTATTAGGCGAATTTTTTAAATACATATGCAATTTAGATTGTATTTATACAAATTTAATTATAAGTATTATTGCAACAATGCAATCTTATAAATCGAAAATCTTTACCAAGAAAAAATAATATATATTTTTTAAGGAAGCAAAAAAATATATATTTGCGATATAATAGCTAACCTAAAAAGGATTTAAATGAACGTAAAACACCGTCAACCGACGAATGGATTTTCTATATATCCATTCAGGTACTATGAAATTATTCTTACCCTCAATTTCTCAAACCCACCGTAAAACTATATTGCGGGCATGCCATAATCTGTGGCACAATGCAATCCAACATTATTTGGCTTTTGCAAAGCCAATTCCATATTACATAATATTTCTAATATATAAAGCTAAAATTATGAAAATAGTAAAACACATCCTCGCAGTAATGTTCATTCTTTCCGTTATTTCATGTGGTAAAACCTTAAATGAAACGGGCGAGCCCAAATATACTGGGGAAGAACTATTCCGGGGAATTTTCTTTTTCCAGGGTGATATCCCTTCACAATTATCTTCTTTTGCACCCATAAAAGAGAGTTTTGATAAACTTGATGCAGTTAAAAAAATTGAATATGATAATTTTATTAATAAAATGGTGGATAAGGTAAAGGTCCTTAATCCGAATTATTTTGGCGAATTATCAAAAGCAGTTGATTCAAAAGATAATTATGCGATAGATGAATCATTAAAGATCGGGGCAAAACTTGTTGAAATTGTGTTAAGTGAAATGGATGAATATAAAGCGTATTTAAATATTCCAAGTAATGCATTTGCTTCAATAGATTTTTCAAAATATAATATTTCCAGAAAAGAGGATTTGGATGCGCTGTCTTCAGAAATGTCCAAAGTGATTAAAAGGTTCTCCAACATCCGTGATGAACACAATGTAGTTGGAGTTGCTGTTTGTGTCGTTGTTGCAGCTGTTGTAGCTGTAGCTGTTTGGGATGCAGTTGCAGTTTATAATTATGGTGCAGTAGCAGTATACTATGCAGCCGTTTATGCAAAAGTCCGCTTTTGGGGTAGTAATATATTAGCAGCTCCTAATTATGATAAGGAAAATCTAAACCGGGAATTAATTGTAAGAGATATAGCTAAGTTAGTGTATCATAAAAAATAAACCAGGTATTTAACCATAAAGGAATGCATAATCTGTGCATTCCTTTTTAATTATAAAATTCCATATGAAAAAATTCGTTATTTATTTATCAACATGGGTTTTTATTATAATTTTAATTGTTTTAATTATTAGTAGTTCTATACCTGAGTCAGTTATTCAATTGCCGCCCAAAACTAAAGAATTTGTTCATTTGATTTTCCCCGAAGGATGGTCTTTTTTACAAGAAGCCCAAGAGAAGAAATGGCTGATATATATATAATCCAGAAAGATAAAAGTATTAAAAAATTATCGTCCCAATGTTCCGCATTTAGCAATTTATGTGGGGTAAGCAGAAAAAGCAGAAAGATTGGAATGGAATTATCTATTGTTGCATCCAAAATTAACGACAGCTTGTGGTTAAAGCAAGAAGTATCTTGGGAGGATATAGAAAAATTGCCCGTTACTAAAATTACTATGGATACTGATAATAAATATTTGGTCAAAGGCGACTATATCATTAATGCAGTATTACCTATACCCTGGGCATGGGCAAAAAGTAAAACTACTAAACCTAAAACTCGAATTGTACGCATCCAAATTATATGAAACTATTTTTGCACATTAAGGAAAATATTATAGCAGTGGGAGATAAAATGTCTCTTCAAAATGAGTCTTTTTATACATTCCAGGTTACGCGAAGTTTATTAGCATTTGCGACACTTTTTACATTATTGTTCTCATCAAGTTCATCACTTTTTACGCATAAGTTTTTTAATACGATGAAACTTAATGACGCATTGTTAAATAAAATTAACTTGTTTAACTTAGTTGGATATGAATATTTATACATTTCGAAGATTATTTGTATTATTATTTTGTTATTAGTAATTACTGGTTACTTTCATAAAATAATTAGTGTATTACACTGGTATATTTCTTTCTCTTTATACTCGTCGCTTACTATTGTAGATGGGGGAGACCAGATTGCTTCAATTATAACATTGCTTTTAATCCCCATCGCTTTATGCGATAATAGAAAAAATACATGGGGTATGGTTCAAAGTAAAACTGGAGATAATTCACTTTTATTTTTCGTATCAAATTCGTTCTTGACTGTTATTCAACTTCAAATTGCTATCATTTACTTGAACTCGGGGATTGCCAAAGTTTTTATAGGAGATTGGCAAAATGGTTCGGCATATTATTATTGGTTTACCCACAGCGCATTTGGTGCACCAGGCTATTTGAAATACCTTTTTGAAGGATTGTTGTCAAATCCAATAATTGTTGCTCTCATCACATGGGGTACTATAATTTTTGAAATTATGCTATTTGGTGGTTTATTTTCATCAAACAAAAATTTCAAAAACCTAATGTTCAAAATTGGCATAACGTTTCATTTATTAATTTTTATCATACATGGTTTATTTAGTTTTGGCCTGATTATGATAGGATGCCTGTATATTTACTTAAAAAGTAATGGAAAAGAAGTTTTTAAATTGAAAACGGCACCATAAATTTTTTCAAAAACGATCTATCCAATGATTAATTTTGTGGTTCATTATGGCAACAGTGTATTAAATAATTTAACAATAAATAAATTTGACCACCACAAAATCCATCTTCTCCACCCGATGCTGGCTCAACAACCAGCTACAACCGGCAACCATTTCTTACGAAAATGGTGTCATCACCGCAATACATCAACATAAAACATATGGTGCAGAAGATGTTGGCGACAATATCCTCATGCCCGGTATTATCGATGACATGTGCACATCAACGAGCCCGGCAGAACAGACTGGGAAGGTTTGAAACCGCCACACAAGCCGCTGCAGCAGGTGGTATCACCACCATTATCGACATGCCTTTGAATGCAAGCCCGGTAACCACTACGGTAAATGCATTCAACCAAAAATTAGATGCAACAAAAAATAAACTGCATATAAATGTTGGTTTTTATGGTGGCCTCGTTCCGGGTAATATTAATGATTTGGAAGCTTTAATAAAAAGCGGTGTACTCGGCATCAAATGTTTTTTAACACACTCCGGCATTGACGAATTTCCTAACGTTGGCGAAAAGGAATTGAACCAAGCAATGCCCCTCATTGCAAAACACAATATCCCCTTATTGGCACACTGCGAAATAGAAAGCGAAGTAACCTGCGACTTCTCAAAATTCCCAAACAACTACCAGCAATATTTAGCAAGCCGCCCTAAATCGTGGGAGAATGATGCCGTAGATTTAATGATAAAATTGTGCAGGAAATTTAATTGCTCCACACACATCGTTCATGTTTCTTCCGCCGAAGCATTGGAAAAAATTACCAAAGCAAAAAAGAAGGTTTACAACTCACCGCCGAAACCTGTCCGCATTACATTTTTTTTAATGCAGAAAATATTCCTAATGCAAATTGCTTGTACAAATGTGCGCCGCCCATCCGTGAAAAAGAAAATAACATTTTATTACAACAAGCATTAAAAAATAGCGTGCTGGATTTTATCGCAACAGACCATTCGCCTGCACCACCTGATATCAAAGAAATAGAAAGCGGCAATTTGCAAAAAGCCTGGGGCGGCATTGCAGGCTTGCAGTTTTATTACCCGCAAGCTGGTCTGCCTTAAAAGAAACTATGCCTATAGAACAATTTATTCCTTTACTTACTTCAAATCCTGCATCTTTCTTAAAGATAAATAATAAAAAAGGCGAAATAAAAACCGGGCATCATGCAGATTTTGTAATTTGGGCTCCCGAAGAAAAATTTGTGGTAAAAGAAGCAGATGTTTTGCACCGCCATACAATCAATCCTTACAACGGACTTGAATTATTTGGCGCAGTAAAGCAAACAATTGTGAATGGAGAAACGGTGTATAAAAATAAAATGGTTGATAAAAATAAAAAGTATGGCAAAATAATTCTTGCCACTGAAACAGATCTTTAAATACTTATACTGTTCAAAGTCCTCTCCTTTGGAGAGGATTTAGGTGAGGTTGTTACCAGCATTTGTTTTCCATAGCATCATCGTTGCGTCGCAATCCGTTTATCGGCATACCTTTGGGCAACAATGTACATGTAGCAATTAGCATACTGCATTAAATTTAACATCAAAGTACTAATGTCGAAGCTACAGTAGCACAAAAGCTAAATCGAAGTACAATACCGAAAACGGGATGTAATCGTTTTCGGGCGGCTTTTTTGGTTACTTTTTTTCCGCAAAAAAAGTGACAATAATTTTTTATTAAAAAAACAAAACGCAATGGCTCTCTCAACAGTAAAAGAAATTATTAAAACATCACCCACCTTCACCCACCTGACCGACCTCGCCGCAGAACGCCTGGGCGGCAAAGTTTTATTCGCCACTGACGATTTTTTCGCAGAAAAAGAAAACCTCATCAAACCCGGCAGGGGAATTTTTATAACAGACAAATATACCGACCGCGGTAAATGGATGGATGGATGGGAAAGCCGCCGTAAGCGTACACCCGGCCACGATTGGGCAGTAATTCAATTGGCCACCCCCGGAAAAATTATCGGCTTTGATATTGATACTAATTTTTTCCTGGGTAACCACCCGCCGCATGCTTCCATCGAAGCAGTGTATTTGGAAGATGCCAACCCGGTTACACATTGGGACAGTACCGCCTTAACCTGGAAAGAAATTTTGCCTAAATCACATTTAGATGCCGGAAGCCAGAATTTTTATGAAAGCAATTCTGATGAAATATTTACACATATACGGTTGCACATTTTTCCTGATGGCGGCGTAGCACGGTTACGGGTATACGGAGAAGTGTTTAAAAACTGGAATGCTGTAAACGCGGATGAACAAATTGACCTGGCGGCAGCAATGAATGGTGGAAAAGCCATTGCCTGCAACGACATGTTTTTTAGTGCCATGAGCAATTTAATTATGCCCAACCGTGGTGTAAATATGGGCGATGGCTGGGAAACCAAGCGCAACCGCACACCCGGTAACAGAGATTGGGTAATTTTAAAATTAGCAACACCTGGTAGTATTGAAAAAGTTATTGTTGATACCTGTCATTTTAAAGGCAATTATCCGGACACTTGTTCTATTGAAGGTTGTGTTAGTGATAATGAAGTAATTAATAATAAAGCGGAGTGGCAAATGATTTTACCTGTACAGAAATTATCTGCAGATGCTGAACATACTTTCACAAAAGAAATAATGAATTCTTCCGTATTTTCACACGTACGTTTAAATATCTTTCCTGATGGTGGTATCAGCAGGTTGAGGTTATTGGGCAAAAAAAAGAATTAATTCAGTTTGCTAATTACTAAAGGCATAGTAATTCAAATGCGGTCAATAATAAACAAATGTTGAAGCTACAGTAGTACAAAAGCTAAATCAGGGAACAATACCGAAAACGGGATGTAATCGTTTTCGGGCGGCTTTTTTGGTTACTTTTTTTCCGCAAAAAAAGTGACAATAATTAGTTTTTGTATTAAACACTTTTACATTATTGTAAAACTGGCAACTAGTATTAATTCGCTTATGACAGGTATTATTTTATTATCGGTATTGGTTATTGTATTAGTCATGCTTATTGTAATGACGTATTACTTACGCACCGTACAAAAAAATCATGATAAAGACGATGAACACATCGAATGCTTTAAAAATGATGCAAAGAAAGAACACATTATAGGGTCACAAAATTTTGTTTATACTTCAATTGTATTAATTTCTGTTTCCATTGTAATCGCCATTTATTTCTTAGTAAAAGGCACCACCTGGGAAGGCCATTTAATGGAGTGGCTCAATATTGTAATCCGGTTGATGCATATAACTTTTGGAATTGCATGGATCGGTGCATCTTTATTTTGTGTTTGGGAAAATGCTTTGAACCGTACAAAAGATGTAAGGGAAGAATTAGCAGGTAACCTTTGGGCTATACATGGTGGTGGTTGTCACCACCTGGAAAAGTATAAGGTAGCCCCCAAAACAATTCCAAAACATTTGCACTGGTTTAAATACGAAGCCTATTTTACATGGCTTTCCGGTTTTTGTTTGTTATTCGTAGTTTACTATTTTAATGCAAAGGCAATGCTGGTTGATAAGAATGTATTAGATATTTCTCCGTTAATAGGCATTGGTATTGGTATAGGATCTTTTATAGCTGCATGGATTATTTATGATTTAATTTGTAAAACACCTTTGGTAAAAAAAGGTATCTGGTTTACCTTGATTGGTTTTATTATTGCAGTGGGGTTTGCATATTTTTACAGTCATGTATTTAACAGCCGGGCAGCATACATGCATTTCGGTGCCATGCTGGGCAGCATCATGGCAGCTAATGTTTTTTTTGTAATCATACCGGCGCAAAAAGCCATGGTAAAAGCAGCTAAAACCGGGCAACCCTTGAACCCGCAACTCGGAAAAAATGCAGGTTTACGTTCTTTGCATAACAATTATTTTACATTGCCGGTATTGTTTGTAATGGTGAGCAACCATTTTCCCAGTACTTTTGGTTATGAATATTCATGGTTAATTCTTGCAGTTATTTCTTTAGGTGTTGCAGGTGTAAAGCATTATTTAAATCTTAAAGAGAAAGGGCAACTAACGGTATGGGTTATGCCAGTTTCAATCCTGGTTTTATTAGCTGCAGCTTTTATATCTGCTCCGCAAAAGCCGGGTGCTTGTAATACAGAAGTAAGTTTTAAAGAAGTGAATGATATTATCCAGCAAAGGTGTGTAAGTTGTCACTCTTCTAAACCAACGGATGATGTAAATACTGCACCACCCAATGGAATTATGTATGACACACCAGAAGATATTGTGAAATTAACAGATAAGATAATGCAGCGGGTAGTGGTAACTAAAACAATGCCCCAGAATAATAAAACCAACATGACACAAAAAGAACGTGATTTGATAAGGTGCTGGATTGAACAGGGGGCTTCTTTGAAGTGATTAGTTGATAGTTGATAGTTGATAGTTGATAGTTGATAGTTGATAGTTGATAGTTGATAGTTGATAGTTGATAGTTGATAGTTGATAGTTGATAGTTGATAGTTGATAGTTGATTAAATTTAAAACGTATGAAGTTAAATGATTTTAATAAATTAAGTAGTGAAGAGGCTCCCCGGCTTTTGAAAACATGCTGTGGCTGTGAACAATGGGTTAAGTTGATGATGCTAAAATTCCCTTTTGCTGATGAAATGGCTTTGGTAAAACATGCAGAAGAAATTTGGTACAATACCTGCACCAAAGAAGACTGGCTGGAAGCATTTGCCCACCATCCTAAAATTGGTGATGTAAAAAGCTTGCAGGAAAAATTTGCTAACACGCAATATCTAGCAGGAGATGAACAATCAGGTGTAAATACTGCTTCGCAGGAAATGATAGCGAAACTCGTAAAAGCTAATGTTGATTACGAAACTAAATTCGGGTTTATATTTATTATTTGTGCTACAGGTAAATCTGCAGGTGAAATGTTGCGTTTGCTGCAAGACAGGTTAAAAAATACTTACAAAGAAGAATTAAATATCGCAATGGGCGAACAACATAAAATTACCATAATTCGTTTGAAAAAATTGTTGACTGAGGCTGATTGGAGTAAATTAAAGGTTAGTCAGATTACAACCCACGTATTGGATACATCTATAGGTAAGCCCGGTCAGAACCTGACCATACGTTTAAAACATTATATTAATGATAACTGGCAAACCTTTTCACAAGGGGTAACCAATGCAGATGGAAGGATAGCAGATTTATTGCCACCTGCAAGAAATATTAATCCGGGTAATTATAAAATGGTTTTTGAAACGGGCAATTATTTTTGTGAAAATAAAGTAAAAGGTTTTTACCCTGAAGTGGAAATACAGTTTACGGTTTTGGATGATGGGCATTATCATGTGCCATTATTGATTAACCCTTTCGGATATTCGACGTATCGGGGAAGTTGAGTTTGGGTATTAGGCATTAAGGTATTAAGAATTTGGTTTTGAGATTTCAAGTTTTAAGTTTGGTGTTTAAGGTTTTCAGCTCCGTAGGAGCGTTATGTTAGTAGAAATGATTAATGTGTTTTCCCCAACTCCGTAGGAGTTTAATATTTATAGCAAAGAGGTTAATTCCAGTTGTTCTCAACTCCGTAGGAGTTGAACGGATAACAAAACATAATTAAAGATCAATAAAGGTATGTAGTACAAGTGAGTGACCCTGCCTTCGGACGGGGCAGGCTACAACGATGATACCATGAAATACAAATGTTGATAACAAAAAATTAAAAAAATAAATTGAATGAGTACAAGTATTCCTGCAAACAAAAAAGACGAATTGTTTAATAAGCTAAAAAATGCCAATACCGCATTTCAGCAAATTTATCCTGGTGACAGAACGGAAAGGCAACCAGTCCATACATTGTACGGCGGGGCCAATCTTTTTAAATATGACGCAGCAAAAGCCTGGGATTAAGAGCATTGGAGATATTCAATACTTATGCTCCGGATTTTGTAAGCTTTGGCAAGGCATTTGGACTGGATGGTATAGAAAAAATTGACACTAAACTATCGGTTGAGGACATGCGAAAAAAGTATGAAACGTTATCAATGCTGGAAAGAAAAAACCATCCGGCAAGATTGTCTTATGAAGTGTATAATAAAGTAGTCAGCAAACTCAAAACAGAAGCTATAGAAGATTTTAGGATTGATTTTGAAGACGGCTATGGCAACCGCAGCAATGAGGAAGAGGATGCCACGGCAGTTGAAGCTGCTACAGAAGTGGCCAAAGGCATGAAGGAGAAAACATTGCCGCCCTTTATTGGTATCCGCATCAAACCTTTTACAGAAGAAATGAAAGAAAGAGGTTTAAGAACGTTGGATTTATTTGTAAGCACTTTGGTTAAAGCAACCGGAGGTAAATTGCCCGATAATTTTATTGTGATGCTGCCGAAAGTTACCATACCAGAACAGGTAACTACACTGGTTAATTTTTTTGAAATTTTAGAGCAGGAACTTGGTTTGCAAAGTGGTGTATTAAAAATGGAGATGATGGTAGAAACCACGCAGGCCATTATGGATATTGATGGCACCAACCCTTTATTTCGTTTTATCAAGGCTAGCAAAGGCCGTTGCATTGCTACTCATTTTGGTACATATGATTATACGGCTTCCTGTAGCATAACTGCCAAGTACCAGGAAATGGACCACCCGGTTTGTGATTTTGCCCACCATATGACAAAAGTTGCGCTGGCGCACACAGGTATTTGGTTGTCGGATGGTGCTACCAACACGATGCCTATTGGCACACATCGTGGAGAAAATTTAACCAATGAACAATTGCAGGAAAATAAAGACGTAGTGCACCGGGCCTGGAAAAAAGGTTACGATCACATCCGCCACTCTTTATGGAATGGTTTTTACCAGGGTTGGGATTTGAACCCTGCACAATTCCCGATGCGTTATGCGGCTGTATTTGCTTTCTTTTTAGAAAGTTATGATGATGCGGTTGAACGCCTGAAAACATTTGTGGAAAAAGCCGCAAGGGCAACTTTGATTGGTGATGTATTTGACGATGCAGCAACCGGCCAGGGATTATTGAATTATTTTTTACGGGCATTAAACAGCGGTGCCATTACCGAAGAAGAAGTACTGGCAACAGGGTTAACACTCGATGAAATACGCAGCCGTTCTTTCAAAAAGATTTTAGAAAACAGGAAAAAATAATGCAGGTCTGGCAATTTATACACGATAAGTTGACTGCCGGTTGTACTATTCAATTGCTATTTGTATTGCAAAGTGAAGGTAGCTCACCGGGCAGGCAGGGTTTTAAAATGGCAGTGTCTTCGGATGGAGAATTTTGCGGCACAATCGGTGGTGGAATTATGGAGCAAAAGCTTGTGGGAAAAGCTAAACATTTATTGGCCAGCAATGAAATCAAAATTATATTGCAAAACCAATATCACGATAAAGCACACACGAAAGATCAATCCGGTATGATTTGCTCCGGAAGTCAGTTGAACGCTTTTATTCCATTAACAATTACTGATAAAGCTATTGTAGATGAAGTTTTAACAAATAAGCAAAATCAATCCATACATTTTTCTTCAACAGGGATTAGCATTAAAGCCCCTCCACAACAATATTTTAATTTTATTGATGAAATAAATTGGGAATATGCTGAACCTATAAACCAGCGCTCTGTAATACACATCATTGGCGGCGGGCATGTAGGTTTGGCATTATCACAAATAATGAGTTTTTAAATTTCCATATTAAAATTTATGATGACCGGCCAGAACTAAATACTTTGCTGCAAAATAATTTTGCCAATGAAAAAATTATTGTCGGCGATTATGAAAAAATTGATGAATACATAAACGATGCCGATAATGATTTTGTGGTAATAATGACTGTAGGTTACAGGACTGATAAAATCGTTTTAAAACAATTAATCAATAAAGATTTTTTTTATGTGGGTGTAATGGGTAGCGATAAAAAAATAGCAACTTTATTTACCGAATTAAAAGAAGAAGGAATTTTATCAGAAAAATTGAAAAATATCTTTACACCCATCGGCATAAATATCTTCAGCAAAACCACGCAGGAAATTGCCATAAGCATTGCTGCCGAAATTATTAATGAAAAAATAAAGGGTTGTCTACTGGCAGATGTACAAAAATCGATAATGCAAAAATTTAAGAGTTGACTGCTATTTATTGTGCTGCATTAATATTAAAAGTAGAGAACCGATGCTGAAGCTACAGTAGTACTAAAGTTCAGTAAGGCTGTAAGAAAGGAACGGGCTGTATTCGTTCCTTTCTTGACTTTTTTGTTACTTTTTGTGTCAAGACAAAAAGTAAATACAATATTATCAAATCATTTTTTGCCATTAAACTAATTAATCATAATTTACTAACTCAATTTTATAAATCTATTTTAACTGCAATATGAAATATTCTCCCACACAAAATTATATTAACGGGCAATTTATTAATGCAAGCGTATCTAAAACGATGGAGGTAATATCCCCTTTGGACGGAACATTATTATCAACCGTTCCTATGTCTTCTTCAAAAGATTTAAATGATGCAGTTGCTGCTGCAAAAAAAGCTTTCCCGGGCTGGAGCAAAACACCGATCAAAGAAAGGGTACAGGTCTTTTTTAAATATAAAACTTTACTTGAAAAGCATTTAAAAGAACTCTCAGAATTGTGCAGTGAAGAAAACGGAAAAACATACAGCGAATCTGTTGCAGAAATAGAAAAATGTATTGAGCTCACAGAATTCGCCACTTCATTACCTCAATTGGTTACCGGCGAAATTTTAGAAGTGAGCAGGGGAGTGGAGTGCAGAACGGAGCATGTGCCACTTGGCGTAGTAGCCTCTATCGTTCCTTTCAATTTTCCATCCATGGTTCCCAACTGGACAATCCCTAACGCTATTGCTTTGGGCAATTGCATGATCATAAAACCATCAGAAAAAGTGCCGCTGAGTTGTGGAAAGCTGGCCGAATTATTAAAAGAAGCCGGTTTACCCGATGGCGTATTTAATATTGTACACGGCGATGTGGAAATTGTAAATGCCATTTGTGATCATCCCGATATTGAAGCAGTATCATTTGTAGGGTCTACCAAAGTGGCAAAGATTGTGTACCAACGGGCAACGGCAACGTATAAACGCTGTTTGGCTTTGGGAGGTGCAAAAAATCATTTAATGGTGTTGCCTGATGCCATTCCGGGTATGACGGCGCAAAATGTAGCTGCTTCCATGAGTGGCTGCGCAGGCCAGCGTTGTATGGCAGCAAGCGCCATGATAGGTGTAGGGAATATTGACCATATTGTTGATAAAATTTGTGAAGAAGCCAAAAAAGTTGTTCCCGGGCAAAATTTGGGAGCAGTAATTAACAAAGAGTCGCAGGAAAGAATTGAAAAATATATTACCGAAGCAGAAAAAGACGGCGCTAAAATTTTAGTAGACGGTCGCAACACAAAAGTAAGCGGCAAAGAAAAAGGAACGTATGTTGGCCCAACCGTAATTGATTATGTAAAGCCTGGCATGAGCGTGGCCACCGAAGAAATTTTCGGCCCGGTAATTTCCATCATGCGTACCAATACGGTTGATGAAGCCCTGGCTATTGAAAATGCAAACCCTTATGGAAATGCAGCCAGCGTGTTTACACAAAATGGAGGCATGGCCCGCTACATCATTGACCGGGCAAGTGCCGGAATGATTGGCGTGAATGTTGGTGTGCCTGTTCCCCGTGAGCCATTTAGTTTTGGCGGGTGGAATGAAAGTAAATTTGGCGTAGGAGATATTACCGGTAAAAGCTCTATCGAATTCTGGACTAAATTAAAAAAATCTACCACTAAATGGAATGCAGATGCAGGGGTAAATTGGATGAGTTAGGATAGGGAACACGGATACGGCTGATTTTGCACAAATTTTTTTTAATACCAACTTCGGTTTTTCATAGCATCATCGTTGCGTCGCAATCCGTTCATCGTCAGTGCTACTATTTGGCTTTTATTGAAGCGTAGAATAAAAGTCCGAAGGACTGTAATTAATCGCATCGAAAGGAATAATTTTATTTGATTGAATGTAAAAAAGCCCGAAGGGCTGTAATTAATATAGCTGTAATATAAATATATTGTAATCAAACCCCGAAGGGGTGAAATTAGAAAATAAATAGACTTATGCCGGGAACTTTTTCTCAAATTTATGTTCAATATGTATTTGCTGTTAAAGGAAGAGAAAATTGTATTTTGCCATCATTTCAAACTGAACTGTACAAATATATTTCTGGTATAATTACTAATAAAGAGCAAAAGTCGTTAGCCGTAAATGGAATGTCAGATCATGTGCATGTATTAGTAGGTTTAAAGCCGTCAATGAGAATTGCAGATTTGGTAAGAGATATAAAAAATAATTCCACCAATTTTATTAATGAAAACAAATTCTTAAGAAATAAGTTTTCATGGCAGGAAGGGTATGGTGTATTTTCTTATTCACAATCAGGTTTTGGTAAAGTTATAGAATATATTAAAAATCAAAAAGAGCATCATAAAAAAAGGACATTTAAACAAGAGTATATGGCTTTTTTAAAGAAATTTGATATATCTTTTGAGGATAAATATTTGTTTGAATTTTATGATTAATCAATATTATTAATTTCTAATGTCACCCCTTCGGGGTTGAATAAAAATTGATTGGTTATATTCTATATTAATTGCATCCCTTCGGGATTAATAAAATATATTGGTATTGTTTAGGCAAGTCTGAAATACCGGAATTATTATAACAATTGGAAAAGCTGTATTGAGTTCTGGACTAAATTAAAAAAATCTACCACCAGGGGAATGCCGATGTAGGGGTGAACTGGATGAGTTAAAATTCTTTATAAATGTTTTTTAAAAGTCACTTTATATCAATTGCTGATATTATTGATTCTAAATTTAGAAGTTATCAGCAAATAGTTAAAAACCCTGCTGATAAAGGAGAATTATGCGAAATATTCATGAAAGAATTTTTGCTTGATGCATTGGATGATAGCTTTAAAATTTTTAGAGGTGGTAGGATTGTTAATAGTACTGGTAATGAATCAAAGCAAATGGACATTGTATTAGTTGGAAAACGAACAATTAAATTATTTGGCGACAAAGGGATTTACCCAACGGAATCTGTATTTGGCTGTATTAGTATTACATCTACCTTAACAAAGCAAAAACTTTATGACTGTTGCAGTGAATTTAAATCAATTCCCAAGAAAGATTTCCATCTTCATAATTATGGCTGTTTTTCAGAAAAATTTGTTTTTCAATCGATTAATATTTGGCGAACTCTTCTTCCATATAAAGTGATTTTTGCATATCAAGGTGCATTAGAGAAAACCTGGATTAAAGATATTTATGACTTTGGCAGAGATGAAGAAATTCCTTACAATGTCTTGCCTGATTTGATAATAGTTAATAAGTTGGGATTTATAGAGAAAATTCGAGCTAAAGATGGTGTAAGTGCAGAACTTCAATTTTTCCCTTTTTCTAAATACCCTAATTATGGATTACCTTTTGGAAAAATGCTATTCAATCTTAATAACGCTAATTGGGAGGAATTTATTTTACAGCCACAATTAGAATTTTATTTAAATAAAGATATATAATAATTTATGCAAACTTCCACAATGTCACCATCAAAAGAAATCATACAAGACAACCTCGATTACACCTTATTCTCCTGGAGCAAACAAAAAGGTATTGCACCCATCGCCGTAAAACATGCCGAAGGGGTGTATTTACATGATTATGATGGCAAACGTTACATCGATTTTTCATCCGGGTTGATGAATGTAAACATCGGTCATGGCAACCAGCGTGTAACCGAAGCCGTTATTAAGCAAATGCAAGAGGTTGCTTATGTCACGCCAAGCTGTGTTACCAAAGTTCGTGGCGAACTGGGAAAAAAGCTGGCAGAAATCTGCCCCGGAGATTTAAACAAAGCATTTTTTACTTTATGCGGAGCAACATCAATAGAAAATGCAATTAAATTAGCAAGGCTTTATACCGGCCGCCATAAAATTTTGACCCGCTACCAATCTTATCATGGCTCTTCCAATGGAGCTATGACGGCGAGTGGCGATCCACGCAAACTGCCAGTTGATGCACAACAGGCACCCAATTTTGTTCATTTCGATTTACCTTATTTATACCGCTGGGAGTATGGTGAAGAAAATTTATTAAAAGAAACGGTAGCGCAACTGGAAAGAACAATTGCTTACGAAGGTCCTGCTAATATTGCCGCTATTATGCTCGAAGGCGAATCAGGTTCATCTGGTTGTTTACAATATCCTGTCGGTTATTTAAAAGCGGTAAGAGAAATTTGCAACAAACACGGCATCTTATTAATCATGGATGAAGTAATGAGCGGTTTTGGCCGTACTGGTAACTGGTTTGGATTTCAAAATCATGATATTGTACCCGATATGATTGCTATGGCCAAAGGACTTACCTGTGGCTATCTGCCATTTGGTTGCTTAATGGTAAGCGATAAAGTTGCTGCTAAGTTTGATGATTCAGTATTAGCTTTAGGTTTAACGTATTCTGCACATCCGGTAAGTTGTGCTGCAGCTTTGGAGACTTTAAAAATTTATGAAGACGAAAGGTTAATAGAGAATTGTGTGGCCATGGAAAAATATTTAAATCAACAAATAGAAATATTAAAACAAAAACATCCCAGTATAGGCGATTGGAGAAATACTGGTTTATTAGGTTGCCTTGAATTGGTGAAAAACAGGAAAACAAAAGAACCAATGGCGCCTTTCAATGCCAAGCCCGATGAAATGGTAGTAATGAATAAAGTTGCTGCTAAAATTAAAGAATTAGGCATGTATACTTTTGTTCGCTGGAATTATGTTTTTATTGCTCCGCCCTTATGTGTTACTAAAGAACAAATTGATGAAGGGTTGGCAATCATCAGCGAGGCGATAAAAATTGCTGATGAAGCAGTAACTCCGTAGGAGTTCAATATTTATAGAAGATTCCAAATGCAGTTACAACTCCGTAGGAGTCAAATATTTCTAGCCAAATGAAACCATAATTTAGTTCCGACTCCTACGGAGTCGAATATTTTTAGATAAATTAATTTTAACACCCAATATTCTAACCAATGCCAAACACCTATACGCAATTATATATTCAATTCGTATTTGCAGTAAAAGCCAGAGAAACATTAATTGAAAAAGGATGGAAAAATGATTTGTATAAATATATTACAGGTATTGTTCAAAATAACAAAAGTAAAATGCTTGCAATAAATGGAATGCCTGATCATATTCATATTTTTATTGGGTATAAACCAAATATTGCATTACCAGATTTGGTAAAAGATATAAAAATAGCAAGCAATTTATGGATCAATGAAAATAAATTAACGCGGCAAAGGTTCAACTGGCAGGAAGGATACGGTGCGTTTTCATATAGCCAGTCGCATATTGATAAAGTTTGTAATTATATTAAAAACCAGGAATTACATCATGCCAGAAAAACATTTAAAGATGAATACGCAGAATTTTTAAAACAATTTCAGGTAGAATATGATGAAGAATATTTGTTTCAATTTTTCGATTAATATATTTTGTTGAACTCCTACGGAGTTCCCCGAATCACTTTTAAATTTTATAAATATTGAACTCCTACGGAGTTTGTAAAACAATTGTTTATTTCTATAAATATTCATCTCCTACGGAGAATTATTTATGCATGACCAAAACTCCATACCGTCCCCTTCACTCATCAACGATGATCTTGCGCCCATACCGCAAAACAAACGCACATGGGGTACCTGGAATTATGCCGCATTGTGGATCAGCATGAGTTTATGCATCCCTACCTATATGCTGGCCAGCTCATTAATAGAAGGGGGCATGAATTGGTGGCAGGCGATCCTCACCATTTTTATTGGTAATACTGTAGTATTAATCCCCATGATTTTAAACGGCCATGCCGGTGCAAAATATGGAATACCTTTTCCTGTTTTTGCAAGGGCAAGCTTTGGGGTAAGGGGGGCAAATATCCCTGCAATATTAAGGGCAATAGTTGCCTGCGGCTGGTTTGGCATACAAACCTGGATCGGTGGCTATGCTTTGTACCAAATGTTGCGGTTATGGATACCGGCATTGGAAACATTACCACAAATTTTTCCTGATTCATTTGGTTTACAAACCGGGCCCGCCATTACATTTATTTTATTTTGGCTCTTAAATATGTTTGTGGTTTATCTTGGAGTAGAAAGCATAAAAAAATTATTGGTATTCAAAGCATTTTTCTTACCCTTTGCTGCTTTGGCATTATTGTTTTGGGCCATCAGTGCAGGCAATGGATTGGGACCGATTTTAAATCAACCTTCAAAATTGTCAGGTACGGCGTTCTGGCATTATTTTTTCCCGGCACTAACGGGTATGGTCGGCTTCTGGGCAACTTTGTCTTTAAACATTCCTGATTTTACACGGTATGCAAAAAGTCAGCAGGCTCAAATAAAAGGGCAAATTATCGGCCTGCCACCTTCCATGACATTGTTTTCTTTTATAGGCGTGGTGGTAACTTCAGCAACTTTTCTTATTTATGGTGAAACCATTTGGGATCCATTGGTATTGGCAGTAAAGTTTGAAAATAAAATTTTAGTAAGTGTTGCAATGATTGCTGTTGCTATCTCTACATTGGCTACCAACATTGCTGCAAATATTATAAGTCCTGCAAATGATTTTGCGAACATTGCCCCGGCAAAAATAAATTTCAGAACAGGTGGTTATATTACCGGAATTTTGGGTATCTTAATATTTCCCTGGAAACTAATTGCAGACCCCAATGGATATATTTTTACGTGGCTCATTGCATATTCCAGTTTATTAGGCCCGATTGGCGGGATTATGATCGCTGATTATTATTTTATCAGGAAGCAACAGTTAAGCGTAGACGAATTGTATCAAATAAAAGGAAAGTATAGTTTTGGAAATGGTTATAACAAATTTGCTATTATTGCTTTATTATTAGGGATATTGCCCAATGTGCCCGGATTTTTATTGCAGATAAAAGTAGTTGCTGCAAATACTTTTCCTGGTTGGATTTCACATTTGTACAACTATGCATGGTTTGTCGGCTTTTTTGTAAGTGGAATTTTATATTGGTTGTTAATGAAAAATAAAAATTAACCGCGGAGACGCAAAGCTGCAGAGTTTTATAATAAAATATTTTTTGTTCTTAGCGTCTCCCCGTCTCTGCGGTAAAAATTAAATATGAGTATTTTAATTAGAAACGGACAAATTGTTACCGCTACAGATAATTATGTAGCTGATATTTTTATTGAAGGAGAAACCATTACTGCTATTGGTAAAAATTTGACGATAAAAGCTGATAAAGAAATCGATGCTTCGGGTAAATTAGTTTTTCCGGGCGGTATTGATCCGCATGTACATTTGGATATGCCGTTCATGGGTACTTTTTCCAGCGATAATTATGAAACCGGAACCAGGGCTGCTTTATTTGGTGGAACAACCATGGTAATTGATTTTATTTTGCAAAAACAGGGCAATTCTTTACAAGCCGCATTGGAAGAATGGAAGGGCAGGAGCGATAATAATTGTGTGGGAGATTATAGCTTTCATATGGCAGTAACAGATTTTAATGCCGATACAAAAAAAGAAATAAAAAATTTTATCGAAAAAGAAGGCATTACTTCTTTCAAAACCTTTATGGCATACAAAGGTGCATTGATGATTGATGACCGGCAGATGATTGGTTTGATGGAAGAAGTGAAAAAGCACGGCGGCATTATTAATGTGCATGCCACCAATGGCGACATGATCGATTATTTAATTGCCAAGCACAGGGAAGAAGGAAAGATGTCGCCGCTGTACCATTATTTATCGCAGCCGGAAATTACAGAAGCCGAAGCCAGCGAACGTTTTGTGGATATGGCAAGCTATACTGAATGCCCGGGTTATATTGTTCACTTAACTTGCGAAGGCGCACTCAACGCAGTGCGGAATGCTACAAAGCGCAACCAAAAAATGTTCGTAGAAACCTGCATTCAATATTTAATTTTAGATGCCTCTTTGTATGAAAAAGATTTTGAAGGTGCCAAATGGGTAATGAGCCCACCTTTGCGGGAAAAGAAAGACCAGGAAACATTGTGGGCCGGAATTAACCAAGGGTTAGTGCAGGTGGTGGCAACAGACCATTGCCCTTTTAAATGGGAACAAAAACTAATGGGCAAAAATGATTTTTCAAAAATTCCCAATGGCCACCCGGCAGTAGAAAACAGGATGGAATTGTTATTCAGCGAAGGTGTTGTTAAAAATAAAATAACTTTAAATAAATATGTAGAAGTAGCATCTACAAATGCAGCAAAAATATTTGGTATGTTCCCCCGCAAAGGCACCGTTGCGGTAGGCAGTGATGCAGATATTATAATTTTTGATCCTAATGAAAAACATACTTTATCTTCATCCACCCATCACATGAATGTGGATTACAGCGGTTATGAAGGCTGGGAAGTGACGGGTAAAGTAAAAACTGTTTTGTTAAGAGGAAAAATTGCAATTGATAATAATAACTGTTTGGTAGAGAAAGGGTATGGTCAGTTTATTAAAAGGAATAAAGTTGAAGGAAAGATTTAGGTATTGGGTTTTGGTATTGAGGTAATTAGGTATTAAGGTAATTGTGGAATTGGGAATTTGTAATTAGGAATTTGGGTTGGAAGTTTCAAGTTTAGGGTTTGAATTTTAAGGTTGAGGTTGAGGTTGAGGTTTCAGTTCCTTAGAAATGTAGCTTAGTAGCATGATGTTATGAATTTGATTTAGCTCCGTTAGGAGCGACATGTCAGTAGTAAATAAAATGTGTTTTAGCTCTGTAGGAGCGTAATATTTATAGCAAAATGTAACTGTGTTTTTACAACTCCGTAGGAGTTGAACATTTATAGCAAAACATGATTAAAGATCAATAAAGGTATTCCGTACAAGGGAGTGACACAACGATGATGCTATAAAAAACAAATGCTGATAACAAATAAAAACAAAACGATATGCCAAGAATGATTAAATCGGGGTTGATTCAATTAAGCCTCCCTAAAACAGAAGGCGAAGGAACCATTGCAGAAATTATGGAAGCAATGGTGCAAAAACATATTCCGCTCATTGAAGAAGCAGGAAAAAAAGGTGTACAAATTTTATGCTTCCAGGAAATTTTTAACACGCCATATTTTTGTCCGGGACAGGATAAAGCTTGGTATGAAAGCGCTGAAACTGTTCCTGGCCCTACAGTAGAGCGCATGCAGGAGTATGCAAAAAAGTACAACATGGTAATCATCGTGCCAGTGTATGAAAAAGAACAAGCCGGTGTTTTGTACAACACTGCTGCGGTGATTGATGCCGATGGAAAATATTTAGGCAAGTACAGAAAAAATCACATTCCGCATACCAGCGGCTTTTGGGAAAAGTTTTTCTTTAAGCCCGGAAACCTTGGCTATCCTGTGTTTCAAACCAAGTATGCAAAAGTTGGTGTGTACATTTGTTACGATCGTCACTTTCCGGATGGCGCAAGAATTTTAGGATTGAATGGCGCAGAAATCGTTTACAATCCTTCCGCAACCGTGGCCGGTTTATCTCAATATTTGTGGAAGCTGGAGCAGCCAGCACATGCTGCTGCAAACGGATATTTTATGGGTTGCATCAATCGTGTGGGTACAGAAAAACCTTGGAACCTCGGTAAATTTTATGGCTCATCATACTTTGTAGATCCACGCGGACAAATTTTTGCACAGGCCAGCGAAGACAATGACGAATTGCTGGTAGCGGATTTTGATTTGGATATGATAGAAACAGTTAGATCGACCTGGCAGTTTTTCAGGGACAGGAGGCCGGAGACTTATGGAAAATTGGTGGAGCTGTAAAATCAATGTGCAAATATGCAAATTTGCTGATGTGCAAATGATTGAAGCGATTTTTTTTATGTACCAGGCTGTAGTGCTACTATTTAGCTTTAGTGGCGTCGCACTCTTGTGCTTTAGTTCTTTATTGAGCAATACAATTACATTCTAACCAAGCTAACTATTAAAAACACCTATATGAGTAACATTAAACTTTTTGAAAGTAAACAAATTCGATCTGTGTATAACGAAGCAACACATACATGGTATTTTTCTGTTCAGGATGTGGTACAGGTATTAACGGATACTGTGGATGTAAAAGATTATATTAAAAAAATGAAAAAAAGAGAATCTGAACTTAATTCCAACTGGGGGACAATTTGTCCCCTGGTTGAAATGGTAGCAGCTGATGGCAAAAAGCGCAAAGTTCAGGCTGCTGATACAAAAGGAATTTTAAGAATCATACAATCTATTCCTTCACCTAAAGCAGAACCGTTCAAACTTTGGCTGGCACAGGTTGGTTATGAAAGGTTGCAAGAAATTGAAAACCCGGAAATAGCTACACAAAGAACAAGAGATTTATACAAGCAAAAGGGTTATGATGATGCTTGGATTGAAAAAAGAATGAGAAGCATAGCAATCCGGGAAGAACTTACAGGCGAGTGGAAAAAAAGTGAAGTAAAAACACAGCAGGAATATGCAATTTTAACTGCAGAAATCTCAAAAGCAACTTTTGGTATTACACCTTCGCAGCATAAAAATTTGAAGCGGTTAAAAAAAGAAAATCTGAGGGATCATATGACCGACCTGGAATTAATTTTTTCTATGCTTGGCGAAGCTTCTACGACAGAAATTGTAAAAACGCAAAAGCCTAAAGGATTTGCGAAAAATAAAATTGCTGCCAAGCAAGGTGGGGCAATAGCAGGAAATGCAAGAAAAGCCTTGGAAGTAAAAACAAAAAAGAAAGTAATAAATGAGAGAAATTTTTTACCCGTTTCCTTAAAACAAAAAAAACTAAAATAATCATTCAACTTTGCGCTTTAAATAACTTAGCGCCCTTGCCCGCCAGGATGAACCGTTCGGACGGGCGTGAAAAATAAAAAATATGTCAATTACCAATAACCGTTTAACTGCCGAGCAGTACCATAACAATTTCAGCGACATTCACCCGCCGTTTGAAACAAAAGATGCAGCGCAGGTAGAAGCCAACCGTTGTTTATTTTGTTATGATGCACCATGCACCAAAAGCTGCCCAACGGGAATAAATGTGCCAAAATTTATCAAACAAATTACAACCGATAATATCAAAGGATCGGCGCATACTATTTTTGTAAGTAATATTATGGGCGCAGGTTGTAGTAAAGTATGCCCGGTAGAAAAATTATGCGAAGGTGCATGCGTTTATAATTTAATGGATGAAGAAGCCATACCTATTGCAAAGCTGCAACGCTACTCAACGGAAAAAGCCATGGAGCATAACTGGCAGCTGTTTGAACGCAAACCTTCAACCGGAAAAAAAGTAGCCATAGTTGGTGCAGGCCCTGCAGGCTTAAGCTGTGCGCATGTGCTTAGCTGTGAGGGTATTGATGTAACGGTTTATGAAAAAGAAAACAAAGGCGGAGGCCTGATGACATATGGCATTGCTGCTTATAAAGTAACGCCGCAATTTTGTGAAGATGAGGTGAATTACATTTTGGGCATTGGCGGTATAGAAATAAAATACAACCAGGAACTAGGCAAAAATATTTTATTAAGCGATTTGCAAAAAAAATATGATGTGGTGTATTTAGCTATCGGTGTAGGTTTGGCAAGACAATTGGATATTCCCGGAGAAGAAATGGAAGGCGTTGTAGATGCAATAAAATTTATTTATGACATACGAGAGGGCGGGTATGATAAAGTGCCAGTAGGCGATAACGTAGCTGTAATTGGTATGGGTATGACCGCCATTGATGCTGCCACGCAGGCTAAAAGGCTTGGCGCAAAGGAAGTAACGATGCTGTATAGACGAACTGAAAATGAAAAGCCTTGCACGCAAGTAGAATTGGATATTGCCAGGTTGGATGGTTGTAAAATTGTATGGCTCGCCGCACCAAAAGAAATAAAAGGTGAGAATGCCCGCCCGGATGATCCGTTCGGACGGGGAAAAGTGCAGCAACTGGTTTGCAGCGTAATGAAATTAGGTGAGCCGGATACAAGTGGCCGCCGCTCACCGGTGGATACGGGGGAAACCTTTACATTAAATGTGGATATGGTGATTAAAGCTGCAGGCCAAATGCCTTTTGAAGAACTGGTAAAAATCAATAGCATAGAAAATAAATCTGGTAAAGTTGTAATTAAAGAAAACGGGGAAACAAATATCAAAGGCATATTTGCCGGTGGCGATTGTGTAAATGGTGGCAAAGAAGTGGTGGATGCTGTACAGGCGGGTAAGGATGGGGCAGCGGGGATTTTGAGGTATTTGGGTATTGGGTATTAGGTATTAAGGTAATAGGGTAATTGTGGAATTGGGAATTTGTAATTAGGAATTTGGGGTTTGAGGTTTGAAGTTTTAGGTTTGGTGTTTAAGGGTTCAGCTCTTTAAGAGCGCTATGTTAGTAGTAAGTCATAGCAATTTGTTTTAGCTCCGTAGGAGCGTAATATTTATAGCAAAGAGGTTAATTATAATTTTTCACAACTCTGTAGGAGTTGAACATTTTAGCAAAACACAATTAAAGATCAATAAAGGTATGCCGATGCAGTGAGTGACCCCGCTTTCAGACGGGGCAGGCAACAACGATGTTGCTACCTGTACAAATGCCGGTAACAAAATAAAAAACCATAAACTTTTATATGGCAAACATATCAGCAAATTTCCTGGGCATCAAATCTCCCAACCCTTTTTGGCTAGCAAGTGCGCCGCCTACGGATAAAAAAATAAATGTACTCCGTGCTTTTGAAGCAGGCTGGGGCGGCGTAGTTTGGAAAACCCTGGGCAGCCAGGTAAAAAATGTTTCGTCGAGGTACTCGGCGGTAAATTTTAATGGCGGTAAAATAATGGGCTTTAATAATATTGAGCTCATATCCGACAGGCCATTGGATATTAATTTAAAAGAAATTGAAGAATGTATAAAATTATTTCCCGACAGGGCAATGATTGTTTCTTTAATGGCAGATAATAACCGGGAAAGCTGGCATGAATTGATAAAAAAAGTAGAAGATACCGGCGCACACGGTTTTGAATTAAATTTCGGTTGTCCGCATGGCATGACGGAACGTGGCATGGGCGCTGCCGTAGGCCAGGATCCCGAAATTGCAAAAATGGTGGTAGAGTGGGTGATGGAAAAAGCAACCATCCCCGTTATTACAAAATTAACGCCCAATGTACATTCGCCAGTACCTACCGGTAAGGCATGTGTGCAGGCAGGCACCAATGCATTGTCATTAATCAATACCATACAATCTGTAACCGGCATTGATTTGGATACACTGGTCCCCAATCCTTATGTTGCGGGTAAATCCGTATTTGGCGGGTATTGCGGCCCTGCGGTAAAACCTATTGCATTAAAAATGCTCACCACCATTTCACAAGATCCTGTTACTTCCAGCGTTCCTATTTCAGGTATTGGCGGCGTTAGTACCTGGAAAGATGCGGTGGAATTTATGTTGTTGGGGGCATCTAACGTACAAGTGTGTACGGCGGCAATGAAGTATGGTTTCAGGATTGTAGAAGACATGTGTGAAGGGCTCAACAACTGGATGGATGATAAAGGATACAAAACCATTTATGATTTCATTGGTAAGTCAGTAGAAAAAATTACGCATTGGGAAGACCTGGATATCAATTACCACCACGTGGCTAATATTAACCAGGATAAATGTATTCATTGCGGGTTATGCTATATCGCCTGCGAAGATACATCGCATCAATCCATCAATTTATCTTATGGCAAACCTTACAATACGTACTCTATAAAAGAAGATGAATGTGTGGGCTGCAATTTGTGCCAGTTGATATGCCCGGTGGATAATTGCATCACCATGGTAGAACAACGCAAAGGGGATGAATATTTAAACTGGAAGGAATTTCAGGAAAGAGGATTGCCATTAAATGATCATTAAGAATTTATTTTATGATTTTGCCTTTGGCAAAATCATAAAATTTTTGGTATTTAGCTTTTTTGCTACTATTAAGCTGCATTGGCGCTGTGCCCCGCAAAATTCGGTGGTCGCACTCTTGTACTGATGTTCGTTATTCAGCTTTAATTATGTTTTATTAAATGTTCAACTCCTACGGAGTTGTGAAAAATACAATCCCATTTTACTATAAATATTACGCTCCTACGGAGCTAAAACTCTACACCCAAATTCCTAATTACAAATTCCATAATTACCCGATACCAAAACACCCAATACCTAATGTATCCTGTCACCCCTAACCTCCAACCCGTTCATCACTTCTTTCTCATATGCCAGCCATTCCGCCCATCTTTTCCTTACAATCTTTTTATCCATATAAGTTTCTGCCAGTGTTATAAATAATGTATAATGCCCGGCTTCGCTTTGCATAAATCGCCGGTAAAATTTACGCATATATCCATCATCCAATCCTTCGCTTAATCTTTTAAAACGTTCGCAACTCCGGGCCTCGATCAATGCCATGGTAAGCAAATGATCTAATAACCTGTCGTCCGGACTACCTCCTTTTTTTTGAAACTCTATTAATTTATTTACATATTCATCTTTACGTTGCCTGCCAAGCTTTAAATTTCTTTTATGTAACTCTGCCAGTACTGTACGAAAATGGCCCCATTCTTCAGTAACAAGCGGACTTAATTCTTCAACCAGCTTTTCTTTATCAGAATACCTTTGAATTAAAGTAATGCAGGTTGTAGCAGCTTTTTGCTCGCAATATGCATGATCAGTCAGTATTTCTTCGAGTTGCATCTCTGCCAGGTTTACCCAACGTGGATCAGTAGGTAGTTGAAGGCCAAGAATATTTTTAGTATGTAGCGAAAGTAGTTGCATGATGCAAAAATAAAAACTTATGTTGATAAGACATTATCAGGACTATTCATTCAGTAAATTACAATAATGATTACCGGACATAAAAAACCACACTTATAGTGTGGTTTTTTATGTCCGGTTTATAACTTTATTTATTTAGCTACAAAAACAGTTATTAATGCAGTTTTAGCTGCAAAATTAAAATTTTTAATAAAAATTAAACCTGTATTGCCATTGGCAGCTTTAAAAGCAATAACCTGATCAGTACTAATACCAGTTGCTTGAGAACTTGGAACAAATCCGTCATTAAAATTTTTGTTAATAAAATCTACCGTAATAGCTTCAGGCTGATTAATAATTTTATTTTTTAAATCACCTTGTAAATCTGCCGGAGTTTTAAAGATAGTAGAGTTTAACTTAGTCCAAGTATTTTGGCCGTAAGGTTGAGGATAGGTTGATGGTGAATATATACCAAACTCAACATCATTAATATTAAGTCCGAAATCTATTTTCTCAGAAATTGGTAAGTTTGCCTTAATTTGTTCCATTGTATAGCTTACGCCAGCTGTTGAAGAATACCAAGTAATAGATTTATTATTATCAGCATTTTTATCAAAATTCTCTAATGTAACTTCTGATTTTACTACTTGTTTTGGAGCAGGGTCATCTTTCTTACAAGATGTTACTATTAATACTAAACTTGCCATTATAGACAAAATGAATAATTTCTTTTCATAATAAATATTTTTAATTGATTAATCATATTTCATATACCGTGCAAAAATTTAAATTGCTATAAAAATTAAAATGTTAATTTTATCTAAAAATGAGAAATTTATATCCTTAAATTATAACATTAATCCTATTTATGAGAATAATCCCTTTTTTAATCTGTACCCTGATTACCATTTCATTAGTTATAGTGTTTGATACAAAATTAGTCCTACCTGCACCACTGGGAAAGCTTCTAAGTCCCCAGCATGGAGTCTGGCAAAATGCTGAAAAAATCAATACTGATTTCACGGCAGACTTAAAATTCCCCCAACTAAACGGTAAAGTTGATGTATATTTTGATGAGCGGTTGGTACCCCATGTTTTTGCAGAGCAGGAGAATGATGTATATTTTGTACAAGGTTATCTTCATGCAAAATTCCGCTTATGGCAAATGGAATTGCAAACACATGCTGCAGCGGGGAGGGCCGGAGAAATAATTGGCGAAAAAGCTTTACAGCATGATAGGAAATTCAGAAGATTAGGCATGGTTTACGCTGCAGAAAATTCTTTAAAGGAAATGGAAAAAGATGTCGTTACTAAATTACAATGTGATGCCTATACCTTGGGGGTGAATGCCTATATTGAATCATTAACAGAAAGCAGCTTACCGCTAGAATATAAACTAATTGGTTATCAGCCTGAAAAATGGAGCAATTTAAAAACTGCACTTTTTTTGAAATATATGAGTTATGATTTGGCAGGGTATGATGAAGATTTTGAAATGACAAATGCCAAAAATTATTTTAATGCAGAAGATTTTGCATTATTATATCCCATAACCAGGATTCATTAGACCCAGTTATTCCAAAAGGTACCATTTATGCCCCACCTTCTATTGTACCAAAAGCACCTGCAAATGCAGATTCTTTATATTTTAGTAATAAGGGTACAGCTGATATAAATGAAATAAAACCTGATAGGGCAAATGGAAGTAATAATTGGGCATTAAGCGGAAAAAAAACAAAAAGTGGTGCGCCTATTTTATGTAATGACCCGCATTTAGGTTTGAATTTGCCATCACTCTGGTATGAAATGCAATTGTCCACACCATCATTTAATGCTTATGGCGCTTCTTTTCCTGGTGCACCAAGCATAGTAATTGGATTTAATGACAGCTGTGCTTTTGGATTTACCAATGGAGGCAGGGATGTACGGGATTATTATGAAATTAAGTTTAAAGATGATACACAAAAGGAGTATTGGTATAATAAACAGTGGCAGAAAACAACTTTTAGAATTGATACAATCTTTTTAAAGAATCGAGCACCATTTATAGATAGCGTTGCTTATACAGTTTTTGGGCCTGTCATGTATGATAAAAATTATGGCGGTGATAAAAATAAAAGTAATAAAAGTTATGCAGTAAGGTGGAAAGCGCATGATCCAAGCAATGAGTTAACAATTTTTACCAAGCTTAACCGTGCTAAAAATTACGAAGACTATTCTGCTGCAGTTACTGATTTGCGTACACCAGGACAAAACTGTGCATTTGCCTCTAAGAATGGTGATATAGCTATACGAGCACAAGGAGAGTGGCCGGCTAAATGGAAAGGCCAGGGCGATTTCCTGATGCCTGGTTTTGATAGCAGCTATCAATGGCAGGGCATGATTCCGCAAAACGAAGTACCCTTTCAATATAACCCGGAAAGGGGGTTTGTCAGCAGTGCTAATCAAAAACCGACCGATACGACCTATCCTTACTATCTTGGGAGAAGATATACACCGTATCGTGGTATCCTGGTTAACAGGTTACTAACGGAGATGAATAACGTTACTCTGCAGGATATGATGGATTTACAAACGAACAATTATAATGTATTTGCAGAAATGGCGCTTCCGGTTTTTATGAAAAATATTAAAGATTCAGCATTGGAAACCACTGAAAAGGAGTATTTCAACATGTTAAAAAACTGGAATTTACAAAATGAAGTAGGGTCAAAAGGCGCTACTGTTTTTGAAATACTATGGAATGATTTTTCAGATGCAATATTCAAAGATGAATTTGCTAAAGCGCCCAGCCCTATTAACCGGCCTGTTGAAAGTACATTGTTAGAAGCAGTTTTAAAAGATTCAGCTTTTAAATTTATTGATAATATTGAGACAACCCGGAAAGAAACCTTAGCTGATATAGTTACTACAGCATTTAAAAATACAGTGGATAGCTTAGTTATATTAAATAAAGAAGGAAAATTAGATTGGGAAAAATTCAAAGGCACCCGTGTAAGCCATTTAACCAAGCTGGATGTATTCAGCAGGTTAAATTTGCCAATCGGTGGCGGTACCCTGAATATTAATGCTACAAGAAATGATCATGGGCCAAGTTGGAGAATGATTGTAAGCCTTACACAACAAACAGAGGCCTATGGTATATATCCCGGGGGACAAAGTGGTAACCCGGGCAGTAAGTATTATGATATGTTTATCGACCAGTGGGTGGCAGGAAAATATTACCTGCTTTGGTTAATGACCAGGGCAGAAGAAAATGATAAGCGGGTTAAATGGAGAATGAGTTTTAATAAAAGCTAGTTGATGATGTTTAATGTGATTCTCAAAATTAATAATCAAACTATGCTATCAGAAGAGCATAGTCAAAAATATACAATATGAAATTCGTTATTTCTTTTATACTTACAGCTTTATTAAGCTTTGCAGCATGTTTTTATTTTCCATGGTGGAGCATTGCTATTGCTGCATTTATGGTTGCTTTGCTTATTCCTCAAAAGCCGGTAAAAGCATTTTTTACTGCTTTTATTGCATTACTATTATTGTGGGGTTCAATATCTTTCTATATTAGTAATAATAATGATCATTTATTGGCTCATAAAATATCGGTACTTATTCTAAAATTTGACAACCCATATTTATTAATCTTGGCTACTGCTGTCATTGGAGCTTTAGTGGCAGGATTTGCCGCATTATCAGGTTCGTATTTGAGAAGAATTAAACCGGCAGCAAATTGACTTTAATCTTTTGGTAACAGTATTGCAATTATCTTTGGTTAAATTGTAAAACTTTGCCTGATGAATTTTTTTTTAATAATTAGCAGCCTAATATTTATTCAGCCTGTACAAATTAGTTACAACTACAAACTTCCGGGTATAATTTGTGATAACGCCAAGTCGTTTAATCTTTTCAAAAAAGCTGCGGAAGTTGCTATTGTATCATATTCTGAAACACAAGCCCCGGAACCTGGCATTGGATATTGGAAAAATAAGGCAAAGGAGGAAGCGGGAAAAATCATTATGCCTAAGTTTTATGAATATAAAAAATTAGATAAAGAAGCTATTGACTTGCTTGGTAATATAATTTATGGTAAATCCTGTAAAAAGAAAGCTTTGGGATCAGAGTGTTATTTTCCCCGGCATGCAATAATTTTTAAAGATAATTCAGGCAATATTTTTTCATGTATAGAAGTTTGTTTTGAGTGTGAACAAATGGCAATGTTGCCCAATGATGTTCAATCCTTCGTTATATGTGAAAGTAAATTAACCGCTATTAAAGATTTTTTTAAAAAATATGGATTAACGAATGGGTTTGGGAAAATTTATTAGTCCTGCAATTAAAGATTTCCATGCAAAAATATTTATTATTCTTTTTTTTACTTAGCTTATTTTTTCTAAAAACTACTGCCCAAAAAATTTCCGGAACTGTATTTAATGGTCAGGGTAACTTATTGCCTTATTCATCTATTACAATCAAGGGTACTTCTACAGGCGTAAGCGCTAATAGCAAAGCAAAATTTTCTTTGAATGTAAAACCGGGTACCTATACAATTATATGCCAGCATATTGGCTATGCCCGTCAAGAGAAGCAGGTTGTTATTGCAAATAATGACGAACAGGTATCATTTATTTTAAATGAACAAGAGCTCAGCTTAAATGAAGTAATAGTAAAGAAAGGAGGGGAAGATCCGGCGTATGGAATTATTCGCCAGGCAATAAAAAAAAAGAAGTTATTACAGTAAGCAAGTTCAAAGTTTTGAATGTGATTTGTATACAAAGATATAATAAAGCTTAGAAATTTACCCAATAAAATTCTTGGGCAAAAAGTGCCTGAAGAGGACATAAAAGATATGCGACTGGATTCATCGGGGAAAGGGATAATTTATTTGTCCGAATCTGTTGCAAAAGTATTACACAATTACCTGATAAATTTAAAATGGAAGTAAACAGCAGCCGGGTAAGTGGCAGCGGTGGCTTTGGTTTTACTTTTCCCACTTTTATAAGTTTATATAATAATAATGTAACCATATTTACCGAACGTTTTAATCCCAGGGGATTTATATCTCCTATTGCAGACGGGGCTTTAAATTTTTATAAGTATAAATATTTAGGAAGCTTTTGGGAAGATGGAAAAGAAATTAATTCTATCCAGGTAACGCCAAGACGTACGTATGAACCTTTATTTACGGGGATAATTAATATTACTGAGGGAGATTGGAGAATACACAGCTTTGATTTATTCCTTACCAAAACAGCCCAGTTAGAACTATTAGACACGCTTGGAATAAACCAATTGCACACGCCTGTAAATAATGATGTCTGGCAGGTGAAAAATCAAGTGCTATATTTTAATTTTAAACAATTTAAGATTGATGCTGTAGGCAATTTTGTAAATGTGTATACTAACTATACTGTTAACAAAGGGTTTCCTAAAAAGTTTTTTGATAAAATAGTCATTAAGTATGATACAGCAGTTAATAAAAGAACAGCCGCATATTGGGATACTGTTCGTCCTATGCCCCTGGAGCCGGAAGAACGAAAAGATTATGCAATAAAAGATAGTATCTATCAAATAGAAAAGGATTCGGTATTAAGCCAGAAGTCAATTGATTCATTAAATAAAAAGCAAGGCAAGCTAAAACCCTTGGAAATTTTCTGGCAGGGTATTGACAGAAAAAAATATAATAAAAACTACACACTAGAGTGGGGTGTCAATTCATTGGTAAAAGCCCTGGAGTATAATACTGTAGAAGGCCTGGTAATTAATTTTAATACATTTTTTAATAAAAAATTTATTAAGCAAAAATCTAATTTTTCTATACAGCCTTATATGCGGTATGGCTTTTCCAATAAACATTTTAATGCCTGGATTGATATAAATTTCAGGACAAGAGACTGGAGCACGGGTAAAAAAATAAAAAGAGAAAGCTGGGGATTTTCCGGCGGTAAGCGGATAAGCCAGTTTAATAATGAAAATCCTATTTCCCCTTTATCCAATAGTATCAGCACTTTAATTTGGGGAAATAATTATATGAAAATTTATGAAAATTATTTTGGGAGCATTAATTTTTCAAAACGCTATGAAAGCGGGTTCAGGCTAAATGTAAATGCTTTGTACGAAGACAGAATGCCTCTGGAAAATACAACTGATTTTGTATTGATTAAAAGCAAAACCTACAAGTTTACTCCCAATTATCCGCAGGAAAAATTTTTATCACAATTTACTCCCCACCAGGCACTTGTTGTAAGTGTGGGTATAAGCATTAAGCCGGGGCAGCGTTATATACAATTCCCTCATAATACAATTGCCATTGGATCTAAATATCCAACATTTTCATTCAACTATGCTAAAGGGATTAATAAATTGGCAGGCAGCGATGTAGATTTTGACAAATGGAAATTTTTTATAAATGATGATAAGAATTTTAAACTCGCAGGCCAGTTGAAATATAAAATAGGAATAGGTGGATTTCTTAACAGTAAAAAAGTATTTATCCAGGATTACCAACATTTTAATGGTAACCGTTTAGCAGCAGCGAGTGAATATGTAAACAGCTTTCAGCTGGCAAGCTATTATGGAAACAGTACTATAGCGCCGTTCTATTCTTTCGGCCATGCAGAGCATCATTTTAATGGGCTGTTAACTAATAAAATTCCGCTGTTTAAACGTCTTAACTGGAATTTGGTTGGCGGAAGCAATGCACTTTACATTAATAGCAAGACTAATTATGTGGAAGTATCCGGCGGGCTTGAAAATATTTTTAAAACATTAAGAGTAGATGTTGTAACTGCTTTTATAAATGGTAAAAATGTATCCACCCGTATTCGCATAGGTGCCGGCGGGGTTATTGGTGCAAGTATAAAATCAAATTCAAAAGGCCGGTCCTTCTCCGTAGATCTTTAACATTAAGCAATTACGTTATTAAATCAATATCTTTGTAATCAATTTGGTTTGCCTGCAAGCATCCATCCGCTTTAAGCGGATTTTTATTCTATAATAAAATCAAATAAAATCATGGCAGTATTGCATAACAGAGTGTCCCAGGCGGAGCTAAAAAAACTGTTGAATGAAGAGAAAGAGCATCGGACTACTATTTCCTTTTACCATTATTTTTCAATTACTGATCCTAAGCAACTCCGGGATGATTTATATAAATCCTTACATGCATTAAAAGTATTCGGAAGAATTTATGTGGCACATGAAGGTATTAATGCCCAGGTAAGTGTACCTGAAAGTAATTTTATTGCTTTAAAAAAATATTTATATAGTATTGAAGCTTTAAATAACATCCGGCTAAATATAGCGGTGGATGATGATGGAAAATCATTCTGGGTGCTAAAAATAAAAGTAAGGGAAAAAATTGTTGCTGATGGGATTACTGATCCCGGCTTTAGTATGGATAAAAAAGGACGGTATGTAAATGCAGTCCAGATGAATGCGCTGCTGAAAGATGAGAATACGATTGTAATTGACATGCGCAATCATTACGAATACGAGGTAGGGCATTTTGTAAAGGCAATAGAAGTACCAAGCGATACTTTTAGGGAGCAGCTGCCTATGGCTGTAGAAATGATGAAGGATAAAAAAGATAAGAATATCATTATGTATTGCACAGGCGGCATTCGTTGTGAAAAAGCCAGTGCGTATATGATGCATCATGGTTTTAATAATGTTTTTGATTTGGAAGGTGGTATTATTAACTATGCAAGAGAAGCAAAAGAAAAAGGTTTGCAAAGCGAATTTATTGGAAAAAATTTTGTGTTTGATGACAGGAGAGGAGAACGTATAACCGAACACGTTATTGCTAAATGTCATCAATGCGGCAATACTTCGGATACGCATATTAATTGCAATAATGATGGCTGTCATTTATTATTTATACAATGCAAAGCATGTGCTGAAAAGTATGATGGCTGCTGTAGTGAAGAATGCCGTCAAATATTTAACCTGCCTTTGGAGCAGCAGAAGGAATTACGTAAAGGAATTGACAAAGGGAATATGATTTTTAATAAAAGTAAGCAAAGGTTAAGGCCAAGGTTGGATAAATAAATTTGGTATTAGGGTAATTGTGATAATTGGAATTAGGGTAATGATGCAGTAAGGAATTAGGAGTTTGATTTTTAGGGTTCAAGTTTTGGGTTTGAAGTTTAAGGTTGAGGCTTCAGCTTATTAGAAATGTAGCTTAGTATCATAATGTTATGAATTTTGATTTAGCTCCGTAGGAGCGACATGTCAGTAGCAGTAGATAACAATTAATTATGTTTTCAGCTCCGTAGGAGCGTAATATTTATAGCAAAATGTAATTGTATTTTCCCAACTCCGTAGGAGTTGAACATTTATTAACAAACATAATTAAAGATGAATAAAGCGATACCGGTAAATGGATGCCGGATGGCAGCAAGTACCCCGGCGTAAGCGTAGCGAACGGGGAGTACTGCGTACAGCCGGTACCGAAGCTGAATAAAGATATAACGACGACAGCCCCAAATTGTATTTATTGATTATATTGTTTATTGATAATCATTTTTTAATAAATAGTTTATGAACACAAACGAGCAGTTGATAATAAAATTTTACAATGCCTTTAGCAAAAAAGATTATGTGACTATGAATAGTTGCTATAGTGATGATATTGTTTTTTTTGATCCGGTTTTTGGGTTATTAAAAAGTGATACCGTAAAAGCAATGTGGCAAATGTTGTGTACCAATGCAAAAGATTTTTCCCTGGCCTTTGATAGTATCCAACATTTGGATGAAGAATATTCAACCTGTAACTGGGTGGCGACTTATACTTTTTCCAAGACAGGCCGAAAAGTAGTAAATAAAGTGAAAGCATATATGCGTTTTGCCGATGGTAAAATAATTGAGCACAGTGATGGCTTTAGTTTACACAAATGGAGCAAGCAGGCTTTGGGTTTTAGCGGATGGCTCCTTGGCTGGAATTCTTTTTTTCAAAATAAAATAAAAAATAAAGCAAAAAGGAGTTTATTAAATTTTATAAATAGCACTAACATTTAAATAGTAATATTAAAAACACGTGCCAGTTTTTCCCAATTTTCAGCATCAATAACATAATCAGGTGGAGAAAATACAAGCCATTTTACTTTTATATTGCGGCCCTGCCATACATTTCTTCCCCAAGGGGAAGTTTGGCCTATAGTAATATTTTTAAAGCCCGGAACTTTTAATTTCATTATTAAATAATAAATATTATACCCTTTTCCTGATAAGTTTCCAATATATACATTAGTTGCTACACTATTAACGGAAGCACTAAATATTTCATTTCTAGATTCTAAATGTAGAAAACTTACCATGCTATTTTGGATAGTCATATAAAATCCTGTACCTTTTTTTCCTTTTTTAGTAATGAAGTAAATAAAGCCGACTATACCCATTAAGGTTAATACTAAAGTAATAAAATAATTATTTATATTCAATGCTGTAAGGATAATTATTGGCACGGCTAAAAAAGCATAATATAATAGTAATGTTTTTCCTACCCTCATATTCCTCCGCAACTCAAAAACAAGTTCATTGGTGTTAAAGGCATTTACCTGTGATACTTCTATTCTTTGTTTTTTCTCAATCGCAGGCAAAAATGTTTGCATGCCTTTTTTATCTATAAAGCAATCCACATTCATTGTCCAGTCCTGGGTATAATAATTAGGATTTTCTGCTGTGTAATTCAAGATGCCAATTTTAAGATTTTTTTTTTCTTCACCAATATGTAGTACAGAGCCATGCGACCCACCTGCAGGAATACCGTACTTTCCAAAGGTTATTTTTGCAGTTGTAAGGTTTATACATTTATCAAGAAAGCATAGTTCCCCGTTTTGTATATTTATATTACTTTTTCGTTTTTGGTATTTACAATTAGCATAGCTACGAGACCTGCCATAAAAATGCCCATGGCTACCATCGGAGCTTTTTCAAATAGCCATTCATATTTTTTAAACAGGATCTTATCTATATTAATTAATACGGAAGGTGCAAACACAGCTAATATTGCAGGGATAAAGGCAATGTAATAATATTTTACTTTTTTATAATAATATACAGGCCATGTATTATTCATATATAATAGTTAATCTATTCAATAAGATGCCTTAGTTTAGGCAATTACATATTGTCAGCGGTAAAGATAAAATGATAAAAGCTTAAAATAGATATGGTACAGGCGATATCATTATTTCTTTCCCGAAAAAAAAGAAATAATAACAGAACAAATTCACAACTGAAGCTTGGCAAGGTTACTAAAGCAGGTAACACAAATAAGATATTGCACAAAGTGCAATATCACCTATTCCACTTTTGTAATTTTTAATACATTGGTTGGTAAATGTAAATCGATAGGAGTACTGCCAGTATTTACCACTACATCTCCGGATTTAATAAAACCACGTTCTTTTAAAATATTTATCTGGTCAAAAAATATATCATCCAGGCTTTCTTCTTCAGCATAATACAATGCTCTTACACCCCAGCTTAAGCTTAACTGGTTAATCAGAGATCTCTCTTTACTAAAAATAAACAGCGGTGATTTTGGCCGGTAACTGCTAAGCATAAACGCAGTGTATCCGCTTTGTGTCATACCAATTAATGCGTTGGCTTTAATATCGTGTGCCAATTTGCAGGCACTGTAACATACGGCATCGCTTAAAAATGAAGGCGAGTGAGGTTGTGGTGCTAAAATATCATCCCTATTATAATCGTACACTGTTTTTTCTACTTCTGCAATAATTTTGCACATTGTTTCTACCACCAGGGTGGGATAATCTCCCATGGCAGTTTCGCCACTAAGCATTACAGCATCAGCGCCTTCCAACACAGCATTGGCTACATCACTTACTTCACTGCGGTTAGGTTTGGTACGCTGCATCATACTTTCCATCATCTGGGTAGCTACTATTACAGGCTTGGCCCTGTGCATGCATTTGCGGATAATTTCTTTTTGTATAACAGGTACCTGCTCTACCGGAAGTTCTACTCCCAAATCGCCACGGGCTACCATGATGCCATCACTTTCTACAATAATATCTCTTAAATTATTTAGAGCTTCAGGCATTTCAATTTTTGCAATAACTTTTATTTTGCTGCTGGTAAGTTTTATTCTTTTTTTGAGGTCGATAATGTCTATCGCTTTACGGACAAATGATAAGGCTACCCAATCCAGGTTTTGTGCAATAATAAAATCCAGGTCGGCAATGTCTTTGGACGTAAGCGAAGGCATTGTTAATGCAGAGTCGGGGAGGTTTACGCCTTTTTTTGGCAGTAGGGTTCCGCCTAATGTTACGCTTACCAATACTTCTTTATCATTCAAAATCTTTTTTACTTCTACTTCCATTTTTCCATCATCCAGGAAAATACGTTCACCCGGTTGCACATCGGTAGTCAGCATATCATAAGAAACATATACTTTCTCAGAAGTACCAATTATTTTTTCAGTAGTAAAAATAATGTCATCACCACTTTTTAATTCTATTTTTCCACCAGCCAGTTCACCCACACGTAATTTTGGACCCTGAAGATCTCCCAAAATGGCAATGTTATATGGTTCGGATTTATTGATTTGCCGTATATGATTAATCACTTCAAGCTTATCTTCGAAAGAGCCGTGGGAAAAATTTAACCTGAAAACATTTACCCCTGCTTTTACCAAATCCAGCAACTTATCATAGGTATGGCAGGCAGGTCCTACAGTCGCTACTATTTTTGTACGCTTTTGGGTGTGTGCTATACCTGCTTCTTTATCCATCTGCCGGTACAGGTACTTGCTAATATTCTTACTCATTTTCTTTGTTTAATATTATAGAGCGGATAAAATGATTATATCGTATACCCTGCACTGTTAGGTTGCCAGTATTTTTACAATTTTTAACCATTCTTCGCTGATGCGTTGTTTCTTTTTAACAGCTTCGTCTAAAGGTGTATAATGCATACGGTTATTAACTATCCCTATAAATACATTATATTTCCCTTCAATCAGGGATTCTACGGCATGATAACCCATGCGGCTTGCAATTACCCTGTCCATACAGCTGGGGCTGCCACCTCTTTGTATATGGCCTAAAATACATACCCTTACTTCCTGCTGTGGTAGTTTTTCTTTTATAAACTTTGCTACTTCATTAGCGCCGCCAAATTCATCACCTTCGGCAACTACAATCAGGTTCACCAATTTATGCCTTCTTTCTTTTTCTGCTAATTGCGTAATAATATCATCCATTATTGTTTTACGTTCCGGGATCAAAATATTTTCTGCCCCGGTGGATATCCCGCTATGCAAGGCAATATAGCCTGCATCCCGGCCCATCACTTCAATAATAAATAACCTGTCGTGCATCAGCAGTATCCCTTATTTTATCAATGGCTTCCACAGCCGTATTTACAGCCGTATCAAAACCAATAGTAAAATCTGTACCGGCAATATCTTTATCAATTGTGCCGGGCAAACCAATACAGGGTATATCAAATTCATTGCTAAATTGCTGCGCTCCTTTAAAACTGCCATCACCGCCAATAATTACCAGGCCGTCAATACCTCTTTTTTTTAAATTATTATAGGCTTTTTTTCTTCCTTCATATTCAAAAAAATCTTTGCTACGTGAGGTTTTTAAAATAGTACCGCCCCTTTGTATAATATTAGCTACACTTTTGCTCTCCATTGGTATAATATCATCTTCTACCATACCACTATACCCCCTCATTATTCCAAATACTTCTAATCCATGAAAAATGCCGGTACGTACTACAGCCCTGATGCAGGCGTTCATCCCGGGACTGTCTCCGCCTGAAGTCAATACCCCAATTTTTGTTACTTTTTTTTTCATATTGAAAGTAGTTTGTTTATACCCGGTTAATGTGTCAAAAATACACTATTCAAATTAAATATGTTTTAAAGTATATTTTATCATTATTTAATTTATCTTGAATGATAATTTTTATACTATGCAAAAAATAATATGTACAGCAATCGTATTTAGTACAATGATAATAAATTTAAATGCACAAATAGCTTATCCTGAATCAAAAAAAGTAAATCAAACAGATGATTATTTTGGACAAAAAGTAACTGATCCATACCGCTGGCTGGAGGATGATAATGCAGCAGATACCAAAGCATGGGTAGTGGAGCAGAATAAAGTAACACAAGATTATCTTTCCAAAATCCCGTTCAGGGATAAAGTAAAAAGCAGGCTACAGGAACTGTGGAATTATCCCAAATACTCTTCGCCCTTTAAAAAAGGGGAATACTATTATTTTTATAAGAATGACGGCTTACAGAATCAAAGCATTTTATATAGGCAAAAAGGCCTTGATGCACAGCCGGAAGTATTTATTGATCCCAATACATTGAGTAAGGATGGGACAGTAGCGCTGGCCGGTATTTATTTTACAAAAGATGCAAAATATTGTGCTTATTTAACATCGCAGGCAGGCAGCGATTGGGAAGAAGCAGCTATTATGGAAGTAGCGACAAAAAAAATATTAAAGGATAAAATACAATGGATAAAATTCAGCGGCATTTCCTGGCGTAGGAATGATGGTTTTTATTACAGCCGTTATCCGGAATTTACTGAAAAAGATAAATTAAAAAATCAGAACCAGTTGCACAGCGTTTACTTTCATACGCTAGGATCGGATCAATCTAAAGATCATGTGGTTCACCAGGATAAGGAGCATCCTTTGCGCAATGTAAGTGCCAGGCTTACAGAGAATGAAAATTTTTTAATTCTGAATATATCTGAAGGTACAAGCGGGGATGAAATTTGGGTAAATAATTTATGGGCTGCTGAGGATGCGCCTCCATCTTTGTTAATAAAAGGATTTAATACCGAAGCCTCAATAATCGATAATGATGGCAACAGGTTGTTGGTACATACCAATGCCGATGCACCAAATTATAAAGTAGTAAGCATCGATCCCAAGAATCCTGCAAAAGAAAACTGGATAACGATTATACCGGAAAGAACAAAATTTTTACAACATGTAGGTACTGCAGGTGGTAAACTATTGCTGACTTATTTAGAAGATGCCAGCAGCAAAGTATACCAATGCACTTATAAAGGAAAACCGGATAGGGAAATACAATTGCCTGGTATTGGCACGGCCAGTGGGTTTGGGGGAGATAAAGATGATAAAGAATTTTTTTACACATTTACGTCATACAATTATCCTCCTACTATTTTCAGGTACGATATTGCCAGTGGAAAAAGCGAATTATTCAGGAAAACAGAAGTGAAAGTAAAGCCGGAAGAATACAGCACGCTGCAAACATTTTTCACCAGCAAAGATGGCACAAAAGTGCCGATGTTTATTACTTACAAAAAAGGAATGAAGCTGGATGGCAATAACCCGGTATTGCTGTATGGCTATGGTGGGTTTAATATTGCCCAAACCCCAGGTTTCAGCATTTCCAATGCTTTCTTTTTAGAACAGGGAGGCATTTACGTAGTAGTTAACTTACGTGGTGGAAATGAGTACGGCGAAGAGTGGCATAAAAAAGGGATGTTATTAAACAAACAAAATGTATTTGATGATTTTATTGCCGCTGCAGAATTTTTAATAGAAAAAAAATATACGAAAAAAAATAAATTAGCCATTCGTGGAGGCAGCAACGGAGGTTTATTAGTAGGTGCATGCATGACGCAACGACCGGATTTATTTAAAGTGGCTTTACCGGCAGTAGGTGTGATGGATATGCTGCGTTATCATTTATTTACCATTGGCTGGGCCTGGGCTACGGAATACGGAAAGAGTGATAATAAAACAGATTTTGAAAATCTATATCGTTATTCTCCTTTGCATAATTTAAAGCCTGGTACAACTTACCCGGCTACCTTAATTACCACTGCCGACCATGATGACAGGGTAGTGCCTGCACAGTTTTAAATTTGCCGCAACTTTACAGGCTGCTACTGATAATACTAACCCGGCATTAATACGCATTGAAACAAAAGCCGGTCATGGTGCCGGTAAACCTACTGGTAAATTGATTGATGAAGCTGCGGATATGTGGAGCTTTGTGATGTATAATTTAGGGATGGAGTTTAAATAAATTATAAGCAAAGAGTAATAAAAATCCCGCTCTGACTAAGGCGGGATTTTATTATTAATATGGGCTATCATTTTCTGCTCACTATTGATCCTTTGTTCCGGCATATCGCTACAAGTCCTCACTTCACTATGTTCCGTCTCGGGCTTTTCGCTTTATCCGGCATCCATTAAGCTTTAAATCTTTATTCAACAGAATTACTGCGAAATTTATAAAATATTATTTGTTTGGGAGTTATTAAAACCTCTTTTTAGGGGGCAAACCACTATTTTAACTGAAATCCCGATAATTTGCTTGTTGAAAATCCCGATTTAGCTAAATACCTACACATTGTTAAGTAAAAACACCATTTTGTTAAGTAAAAATACATATTTGTTAAGTATATATACTAATATATTATATGTTATATACATTTATGTTATCAAAATGCGGTAGCCGAAAAGCATAATCAAGAGTAGGCAAACTTAAACCTTAAACCATGAAATCAGTAAAAAAATTAAACGAATTGTCAAAAAGTGTTGAATTATTCAATCAAAAAAATATAATTGGTGGTGGATGGAACCTTGTATCAAACCCATACCCATCTGCAACAACGTCAGGATGGCATCTTGTAGGAAATCCTTACCCGGCTCCGGTTTCAACCACAACAATTACTTCTACAACCAATATGCAAATATTTGTTAAATAATAATTTCAAATTAACTATTGCAATTTTATTGTTGTCATAGTTTTAATGATTAAATTTTACGAACAGGCTGTTTCAATAAGGAACAGCCTGTTTTATTAATTCCAATTCTTACATCCTGTCCGGCACCTCTATACCTAATTGCGCCATAGCACTTTTTACCACATTCGCTGTTAAATTAGCCAGCTTCAATCTTAACTGCTTTTTATTTTCAGTCTCTGCACTCAAAATAGAATGCTCTGTATAAAATGAACTAAATGTTTTCGCTATTTCATATACATAAATGGCAATTACCGAAGGATTCATTTCGTGACAAGCCTGTTGCAAAACCAAAGGATATTTTTCTAAAGCAACAATGAGATTTTTTTCCAGCGGTAGTAAATCATTGTCTATAACTGCACCTTTTTTTAATTCGCCTTTTCTTAAAATTGATTTTATCCTGGCATGGTTAAATTGAATGAACGGCCCGGTAAAGCCATGAAAATCTATGCTCTCTTCCGGATTAAAAATCATTCTTTTTTTAGGGTCAACCCTAAGTAAAAAGAATTTTAATGCACCCAAACCAATTGTATGAAATAGCTTGTTTAATTCTTCATTATTAAAATCATTCACTTTGCCGAGTTGCTCAGTTTTTTCTTTAGCAATATTTTCCATTTCTGCTACAATTTCATCGGCATCTACCACAGTGCCTTCTCTACTTTTCATTTTTCCGGTTGGCAGCTCCACCATACCATAACTTAAATGATAAATGTTGTCGGCATATGGCATCCCTAACTTCTGGCAGATGAGTTTCAGCACTTTCATGTGGTAATTCTGTTCATCACCAATTACGTAAATGCTCCGGTCTATTTTATACTCGTCGTATTTTTGTTGGGCCAGGCCAATATCCTGTGTAATGTATACAGAAGTGCCATCTTTGCGCTGCACCAGCTTTTCGTCCAGGCCATCGGCTGTTAAATCAATCCACACGCTGCCATCATCTTTAGCGAAAAAAACATTTTTTGATAAGCCTTGCTGCACAGTTTCTTTGCCTAATAAATACGTATTGCTTTCATAGTAAGTTGTATCAAAATCACTGCCGATTTTTTTGTAGGTTACCTCAAAACCTTCATACACCCAGCCATTCATTTTTTTCCATAATTCAATAACATCCGGCTTGCCTGCTTCCCAATCCAGCAACATGTTTTTTGCTGTTTTCATTATGGGTGTTGCATTTCTCCTTATCTCTAAAAGCTCGTCATTTATTTTTACAATTTTTTCCTTATTCTTATCATTGTTTTCTTCCAGTAATTTTACTTTTTGTGTTTCAAATGCAACTACTTTATTTTGTTCTTCTCCGTTGTAATGCGTATAATTTTTTAATGCTTCTTTTGATGCCAGTTCTGCCGCTTGTTTTTTTAACTCATTTTCAAATTTTACATAATACTCTCCTACAAAATGATCGCCTTTTGTACTTGTACTTTCGGGTGTAGCGCCATTACCAAATAATTGCCAGGCAATCATGCTTTTACAAATATGGATGCCCCTGTCGTTTACAATGCAGCTTTTTATCACTTCATATCCACTGGCTTTAAATATTTCTGCCACACTCCAGCCTAAAAAATTATTTCTTAAATGACCTAGGTGTAATGGCTTGTTGGTATTGGGAGAAGAGTATTCCACCATTACTTTTTTACCGTTCAAAGGTTTTTTTCCAAAACAAATATCATCATAGTTTTTATTGACAAAATCGATCCAGAAATTGTTGGATATGGTAAGATTTAAAAACCCTTTTATTACATTGAATTGAGTAAAATAACCCGGATACTCTTTGATTAAATATTCACCTAAATTTTTGCCTAATGCTTCAGGGGATGATTTAACGGGTTTGATTAAAGAGAAAAGCACAACGGTGTAATCACCTTCAAACTCTGGCTTTGTTTCATTGATCTGGAAATCTTTTTCCGTAAAATTGATATTGTGCAAAGCTGACAAGCTTTCTATCACACATTTTTGTAAAGTATTTACTATTGACATGTCGCAAAGATAAAAATTGATAATTAAGAATTAAGAATTAAAAAGTAGGAATTGGGTATTGAGGTAATGAGGTATTGGGAATTTGTAATTAGGAATTTGGGTATATGGCCTTTGTTTTTTTATTTCTTTGCGGACTTTGCGTCTTTGTGTCTTTGCGGTAAATAAATCAGCTCCGTAGGAGCGATATGTTTACAACAAAACATAATTAAAGCCGAATGAAGATATGCCGTACAAGTGAGTGACACAACCGGAGTTGATTAAAGCTAACCAGCTGATAATAAATAAATAAAAAAAACGCAGTTTTTTCTTCCTATTAATATCAATTCTGCGGTGTATCTTTGCGCACTTTTTATAATTATGATTAATGTAAGCAACGTAACCCTGGCTTATGGCAAAAGGGTTTTATTCGACGAAGTAAATGCAAATTTTACCAAAGGAAATTGTTATGGTATTATTGGTGCCAATGGTGCCGGTAAATCTACTTTTTTAAAAATAATCAGTGGCGAAATTGAGCCTAATAAAGGTTCGGTATCCATTACACCCGGCGAACGCATGGCCGTGTTAAGGCAAGACCAGTTTGAATTTGATGAAGTGTCAGTATTGCATACCGTAATGATGGGCCATAAAAAAATGTGGGAAATCATGCATCAAAAAGATGCGTTATATGCTAAAGAAGATTTTTCTGAAGCGGATGGTTTAAAAGCAGGAGAATTGGAAGAGCAATTTGGTGAAATGGGCGGCTACACTGCCGAAAGTGATGCGGCAACTTTTTTAAGCGAACTAGGTGTAAAGGATGAATTGCACCAGCAACTAATGAAGGATGTAGCGGCAAATATTAAAGTAAGGGTATTGCTGGCGCAGGCATTATTTGGCAATCCTGATATTTTATTGCTGGATGAACCTACGAATAACCTGGATGTGGAAACGATCAGCTGGCTCGAAAACTTTTTGGCCGATTACCAGAATATTGTATTGGTGGTGAGCCATGACAGGCACTTTTTGGATGCGGTGTGCACCCACGTAGCCGATGTAGACAGGAGCAAAATAAAAATATTTACAGGCAACTATACTTTCTGGTACGAAAGCTCCCAACTGGCTGCCCGCCAGATGACGGACAAGAATAAAAAAATGGAAGACAAGCGCAAAGATTTGCTCGAATTTATTGCACGTTTCAGCGCCAATGCTTCCAAATCCAAGCAGGCTACTTCCCGTAAAAAAGCATTGGAAAAATTAGTGATCGAAGATATCCAGCCCAGCAACAGGAAATACCCGGGCATTATTTTTAAGCAGGAGAGGGAAGTGGGCAATGAAATTTTAAAGGTGGAAAACCTTACAAAAATTATTGAAGGCCGCACCATTTTCAGCAAGGTAAATTTTGATATACAAAAAGGCCATAAAATTGCTTTTATCAGTAAAGATCCGATAGCGCTGACTTCTTTTTTTGAAATCATTAATGGTAAAATGCAGGCTGATAAAGGCACATACGAATGGGGAACCACCGTAACTACTGCTTATCTGCCCAATGACAACAGTGAATATTTTACCACCAATTATAATCTAATGGATTGGCTGAGGCAATATGTGCCACCGCATGTAACAGATGTGGATGAAGATTTTTTAAGAGGCTTTTTAGGAAAAATGTTATTCAGCGGAGATGAAATTTTAAAGAAAACAACAGTGCTGAGCGGGGGCGAAAAAGTGCGCTGCATGGTCAGTAAAATGATGTTGCAAAACCCTAATGTGTTGATATTGGATGAACCAACCAATCACCTGGATTTGGAAAGCATTATTGCATTCAACAACAGCATGGTTGATTTTACCGGAGTTGTATTGCTTACTACGCATGATCACCAGTTTATGCAAACCGTGGCCAACAGGATTATAGAATTAACACCAAAGGGAATTATTGATAAGCTAATGACTTACGATGAATACCTTGCTGATGACAGGGTAAAAGCATCAAGGGAGGAAATGTATAGCTAAAGCTATATATATTATTTTTTTGCCAGCATTTAATCCTGGCTCATCATCGTTGTGTCACTCCCTTGTACTTTTTTATCTTTATTGATCTTTACCGCAGAGGTGCTAAGGCGCAGAGTTAAAGCAGTAAATTTCATCTGTGTCTTAGCGCCTCTGCGGTAATCATTTTTTTGTAATTTATTTTGAACAAATTATCATCTCATATTATCCGTTTTATTGATTTTTTTTATCCGCCCTTTAAGCGGATAATGCCTGAGAAAACATTCAGGTATGCGGTATGTGGTGCTACCAATACGGTAATAGGTTTGGCGATGTACTATGTTTGTTTTTATTATTTTTGCAGCAGAATTTTGATATGGGTTTCTTTGCGTTTTTAAGCCACATATCGCCGCATTGTTTTTTTTTCTTTCTGCATCTCTTTTGCAGTAGGGTTTCTTTGTATGAAATATGTTGTGTTTATTGATTCTACCATAAAAGGCAGGATACAATTGTTCCGCTATTTTTCGGTATTTGCTTTAAACCTGTGTATAAATTATTTGATGCTTAAGCTATTGGTAGAGATATTATTCTGGCCGGCTATGGTTTCACAAATAGTTACAACATTTATCATGATAATAATAAGCTACCTGGCACAAAAGCATTTTACCTTCCAGGTAAAAAAATAATTATCTATACTTACCCTTTCACTTTTTTAAGCAGCATTACATAGCCGCATAATATTTTTTTCTTTTTATGTACCTGTACCGGCTTCATCATATGAAATTCTGAAAACTTGGGTATATATGTATAACTGATTACATTCCCATCCACATCACCCCATTGGTTTTTTAAGTAAACGACTTGTCTCTCATCCCAGTCGTACATTCTTACCTCATATAATTTTGAAGTTATATCCCCGATAAATACAAATTGATACCAACTACCTTCAGTTAACGGAACTATTACAGGCATTTCATATTCGCTTTCCATGGTAACAGAAGCTTCTTTTATAATTACAAAGCCCTGTTTATATAAATGTTTTTTAATGCTGTCAGCCTGGTGGCTAATAAAAGAATCTGCGCAACTTGCCTGGCGTATCACGTTTTGCGCTGTTGTTTGTTTTCCACTAAATAAAAAAAGGGTAGCACAAAAGCTAAAAAGAATACTATAAGTCTTCATTAATTCAGTTTAGGTTGAAATTATAACAGGATATTACTTTAGTAGTAGTACGTTATTATAACGGAATATACTATTGCATATTGTATATATAATTTAATAATATGAACTGAGCGAAGCTTTATATTTAATTGATTATTACATCCCTTGTATAATTCGCCTTATCCTCTCCTTTGGAGAGGAATTAAAGGTGAGGTTGAACAAAAAATATGAATTATGCAAGAGGTCTATTAAAGAAATGCGTGGATTAGCTAATTGTAAATAACTAATTATCAATTATTAACACAATGGCCTGACAAGGTATCTGCAAGAATAAACACTCCGGCCATATCTTAGGTTGTACAAAATATATCCGTGATATTTATAGAAGCTGTTTAAACTTTTAATGATTTTAAAGATTGATGCTGATTATATTGCGGTTGGTGGGGACACCGGCCACCTAAGCACCTATAGTAGTCTTATTAATAAAAGTTTAAACAGCTTTATACTTAAATAATCCAAAAAATAATAGAGAAGATTTAATATATAATGGAGTAAGAAAAATAGTGATTACCTGATTAATACTACATATCCTTTCTGTTGCCTGACAATTCCATTAAAGGTTATACCCTCTGCCAGCCATACATAGGTGCCGCTTTCCTGTGGTTTGCCGCCTAAGTTTCCATCCCATCCTTTCTGCAAAGTACTTGTAGAAAAAACCAATTGCCCCAGCGGTTATATACCCTGAAATATTTTAGTTCTTTCATTCCTAATAGCACAGGCCTTATTATATCATTTATCCCGTCACCATTGGGTGTAAATGCATTTGGAACATATAAATCAGGTTTAACCTTAAAAAATTTTACCCGTATACTGTCTCTTCCTTCACAGCCTTCAATCGATTTTACTAATAATTTGTATTCTATATCACCTTGGGGCAGCGCAACTGGTGTGGCAATTAATGGATTATTCAACCAGGTATTCGGAGTCCATAAATAAGTTACCCCACCTGTTCCGTTTAATTGCAATTGTTGGCTTTCTACCACTGTTGTGTCACTTGGACCGGCATCAGCCATTACTTTAATTACGCTAACCAAAACAGTATCCCTTACAGGCTTGGGGCATCCCAGAATATCCGTAACCGTTACAATATACTGCATATCAGAAGGCGGTTTTGCTACAGGGTTACTGCTATTGGCATCACTTAAATATTTATCAGGGCTCCATAAATAAACAGAGCCTCCTGTAGCACTTAGCTGTGTCTCTGTGCCAAAGCAGATAGAAACATCCTGTCCTGCATTAGCAACCGGGTATGGAACTACTGTAATTAATATTTCATCATCAGCTTTGCAGCTTCCTATATTTCCTTCCACATGATACAATGTAGTATTTAGAGGTGTAGCTACAGGATTTTTTTCAATATCACTGTTTAAGCCCGTTGCCGGTGTCCATTTATAATGTAAAGCATCGCCAATCGTATTGATAGTAATGGCATCTGTCTGGCATATGGTAGTGTCATTACCGGCATCAAGTGTTACAAAAGCTTTTACATCTACATTTACAGATTTGTCTGTAATGCATCCAAAGGCATCTGTTAACCTGGCATTGTAAATAGTAGGAACATCCGGGCTTACAGTTGGAGTAAAGCTATTAACATCATTAATATTATAATTGGGTGTCCATAGAATATTGCCATTACCCGTAGCCGTTAGTACAAGATCATCTACACTGCAAATCAACGTATCTTTAGTCAAATCAAGAAATGGTGCTGCTTTTACATCTACTATTACCTGGTCGCTCCTGGTTTTGGTACATCCGGCAACGCCTACTGCAACCGTATATACTGTATTTTCCAAAGGGGTAGCTACAGGGTTGGCAATATTCGGGTTACTCAGCCCGGTTGCCGGTGTCCATAAGTAAGTTTCACCTCCGGATGCATTTAATTGCACATTACCCTGGTCTTTACAAATGTAGGTATCAGGCCCGGCATTAGCAGTAGCCAGTGGTTTTACCATAATTGCTTCATTAGCCACAGCTTTACAATTTGCCCCCCACGTTGTAGTGAGGGTGTAATTTGTAGCAACTGCGGGATAAGCTTTGGTAACCTTTGCATTTGCATTTTCTACTGATATGGCTGGTGTCCATTGCCAGGTAAGGTTATTAATATAATTGCTATTGCCCGTAAGCGTAATGGTGTCTTCTTCACAAATACTGGTGTTGCTTGCTATGATACTGTTGATAAGGTCATTCTTCGGCGTTACTGTTACAGAATCTTTAGCTACACATCCGCTATTGGTTAATGTAACAAAATATTTTGTAGGCACACCGGGGTTCACAAGCGGGGTAGCTGTATTTGCCCCGGTAATATTAACATTTGGTTCCCAGCTAAAATCTCCATTACCCGTAGCCGTTAGTTGCAATTTATCAAGCGCACAAAAAGTAGTATCCTTGGGAAATACGGTAAGTGGCGGTTTGTCTAAAACCGTTACAATTTTGTTTATGGTATCAATACATCCTTTGCTATTGCTTACGATGAAAGATACATTATACTGTCCTGTATTGTTGTATGTATATGTTGGATCCGGTAAATCGCTTACATCCTGCACTGTGTTAGGATCACCAAAATTCCATGACCATTTATTTACAACACCATATTGCGTAGTGGTAACATCATTGAATTGTATGGGCACACCTTTACATAAAAAATCAGGATGGGTAAAGCCGGTGTTAAAACCGGGGTATACTTTTACAATCGCAGTGGTAGAACTGGCACAAAGGCCATTTAGCGATACTTTTAACTTTATTTCATAATCACCTGCAGCAGAAAAAGTATGGCTTGGCGTGGGTAATGCAGAGAAATTATCTGCACCACTACCAGGATCGCCAAACTCCCATTCATATGTTGCATTAGGATCAATAAAAAAAGCATTAGCAAAGTGTACAGTAAAGCCATCACATGTTGTTGGTATTGGATTTAATTGGGCTTTTAGCGGAACACAATCTCCGGAACTGATATGCAACTCTTTTCTTACTTCATTGATTTTTATTCCATTTCTAAATTCAGAACAGCAAACCGTTACAACATATACACCTGCTGAAGGGGCGATGCCGCTTATAAGGCCGGTAACAGGATTTATGGTTACCTGGTCACCAAGTGGTTGTGAGCCATTAAAAGGAAATGCATAAGGAACTGAAATATAGGGAGGGGTTGATGAAGTTATTGGTTGGGAATTTTGAGCGCTGCCACCTGTAAACGCATTGCAGAAAGAATAAGATAATACATCTCCATCTGCATCTTTAGCATCAAATGGAAATTCGAAACTACTATTTCCGCAAACAATTATTGTATCTTTTTGTGCAAATTTTGCGCTGCTGTTTTTTTCCGCATTAACACCAAGAGATATACCCGGTATTTGCATCAGGTAAGTGGCGCCAACAGTTTGCGAATCGAATATATTGCTGATGCCCGTGATCCTGCAACACTGTTGTTTTGAAATAATATACCCGTTGGCTGAAGGGGCAAGTTCCTTAATTACTTCATAGGTTACAATCTTATAGCAAATGGTTGGCTCGTTTTGTATGCAGGGGTTATTGGGGTGGTTCTGGATATTTTCCTCCGTGGTTACCACTGCAGATACATTTTCTACAAAACTGTTATTCCCTGCATCAAAAATCGAAAAATTTAAAGGATTTTGTATTTGCACTGAAGTGGCATCGCACACCATGTATTGTTTTAGCACCAGCTTATACCTTAGTTTGGCCGGGTCATTTATTCCGGGGCCCAGGTATTCATAATACATCCACCCGCCTTTTAAGTGATTGGCAAAAGAATGGCTGAAACAGCTAAAAAAAAGTAATATGCATAAAATTTTCTTCATAAAGAAGTATCCGCTTATCCGTTAAAAGTAATAAAAAAGGTTGGATTTAAGGCAATACTGTTGCATAAAGCATACCAAGAGTGGATAATAGCTCTATTTAATAATAAGAATAGCAGGTATTTCTATCTTACTTAGGTTGATGACACTACAAGCAGGAGGGAAAAAGTAAATTTTAAAAACGATAGCTTCAGCCATTGACATAATCTTAATTTTAATAAGTTAGTGGCTAAAGCCACAGTAAAAAATATCATTCTTTATTCACCGCTCTGAAGAGCGGTGCAATTCAAAAGAGCGGCAATTTATAAAGTATGTAGTAAGCTAAATTTCTTCCGAACATTTGTAGTGAGACACCAACCATCGCAGTCTGCCGTGGACGGTACCCCACCGGCCACATTTAAGATAATATTTGAAGCAATATTCTTATATTAAATATACCACGAATTAAATAGCTGCTTATCGGGCATATAAGTGCAAAAACTCGAATAATATTTTGTTGCATTTATCAGTTTCTTCCAGCATGCCCATATGTGCTGACTGGCGTAAGATATGTACATGTGATATTGCAGGTATATGGCATTGGGCCAGGCTGTTTTCAAAAGGAATGGCTTTGTCATGCTCGCCAATAATAAATAAAACTGGCTTTGCAGTTTGTTGTAACAAAGCTATCCTGTCCGGCCTGTTAATCATGGCTTCGTAATATTCAATTAAGGCTTCTTTGGAAAAAGATAACCCTTTGTTTATAAGTAAACCCGGCCATGGCGAAACATCCGGCTGGTGAAATAAACCAGGAATGCTTGTTTCTAAAAATGCAGCAACGCCGTTTTTGTTAATAAAGCTGATCAATTTTTTTCTTGCCTCAATTTTTTCTTCAGTATCAGCAAAAGCGCTGGAATGGAAAAGTCCAAAGCTGTTTAATACACCAGGATATTTTTCAGCCAGGGCCAGTGTGATATAGCCGCCCATGCTGTGACCAATAACAGAACAAAAGTTTTTATCACCGGATAGTTTATTTTTTTCTTGTTCTACAGTTATTATTTCCTTTATCACATCAGCATATGTTTCTATACTGGCATGATGAAGCATTTCTGATTGGCCGCTTCCGGGTAAATCAGGGATTACCAGCTGGTAATAATTTTTTAAGTGGTCTATTTGTGGCTGCCAGATACTGCCATCTTCGCTAAAGCCATGTAAAAGCACTACCATTTTGCCTTTGCCTGTAACCTGGTATGAAACTTTTGTATCCTTAAAATTTATAGATAGTTGCAAGTGAAAAGTTTGGGGTTGATGAATGTTTATTGTTTGTAATTTAAATATAAATTATGAGGAAAATTCTACTTTCTAAGCAACGTCTCCGGTACGGGACGTTTGCGTTAATCTAAAGATGCTAGAATAAGCTATTTGGCAAAACATGTTTTTAATTTAGCGCAATGTCCGTACCGGAGACATTGCTTGGAATCGAAAGCGCTGGAATGGAAAAGTCCAAAGCTGTTTAATACACCAGGATATTTTTCAGCCAGGGCCAGTGTGATATAGCCGCCCATGCTGTGACCAATAACAGAACAAAAGTTTTTATCACCGGATAGTTTATTTTTTTCTTGTTCTACAGTTATTATTTCCTTTATCACATCAGCATATGTTTCTATACTGGCATGATGAAGCATTTCTGATTGGCCGCTTCCGGGTAAATCAGGGATTACCAGCTGGTAATAATTTTTTAATTGGTCTATTGTGGCTCCCAGATACTGCCATCTTCGCTAAAGCCATGTAAAAGCACTACCATTTTGCCTTTGCCTGTAACCTGGTATGAAACTTTTGTATCCTTAAAATTTATAGATAGTTGCAAGTGAAAAGTTTGGGGTTGATGAATGTTTATTGTTTGTAATTTAAATATAAATTATGAGGAAAATTCTACTTTCTAAGCAACGTCTCCGGTACGGGCGATTGCGTTAATCTAAAGATGCTAGAATAAGCTATTTGGCAAAACATGTTTTAATTTAGCGCAATGTCCGTACCGGAGACATTGCTTGGAATCGAAAATAGCAGCTATAAAAATTAATAAAAAACAACTGACACTTGAGTTAATTAATTTCCAGTTGTTGTTAAATACAATAAAGTGACCTGTTTGATTAAAGAAGAGGTGATTAAGTTTCTACTATTGTAGCTTCAACTTGAGTATTGCTGTTATTTAGATAAAACTTGTTCTTCAACTAACAGGTTAGCCTATTCGTTCCGGCTAAAAACAAAACTACCCCGGGATAAGCGGGATAGTTGTTTGTAAATTTAAAACTCGAAAACTAAGCAGGATTTTAAAAGCGGGAGAAACGTGATAACAATAATTCGTTTTGAACCCGGACTATTGCTATATAATTATTTTAATATTTTAATTAATCAATCAATTGGTTTTTCATTGCATGGAAAACTAAACCTACGGAATTCTTTACACCAAACCGCTCCATTAGCCTGTCTTTGATCGCTTCCACTGTTCTTGCACTGATGCTCATTTTTGCAGCAATTTCATGTGCAGTAAATTCGAGGCATACCAGCGTCAGCACTTCTTTTTCCTTTTCACTTAATACAACTTCGGATGTCAGGCTGGGATTAAATTTTTGTTTGGCATAATTCTTTTTTATCAAAACTTTATTTACAAAAGGATTAAGGTGAAAGCCGGTACGCATAACATCCGTAATGGCTTTTCTTATTTCCGATGGTTCAGTATTTTTTAATAAATATCCGGCAGCACCGCAATCCATCAGGTGGCCAACAAAACGTTCATCTTCATACATGGTTAAAATAATTACACGTATGTTGGGAAAACTTTTAGTTATAATTTTTGTTGTATCTATTCCATCTTTAACCGGCATTTTAAGATCGCACAAAATCACATCCGGATTGGCTTCAGGAATTTTATTAAGCAGGTCGTCACCATTTTCCGCCTCCATAACAAATTTAATGTTAGAATACGGTCTCATAGAAAGGATTACTCCTTTTCTGAATATTTGGTGATCGTCAGCTATGGCAACTTTTATTTCATCCATAAAGTTCGGGTTATGATAAAGTTACACAAAAATAATGAATGTAATAACTAAGTTGTAAAAAGTTATGATTTTATTTTATCAACAATTGGATTGGGGATTTCTAAAGTCACCTTATAATATGAATGTGCCTGGTCTAATTCAAAAAATATGCTGCCGGACAATACTTTTACCCGGCTGGAAATATTTTTTAATCCAAGCCCGTTGCCCAAATGGCTCAGTTCTTCAAATTTTTCCTGGCTAAGCCCTGTGCCATTGTGCTGCAGCCGGAAATACATTTTATCATTAAGCACATTTTGCGTAAGGTGGATAAAGTTGGATTTGCTATGCTTAAAGATATTATTGATCAGCTCCTGTATTATCCTGAATATAAGCAATTCCTTATCCACATCCAGGCGTTGCTGGTAATTTTTAAACTTTACAGTGGCTTTAAATGCACCGCTGCCTTTAATTTTCTGGAATAAATCAATTGCGGCGCTTTCGAGGCCAAAATTTTTCAAGGTTGGCGGCATCAGGTTATGGCTGATATTACGGATCAGCATAATGGCATCATCGATAATCTTTCTTGTGCTGGCAACTGTTTCGAGCTGCTCTTCCCTGTTTTGGTTCACTATATGATCGCTCAGGTAAAGGCGGGCAGTAGCCAGCAGCGGGCCGGCATCATCATGCAAATCGGCAGCTATGCGGTTGCGTTCTTCTTCCTGGAATTGTATGGAGGCATTTAATAATATCTGTTGTTTTTCCTGCTCAAGTTTTTTTACTTTGGTGCTGAACTTTATGATTTTCCGCTGGTTAAATATTACAATCGTTACCACGGTCATTACCAATAGCACCATGCCCAATGTTCCAAAAAACATAAGGCCGCTTATCCCGATAGAGCCGGTATTGGTTTGTAAAATGAACATTATTGATTGCGGGGTTGTCTTATTGTGTTAATCCTGGTATTACTCATCCTCAAATATACTATCATTAAAAGAAACATTTTTATTTGTATTAACGTCTTCAGGTACTGTTTTTATTGCAATGGAAATAGAAAATAAGATGTTTTTTAGAATGGTTATGATACTATACATTATCGCAGATTGCAGCGAAAAATCTTTATTATTTACTACATTTCTGGATAAAAGAAATAGAAAAAAAGTTCCTGAAGAATAAAATAAAAATGAAATAACAATCCAGAAACTTCTGGTATTGAATATAGGAATATCAGATTCTTCTTGTAATTTTTCAAAAAAGTAATAAGATATTGCTGTAATAAGTAATAAAAATTCTATTACAAATGGCATATTGCCGAACTCTATACCATTACTTTTTATATAATTATATATGCAGAATATTAAAAAAGGAGCGATAGAAACCAATAATATCTTTTTAGCTAAATTACTTTTTAGGGTAAAATATAAAAAAGTTATGAATACAGAATATTCAATAAAAGTAAATATTCTCAGTAATAAAATATAACTTTTTAATGAATGAAAATAATAGCGGGCTAAATAACAAAGTATAGCAAATATTCCTAGGCTTATTATATACACAAAAAAAACCCTTAATGCTTTGGTTTTTATATTTTTAAAAAAATAAAGACAAAACATTAAAGGTAGTAATTCACTTAATCTGGTTATGTTAAATAAATATGATATAATATGTATTGTTAGTGGATTAAAAATACAATAATAAAACTATAAAATCAAATTTATATAACTTTATTCAATCAAAGTGAAGAATATAATGCTGATACGCCTGGTAAGAATATTTCTAAGACCATGATTAATAGTTTTTGTGGTTTAATAATTACTGTTTCGTTTTGTAAAGATTAAACAAACACAAAAAATAAAAAAGGGGTTACTGTCACCATGCAAACTAGGGAAAACTATACAAGATAGGTAGAGTATGTTAAAATAATAATAAAATAGATTATTTATTTATTATTATTTTAGTAAATGCACGACAAATGCCTAGTAATTTTACTATGCATTTGTCGTAAAATACCTTAGTATTTTTACCAGATAAGGATAATATGTCTCCATTAAATGGGATATGGTTTTTCTTATATCAATACTAACGCATTTCGTTTTAATTTATTATAGCCTGGGCTATAAATTTTAATTTGGGATATTGGATCAAAAAACGGGCCTAACTAATTTTAATTATAAATTACAATTAAATTTATTTAAAAAAATTGATTGACAAAGAAACCACTGTTGATCTTTTGTAGGATTGTTGAACAAAACCTTCGGTAGCCGATCATCATTTAAACTTTGTAAATTTATTACTTAAACATTACCTATCATGACAAAAAAAATCACCTGAAGATTTAAGGTATAACAAATACCTCAATCAGGCATGCCGCGAAGTTACAGGATTTGCCGTTTTATTACAACGCTTTTGAACGTAATATTAGCATTTTGGGCCGTAGCCCCAAAACCTTTGAAAACTATTCACGCCACCTGGCTGCTATGACCTTACACTTTAAATGTTTGCCTACCGAGCTGGATGCAGAGCAGGTAAAAGATTATTTGTACTTGTTGCAACAACGAAGCCCTACACCCTCGCAAACCTATTTCAAACATACGGTATATGGTCTTCGGTTTATGCTAAAAACAGAAGGCTTGCCTTATTTGTTTTTGCATTTACCCACTATTAAAAAAAAAAAAAACTTCCTGTAATACTTAGCAAAGAAGAAGTGTGGCGTATGCTTAGTACAGCAAAGTTATTAAAGCACCGCATCCTTATTGGTTTAATTTATGGTTGTGGTTTGCGCTGCCTGGAAGTGCGTAATATCCGCCTGGTAGATTTACAGTTTGAGCGCATGCAACTGCATATTGTACAAAGCAAAGGCAATAAAGACAGATACGTTCCTTTGAGCCATCATTTAATACGTGGCATACAAAAATATATTGCAAGCGAACATCCACAAGAATATTTATTCAATGGTAAGCCCAACGAACGAGCCGGAGGCGATTTTGATTTCCGCTATAGCCAGCGTGGTGTGCAATGGGTTATACAATCCATTGCTAAACAAGCAGGGATTAACAAAGAGGTGCATACCCATACCTTGCGTCATTGCTATGCTACGCATTTGCTTGAAGATGGTATCAACATCGTTACACTCAAAGATTTATTGGGACATCAATCCATAGAAACAACGATGGAATATTTACATGTATGCCAATTGCAAAATTTAAAATCATTTAGTCCACTAGATACATTATTTGCCCAATGCGCCCACAGCCCAGGTAGCCACCGCTATTGACTTATTGGGCAATGAAGTAGGGCAAATGAATTTACCGGTGCATGTATTAAAGACACTCCGTGCCATACAACAATGCCGCACATCGGCATTGGGAGGCCATGTAGATGCCTGCAACAGTTGTGGTACCCTTCACATTTCTTACAACTCTTGCCGTAACCGCCATTGCCCCCAATGCCAGGGCCATAAGCGTGTGCAATGGATACAAAAACGTGAAGCAGAATTATTGCCTACGGTGTATTACCATGTGGTGTTCACTTTGCCGGCAGAGCTGAACCCGCTTTGCCTGGAAAGCCCCAGGCTGGTGTACGGTGCTTTGTTTGAAAGCGCCTGGCAAACCCTGCAAAAGATGGGGGCCGCTAAAAATTTACAATTGGGCATGATTTGTATTTTGCATACCTGGGGGCAAAACCTTTCATTGCATCCACACTTGCATTGCATAGTTCCAGGGGCTGGTATTGATGCTAAAGGCAATTGGCAAAAAATAGATGCAAAGGATAAATTTTTATTCCCGGTAAAGGCGATGGGTAAAATATACCGGGCAAAATATGTTGCCAGCTTACGCAAGCAAAATTATAATGACAAAGCGTTAATAGAAACCCTGTTTTTAAAAAACTGGGTGGTATATGCCAAGCGTCCTTTTGGTAACCCTTCCAGTGTAATTGAATACCTGGGCCGCTATACCCACAAAGTTGCCATCAGTAACCAACGCATAAAAGCTGTAAACAAAGATGGGGTTACATTCCAATACAAAGATTATAAAGGGCAAGGCATCCAAAAGAAATGCGGTTAAGTGTACAAGAATTTGTCCGCCGCTTTAGCATGCATATTTTACCACATCGTTTTGTACGCATCAGGCATTATGGTTTTTTGAGTAGCACCTGGAAGCGAAAAAATTAAAAGGCTTACAACAAAAATTAGCTGTGCAAATACCCATTAGGGGAAGTACAAACCCTTTTGCACAAATGCCCTCATTGCAAAACGGGAACACTGGTAACAATAGCTGTATTTGGTAAACGTGGGCCACCTTCAAAATATCTTACGGAAACAAAACCTATTGCCTGTAGCTAAATTATGGGTAGGGGATTTTTTGTGCGTATGAAAACAAAAGTGCTACCTTAGGTTGCTAACCTGGCAAAAAATAGCAGCCATAAAAAAAATACCTATGTAAATTGAAAATGTTTTGCTCAGCTACACTCAACCATAACCCCATAACATCGGCATCGGTTTCGTTCAACATCGCCTTCATTGTTCGTCCTACGGACGCAACGAAGGCTTAGTTATTAGGTGCACAGTAATTATTATTTATTTTCTTGGATTAGGGCTTTAAAAGATCCGGTCACTTATGTCAATCAACTGGTACAAAAGTACGCTAACATAATTGATTGATAAAGAGCATATTTGCTCTTTTTTTAAATTGATGTATTTACCCCGGACAACGTAATTATTCAAAAATGCCCGGGTAAATAAACTATACCATGGTATCGTACATATACTACGTATCATTTCTTGTTCAGAATATTTTAACCTGTTATATTTGAATATTATTATTATAATTTGTTGTGTTATTAAAATACTTTTTTAGCGGTAACCCGTATTCTGTCTATGTTTCGATAAGTTTCAACATGGCAGAAAGCTGTCCCTGTCAGTTGGGCTTGTCGAAAGCGTTGCGTAATAAGGTTTTCATAAGTTAATAGCAGAACACGTTCATCAATAATAAATCAAAAATTAAATATACCATTTAAAGGATGCATTTAAAATTGTCGCTTAAACCAGTTTCGCTTTTTCGCAATAATCTTCGCAACACCCTTCTCCTTTGGAGAAGGGACGGGGATGAGGTTTAAAAAATGAGCTAGAATAATTGCGACAATTTTAACTGCACCCCATTCAAAGTAATAGTTGCTGTTATATTATTTGTTGATATCTTTTAACAGCATTTACGACTATTACCTTACCTTCAAACGAACCAAATACTAAATCAATGAATAAAACTTCTACAATTAAATTTGCCATTGCCGACGATCATAAAATATTCAGGGATGGTATTAAGATGGCCTTATCAAACAAACCTGGTTTAAAGCTGCTGTGGGAAGCAGAAAACGGGAGGGACATGATGCATAAAATTTCCGTAAAAAACCGGAAGTTTTATTGATGGACCTCCGGATGCCGGAAATAGACGGCATCAATGGTTTGGAGATGATCCGCAAAGAATATGAAGACATTAAAATTATTGTGCTGACAATGTATGACGACCAGCAGATGATCAGTAAAATGATGGAAATAGGGGCCAATGCTTATTTGACCAAAACCACCGACCCCGATGAAATTTACCGTGCTATACTGACTTGCGTAAATGACGATTTTTATTTTAATGACCTGGTGAATAAGGCAGTGATGGGAAAGCTGATGCAGAAAAAATGTGCGCCAGCAATTCAGCAAGCACCTGCCTTTGACTTTTACTGAAAAGGAAATAAAAATTTTGCAATTACTGTCAGAGGATAAAACTACCGAAGAAATATCCAAAATAATTTTTTTAAGCCCACGTACTATCGAAACGATCCGCCAGAATATGAAGAACAAAGTAGATGCCAAAACCATAGCCGGTTTGATAATGTATGGCATGCGTAATAAATTGATTGAGTAGGGGGATTTTTTTGCCACAGTATAAATGTGTACTTGTAATGCTAACCATTTTGCAACTTGTATTACTACGATTTGTATTTTAAAATGAAACAATATTAATTCTAATTCGCCTGCACATTACTAGATTAACAGGATAAAATATTCACATTAATTTATGACTATCGTAATTGTAGATAAAATAATAGTTGTTGCAGGAACAGTTGTGCTGCTAATAGCATTTATATTGGCATTTAAGCTTAGAAAGAGAAAAGATCTGCCAATATATTTCAGTTTTTTTTACTGGATACCTTTTAACCGTTTGTTAATTAGTTTAAATACTTTCCTAGGTAGTATTTTTAAAATTGTTAATCAACACAATTTTATTTTTTTTCAGAACTGGTTAAACTTAGCAGAGTATTTATTAGTCAGCTTGTTCTTTTTTAAATTATTCAAAAAGGGTAATATAAATATCTTAATTAAAATTATTTTTATTGTGATTTTGGCATTAATAGCATTCCTTTTTTATATTAATGATTTGTATTCATGGTTACCTGAATTGTATTCAGTTTATAATTTTGGCATCTTTATATTTTGCCTGTATTATTATTACAAGCTTATCAATGATGCTGAACCTACTTTAAAACTATGGGCTGATCCTACTTTTTGGATTGTGACAGGATTATTTCTGTATGCCGCTATTACTTTACCATTATTTGCGCTTAAAGATTATTTGTGGGCAAACTTTGGTGTATTGGTTGCCTATATTACATTTGTTATTACTAATGTGATAATTATTGTGGAATATTTGCTTTTTATAAAAGCTTTCCGGGCTGCGAAGGATAATGTAAATAATACTGATAAAGAATCTGTGTAATTATATTAATATTTGTAGTATAGTAAAATGTAATGTTTCGCTCTCCCAAATACAATAATTAACGTATTTTTATTCTATGTTATTCAAACCATTAGACTACACAATAATTTGTTCAGGTACGTTAATACTGTTGATAACATTTGTCTTATCATTTAAGCTAAGAAAAGTAAAAGGGCTGCCTTTGTATTTTAGTTTTTTTTTCTGGATACCATTTAACCGTTTGCTCATTTGCTTAAACACTTTCCTGGGTTATATTTTTCAAATAATGTCTCACGAAACTTTTTTTCTTTTTTCAAAACTGGTTGTATTTATTAGATTTTTTATTGGTCTGCGTGTTTTTTTATTTACTGTTTAAAAAAAAATAGTATTAACGTATTTATTAAAATTATTTTTGTATTGATATTGGGATTAATTATATTTATTTTGTCTATTAATAATTTGGATGAGGGATTGTCTCTATTGTATTCAGTTTTTAATTTTGCTATTTTTATATTTTGTTTTGTACTATTATTATAAGCTTCTTAATAATGCAGAACCTACTTTAAAATTATGGACAGATCCTACTTTTTGGATTGTAACCGGTTTATTTTTATATGCTACTATTACTTTACCAATATTTGCCCTTAAAGATTATTTGTTATTTAATTTTGGAATATATGCTGCCTACTATTCATTCGCTTTTACTAACGTGATAGTTATTGTAGAGTATTTGCTTTTTATAAAGGCTTTCCGGGCTGCGAAGGATAGTGTAGCGATAAGTTCAGCTGAATGATGTGCTTAATTCAGTGGGCCATACTTAACATTGTATAAACTTTGTACAGCTTCGCCTTAATACATATCACAGGTAGTAGAACAACTACACCCTGGAAGAAAAACAACAGAATTTTTAGAGGAAAACACCATTGCTATTAAAAAACGATAGCACAACTTTGCTTTTTCGTAATCCTTAACAATAAACTGATCAGTATTCAAGCAGGGTTACCTGAACGGCAAAGTGCGTTCCTCAGCACTATAACAACAGGACGCTGAACAACCGACCCATGGCGACAGACAGGCGAGAATAATTTAAACAACCTATTATGAAAAAATCACCTTTACAAAAGCTGCGGCTTTTTATAACTGCAGCCACACTGCTTTTGTCATTGAGCATTTTCCAGCAATCCTGCACCAAAACAAATGAAGCAGCACAGGCTGTAACAACAACCCCTGTAGACAACTTTTAACCCTGCCCCGGCACTAACCCTGAGTTACAGCTTATAACAGACAACCTGCAGCAGCAATTTCAAAAAAACAATTTTGCAGCCAATTTTTTAGCCTGGCATGGCCAGCCCGTTTGGAACCAGGCCGTTAAAATAAAAAATAATACCGGTAATGTTATTGTATTAATCCCCGTAAAAAAAGCAAACGAAGTAACCGCTTTTATAGAAGTGATGTACAATAAAGAAAAGTTTTTTTACGGCCTGCACCGCAAAAGCTCCATTACAAATACAATAAAAGAATATAGCAATATTGGTTTTGATGAAGCAGCCGTTAAATGGTTTATGTATTATTTTGATGCTAAGCTGGGCAGTAACACCACTACAAACAAAAGCAACCTGGTATCCCCACCTTACTGCTGGTATGAATCCTGTACCAATGGAGGTGGCTATTCAAAAACCGGGACTGCCTCAGCCAACCCGGTACCCAACCAGCCCTGCTGGATACAGCATTGTGCAGATGAAGGCGGTGGTGGAGGTGGCGGAGGCAATGGCGGAGGAGGAAGCGGTGGTGGCGGAGGATTTCCACCGAGCCCAACCCCGACTCCAACACCATGCCCGGTAAATGATGGCTGGTACAATATTATACCCCCACCACCGTGTGATGTGCCGGACCCGAATGGGTGTAATGTAAATCCTGCCGATGTACTGGCTAACGGTAAATCTGTTGCCAATCACATTTCAACAATTACCAAACCGGAGGTTATCAAAAACGGGGAAGTTACAAGAGAGAAATATTATGACTGGCAGTTTTATGAAGGTAAATTTTTGGGGTATTCCTGGCGTTATATCAGTAAAGATAAATCTGTACAGGTAAAAGTTGGTAATGCGTGGAAATTTAAATCTATGGAACATCTTACACATACAAAAGATGGAACTTCACCTTTCTCTGCATCATGTGAGATAAATTCTGCCGTTCCTTCAGTAAGTGCAGATAAAAATTATGGGTATATGAAATTAGATTATACGGTTAAAGTAGAAATAAGTTGCGGTATTTCATTATATAATACAAGTAAGAATGATAATATTACAAAAAAATATCTTACCTACGAGTAAAAATTAAATTATATTGGAGTTGCGTTTTAGTTAAACGCAACTCCACTTTATTAAACCACTATTATAATGTCAAAAATCTATTATCTATATTTATTAATTTTTTTTTTGATTACAGCTAATTTATTCTATACTCAAAAAAAGTCATTAAGAAATCAAGGTATAAATATTGATTTATATAATCTCTTTAAAAAAAATATATTAACATTAATTTCATCACATCACGATACAACACTTAATTTTTTGAAAGAGGTGTACTTGGCTAGCAGGGAAGGTGATATAATTAAAGACACTTTGGTTTTATATTTTAGTAATAAAGTGAAAGATATTAGTTATACTTTTTCTAGGGAATTAGATAGTATAAAGAATTTAAAATTGTATAAAATTGAAGTTGGAAATGGAGAAAAGTATATAAAAGAAAAAAGAATTATTTTACCGAAAATGAAATCTGTTATAGAGTTTAAGCAAATAAACATTATAAATCCAAAAGATATATTATACAGATTTGAAAGATTTGAAAAAGATAAAATTAAAAATGACCTGTGAGAATTATTCTTACTATAATTAGCAACTTTGCTGCGAAACATAGCATAAATAATGCTGAAAATACATCCATTTAATTGTATTAATTTTTGAGGAATTAAAATATAGCTTGTTCTACTTTTTAGTATTAACGTATTTATTAAAATTATTTTTGTCTTGATATTGCTGTAGGCTTCCCATTTTTAGTACGGTTCAAAAGTAGAATAATTTATCATTATAGTTGTTTTCGTTCAACCTATTGGGCGTAGTAAGCGGAGGCGTAGCCGTAGCGTAACGCAGCCCAATAGGTTGATTGTTTTTTTCTCTATATATTTTTGGTGACAGGCCATTAAGGGCATCATGGGGTCTGGTACAATTATAATCATCTACCCACGTTTGTGTTACCTCCCTTATCTCATCAATGCTGTCAAACAGATAAGCATCTAATACAGATTCCCTGTATGTTTTATTAAAACGTTCTACATAGGCATTTTGAGTAGGCTTGCCAGGTTGTATGTATTTAAATTCGATCTCATTAGCCACGCTCCATTGCCTGGACAACTTAGCTACGAACTCAGGCCCATTGTCCATGCGTATTTTTTGAGGTTTGCCATAACGGTTGATTAGATGTTTAAGCACCCAGATCACCCGGCTACTCTTTAAAGAATAATCAGTTTCAATAAATAATATTTCCCTATTATAGTCATCTATTACATTAAAAGAGCGGAACTTGGTACCATTGCTAAGGGCATCACTCATAAAATCTATGCTCCAGGTTTGAGTAAAATAATCAGGCTTGCTTAATGGTTCCTTTACTCTTGCAACAAGACGTTTCTTTACCTTACGGCGCAAGGGCAGGCCCATCTTTTTATACACCCTGTGCAACCTCTTATGGTTAATAACCGTCCTGTATTCCTGATGCAGTAGTAACATTTCCAAAACCTTCTACCGGGTTCTGTTTTGCAAGGTTTTCCAGTTGTACCATAACCGTTACATCATCTTTTATACTTGTATAACACAGACTGCTGCGGCTTAGCTTTAATAAACGACACACCTTGCTGATGTCTTTTGGCCGCTCTTTGCGCATATCAACAATAATCATTCTTTTATCGCAAGGCTTTAAAGCTTTTTTCGATGACGTATTTGGCAGTGTCAAGCTCCATCGCAAGGTTGGCATACATTTTTTAACCGGGCATTTTCTTCTTCCAGTTCCTTAATCCGCTTCAGCTCAGTTGCTTCCATGCCGCCATAACGCTGCCGCCATTTATACAACGATGCTTTGCTTACACCATGATCACGGGTGATCTCTTCGGCGCTTTTACCGTTATCAAAATCTTTGAGGATGCCTGCTATCTGGGCAGGACTAAATTGACTTTTTTTCATTGTTTTACGTTTTTAAAGTTACAAATTTTGTCTACTTTTAAAACGTACTATTTTCAGGGGAGCTTACATTGCTGATAAAGAATCTGTATAATTATTTAATTTTTTTGTCCAATCGGGTTTTCGTTAGAAACCTGATGCTGAATGTTTTTTAATTTTATTACTGCCACTTTTAATTTTTGCAGAGTGGTGTGTTTTTAGTTTATAGTTGCCTTAGGCAGCGGGGTTTCATGCTAGCGCTGCTGGCTATGCGATGAAAACCCCGCTTGGACGAAAGCTTTAGGTTTAACACCTTGAGCAGGCTGGTTGTTTAAAAAGTTGGTAGCCCCTCACTAGCGCAAGTATGCAGCTTAGCTTTGCAGCCAAGCGTACTTGTGCCAAATTCTACTCTATACAACTAATAAATCTAACTTAATAATTTGCAATAAACCTTTGCCATTATAATAATCTATAGCACTACTAAACAACCAGTCTTCCGGTTTGGCTACAAATCCGGCAGTTACCGGGTTATAATGGATATACTGCAGCTTTTGATGTGCCATTTCATTATTAATAATTTCTATCGGGTGATTGTGTTGTTGCCACAATTGAAAATTTATGTTATTGCTGTTTTTCTTTCCAGCTCGTTCCATCATCCATAACATCCATTCTTTCCTGCTTTCTATATTATTCTTTTGTATGGCTTTGTGTAATTCTTCAGAGGTGTGCCGCTTTAAATCTCTCATAATATTTTGCATAGGGTCTTTAACAGATCCAATAAGCAAATGCACATGGCTTGTCATAATACACCAGCCATATAGTTCCAATCCTTTTTCCCTTTGACAATATTCCAGGCTTTTTACAACTACTTCTTTATATTCATTCCTGATAAATAAATCTATCCAGTTTATTACCGCAAAACTTACAAAATACAATTTATCATTATCAGTAAATTTATATTTCCTGCTCATTTAATAAATTTATAAATAAAGTTGTATTTATTTTAAGATGATTTTACATGGCACAAGTACGCCAACACACTTGCTTGCCCTGCATACTTGCGCCGGAATGGGGATAGTTATTGTAGAGTATTTGCTTTTTATAAAAGCTTGCCGGGCTGCGAAGGATAGTGTAGATATGGCTGATCAAGAATCTGTGTAATTATATTAATTTTTTCGTCCAAGCGGGGTTTTCGTTAGAAACCCCGATGCTGAATGCTCTTTAATTTTTATTACGCCACTTTTAATTTTTGCAGAGTGGGTGTTTTTAGTTTATAGTTACCTTAGGCAGCGGGGTTTCATGCTAACGCTGCTGGCTATGCGATGAAAACCCCGCTGAGACTGAAAATCCATTTAATTGTATTAATTTTTAAGGAATTAAAATATAGTCTGTTCCCCATTGCAGCGCAAGGTATGTAGCTTAGCTTAGTAGCCAAGCGTACTTGTGCTATTGCATACTCTAAAAATAGTTCAGAGTTGCGGTTCTTATTTTAAATAACTTTTACAAGGCACAAGTACCCAACCGCACTTGCTTGCCCTGCATACTTGAGCCGGAATGGGGAAGTATGGCAAATCAATTTTCGTTTCTTCCAAGATTAGTATATAAAGATGTCATATTGTTTGAAGCCACATGGCAGCTATCAAGAAAAAATTTTGAAATCCTATTACAAAATCCAATTACTGAAAACACGTTATCCATTTTTATAGAAAAATGGAAATTACCCAGATATATTACATTGGTTGATAATGATAATAAATTATTAGTTGACTTACAAAGCAAAAATTCAGTAGAAACATTTTTTACACTCGATTAAAGACAAAAAAGCGATAATACTGAAAGAGTTCTACTTTCCCAATGAGCGAATCGTTAAGGATGAAAAAGGGAAATTTTTATAATAATGAGTTTATTGCTCCATTAATAAAGACTGAAAAAGTATATAGTAGTAGCACATTAAATTTAAATGATCATCAGGTACAAAGAAATTTTCCCCCTGGATCAGAATGGGTTTATTATAAACTTTATTGTGGAATCAAATCGGCAGATAAAATATTATTAGAGTTAATATATCCATTAGTAGTTAAGTTTTTGTCCGACAACAAAATAGATAAATGGTTTTTTATACGATATAATGATCCGGATTTTCATTTACGATTAAGGTTTCATTTAACTGATAAAAATAACTTTGGTGAATTTATTAAAAGTTTTTCCTCAATTATAGCAGATTTTGAAAAGGAGAATATTATCTGGAAAACAGACTTAGCTACTTACCAGCGTGAGTTAATTCGCTACACTCCTCCAGCTATGGATTTATCGGAAACTTTATTTTGTATTGATAGTATGCAAAAGTTACTTTTTTTAAAGGCTACTGCCGGAGATGAAAGAGAAGATATAAGATGGCTTTGGGGAATAAAAATTATTGACCAAATATTATATGCTTTTAATTTTCCCTTAGAGCAAAAATATCTACTGGTACAAACATTGAAAGATAATTTTTCAAAAGAATTTAATGTATCAAAGATATTCTTTCAGCAATTGAACAAAAAATATAGATTAAATAAAATTAAAATAGAAAAAATGATTAAAGGTGAGGAAATATTGATAACCCTTGCTCAATTGGAAAAAGAATACAGTTTTAATAATATAGCCATACAAATACTTTCACTAATTGGAACTGAAAAAAATTATAATCTTAATAATATAGTTAGCAGTTATATTCATATGAGTTTAAATAGGCTTTTTATATCAAGCCCAAGAATGCAAGAAATGATAGTGTATGATTTTTTATTTCAATACTATAATGGGGAAATTAAGCGAAAAGCCAATATGAATAATTAAATTGGATAGATGTCTATTGACATTCAGGCATAAAATGAAAAACTGTATTGGCCAACACTTTTACCCTCATCAACAATTCTGATTATTACTGAATATATACCCGTTTGACGAACGAGAATTCCAATTACTTTAAAAATTGTTTTTTACCAATATCATATCTTGCTACATACTCTTTATTAATTATCTTGGTTACAAAGTCACATTTCACCTTCCAATGGCATCTAATTTCAACTTCATCAGAATCCTTGATATATTTGTATTCAAAGTCTCGAGAATATGTAGCTGAAGTACAGTTTTTCCGTTTCCGTTTCACACGGCTTTCGTCTGCTTCAGGAATAATTTCACTAATGAATTGTTCGCGAAGTTTTTGTCCATCTAATTCTATAAAATCTATGGAAGGCAGTTCACGATTTTGTACTTTAATAAAATCAACTAAACCATAGCTGTATATGCGACCAAAATAAGTAAACAAAGAATCTGTATATAATTTTTCAAAGGAGATATAACCATATTTTTTATTTTGAATTTTCTTTCCTGTTTCAAGATAATATTGAACAAATTTATCAGTCGAAAACTCTTTAGCAATGTGTAAATAATTACCGTTCCTAATCGCCGAAACTTCGATTTTTAATAATTGATTATAAAAAGAAACAGTATCCTTTTTTAGATGATTGTCCCTTCGTGATATTTGAGTATAATGTTAATACTGTGATTACTATACTGATTGCTCTCATTGAATAAAAATTATACATACTTTTATTTTTTAAAAATGATTGTACATTCATCGTTATCTGTTTATAAGCATAGGTGAGGCGTAAATACCTGCTTGCCTAAGCCACAATTGAGAATATAATACCATAGGATGAATATTAATAGGTAGGGTTGGTATTCCGACACCCCATAAAGCATGAGCAACATGGCTTTGGCAACCGAAAAGTGATGTACCATATTTCAAATTGCCAATACCCCAAGAACCTATACCGCTTTTAATTCTATCAGTCATAGATGATAACCATTTCCCATTTACATTGTTAATAGATAATGAAGAAAAATTTTTTCCCATATCACCATAATATTTCCCTGTGGTTGTATGTGTCGCCCAGTATCTAGCATAATCCAGGTTATTAATTAAATTATTATCTCCAGTATATTATATAAGCGCCAGCAGGAGCAGGGTCATGGGCAACAGAAATATCAATACCTTGATTTTTATATTCACCTATAAGCCTCGCATGATCTACATCCCCTGATTCTGCCCTATATTCAGCATTTATACCTTTTAGACCTGCAAAAGCATCCTGCAAATTCGCCATTGCACCAAAACTATATCCTAAATTTTCCATAAAACTATTTCCTTTCTTACCCAAATATCCTACTTCATTTTCAGAAAAATTATACGATGCTGCACCCAAACTAAATACCAAGGCTGTTTGTCCTCCACTTAATATACTCATTCCTGCACTATTTATAATTGAACTTGTTCCTATTGCAAGGGTTTGACTGAATGCAATACTAGAGGCTCCAATAGCACCGCCTACACCTCCAGATGCTCCACCTATTACTGCTCCTCCAAGTATATAACCTGCCATACCCCAACCTGTCGCCCCCTTATCTTTTCCTAGTTGGAAGCCGCTATATCCTCCTATCGCTGCACCAACAATAACAGGTACAAACCATGCCAGTCTACCATCAGGATCAACACTCATTACCCAATTATTCCCCATTCCTGTATAGCCGCTTGCAAACTGATCAGCTGGGTCTTGTTGTAAAAAGCGGCCGATTTGCGGATCATAATTGCGTGCTTCAAAATCGTAACAATCTACATCAAATTCTTCATCCAATTTTTTAGATTGATAACCCAAACTATTCTGCACACCAGGTAAAGCTTTGCTGCAAAGAGCCGTCATTTTTGAACCAAATGGATAATAATGGTTTTCTTCAACAATAGGCCCTCTTGTATGCGATACCTGGAAATTATCAAAGTAAACTAAATTATTACTTTCATTGTTAACATATACATAAATATATCCGTTCTTAGGAACTTCAATATTCGTTTGTATGATTTGTTGCCTGCTTCCAGCTACCGTAACAGCTACAATTTTACTGTTCTGGCTTACAAAACGAAACTGTTCATCAAAAAACAATATATTGAGATATGCCTTGGGTAATGTACTGGGACCATTAGCGTTTTGAGGAGTTAATAATGTATTTAATGGTGTAGATCCGTTCAATTGCTGGGTAATGCCTGCACCATTTCCTTTTAATGCAGCAGGGGCATTAACTGAATTTAAAAATGTAGATAATATACTTGTGAGAGAATTAAGACCATTTGCATTAACATTGTTTGCTGCCTGTGCAGGAAAAAAATAATCAACCTGTACATTTATTTTATCTTTTGACATTACTTTCAATAGCTTATTTACACCAAGCGATTGAGCGTTTTTTTGTAAAAGCTGTACTTTATCACCATTGGTTGTAGTGTTGCCGAAAGCAGCAGGCCTGGCTGTAAGCCCAATACTGGTACGGTCATAATAAAGTTGCTCGGTTGCAATATTTGCTGCTTCTAAAGTAGCAGAAGGATACATATCTGTACGCTGCTCATCAGTTAAAATCATTCTTATATTGCCTAAATGATCTTTTATAAAATAATCATAAGCCCAGCTATTGGCAACTGGCCGTACACTCCCCTCCTCCGTATATACAAATTGTAATACATCATTTTTATAGGTATAGCCTCCTATATATGTATAAGTTGTACTTTGGCCAATAAGCGGTTGAACGATTTTTTGTAAATTTCCCCCCGAAGCGTCATACACATATTTAATTGTACCCTTACCATTAATTTGAATCTGTACCGGTTTATTTAAATGATTATAAGTAATAGATGTTATAGCTTTATTATTGTCGGATGTGATATTACCATTAACATCATACTGGTAATCATTATCTGGTGCTCCTAGTATATTGTTCTTGAAATCACCTAATACATTTTCAGTAGCATTAGGTGACGTACCAGCAGCAGCAATTTCGTCAACCGCCCATAATTTATTGCTGTAATTGTTAACTGCATAGCGATAAGTAAGGTTATCAATTACATCGCTTTGATACAATTGCAACCCTTTTTGTACCATTGATTTTATATTACCGTTTGCATCATAGGCAGTTAGTGGATTACTGCCATCACCTAATTTTGTACTGAAATCAATATTGGCACTATTGTTCCATGCCCCATTATATTGCGTAAAATCTGATTTCAATAACCGGTTGGCAGGGTCATAGCTGTAACCCAAAGCCCTTCTTTCTCCATCGCCAATGCTTCTCCACTGAACTCCGGCAATATTTCCATTATATTGGGATTGAGTAAATCCAAAATCTTTATTTAGTATCTGACCAAAAAAACGATCATTTGTAACTCCTTTTACAAAAGATTCATTCATGCTTTTTAAACTGCCATTTAAATTGTAGGCATAGTCAATAGTTGTTACAGGAGTATTATTGGGGAGTTTTCCCAGTTCAACTTTTATCAACTGGCTTTGCTCATTATAAACATTATTGCTTAATAATTTTTCAGGATCATTATTTATTCTTTTATAAGTTTTTAAAATTCTTCCTGCGTTATCAAATTCAAATCTTGTATAAATATTATGGGTTTGATTATTATTGCCAGCTTTGGTATGCTTTTGCCGGGAGGTCAATATTTTACCATCATAACCATATTGAGTTGTTAAAACGTCTGTACCGCCAGTTTGATTTGTCCCATGTGTCTGAATTATATTTCCATAATCATCATAAAAAGGTACGGTGTATAAATATTGCACAGGGTTACTATTAAGCACTTTAGTTTTTGTACCTGTAACCAAATTCAAAACTTGCTGTGATGCTTTAATGGTTAAAGGATAAGGATACTGGTTAGCAGGCGTAATATTTAACCAATTGCCTTGCAATTGTGATGCATCTAAAGTAGCTGGTAGTCCACAATTACAGGAACTGATCCAGTTATAATTGTCATAATAGTTTTCTGTTAATATTTCATAAGTACCTATAAGAGCCGGATAGCTAATACTGTTTTCTGCCTGTTGCTGGTGGTATACCCTATTTTGAGCATTTGTCCATAAGCCGGTTTGTTTTATTCTATCCTGATCATCATACAAAGTATATTGCCATTTTCCGGCAGCTAGTAAATTTCCATCCTGGAAAAGAACCGGCCTGTCTTTCGCATCATAAATTGTACATACTTCATTTGCACCAGGAGCTTTTGTAATAATTAATCTCCCTTTATCATCATAGTCATACCTGTAGCACAATTCTTTCAAAATATCTATTGAAGGTTGTATCCATGCATTCGCAATTAGCCATTCTACAGCCCTTGGAGTAATGGTATACCTTAATTTATTCATATCATCATAGATATATAAAGTATTTAACCATCCGTCATAACTATTGATTACTGCTGCACCATCATTTTTAATTTCAACTTTAGTAAATAAAACTTTTCCTTCTTTGTCTTTATAAGTAACTACTCTTTTTCCATGAGGATCTATAGTTGTTCCCCGATATAAAGAAGCTGCTGCATAAAATCCGGTAACAGAAGGAATTGAATTAATAGCCGAGGCAATTGTCCAAATCCTTAACTCGTTAGCCCCGTTAGATTCGTATTTCATTGAATTTCCCCTAGCACTACCTGCATAGTTATTGCCTGGCTGCATGGTTTTCTCAACATTATTAAGAGGTGAGTTATCAAAAATAGTCTGGTTATAATAAACCTTTTCCCCGGCATACTGTGGTTGCGATTGCATAAAGGCGGCCTGTTCAGCAAAAGCATTTAATTTAATTTTGCCATCTGCTGATGCAGAAGGATAGGAAAGGTATTGAAACACTTCCCTACCCGCCTGGTCATATATTTTTGGAGAAACTACATCTTTACCGACAGGTGTAATACCACGAACAATTTTTTGTAAATTTCTTCCTACACCATCGTTATAGTCTGTAGTTTGTATCACTTCTTTTGTAGGCTTCCCATTTTTAGTACGGTTCAAAAGTAGAATAATTTATCATTATAGTTGTTTTCGTTCAACCTATTGGGCGTAGTAAGCGGAGGCGTAGCCGTAGCGTAACGCAGCCCAATAGGTTGATTGTTTTTCTCTATATATTTTTGGTGACAGGCCATTAAGGGCATCATGGGGTCTGGTACAATTATAATCATCTACCCACGTTTGTGTTACCTCCCTTATCTCATCAATGCTGTCAAACAGATAAGCATCTAATACAGATTCCTGTATGTTTTATTAAAACGTTCTACATAGGCATTTTGAGTAGGCTTGCCAGGTTGTATGTATTTAAATTCGATCTCATTAGCCACGCTCCATTGCCTGGACAACTTAGCTACGAACTCAGGCCCATTGTCCATGCGTATTTTTTGAGGTTTGCCATAACGGTTGATTAGATGTTTAAGCACCCAGATCACCCGGCTACTCTTTAAAGAATAATCAGTTTCAATAAATAATATTTCCCTATTATAGTCATCTATTACATTAAAAGAGCGGAACTTGGTACCATTGCTAAGGGCATCACTCATAAAATCTATGCTCCAGGTTTGAGTAAAATAATCAGGCTTGCTTAATGGTTCCTTTACTCTTGCAGCAAGACGTTTCTTTACCTTACGGCGCAAGGGCAGGCCCATCTTTTTATACACCCTGTGCAACCTCTTATGGTTAATAACCGTCCCTGTATTCCTGATGCGGTAGTAACATTTCCAAAAACCTTCTACCGGGTTCTGTTTTGCAAGGTTTTCCAGTTGTACCATAACCGTTACATCATCTTTTATACTTGTATAACACAGACTGCTGCGGCTTAGCTTTAATAAACGACACGCCTTGCTGATGTCTTTTGGCCGCTCTTTGCGCATATCAACAATAATCATTCTTTTATCGCAAGGCTTTAAAGCTTTTTTTCGATGACGTATTTGGCAGTGTCAAGCTCCATCGCAAGGTTGGCATACATTTTTTTTAACCGGGCATTTTCTTCTTCCAGTTCCTTAATCCGCTTCAGCTCAGTTGCTTCCATGCCGCCATAACGCTGCCGCCATTTATACAACGATGCTTTGCTTACACCATGATCACGGGTGATCTCTTCGGCGCTTTTACCGTTATCAAAATCTTTGAGGATGCCTGCTATCTGGGCAGGACTAAATTGACTTTTTTCATTGTTTTACGTTTTTAAAGTTACAAATTTTGTCTACTTTTAAAACGTACTATTTTCAGGGGAGCTTACATTTTCACCTGGGTAGAAGAAACAATTTTTGATACATCACTGGTGGGCATTTTCGCTGTCCATGTACGTATATAATTTTGAGGTATGGTATTGCTATATGCAGCAGGAACAGGGTTAACTGATTGCGCAGGGACGGCAGGTTGAAATTGACCATTTGGTATATTTTGACCATATACCTGGCTGCATAAAAAGATGAACAACGGAATAAATATTTTTATCTTTCGCATAACTTGCTTGTTAATTTGAGCTTTATAATTTTATTGATAATCTATAAATCGTTATCAGTAATCTCCACTACTGTTACTTTTTTCTCTTTTTGCTGTTGAATAAATTGTTGCCGGTTTTTTTGTTGCACCTCTCTGTATTTATCGTATTGCTCTTTAGTAAATGTGTTTTTTAACCTGTTATTAAACGCTTTTTTAGATTCTTCAATCGCTAACTTTCGTTTATCAGGTCCCAGATTGGATTTATTTATATTATCCAGTTCACTGAAATGAATTTTATGTGCCAGCAGGAATTCAAATGCTTGTAAGCTATCTAAACCAAGAGGGTGAGCTACTTTCTTTAATTCCCATATGGCAATACTATCTTTTGGTACAGCATTTCTATGCTGGGAAAACACAAAAAGGTTTGACAATAAAAGAAAAGGCATTAACAGTATAATTTTCGTATTCAATATTTTTAATTAGCAATTTGATAATTAGGGTTTGGGGTTAAATAATATTCATAAGTATATCCTTTATAATAACACGGCCAATCTCCATAATCGCACTCATACTCTTCATAATATAACAAAGCACTTTTTATTAGGGTTGTTTGAAACCCATTTGCAATAGTATTATGAGGGGTTCCGCCACCACCAGAAAAGAACTCTACATAGTTAATTGGAAGGTTATTTACAGATACTGGTTTAGTACATGCAGGATCACTGTAAAATTTAACTACTACATCTGCATAAGTTGATGTGGCATAGTAAACAGCATTTTCATGGAATAATTTAGCATAAATTGTTATTTGCTTACATGCCCCAGGAGTTCTGTTGGCAATAGCTTGTCCATACATATCAGCATCTTTAGCAGCCTGCATGTCGGCATCTGCCTGGCTGATAAAAGATATATATCGCCCCTGCGGAACAGAATATTCTATTGGATCAGAAACTGTGCCTCCCGGACAGGTTTGGTTATAGAAATTCTTTTTTAAAATATAATTTTTAAAAACAGGCACATCGCCACAAAAGAAGACAAACCTTTGGAAGTATAGCAGAAAACTTTTGAGACATTACCAAACTGATCTTTAATACTTACTAACCTACCGAATGAATCATACTCATACTTAGTAATTTGACCATTGATACCGCTTTCGCTGGTTAAACCTATCAACGGTTCAAATGCTACAGAGGTCATTTGGGCATTTTCAGGATGGATTCTTAATTCATCGATATATCCGTTTCCTGAAATAGTTACTAGTAGAGCATTTGTCACCTTATGCTTATAATAAGTCCAGCCATTTATTGCAGTTCCTGTTAAAAAAGGAGCAGCACCGTTAACCAGGTAGCTTCCATTTTTACTCCAGTAAGAAATAATATAAGTCTTTGCGGCTGTTAGATTAATCTTTTTAAGACCGCTATTGGCAGTAAGGTTATAACATTTTTTACCCGCAGGAGAAGAAATCTCGAATATACCATCGCCAGTAAATTCCCAATTACCTTTTTCAGTAGTTTCAAAACTGGTAAAAGCAATATCGGCAACAGGTGCATTTGATTTGGCAACTATTATATTTTGGACATTATCCCAAATTACAGACTGAGTGATTTTTTTTACTGTAGACTGCACGACTTTCCTTTTACATCATATTTATCATAAGCGATATTTTCAATCAATTTAGCTGTAGCATCCCCATAATTTTCTTCGGGAGTGAAAACAGTTTTGTTGGCCGCAATTGGAATGAGCGCTTTTGACTTCATAGCAAATGATCTCTGCGAACGTATAGAATTATCACTTATTTGTTGAAAATCTGTTTTTCAAACCCGGAAATATATTTCGTATTATTTGGTTTTGTAAGTATGGATATAGAAGAAACCGGTAAAGATTTTATTGACCTTTGTGTTAATTTGTAAGTGTTAGAATTTGCAGCATACTCTGTTGGGTAAAACAAAATCTTTTCTAATTTTTCACCAGCAGAATTGTTAGAAATTACCTTTTTTAAGTTGTACGTATTTGCATCATATTCATACTGCACATTGCTGGTTAATATACTTCCGTCTTTTAAATAATTCTTTTCGGTAGTTGATTTTAGTTCACTTCTACCGGTAACCGGGTAATATATATCATACTTAAATTTATAAAAAGCCATCGTTTGGGCACAAATAACAGGGTCAAAGGACTGTCCAAAATCCGGGCCATCTACTTCTTTTTGAAAAGCCGTTTTCATTGCTTTATAATCAGGCTGTGAAACAGTATTGACAAAACTATTGTAAGTATTTTCAGTTGTTTTTATAACACTTCCCAGCTTATCCAGTATAGATTGCTTTTTCAATAATCCATAAGTCCAGTCTGCTGTCCTGTCTTTATTGGCAAAAGGATAAATATATGTAGTTGAAATAGGTGCCTGATCAGTAAAACCCGTAAATTCGTTAACTACTTTACCTAAGCTATTTGTTTCTTCTACTTTACTGTACCCAACAGCATTACCATTTATAAAAATAGGAGAAAGCGAAAAAGAAGTAGATTTTACATTATAGCTTTTAGTTTGGTTATTATTAATGGAAAGCATCTCATTAGTGTAAGCATTAGGTGGTAAGGCATTGCAAAACCAGAGGTTTTTAAATCATCCCTTGTATATTTATACTCTTTAATATTATCATTTAAAATGCTTATACCATCATTTTCAATGATCTTTTTATTCTTACACCGTAGAATGGTTTTTCAGCACCATTTTCAACAATACTATTTCCTTCATATTCAAAAGTAGAAGAACCTCCGGTTGGATAAATTATTTTTTTTAAGCTCCCTATTTCACTATACCCTGCTAAAGGTGTTGTTAGGCATATGCCGTTAACTCCATTAGGATCATAACAGTTTTTAACAGGAGAGCCTTTATAATATCCAAAAAAATCTTGATACCTTACATTTTTTCTTACATGCGAAGAATTGGCAGGAGTATTTGGAGCTATTTTATCTGAAGACCGGATATAGTCGAATTCAGCAATTTTTATTGAAGACGACGAGGCATTTTTAGTAATCGATTTTAAAAATAACCATTTGGATAGGCTTTCATCTTCTGTTTGCGAAACACAAGCATCAAAATTGATTTCTGTATTGCCCTTGTAGTAAACATAATTTAAACCATACTCAATTTCATTGCCACTATTATTTTTTATCCTGATTTTTTGCAATGCTTTATCCCAGATAGAATCACAGCGTGATTGGGTAGAATATTCAAAATTTACTTTATCACCATTTGAAAAACTGATCGATTTAAGCCTCTTTTGATCACCCTTCAACATATTTTTATCATCCCAGTAATAGTCTCTGGTTGAAGAACTAATGTAAGACGTTAAAACTTCAGGGCTTTTGATTTGTGCGAAAAAGTATTCATATTCCAGGTTAATCTCTTCTTTACTGTTTAAGTCTATAATCTTGGTTAATGCCCAATCAGTTACATAATAATCAAAAACAAGATCATACTCATAATGATAAAATTTTTCAGTTCCAATATTGGGAATGAATTTAGAGCTGTCGCTGATAACTTTGGATTTCTTTTTAATGGTTGTTTGCAGCTCCGTAAACCAATATTGTATGCCATTATCATCAGTTATTACTATTTTCCCTAAATCTGTTTTAATACCAAATGGCATGGCCGTCTGATAAAGTTGCACATCTAAATTAGACTGTGGCTTGGTTAAAACTTTCACAGGCCCTCCGGTAAATGAACTATTCTTTGGAATAATGAAAGTACCTTGTTTACCTAAAAAATTAAACTGGAATTCATCAGGTTCTGAATCCTGATTGACTTTATTATCGGGATCCGGATAATATCCTACTGATCTATATAAAAAAGAGCAAGGGTTATCACTTATAACTGGTGTGTAAAAATAACCGGATACATTATAATTAGCTGGCGTAGTTCTATATAAATCATCTGGTAACCCATTGATCGTTCTATGGATCATTCCTCCTGCATTTAAATTCCATCCGGTTCCTACCGAACTGGGGTCTTGGTTTAAATTAATTCCCCCGGAAGAATAATTGAGGCTGATATTATAATTAAGATTTGAAGCAGAACTGGAGTAATTATAAATAGGAACAGATAATCCTACTTTACCAGTAAAAGGTCTACTCTATTTGAAACCGTACTTCCTTGCGAAGGTTTTGGCGTTCCAATAAAATCGAATGGCTGCTGTGCTATCAACATATAAGTTGATAATAAAATGATTTGAGTAATTAAAAACAATTTTTTCATCATACAGTTTAGTTTAAATATCATCATAACGTAGTGCCTACTCTAAAAATAAAAGGCTGGCTTACAGGAATATGTCGATTGCTTAGCATATCATATAAAATTTGAATGGTACTTCCTTTATACCATTTGGTTTGTACTTTTATTTTTTTACTTAATCCGATTAGCCCGGAAGATTGCCAACTATTATAATTATTAAGTTGAGCAATATTTTTGAATTGTGCCTGGTAGTTCATTTCATAACCTCCGCTTATAAAAAATTGCTTCTTTAATTTCCAGTCTACAAAGCTTCTTAACCCTATACCCTGGTGAGTGATACTAATTCTTTGTATACTGCCTAATCCTAACTTATAACTTGCACCAATTCCAATAATCGATTTGTCGTTGATTTTATAACCAACACTTAAACCTATATCTGCTGTTGTTGGTAAATAGCTGTTGTTTTTTCCAAATTGAAAGTTGTTACCAAACTCTAATCTTTGTTTAAAGGTTTTTGTCTTTTGATTGTTGGGTTTGAAGTTGGGTAGTTCATCTGTCGAACTGCTTTGCCCTGATTGTAGGATTTTATCCTGCAACTGCTGTATTTGTGCTTGTGCCTGTTGAATATTTTGAGCGATTTGTGCTTGTGCATTAGGTCCAGCGGATGCAATTCTATCTTGTATCAATGCATTTATACTTGACCTTGTTTGCAAACCAGCAAGGCTTTGAGGGTCTATTGGAGCTCCTGGCATTCTGAACATGCTCGCCAGCTGGCTGTTTTGTTGTAGAAACTTTGTAAAAGCAGGAATCTTATTTAATATTTTTAAAGCAAGCTCTTCTGCTTTTTTTGGTTCGCTGAACAGCTGTTTATAGTTTTTTATGGTTTCGATATAGTAATAAGATTCTTTATCAATCTTTTGCAGGTATTTGCTTTTGCCAATGTATTGCAGGGATTCATCTATCAATTGTCCTTTTCTTTCTTTAATAAAGGCTTCCAAAGCTTCGCTGTTTTGGATATCCTGTTCTAATGCATCGAGTTTTTTGGTGGCAGCGCTTAAAGGTTGCATTAGTTGTTTATCAAGGCTTTCTTTTTGCTGTTCTAAATAGCCTAAGCTGCTAGTCAGCTTATCCCTGTACTCATTATACTGAGCCTGGTAGTTTCCTGCAATGGTTTTGCCTTCCTTTATCTTATTTAAAAGTGTAGTGAAAGTAGTTTGATCATTCCCAAATAATCTTTGTGCAGCTTCGGGGTTTACCTTATTTAACAGCTTTTGTATTTTACCTTCCCAGCGGCTAAGCTTTTCCAAAGCCTTTTGGGTTCTCGTAGTAATACGGCTGCTGTATTTATCTATTTTATCATCAATTTTTGTAAGATACTTTACAGGTAGGCGTTGTAAAGTTTGAATGGTGCTGTCTGATTGCTGCGCCTGGCCAGTAAGGCTAAAGCTTAGCAGAATCAATCCAATCAGGTAGTTTTTTATATAATATTTAGGTTGCAATACTTGTTGTTTTTCTGTTTACAAAAGCAAATGTCTGCTATCCCAAGATTGCAGCAATGGGAAAAACACCCAAAAATTCTGTTGTTTTTCTTCTTTCTACTTTAATAAAAGTGCCTATTATTGTACTCGTATGTAGTTTATTTTTTAATGTGGATACCTGTATTTAAACATTAGTGAATAGTATTAAATTTTTTATAAAAGTGTATTTATGTCCGGCACCATTTCACAAGGGGTTATAATTTTTATAATAGGTTCTATTTCATTAATACTGGTAATGACAGTATTTGTAGCCTTAATTATTTATAAATACCAGGAAAGGCAAAATAATTATTATAAGGCAATAGAAACTTTAAGAATAAACTATCAAAACTCATTGTTACAATCACAGATAGAAATACAAGAGCAAACTTTTCAAAACATCTCAAGAGAAATACATGATAATATCGGACAGAAACTGACGCTTGCAAAATTGTTATTAAACACACTTAATCTTCCCGAGGAAAGTAAAATAAAATCCAATGTAACAGATTCGGTTAATATTATATCTGAATCAATAACTGAGCTAAGGGATATTAGCCGCAGCATGAGTTCTGCGGCAATATTGGGCAACGGGCTGATAAAAGCGCTTGAAACGGAAATCACCCAGCTAAAAAAATTAAAAATTTTTGAAATTTCATTTGTTGTTTCCGGCAATACGATTTTTTGATTCAGACAGGGAGCTGATTATTTTCCGGATTACACAAGAGGCGATAAACAATATATTAAAGCATGCCAGGGCAACGGTCATTGATGTTACTCTGGATTTTACCCCTGTATCACTTGTATTAAAAATAAGAGACAATGGTATCGGTTTTAGTAAATATCAGGATAACCATGTTGGCACCGGGCTGCAAAATATGGAAAAGAGGACCGTTTTATTAAACGGTGTTTTTGTAATAGAAAGCCACAGGAGAAAAGGCACATTTATAAACATTGAAATACCTTATAATAAAAATGAAAATGCCAAAATTGTATAAAGTTTTATTAGCGGATGATCATATTCTTTTAAGAAATGCATTGGGTTCGCTTATTGATGGTTTTGAAGAATGCAGTGTAATACATCTTGCCGGCAATGGCGAAGAAGTAAAGGTGGCAATGAAGGGTGAGCAGCCTGATATTGCAATTTTAGATCTTAATATGCCTAGAATGGATGGCTATGAAACGGCAAAGTGGCTGCATGAAAATCACCCGGCTGTAAAAATTCTTATACTTACCATGTACGATTCAGAAATTGCATTAATACGTTTATTGCAGGCCGGAGTTAAAGGATTTTTAAAAAAAGATGTTCACCCGGATGAATTGAAAGCGGCTATCATCGCTGTTGCTAATAACGGTTACTATTATTCGCATAATACAACCGGTAAGCTTACTGCTTTTTTTCAGAAAACAATTAATGCATCTATTGAAAAAACAATTTTGTCTGAAGTGGAAATTCAATTTTTAAAGCTTGCCAGTACCGATATGACATATAAAGAAATTGCTACTACTATGCATTTAACTCCACGTACAGTAGATAATTACAGGGATGCCCTTTTGAAAAACTGGATGTAAAAAGCAGGGTAGGGCTCGCAATTTACGCAGTAAAAAATGGCATAATTACTTTTTAGTAATTGTCAAAAAGAGAGCTGTAATACTTTAAATTTGATGTTACTACATTTTATTTAAACATTATATAACACGTTTTATGTTTTTTTATGGCTAATCAAAAGAAAAAACTTCTTTTCCGTAAGAAAAATCCCCTCAAAATCTGTTGTTTTTCCCATTGCTAAAAATTCAGGGTTACCCACCTTTGCTATGGCAAAAAGCTAATCTTGAAGAACACCTTTTTTAAGAACGCTATTGCCAAAGGTTTTGTTTTTGTGGTGAGGCTGCCTGTTTAGTTTTTTAGGGCAGCCTCTTTTAAAATTTGATAGAAATTCTTCTTCATAAATCAAGTAGTACTTATCGTGTAGGTTACTAATTCTATTAGAAAATTTCTAAACTTCTGCATTAACAACTTTCAAACCCACATATATTATACCTGTAAACAAACATATCAATGATAAAGGCAATTGCATACCTGGTTTTCATATTATTATTTAGTGGGAAAATTTTAGCACAGCCAGGCGGTAAAAGGAAAGCCGTACACAACAAAAATTTTAAATGCACGGCTGGTTGGTCTTCCTGCATACAAAAAGGGCTGTTTTCATCACATAATATTTGCTATCATACAAAATCAGTTACTGTAATTTATAATAATAATTGGGGAATGCCGGTTTGTAAGGTTAATCCTGGCAAATCGGCGGCTTCAATAAAAACATCTTTATACTTAAAAACAAACATCAGTTTTTCATTTGAAAATTTTGCCAGCTGCCTTATTTATTTAAATTTTAAAAATTTTAAATTAAAGATCATTCAAAATGCATTTGGTGCTTTTAAATTAAAATATGTTAACAGGGCAGGTTTAGTTGCTGTTACTATAAAAGATTATACCGTATTCCAAAAGCAATACATGAGATATATCAAAACCCTGACAAAAAAAGAAAAAAGCATTCTAAAAGATTATATTGCATTTTTTGAGGGGGGTAAGTAACTTATTTATCTACAATTGATTAAAAGATTAAAAAAACTTTAAAATTATTTTGGTTATATAATAATAGCACTTACCTTTGCACTCCAAATTAAAAAGAGGAATTTAAAAGTTCTTTATATATGTCACAAAGAATCAGAATAAAATTACAGTCTTACGATCACAATTTAGTAGATAAGTCAGCTGAAAAGATTGTAAAAACAGTACGCAGTACAGGGGCGGTGGTAACAGGTCCAATACCTTTACCTACACATAAAAAAATCTTTACTGTGTTGCGTTCTCCGCATGTGAACAAAAAAGCACGTGAGCAGTTCCAACTTTGTACGCACAAACGTTTATTAGATATTTACACCAGCAGCAGCCGTACGGTAGATGCTTTAAGTAAGTTAGACTTACCAAGTGGTGTGGATGTTGAGATCAAAGCTTGATGAACCATCCGTCTCAGGCGGAAAGGCGCAGGCTAAGTTCTTCTTAAGAAAAATATGAACGTCTATCTCCTGTCAAGCTAAGCTTGTCGAAGCTAATAGGAGCGCTGGACATAAAATACATACAATGAAAAGTATTATTGGCAAAAAAGTTGGCATGACCAGCATCTTTGATACCACAGGCAAGCAAACTGCCGGTACTATCATAGAAGCAGGCCCATGCGTAATTACACAAAAGAAAACCGTTGAAACCGACGGTTACAATGCACTCCAAATTGCATTCGGCGACAAAAAAGAGAAACACTCCATCAAATCAGAGGTAAATCATTTCGCCAAAGCTCAAACCTCTCCAAAAAAATTCGTTCAGGAAATACGCAATAGCGAAATAGACAAAAGTGTGGGTGAAACCATTACTGTAGACATCTTTACCGAAGGTGATAAAGTTGAAGTAGTAGGTACTTCAAAAGGTAAAGGTTTCCAGGGTGTGGTTAAGCGTCACGGCTTTAGCGGTGTTGGTGGTCAATCCCATGGTAAGCATGACAGGTCAAGGGCTCCGGGTTCTATTGGTAACTCTTCCGATGCAAGTCGTGTATTTAAAGGTATGCGTATGGCTGGCCGCATGGGAGGCGACAGGGTTAAAACAAAAGGATTAAAAGTGGTAAAGATTTTCCCTGAAAAAAATTACATATTAATTAGTGGTTCAATACCAGGCCATAATGGTTCAATCGTTTTAATACAAAAATAAATCAATTAGCTAATTAGCCAATGCGCTAATATGTTAATGAGAAGTGGGAAAAAATTTTAAATCGAATGTATTAATTAGCACATCAGCAGATTAGCACATTAGCAAATTGAAAAAAGATGCAAGTAGATGTAATAAATATAGAAGGAAAAAAACCGGCAGGACAATCGAGCTACCAGAAGAAATATTTGGTATAGAGCCTAATGACCATGTGATTTATCTTGCCGTAAAGCAATATTTAGGAGCCCAGCGCCAAGGTACGCATAAAGTAAAAACCCGTATGGAAGTACACGGCTCATCTAAAAAATTACATAAGCAAAAAGGAACAGGTGGTGCCCGTAAAGGTAATTTACGTAATCCGTTGTATAAAGGTGGGGGTACTATTTTTGGGCCAAAACCTCATACATATGATATCAAATTAAACCGTAAGGTAAAAGATTTGGCTAAAATGAGTGCATTGGCTTATAAAGCAAAAGAGAATGCTATCGTGGTATTGGAAGATGTAAATATGGACGCACCGAAAACAAGACAGTTTACAGGAATTTTAAAAAGCTTAAATATAACAGGTAAAAAAGCATTAGTAGTATTGCCAGAGTATAATGATAATGTGTACCTGAGCTTGCGCAATGTACCTTCTGTATGTACAACTCTATTAAGTGATTTAAACACTTATGATATTATGAATGCGAATGTTCTTGTAATAACAGAAAATGCAGCGAAGATTTTTAGTGAAGAAAATGTAGAAGCATAAGTCAATTAGCTGATTAGCAAATATGCTAACGTGCTAATAAAAAAAAGAGATTTTTAAATAAAAAATTAGCAAATTAGCTAATTAGCATATTATCAAATTAGTATTATGAAACTGTCTGACGTATTAGTAAAACCGATTTTATCTGAAAAAGCAAATAAGCAAACCGAGAAGCAAAATCGTTATGCATTTGTGGTAGATAAAAAAGCGAATAAATTGGAAATTAAAAAAGCCGTAGAAGAATTTTACGGGGTGCAGGTTAGCAATGTTAACACATTGGTTATGCCTTCTAAAGCAAAAGCAAAATATACTAAAGCCGGATTTATTGTTGGCCGCAAGCCTTCAAAAAAGAAAGCAATCATTACTGTAGCAGAAGGTGAAACAATTGATATATACGGAACAGGAATATAAGTCCTATCCTCTCCTTTGGAGAGGAACTGAAGGTGAGGAAAAAAATAATAAAGAATGGTGGTCAGCACCGCAAAGTTTTGACAAATAAAAGTAATTAATAATGGCACTTAGAAAATACAAACCGGTTACAGCCGGTACTCGTTGGAGAATAGGAAATGCTTACGCAGAAGTTACTACCAATATACCCGAAAAAAGTTTATTGGAAAAACAAAAAAATACTGCTGGCCGTAATGCACAGGGCAGAAGATCAATGAGATATATGGGTGGCGGAAATAAAACCATGTATCGCATGGTTGATTTCAAAAGGAATAAAAAAGATATACCAGCTACTGTAAAAACAATTGAATACGATCCGAACCGTACCGCATTTATTGCTTTACTTAATTATGCGGATGGGGAAAAGCGTTACATTTTAGCTCCTCAGGGTTTGCAGGTTGGCCAATCAATAATAAGTGGTGATGCAGTTGCTCCTGAATTAGGAAATGCATTAATGTTGAAAAATATGCCTTTAGGTACTAATGTTCATAACATTGAAATGCAACCTGGTCAGGGTGGTATATTAGTGAGAAGTGCAGGTACATCTGCCCAGTTGAGCAATAAGGAAGAAAAATATGCGGTACTAAAAATGCCAAGTGGTGAGTTAAGAAAAATTTTGATTAATTGTTATGCAACTGTTGGTGTAACCAGCAACAGCGATCATAATCTGGAGAGTATGGGTAAAGCAGGCCGAAACAGGTGGAAAGGTATCAGGCCAAGAACAAGGGCAGTAGCCATGAACCCTGTGGATCATCCGATGGGTGGTGGTGAAGGTAGAGCTTCGGGCGGACATCCACGTAGCAGGAAAGGTAAATATGCTAAAGGAGAAATTACCCGTACAAGAGGAAAAGGATCTGATAAAATGATCATTCAAAGAAGAAACGGAAAGAAATTAAGTAATAAATAGTTATCACTGTTAAAATGTCTCTGGTAACCCGGGGAAAATAAACAAACACAAATACATTATGAGTCGTTCATTAAAAAAAGGCCCTTACATTGAAGCCAATTTGGAAAACAAGGTTTTGGGTATGGCAGAAGGTAAAATTAAGAAAGGTGTAATTAAAACCTGGAGCCGGAGAAGTACAATTACCCCTGATTTTGTAGGTCAGACTTTTGCAGTACATAACGGAAATAAATTTATTCCAGTATATGTAACAGAATTTATGGTTGGACATAAATTAGGAGAATTTGCGCCAACAAGAAATTTCAGAGGTCATTCAAGCAAAAAAATGTAGTAATAAGTAGGGCTAAAGTTTGAAATGAATACTTTGAAACGATAAGCCACAAACAACAAACATATTTAAATGGAAGCAGTAGCAAAATTAAATAATTATCCCACTTCACCTCGTAAAATGCGATTACTGGTAGATTTGATACGGGGTTTAAATGTAGAAAAGGCATTGGCTATTTTGGAACATAATCCAAAGCATCCGGCAGTTCCTTTACGCAAGCTGGTTGTATCAGCTATCAGCAATTGGAAGCAAAAAAATGAAGGCGGAGATGAAACAGGATTAATAGTAAAAACTATTTTTGTAGATGGAGCAAGGGTTATCAAACGTATGCGTCCTGCACCACAAGGTCGTGGTTACAGGGTACGCAAGCGCAGCAACCATGTAACAGTTATAGTTGATATGGCAGCAACTGAAGCAAAGAAAAGACGCAGTTAACCTAGCCAAAACAGCTGAGAAAGTAAAGCAAAACTGAACTACTGCTACTAAAAAGGCTAAAGCTCCGGCAGCTAAAAAAGAATCAGGATCAAAAAATACAAATAACTAAAAACCAAATATGGGTCAGAAAACAAATCCGATAGGTGCCAGGTTAGGAATCATTCGTGGTTGGGATAGTAATTGGTACGGTAACAAAAGAGATTTTGCTAAAAAACTGGTTGAAGATCATAAAATCAGGAATTATCTTAATGCTCGTATAAATAAAGGCGGTATAGCTAAAATTGTTATCGAGCGTACACTCAATAAGTTAATTGTTACTATTCATACATCAAAGCCCGGAATTATCATTGGTAAAGGTGGTGGAGAAGTTGATAGGATTAAAGAAGAATTAAAAAAATTAACCGGTAAGGATGATGTTCAAATTAATATTTTGGAAATCCGTCGTCCGGAGTTGGATGCAAACATAGTTGCAGATACCATTGCCCGCCAGATTGAAAATCGTATTAATTATAAGCGTGCAATCAAAATGTCAATTGCATCGGCTTTAAGAATGGGTGCAGAAGGGATTAAAGTAAAAGTTGGCGGTCGTTTGGGCGGAGCAGAAATTGCCCGTAGCGAAGAAATCAAGCAAGGCCGTACACCATTACATACTTTACGTATGGATATTGATTATGCAAATGTATTTGCTTTAACTGTATACGGTAAAATCGGTATCAAAGTTTGGATCTGTAAGGCGAAGTTTTGGCAAAAGAGATCTTAATCCCAATGTAATAGGCAATGATAAAAATGTAGGCCGGTGATAGGCAAGAGCGCTTTGACAGGCCAGATAGAAGAGGATGACCGCAGAGGCGGAGGTGGCGGTGGAGATCGCAGAGGCGGAAACAGAGGTGGCGGTAACGCCGGAGGAGGCAGAAGGAATTAATTTGCAAATTTGCCAATTAGCAAATGTGCAAAATGAGAACAAAAATTAGATGGATTATTAAATTTGCAGATTGGCACATTAGCAAATTTGCATATTAAATTAATAAAAATGTTACAACCAAAAAGAACAAAGCACAGAAAAACTCAAAAAGGCAGAATGAAAGGTGATACTAAAAGAGGTGCAACTTTAGCCTTTGGTACGTTTGGATTAAAAGCATTAGATAGTGTTTGGTTAACCAATCGTCAAATTGAGAGTGCACGTCAGGCTATGACTCGTCATATGAAACGTGAAGGTAATGTATGGATAAGAATATTTCCTGATAAACCAATTACTGCTAAACCTGCAGAGGTAAGGATGGGTAAGGGTAAAGGTAATCCAGAAGGATGGGCAGCTATTGTACAGCCAGGAAGGATCTTATTTGAAGCTGATGGTGTATCTGAGCAAGTTGCAAAAGAAGCGTTTGCTTTGGCAGCACAAAAACTACCTATTTTAACAAAGTTTGTAGTTCGTCACGATTATCAAGCATAAAAAACAATTTGCAAATGTGCCAATATGCAGATGTGCAAATTAAAGAATACCAATAGTTATAAATTTGCATATTAGCACATTTGCAAATTTGCATATTAAATTAAAAAAGATGTCTAAAAAAGTTGATTTTTTAAAAAGCCTGAACGGGTTAAGTGCAGAAGATTTGCAAGCAAAAATTAAGGAAGATGAATTGCGTATGAAAAAATTATCTTTTGCTCATACGATTTCTCCCCTGGAAAATCCTCAGAGCATTCGTGTATTGAGAAGGGATATTGCAAGGTTAAAAACCCTTTTAAAACAAAAACAAGTTGTGGCTTAAAACCATAAATCAAAGTATAATGGAAAGAAATTTAAGAAAAATAAAATTAGGTGTTGTATCCAGTAATAAAATGGATAAAACAATTACTGTAAAAGTGGAAAGGAAAGTAAAGCATCCTTTGTATGGTAAATTCGTAAAAAAATCTACGAAGTTTCATGCTCATGATGATAAAAATGAGTGTAGCATTGGTGATACTGTTAAAATAATGGAAAGCCGCCCAATGAGCAAAACTAAACGTTGGAGATTGGTAGAAGTGGTAGAAAAAGTGAAATAATCAGCTTCAAGCATTAGCTTAAGTACAAGTAAAAATAAATATTAAAGAATGCCAAAGGTTAAAAGTCCGCATCTTGCGGCTTGCATCTTGCGGCTCAAAGCTTAAAAATATGATTCAGCAAGAAAGCAGGTTAAACGTAGCAGATAATAGTGGGGCAAAAGAAGTTTTGTGTATCCGTGTGCTAGGCAATAGTGGCCAGGATTACGCCAAAATCGGTGACAAAATTGTTGTAACAGTAAAAGATGCAATGCCTGCCGGGGGTATAAAAAAAGGTACGGTGAGCAAAGCTGTAATTGTAAGAACTAAAAATAAGTTGCGTCGTAAAGATGGTTCTTATATTCGGTTTGATGATAATGCAGTTGTATTGCTAAATGCATCTGACGAACCAAGAGGGACACGTATTTTTGGACCAGTGGCCAGGGAGTTAAGGGATAAAGGATATATGAAAATTATATCGCTTGCTCCGGAAGTGTTGTAGATGTAAAAGTGAATAAAGGTGAGAGATCAAATGTGAGAAAAATATTTAACGTTTATCGTTTACTTTGACGAATATATAGCCAGTGGTGACACGATGATCACTAAAGTTGAAAAAGCTAGTAACAAAAAAGAAAAAAAGCCGTAAGGCACATTAATAAAATGAGTACAAGATTTAAACCCAAATTCAGCATTAAAAAAGGCGACACTGTAGTGGTTATCTCCGGCGAATCCCGCCCAAAGAAAAACGACAAAGGTGTAATTGAATACAAACCACGTAAAGTGCTTGAGGTTATTTTAGAAAAAGGTCGTGTATTGGTAGAAGGTGTAAACATCGTAACCAAGCATACCAAACCTACAGCCCAAAATACAAAAGGTGGTATCATAAAAAAAGAAGCGCCTATTGCTATTAGCAATGTGATGCTTTGGGATGCAAAGCCGGTGCACCTAGTAAGGTTAAACGTACCAGGGAAAATGGAAAATTAGTTAGAATCGCTAAAAAAATCAGGGGAGGCAATAAAATAATGAGCACAACAACATACACTCCAAGATTAGCAGATAAGTACAAAAAAGAAGTTGTACCTGCTTTAATGAAAAAATTCAGTTATAAAACTGTAATGCAAGCTCCAAAGCTAACCAAGATTTGCTTAAATCGTGGTGTAAACGGGGCTGTAAATGATAAGAAATTAATTGATATTGCTGTTGATGAGTTGTCAAACATCACTGGTCAGAAAGCAATGGCAACTAAATCTAAAAAAGATATCTCAAACTTTAAATTGCGTAAAGACATGCCAATTGGTGCAAGGGTTACTTTACGGGGCGTAAAAATGTATGAGTTTTTAGACAGGCTGGTTTCAGTTTCTTTACCACGTGTACGTGATTTTAAAGGTATCAATGATAAATCATTTGATGGCCGTGGAAATTATACATTAGGTGTAACTGAGCAAATCATTTTTCCTGAAATTGATATTGATAAAGTAAATAAAATTACCGGTATGGATATCACTTTTGTAACTACAGCTTCTACCAATGAAGAAGCATTTGAGTTGCTAAAAGAATTAGGCATGCCTTTTAAAAATGTAAAAAAATAAGTTGACTGGCTGATAAGTTTTATCAATCATCATTATAATACAAATTAAGAAAATATGGCAAAAAAGTCAATTGAAGCTAGGCAAAGGAAGCGTGAAGTAATGCATGCTAAATATGCTGAAAAAAGAGCAGCCTTAAAAGCAGCAGGAGATTATGCAGCTTTGGATTTATTACCGAAGAATGCATCACCTGTGCGGTTAAAAAACCGTTGCCAGCTTACCGGCCGTCCCAGAGGGTATATGAGACATTTTGGATTATCTAGAAATATGTTTCGTGATATGGCCTTACAAGGTAAAATACCAGGAGTAAAAAAAGCAAGCTGGTAAAACAATGTGCCAATTAGCAAATATGCAAATGTGCTGATTGGAAAATTAAAACAAAAAACTCAGTGTGGTTAATTTGCACATTTGCAAATTTGCACATTAGCAAATTATAAAATAATAACAATGGTAACTGATCCAATAGCAGATTATTTAACTAGAATCCGTAATGCACAAATGGCTAATCACCGTATTGTAGAAATACCTGCCAGCAATTTGAAAAAACGCATTACCGAAATTTTATATGATAAAGGCTATATTTTAAAATATAAATTTGAAGATGATAATAAACAAGGTGTAATTAAAATTGCCTTGAAGTATGATGCATCTACTAAATTGCCTGTTATTCAAAGTCTTGAGAGAGTGAGCCGCCCGGGATTACGTTCTTATGCAAAGCCAGAAGAATTTAAGCGTGTTAAAAATGGTTTGGGCATTGCAATTATCTCTACTTCGAAAGGAGTAATGACAGATAAAGAAGCAAAAGCGCAAAATGTAGGTGGAGAAGTGTTGTGCAATATCTATTAATAATTGGTAAATGATTTGACAATTAAGCCTAAGTCGTGGCTGAACACAAATCAAGTTTAAATAAATAAATTAAATCGGCTATGTCTAGAATTGGAAAAAAACCTGTAGAGATCACCAATGGTGTTACAGTGTCGGTAAGTGCAGATAATGTAGTTACTGTAAAAGGCCCTAAAGGAGAATTAAAACAATCTATTGACAGGGATATTAAAGTAGAGGTAAAAGAAGGAAATGTAGAATTTGTACGCCCGACTGATCAGATTCGCCATCGTGCCATGCACGGTTTGTACCGCTCTTTGATTAGTAATATGGTAAAAGGTGTTACTGAAGGGTATACTAAAAAACTGGAACTGGTAGGTGTGGGTTATAAAGCAGCAAACCAGGGGAATATTTTAGATTTAGCTTTAGGATACTCACATAATATAATATTTGAAATACCTAAGGAATTAAAAATTACAACAGCACAGGAGAAAGGTCAGAACCCTACTATTACATTGGAGAGTATTGACAAACAATTGTTAGGCCAGGTGTGTGCTAAAATACGTAGCTTACGTAAACCTGAACCATACAAAGGAAAGGGTGTTAAATTTGCCGGTGAAGTGTTAAGAAGAAAAGCAGGTAAATCGGCTGGTAAGTAATTAATGTGCTAATGAGAAAATGTGCATATGTGCAAATCAATTGCAATTATTTAAATACTCATTTGCAAATAGGTTGAACTTATTAATTGGCACATTTGCACATTGGCAAATCTGCATATATAAAAACCTCCGGCAGTATCGGAGAACTAAAATAAAAGAATATGAATTCAAAAGGTAGTGCAAGGGTAAAAATTAAATACCGTATCCGCAAGAAAATCAGCGGTAGCGCATCTAAACCCAGGCTAAGCGTTTTTAGAAGCAACAGTGATATTTATGCACAGTTAATTGATGATAATAATGGTGCAACTATAGCATCAGCATCTTCAAGAGAAAAAGACATCAAAGCTCAGAAGGCTCCTAAAACTGAAAAAAGTAAATTAGTAGGTTCAGCTATTGCCAAAAAGGCTAATGAACTAGGTATTAAAACCGTTGTTTTTGATAGAAACGGCTATATTTATCATGGTAGGGTAAAGGCTGTGGCTGAAGGCGCAAGAGAAGGCGGGCTGGTATTTTAATTGTAAACTTTCTAATTAAAAGAATAAATGTCAAATTTAATTGTAAATAAAGTAAAGGCCGGTGAGCTGGAATTAAAAGAAAAAGTAGTAGCCATAAACCGCGTTGTAAAAACTACCAAAGGTGGTCGTGCTTTTAGCTTTTCTGCCCTTGTTGTAGTTGGTAATGAAGCTGGAGTAGTTGGTCACGGATTAGGTAAAGCAAAGGAAGTTCAGGAAGCTATCACAAAAGGCATTGAGGATGCAAAAAAGAATTTAATCAAAGTTCCTATTATGCATGGCACTATACCTCATGATCAATTAGCTAAAGAAGGTGCAGCAAAAGTCTTTATAAAACCCGCTGCCCATGGTACTGGTGTAATTGCGGGAGGTAGTATGCGTGCGGTTTTGGAAAGCGCTGGTATCACTGACGTTTTAGCAAAAAGCTTAGGATCTGCTAATCCCCATAACGTAGTAAAAGCTACCTTCAAAGCATTGGCTACTTTAAGAGAACCTATTGGTGTAGCACAAACAAGTAATATAAGTTTAAAGAAAGTATTTAACGGATAATCGGTTGTCGGTCGTCAGTTGTCGGTCGTCAGTTAAAACATTATTATGAAAAAGATAAAAGTAACACAAGTAAAAAGCGTTATCGATAGGTCTGAACGTCAGAAAAGAACTATGGTTGCTTTAGGCTTGCAAAAGATGAATGCTTCAGTAGAAGTAGAAGCTACCCCACAAATTCTGGGGATGGTAAAAAAAGTTAACCATTTAATTAAGGTAGAAGAATTAGCATAATGTATAATTGATAATGTAATAATGGATAATTTTCTGAATTAATATCATTTTATACAATTATCAATTAACAAATTATCAATTAACAAGCGAGGGGTGATACCCCGTAAGTACAAAATCAAATAAAAAAATGAAATTACATACTCTTAAGCCCGCAAAAGGCGCTACACATAAAGAAAAGAGAATAGGTCGTGGTGAGGCAAGCGGTAAAGGCGGAACTTCTACAAAAGGTAATAAAGGTGGTCAGAGCCGTGCAGGTTATAAAAGCAAAATGGCCCATGAAGGTGGCCAGATGCCAATTCAACGCCGTATCCCCAAACGTGGATTTAAAAATAATAACAGAATAGAATACAAAGTATTAAATGTTGGTCAAATCGATCATTTAGCTGAAAAGTATAGCATCACAGAATTTTCTTTACCAAATTTATACATCAATGGCCTTATCAGCCAGTTCGACAATGTAAAAGTATTAGGCAATGGTGAATTAAAAGGTAAATTCAGTTTCAAAGTAAATGCCGTAAGTGAAAAAGCAAAGGCTGCAATTGAAGCTGCCGGAGGCACAGTGGAGATAGTAAAATAATTCACGATATTTATCCGACCCACGCATAGCGGGGTCTTTTAGTTTAGTGCACAACATTTAAATCGTATCAGTCAGTGAAGAAACTTTTTCAAACACTAAGAAATATTTGGAGCATAGAAGAATTGCGTAATAAAATTACCTTCACGCTATTGCTCATATTTATATATTCTTTTGGTTCACATATTGTATTGCCGGGTATAGATCCAAATGAGCTGGATAAGCTTTCAAGGGCAAACCCTAAAAATGGTATCCTTGGTTTATTAGACTCATTTGTTGGGGGCTCTTTTTCCAGGGCTTCTATTTTTGCATTGGGTATCATGCCATATATTTCCGCATCAATATTTATGCAGCTGGTAACTATTTTAGTACCACAAATGGCCAAAATTCAAAAAGAAGGGGAAAGCGGCAGAAAAAAAATCAACCAGTGGACACGTTATCTTGCAGTAATCGTAACTGCTTTTCAGGCCGCGGCATATATTGGTTATTTGAAATCAACTTATGGTGCCGCAATATTACAATCATTTAGTGGTTATTTTTGGGTATCTACAGTAATCATACTTACAGTAGGAACATTATTTGTAATGTGGCTTGGCGAAAAAATTACGGATAAGGGGCTCGGAAATGGAACATCCATTATTATTATGGTGGGTATATTATCCCGCCTGCCACAAGCTTTTATACAGGAATGGAGCACCAGGACTACAAGGGGCGCAGGAGGTTTATTAATTATGCTGATAGAAATAGTGTTTCTTATTGCCATAATTATGGGCTTGATAATGCTTATACAGGGTACAAGACGAGTGCCTGTTAGTTATGCCAAACAAATCGTAGGCAACCGCCAAATCGGTGGGGCAAGAAATTTTTTACCATTAAAAGTAAATGCATCAGGCGTAATGCCAATTATATTTGCACAAGCCATATTATTTTTACCTACAGTTTTTACGGGTTTTAAAAATGAAGGCTGGGCCAGGTATTTTACAGACCATAAGCACGGCGCTTACATGCTTATTTATTCTACCTGTGTAATAGCTTTTACATTTTTATACACGGCGTTAATCTTCAATCCAAAGCAAATGGCAGATGATTTAAAACGTAACAACGGATTTATTCCAGGTGTAAAACCAGGCCAGCCTACTGCAGATTATATAGGTACTATAATGGATCGGATTACTTTACCCGGAGCTATATTATTAGCTTTAGTGGGTATTTTACCGGGTTTTGCAGAGTTGATGGGAATTACACAAGGCTTTTCTACTTTTTATGGCGGCACATCATTATTAATTATGGTAGGCGTTATCCTGGATACATTGCAGCAGATAGAAACCCAGTTATTAATGCGCCAGTACGATGGATTAATGAGTAGTGGCAGGGTACAAGGCAGGCAAACTGTAGCTGCTACCCAGGCTTATAAAACTGATTAAATTATTTTTTTTGTACAAGCATCGGTTTTTTATGGCAGCATCGTTGTAGCTTGCCCCGTCCGGAGACAGGGTCACTCACTTGTACTGTATACCAATAAGGAGCATTTTTAAAATAGTATAGTTGAATGCAACATTAAAAATTCAATAAGTTTAAATATATTACAAACCCCGGCCATCAACGTCGGGGTTTGTTTAATAAAAATACATGATACATTATAAATCAAAAGAAGAAATTGAATTAATCAGGGAAAGTTGTTTACTGGTTAGCAAAGCCCTGGCTACTGTAGCAGGTTTTATTAAGCCGGGAACTACTACTTTATTTTTAGACAATATTGCAGAAGAATTTATAAAAGACAATGCTGCTGCTCCATCTTTCAAAGGCTATCACGATTTCCCGTTCACTTGTTGCATATCCGTAAATGATGCGGTAGTGCATGGCTTTCCCAATAAGAATGAATTAAAAGAAGGAGATATAATATCAGTAGATGTTGGTGTGTACAAAAATGGATTTCATGGAGACAAGTTGCTTACACTTTTGCCATCAATCCAATTAGCGATGATGTGAAAAATTATTGAATGTAACAAAAACATCTTTGTATAAAGGTATAGAAATGGCCGTGCATGGCAACCGGACTGGGGATATAGCCTTTGCCATACAGCAATACACAGAGCGGCAACATGGTTATGGTGTGGTACGAGAGTTAGTAGGTCATGGGTTAGGCAGGGATTTGCACGAAGACCCCCAGGTTCCTAACTACGGAAAAAGAGGTAGCGGAGCTAAACTCAAAGAAAATATGGTTATTGCCATTGAACCAATGATAAATATGGGTAAAAAAGAAATTTATAATGATGAAGATGGTTGGACGATCCGGACCAGGGATGGCAAACCCGCTGCCCATTATGAACATACCGTTTGTATCCAAAGGGGCAAGGCCGATATTTTATCATCTTTTGCCGAAATAGAAATTGCAGAAAAAGCAAATGCACATCTTTGTGCAGAATATTAATTTTCATACATAAAAACCCGTTAACTGAAAACATGTATTGATTAACACAGAAGGCATTTCTGTTAATTGCTACTTATTTTTAACTATATTATAGACTATCTTTTATTATAATTTAATAAACGCTATTAATCTGTACCATGCCTGCAACTTGTTTATCTTACATTATTGGTTAATAATTATCAAGCAAGCGTTTACCCATACTATAGCTGTATAAGATACGTTAATAAAGAAATTGGTTATTTTAATAAATCAATATAACATAAAAATTACAATACAATGGTTACATAAATGTTAACGATGAAAAATATAACCTAACTTACGAAATAATACAACTTTTTAAAAAATAATATATTTTTTTTTATTTTAATTAAATAGCAATTATGAAACCTACATTCATAACTGTACTAAAAAAATCGGTATTCTTTAGTATATGTTTTTCTTTCCATTCCGTATTTGCCCAAAATGTGGGCATCAATGCCACAGGTGCCAAAGCAGATGGGTCAGCAATGCTGGATATTTCAGCAGCTAATAAAGGACTTTTAGTACCCAGGATACCTTTTTTAACAGGAATAAATGATGCAGTAACAATAAAAGAACCTGCCCATAGTTTATTAATTTATACAAAAATTGAAGGACCAAATGGCCAGGAAGAAGGGTATTATTACAATAGCGGAGATGAAATTTTGCCGGTATGGGTACGGTTATCAACTACAGTCCCTAATCCTACCAGCGGATGGTTATTAGAAGGTAATGCAGGTACCAATCCCGGGGTAAACTTTTTAGGTACCATAGATAATCAAGAGATTATATTCAGGCAAAATAATGAAAAAATTGGGGGGGGATATACCAGGGCGGCGCATTAGGCTTTACTGGTAATACTATCACAGGTGTTACACCTTTTCCGTTAAATGGGCAAGGTACTAAAATGCTGTACATCCCAGTTAAAGCAGCTTTTAGGATAGGAAAATTAGATGATCTGCTTCCGGATGGATGGAATGATGTTAATATTGGTGAAGCTTCATTTGCTGCAAATTTTAATACCAGGGCTACCGCTATTGCTTCAGCAGCCTTTGGTTACGGAACGCAGGCTACTAATTCCGCCTCAATTGCTTTTGGCAATGAAACGCTTGCTTCGGGAAATATAGCAACATCTATGGGAGATAAAACGACAGCTTCTGGAAGTTATGCTTTGGCCGCAGGCTCCCAGACCATTGCTTCGGGAACTGCTGCTTTGGCCGCAGGCACTCAAACAATAGCAGGGGGCTCAAATTCATTTGCTTCCGGAAATCTTACAAGAGCAACAGCAATTAATTCATTTGCAACAGGTGATCAAACCAATGCTTTTGGTGAAAATTCATTTGCGATAGGTAGCCTTACATTGGTTACTGCAAAAAATGCTATGGCAATGGGCGATGAGGCCGCTGCAACAGGGGAAAATTCATTTGCTGCTGGTTTTAGAACAGACGCTACTGAGTCAAATGCTGTAGCAATGGGCGATAGAACAGAAGCATCCGGAAATGCGGCTTTTGCAATGGGGCTACAAACTAAAGCATCTGGCAGCTTTTCTTTTGCAGCAGGTGAAAGAGCGGAGGCTAACGGGGTCAGGTCATTTGCAACGGGGTTTCTTAGCAAAGCCAATGGTGCAAATTCTTTTGCAGCAGGAGTCGTTAGTGAGGCTAATGGTAGCACTGCTGTTGCTTTTGGAAACAGGACAATTGCTAATGTAGCTGATCAACTTGCTATAGGAAGATATAATGTTGTTTCAAACGTTCAACCAAATGATGAAAATATTAACTTCAGGGCTTTCCAGGTAGGCAATGGTATCAATACTGACAATAGAAGTGATGCAGCATATATCCGGTACAATGGAAATATGTTTATTGCTGGTATCTTAACAGAAGGTTCAGACATAAGATGGAAAAAAGATATTACACCTTTAAAAAGCGTTTTGAAAAAAGTAATAACAATTAATCCGATCACTTATCATTTTAAAAATACCAATACAAATTCACCTGATTTGCAAATAGGCTTCAGTGCCCAGGAAATACAACAGCAATTTCCTGAATTGGTAAGTGTGGATGAAAGAGGTTATTTATCCATTGGTTATACCAGGATGTCTGCCGTTCTTTTACAAGCCATTAAAGAACAACAACAACAAATTGAAGCATTAAAAAAAAGAAGCAAGAGCAAAAAGAAATCAACAGTCAATTGTTGCAACGCCTAGAAAAATTAGAAGCAGCAATAAATAAATAAAGTAAAATATTTTATATTCATAAGAAGTCAGGCTTTAAAGCCTGGCTTTTAATTTTAGCAAATGAATAAAAAAAATTAATCGTTATTGGCGGCGGTGCAGCCGGTTTTTTTTGTGCGGTAAATGCTGCCCGGCTTAATAAAAACCTGGATGTGGTTGTTTTGGGAAAAGAGCAATAAAATATTAACCAAGATAAAGAAAGGTAAGACATTGGGCATGACAATTTTAAGTTTCTGTTATTTCTTTCAGTAAAATAGCTAGTTCTTTGTCAGTAATATTCCCTAGTTCGCTTTTGTCGTAAATATCAATTAAGAAAACGGTTTTATCATTAATCACTACATAGGTAATTATCCTTGCACCGCCACTTTTGCCTTTACCTTTAGAAGCAATAGAAAGCCGTATTTTGTAGCAATCATTACCAATGGAAGTGCCATGGGTAGGTTCTTTTTCAAGTCTATCTAATAAATTAAGGTATTCTGTTTTTAAAGAATGAAATTTTTTTACCAGCCGCTTTAATTGCTTGTCAAAATGTGGTATTGTTTTTATGTTATAGTTCTTTAATAACTTCTCTTGCATCACGGGCTTTTAATTTACCTTTTTTTATTAAATTCATTTCTTTTACAGCCTGCTTAATACCTTGCAAAATTTGTTCTTTCGGTCCTTCTTCCTCAATTTTTTTAACAAAGTCAAGGCTTTTAGCCAGTTCCATAAAAATAGGGAATTTTTTATCAGTAATATGTAAGGTTACTTGTCTCATTGTTAAGTTTTTTATTACATCTATATGCTTGCGAAATAGCCTATTTATAAAAAATAGTCTTATACGAATGTACTAAATTTCTGAATTATATCGCCAATTTTGTGAGGGTTTTCTGTTTATTGGGAAAGGTCTTGTTTACTAAAATTTTGCTTGTATAATACTAAACTAAAACAGAAGGCACATCAAATTGCTTTAATTTTAGCAAATGAATAAAAAAAGGTTAATCGTAATCGGTGGCGGTGCAGCCGGTTTTTTTTGTGCGGTAAATGCTGCCCGGCTTAATAAAAACCTGGAGGTTATCATCCTTGAAAAAAGTAATAAAATATTAAGCAAAGTTAGGGTAAGTGGTGGGGGCAGGTGCAATGTTACCCATGCCTGTTACAGCATTACAGAAATGATTAAAAAATATCCCCGTGGAGGCAGTTTTTTAAAAAAAGCATTCCATCATTTTTTTACAACCGATACCATTGAATGGTTCAAAGAAAGAGGTGTACTGTTAAAAACTGAACCAGATGGAAGAATGTTCCCCGTAACCAATACTTCTGAAACAATTATAAGTTGCCTGGTAAGCGAAGCTGATAAATATGCTGTACAAATAATAATGAATAGCGATGTACAGGAAATAAAAAAAGAGAAACATTTATTTAATATATTATTAAACAACAATAAAATATTGCAGGCAGATTTTATTTGCGTGGCCTGTGGCGGTTTTCCTAAATCATCACAATTCAACTGGTTGCAGCAAACAGGACATACGATAGAAGAGCCCGTGCCATCTTTATTTACATTTAATATTCCTCAAAATGCTATTACCGGTTTAATGGGAATTACTGTAGAACAGGTACAGGTAAAAATTATTAGTACAAAACTAGCAGAGCAAGGCTCTTTGTTAATCACACACTGGGGCCTGAGCGGCCCGGCTATATTAAAGCTTTCTGCCTGGGGTGCAAGATATTTTCACTCAGTAAATTATGATTATAAAATACAAATTAATTGGTTGCCTGCATATAATGAACAAACTTTAAAAGATCATTTGCAAAAATTGCGTTTTGATATTGCTTCGCAAAAAATAATCAACCGAAACCCGTTTTATTTGCCACAAAGATTATGGGAATATTTTTTAACAGAAAGTGAAATTAACATGAGTATCCGTTGGGCGGATCTTCCGGCCAAAGAGCAGAACAAATTGATAAAAAATTTATGCGCACAGGTATTTGAAGTAAAAGGTAAAACTACTTTTAAAGAAGAGTTTGTTACAGCAGGTGGTATAGAACTAAATGAAATTGATTTTAATACCATGCAAAGTAATATTTTACCAAACTTGTTTTTTGCCGGCGAAGTAATAAATGTGGATGGCGTAACAGGAGGGTTTAATTTTCAAAATGCATGGACCACCGGGTGGATTGCAGCAAAAGCAATAGCTGCATTATGATTTTAACCTTTTTCAATTTTATTACCACATTTAATTAAACTACTTTTGCCTGCATTGCCATTGCATGAAAAAAAAATAGACAGATATATACTGAAAAAAATTTCTCAGCACCTTTTTATTTTGCCTGTTATTATTTACAGCAATAGTAGTGGTAGTAGATTTTAGTGAGCACGCAGATGATTTTGTAAAATCAAAACTGCCAATGAAAATTATTATTACCGACTTTTATTTTGGCCTCATTCCACGGATAGATGCCATGCTTTTTCCTCTTTTTGTATTTCTTTCGGTAATTTTTTTTACATCCAAAATGGCCGGCAGGTCAGAAATAATTGCAATATTAAGCAGTGGAGTAAGCTTTATGAGGCTTTTATTGCCATATTGGATAGGCAGCATAATTTTAGCAGCATCGCTATGGGCAGCATACCAGTATATAGTACCTAATGCCAATAGAAAATGGGCTGATTTTGAAGCAAAGTATATTAGCCCCGGTGGAGAAAATTCGGGCACTTATAAAAGTAATATTTATTTTAGGATTGATAGCAATGCTTATGCCGGGATACGGGGTTATGATACTGCTTATAAAACCGGTAATACTTTTTTTTTATACAGGTTTTCCAATAATAAACTAATATACAATCTAAGGGCATCTAATTTTTCGTGGGATTCTGTAAGTAATAAATGGAAACTGCAACAAGTAATGGAAAGAGATTTTGGTGCCATTACAGAAAACATAAGATATTCAGATTCGTTATCAGTGAGCTATAATTTTAAACCCAGGGATTTGCGCCGGGATGATTACCTGAAAGATCAAATGGCCACGCCTGAATTAAATGAATTTATTAATCTTGAAAAAAACCGTGGTTCAGAAATGTTGAGTTCCTTATTGGTAGAAAGGTATAACAGGGATGCCATACCGGTATCCGTAATTATTTTAACTTTTATCGGGGCCATTTTATCAACAAGAAAAGTAAGGGGGGGAAGTGGTGTGCATTTAGCCATAGGCGTTATAATCAGTGTTTTTTATATACTCTTCAGCCGGTTTTCAATTGTATTTGCAACCAAAGGAAATTTTACCCCTTTATTGGCATCCTGGATACCTAACATAATATTTGGAATTTTGGCAGTATACTTATATCGCAAAGCGCCTAAGTAATTTATTTGGAGCCTGTTTAAAATTTAATTTATAGGATTTTATATACTAAAAGTGGCCGGTGGGGACACCGGCCACGGAGGTCAGCCGCGGTTATTGTCCACACTAACCGCAAAATGGGTAATAAAACTTTTATTTTTAAAACAAGCTCTTATTCTTTTCTTTAAACTTTGTTTTAAAAGTTTTGTTTACAATGTTTCGCAACGTAATTTTAGGCCGCACAAAAGCAGAATTATAAATTATATACAATTGTTTAATAATTCTGTTTTCTAAGTTAATATTTTGAAAAATCAATTTTATGGGAGTTATTAAAGATACATTTAAGTTAAAAGCAGACCAGTTGGCTGCTGAAATAAAAGATTTATTAAAGGAGCATGGAAATAAAAAGATAGGTGAAGTTACCCTAAGCCAGATTTACCAGGGTATGCGGGGGATAACAGGACTGGTTACCGAAACTTCTCTTTTGGATGCGCAGGAAGGCATACGCTTTAGAGGTTATACCATCCCGGAATTACAACAAAAGCTTCCAAAAGCCCCGGGTGGTTCAGAGCCACTTCCTGAAGGGTTGTTTTATTTAATGCTTATCGGCACACTGCCATCGGAAGAAAATGTACAGCACCTTACTTCTGTATGGCAAAGGCGCAGCCATGTTCCTAATCATGTTTTTGCCACTATAGAAGCTCTGCCTGTGAGCACACATCCCATGACACAATTTGTGGTGGCTATAATGGCTTTACAAACAGAAAGCATTTTTTCTAAAAAATATGCTGCAGGGATGAATAAAAAAGATTATTGGGAATCAGTTTTTGATGATTCTATGGATTTAATAGCCCGTTTGCCCAGGGTAGCAGCTTACATTTACCGACGTAAATATAAAAATGGTAATCATATCCAGCCCAATGGTTTGTTAGACTGGTCAGGAAATTTTGCACATATGATGGGATATGAAGATGAAGGGTTTAAGGAATTAATGCGTTTGTATATGACTATACATGCTGATCATGAAGGTGGAAATGTATCAGCACATACTACCCATCTTGTAGGGTCTGCACTAAGTGATCCGTATTTAGCTTTAGCTGCCGGGATGAATGGACTGGCAGGACCGCTGCATGGTTTGGCTAACCAGGAGGTGATAAAATGGATTTTTGAAATGAGAGAGCACTTGAAAACAGAGTCGCCATCTAAAGAACAAATTGCGGAATACGTTAAAAAAACGCTTAGTGAAGGCAAAGTGGTACCGGGTTACGGGCATGCAGTTTTACGCAAAACAGATCCACGTTTTACAGCGCAAATGGATTTTGGCAAAAAACATTTACCTGATGATTCACTCGTAAATACGGTTTGGAATATTTATGAAGCAGTTCCGCCTATTTTAGAATCTATGGGGAAAATAAAAAACCCGTGGCCCAATGTGGATGCACACAGCGGTGCTTTACTGGTACATTATGGAATGGTGGAATATGAGTTTTACACCGTGTTGTTTGGTGTTTCCAGGTCATTAGGAGTATTGGCAAGCTTATGTTGGGACAGGGCACTTAACTTCCCGTTAGAACGTCCAAAATCTGTTACTACTGATTTGGTAAAACTATGGCTGGATGGAAAAGATGAAATTTGGGGAGAATAACATATGGGGATCTTAAAAAATATATTTGGAAACAAGCCAAAATTATTTTTGTTGCCTGTTCAGGGTGATTTTGAAAAAAAAATTAACCTGGCTATAACAATAATGGCTACTGGTACAGACCAGGAAAATTATTATGAAAAAGTAATAGCAGAAATGATTGCAAATGATATTAGTGAGATTGATGCAAATGAATTATATACATTATTGCCTACTGCATTTTGCAGGCATATATACCCAGATCTGCCTTGGACAGATGTTTATAAAGAAATGCATGCCGGTAACAAAATAATTGAAGGCCGTTTTTCTAAAAATCCTTATTTTCTGGCAATATACAAAACCACTACTGAATTTTTCAATGAGTATTATAAAGATGATAGTACTATTAAGCATACAGATAGCACTGTTAAAATAGCTGCATTAAGTGCTGAACTTAAATTGATAAGCACATGTTTAGAAAAAGGTGATCCGCCTATAGAACAAATAGCCTTAAATCCAATTTATATCCTGCGTGATTAAGAAAAAATTATATGATATTATTTTCGATGTTATATATTTGCAATCTTTCAGTTAGGGGAATTAGCTCAGTTGGCTAGAGCGGCTCCCCGCATGTGGCGGGGTGCAAGAGGTCAGTGGTTTTTAGTGTAATTTTTTAAAGGGGGGAATTAGCTCAGTTGGCTAGAGCGGCTCCCCGCATGTGGCGGGGTGCAAGAGGTCAGTGGTTTATTAGTGTAATTTTTTAAAGGGGGGAATTAGCTCAGTTGGCTAGAGCGGCTCCCCGCATGTGGCGGGGTGCAAGAGGTCAGTGGTTTTTAGTGTAATTTTTTAAAGGGGGAATTAGCTCAGTTGGCTAGAGCGGCTCCCCGCATGTGGCGGGGTGCAAGAGGTCAGTGGTTTTTAGTGTAATTTTTAAAGGGGGAATTAGCTCAGTTGGCTAGAGCGGCTCCCCCGCATGTGGCGGGGGGCAAGAGGTCAGTGGTTTTTAGTGTAATTTTTTAAAGGGGGGAATTAGCTCAGTTGGCTAGAGCGCTTGCATGGCATGCAAGAGGTCACCGGTTCGACTCCGGTATTCTCCACACAGGCCTCCATAATATTAGTGGGGCTTTTTAATATAATATTTACCTTACTGACCTTCACTAAACGTATAAGAAATATTAGGTTATTGGATGACCCAAAAAAATTGGGAGGATGATCGGGCAGTAATTTGCAGCAGGGTATAAATTACTGTAATTCATCCTTTTGATGGTAACATGTCCTGCACCTTGGTTCATATACATCCTTTTCTCCCAATAATACCTGGGCATCCCCATTTATTTTTCTATAGCTGATATTGGCAATATTGCCGCACTTTACACAAATAGCATGCAGTTTAGTGATATAATCAGCAATTGCTAATAAGTTAGGCATCTGCCCAAAAGGTTTCCCAGTATAATCCATATCCAGGCCTGCAACGATAACCCTTATTCCTTTTAAAGCCAGTTGCTCACATACATTGGCTATTTCCGCATCAAAAAACTGGGCCTCATCTATACCCACAACATCTACTCCCTGTGCCAGTAATAAGATAGTTTGGGAATTATCTACCGGTGTAGATATAATAGCATTGGTATCATGACTGACAATTTTTATATCATCATACCGCACATCAATAGCAGGCTTAAATATTTCCACTTTTAAATTAGCTATTTTAACCCGTTTTAGCCTTCGGATCAATTCTTCTGTCTTGCCACTAAACATGCTTCCGCATATAACTTCAATCCAGCCTCTCCTTTCACCGCGTAAACTCGGTTCTATAAACATTTCTATAAATTTAAATCAGTTATAACTTTAAACAATAAAATTATTAAAATTCTGTTTGTAACTTTAAGGTAATAATGCAAAGATTATGGTTTTAGTGCCATTAGTCAAAATTTAAATAAATTACCTAACTGTTAATTAAATTAACCGATATGGAAAGAGTGGGTACACTACTCGATAAGCTGCAGCAACAATTGGTTAATCATGCTCCGGCAAATGAATTATTACTGACTGTACAAATTTTACAGTCAGAATTGTTTCATTTACAGGGAGGCATTTCTTTTATTAAAAAGCAAAGTGTTGCCATAGAAATGCCGTATTCGACAGCTACATGCAGTGCTCATAACACTCCTGTTGAAAATAGTTCTGAAAAAATTGTTGAAATTTTGCAAATAGATGAAGCTGAAATTGAAGCTGAATTGAAGGAACTTAAAAACAATGCCCAGGCTTTTAATAAATTAAGTGTTCAAAATAAGCCACATATTTTATTTGAAGTTGATGATGAACTGCCAACTTTTGCACATCATGCAGGCAATACCATGCATTCAGATAATAATAAAAAAGATGTTAACGAAGTACCGCTTCCATTATCAGAGAATTCTTCTATAAATAATAAGTTAATACAAGACACTATACCATTCAACGACACTGAAGTGCATGTTCCAATAAGAGATCTGAAAAAAGCAATTGATACAGATACCCGGACTTTATTTATAAATGTTTTATTCAGAGGTGATGAACCCATGTATGAACGCAGTATAAAAACAATTAACAATTTTACCATTCTGCCGGAGGCAGAGTATTGGATACAAAGAGAATTGAAAGTAAAAATAGGGTGGAGTGAAAGCAATCCTGTAGTCAAACAATTTAATCAATTAATCAAAAGACGGTTTTCCTGAATATAGCTGATGATTTTATGTGTTGCCCCGGCATTCTCCCGTACATAATCCCTGCATATATTACCTGTACCGGCTAATAATTTTTCATCTGTTAATAATGCATTAATTTCCTTTTCCAGTTCCAGTGCACAATCAATACTGATTGCCCCGCCTTTTTCTATTAACGCTGCTGCTTCAGCAAATTTGCCATATTCAGGCCCGAATATTACCGGTTTTCCATATACAGCTGCTTCCAGGATATTATGAATGCCGCTTTGACCGAAGCCTCCGCCTACGTAACAAATAGTAGCGTACTGATAAAGCCTTTTTAACAAGCCGATGTTATCAATAACCAGGCAGTTAATACCGGCAACAGGCGAATGTACATATTCCCCTTCCCATTCTTTTTTTGCTATTATCCATTCACTGTATAGCATAGAATGTTTGTATAATTTTAAACATTCTGTTAATCGTTCCTTACTAATTTCATGTGGGGCAATGATAAATGATATACCAATATTGGTATTGGCATAATGATCCAATTCCTCATCATCTTCCGTCCAGGTACTGCCGGCTACAATAACTTCAGTATTGCCAATAAATGCTTCTATCTCTTTTACAGGTTCAAAATTATCAGCTGTGTCAATAACCCGGTCAAACCGTGTATCACCTGCTATGCTTATATTGGTTATTGAAAAATACTGCTGTAATAATTCCCGGCTGGCTTCATTTTGAACAAAAAGATGTGTAAAGCAATGTAACATTTCCTTCCATATTCCTCCATACCATTTAAAAAAGGGCTGCTCTTTTCTAAATATTCCTGATATTAATAAAACAGGAATATTTCTTTTTTTCAATTCTTTGAGATAATAAAACCAATATTCATATTTTATCCATAAAACGAGTGTTGGGGTTATGTTATCAATAAATCTTTTAGCATGCAAAGGAGAATCAACCGGCAAATAAAAAATATAATCTGCACCCGGATAATTTTTCATTACTTCATAGCCGCTTGGAGAAAAAAAAGTAATAACAATTTGAACCCCCGGATCTAAAATCTTAATTTTTTCTACCAATGGCCTGCCTTGTTCAAATTCCCCCAGGCTGGCACAATGCATCCATACAGTATTATTTTTAAGTGTTTGCCGAATAGCGGGAAAGTTTTTTCTTCCGGTTATCCACATTCTTGCTTTTGCATTTCCTAATGATGCAATCCTGATGCCCAAAGCATAAAGGCCAATAAAAATATGGTAGATGAATTTTGACAATGAAGTTTTTTATAAGCAAATCTATTGCAAAATAGCATTATAAGCTATTATGCTAAACTATTACATATTATTTCAATGCTTATCTTTGCATCCGTTAAAAAAAGTTACTTATGAGGCCCTTGCAAATGGTAGATACAAAAACACAGTACTTAAAAATTAAATCGGAAGTAGATGCTGCTGTAATAGCTGTATTTGAAAGTGCTGAATTTATCGGGGGCAAGGTAGTGAACGATTTTGCAGCTAATCTTGCTAAATATAACGGATCGGGATATGTTATACCCTGTGCTAATGGCACCGATGCGCTGCAAATAGCTTTAATGGCATTAGACTTACAACCTGGTGATGAAGTAATTACGCCATCGTTTACTTATATCGCCACAGTAGAAGTAGCAGCATTATTACGTATCAAACCTGTATTTGTAGAAGTAAACCCTAAAACTTTTTGCATAGAACCGGCTGCTATTGAAAAAGCCATTACAGCAAAAACAAAAGCCATCATTCCTGTACATTTATATGGCCATTCGGCTGATATGGAAACAATAATGAAAATAGCTGCCAGTCATAATTTATATGTAATTGAAGATAATGCACAAGGCATTGGCTGTGATTATACTTTTAGTAACGGGCAGGTAAAAAAAACAGGTAGTATTGGGCATATTGGTTGTACCTCATTTTACCCTTCAAAAAACCTGGGTGCATACGGTGATGGAGGTGCAATGTTTACAGATGATGAAAATTTGGCTGTAAAGCTTAAAATGATTGCTTCGCATGGACAGCAAAAAAAATACTATCATGATGTGGTAGGCTGTAATTCCAGGCTGGATGCAATTCAGGCTGCTATACTTGATATTAAACTTAAACACCTGGATGAATATATCGCTTCCCGGAGAAAAGCTGCAGATTTTTATGACAAGGCATTTGCAGGTAATAAAAAAATAACAGTTCCATTCAGGCAAAAAAATAGCAATCATGTATTCCATCAGTATACTTTGATATTAAATGATTTAAATAGAGATGCCATGAATAAATTTTTGGCAGAAAATGGGGTGCCTTCTATGATTTATTATCCCGTGCCTGCTCACCGGCAAAAAATGTTTGAATCCTTTGGAGGAGCAGGCTACCAATTGCCTGTAACGGATTGGCTTACAGAAAGAGTAATTTCATTACCTATCCATACAGAGCTTGATGAAGAGCAACAAAATTATATTGTATCAAAAGTTTTAGCTTTCGTAAATAATTAATTCAAGTTGCTAATTATACTTTGTACAATAATGATCAAAAGTTGAAATTACAGTAGTGCTAAAGCTTAATCAGGAACAATTCCGAAAACGGGATGTAATCGTTTGGTGCCCTTTTGGTTCTTTTTTGGGCAAGCAAAAAAGAACAATATAACCAGAGATTAGAAAATATAACAGTTGTAATAAAAAATTAATAAAATAACTAGCAACTTGAATTAATTAATTCAAAAGCCCAAGCGCATGAAGATCACAGTTGTAGGAACAGGGTATGTAGGATTGGTAACAGGCACTTGTTTTGCCGAAACAGGTAATGATGTCATTTGCGTAGATATCGACCAGGAAAAAGTAAAAAACCTGTCAGCCGGGATAGTTCCTATTTACGAACCGGGATTAGAAAAATTATTTATCCGAAATACTAAAGAAGACCGGTTACGTTTTACAACTTCTTTAGCAGATGGTATTAAAGAGGCGGAAATAGTTTTTTTAGCATTGCCTACGCCGCCGGGTGAAGATGGAAGCGCAGATTTAAAATATATATTAAGCGTAGCTGAAGAATTGGGGAAAATCATCGATCATTACATGGTGATAGTAGATAAAAGTACTGTTCCTGTAGGTACGGCTGACAAAGTATATGAAGCCATAGCTAAAAATACTGCCATCCCTTTTGATGTAGTAAGCAACCCCGAGTTTTTGCGGGAAGGGGTGGCAGTAGATGATTTTATGAAACCTGACAGGGTAGTAATTGGCACACAAAGTGAAAAAGCCCGGCAAATATTAAATGAATTATATGCCCCTTTTGTACGGCAGGGCAACCCGGTGATTTTTATGGATGAAAGATCAGCTGAGCTTACTAAGTATGCTGCTAACTCCTTTTTAGCTGCCAAAATTACTTTTATGAATGAAATAGCTCACTTGTGCGAAAGGTTAGGAGCAGATGTGGATATGGTGCGGAGGGGGATTGGCAGTGATGACAGGATTGGCAAAAGATTTCTATTCCCGGGTATCGGGTATGGTGGCAGTTGCTTTCCAAAAGATGTGCGGGCACTGGCTAAATCATCAGCTAATACCGGTTACAATTTTAAAATGCTGGATGCTGTGATGCAGGTAAATGAAATGCAAAAATTGCATTTACTCTCTAAAATAAAAAAATATTTTGATAATAATTTACAAGATAAAAAAATTGCTGTTTGGGGGTTATCATTTAAGCCAGGTACTGATGATGTCAGGGAAGCCCCTGCCCTTACGGTTATTGAAGCTTTATTAGCTGAAGGTGCTTTGGTAAGTGCCTTTGATCCTGAGGCTATGAATAATGTACGGCAGGTACTGGGCAATAAAATTACCCTTGCCGAAACACAGTACGAAGCATTGCAGGATGCAGATGCATTGGTAATAGCTACCGAATGGAGTGTTTTTAGAACTCCTGATTTTAACAAAATGGCATCCAGGCTAAAAAACAAGGTAATTTTCGACGGAAGAAATTTATTTGACTTATTGCAAATGCAAAAGCTTGGGTTTTATTACGAGAGTATTGGAAGGAAAATTGTAAAGTAAAAATAAATATAATTCAATGGCCATAATAAATTCATCAACACCATTAAACTCCGGCAACAGTATAGCAGCCAGGGTTTTAATAACTGGTGCGGCTGGGTTTTTAGGCTCACATCTTTGCGACAGGTTTATAAAAGAAGGGTATGAGGTAATTGGAATGGATAATTTAATTACCGGCGATTTGAATAATATCCAGCACCTTTTAAATTAAAGCAATTTGAGTTTTATCACCACGATGTTTCTAAATTTATACATGTGCCCGGAAAACTGGATTATATCCTGCATTTTGCATCTCCGGCCAGCCCGATAGATTATCTGAAAATACCTATTCAAACATTAAAAGTAGGATCTTTGGGTACTCACAATTGTCTGGGCTTGGCCTTGGCAAAAAATGCAAGGATTTTGGTAGCAAGTACAAGCGAGGTTTACGGCGATCCTTTAGTCCATCCTCAAAATGAAAATTATTGGGGTAATGTAAACCCGGTTGGGCCACGTGGTGTGTATGACGAGGCGAAAAGGTTCCAGGAAGCAATTACAATGGCATATCACACATTCCATAAGGTAGAAACAAGAATTGCACGTATTTTCAATACTTATGGCCCTCGTATGCGATTAAATGATGGAAGAGCATTACCATCATTTATAGGACAAGTTTTGCGTGAAGAAAATTTGACACTGTTTGGCGACGGTACCCAAACCCGGAGTTTTTGCTATGTAGATGATATGATAGATGGGATTTATAAACTACTGCTTAGTGATTATGCAGAGCCGGTAAATATTGGAAATCCTGATGAAATTTCATTAAAAGATTTTGCCGGTGAAATAATAAAGCTTACAGGTACAACACAGAAAATTGTATATAAAGATTTACCAGTAGAAGATCCTAAGCAAAGAAGACCTGATATTTCAAAAGCAAAAGCACTATTGAATTGGGAACCTAAAGTAAAAAGAATGGAGGGATTAAAAAAAACATATGAATATTTTAAAAATTTACCAAAAGAGGAATTGTTTAAAATGCCTAAGGAGTTTAAAAAAAGTTTATAATCATATCGACAAACAAATGTTGTAACAAAATAACAAAAATGTATCAAGATTTATTAGCCAAAAAAAGAAAGTTAGCAGTAATTGGGTTAGGTTATGTAGGGTTGCCAATTGCATTAGAGTTTGCGAAAAAAATAAAAGTAATTGGTTTTGATATCAATGAAAAAAGAGTGTCAATGATGCGTAATAAAATTGATCCCAGCCAGGAACTGGAATCCAGTGCATTTGATGATACTGATATAGAATTTACTGCTGATTTGGAAGTATTAAAGCAAGCAAGTTTTTACATAGTAGCAGTACCCACGCCGGTGGATAATCATAATATACCGGACCTGGTGCCTGTACAAAGAGCTAGCGAAACAATTGGCAAAGTAATTAAGAAAGGGGATTATGTAATATTCGAAAGCACGGTTTATCCTGGCTGCACTGAAGAAGATTGCCTGCCCATTATTGAAAAGTTGTCAGGTTTAAAAAACATTGATGATTTTAAAATAGGATATTCTCCGGAAAGAATTAATCCTGGAGATAAGGAGCATACTTTAGGCAGTATAATAAAAGTGGTAAGCGGGTGCGATAAAGAAAGTCTTGAGGTAATTGCAAAAGTATATGAATTGGTTGTGCATGGCGGTGTCCATAAAACATCATCCATAAAAGTAGCAGAGGCCGCAAAAATTATAGAGAATACGCAAAGGGATTTAAATATTGCATTAATGAATGAACTCTCCATTATTTTTGACCGGATGAATATTAATACTTTTGAAGTATTAGAAGCGGCAGGCACAAAGTGGAATTTTTTAAAGTTTCAACCAGGGTTGGTTGGAGGGCATTGCATTGGTGTAGATCCTTATTATCTTACCTATAAATCTAAACAACTGGGTTATGACAGCCAGGTAATTTTAGCCGGCAGAACTATTAATGATGGTATGGCCAGCTATGTAGCTAAAAAAGTTTTGCAACATATTATTCAGCATAACGGCAATGTAAAAGATGCCAAGGTATTGGTAATGGGAGCCACTTTTAAAGAAAATGTAAGCGATATACGTAATTCAAAAATAGCAGATGTAGTAAAAGAGCTGCAATCTTTTTCATTAAATGTACATGTTACCGATCCTCATGCAGACAGTGATGAATTAAAACACGAATACGGATTTGGGCTTACACCTGATATCACTAATGATTATGATGCAGTAATTATAACTGTGCCACATAATCATTATAAAGATTTGAGTGATGCTCATTTTTCTTCTATATCAAAATCATCAGCGATTATTGCAGATTTAAAAGGTATATATAGGAATAAAATTAACAGCAGAATGTATTGGAGTTTGTAAAAATTATTAATTTACAATTAATACCCATTAGATAATAAATCAATAAACAACTAATACCAATGAATGATTTTCATAAAAAAGATTTAAGTGAGACTACTTTTTTAGTAACTGGGGGAGCAGGTTTTATTGGGGGCCACATAGCAGAATACTTACTAAAAAGTGGTGCCAAAAATGTAAGGGTATTAGATAACCTGGTAAATGGATTTCAAAAAAACCTGGATATATTACGACAATACAGCGCTTTTGAATTTATGGAAGGTGATATAAGAAATCCTGAAATTTGTCAGCAGGCATGCTCAGGTATGGATTATGTAAGCCACCAGGCTGCCTTAGGCTCAGTACCCAGGTCAATAAATGAACCTGTTTATTTTAATGAGGTTAATGTTGGTGGTTTTGTAAATATGCTTAAAGCAGCTGTGGATAATAGCGTAAAAAACTTCGTATATGCATCATCGTCATCTGTATACGGGGACGAAGAAACTTTACCAAAAGCAGAAAATAAAGTAGGTAATTGTTTATCCCCATATGCAGCAACAAAAAAGGCAAATGAATTATATGCCCAGGTATTTGCAGATGTATACGGGATCAATATAATGGGATTCAGGTATTTTAATATTTTTGGTCCAAGGCAAGATCCTGACGGTGCTTATGCAGCAGTAATACCATTATTTGTAAAAGGCATTATAAATAAAACACCGGTATATATTAATGGCGATGGCGAACAAACTAGGGATTTTACTTTTGTAGATAATGCAGTGCAGGTAAACATAAAAGGGATGCTCACTGATAATGGAGCAGCTTTTAATAAGGTATATAATGTAGCAGTAGGAGAAAATTTTACCATTAATTATTTATATAAGGTATGTGCAAAATATCTAAACAGCGATTTTGAAGCCACTTACAGAGAACCAAGAACCGGTGATATCAGGAATTCATTAGCAGATATCAGCCTGGCAAAAGAACTGTTAGGATACTTGCCTACAAAAAAATTTGAAGACGGGCTTATTGAAACAGTGCAGTTTTTTAAAAACATATATTCCTAAATTTTAAGTAAACAGTATGCCTTTTGTTAAAACTGATTTTCCTGGGTTGATGATTTTTGAACCCAAAATATTTGAAGATAGCAGGGGCTATTTTTTTGAAAGTTATAATGAAAAAGTATTTAGTGAAAATGGCATGCAAATTAAGTTTGTACAAGATAACCAGGCCAGGTCATCTTATGGTGTAATAAGAGGGTTACATTACCAGCTTAACCCTTACGCACAGGTAAAAATAATCAGGGTTTTAATCGGTACTATTTTGGATGTAGTAGTTGATATAAGAAAAGGATCACCAACATACAGCCGTGTTTTTACTATTGAATTAGATGCAGAAAATAAAAAGCAACTACTTATACCTGCTGGTTTTGCACACGGCTACTCCGTGTTAACCGATACCGCAGAAGTATTATATAAATGTGATAATTTTTATCATAAAGAAAGCGAAGGCGGGCTATTATATAACGATCCGGCTCTGGCTATTGATTGGAAAATACCTTTAGATAAAGCTATTGTTTCTGAAAAAGATACACTGTACAATACGTTAAGTAACAATACTAATAATTTTTCTTTTGAAAGATAATAAACCCGCTATTTTAGTAACCGGTGCCAATGGCCAGTTAGGTAAAGAACTACAGGTGCTTGCCAAAACTGCTCAACAGTTTAACTTTATTTTTACGGCAAAAGAACAATTACCTATTCAGGACGAACAGGCACTATTTACATTTTTTAATGACAATAAAATTGATTTTTGTATAAACTGTGCTGCTTATACTGCCGTAGATAAAGCAGAATCAGAAAAGGAAAATGCATTTTTAATTAATGCCATGAGCGTAGGAAGTTTAGCCAAAATTTGTTTTGAATTTAAAGCAAAATTTATTCATATTTCTACTGATTATGTGTTTGATGGCATGGCTGGTATACCTTACCTGGAAAATAGTATAACTAACCCTCTAAGTGTGTATGGGGAGTCTAAATTATCTGGTGAAGTATTAGCATTGAAAAATAATCCTGATACAATTATTATTCGAACATCCTGGGTATTTTCCAGCTTCGGAAATAATTTTGTAAAAACCATGCTGCGTTTAATGAAAGAAAAGGAAAGTATTAATGTAGTAAGTGACCAGCAGGGTTGTCCCACTTATGCAGCTGACCTGGCGCAAGCTATATTAAAAATAGTAACAGATTATCCTTCAAGTATAACAGCAAATGCAATATATAATTTTTGTAATGAAGGAGTTACTACATGGTACCAGTTTGCCATTGCTATAAAAGAAATGATAAACAGCAGCTGTGCAATTCATCCCATCACTACTGCCCAGTATCCCACTGCAGCCCGGCGTCCCCAATATTCCATATTAGACACATCAAAAATTAAAAATACTTTTCATTTAGATATACCCCATTGGAAAGAAAGCCTGGCAAAGTGCATTGAGCTTATTGCTACTGATAAATAAGTATGTTTGCAGTAATATGCAACTATTCAACATATCCAGCCGCATCATTGTTACATGCAGCAAAAGATTATCGCCTTACCTGCAACAGGAAATTATTGCCCTGGGATTTTCAATTGAAAGAACTTTTCAAACCGGAGTAGAATTAAAAGGCACAATGGAAGACTGCATCAGGCTAAACCTTGAGCTTCGCTGCGCCAGCCAGGTTTTATTTTCTATAAAAGAATTTAAGGCCGATAATGCAGAGGATATTTATGTCACACTGCTACAATTTCCCTGGGAAGATATTATTCAGAAAGACGGCTATTTTTCTATTACAAGCAATGTTGATAATCCAAGCATTAATAATTCATTATACGCCAATGTAAAAGTAAAAGATGCTATTGTAGACAGGTTCAGAAAGCAAACCGGCAGCAGGCCGGATTCTGGTCCGGAGCTGGATAAAGCCGTAATTCATCTGTATTGGAAAGAAGATTATGCAGAATTATTTGTAGATACCTCCGGGCACACTTTATCGAAACATGGATACAGGAAAATACCAGGCAAAGCCCCAATGCTTGAATCGCTTGCAGCAGCTACTTTATTGGCTACCAAGTGGGACAGAAAATCTTCTTTTATTAATCCCATGTGCGGTTCAGGAACACTGGCCATAGAAGCAGCTTTGCTGGCTACCAACCGTAAGCCCGGCTTATACAGGTCCAACTATAGCTTTATGCATGTGACAGGCTACCAGGAAAGTATATACGAAGATGCAATAAAAAGAATTGAACAACAGGTAATTGATAATCCTTCATTTAAAATAATAGCCACAGACATCAGTGAAGATGCAATTCATATTTCAAAAGTTAATGCAGGCATTGCCGGTGTAGAAGAATTAATCAATTTTGAAGTGTGTGATTTCCAACAAACACTAATACCCGGAAATGAAAATGGAATAATATATTTTAACCCTGAATATGGAGACAGGTTGGGAGAGGAGGAAGCTTTGCAAATTACCTACAGCCTTATCGGCGATTTTATGAAAAAAAGTTGCAAAGGTTACACCGGGTATATTTTTACAGGAAATTTAGAGCTGGCAAAAAAAATAGGCCTAAAACCCAGCCGCCGCATAGAATTTTATACCAGTAAAATTGATTGCAGGTTATTGGAATATGAATTATATAGTGGTACAAAAAGAGTAGAAAAATAATTTTTTTTGTTGCCAGCATTTGTTTTTTATGGCATCATCGTTGTGTCACAATCCGTTCATCGGCAGTACTGCTATTTAGCTTTTATAGGAGGAAATACTGTTTATTTTGCCAGCAATATTTCTGCAGGTGCCCTGTTGATAGAAATATATTCAATAATAATATCTTCTTTAAAATCAATTTTACCTTTTTCTGCCAGCTTCGCTATTTTATTAACGATGGTTAAATAATACTCTCCATTATCAGAATAATATAATGTAAAAATGCTATGGCTATCTTTCAGATTGTCGGCTTTTGATAGGTCACCAAAAAAATGTGTATAGCCGTTTTCAAGGTCTGTAATAATTTTTCCTTTTCATTAATAACCGGAAAGGGAGGCAAAATTTTTTCTTTAAACCATACATTGCCGATTTCACAGAATGGTTTTTTAGCTGCCAGGTAAGACATAAATAAAGGGATGCCCGTAATCATTAAAGCTTCAATAATCCATATTACAGTTAAGAAAGTACCACTAACAGTAAAAGTTTTAATACTCCATGTACCAATAGCATTAATATCCTGTATATACTCTAAGAGTGTTGCAGGTTTTACGGCCGAAGCCAATACTTCATCAATATTAATATTGCTGATGGTTATCCCTATTCTTGAGTTTCCATAAGTTGTTCCCGCATTTACTGCTAAATCTACCCATACCACCCAACGAAAATATCAACCTGCCAGCCCTCCAATAAACCCAAACAGCAGGCTCATCAAATTATTTCCAACTTTACCTGGTCGTATTACAGTACGGCTAATAAGCAATGCCGTAGCATAACCTAATAACCCGGTTATAATAAAATTAATATAGATAAAAGGAATGTACCAGATTGCATAGGAATATAAAAACCCTAATATTGGGATTGCGATGCTACATATAATAATTAAGAATACAATTGATATTGGCGAAAACCTGCCACTTGGCTTGTAATATTTATCCATACAGTTAGTTAATAAAGTAAATATAGTAATTATACAAAGTGAAAAAGGTATTAAATATAATATTTATTTTCATTCTGAGCAATGTCTCCGGCTACGGGACATTGGGATAAATATTAACCTGTCAGATAATCATTTAATCCTGAGAATTTTTAACCGGACACATGACGGAATTTGCTGTAGTAAAATATAAAAGCTAGTAACAAAAAAAGACCTTGCTTTTCGACCCGTTTTTCGAAGGCTATGCCTTCGAAAGCCTTATGTTCTTCAGGGCCTGTGGTCTGCTTTAAAGTTCAATAGTGATTTATTGTTGAATGGCTGCGGGCAGCGGATACCCCGGAACGAAGCATTGCATTTGTGTGTAAGCGTGAGGAGTAGCAGCGGATAGCGGGAACTGAAGCTGAATAACGTTATAAGCCGACAGCCCCATTTTTTTTGTTTTGTAATTAATTCCTGTTCCTGATATACACCAGCTTAATACCATCCTTATCTGTTTCTACCCTGTTTATTTCAAATTGCGGCAATGATCTTATCAAAGGAGTGAGCTTAGAAAAGCCATAATTTCTCGGATCAAAATCGGGTTGTTTTTTTAATAAAAGATTTCCTACATCGCCTAAAAACGCCCAGCCATTTTCATCAGCCAGGTCATTAATTGTAGCAGCAATTAATTTAAGCGTTTCCTTATTAATTTTATCTACTTGGGGTTTGGTATCCTGTTTTTTTACTCTTTTATTTTTTACCTCATTTTCAGTTTCTGCCATTTCCGGAACCGGGATAATCTCCATATAAATAAACTTATCGCACGCAACTATAAACGGATTAGGCGTTTTCCTTTGCCCGATACCAAAAACTTTCATGCCAGCCTCCCTGAGCCGGGTAGCCAATCGTGTAAAATCACTATCACTCGAGACAATGCAAAAGCCTTCCACCGCACCGGAATACAAAATATCCATTGCATCAATAATTAATGCAGAATCACTTGAATTTTTTCCACTGGTATAGCTATATTGCTGTATGGGTGTAATAGCATTTTCGAGCAGTACGTTTTTCCACCCGGAAACGGTAGGTTTTGTCCAGTCACCATAAATTCTTCTAAAGGTAGGAGTTCCATATTTTGCAATTTCTTCCATCATTCCTTTTACATTAGAGTAAGGCACATTGTCCGCATCAATTAATACGGCAATACGTATGTCTTTTTGTGTTTGCATTTTTAAAATAGTATTAAAATTATTTTACATAAAATTAGCGGTTCTTTATAACGATTATAAATTAATAATTTAAAACCATGACATTGAAAAAACTAATCAAAGCCGGCTTTATTGCCTTGCTTATTTCTTTTACACTGCCTGTGAGTGCCAGCGTTGTCCCTGCTTCAAATTTATCAGACAGTACTTATGATAAAGTCAGGGAAGAACAAATTTTAACTCGCCTGGGTGCCATCCAAAATATGGATCTTGCTAACTTGTCAACAAGTGAGAAAAAAGATTTGCGTAAAGAATTGAAAAAATTAAAGAAGGAAGCATCAACACAAAATAGCCAGGGAATTTATCTTTCGGTTGGTGCTGTTATTATTATTGTTCTATTACTAATCTTATTATTATAATTTTCATTAAGCTAAAAATAAAACCCGGTACTTATTACCGGGTTTTATTTTTATAATTCGGCGATAAATAATTATAATTTGAAATACTCTTTTATACCTGTTAAGATACTTTGCACGGCAAATGATGCCAGGATAAGCCCCATTATTTTTGTGATAACCATAATACCTGCTTCGCCTACTTTTTCCTGAACTTTTCTTGCTGCTAAAAGCATAATAGCTGTAGTAACCATAACAAGCATTACCAATCCGGTAGTTTCCAGCTGTTGTATGAATGTAAATGTATTATTGTCCGTTAATAGTACTACTGCCATAATCGCACCTGGTGATGCGATGGAAGGAATGGCTATTGGAAAAATAGTTACGTGTTTGTAATCCTTAATAAGGTTTTTATTTTCTTCGATATTTTTATTTCCAAATACCATGGTGAGCGCAAATAAAAACAGTATTACTCCTCCAGAAATTTGAAATGCTGATAAAGTAATGTGCATGGTTTCCATTATTACCTGGCCGATGATAATAAAGAATAACAAAATTAGCGAAGCTATAAAAGTAGCTTTAATAGCTACCTTTTTTTTTGTTTTATTGTCCATTTCTCTTGTGGCTTCTAAAAATACCGGGATAGATCCAAGCGGATCAATAACGGCAAATAAAAAAAAGAATGTTTTGAGTAATTCAATCATTTTTTGTTTTTAAATTATTCGTGTTAAACCAATTTTGCCAGTAATACAATTTGCCCTAAATGATAGGCATCATGCTGATTATACCGTGTATATACTCATAGTAAGAAATTTTATCCATTGTTGCTGGCTGTTTTCCAGACTTTGTAAATTTTTTTTGACATGCTATCTGAAAAATCTTTTATTTCAATTAAAATTAATTCAAAATAAAAGGGCAACAAAAATGTTGCCCAAAAGTATACGGTAAGTGAGATTGTCATTTTCTTTTCCTAAAAAGCAACAATAACAAAACAAGTTCACAATGATGATGCCACGATGAATAAATGCTGTTCACAAAAAAACTATAGCTTCATCTTCTTTTTTAAGTTTTCATCAATCGCATCTAAAAATTCTTCGGTATATAAATAATGAGCACCATGAGAAACTTTATTACCATGTATACAAACTGCCAAGTCCTTTGTCATCTTACCGCTTTCTACCGTTTCAATACAAACTTTTTCAAGATCCAAACAAAAATCAATCAATGGCTGGTTATTATCTAATTTTCCACGGAATGCAAGACCCCTTGTCCATGCAAAAATAGAAGCAATAGGGTTTGTGGAGGTTGGTTTGCCTGCCTGATGGTCTCTGTAATGACGGGTAACTGTACCGTGTGCGGCCTCAGCTTCCATAGTACTGCCGTCAGGCGTAATTAAAACAGATGTCATCAAACCCAGGCTGCCAAAACCCTGAGCTACAGTGTCGCTTTGCACATCGCCATCATAATTTTTACAAGCCCATACAAAATTGCCATTCCATTTTAAAGCGCTGGCTACCATGTCATCAATAAGGCGGTGTTCGTAAGTAATACCTGCAGCTTCAAATTTTTGTTTAAATTCTGTTTCATAAATATTTTCAAAAATATCTTTAAAGCGGCCATCATATTTTTTTAATATGGTATTTTTTGTAGAAAGGTATAAAGGCCATTTCTTGCTCAATGCCATGTTGAAGCAGCTCTTTGCAAATCCAATAATACTTTCATCTGTGTTATACATGCTCATCGCTACACCATCACCTTTAAAATGATATACTTCAAAAGTTTGGATTTCGCCACCATCTTCCGGTGTAAAAGTCATGGTTAATTTTCCTTTACCTTTTATAACGGTATCGGTTGCACGATATTGATCGCCAAATGCATGGCGGCCTACAATTATCGGGGCTGTCCAGTTAGTAACCAGGCGTGGTACATTCTGCATTACAATAGGCTCCCGGAAAACAGTGCCGTCTAAAATATTGCGGATAGTGCCATTGGGTGATTTCCACATTTGTTTTAAATTAAATTCTTTTACCCGGGCTTCATCTGGAGTGATGGTGGCACATTTAATGCCTACACCATATTGTTTTATAGCGTTAGCCGCATCAATAGTAACCTGGTCGTTGGTCTCATCACGGTATTCCATGCCCAGGTCATAATATTTAATATCTAATTCTAAATAAGGTACAATCAATTTATCTTTTATAAATTTCCAGATGATGCTGGTCATTTCGTCACCATCTAATTCTACAACAGGATTTTTTACATTAATTTTTGCCATACATTTTTATTTTTATTAGTCGGCAAAAATAAACAATTACTGGTGATTAAAAGTACATATGGTAGTTTTATTAAAACTGTTATTTTTTGTTGTACATACTATAATTTTATTGGCATCGTTATTGCCTGTAACGTACAAAATACTTCACTATGAAAAGATATTTATTTTTATTAACTATAATTTTTACAAATGCAATTACATTTGCCCAATCGTATAATGGTTACCGTAGCAGTAATTATACTGGTGTAAACGGTGTGTTTTTTAACCCTGCAAATATTGCAGATAGCCGGTACCGTTGGAACGTTAATTTATTTGGTGTAAACGCAGGAGTGGCTAATAATACTGCCACATTTAATTTAAAAACCATTTCTTCTACTTTGAACAGTGAAAATCTTGACAGTATATTGTTAAATGGTAATAAGGATAAATTTTCTGCTGCCGCTAATATAGATATCCTGGGGCCCTCATTTATGTTTAATGCCACAAACCGCCTTTCATTTGCACTGACAACCAGGTTTAGGACACTTGTAAATGCTGAAGATATCGATACCAAATTGATAAAAAGTATTAATGACAATACTGATGATGTTGCTTTTCCTTACAGCATCAACAGCACCAATAATCAAAAGATTATTGGAAACGGGTTTGCCGACATTGGTTTGAGCGCAGCTATGGTTTTACACAATAGCCGGCAAAATTTTTTAAAAGCTGGCATATCAGTTAAATATTTGGGTGGTGTAAGCAATAATTTTATTAATATCAATAATATTCAGGGCACGATAAATGAGGAAGCTTTACCCCCGAATGATGTTTTTTTAACCAATGCCAATGGCCGTGTTGCACTCGGACATGGTGGTGTGGATCTAGAAAATGCCAAAATGAAAGATATTTTGGAATTCAAGTCAAATGGGGTAGGTGCGGATATAGGTTTTGTATATGAATACAGGCCTGATTATGAAAATAAAAAAGAGCAGTATGATAATAAATATAAATTAAAAGTAGGGTTGGCATTACTGGATCTTGGGGCAATAAAATATGTAAAATCTCCAGACCAGTATAATGCAGATTATACCGTAAGTGTGCCTGCACAAAGCAAACTTTATTTGAAAGATTTTGAAGACAAAGATTATGAGGAAATAAAAAAATATATGGACAACAGTCCTTTTTTTACCAACAATTCAACAAATAATAACAGTTACTCTGTTTCTTTACCTACTATATTACAAGGTAATATTGATTACAACATTGCCGATAATTTTTATGCTGATCTTTCAGGCCAGTTTTCCATGACTAAGAAAACAGGTAATACCAACTCCTACTATCCTACAAGTGTTACGCTGACCCCACGTTACGACGGTAAAATTTTTGGCGTGTATTTGCCGCTTAATTATAATAGTTTATCAAGTTTTAATGCAGGATTGGGTTTACGGGCAGGGCCATTATACATGGGCTCAGGAAGCATTATCAATACATTGGTAAGCAATTCAAAACAAGCAGACTTTTATATTGGTTTGCATGTAGGTATATTACATAAGCCTAAAAGAATTGTAGAACCACAAATTGAGTTACCGCCGACTCCTGTAGATACAGTAATAATTCCTACAATTGTGGATAGCGATAATGATGGGATAAATGATGATCAGGATAAATGTCCATTTGTGCCTGGTACCGAAAAATATAACGGTTGCCCGGTTCCTGATACAGATAATGACGGGATAAACGATGATGACGATAAATGCCCTACAGTACAAGGTCTTGCCAAATATAATGGCTGCCCGGTACCAGATAGTGATAATGATGGTATAAACGATGAAGAAGACAGGTGTCCTTTGGTAGCAGGTATAAGAGCGAACTTTGGCTGCCCGGAAATTAAAGAAGAAATTATTAAAAAAGTAAACTATGCTGCATCGCACCTGTTATTTGCTACGGGCAAGTCTAAAATATTACCGGCATCTTACCCGTCATTAAATGTTTTAGCAGCTATATTGGAAACTGATAAAACTTTGAAATTAAATATTGACGGACATACCGATAATGTAGGCAAACCGGATATGAACCAGTTGCTGTCGGAAGCCAGGGCTAATGCAGCAAAAGAATACCTGGTGAAAAAAGGAATTGAGGCTGAAAGAATAATTACTACCGGTTATGGTGATACGAACCCTGTAGCTGATAATAAAACTAAAGCAGGAAAAACAAAAAACAGGAGAATAGAAATGAAGGTTTCCAATTGATAAAAGTGTTTTTAATAAAATAATAAGGTTGCCATTGGCAACCTTATTATTTATATATTTTTTTATATTAGCTTCAGTTCTCTGTGGCATCATCGTTGTGTCACTCCCTTGTACTTTATTTCCTTATTCAGCTAAGTTTTTCATTTAGGTAAGATTATTATTAGCTGGCAGAATATACTCGGATACTGCAGCTGTTAAACAGAATAAAGTATTAGCATCATGACCTGTCAACATAAGAAAAATAGTATAAGAATCCTTTTCCCACCAGGCTAGATCAAGAGAATTATTATATTCTATTATCCAATGTTTAGGTTTTGCTTTTTCATATCCCGCCTGGGGCCCTATGCCTTCATAAGTAGGAATTCCAAATTCAGCAATTAATTGCTTCTTACAATCTTGAAAAAAATTATAGTTTTCTACTTCTGCTGGCGTATCTCCTTCAAGCCAACATCCTAACGTTTGTGAACCAGGTTTATTCTTAAGGTCATATATAATCTTTACTATGTCTACTTTTTTTGTGATATGTTTACTGCTCATTGATTTTTAAATTTTTTTTGCTCATCGAAGGCACAGCCATCAAAGGGCAATATGTTCTTATAACCTGTGGCTTTATAGCTTAGTAGATATCCAATTGCCCAATGGCTACGGGAAGGCAGCGGAACGGAGTGTAGCGAAGTGAGGACTTGAAGCGAATGAGCCCGGACCAAAGTCTAATAATAATTAGCTGCACATAGCCCCAAACATAATTGCCTTTAATCAACTACATATTTTTTATTATCTCATCTGCAAATTCACTGGTCTTTAATAATGTGGCGTCTTTCATTAAATTATAAAAATCAATAGTTACTTTTTTGCTCCGGATAGTTTTGCCAACAGCATTGGTAATTAATTGGGCGGCAGCTTCCCAACGCATGTATTCGAGCATCATTACGCCGCTTAAAATAACGGATGACGGGTTCATAGTATTGGTATTGGCAAAACGAGGGGCCGTACCATGTGTAGCTTCAAATACGGCATGACCCGTTAAGTAATTAATATTTGCACCCGGTGCAATTCCAATGCCGCCAACCTGTGCGGCTAATGCATCACTAATATAATCTCCATTTAAATTTAGCGTAGCTATTACCGAATAATCCTGCGGTGCTAATAAAGCCTGCTGTAAAAAATTATCAGCTATGGCATCTTTAATAATTACTTTACCACCGGCGGCAGAAATTCTCATTTCTTCGTTGGCCACTGCTTCACCGCTTTCTTTTTTAGTGCGTTCCCATTGGTTCCAGGTGTATACATTGCCGCCAAATTCACGTTCCGCCAATTCATACCCCCAGTTTTTAAAGGCACCTTCGGTGTACTTCATAATATTGCCTTTATGCACAATAGTTACGGAAGGTAATTTATGTTCAATAGCATGTTTAATGGCTGAGCGTATTAATCGTTCGCTTCCTTCTTTACTAACAGGTTTAATGCCTAAGGAAGTGGTATCAGGAAAACGTATGCTTTTCACCTTCATTTCAGTTACTAAAAAATCCATTAATTTTTTAGCTTCCGGGGTGCCGGTCATAAATTCAATTCCGGCATAAATATCTTCTGTATTTTCCCTGAATATAACCATGTTTACTTTTTCAGGCTGCCACATAGGGCTGGGTACGCCTTCAAAGTATTTTACAGGCCTCAGGCAAACATATAAATCCAGTTCTTGTCTTAATGCCACATTTAAGCTTCTTATCCCACCACCTACCGGCGTAGTTAACGGGCCTTTGATGGATAATAAATATTCTTTAAAAGCATCCATGGTAGCTTCCGGCATCCAGCTTCCGGTTTGGTTAAAAGCCTTCTCACCTGCCAGAACTTCCTTCCATTCTATTTTCTTTTTTCCGTTGTATGCTTTTGCTACGGCAGCATCAAATACTTTAACACTTGCTTTCCAGATATCCGGGCCAATGCCATCACCTTCTATAAATGGAATAATTGGTTTGTCGGGAACTACTAAATTGCCATTGCCATCCATTATAATTTTAGAAGCCATAAAAAATTAAATTTGCCGCAAAGTTAGGCAAGATTTCTATGTTAAAATCATTCATACGGTGAGATATTGCCAGTAGCAGTAATTGATAAATTGGGGTGGTGATATTGATAAATTAAAACAATTGTATTAAAAACTTTGTACCCATGCCAGTATTATTTCTACTTTAGTGCCGCTTGCATTATTGTTGCTATCTACAAGGTCGGTAATTATTACTGGGGAATTGATATTATAATCTTTATTAAATAACTCAATTCTTTTCAACGTAGTTCCTATGCCATAGGATTTTGATTTTTTTGGGCTAAATTGTTTGTTGCATATGGATTGACTTCTTCCAATACCATTATCTTCTATTATGCATACCAGCGTATTGTTTTTGCGTTGCAGGTTAATTTGCAATAAACCTTCGGATAGTAAAGGGAGCAACCCATGCAAAATGGCATTTTCAACAAAAGGTTGTATAATAAGAGGTGATATTTCTGTAACGTCTGCATCAATATCCGGATCGATGTTTATCTGGTAATTGAACTTATTTTCAAACCTGATACGTTCTACCTGTAAATACAAGTCTACAACATTCAGCTCATCGGCTAATGTTATTTTTCTTTGGCGGCTATGCTCTAATATTAAGCGTAGCAATTTTGAAAATTTGGTAATGTACTGATTAGAAGTAGCAGTTTCATTTTTATTAATAAACGAGTTAATGGTATTTAATGAATTAAAGATAAAGTGAGGGTTTAACTGGTTATGAAAAGCATCATTTTCCAGGTTATTGATTTTTATTTCATGATCGCTTCGTAACTTTTCTTTATGTTTTATCTGATTTATTCTGAAATGATAGGCTATATAAACAAGGCCAACGGCTGATAAAAAGCAACAACCTATATGTCCAGCTTTCCCAGGAGGGGATTTTTGCAATGTATTCCGATTGTGAAAACACAACCGTACCAATGCAAAGCATTAAGATGGTTATAAGGATTTTCATGTAAACACAAGATACAATGACAGGTATGTAAGTCATAATTATACGTTAAGCCAAATGGGTCATACATTAAGTATTTAACCCCATTCGTTAATTTGTAAAATATATTCGTTATTTTTGTTACCTTTTCTTACATTATTTACCCATTTGGCATTAAGCTATAATTTTGAATTACATAAGTCAGTTATATTACTTTTAGTTGAATGATTATATTTGATAAAAATCTGCGATTATATGAAATTATCAGTTATAGTGCTATTATTAACAATAACACCTTTTTGTGTTTTTCCCAAAACCCTGATGAGCAAATAAAAAAGCTGGAACTGGAATTAGTGCTTTTACATAAAAAGGAAGACAGCTTATTATCCAAAATTGAAGGGTTTAAATTTCAAAAAATACGCAATGATTTAAATGAAATTGGTTTGCCAAAGTTATTGCCGGGAGAAGCGGTTATTCATCATGCGGCATATTCACTTGTATATGCAGAGCCATATGAGCAGGCGAAATGGGTGGCTCATATTATTTTACCGGACGTGGTAAGAGGTAATGAAGGACGCACTAATGACTTTAGACCAGATTCTTCAATTAAAACAGGATCTGCGGTAGAATCGGATTATTTTTTACGAATTCCACTTACCGACAGCACATTTAAATATGATGGATTTGGTTATGACAGGGGTCACCTTGCACCATCTGCCGATTTCAGGTATTCTAAAAAAGCATTATCCGAAAGCTATTTGTATTCTAATATGTCACCTCAAAAAGCTGCGTTTAACCGTGGCCGTTGGTCAGAACTGGAAGATGCAGTAAGGCAATATGTAGTTCGTAATAAAACACAGTTGTATGTGGTAACGGGTGGTGTTTTAAAAGAAGGGTTACAAAAAATTGAGCGGGGGATAAACAAAGTAGCTATACCCGAGCAATATTTTAAAGTTGTATTAGATCATGTTAACAAAAGGGCAATAGGATTTTTAATGCCAAATAAAGATTGTGAATACCCGGTAATGAACTATGCATGCACAATAGACAGCATAGAGGCATTAACAGGTATTGACTTTTTTGCTAATTTGCCTGATGCCGAGGAAAATAAGCTAGAAAGCGCAGTTGATATTAATAAATGGATAGGAGAGCGGGAATTAGGGGATGTATTGCCTTTAAGGGCAGATAGCCTGCCACGGAATACTTTTAATACAGTACAGGCGCAATATTATATTGGTAAAAATGAAAATATTAAAGTATGTGGTACGGTAGTCAGTACTAAACTGTCTTCTAAAGGAAATATATTTTTGAACCTGGATAAAAAATTTCCCAAACAAATATTTAGTGTTAGTATTTTTAAAGATAAAGTATCGAATTTTAGCTATAAACCAGATGTGTTTTTATTTGGTAAAACGGTATGCATAACCGGCAAGGTTACTAATTTTAATGGCACACCAACTATGAATATTGAAAGTGAAAAATTTATTGAAATTTTAGAAGAGTAGATAAAATAAAAAGCCAAAGCTTAAACGAACTTTGGCTTTTTATTTTATAAAAATTAATTATTAATCAGCACCTAATACTACAATCAAAGCATAAATAATTCCTGGCAACCAGAACAATAAAGTAAGCAATAAGCTTATCCAGAATTTAGTATTTATTTCACCCTGGTGTAAGTATACTGCTAATGGTGGTAACAAAATAGCAAGAATTACCAATAGGCAAAGTGTTAGTACTTGTGTCTCCGCCATTACGTTTTTCTTTTTAAATTTGCGCAACTCTTTTTTCACTTCTTTAATTCTTTCCTTTCTTTCTTTACGGCTAAGACTTTTAAACTCTTTTACAAGATCAGAAATGCTTATACGAGGGTTATCTGTCGGATTAACAGATGCCGGTATGGCCAATGGAGTGATATTAGCTGCCATCAAGGGATTGTAGATACTACTACTTACAATTGATGCCAATAAAAAGCAAAACGATTTTTTTCATATATATGTATTGATTGTTAAATAATACATAAAAGTAAAGATTATTTCTTTTGAACAATAATTATTTAAAAAATAACGATTTTTAATTTCGCACTATTAATCATATATATTAATAAACCGGTTTGAAACCCTTCTGGCAATAGTATAAATGCCGTGGGTACGCACAACTAAAAAATAATTAAAGGTATAGGGCATGGAAAGAGAATTTGCCATTACCATATTCCAAAGCCGGCATAGGAAGTTTTATTACATTTAAAATTTGCAAAGCTAATTTTATACCCTTTTTATTGGTTTTTATTTTAGTAAAATCTATATCAGGAGACAGGTACCATTGCCGGTAACGTTTTATATCCGTACGATCAAAGATGATGTTTTCATTATCGTCTTTGACAATATTATCAAAAGCGCCAAACATACCTTCTGCGCCGGTTCCAACAGAAACCTGGAGCCATATTGGTATTCTGGTATCAGGAAAAAATTGTTTTAAACCCGTGCTTAACCAGTATGTCTGGCCATTATAATCTTTTAAAAGCCTTTCAGGGAGGCTTTTGCCAAATATCTTATCGCTCCGCTGGTTTAATGTGACATCTTTATAAGATTGCCGATGTGCCGAAAATTTAAATTGTATCTTCTGCTCATCCCAAGCCAGCTCCTGTGCAATCAACATGCCGCTGCCAAAAATATTCGCAGCAAAGTCGCCCCAACTCCAGCCCCATTCTGCGCTAAAGCCATCTAGGGTTTCTATAACAGTTTGGTAAGCTGCACCACTCATTCCTCCAATCCAAATTCGTTTTTTTTCTGTCCATACCTGTCTGGCGCCAGAGCTCCATGCTGGCTTTGCTCCATCCATATGCACTATAAGCATGGCCTATTTTATCAATTTGCTTCCATTCGTGTAAATCATTAAAAACATGCATATTACTTTGTGGATAATTTTTATACCAGGTTTGATACAAAGCTACCATCGCACCGCTATAGCCCACAATATTTATACCTGCCACTAATTTTATACGGTTTTTAACTTGTTTTGGCGTAAGCTTTTTTTGATTTATTAATTCATTGGCCAGCGGTATGTTCTTTTGCACTGTATCCCCGGCAGAACCAGCATTTTTTTCTGTAATTATTTTTGGTATAGAATCTTGTGTAAAAGAAGGGTTACCCAAACATATGGCTATAGCAAAGCTGAATATAAATTTTAATGCATAAGAATGATTATTCAGGTATTTATTAAACGCTTGAAACAGTAATGTTTTATTTTCCGGTAAATTGAAATGATATGGTGCAGTTGAGCTCATAAAAAAACAAAAATAAACTTATCTGTTGTTAATAAGATACGTAAAAATAAACTAATAAAGATGTTTATAAGAAGGTATGTGGGCGAAGTTAAATATTTTCAAAACTTAGGGACAACAGCTACTTTTTTCTTTTTGCTTAAAATGGATTCTACAATATCTTTTGCTATTATGTTAGATAGCTTGTGGTCTTGTTTCCATTTTTCATTCCTTTGTTCAATTTGTGAGGTAGTCAAAGGATAATCAGGCCAACTCATTAGTTGATTATTTGGCGGAGTATAATCTATACGCTGAAAAGAATGTTGTGTTTTAACTGAGGTGATGGAATTAGATAGATTATTTTTTATATCATAGCTATCTTTAATTACATAGGTAATTTGAGCAGGGGCTTTAGTGCATAAAAATAATACCAATACTATATTAAAACATACTTTTAATATAGGTAATTGTAAATATTTACCCGGAATAAAATTCATGAAACAAATTTACAAAATATATTTTAATGAACTGTTAAACATTTATTTTTGATACTACAAATATTAAATTATGGAAGCAACGACTCTTAAAAGGATTAATGATTGGCTAAGTGGCAATTACGAACAAGCCGTTAAAGACGAAATTTTACGTTTACAAAAAGATAATCCTGCAGAACTCGAAGAAGCGTTCTATAAAAACCTGGAGTTTGGTACCGGGGGGCTTCGTGGTGTAATGGGAATAGGCACTAACCGTATGAATAAATATACGGTAGGAATGGCTACGCAAGGGTATGCAAATTATCTTAACCAATGTTTTAATGATAATGTAAAGGTTGCAATAGCGCATGATTGCAGGAACAATAGCCGCTTATTTGCCGAAATTACTGCAAATGTATTTGCGGCTAATGGCATAAAAGTATTTTTGTTTGAAGCATTACGGCCTACGCCTGAACTTAGTTTTGCCATAAGGCATTTAGGTTGCCAGGGTGGTGTGGTGTGCACAGCATCTCATAATCCTAAAGAATACAATGGATATAAAGCTTATTGGGATGATGGTGCACAAATGGTGCCGCCGCATGATAAAAATGTAATTAAGGAAGTAGAAAAGATTACTAAAGTTGAAGATGTAAAGTGGAATGGCGGGGAAACCAATATTACAATTATTGGTTCAGAATTGGATAATGCGTATATGGATATGGTAAAAAGCCTCAGCATTTATCCTGAAGTGTGTAAAGCTCAGTATGATTTAAAAATTGTATACACTCCCATCCATGGTACAGGCATTATGTTGGTGCCTGATGTATTGAAAAATTTTGGATTTACGAATGTGCATATTGTAGAAGAGCAGAGTATGCCAGACGGAAATTTTTCTACAGTAGTTTATCCCAATCCTGAAGAAGAAGAAGCCATGAGCATTGGGCTAAAAAAAGCTGAAGAACTGGATGCCGATATTTTATTAGGCACAGACCCGGATAGTGACAGGGTAGGTATTGGTGTGAAAAACAGTAAAGGTCAATGGATATTAATGAATGGTAACCAAACGGCTGTACTGGCATTTAATTATTTAATAGAAGCAAGAAAAGCAAAAGGTATTGCACAGCCTAATGACATGGTAATAAAAACAATTGTTACCACAGATATGATTGATGTCATAGCAAAAGCTAATAATGTGGCCTGCTACAATGTATTGACCGGTTTTAAATGGATATCATCTTTGATTAAAGAAAAAGAAGGAAAAGAAAATTATATTATTGGTGGCGAAGAAAGTTTTGGTTTGATGATTGGTGATAAAATAAGAGATAAAGATGCAGTAAGTGCTGTAGCATTGCTTTGTGAAATGTCAGCTTATGAGAAAGAGAAAGGCAGGAGCTTATATGATAAACTGGTTGATTTGTACCTGCAATACGGATTATACAAAGAAGACCTGGTAAGTATTACAAAAAAAGGAATGAATGGCGCCAAAGAGATTGCAGATATGATGGAAACATTTAGAAGTAACCCGCCTAAAACTTTGGATGGTATAGCAGTTGATGAATTGCTGGATTATGAATTACAGGTTGGAAAAAACTTAAGTACGGGGACAACCTGGAAAATTGACTTGCCAAAAAGCAATGTGCTCCAGTTTACCATGAGCGATGGTACAAAAATTTCTGCAAGACCCAGTGGTACAGAACCTAAAATAAAATTTTATTTTAGTGTAAATGCAAAATTGGAAAATATTGCATTGCTGGATGAGACAGAAAAAAAGCTGGATGAAAAAATAGAAAGAATTGCTAAAGAAATGGGCTTGAAATAATTATATGGCTATACAATTTAAAAGCACTGATGTTTTTCAAAAGATTTTGTTGCAACGTGTAAATGAATATTTTAAAAATAACAATGTTGGAAAATATGCTAATGGGGCAATGATTGTAAAAATGGTTTGTATAATTATATTATGGATATTAAGCATTATTTCCATTTTTACTATTAAAACGACTTTCCCGGGATATGTGTTTTTATATGTATTGCACGGATTATGCTCAATTTTGGTAATTTTCAATATAAGCCACGATGCAGTGCATCAGGCATTATTTCGCAATAAATTTATTAATAATATTTTTGGTTATAGTTTTAATCTATTAGGCGGCAATAAATATTCATGGTATTTAAAGCACAACATCGGGCATCATAATTTTACAAACATTCATGGCAAAGATATTGACATAGAAACTGCGCCATTATTCCGTATATCTCCATATACACCTTTAAAAAAGCATTATCGTTTTCAGCATTTGTATATATTGCCTCTTTATTGTTTTCTGTCTTTGGCATTGATCCTGGTAATAGACTTCGTAGTTATGTTTAAGATTAAACCAGGAGGAAAAAAGCCTGCTGTAAAAGAATGGATGATTTTATTTTGTAGCAAGTTTATTTACCTGGGTTATATCATTCTTGCCCTTGCATATTTTCTGCAGCTTACTTTATTTGAAGTTATTATTTGTTTTTTTGTTATGCATGCCGTTATTGGTTTTTTTATTTCCTTGGTGTTGTTATCATCACATTTCATAGAGCATGCCAGTTATTACAAAGTGGTAGCGGATAGTAAGCTTTCTTCTTCCTGGCCAGAGCATCAATTGCTTACTACAATAGACATTGCTCCCGAAAATAAAATGGCAAATTTATTATTGGGTGGTTTAAATGCAAATATTATTCACCACATACTCCCTAATATTTGCCATATCCATTTTATACCGTTATCTAAAATTTTAAGACATACTGCCGAAGAATATAATATGCCTTATATTGCTTTTACTTTTAAGCAAGCTTTGAAGGAACATTTTATTTTTTTAAAAAAAATGGGCAGGTAAAAATTATTTTCCCATAATATAAAATCATGACACAAGAACAAAAAGAAGCCGAATTAAAAAAACTCGATGAAACTATTTCAAATATTTGGAAAAAAATTTTTTCATTAAAAGAGGCTGCAGGCTTTTTTGAAAAAATAACAGGTAAGGATAAACGAATTTATGCATTATACATGACACAAGTATATCATTATTCTTACTATACGGCAAGGCATATGGGTTTGGCAGGTGCTAATTTATTCAATAAAAATGTTCATTTTATGCAATACAGCTTTGAGCATGCCAGCGAAGAAACCGGTCATGAACTTATGGCGTTGCATGACCTGAAGGCTGTAGGAGTTCCAATCGAAGAAGCAGAAAAAGACATGCCCCCGGCATTGCCAGGTAATGAAATGCTTATTGCTTATGTAAAATATTTATCCGAGAGTGAGCATCCGTTTAGGATGCTGGGATATAGTTATTGGATAGAGAGCCCTTATAAATATGTATTACAGTTTATGGAAACCATGCAAAAGAGTATGGAACTTGAAAGTAAGCAAATGACATTTTATTACCAGCACATGCAGATCGATCAAAAACATGGTGGAGATGTGATTAAAATACTTATGAAAGTTTGTAATACTCCGGAGCAATGGAACATGGTACGTGAAGTAACAGAAAATTCTTTACAGATGATGTTGAACCTGTTTGTAGAAATTTTTGCAGAATATGATAAACTTGTAAAAGGGGAGTCCAAAAATTTCGCAATTTTGAATAATATTTCCTACTAAATTTTCGTATGCACTTTGCCGTTATCTCAGCCCCGGTGCCGGGTCATTTGTATCCTAATTGTATGCTGGCCAAAGAGCTTATCAGGCGTGGCCACACTGTAACCGTATACAATATACCTGATTCAAAATTTTTTGTAGAAAAGCTGGGTGTACAGTATTATGTTATCGCTGAAAAAGAGTTTCCATTAGGTTTCTGGAATGTGCAATGGAAAGGTGCACGGACTGGCAGCAACGTTTTCAGGGACACCCGTATTTTAAATATACAAATTGATATTGCAGATATAATGATGAGAGATTTGCCTGCTATTTTAAAGCAGCAGGCAGTAGATGTTTTATTGGTAGATCATTTGCAGCCGCAGGGAGCCAGCATAGCTGAGCATCTTGGGTTACCGTTTATCACTATTTGCTCTATTTTACCATTGCATCCTGATCCTACGGGTATGGTGCCGCCATCATTTGCATGGTGGATCCCAACAGGAAATATTTTTGATAAATGCAGAAATAAATTTGGTCATTGGATAGTCGGCTTATTTGCCAGGCATTATTACAAAACTATAAATAAGTGGCGGCGGCAATGGCAATTAAAACCTGAATATAAATTAACAAATTCTTTTTCTTCCCTGGCTCAAATTTCTGTAATGCCAGAAATGTTGGATTTTCCAAGGCCTTTTATCAGCCCGGTATATTACCCTGTCGGGCCATTTGTAGAAAAGCGGGATGAGCAAATTGTATTTCCCTGGGATAAGTTGAATGGCAAGCCAATAGTGTATGTATCATTAGGTACTATCCGCAATCACATTGCCAAGGTTTTTTTTGCTATTGTAAAAGCTTTTGAAAATAAGCCGCACTTGCAATTAATCATTTCAAAAGGTGCATGGTGCGGTGGTGGAATCAATTTTAATGGGCTTCCTGAATCAGCTATAATAATGGATTATGTGCCCCAGTTAGAAGTTTTGCAAAAAGCAAGCTTATGTATTACACATGCCGGCCCGGGTACTATTTTTGAATGTATTCATTACTGTGTGCCGCTTGTTGCCATCCCCATTGCAGATGATCAGCCGGCAATGGGAGCACGGGTTAAATATCATAAATTAGGCGAAGTGATTCCATGGAGAAAAATTAGTGCAGGTAAAGTCAGCAAGGCTGTTGATGAGGTTTTATCCAACCCGGTGTATAAAAATAACTGTGCCAAAATGAGTAAGGTTATTCACTTGCTGGGTGGGGTAAAGGAAGCGGGGGATATTGTTGAGCAGATATTGGGAGCAGGAAATGGTAAAAAATAAAAATAATAATCTCTGAAATTTATTTGCACAAGTCTGATAATGGCTATGTCATTATTATATTTTTGTTACCACCATTGGTTCCCTGGTTAAGCTTCAATGGCAGCCTGCCCCGCAAAATGCGGTGGTCGCACTTGTACAGTACACCTTTATTCAACGACAATCTTCAAGAAGTCAAGTTTTTAAAACTTGACTTCTTGAAGATTGTACTATTTATACTCCCCAAACACCTTTCTTAACTCATCAGCAATCTCACCAAGTGTAGCATAATTGTCTACAGCTTCTATCACTATCGGCATAATATTTTCTTTGCCGGAGGCTGCAGCGTTTAATGCAGATAACAAGGCCTCAACTTTATCATTATTCCTTCTTTGCTTTAATGCTTTCAATTTTTCAGCCTGTATTTCCCGGATGCTGTCATCAATTTTAAACCCAGGTGTTTTGCTGGCATCTTCGCTGATAAACTTATTTACCCCAACAATTATTTTTTCACCTTTTTCTATTTGCCGTTGGTATTCATAAGCGCTTTTGGCAATTTCATCCTGTATAAAACCTTTCTCTATTGCTGCTACGCTACCGCCCATCGCATCTATTTTGTGAATAAGCTGCCATGCGGCATCTTCTACTTCCTTAGTTAAAGATTCAATAAAATAACTGCCTGCCAAAGGATCTGCCGTATCTGCTACACCGCTTTCGTATGCCACTACCTGCTGCGTACGCAAAGCTATTTTTGCGGCTTCTTCGGTAGGCAAACTCAGCGCTTCATCATACCCGTTAGTATGTAAAGACTGAGTGCCGCCTAATACCGCTGCCAGCGTTTGTATGGTTACCCGGCTGATATTGTTTTGTGGTTGCTGCGCAGTTAACGTGCTGCCACCTGTTTGTGTATGAAAGCGTAACATCATTGCCTTTGGATCAGTAGCGCCTAACTCTTTCATTATATTTGCCCACATTTTCCTGGCTGCCCGGAATTTGGCTACTTCTTCAAACAAATTATTGTGTGCATTAAAAAAGAAAGAGAGGCGTTTGCCAAATACATTAATGTCTAGTCCTTTTTCCAAGGCTGCCTGCACGTATGCCTTGCCGTTACTTAATGTAAAAGCTATTTCCTGCACGGCAGTGCTACCGGCTTCACGGATATGGTAGCCGGAAATGGAAATGGTATTCCATTTGGATAAATCTTTGGCGCACCATTCAAAAATATCTGTAATAATGCGCATAGAAGGTTTGGGTGGATAAATATAAGTGCCACGGGCGGCATATTCTTTTAAAATATCATTTTGTATTGTACCAGCGATTTTATTCAAATCAGCCCCTTGTTTTTTTGCCAATGCCACATACAATGCCAGTAAGATAAAACCTGTAGCATTAATAGTCATGGAGGTGGAAACTTCTTCTAATTTGATTCCTGCAAATAATATTTCCATATCTTCCAAACTATCGATGGCAACGCCTACTTTGCCTACTTCGCCTTCTGATAAAGCATGATCGCTGTCATAACCTATTTGTGTGGGTAAATCAAATGCTACGCTTAAGCCGCTTACTCCTTGCGATAACAAATAATGATACCTTTTATTACTTTCTTCTGCAGTGGAAAAACCGGCATATTGCCTCATTGTCCATAATTTACCACGGTACATATCTGCCTGCACGCCCCTGGTAAAGGGAAACTGCCCGGGTAGCTCATCAGCCGGTTCTACAATATTTTTTTTAGTATATAATGAGTTGATTAATATTCCGCTATCAGTATAAATTTTTTTTGTATCCGGCATATTTTCAGATTAATTTTTTTGCTTCAAATTGCAAAGCATCCAGCACTATTTTGCTTAGCTCTGCATTGTTATTTTCCTGGTATTGTATGATGGCTTTGCTTAGATCTATAGCTGCTGCTGTTGGCGGCAGCGCTGCTGCTAATTGATTAATGATATAGATATTTTGCTCTTTTAAATTAATTATCGCTTTCCATATTTCGGGATTAACATACAGTTGCTGTGTAATGTTATGTTCGGATTCACTACGGATGGTTTCTATCATACCAACCTGCAGTTCTAAGGCAGTTAGGCTGGCTGTAGGTAAGCGCATGATGAGGTTTTTCAGGCTGATTCTTTCTGTCAGCAAAGTTAATCTTTCGTATGCCTGCAATTGCAAAGCTGAATTATCTACAGGTTTTGGCGTTTGCTGCTGAATTTGTTTTCTTAATATTTTTTGCTCTGTTACCAACCAAACCACAATTCCAAATAAAATAACAGTGGCCAGACCCTGTATTTCTATAAATCCAAATTGCATATTAATTTGTTTTGGCAAAAGTACTGTACAATTAAGAATTAAAAATTAAAAATGAAGAAGCAGGTATTGGGTAATAAGGTATTAAGGTAATTATGGAATTGATTGTTTATTGTGGAATCAGGAATTTGTAATTAGGAATTTGGCTTTAGGCTTAGCTCCGTAGCAGCGATATGGTACAACAAAACATGTTTATAGTTCAGTATAGCTATCTGGCACAAGAGTGCGACCACCGCCTCTGGCGGGGCAAGCAGCCACAACTGTTGCATTTAGATCTACAGCTGGTAACCAAAATGTTTGTCGCAATGGGCAAAGCCCTTGCTGTTGTAAAAAAACGTAAATTTGTAAAAAATATTAATATGGAAACAATAGCTAAAAACCCGGTTAGTTTTACGGCTTCTGCTATAGCTGAAATAAGGCGTTTAATGGCTGAAGATGGATTTGATACAATCCAGCAGTTAAGGGTGGGAGTAAAGGGGGGTGGCTGTAGTGGTATGACCTATGTTTTAGGTTTTGATACCAAACAGGAAAATGATGAAAGCTTTGAGATAGATGGCATACCCTTTATCATGAACAAAGCTCATGGTATTTATTTAACCAGTATGGAAATAGACTGGCAGGGTGGATTAAACTCACGGGGTTTTACATTTAACAATCCTAACGCCAGCAAGACCTGTGGTTGTGGTACCAGCTTTGCGGTGTGATTTAAGCCAATTCTTGTACTGTTACTTTTTCAATTTCATGTCCTATGGCATTCCACAATTGTATCCTGGAATGTAAAGCATCCTGGATGGCAAGCGTAGCTTCTTTCCATTTAGTTTCATCATTACCGCAAAGTTCTTTTGTCATTTCGTATGCCAAATGAGAGTGGTGGCCACCATCTACTTCGATATGCCTTTTTATATAGTATTGAAAAATATCTACCTTGCCCGGAAACTGTTTTTTTATTTCTGCAATAAAATTGATAAACATGCCGGGTATAAGGTCTTCCCGGCCAAAAGTAAATACGGCAGCAATAATATGTGGCTTGTCAGTAGCAATAGTATTAAAGGTATTTTCTACAAAATGCATGGCCCCAACGGGAGCATTGCATTTTTGCAGTGCTACAGGTACAGAAAAATTTTTCTTAAGTAAATCCACAAGTGTAGTAATATTTTGCGTGTTGCATCCGGCCTGCTTCATCGCCTCCAGATATAACTCAAAATGGCTGCTGCGGTTTCCATCCTGGTCTACATCACTTTCCTCCCCGGTTACTATTTCATTGATTAAAAACCTTGTATTGGCATTGCCTTTTGGGAACCATGGCGTGGTAGTACAGGTTAAATGCTGCTGTAATGATTTAAGCAGGCTCATAAAATCCCACACGGCAAAAATGTGGTGCTGCATAAATATTTTAAGGCTGTCTAAAGTTTTTGTTTTTTGATAAACGGGGTGATTAATAAGTTGCTCCCGGAGTGGTGTTATTTCTTTTTGTAAAGTATCAAAGTTATTGTTTGTCATTGATTATAGTTAGAATATTAATCTATTGTATTTGAGCGGCAAAGGTAATAAAGTACCTTTATGCAATTGTCATATTTTATGCATCTTAGTTAAAAAATAAGGCTTATGAGACGGCATTATAATAAATTTATTATTTTAGGATTGGGGATACTGGTTTTTGTATTGTCCATCAGCTTTAAAACTAATAGCGATCAAAAAATAAAGTTGCTTGAAATTGCTAAAGAATATAAAACTTATGCTGTTTATACCAGTTCTCCCTGGAAGTGGACAATAGCATTATGCAGTTCAGCACATCTCGGAGATATTGATAGTGTGCATTTCATCAGTTCAGCAGATGCTGCAACGAGTCCTCATGGCAATAAAATGTACAAATTTTTTGTTAAGGACATGTTTTCCTATAACGATACTGCTATTAAAAAACAGCCATTTGGACAAGTATTGGTTAAAGAAACCTGGAATGTAAAAGAAGTAAGCCAGGAAAGTGTATTAAAAAATAACCTGGTAGCGAAGCGAAGCGAAAATGACGGTAAATGGTATATGCCTACAACTATTTCAGAATTATTTATCATGTATAAGGAAAAAGAAAATAATGATAATGATAAAGGCTGGGTGTATGGAATAGTAAGCCTGGAAGATAATTCTGTTAAAATATTAACCAATGGAAAGATAAGCTCCTGTATCAGTTGCCATAAAGGAACTAAGTATGACAGGGTTTTTGGGATGGAGGAAAAATAAAATTTGTCAAAAAATATTTCAAAGAATGATAAGGTTAATTCAGAAATCTTAGCACAATCCCTTAAAAATATATACATTCACAAAATAATACAGAGTTTACAATATAAGCGACTATGGAAGAAAAATATTTTGAGCAGCGGGTAGACCTTAGCGGGTTAAGCAGGGCTACTTTTGACATTAGGAATGAAATAGGTAAGGTAGTGGTGGGACAGCATAAAATGGTAGATCTTTTAGTGATCGGACTTTTATGCGACGGGCATCTTTTAATAGAGGGTGTACCCGGGGTTGCCAAAACTTTAACGGCTAAATTAATTGCAAAAGTAATTGATGTAAATTTTTCAAGGTTGCAGTTTACACCCGATTTAATGCCCAGTGATGTGATCGGAACATCAGTATTTAACCCAAAAGAAGGAAGCTTTTATTTTAAGCCCGGGCCAATATTTAGTAATATTGTTTTAATTGATGAGATTAACAGGGCTCCTGCAAAAACCCAGGCTGCTTTGTTTGAAGTAATGGAAGAACGCCAGGTTACCATTGATGGTGTCACTCATTTAATGGAACTTCCTTTTTTTGTATTAGCTACACAAAATCCAATAGAGCAGGAGGGAACTTACCGGTTACCGGAGGCCCAGCTAGACAGGTTTTTATTTAAAATTGATGTTCAATACCCTTCTTTACAGGAAGAAATCAGCATATTAACAGGTCAGCAAAGCAGGTCATCCGCCCAGTTACTGGACAATGTGCAAAAGATTTTATCTCCTGAGAATATAAAAAATTACCGCCAGGTAATACAATCCATTATAATAGAGCCAAAGCTGATAGAATTTATAGCTCGTATTGTAAATGAAACAAGGAATAATCCGTCACTTTATTTAGGGGCATCACCAAGGGCATCATTATGTATTTTGCGCTCTGCAAAAGCTAATGCTGCAATTAAAGGAAGAGATTTTGTAACCCCGGAAGATATTGTAGAAATGGCCCCACACGTATTACGCCACCGCATAATACTTACCCCGGAAAAAGAAATGGAAGGCGTTACTGCCGATGATTTAATTGATAATATTTTAAAAGCTATCCAGATTCCCAGGTAAATAGAAAAATATTTTTAAATGAGTATCAAAAAAAAATATATCGGTGATCTTTTTTTGGCTGCAAGATTTTTTATTGCTTTCGGTGCTTGTATAGTTTTGCTTATACTATCTTTTTTTTTCCCTGTTTTATCACAATTGTCTGTTATTACTTTGTTGTTATTTGCAGTGCTTGTTTTCTTCGATTATCTTTTTTTATTTATAGTTAGTAAGGCCCCGGCTGCCCGGCGCATTACGGCAGAACGATTTAGTAATGGCGATGAGAATAAAATAGAGTTGCAAGTTAAAAATACAATGCCTTTTACTGTAAATATGGAAATAGTAGATGAATTGCCCGTTCAGTTTCAAAAGCGTGACTGGGTGCTTACCCATCGCTTTAAACCACAGGAGCAAAAGAATATTATATACATATTACGGCCTGTTGAGAGAGGAGAATATCATTTTGGCAGGATACTTTTATATGTGAAATCTTTACTGGGTTTTTTGATACGCCGTCATGCTATACCGGCGCAACAATCAATTGGTGTATATCCTTCTTTTATGCAATTACGCAAGTATGAATTATTATCCCAAACAACTATACAATCTGAATATGGCAATAAACGTATGCGTAAGATAGGCCATAGCATGGAATTTGAGCAGATAAAAGATTATGTGCAAGGGGATGATATACGTAGCATTAACTGGAAAGCAACAAGCCGCAAAGGGTCTTTAATGGTGAATAATTATACTGATGAAAAATCACAGCAGGTATATTGCATTATTGATAAGGGAAGGTTGATGAAAATGCCGTTTGCCGGTCTTACTTTGCTAGATTATGCCATTAACAGCACACTGGTATTAAGCAGTGTATGCCTGCAAAAGCAAGACAGGGTTGGGGTAATGACTTTTGCTAATAAGATGGGTTCTCTGGCAGCTGCGGAGAGCAAACCTGTTCAACGAGAAAATATATTGCAGTTATTGTATAACCAGGATACGGCTTTCCTGGAAAGTGATTATGAAATGCTGTACATGCAAATACGCAGTAAGATTAAGAACCGAAGCTTATTGGTTCTATTTACGAATTTCGAATCTCTTTCGGGCCTCAGGCGCCAACTGCCTTACCTTCGTTCTATTGCCAAGCATCATTTGTTAATGGTGGTGTTTTTTGAAAATACGGAGCTGCACCAATTATCTAAACTAAATGCTGAAAATATAGAAGAGATCTATATAAAAACTATTGCTGAAAAATTTGAGTTTGAAAAAAGGCTTATTGTGAAAGAACTGCAAAAGCATGGCATACTTTCTATACTAACTGCGCCTGATAAACTTACTATTAATGCGGTGAATAAATATTTGGAATTAAAGGCGAGAAGGGCGCTTTAAAAATATTCCATTTTCTTTTCTAATCCTTTTAATTTAATACTATCTTTATCAATAGATAAAATTTCATATTTTTCCCTGCTTTCGGAATACACTTTATTATCCCAATAAGAATCCCTTACATAAAGGGAAATTTTATTATTGCTGATGCTGCAACTCGTACTGTCTATTCGAGTAATTCCAAGACATTTATTATTCCAATATTCAAGGTTAACTTCTTTTTCAGAAATAATATTTATCACTAAAAATGCATCATTATATGCTACAGTTAAAGGAGCTTTAACTAAAAAAAAATTATCTTTTGAGGAGTTCTCATCTTCCACATATGTAAATTTCCATTTCCCAATTAATCGTTTATCAATATCATTATCCTGACTTATGACGAATAATGGAGATATAATTACTACTAAAAAAAGTAAATACTTTAGCTTGTTCATTTAATCTTTTTAGTAAGATGCATTAAACGGATGAATTGCATATGGAAAATGATTAGCATCACTTATCCCTTCCCCAGCCAAACCAATCGTTTCCATTTGCATAAAGCATTAAGGCTAATAAAATAATCATGCCAACCATTTGGGCATACTCCAGAAATTTTTCGTTTGGCTTACGCCCTGTAATCATTTCAATTAACGTAAATAATACATGGCCACCATCCAAAGCAGGTATTGGTAATAAATTCATAAAAGCCAATACAATAGAGAAGAAAGCTGTAATGCGCCAAAAGGATTGCCAATCCCATTCATTACCGTTAAAAATGCCACCCATTGCTTTAAAGCCCCCTACACCTTTATAAGCACCGGTAGAGGGTTTGAAAATCAATTTAAACTGATCAATATACTCACTTAAGGAAGTGAATGTAAGCTTCACACCTGCAGGGAAAGATTCAAAAAAGCCGTATTTCTTTTTTTCGAGTTTAAATACACCTAAACTATCATACTGGTCATCTGTAAGAATGGGTAATCCGGTTTTCCCATCTTCATTCACAGCAATCGGTAAGGTCAATTCACTCCCGTTTCTTTGTATGGTAAAATTTACTTTTTCATTTTTATGATTAGAAAGACATGTTGATATTTCATCAAAGAATCTAACCGGGGTGTTATCTATTCTTATTATTTTATCTAAATATTGTAACCCGCCTTTTTTGGCATTGGAGGAGTCATTTTTATAAAATTCACCTACAATGGAGGGCAATCTTTCAATAAATAAAGGGACTTTTGCTTTTTTCTTTTCCACCAGTTTCCCAATTACATTTATTGGGATATTAAGTATGGTGTCTTTTTCGTTTCTTTTAATTTTTATAGAGCTGCCGCCGCTGAATAATATTTTTTTTGGCAGGTCTTCAAAGTATTTTATTTCTGAATCATTTACTGAAATGATTTTATCACCATTGCGTAAACCAATGTCGTACATTAAAGAATCTGTAACCCATACGCCATTATTGAGGCTACTGTTTAATGTTTTCTTTTCACCCCATACAAATAAAATCATGGCATAAATAATAAATGCCAGTAAAATATTTACAGTAACACCGCCTAGCATAATAATCAGGCGTTGCCATGCCGGTTTGCTCCTGAATTCCCAAGGTTGTGGGGGTTGTTTTAACTGTTCTTTATCCATGCTTTCATCAACCATACCGGCAATTTTTACATAACCGCCAAGTGGCAACCAACCTATGCCATATACCGTATCGCCAATTTTCTTTTTTACTATGGAAAACCAGGGATCGAAGAAAAGATAGAATTTTTCTACCCTGCATTTAAACCATCTTGCAGTAATGTAATGGCCGAATTCATGCAAAACCACCAATATGGAGAGCGACAAAATTAATTGCGCTGCTTTTAATCCTACACTCGACCAGTCTATTGCTAATATTGTCATAATTATAAGCTCAATGTTGAGCAGTGTTTTTAAATAAATTTTTTGGATGAATTGTCAGACGGAGCCCGTCAGACAATTGTTGCCCAAAGGTATGCGGCACAAGAGAGTGACACAACGATGATGCCATGAAAAACCAAAGCTGGTAAACAAAATATACATTTACATTTTTATTAATGATGCTGCAAAATTACGGGCTTCTCCGTCGCTATCAAAATATTCCTCTAAGGTGGGCTTTTCTATAAACGCTATGTTTTGCATGCATTTTTCCACTACTGCCGTCATATCCAGGAAACCAATGCGATTATGCAAAAATGCCCATACGGCAATTTCATTGGCAGCATTTAATATGCAGGGCATATTGCCACCTTTGTACAAAGCTTCGGTTGCTAACGCCAGGTTTCTAAAGGTTTTTACATCAGGTTCATCAAAATTAAGAACCGGATATTTTTAAATTCCAAACGGGGCTTTCATTTTTAATCCGCTGGGGAAACCCAAGGGCATACTGGATAGGCAATTTCATATCCGGCAAACCCATTTGGGATTTTACACTGCCATCTTCGAACTGCACCATGCTATGGATAATGCTTTGTGGATGTATTACTACTTGTATCTGGTCGGGCTCCAGGCTAAAAAGCCATTTCGCTTCAATCATTTCCAACCCTTTATTCATTAAGGTGGCAGAGTCTATAGTTATTTTAGCGCCCATTGACCAGTTGGGATGCTGTAGCGCATGATCTTTTTTTACATTAACTAAAAAGTTAGGCGTCTTACGAACAAATGGGCCGCCACTGGCAGTTAAAATTATTTTCTCTATCCTGTTTTTTGATTCACCAATGAGGCATTGGAAAATTGCAGAATGTTCGCTGTCAACCGGTATAATTGGCGCTCTTTTTTCAATAGCAGTTTGCATAACAATGTCTCCTGCTACCACTAAAGTTTCTTTATTAGCCAGGGCAATGGCTTTGCCTTTTTGTACAGCCTTTAGTGTGGGCTTTAAACCTGCAAAACCTACAATACCTGCCAGCATCATGTCATAGGTATCAAAATCTGCAGTTTCTTCTAATGCGGCCTCACCACTAAATACTTTTATATCTGTACCAGCCAGGGCGGCTTTCACTTTTGCATATTTTTTTTCGTCACCGATTACTACTGCATTCGGTTTAAATTCAATAGCTTGTTTTATTAAAAGCTCATCATTGGTTTGCGCAGTTAATATTTCTACTTCAAATAAAGCAGGATTGGCTTTAATTACTTCTAATGCCTGGGTGCCAATTGAGCCGGTAGCACCAAACAGGGCAATTCGTTTTTTTACAGTTGAAGTCGGCATGATTAAAATATTTTGAACCAACAATTGCTTATATCATTGTTATAATATGATTAATACGTTTAAAACATGTTATCATTTATATCGTTAACATTCAAAAAGCTGGTTATTATTGTTATATCTAAATATGTTGTTACATATTTTTGTTTTAATATACTTAAAGCGAACACACAATTTACAGCAATATTTTTTTACAAGACATGCTAAACGGATTTTCCTGTTTAATTAACATCAACAGGTGTCTATATCATTCAATTATATTTGTTAATTATTACTGATTATTCTTTAAAAACTATCAATCTCTTATATGCAAAAGCTTTACCAGCCGGCTATATGTATTTTAATTTTACCATTTTATTTTTTTCTGCCCAATCACAAGGTATTTACCAGTTTTGGGGCGCTACCACACACGGTGGCCCTGACGATTTGGGAGTTATATTTACTACTAAAACTGATGGTACAAGCCAGGATATAAAGAAATCATTTACTGTAGCGAATTCCGGCTTGGCCTACAATGCAAATTAGCCAGTGGTTTATAATATTAAATTATACTCTGCATTAACTTATGGAGGATTGCAGGACAATGGTATTATTGCAGAATACAACCCTGCTACCGGTATTCACACTAAAAAAGCTGATATATTTTCTACTGGAGGAAGATGGCCCGGATCTGCCCTGGCTGTTTGTAATGGTAAGCTATATGGTGTTACGGCAGAAGGTGGAAATGCTTCCGGGGGCATTATATTTGAATATGATCCTGTCACAAATATTATTACAAAAAAATATGATTTTATTGCAAATGATGCATCTGGTTTTCTGCCCCGTGGTGCCTTAACTGTATATAACAATAAATTATTTGGGATGACAGAAAAAGGAGGCGCAGATAATGTGGGGGTAATATTTGAATTTGACCCTGCTACTGATATATACAAGAAGTGCGATTTTGTAGCCAATACTACAGGTAATGCTTCATTTGCCAGGCTTGCCGTTTATGATAATAAACTCTGGGGAATCAGCTATTATCTTTTTAACGGGCCTGCAGGGGGGACAGTGTTTTCTTATGATCCTGCTGTAAATGTTATTTCGCCTAAAGCAGCATTGGGGACTATCGGCTTGGTAAGCCATGGCTTTATTGACTTAACTGTTTTAAATAACAAATTGTATGGAGTAGGTGGTGGTGGTGCTAATGGATTTGGTGCCATATTTGAATTTAATCCTGCAAATAATTTAGTTGTAAACAAATTTCATTTTACTAATGTTACGGGCAAATATGAGTGCAATCTTGTAGCTTTAAAAAACAAATTATATGGCCAAACGGATAAAGGCGGCAATAATGATAAAGGAATAATTTTTTCTTATGATCCGGTAAATAATGAGTATGCCAACAAAGTTATTATGAGTCAAAATTTTGGCCACCTTTCCCTGGGTAGCAGGCTTACTTTATTTAATAATAAATTATACGGGTGGAATAAATTTGGTGGGGCAAATGGCCAGGGTTGTTTATTTGAGTACAACCCCGTTGGGAATTCTTATATAAAAAAAACAGAACTGGGTACAAGCGAAGTGTATTATCCTAAAGGTAAGCTGCTGTATTATAACAATAAAATATATGGCACTGCATCCAATACTTTGAATTTTAACCCTAATGAAAAAAGTATAATTTATGAATACGACATTGCAACAAATTTATATACAGTAAAAGTTACCATACCTAAAGAAGATGGTTATTTTTATGAGCAGGGTGGGGTTATTATGTATAATAATAAATTTTATGGGGTCAGCTCTTATGGGGGCGCTAATAATGATGGTGTATTATTTGAGTATAACCCTGTCAATAATTCATATACAAAAAAATATGATTTTAAAAAACAAACCGGAAGCAGGCCTTATGGAAAACTTGCCATATAAAATGGTAAATTATACGGCACATGCCAGCTAGGCAGTGTTGGAAATGCAGGTAATATATTTGAATATAATTTACTGAACAACACCTATTCCCAAACAATTATTTTAGATAATAATACAGGCACACAGCCAAGGGCTGGCTTAACGTTTTATAATGGAAAATTTTATGGTACTACCACAACCGGCGGACTTAATGGAATGGGAACTGTATTCGGAATACAATGCGGATATCAATTCTTTTTTAAAAAAAGCAGACTTTAATGGCATGAACGGATTTGACGCAAGGGGAGAACTTACGCTTTATAAGAATAAAATGTATGGCTTAACTTTTTGGGGTGGTGTAAATGGCGTAGGAGTTCTTTATGAATATAATCTGCTTACTGCTGTACTCTCAAAAAAAGCTGACCTTAGTGCGAATTTGGGTTTTTGGCCAATAATGAGTTCACTTACTTTGAATAATGATAAATTATATGGAATAACCTCTTATGGTGGTATTGCCAATGAAGGAGGTGTATTATTTGAGTATAACCCTGAAACAGATGTATATACGAAAAAAACAGATTTTGTAGCTACCAATGGCAGGTTATCTGACTGTGCTGAATTAACGGTTGTGCCTGCGCCTACAGCAAAAGGTGATCCTGTCTTTTGTACCAATACAGCCGATGTGGTAATAAATGCTGATAATAATAAACAATGGATTGCATTTACCAATACCGCAGGTGATGCAGTAGCAGAAGTTTATGCTGATGGCAATAACTTGGGAAACACATCCGTAAATTATTATGTTCATAATAATGTAGTGAGAAAAGATGCTGGCAATAAGTTTTACCTGGACAGGAACATAACTGTTGATGTGGAAAAACAGCCCGTGATGCCGGTAAAACTACGCTTGTATATCCGTAAATCTGAATTTGAAGCATTAAAAAATACTCCGGGATCAGGTATTATGAATCCTGAGGATATTGGGGTATTTAAAAATGATGATGATTGTTCGGGGAAATAAGCGGGATGGCTATGCAGCTTCCTTGTACAGTTGAGCAATGGGGTTTTGATTATGTTTATACAGTAGAAGTAAATTCGTTTTCATCATTTTATTTTGGAAGTAAGATATATGATGTTTTACCTGTAAATATTATATCTTTTACGGGGAAGGTTGTTGCAGGAAATAATAAGCTCGTATGGAAAGCATCATGTACTAACGCTGTTCAATTTGATATTGAGCGTAGTACAGATGGTGTTAACTTTACAAATGTTGGAATTGTAAAAGCAATGCAGCCGGATTGTAACAACCCTTTTAACTTTGTAGATGTTAACCCCGGGAATAAAACATATTACTATCGTTTAAGAATACACGAAGACAATGTTCCAGCTAAATATTCGGAAATAGTAAAAATAAGCCGTGACGGAAGTACTGGTTTAAAATTACAGTTTGTGCCTAATCCTGTAAAAAATAATGCCGCAGTATTGCAGATTGAATCTGCGGAATCAGAATCTGTTAAACTTGTAATAACTGATGTGGCAGGCAGGCAGGTAATGATTAAGCAAATTAATATACCTGCTGGTAATACTAAAATTACACTTGATATTAGCCAGCTTAGTAGTGGTGTTTATCAGGCTACATATCAATATGAAGGGAAAAATATAACCACTAGATTTATTAAAGAGTAAGATAAGGGTTCATTTTGATCTAATAATCAGGAGCCAATGCGGCTCCTGATTATTTTTAATTTCTGGTTTTAATAAAAGGCAAAAGTTCGCCTGCTATTTTCCTGTCGTTACTTAGACGGGCTACTTTATTTTGGCCCCCCCAGTTTTCCAACACTTTTCATATAATTAATAAAGCCGTTCTTTTGTACCGGTGTTATTTTAAGCTGCTGTAAAATATTACCACGAATCAAGTCGTCATAATATACATTTTTATTTCTAATATTATCATCAACTTGCTTGGTAAATTTATCTATATCAACAGGTTCATTTTCAAACTCTATAAACCATTCATGATAGCTTTTTCCTGTATCATTACTAATATAAGGTGCTACGGTAAACTCTGTGATTTTTATATTATTATCAGCTGAAGCCAGTAAAATTGCAGATTCTACTTCTTCGGCAATTACATGCTCACCAAAGGCAGAAATAAAATGTTTGGTTCTGCCTGTTACAACTATCCTGTATGGGTTTGTAGATACAAATTTGACTGTATCACCAATATTATAGCCCCATAAGCCGGCATTGCTGTTAATAATTAATGCATAATTTTTTCCTATTATTACATCTTGTAAATTGATACGGGTTGGAGATTCATTAAAAATTTCTTCTGCAGGGATAAATTCAAAAAATATCCCGCTATTGGTATTTAATAATAAGCCATTATGTTTTTGACTATCCTGGAAAGCAAAAAATCCTTCGCTGGCAGGAAATAATTCTATACAATCAACCTGTTTACCTATGCTTTCAAGTAGCTTGGTTTTATAAGGTTCAAAATTTACGCCGCCTTGTACCATTACACTAAAATTGGGGAAAAGCTGTGAAATTTTTTTGCCGCTAACTTCAGTTAATTTGTCAAAATACATTTGCATCCATGGGGGTATTCCACTTATCAATGTCATATTTTCATTGATGGTTTCCTGCACAATTTTGTCTAATTTTTCTTCCCATTCTTCTATGCAGTTGGTTTCATAGCTTGGCAATTGATTGGCCCGTAAATATTTGGGCACATGATGGTTTACAATGCCGCTTAACCGGCCGGTTGGTATGCCGCCAACTCTTTCCAATGTAGGAGAACCACTGAGAAAAATAAGTTTGCCGTCAGCAAATTTTGTATTGCCCGTTTCAGCCATATAGCAAAGCAATGCATTTCTTGCAGTATTAATATGATTGGGAATTGAATCTTTTGTAATAGGAATATATTTAACTCCGCTTGTGGTGCCGCTGGTTTTTGCAAAGTAAATAGGCTGGCCTTTCCAAAGCACATTATGCTTTCCCTCTTTTATTTTTTCTATATAGGGTTTAATTTGTTCATAATCTCTTATGGGTACTTGTTTTTTAAAATCATCATAAGATTTTATTGCACTAAAGTTATGATCTTTTCCAAAAATAGTTTTGTTACCTACTTTTATTAAATGCTCAAATATGTCCTGCTGGTCTTTTACAGCATGGGCCATATTTTTTTTTATCTGCTTATATATATAGTTGGCGAAAGGCTTAGCCAGTAAAGATTTTATTTTCATTATTAATTAATCATTTATTTAAGTAAGATTAATTGTATGATTAGCGTATCAATTATTTCTTTTTAATTATTTTCTTTTTTCCAGTGGGCTTATAATTTTTTTGATTGATGCCGGTAAGATTTCTATGTCAAAAATTAAATTTTCATAAGGTTTAATATCTTCTCCTGCACCTTGTTTCCAATAAGCCATATTGCTCGGAATATAAAGTGTACCTTTTCCCCCTTCATTAAATAAAAGCATGCCTTCTTCCCAACCCGGAATTGTATTTCCTTCTCCGATAGTAAATTCAAAAGGCTCCGGGTGTCCGAATTTTGGATCAATATTGGAATCAAATGCTTCTCCCGAAAAAGTTTTTCCTGTATATTTTACTTTTAATTTTTGCCCTTTAACAGTTGGTTTGCCACTTCCTTTTTTTATTATCTGTACAAAAACGCCATTCTTTGTCTTTACTGTTTTAATATTTTGCTTGTTTAAATAATCAGCTATTATTTTTTCTTCACTTATTTTTTTTGTATTTTTTTCTTTTTCTTCGTTTAACTTAACTAATTCCAGCTCAGTATCATAATCTTTTTTATAAGAATTTTCGTCTTTAAATACCTCTTCAATTTTGATAGTTGTCTTAAAAAATTTTGCATTTTGCGCCAAAGGTATGTGAGATTTATATTGCAACGAATCCGTTGGAATTATGCCTATAATACTATCACCTTTCCTGGATTGCAAAAAAGTTTCTAAAAGGCCGCTGCTATACAAAGAGCTATCAACTATGGTATACATGGGTAGGCCGTCTCTGGTATCTGCTATGAGGGAATCATCTATTAATTGTTGCGCATGCATTTTTATAAACATTCCCATTTCTATAACGGGTTCATTATTGTCAGCCTTTATTATTTCAGTAGAGATATATTGTTTTTTTACCGCTTGCTCAGTAGAGCCTTGTGCATGTACAAAATTACATAGCAACATTGTTACTGCTACAATAATAATTTTCATTTTTTTTAATAACATTTTTATATATTTTTATAATTATTCACAATCACAGGGCCATTCCTTATCCAAATCAATACAAGTAACTATCACCAGGCTATCTTTGTTTTTAGGAGCTACTACAATACGTACATGTTGGTTATCGTGAGTTATGCCTTCCAATGGATATGTTTTGCCCTTTGCACCAGTTTCAATTTTATCATAATTTATTTCTCCTTTTTCTAATATTTCTTTCACTTCTGTTTCATTTATATACCTGCATAACATACGGCATTTAGCATGTTTGCTGTACTGTATTTTTGTAGCGTACCGATTAAACTCTTGTATATCAATAACAGGTTGCTCTATTGCGATATTTTTTGTTTTATAATTACTCCGTTGGTTCTTTTTAATACACCAATAAAAAAGTATGGCTGCAATAAGAATAATAAAAGGAAAATATTTTTTTAGCACACTGCAATTTAAGCCATTTAAAAAGAATTGATGTTTCCACCTAAATAATTATTTATCATGTGTTACGGCAATATTCACTTCATATTAAGCTATACTATTCACGAATTCTTGTAAATAATATTAAAATCCAGGGCATGTCTGATCTGGAGCAAATGATCTAATTTTGCACCGTATGAAAAAAACGGTTGCATTACATACACTTGGTTGTAAGTTGAATTTTTCTGAAACATCTACTATCGGGAGGTTGTTGGAACAGGAGGGGTTTGTAAAAAAGGAGTTTGATGAAATGGCTGACGTATATGTTATTAACACTTGCTCTGTAACTGATAATGCAGATAAAGAATGCCGCCAGCTGGTAAGGAAAATACAGCGAAAAGCCCCTGGTGCAATGGTAGTAATTACAGGCTGTTACGCACAGTTAAAACCTGCAGCAATTGCAGCTATACCTGGAGTGGATTTGGTATTAGGCGCAGCAGAAAAATTTAATATAGTACATCATTTAAAAGATATTACCAAAGGAGATAGCACTAAAATTTGCAGTTGCGATATTGAAGATGTTAATTCTTTTACCGCATCACATTCTATTAATGACAGGACAAGGGTATTCTTAAAAGTTCAGGATGGTTGTGATTACAGCTGCTCTTTTTGTACTATTCCTATGGCCAGGGGAAAAAGCAGGAGTGATAGCATACAAAATATTTTGGAAAATGTAAAGGCTATTACTGCACAAGGTGCAAAAGAAATTGTGCTTACGGGAATTAATCTGGGAGATTATTTCTCATCCCCGTCCCTTCTCTTAAAGGAGAAGGGTGTTGCGAAGATTAATGCGGATAGGAAGTATCTAAACGCAGATTTGCTTTCTTTAATTCAGGAATTGGATAAACTTGAAGGCATAGAACGATTTAGAATTTCTTCTATTGAGCCCAATTTATTATCAAGATAATATTATTAAACTGGTAAGTGAGAGCAAGAAATTTATGCCTCATTTTCATATTCCTTTGCAAAGCGGAAGTAACAAAATATTGGGTCTGATGAGGCGCAGGTATAAAAAGAATTATATTCAGATAGAGTGGCATTAATTAAAAAGCTTATGCCCCATTGCTGTATTGGTGTGGATGTGATAGTAGGTTTTCCCGGTGAAACGGAGGAAGATTTTATGGATACTTTTAATTTTTTACATCACTTGGATATTTCTTACCTGCATGTATTTACTTACTCGGAACGGGATAATACCCTGGCTGCTGCAATGAAACCTGTAGTGCCTGTACACATCCGTAATGAAAGAAACAAAATATTGCGTAACCTGAGTTATCAAAAAATGCAATTTTTTACCAACCAGTTTATAGGCCGGGAGCGTATGGTTTTATTTGAATCCGTTAATAAAAACGGTATTATGGAAGGGTATACTGATAATTATATAAAAATAGCAGCACCTTATAAAAAAGAATGGGAAAATAGTATTATACAATGGACTATTTAAAATAGTTAAAAAAAATTTTGCTACAAAAATTTAACTCCTATCTTTGCACTCCGAAATTATTAAAGGGAGTTTAGCTCAGTTGGTTTAGAGCATCTGCCTTACAAGCAGAGGGTCACAGGTTCGACTCCTGTAACTCCCACAAAGGGTGAAAGCCTTTACCACAATAACTTTCACCCTTTTTAAAACTCCTTAGCTCGTGGCTTTTATTTACTAATCGTTAATAGAAAAGTTAATATAAAGCACATGATCACACTTCCGAACAACTGCCAATGCAGTGAACTAACCGTTTATCCAAAGAACTGGCAAAGCGGGGGCACAGCCTTATTAAAGATAAACTGGTATATCCAATATTATTTTCGGGACCCTTTGTTTAAAAAGCAATTCCCATATGGAAAACTGCAAATTATTAAGGGTATGAATAAGTATAAAACGCTCCCCGAAAGAAGGGCATATACTAAAGATGCGATGGAGCATGAATTGCGTTTACTAAAAGATAAAGCTTACAACCCTATTACCGGTATATCTACCGAGCCTATTGAAACAGACTGTGAAATTGATCCTAATACAAATTTCACTGATGCTTTGGATAAAGCCCTCCATAAAATTAAGGTTGAGAAAGATACCTTAGCTGATATAAAAAGTGTGCTTAAGTATTTTTGTCAATCAGTAAAATCATTACGATATGATATCATCCCTATTTCCCAGGTAAAAAGAAAACATATAAGACATGCTTTGGATAATTGCGCCACAATCAAGAAAAAAAGTGGTCAGCAAATCAGTTCAACCACTATAGGAAATATTTGAGTATTTTATTTTCCCAATTGGTAGAATTAGAGGCAATTGATACCAACCCTGTACGAGATATTTCAAAAGAAAAAATAGTTACTAATTTAAGAACTCTTTTAACTACTGATCAAAGAAAAAAAATTGATGAGCACTTTGCAAAAATTGATCCTGGTTACCAAAGATTTTTACATATATTTTTTCATAGCGGCGCCAGGCCAAAAGAATTACTTTGCATTAAAAAGGAAGATGTAAACCTGGAAAATCAAACATATAAAATCACAGTTATAAAAGGTAAATATAAAAGGGAGGAATTGCGACCAATTAAAAATGTAGCCTTACCTTACTGGCAAGACATTGTTAATAAAGCTACAATAGGCCAATATTTATTTGGAAGAACATTGCAGCCAGGCGACAAGCCAACTACTCGTGATTATATTACTAAAAAGTGGCAGCGAGAAGTAAAAGATAAAAACAAATTAAACATACAGGCTGATTTATATAGTTTAAAGCATTCTAATTTAGATGAAACGGCTGCTGAGCTTTCGCTTAAAGAAGCAAGTATGATGGCTGGTCATACCTCAACAGTAATTACAATGAAACATTATGCGATAGGAGAGAAGGAAAGGCAAAATAACAGGTTAAAAGAAGTAAATAACAAATTTGCTTAAGCTGTTTTTTCATAGGTATCCATATACTTTACTATTGCACCCAAAGTGGCCGCATAGGCTTGGTTATTTTCGACTTTACCATCGATAACGATCCAGGTAACTTTTCTATACTTTAATCCTTTATTACGAAAAAGGCCGATTACTTTCTACTATAATACTTTTCTTCTTTGAAAGGATTTTGTATCTATCTATACGCTTATTAATGTACAAGAGTGCGACGCTGAACTGGTAGATTTTCCAGCCTATTTTTATGGATATTGGGAATGTCATTTAAAATTCAATCGCTTAATTTCTTTTAGCAACGATGGCAAATGCTTATCAGCTAAAGTAGCAGGGTATCCCCGGCCGTCAGTATTACCATTTACTATATGGTTTAGATTTGACACACCCGCACGCTTACCAATGGCAGATATTTTTAAAACATCTTGTCGTTCAAGTAAATAATTTAACACATATTTTTTATCCATTGTCAATATTTGCATCTTCCCAAATTAAATAAGCCTTAAACCAATGCCAAGCTTCTGTCATTATTTTTTCAGTTAAAATAGCAGCCTCTTTTTGCTCATCAAAATCAGTTGTAAAATAATGATGAAGGCGCAATTGCCAATGTTCTAAAATTTCATCTGAATTGGTAAATTTAAAATCTTTGGTATAAATCGCTTTTTTTGTGTGGATTTTTTCGCCACTAATAACTGCTTCTATTATACAAATAGGATCAAGTAGGTGAATTATCCACAGGCCTCCTGTTGAAGGTGCTTGTGGATTTTCCGCTAATAAAAATTTGTGCATTATTTTAGGTTTAAAAATTCATGATATTTTTCTTCACTTTCAAATTCCCATCCTGTGTAATATTCAGTCATATTGTAAGATTTTCCATAAGAAGAAAACCAGCCGAATTTACCATCCATTTCCTTATTTAATTCAAAATAATATCTTGGTAAACAATCAGATTTTATTCTTGTGAATTTTTTCGCATTATCATTTAAAAATGACTGTTTTTTTGCTTCCAGTTCTTTTTTTCAATTCAGCTTCCGTTCTTTTTGCTTCAATACTTATTTGATATTTTCCTAAATAAGTATTGAAATTAGTAGCTAAATCGCATATTTCCTTTGCATTTAAAAAATATGTTTTTTTCATACCGCCGCCGTATGCCTTTGGCAGTTTACCAGCGTGATGCCATTCCATATTTGGCACGGCGTAATTTATAATCGCTTTTACAAGATCTAATTCCAAACCAGTTGCTTTCTTAAATAGTTGTGTTGCTGCGCCTTCTGTTAATTTACCCTCGTCAAATTTAGCGTCTTCGTGTCTTCGTGATGCGAATTTTTCACCATCAAGCCCGCCCCCTATTGCGTAATTATCTTCGTTGAATTGAATTGAGCAATATTTTTTTGCAATTTTTTCTAATTTTAAATTTGTCATTTTATTTTTCCACTTTTTATAGACTTTGGTATGTCTTTTTGTTATTGATAAATCAAAGATACTAATTTTTTCATTCCGCCAAAATATTGTAGGAATATTTTTAAAATAAAGTAAAAGTACTTGAAATTAAAAGGCCCCTGTAGAAACAAGGGCTGTTGCACATGAAAGCATTTTGCCGGTTCCTGATCCATTATTTTAAACTAAATCCAATTTGATTTAATTGTTTATAATAGCTGGCAAAACTAGTTTAATTATTTATCCATTAAAAAGGGCGAAATGCATTCCGTCTTTTCTTTTCCAAAAAGCACCGCAATAAAGGCCACAATCTTTCATGGTCTGTAAAAATGCATCACTAAATTTAACTGGGCCACCCAAAGGATTAGTAGCTGCGTTTAAATCCATGGCCATTGCCCAGCTATGTAGCGATGTTACTTTTAATCCCCGGCTTAGCCTGTCGACATAACACCCATCGAAGGTTTTTATTTCTTTATGTAAGCCTTTTTCCTCTAATGCTTTAAAAGCAATGGTAATTTTTTTACGAAAATCTTTATTGATAAATACTTTATCCTTTGGAAACCAAGGAAATTCCTTTTTAATTTCCCAAATTTCACAAAACTTTTGCTGGTATGCCAATCCAGGTTGGCCATATTCCTGTATTATAGTTTCACGTACTGATAAATGTTTAACTATTTCAGCAAAAGATATATTAGTACCGACTTCTACATATTCAGCAAATAGTTGAAAAGCACTCAAATTTTTCCAGCTCATTTTTTCTTATTTAATTTTTCTTCTTCCTCTTCATAGCGAGATGCCAATATTTCAATTAACAAATCCTGTAGAAATAGAATTAATTTTTTTACCCACCATTTTTTCCAAAAAGGCGCTTTTTCTTTTTCAGCCTGTAATTGCAGGATTTTACTTTCAATTATTTTTCCATCATCTTTATTTTTAGGTTTAAAGATTGATTTGAATTTCTGCCAAAGGTTTTTCTTCTTTACTACAGGAATGATTAAAATTGAATTAACAGTATCCTGGCTTATACTGATATAGTCTTCTGCTGTATTGAAATAGTCATTTTTTGTATAAGCAGTATCTTGATCAACAATTTCTTTTTTTGGCTTTTTAGCAGGTGATTGTGATTTTTTATCAGTTTGTTTTATTGTAGTAATAATTTCTATCATTTTTTTGTTACTAGTAATAACCTTATTCAATTCCTCAGTATATACACTGTCTAAAATCGCAATAGAATCTACCACATTTGGATTTGGGATTGTATCATTTTTAATAGCCTTATAAATAGGTTTTTGGCTTTCGGATTTTCCTGATGTTAATGCTAAAACCACCACCAATACGGCCTCAAAGATTGTTGTATAAAGGAATGCTTTCATAATTTTTATCGTTTATTATTTTTTATGCGTTTTATATACCTGCTGCATATCTTTTAAAGCAATTTTATTAACCCTATTAACAGCCTTCAGTTCATCTATTTTTTCCTGCATGAATTTTTCGACTTTATTGTTTAGCTTAACTTCATTTGCAACCTTTTCCTCACCATGTTTTCTTTCCATTTCTGTTTTTTCTTTTTCGCAGGCAATATTTTTATTTTGCAAATCAATTTTATCATTCTGTAGACCGGCATTTTCTTTGCGCAGCGAAAGGAAAATGAAAAATAAATAAACTAAAGCCCCAGATAATGCACCTACTGCCATCACCAAAAGCATAACAGTACGTTCGCCTTTTTCCAGGCTTTTTATCCATTTATATTTTTCGGGTACTTTTGATGATGGCATTAGTTTATTTATAAAGTGTTTTTATTTTTTCAGTTATTGTATGGATTCCCAATGCGTGGGCGTCCATGGCAATAATGTTAAGCCACTTGGATAATACCAAAGGTTATCATTCTTCAGCATGGCCTTTTTGCTCATAACCTATTTGACCATTCTCCACTACATGCGTTCTTACTAATTGGTTAAACGCCGGCAAAGAATCTGCGACAGCAATAAATGTTGTAGGCTTTCCGGATTTTAAATTTTTTATCGACACCCCACGCTGAGTATATTTTTCTAACTCAACTGAAGCATACGTTCCAGGTATGTAAAATCCTTTGGCCCCTTTTTGAATATCAACTTTTTGAGCATTAATTATGCTAATTGAAAGGACTGTAATGATTACTAATAATAACTTTTTCATTGCTTTATTTTTGTTTTTTGTTGTGAATAATTAAGGTGCACTGGTTGTTTGCACCCAGGTAACTCCGGTACCGGTGAGGTCTAAATATTTATACCTGGTAGTACCGCCATCATTATATTGAATGATAAATTTATTTGCTTTATAATATAAATTAAACTCAGTTCCATTTGCTGGAGCTGATGGTGTGGCAGCTGTTTTGTATTTAACAAATGAGCCTACATTTAAAAAGCCTGATATATCCTGATCGCCATTAACTGTTACCTCTGCGCCAGACACCGGCGTTTGTGTGTTAAGACACACCGCCCCCGCTTGCGTTACCCAAACTTGCGGTGTTGTACTGCCGAATGTCCCCGCCCGCATTCCTACTCCTTTTTGAAAATATAACTCGCCTTGGTCTGTATCTGTCCCCCCCAAACTCCCGCAACATCCCATAAGGTGTAGTAGCATCAAAGTTGTCACCGAACGCTATAACTGAACCTGCACCAGTACCATACAATTGCAAACCAAAGTCTGCTGTGCCTGAACCCCTTCTTAAATACCGTGTACTTCCACCTATTGTCCACCCGGCAGTGTTATTTGTTTCGAATATAAAATCAGTCGCATCGTTGGTACCAATTGTTACCGGACCGACATCGCCCGCTTTGGTTAATTTGGCATCAATTTGTGTTTGTATAGCAGCAGTTACTCCAGAAAGCCGCCCAGCCTCTGTAGCGGTAACAGAAGATGGCGACATAAAGCCCGACCCATCTGAAACCATTAATCTGCTTGCCGTTACAGCAGCTAGTTTATTTACTGCAATTGCTGCGCCTGATGCTATAGAAGAATTATCAATATTGGTAATAGTATTGTCGCCTGCATCAATTGATTTATTGATAAGTGTTTGAACTTCATCGCTATAAACCGGAGCAGATGTCCTTAGCTGTGCATCAGCCGAAAAACAGCTGATGATCGATAATAGAAATAATAATTTTTTCATTGCTTAATAATTTTAATTGCCTGGAAAATATTTTACTATAAGAATTTTTTGAACAATATCGTTATCACTTGTAGCCTCTCCCGTTGCTTTTAAAATAATAGCATTTGCCATAGTTTCAGAAGCGGTTGCAAAATTTGCATAGTCAGAAAACAATGCCGTATTGTTAATTTGATGAAAAGTTATTTTTTGTGTGGTGGCACTGGTGCGAATAATCTTACCGTTATTTCCATTGTCCCATCATTCTGAGGTTGCGCTCCACTAGCGTAAAAATTATTTGCACCGTAATAAAGTTTCACCTGTTTATTGTTCGCGTTGGCAGCGAATGATAAGGTCATAGTAAATTCAGCATAATCACCATTATTGGCAAGCTTGCCAGCCGGGATGGAATATGTCATTAGGTCATCTTCGCCAGTCCCAATATTACCTACATCAGTTGTATTGGTATTTATATTTGCAGCCTTTTTATCTACATATACTTTTGGAGTTAAACTTAAATTGGTTAGGGTTGAGCTGTAATCTGATACATATTGCAGCCCGGTGGGCACAGCCCGGGTATCACTAAATTGCGCAATTGTGGGGGTGAAAAATAAACCAACCCCTCCATCAATAGGGTCGAAAGCATCCATTTCTGCACCGCTGGGATTAACAAACATCCTGTTGGTTTTGCCACCTGCATAATGTACTTGCATCATCGTCTCTCCATCTTCCTGGGACTGCCTTAATACTGTGCTGTCATATCCGGTACCTTTCGCTATAATAACATTATTACCTTCGATGTCCATCACAAAACGGCTAGTACCAAATTCTGTCGTATCTCTGATATCAAAATTATGCCCAGTTGTATTTATAATAGTAGGTTTAGTAAGGTATCCGCCTAGCTCGATATTGTTTGCATTTTTTTGATAAGCCATTGGAAGCTGTTACTAGTCCAACAATATCGTTTTGGGATTTTAAAACTAAAGCATTATCACTAGCTCTTCGCATTACCACACTATCAGTAGCTAAATTAGAAGATATCATTTTTTCAATTATAATAAACTTATTAGGTGCACCACTAATTCCTGGATCTAATATAATACCATTATTTGAAGCAATTCCTAATTCGGGAAGTGATGTTATATTATTTTCACCTGGTCCTAATGGCGCTGATCCACCTAATTCTATTTCTCCAAAATCATCTAATCCGATTATAAATTTAGGCTTCCCTAAAGGATTTGAGAATCTTGCAATTTGCAAATTATTTCGGCCAACAGTTAAGTCTTCATCATCGGTGGTGCCTATAAAATTGACATCGGGATCTGTTCCTGTATTACCATTTATATTCCATGCATTTACTCCTGTGATAGAGGATTTATTTATATAAGTTACTTTTTTTAGTGCTGACATTATAAGAAATTATACTATCATTATTGGGAGTTAAAGAAGCGGTAATTGATCAAAATAATATTCACCTCAACAGGATTTAAATACAAATCAAGTCCTAAACGATATGTAGCTGTATCTGATGCATCTTCTCCACTCATAAAAAACTGATGCCCTTGATTGCCATCATCAAAATCAGGCCACATTGTATACCATGCCCTACTATCATAATCATTAGCATAAGTTCCAAAATAAAAAGCTCTTGCACTATCAATAGAAAATGTATACCCTTTTGAATTAATCAAATTATCTTGTGTAAGAATGCTACCATTAGGCGCAAGTAATGTGCCTTGCCAGGTAGGCACAGCAGCACCATTACCTAATGGATTCCATTCATACCCATTATTACCATAGAAAATACCATTGTGATAAGCGATAGAACCACTATCCTTATTAGCCATCTTTATAAGGCCGGTACCAGTAGGTACAATAAGAGATCCACGGAATTTTCCATTTTTCCAATCAAAGCCGTAAGCATTTACAGTTTGACGTAGTTTTGTACTATCATAAAATTGCGCATGTGCACACAAAGAAGATAAAAGGAAGCCAACTATTGTGATGAGTGGAAGATATTTATTCTTCAAACTCAATCTCTGCGCTGGCCCCTTTTGAAGGGCTTTTTTCATAATTCAAATTTACATTTTGTTTGCTAAAGTTTTTAGTTTTATCAAAAATACTATATTCTTCGTCCGAAAATCACTCCAATATTTTTTACAATATTTTCGGCACCACCAGCTTTACCTGTTTTCTTTTCATTAGGAATTCCGTTTGTACCATAAATACTATACCCCAGATTACCACCTGTGCTATGACTAATTGCAGCATAAGGAACTCCATTATTATCCGGGCTTCCAAACATAAAATGATCATGCTCCATTATCTGGGCATCTTGAAAACCACCAGGATAATCATAAACTCTTCCGACATCGTCTCCATATGTATTAAAATTCTTCAATCCTTTCTCACTTAAATTTTGAGTATTCGGCATCCGGAATTTTTTAAATGTGCTATGCTTAACAAATAAACCTTCTTTTCCAACCGGATGTACATATCCTGGATTAATTACATCATCGTCAATTATTACATGAGTATTCGGTAGAACTTCATCTAACCACCACCATGGGCGGCCATACTGTCCCCATCTCTTAAAGCCCCATCTTCTAACAAAATGCCTGGCATATCCTTATATCCAACCGTAACTTTTTCCCCCACATGAACACCTTTATAATCAGTGATAATTTCCCAATAATCATCATCAAATTTTCTCATTAAAAAATGTTCCCCTTTACTTACCCAAAACTCAGCGAATAAAATACTTGACGTCATGAAACCATTAAATCTTATTCGATCTGTTCCTGGTAATAATAATTTGACCTGAACCGCTGTACCACCACAACTATTATCAAAATAAAAACCATCATCAACATTCAAAGATGCCAATGTAGCTAAAGTAATCACTTGAGTCGCTGCATCACCAAGGCAACGGATCCTTTTATTTTTATCTGCTGCTATTAAAGTTTTTGTTGATTCAGTAACTGTTAAGGTGCCAGTATACAAACCTCCTGCTGATGAAGATCCATTACCAACTGCATATTTTATTGTTAAGCAAAACACTTCACCATCTGAGAAGTTTATCGGTACAGTTATATCACCATCTACAATATTAAAAACATATTCTATATCAGGACGTAAAAACCTGAACCCTTCTTTAAAAGCATTTTCTACATTTTTGCCCTTTAAATATGGGTCATTTAAAATTGTTAATTCATCATTTATAGTAACGCCATCAGGTAAATTACCAATTTCATAAAATCTGATCTCATACTGATACTCACTTGTTTTTCCATTTACAAATGCAGTACCCTGGAACGCACCTAAAGAAACATTATCAGGTGACTCATAAAAATTTATATAATAATCATCCGGATCCAAACCGGGAATTACAAAATTATAATTTGCAACAGGTGTATCAATCCAAGATTCCCATACTATTGAGTTAGGTGCTGATACTTTTGCTGCTGTCACATGTAGGAAATCAGTAAAATTTACTGTACCTAATATTATTTGAATATTTACTGGCATAATTATTTCTTATTCTACGGTTATAATTGGAACTGTATCATTACTATTTTGAGTGCCTACATCACCAAACACTTTCTTATCAACCATAATAGCATACATTAATTTTTTATTTGGATCAGATATAACTTTAAATACACTGCTATTTCTATTTATACCTTCCTCAACCATGAGCTTTACCCCACGTTTTGGATATTTGTCAACTTCTATAAATTCAAACTTGCCACCATCAGCTATACCAAAAAATTTATTATCGATCATTACATTGTCACAGCTCCATATACGGTTGAGTAAATCAATAATATCATCTGGTAAACCAAACTGATCACCAAAGTGTACAGGGAATTGCCTGAAAGTGCGACTGCTTAATATTGCCGGGTTATATCGCTGATCCCGATATTGCTCATCTTTTCTACCTGGTTCTAAAAATCCAAAATTGCCATGTACTCTAAATTGGAACTGTATTCCGGTTTCAAATATTACATCCTCATGATAGCGGCTATTCGTATACTCAAGGCACAAACTATTTTTAATAGGAGTACTACTTATATACTGCCAATCACTTAGTAAAATTTTTTGAGTAGGCCCTGGATTGCCTGCTTCTATTTTTAATCTGTAACAACCCGACGGAACAGCTTCACCAAGATTCATTGAAACTTCGAAAGAAAAAGTATTCGGGAAAAACTTATTGGGTAGCCCGATAAGTGCAGGTAAAGTTTTAATAGCAATACCATTTTTATCCAGTAACTTAACAATGATAGGGTTGAATGTACTTTCAAATTGAAGATTAATAATATCAGTTGTTTGCCAGATCTGAACATAATCTTCCCGTTGCTGCCAAAAATAAAGGCGTTCCCTAAACTTCCACTCATCGAAATGTTTAGTAAAATATTTAGGTAAATTCTCCTGGCTCACATCAAAAAATTTGATGGGATTAATAAACGGTATATATAAAAAATTATCAGCCATAAAATTCTTCGAGTTTGGTTAAGTCATTATCTGCAGTACTTAATAATTGGTATTGTTGTGCTTTATTTGATGAGGGGCTAATACCCACTTTTATTAATATACCCGTGTATATATCACCATTCAATGAGAACCTGAAAAGTTGTAAGGGGTTTAAGTCAAGTAAGCTTATTAAATCATGCGGTGCTGGTATTTCTAAATCAAATAAAACAGGGAAGAAAAATTTTTCTCCCAAACTACCTATGATCACATCAGCTTTCTCTTCAATAATAGTTCCTAATACATCAGTTTTTAATTTATCATTCTTATCAGAAGTTTTAAATGCCAATATTTTACCGTCTCCGAGGTAGAGAGATGATCGCAAAAAAGGTCCATTACGCAATAAATTTCTTTTTGGAGAAAATGGCAAATTGAAAATAGTTGCAGGTTCATTCAACCCGGTAGCAAAAGGATTTAATGTACGGTCTAAATCATAGCTTACAGGAATATCAGGCAAAACAGCAGGATTAGCTTCATCCATTATTGCTATGGCAAATAAATCATTATCTGATTTATAATCAGTACTATCCTTAGCAACAGTTGTAACCCTAATTTTTTCTATTTCGTAACAACTGGTTTTAATTTTGCTAACCTTGTCTATTTTTGCCGGGGCTTTTGTCGCTCCAATGCTAAAAAGAAACTTAGTATTAAATTCATCATTACCATTCAGTACACCAACATCATTTCTGATTTCAGGATACCCAATCTCTACTTCATTATAAAGAACATCTTTTGCAATTGTCATTTTAAAATTGGCAGGATCGGGTAAATCGATAAAATTATTCTTATCTATAAGATTTTGTTTTTCCGCAAAATTCACTTTACCTCCTTTCTCTCTTATTCCAACTGCGTCAAAGCTGTCCCAGAATTGGAAAAAATCGGAAAAATTTATTTTTAATACCGCATCATCTAAACCTCTCAAAGCATTACCACACGTAATAACCTTATTCCAATATTTTGTATTACTGAAATAAGTTGCTAATTCCGCCTGGTAATTACCTTCAGTAACTTTATTAATCAACTGAGTAAATAAATATTGTGGCCGGAAAGCACGGATATAAGAAGTTTTATATAGGCTTAAAAAAGATATTTTAAACTTACTGTTTTTTGTAAACTTTATTTTTGCATCAACGCCTACTCCACCAATAAAAAAACCTTGTAAATAGATACGTTGATTAATAGATAGAGGAATATTTATATTAAAGTCTATACCATAGACTTGCCCTACAACCATTCCAGGCGTTGTAATAATTTGATATAAATTTTGATCTCCTATTAACTGGCCAGTTTTTAAAAATCTAAATCTTATCGCCCATGGAGGTTCGGAAGTCATGCCAGTACATTGAAATTCGATTCTTCCAGAAATATTAATATTAACAAAATCATTACCGACATTAAAAATTATACTATTAGTTTGATTTACAGTTTGATCAAAAGTTAAACCGCTTGTATCCTGTAAATCTTGAGTATTTATTACAACACCTGTACTTTCCCCTTCCTTATTTATAAATATACAAGGAGCTAAGAAATCACCTCCATTGAGGTTTTTTGTAATTTCAATATCACTAATATTTTCATAGCTGATATACTCATGCAAATTGATGCCGTCCATCTTTACATGAATTGCCTCAGGTACATTCATCGGGAATTCATACGTAGTGTTCTCATTTGCTTTTAAATACTTTGGCAGCCCATCTTCCAAAGTATTACACGTTACCTTTACTCCACTGTGATCATAAGTACTAAAATCTACCTCCGCCCGGTAAATTTGTTTATACCAATACCCATAACTTTCCCCTGGTAAATATTCTAATTCCTGCCTGGCAATGACTAAATAAACAGATTCTTCAATTCCTTTATTTAAAACGATATGTTTTAAAATTTTGGCCCCATCTTGTACATAAGAAAGTGGTATGGTTACACTTCTGTCTATACCCCAATAACGTTTATTTAAAATATTTTGAATAGCAATATCATCCCAACCTTCAGGAGAAAAGTCAAGTAAATAAGGTTTGTTTTTTAAAACAATTTTATTATTAGCATCTGGTTGCCAAAAGCTAAAATCCTTAGATTGAAAAGCAAATATGTAATCAGGTCCTTGCATTACCAATTAGTATTTTGATCAGTGTATTTTGTTTGATTGGCACCCCATTTCCAAATAGCTTCCATACCTCCCTGCTTTGCTGTTAAATGCAATTCTTTTTTATTGTTAATTGCTGACACTATTTCCTTTGCATTTTGCCTTAAATGTTTTTCCAGACTTTTAACCATTGTATCAGCATAAGAAACTTCATTTACCTTTTTACCAGCTGTACGTGCTACATCCATCATAGCAGCTTGCTGCATAGATTGCATAAATGCATCCGCATCCGGATGAATACGATCCCCTGGTTCTATATATGTAAGGGTTGGAACATTCGGAGTTAATGAAACACTACCGTCTTTATGGATATGAGCTTCTCTTTTACCACCGTCACCGGTGATTGCCCAACCTTCATAATCTTCATCTAAACCATCTTTAAATTGTGGTATCTGAACTGATAATGCCCTTGCTATCTGTACAGCTCCAATTGCACCTGTTACACCTGCCAGGGCGATACTAGCAGGTGTCCATGGCTTAGCCCCTAGAGCTCTAACAATTGCCAAAGCAGTTTCTGTAATGATACTAGCAATATTTGTGGCTTTTTCAAACCTGGCTTTTTGAATTTCTATAGCACGTTGCTTTCTTTCAATTTGTTCTTTTTCAAGTTGTGATTTTTTGTTGATCCGAATAATGTTAGCTTGCTTATCCTCTTCAGATTGAACTAATACATCATTGGCAGCAAGTTGAACTTCAGTTCGCTTATCAACTTCTTCTTTTTCTTTTTCAAGTTTATTTATTTGCTGATCAAACTCAGCATCTACAAATGCTTTTACAGTTTGAGTAATCTCATCATAAAGAGTTTTATACAATTCTTTACGCCGTTTGATTAGGTCCTGTTCCTTTTCAAAAAGCTTTTTGCCTTTCTTCATCTTCATAATCTATACTGGCCTGTAGCCCACCAGCTATATTTTTTCGTAGTTCATCGCTAAGCTTTATTTCAGTTTTATGTTGAGTTTTGCGAATTTCTTCCAATCTTTTTCCACCATCTTCGGATAATTTTATTCTTTCATCTTCATATTTGGCATCAATAACAATTTTTTCATTTTTAGTAAGACCTTTTTTTCTTAGTTCATGTTCATTTTGCAAATCCAATAATTGCTGACTAAGCCTTAAAAAGTCTGTTAAGTATGTTAACCTTTCCAAATAACCTGCTTCTTCATCACTAGCAATTGATTCTGCTAAAGCGATACGCCTTTTTTTATCAAGAATAAGTACTTCATAAACAGCATCTACATCTTCTTTTACAGATTTTGATTTTTTACCAGCATTAAGAGATTTTTTTGCTGAATCTTTATCTATCTTATCAGCTTTATCCTTGGCATCTTTTGCATCCTTTAATTGCCGCTCCCGCTGTTCTTTAGTTAAATCTGTATTATTTTTTATGGTATTTATATAAAAATCCTGTTCAGATGCTATCGCTTTTTTATCTTTATCCCTAATTTCTTGTCGATCTTTAAAGCCTTTGATGATCTCAGCCTGGACTTCCTGTCTGGTTTTTACTACTTCTTCTCTTTCGGCTTTGCCTACAGTCTTAGTTCTTTTTGTAGCATTTAAAACAGCCTTATTAGTCTTAATTAAATCATCAATACCTTCTTTATCAATATTTAGCTCTTGTGATGATAGTTCTTCAACTTTTTTACTTGCGGATATGGCTTTTGCTTTACGTAAAATAGCTTGTGCTGCTAAGTCATAAGCATTGGCAACATTTCCATTTAGTAAATCTTCTTGTTTTAAATCTTTGAAATATTGGGGATATAGCTCTTGCAAATCTTTCACATTTGCAATTCTAACATTCATAGGTAAATTAGTATCTTCTATTTTTGATTTTAATATTTTCAATTCAGAAGATTCCTTAGCTACACTATCGGATACTTCCTTATTATATTCTGCTAATCTTTTTTGACTCTCAGCAAATCTTTGCGCTTCCCGGGCATTACCTTGGAAAAATTCTTTAAGTTTCCCAAAATTGGCAATAAGCAATCCTACGCCTACAATCAATGCACCTATACCTATGGTTATTAAAGCTGCTCTTAACCTTGCTGCAGATGTAGCAGTTACATCAAATGCTGTTTTTACTTGTAGCTGTGCAAATGCAAATAATTTATTAGCTGCTGTACCCCTGGTTGTTAATTCATTTGCAATACCCTTTACACCATTTGATATGGATTGTATGGCTGTCAAGGTTGCCGTTGCAGCAGCTGCATCTTCTTCACTTGCTCCAAATAATACGGCTGCACCAGCTGCTGTTTCAAAAGCATCAGCTGCAAATGTTACACTACCTGCAAATAAATCAAAACCCCTAGTATCTGAAGATAGCGCTTTCACTTCTGCCTTTGCATCTGCTATTTGATCAGTTAGTTCAGCGATATTTTCTCTTAAAGCATTTGCTGCTTCACTATCCCCAAAACCATTTCTTTCAAGTTCAATTAATGATTTAGTAAAAAATTTTACTTCCTGGGTTGAATCTCCAAGTTTCCCCGCTACATTTAAGAATTTCGGTTGCTCCGTAATCCTGGAAAAACCTTCAATAACAGTCCTCGATTGTTCAATTTGTTTATTTAGATTTTCTATACTTTCAGATGCTTGATTTGCATCAGTTGAAATATTACTTATTGAGCTATTACTGCTTTGATTACCACCGGCAAAACCGGTAATTTGCGACCTTGTATTTTGTACAGACGGATTGAAAGTTGATGCTCCGGCATTTTGTACTCTTATCCTGGTTTTTTCCAGCTCTTCAAGTTTCTTTTTTCTTTCTCTAATGCTTCAACAATAATTTGGGCAGACTTGGAATAATTGCCAATATTTTTTATCCTGTTACTTTCAACATCACCAAACTTTTTTAAAAATTCAGTTTGTTCAAGTATCTTTTTATTGTAAGACTCATTAACTCTACGGCCTTGTTCAGTTTCAAGGTTTAACTTCTTTCCTTTATTAATTAAGAGATCAATAATAGCCTGCGCTTTTTCACGGCTATTATTTTCAGCGCTAAGAACTTTTGCTAACCGATCCCGCTCTAGTTTTTCAGCTTTTAGTTGTTGATTATTTAAAGCGATAGTTTTAGCAAGTGCACTTTTACCAGCATCTAATTTTGCAGTTTGGCTAATTTCTGTTTTTAATAAATTAACAGTCTCTTTTGCACCAGCCCTTGCAGTTTCTTCAGCTTTATACTGATCCTGAACTACTTTTAAGTTTTTCTTTTGCTCTTCAGTAAGATTACTAACCTCAGCAGAAAGAGATGTTAAAATCTTTTGATAATTAGCTGAAGTGAGTTCTAATTTTTTTACATCATCTAAAAGCTCTTTAGTACCGGTACCTTTATTTTCTATTTTAAATGAGATGTTTTTGAAACTTTCGGCCACTTTAGTACCTCCGGATTCAACTTCTTTGAACAGGCCCAAAATAAAATCCGTCTGCTTTCGCAGTGCAGACTCATCCAAATACTCATTTAATTTATCAAACTCGGGCATTCTATTTTGTTACTTTACTTTGTGAATCGATATATGCCAAATAATCACGTAATGCAGTACAATATTTCTGTACTGTTGTTTGTTCATTCACAGCTTCACGCTTAGCATAATTATTTATGCGGAAAAACATCACATCAAAACTTTTGCTATCCATAGCCTGGTGTTTTACATGCGCTTCTTGTAAGCTTGCATATTCAGCTTCCTTAATTTTAATTTGCATGCGCAAAAGATTAAGCTCCCCTGTTATATGAATAAAGTCATTTTGATATTGATCAACATCATCCGGATTTAAATCAAAATCTTCAAATCCTATCTCTTTTAGTGCTGTAACAACTTGTGGGAAATAACATACAGAAAGAATATTAAACCAACATTGGGCTAACTTTATTTTCATTTTCTCAAGTTTTATTTCAGATGCCAGGATGGCTTTATATTTTGCCTCTTTTGCATCAGATAGATCACAAAACTCATATACCAAAGATGTCCACGCCTCAGTTAATTCTTCTGGTGTTGGTTCTCCACTTACTATTAATTGGTTATAATCATTTTCACACATACATGCGATAAACTTTTCCATTGTTACCTCACTACACCGGGATAATAATTTCACAGGTGCCAGCTGGGATGGTGTCGGTGAATCCGATATAGGTAAACCTTGGCCCTTCCTGGAGGATCGCAACCTTGACCTTTTTCGTATCTGCAAAATTTTGAGCATCAATTTTATTTTGTTTATACAAATCACCTAAGCTCCGCTGCTCTTTAAAGCAGTCAGGGCATGAGAAATCATTCATAATTTTATGTGTTCTCTTACCTTTTTAGTAAATGCTTTTTGAACATGCTGCCTGATAAATTCTTCCTTACTTTCCTGAGTAAGTTTAAAAGCCTGGCCGTCCATCCTATCACTTATATCTTCTTCCTTACTTGATGTGGTACCAAATTCAATCATACTGCCATTTACTTTTGCATATAATCCTGCATAACTTTCTCCTGTGTCATAATTAGTAAGGTGGCTTGTTACCGCTGATAAACCTGATTTTGTTTTTTTGATGGCAATAGTAAGTGGTGAATAACTGAATTCAGCTTTTTCACCACTTGATTTGATACCTTGAGCTAACTGGCCGGCAATTAAATCCTCAGCAGCCTGGCTACATTCATCAAATGCTTGCTTTGCTATTTCTATTTCCTGCCCCTGTAGGCTTAGAAATCTCTTTTTGATCTGCTGTAATGTCGACATCTACTTTTGGTTTTGAAGCATCTATAATTTGATTATAAACAGCTTGTAATTCACTGTCAGATTTATCAATACTGAATGAATACGTATGTGCTTTTTTAAATTCTTCAAAAGAATGTTTAGCAACATCCTTTACATTAAAGTCGGTACCATTAATTTTTATCCATTCAACTTTTTTCGTTCCCATTGTAATTTTTTATAAAATGAAAAATACCTTTTAGATAGTAAGCGCTAAGCGCTTACTATTATGGTTTGGTGTGGATGAATGATATTGTCTCAATACCTTTCACACCAGCAGCATCCAATGCTGGAGGTAAAACTGTGTAAACTTCTATTTTATCACCAGAACTTAAAGCGGCATAAGCAACAGCATTAGCTGTTAAATCACCATATCCGGCAGCATTTGGTGCTATACTGGTAACTGCGATAGCTGCATTTGTTTGCAAGTCTTTAATTGCCCATAATGCCCCTGTACTAAATAAAGTCAGCTTATTATCTTCATATATATCAAATGGGGCATTGATCTGTGCTGTATCAACCAAACCACTTACTTTAAGAACATTAGCTATAGCAACTGCCTTTTCAAACAATTGTACATCTAACAATGCACTTAAAGCAGTTTGAAAATTGAAGTCTGCGGTGATAAAAAAAGCATCATCGTAATTTTCAATAGCATCCAAAAAGATAATATCAAAATATCCTACACCTGCCGCTTGATCATCACCGGGATGATCTAAACCATCAAAAAATAAAATAGCTTTTCTGCCAATAAAATTTTTATCAGCATCCTGGGTTCCCCATATATTTTTTTTGGAATCCTGTACAATAACAGTAAGCATTTTATTATTTAGTGTACGCAACTTTTCACTTGTGCAGTAGAAGTGAAATAAGAAAACCGGTAACCTGGTAAGCCTTCCCTTGCAACAACTTTTACACCATTACTGAAAGTTTGTTCAGTGTTAGCCTCTTTTTTGTTTTCCATATTCATACGAAGCGGTAACAAAAACAATTTACTATCATCATTTTTTGATAGCTTACCATCAGCTACCAAAGTTGTTTTTGCAGCTGTAAGAGTTGCATATTCAGATGGCGTAAGTGTACCGCCCCATATAGCTATGGTTTGTAACTTATCAGGTGATACTGCGCATTTAACACCGCCTGTATTACCACCCTGACCGCATAATTGTATTGACATATTTTTTAATTTAAATTTTTAACAAATGTTTTTATTATAGTATAGTTCAAAATTTAACCTGAAGCAATGAATGGGTTGCATGTCTACTGCATTTAATCTATCTTCTCTACGGCTGCCAGGATATTCTTTTAAAACGTTTTCTAACCATAAATCCGTTGATTTATAAACAAAACCAAAATATTCCGAAGCAATAATTTGTACATCTTTTCTTACTTCTTCATCAGCTCTATGTAAGATGCTTGGTTTCAATTTTTCAAGATTTACAAAAAATATCAAATGAATATTTGCTTTTTCTCCATTGTCGTGTGTTTCATTACTACCTATACCAAAAAAAGAAATTGCATTTAATTTATCATTCCAGTAAACTTCTTTGTATTCATTTGAGCCATTGTAAACCTCAGCTATATAGCCATTGTTTTTTTTATTACGATAGCAACGGCCATAGCATTCGTACAAAGCATTTTGTTCAGGAATATTAACATTCAGCCCCCATTCCTGCATTAATCTATCGTGTAGTTCTTGTTGAAACTCTTGTATAAGAATATCAATTCCAACAGGATTGTTTTTAGTTATCAACATAATCGTATGGAGGTTGCTTTTGGTTTTGGAAAAAATGATTCTTTCATCCTGGCCAGTTCTTGTACAATTTGTTTTTTCAAGCCGGTTGTATGTGGGCTATCGCTAATCGGCATTACACCATTCAGCTCCATGTACCCAATGGCCTTATCGACATTTTCTTTCAATGCTCTTTCGCTTGAATTACTCCTGGTATTGAAAATGATTTGTTCAACAACTTGTGCAGCCATTTGCAAGCCTATTGCATTATCAAACAATGAAGCCTTTTTAACTATCTGCCAGGTATGATCCCGGAATACAGATAAGTGCGGATTTAATCCGTTTGACTGCATGCTATAACCAATATTTCGCTTATCGAATTCATGGTTGCCAATATGTGTTGCTTCAATCATTGTAGCACCATAAGGAGCATTACATTTAAAGATTACATCATTTTCCTTTATTGCTTTAGCATTGCCCAAATCTGACTGAAAGTACCCCAGGTAAAATATTCCACCATGGTTAGCATCTCCGATATAGTTAAGTACCATATCCTCGAGGGTAACAATAGTTTGAGTATTTGCCACTGCATCAACTTCGCCTATCCATACCGGCGCTTTTTTTATATCGTTGAATAAGTAGAGATTGAAAGTAACATCACTATCAAAGTATAAGGCAACACTATCTATTTGAGTGGCTAAATCTACCACAGGAGGCACTTTTATTCTTACTGCAATAAATTTGTTATTATTTGCAATAGGAGTGTCGTTATATCCCCAACGATCATACAACAAGCTTTGACAGATATATTCGGGAGGATTAAAAATACCATTCAAACAACGCATAATAACTGATTTCTGCAATTGCTCGATGTAAGTATTAAAATTCAAATCCGTAGCTGCTACCAATTCCATTACTCTGTAAATATTCTGTAATGTTATCAGTGCATGGAAACTTCCATCATTAAAAAATCTGCCGCCTTTACTTACTATATTTGTTGCATTTAAAGTAGGATTGTCTTCTCCTGTTGTTTGCATCCAGCCAACTCTACCAAATAGAGCGCTTAAAACTTTTGAAAGATTAAACCCATTCGTATAACTGCCACCGGTAGTAGAAAATAAGAAACCTGTTGGGTGAAAGAAGAAAACATCATTTTGTGTAAACTTGAATCCGTTTAATAAACGAAATCCGCCGTTTGCTAAAATTTGATAGTCGCTATACTTCCATGGCCCGAAACCTTCGTTTTCAATATATCCATCAATTCCTTTAAGATTAGGATTATTGTAATCTGTAGTATCAGGAACAGGATCATACTGTCCACCGCCGCCAACTATTATTTGAATGGGTTTTGACATACTTTTTTATTCAAAGAACTTTAATCGTGTTTTCGTGCTACATAGTATACCCTTAGAATTTCGACGACCGTACCGGATGAAATTCCTGTTACCTTGTAATAGACCGGAACGGGACTTATCTTTTTCCAAAGAACTGTATTGGTAGTTTGATTGGCTATTGTAAGCGTATCGCCGGTACTTTTATAATTTGTACCGTCAAGGCTTTCATATAGCACGACTGTACCAGCAGCGGTACCCGATACCCTTGTAACTATTGGCTGAATAACTATGCCTTCGTAACCGGCAGTAAGGGTTACAACCTTATTCACCGTATCGGCATTGTTTAATGAATCAGCGCTTATCAAAGGGAATACTGTAGCAGATTGCGCTTTTGTATTAGTGAAGGAGAATAAACCGACTATCACCAATACAATTGAAATAAATTTTTTCATCTTATTTTATTGTTTTGTATGAACTACCCAGGGGCAAGCCCACAGGGAATTATTATTGATTAAATGATTATGGTTTATGAATTTTGTCCTACTAATGCTACTACTGATTCTCCTACAGTTGATAAAGGAGGAAGTGCATAAGCTATAGTAAGGGTAAGCTCCCAGTAATCAACAATATCCTGAGTAGAACCACCCGTTACGTTCGCACTGGTATCTGCTCTTTTGGTATACATTGATACATCAGCTATTGCACCGCTGCCAAATGGATCTGCTGCAAGCCCTAAACTACCCACTTCGTTTTCGCCGGAATTAACACCTATTTTATTTAGGTTGTCATTCCATGGCAAAGCCGCAAAGTATTTTTCAGGCATGATCAAAACGGACCCATTACCATAATTGGCTGAAATTTGATCTTGAGTACTGGCAATATTCAATCCTGCAAATTGAAATGCCATATTAGATGAGTTGGCAGCGCCTTGTTGCTTCGCAAATTCAAAGGCATCAGTCATTTGCAAATCGGCAATCACATCATAGTTGCCGCCGGCATATAATCTGGCTGCCATGAATGATTTAATTTTTTGTGCAAAAAGAGCCGCTTTGTTTGCATCTATTTCTAATGCAAAATTTACCTCATTCCATATACCTGGATTAGCAGATGCAATTTGTGGATCAATTATAGCTTTTGAAAGTTGCAATCTGTTGGCGATGATAAACGCTAAAGCAGAATCATCATGACGTTTGCGAAGGTTTTTCCATTTCATCTCTAATAAATTATTAAACATGCCTTGATATTCAATAACATTATTTTGAGCAATCTTACGAGGTAGGCTCATCGTTTCAACGTGTGAAACGTAGGTAAGCTCTACCTTTCCGCTATCGCCATCAGTACCGGTGTGGTTAAATGCTTTAGCAGTGGTATTACCAGGCGCCACGTCTTTTGGTAATAAATTTCCACGGGTCTTAGTTCCGATTTACGCAATTCATTTGCGTTGGGAATTGAGTATTCTTGGTTTTTTAATGCAAGCTCCATTACTGTTGGTATTTTTCTGCGCTGCTCTGGAGCATTATTTCTGCTTGTAACAACAGCTTGGCCTTTGGCCACTCCAGATGAGGCATAGTTTGCCATTGTGCAATGATTTAATAGTGAAGAAAAAAAATTGTAGAAATGGGTACCACCCGGAATTTTGGACTTTTAAAAAAGGTCAGTTAATCGGTACCACCGAAATAAAAGTTTTTATAAAAGCTGTCATTTACAAGTACCACTTGTGAGGATGACGATGTAAAAGTAGATATTAATTTTAATTTGCCAAATTTTTTAGCAAATAAATTTGCGAAAAAAATTAGTAAGTAAAAAAGCCACTCAAATAAGTGGCTTAAAAAATGTAAAAAATAGTTGTTATTCATTCATATTAAAGTCTGAATGCTCTTTGGAGTGTTTCGTTAGGGCATCCTGGAATTCCAGGCTTAATTCAGTTTTTCCCGGATTCTCGGCTTTCCATTTTTCTTCAAACTCGGTATATTTTTTCACTCCGGCAGTCCCACCTGCACCGGGATTTTTATCACCACCACCACGGCCACCTTCATTACCTTGTGCACCTATCCATTTTCTTTCAGTAAAATAATCTGTAATAACTTGATTAACTGGTAAAGGGTTTTGAGTGGTTTTATCCCTTATTATTTCACCATTACGTTTAACAACTGGCTTACCGTCTACTTCTTCAAAAGTTAAATCCATTTTAGCTAAAGTCAATCGTTCGCTATCTTTTAAGTCTGCTGTTCTGTTAGCTGGAAAAAAAGAAATTAACTGGCTATCAAAAGTCGCTTGCTTTGCTTTGGTTTCCAAAGTGGTTTTTTCAGATTGCAATGTCTCCTTATCTTTTTGCAATAATTCAATTTGCTTTTTTAATCCTTCATCACCGGTAGCTAATTTTGTATTAACAGCTTCAACAACTTTATCAACATCATTGCCGACAGTATCTTCCAATGCGAATTTTTTACGAAATGCTTTAGCTGCTAATTCCTTACCCTTTGATTCTCCTTCTTTTTCACCCAGCTTTTTACCTTCAGCAATTTTGTTGTTATCGCGGGCTTCCAAATCTTCTTTCTTCATTACTTCCATTTCTGGAATTTCAACATCTACCTCATTATCATCTTTGATGGCCGCAATTAATTTGTCAACATCGAGGCCGAATTTTTTTATTTTTTCTTTAGCATCTGCTTTAAGTGCCATAATATATTTTTTGATTAATTAGAATTTTGTAAAAATGATTATCGAAGTTTAACAATATTTGAATTCTTAATTTGCTGCTTTGCTATTTGTAGCCAATATTGCTTTATAGCTTGCTCGTATTCATCAACAGTCCATGTACAGCAAAAGGCTTGGCCAGTGGTTAAATATAAGAATACGCCCCAGCTAAAACCTTCATGATAGGCTATTACATTGGATGGAAGGATTTTAGCATTTACAATTTTATCTTCATTACCTTTTTGTTCATCACCAGGCAAAGCAATTGGTACTGTTAAATATGGATTCATTAAAGTTATTTTTTAAGTAAGTAGTATTTACCATGCCCAGCTCTACTGTGTGCATTCATTATTTGTGCATTATGCATTAGAGCTACTTTTACCGGTATACGAGTAGTATGCTGCGGAGTGTCATCAACAATTGTTAATCCTACAAAATCCTTTGGTGAACCTTCAACACCAACATATCTATCCTGAATTATTGGCTTGGTTTTATAAAGAACAAAATCGTACTCATCGTTTTCTTTTAATTCTCCAACTATAGCCATTTCTTTACCATCAACAATTTGTTTGCAGCTACGATCACCAACTAATGCAACATATTTTTTAAATTGATCACCTTTTAAGTTTTTATAATCAAATTGCGAAAGATATTCTATAAGGTTATGTTTTTCATTTGGTGGAAGGTTTTTGGCTTCCGGTTGTTTTTCTGCAGGAAGTTTTCCAGCTTCAGGACCTAAAATAGATTCTTCCTCCAATAATTTATTTTCATCAGCATTATCCACTCCATTATTTTCATTTTTTACTGGAGCGGTTGTCTCATTTTTAACATCAGGCTTTTGCTCATTTTCATTTTTTACTGGAGCGGTTGCTTTTGCCATAATTGTAATTTTTATTTTAAGTGAATAATAAAGTAATTAATTCATTGAGACTGGAGCCTTTTCAGGCTTTGGTTCGGTTATTTTTTTTGCAGCCACATACGCTTTTAATAATTCTTTCAATTTTTCTACCGTGGATTTTATCCAAAGTATATCTTCAATTGTATTAGACCATTCACCGAAATATAATTTTGTATTATAATCTGTGAAATCAGTAATTATCGATTTGGCATTTACTATATTAATGTGTGGGAATGGCTCAACATCAAGCTTTTTTAAAGCTATTGCTAACTGTAATGGATTGTTTTGATACTTTGCCTGATAATATTTTTCCAGCGCTTCATCTAATGAAAAATCAGGTGCTCCTTTAGTACGCATTTCCTGGTATTCTTTCATTAATTCATCTGCGTTTTTTAAAATATAATCTCTGCCATAACTTATAGATGAATTTTTAAACGAACCCTCAAACCAAAATTGACCAATGAAATCTGCAATAGTTTGTTCTGTTCTTTCGGCCCAATCGGCAGTCATATTAAGACGTGCTTCTTTTGGGGCATCATTACTATTTACTTCAGTTGCCGTTACATCATTTGAAATACCAGGCTTAGGCCGTTTCATCCTTATTGTTCCCCAGTAAGTCATTTCCATTAATTACTCAATATCTTCCAGACTTGCATCTTGTTTTCCCAGCCTTGTATATCAGGTGTTACATATCCAAAAATTTTATTGAAATCAAAAGAGGATTCAGCAAATACATCTAAAGGGAAACGTGCTACATCACTTACTTTAGTTTTAAGTTTATAGCCGGTAGGTTCTCCGCCACCAGGAGGTGTACAATCTTTACATGGATGACCGCCAAAAGACTTATTACCTCCACAGGTAGCGCAGGTGAGTAGGGGTTCAACCGCTTTTGCGAATCCATGATATTTTTTTTGTAAATCTCTTACGCTTCTATCTTGTAAAAAACAATCGGCCAGCTCTACCACTGTATTGACAGGCGAAGTAAAGCATGTAGGATCATTAAATAACATCAAATCGCTAATAATAAAACCGGGTGTACGCTTCCAAAAATTTGCGATAGGATTTTTTTGTTTAATATTAGTAACTAAGGATACTTTCCCTTCCGAATATTTTACAATCAAATCTTTGGCATCATCAACAAATCTATAATACTCACTTGCATCTGATTTTTTTCTACCGATAAATTTTTCATCAGTTACTTGGAAAGCGATTGCATCAGCAATAGTAAGTTTGAAACAAATATATTCCAGCTTTCTCCCTTTAGGCAGATAATCATATATGCTATGTATGCTTTTATAAGTAGGATACGCTTTGGGCTCGTTTATCTGGCCTGATTCGTTCATATAGGCCTGTTCTACTTCCATGAAAATAATTCCCATGGGATCACATCGATAGGCAGGTAAAGCAAAATTTCGCATCCATTTACGTAAGCTTAATCCGAATTTTACATCATCCAGTAAAACATTCATTTGTTTTTCCTGTTCTCCGGGTAAATTGAAATACGAACTGCCACCACGTGCAGAAAATACCATATCTTCTTGCTGAAGAAGTCTGGCAAATAAATCTTTATTACTTACTGCGTAATCTTTTTGGACTGTATATAAATCATCACTGACAAAATGCTTACAATGTTTAATTGCTTTTTCCATACCCACGCCATAAATATGAAGCATCAGTTTATCAGACATTGTAATGCCTTTCTCAATAAGAGTTTTGTTAGGATTATCCTTAATAATGGCTTGGATTTCCTCAAATTTGTATATCATATGCTTGCCGTTACTTACAACGGAAAAGACTTTATATATCAAATTTACTAAAAAAAATTAGTACTAAATAATTTAACAGAGGAATTTATGTTGAATAACCAAATAATTTTTTTGTTTTGGATTTATATTTATCAAATTCAGTGCTTAATATTTTGCAAAGGAAGTAACGCTTTGCATCGCTAAAATGTCCTTGTGGTTCGTATGTAACACCTGTATCGGGATCTTTAATTTTTGGCTTCAACATCTTACCGTCTTTGTCCTCTTTAACAACAGCATAATCACTGATACTTATTTTGCAGGTATCATTAATTGCGATAGAATACCCGTGTAATTCATGCTCATAAATTTCGTTAATAAATGCTGCACTCAATGCTACTTCAGGCGCAGATTTGGAAACACGATTAATTACAGTAAATCCGGAAGTTCTTAATACTTCAATAAATTTATCATAAAATGAACTATTGTTTTCATCTACTGTTGAACGTGCCGAAGCAGAAGGATCACCATATATGTAAACTACATCTTTATACTCTAAACGATTTAACCATTGTACCAATTTTGCAGCAGCTTTAGGTGCATTATTATCAGGAGACTTACAAGGGATTTCATCTATTTGCCTTATACTCTTATCAATTATTTGCCAACAACTAATCGTAAGATAAGGATTCACATTTTCATCCAGTGAAATTTGAAATGTACTGGATTCAGGCTTTAAAGGTTTTACATGCTTCAATTCATTAAACTGCTTCCAGAATTCACCGCCAGTTCTCATAATACCTCTTTCACCATTTGCATATATGCGATAAAAGTTAGGATCTCTTACCCGGTCCATTTCAAAATCGGTTAATGTTCCATCATCAATAAAACCACCTTCTCCCGATGGATGTCCAACTACCCAATAATTATCCCGGTAAGTTACTTTTATCCATACGCTATCACCACGGGCATTTATTCGTTTGAAAGCAAACTCTGCATTAAGGCTATTGTATTTTGTTGGTGCATCAATGGAAAGTGGCATATCAGACCATGTATCCAGGTCGATCCAATTTTCATATTGCCACAGCTTACTGGATGTAGGGGTCCAATCACAAATGAATTTTTGATTGGACCGGCCTCTGAGCCTTTTTCTTTGTTGCTTAAAATGCCGCTCTAAAAACTGGCTCCACTCATTATTGTAAACAATATTATAACCTTCAATACCTTTAATATTTTCCTCATCGTCCAGGCCTCTAAATCGAACCTTAGCATTATTGATTTTACTCTTAATAAGATCGTCCTGGAAGTGATAAAGTTTTTCTGTGAACCCTAACCGGTCGGAAGCTAATTTAAAACTACTGTAAACAGAATCCTTGATGTGGACATGGAAGCGGCGAAACACCATAGTGCTATAATTATGTTCAGCCATATCTACAAGTAAGGCATCAGCAATTTCAAATGTTTTGCTAGCCGACGCCCCACCTTCAACAAAGATGAAACGTATTTTTGGATCCTGTAATAATGGTTTTATATGCCAGTATAAAGGATTAAATAAACGAGGATTGAGTAATGCCATAATTTAAACGGGCTTTTCTTCCCCATAACCAAATTTTAATTCTTGCAGTTGTGGCAAAATGACTTCCAATTTATCAATATTGATTCCATCCAGCTTTGCCATACTGTCAAGAATTTTATTAACTGCAGTAACGCCGGCAGCCGTTTTCTTTTCCGCAGCATCCATATTACGAATCAGTTTTAATTTCCGGGCTTTATAGAAAGCCTTTTTATGTTCGATGGATGATTTACATTTATCTTCAAATTCTTTATTGGCCAAATATAAGTATCTGTATGCCTGCCGCTCACTTATATCCCATTTACTTATAACAGCACGAATAATATCATGTGAGCCTATATCATTTAGTATAAGCTCCTGAACATAACGGATGCGTTCCTTTGCCTCTATTTTAGATGCCCTTACCATTATTTACCTGTTGGTATCATTCTTTTAATAACAGCGATATGCCTGTTAAGCTCATGTATCCGATCACGCAATTTTACTGCTTCAATTTCACGGATTTTTAATACTTCATCGTTTGTATTATCAGGTAAAAGATTATCACCTTCATAAGGCTTTAAAGCGTCTGAATTTATTTTCAGCTCTTCGGTGAGATAATCTAAAATCGAATTTTTAATTTGTGCCATAAGTAATTTTGTTTCATTAGCAGTTTTGCTCATAGATAGGGTTTACAGGATGATAATAGAGCGGCAAGGTCGAATCGAACGCCATCTCCCAGCTGGTAAGCCGAGCGCTATGCCTTTAAGCTATTGCCGCATATTTTAAACTTAAGCAGGTTCATATGTTTTTTCAAAAATATCTGGTTTACAAGAATAAAATTCTCCATTAATACCTTTTATAATACAATCGCCATTACTGGCTTTCATATCGCCTTCGAGTGTAGGAATGTAGAATGAGTTGCTGCCCATCTCTCCTGGTTTATTAGGGCAGCCCATTGCAATAATTTCATCCCAAGATACTTTTGATCCCTCCCATTTTACAGCCTCTATTACTACCGGTTTTTTTCTAAATTTTGGCATAATTATGATCGAGTTTTGTTAAGCCGCTCAAGGCATTATTCTTTGGGTAAGGTTTTGATAATTGCCGGCATATAGCCAGCATAGCCTTATCCAATGGGAATATATATTTATGTTTGTCAGTGCCTTTAACTTCAATGCAATCACTTACTTTAGGGCACCTCTTTGTATTATTATCTTTAAACCCAGTTATGGAAACATTTCTGTTATGGTACTTCCGGCCAGTTTCTTTATGTATGTAACTGGGAGTATCGCCTTTGGAAATGCCGGTATAAAACCAATTGGTTGCCTGATAAATAATGCCGGCGTGATTTTGCCCGGTATCTGCATAGCTTACAATTAATTTAACCAACGGGTTTAACTTTTTTATCAGTTTTACGCTAATAGAAACGGCTTTGCTTGTACTTTCCTGCTTTCCATTAAGTGCTACCCTCACCAATTCGATTACCTGGCCCTGTACAAGCCCGTACGGTGCACCAATTCGGTTTGTCGCTCCCTTTGAATATAAAATAATCCCACACCATTCGCTTTTATCATTGAATACAGAAAAGCTGCACCCATAAGGCGGCATTGTTTTGCTATAATGAAAATTCATAATAGCATATTTAGTGGCTTTGTATGTGGCAATTTCTAATTTCATAGTTCACCTCCGCTCATAGAATAATAAGCACCTGGGCAATGCTCTTCCAGTATTTCCTTGATAAGTTTTTCTGCGGTATCAATTTGTTCTTTGGATTGAAATGTTATTTTGAGGGTAATAGGGTTATGCTTGGCCAATCCGATTAAATCCTTTTCAGCCGGTTCAGGCAAAAACCAATCATCCATCATTTCCAAACTTAACCCGGGCAAATCAATTAATTCCTGGATATCGTGGAAATCAATTTCCTTATCATTGATAAAATCATATAAACCATGTTGGGTAATGCGTGCATATGCAGATGAATACACCAATACGAGCTCGGCAGCCTCTTTTATGTCAGTGCATCCAATAAATGTGGCAGGTAATAATTCCGGTACTTCAACTCCTGAAGTAGATAATTTTTCTAAATCTTTATACCGGTGATAGCCGTCCAAACAATAAAGTATACCATCATTTTCCCAAACTTTGAAAGGATCTACAAACTGGTATTTTATAAGGGATTGCTTTAATTTTTCATCACCTGCAGCAACCCATTCTTTGAAATTATCTTTTTGGATAAATTGCAGCTCACGCCACTTTATTGCCTGTGTTTTTATTATTCGGGATTTTAAAGAGGGTATTTGTGCTTGTGCGGACATGCTTCTGACGTTGTTTGACACAAATTTAGTAAAAATTTTAGCATTGCTAATATATTTAGTAAATATAAAATATGTTAATAAAATATTTCTAAATGGATAAGTAACTTATTTAGCTTTGGGTATTATTTATTAGTACCAAAACGAAAACAATGATTGATTTAAATCAATATTTTAATCTCTCAGAAAACTTAATTGTAAAAATTAAACTCCTCAACTCCAATTCGTATGAATATGGTAAAATAATTGGTATAGGAGGTTTTATGAAATCAACACCTGTTCCAAAAACAGAAGGAACCTCTGGAACGTTTAGAAGAATAAATAATTTTCCAATGTTTTTAGAAAATACCCAAAGTTTTGAGTATAAAGATTTTAATATTTCAACTTCAAATATTGAATCTATCAAACTAATCGATACATCTATTAAACTAAATCCTTCTATGATTTGGAATAAGCCTTTAAGCGTTTTGTACAATGGTGAAAATTATCACCTTAATGCAGAATCAATTTTGATGGCAGAAAAAAATATATACTATTTTTTTATAAGTGATAAGGAAACCTCAGAAAAAAAACTTTTGACTGAACATTTAGAACTAGTTTATTTATTTGAGACTAATAAGATTGAGGTTGCTCCACCTGCTTCTTTTGAAATAGGTAAATGTACAAACACGCCATCAGAAATTATTGAATGTGTAGCCGAACATTTAAGTAAACAGAAATTATATTGGTTATCGGAAAACTGGCCAATTTATCATGTCTAAATTATCTAATTTTTTATCTCTAAACCAATTACCCCGACATACACATTCTACTTTTATCATAAAATAAATATATCAGTTATAAATTTTCGACAATTTTTTTGATTCTCCGTATTGCCATGATACTTTTGTTGTCAGTTTCCGCTCTTTCTCTGATATTATCAGTTAGTCTTTGTGTAACCAGGCCATAAAGGTCAGTAATTTTATAAACATCGCATATAGAAATTAATACGTGAATTGGAGGAGCGGCCCTGCATTCTTCGTAAGCACCATAACAAGAGCGGCCAACTCCAATTAGATCAGCAGCTTCCTGTTGTGAATAGCCGTGAATTTTCCTTAACTCTCGTAAATTGTCGCCTATAATAGTAACATGATTCATAATTAATAATTAATCATTAGAATTATTGTTTTCATCAAGAGTATACAAAGCTACTGGCGGAAAACACGTACCTAATATTTTAAGCATAATCGGCTTTCCACTATTTATAGATTCAATATCCTCTTTTGATGGCTGCCAGGCAGTTACAAAAAATGGAAACCCATCGTTATCTACACCTTTATATGCTTTCAATGCAGTACATTGTTCATCAGTCATATTAGCGGGCTTACTTAATATTAAATTTGTTCCTTCAAAATCTATTGGTAACATAGTTTTTATTTTTTGTCCTTTTTAATAAATGCGGTAATACTTAACAGTAAAAAAAGTATTGCTAAGAAAAAGTTTATCATTTAAAGTTTTCAGGTTTTTCAATGCGTTCAAATTTAATTACCCATACCCAGGGATTAGCATCCCAGCTTTTTTCGCCATTGATGGATTGCCAAAGCTGCTCAAATGATTCCACAGCACTATAACAAGGTTCCCCATCAAAATCTGTAGGGTAATTATAATAAGTTCCTTTGGCAGAACACCCATCTTTGCAAAGACTGGATGGGCAGGTAGTATGATCTGTACAACTTGCATCTTGCACTCCTTCAGCAATAGCATCTTCTTCGGTTATATCCTGGAGGCGTTCAACCTTTATACTTTTAACTTTAAGAAATAGCCGGCAGACTTCTTTCGACATATAAATAGACGGCTTCCAATTCCATGAAACGGGTTCGGAACCAAAATCTTCTTTATATGCACAGTTATTTGGTGAAGCATCCATATAGCACCATGTTTCCCTTACCCAAAGTACATCACCAAGCTGGCCGTATGGACAATCATCAAGAATACCAATAAATGGTTTATTCAAATCTTCAATAGGAACATTTATCCCTCCATGCTTTTTAAAAGAAAAATTAACATTACCTATCTCATTAATTGTAGGTTGTGGCTTTACAATTCGCCTGGTCATTGTTTTTCTACCGGCCAATATAGCCTGCACCATTGGGGTACTAAATAATATTGGTATGAATTTCATATTTATATTTTATTTTAAATCATTAACACTACTTTCAATGATGGCTCTAACCTGTTTATTGTTTTCCATTAACCCTGTAATAATTCCGGCAACATCGTCAAATTCACCTCTTAAATGCCTTGTGCAAGTGCCATCTTTTCCGGCCACTAAAAAGTAACTGTAATTATTCGCTATCATAAAATCAATAAGAGGGTTTAGTAATGATAGTAGTTCTTCGTGTTTGGTTTCTGTAATCGGTTCTAGATTTTGCATTTTTGTTTATTTAGTTCAGTTAATAAATTTTTATAATTCAATGCTGTAAATCTTAAGACTACCCATCCCAAGGCCTGGGCGCTATTGTATTTATCAGTATCCTTTGTCATGCCCCGGGCGGATGTGTGGCCGCTCTTTTCCATGAATATGCCACCTTCATACTCAATAGCAATTTTAAGTGCCGGTATTGCCCAGTCAAAGCGCCATTTCCTTTCTGGGTTAAACTGGTGTTCTTCTTCCAGTATTACCGCATGTTCATTGCACCAATACAATAAATTCCATCCCATCCAGTCCAAGTGCTTATTTTTCTTTTTAAAATGCTTGGCCACCTTTTTACCTTTTACTTTTTTTGCGCCGGCTGATCAATTAAATGCTGGTTAAGGTGTGCACACTTCGACTGCTTAATGTGTTCTATGGTAAAGTGATTACTCTTTTTCATTTTTAACAGCATCAGTTAAACCTACCCTCAACGCTTCTATTGCAGCACTTATACCATTGCCAGCAGCCGCTAATTTTGCTTCATCAGGATGCAAATTTTCAATCTGCCGGGTAGTATTACCAATAGAGTCCAGCCTATTTATTTCATTATCCACTTTATTGATAGCTGCCAGTTTCCGACGGGTAAAATATTCATCTAGCATAGCGGTGATAACCTGCAGGTCAATTCTATCCATAATTTTCACCAGCTCACCTCTTTTGGCCATTGAAAACATTATCATGTAATCTTCCAAGCGAAAATTTTCGCATTCATCCAGCAGCATCGCAGCAGCTTCAATCATTTGGTCTTCGTTCATGTTCCTGACCACGTTGAGGCTGGAACAAAAATCTTTTATCATTAGTACCAACACCGCCAGCATCTTTTTTTGCCTTCAGTTTCTATTAGCTGCCTGATCATCGGATATTTTATTACTTCCAGGTATTTTGGTTTGCCCTGTGGCATTAAATCACTTACCAAGGCAATAAGTTCCATTTTAGCATCTGATTTTTCCGGGGTTTCCAGTTTAATCAGGCATTGCATTAATTTTTTCGAGCATTGAACCGGTGTTGACGTTTGCGCCGGTAGATTGCTTTGTGGTATTATTTCTTTCATTGTCTTTTTGTACAATTGAGTCGAATTTTGAATAAAGATTACTAAGCAGGTAATTATCCCTTAACCATTCGACAGCAAAGGCTTTCGTAAAAAATGATTAGTGACTTTTAAAGCGTATTCTTCCGTCCATTCATATTTTGGCACTGCTTTATCTGCCAGTTTTTGCAGCCTTTCAACGATAAGCTTTAAATTTTTTGCGGCGGCGCCGTTAAAAGTTGGCTCGATGACATAATTTTTTTTGTAAAAAGAAAACCAGGCATCTACAATTTTTGCCAATAAAGAACTTTTTCAAATCCATCTTTTTTATTACCCGGCGCCTTGCCGCCGGAAAAAGAATTGTTTTGTTTAGTTTGGGTTTTAGTTTTCTGTTTATCCTTTATATTAGTCATCACATTTTCATCTACATCGGTACCACGATCCCTACCACGATCTGTACCCTTATCCCTACCCACATCTATATCAAATTTTGATACAGATGTGAACGAATAGCTACTAAACTGCCGCCTTGATTTGCCGCTTTTGTATGAGATTAATCCAGCATTGATTAGTGACATTCGTGCTTTCACCAATGTATTATTGGTTATTTGCAGCGTATAGCATAATTCAGCGCACGAGCATGAAAAGACTTCTGTCCAGCCCCCCTCATTGCATATAGCTAATAATTCATAGTATAATGCTTGTTCGGTTGACGTAAGAGGATACTCCCTTCGTGCTTTTCTCATTTTGGCCATCAGGCTATAACCATCGAACTTTTGTTTAGATTCCATAATTTCGGATTACCTGCCTATTTTGTTAACTGTTTTGCATTGAATAATAAATTGTCAAATTCCTTTTCAGCCTGCTTTGCTGATAGTAAAAATTCTTTTTTCTTTTCTGCCTCGTAAGATTTGGTGGCGAAATATCTCTTTTGAGCTATGCGCATTTTTTCTCCATGCTCAATAAACCTTTGTATTAAATATTCTGCTGTCATGATTACAAGTTTTGTTTAGAAAATATTCCGATAAGTTCATCCACAATATTTCTTTCAACAGTTTCAACATTATCCTCACCACCGGTTACCTGGTTAACGATTAACCTTTTCTTTTCAATTATTTCATATATATACTCATCGATGGTGTTGATGCCCAAGAAGTAGCTGCATTGTACGCTATCCTTTTGGCCTATCCGGTGGCAACGGTCTTCGCATTGCTCACCATCAGCCGGATGCCATGGTAATTCAATAAATGCCACCCGGGATGATGCGGTAAGCGTAATGCCCACACCGCCGGATTTTATATTACAAATAATAACCTGCACCTTTGGATTGTTTTGAAAGCCATCAACAGCCCTTTGCCGCTGGTCCATACTATCATCGCCTACAATTGTTACAGCCCCGGGAATTGCTTCTTTTAATGCATACACTATTTCTCTATGCCAGGCGAAGACAACTATTTTTTCGCCCGCTTCTACAACTTCCTTCACATGTTCCACTACTTCATTTATTTTACCCCTGGCTGATAGCTTTTTTAATAACATCATTTTTACCAACGCTTCAGCACGCATGCTTTTATCTATTTGGCCAGAAGAAAAGCCGGCGGATTTTAAAAAGTTTTTAAACTCATTTTCTGCATGGCTGTATTCCGGCCTGTTTTCGATATCGCATTTAAGGATAGAGCGCATTTTATCTGGTAAGTCTTTTAAAACTTCGGATTTTTCCCGGCGGTAAAAGCAATGCTTGTGCAGCATGTAATTGAGTTCTTTTAAATTACTGGCCTGGTTCCATCCTTGGCAGAACCTATCAACAAACCTTTTATAACCGGAAACATCTCCTAGTTTTCCATCTTTGCCTACAGGTGCAGGTATATGGCTGACAACACTTGCCAGATGGCCGATGATGTGGAGCTGTGGCACTAAATCAATAGGCTTATTTACTACGGGTGTGCCGGTAAGTGCAAGTACATATTCTTTTCCGCGTGCAATACCCATAACAAATTTTGATTGTTGTGTTTTTCCATCTTTGCACCGGTGTATCTCATCTATAATCACAGCATCAAAAAGGTCAATGGTATCCCTGAATTTGATATGGTTTAACCGCATAGGTTTATCTTCCGGTTTGTTGATTTCTTCAACAAAATATTTTTTGAGGCTTTCGTAATTGCAGATGAAATATTTAATCATCCCAACTTTATAAAATGTTGGCCAGGTTGTTTTAACCCGATCTGTAAGGATAAGCGCTTTTTTATTGGTCCATATATCTTCAATCTCACGTTTCCAGTTTTCCCGGATTGTAGCCGGACAAATGACAAGTACACATTTGCAATCTGCAGCTTCAACTGTTGCAATGGCCTGGGCAGTTTTACCAAGACCCGGTTGATCACCCACAATTACCCTTTTATGAATGAGGTTGTAAGCAACACCTCTCCCTTGAAACGTAAACATTTGCTTCTTTAAAGGGATATCAACAGTTAATTCCGGCAGCGGGTCTATTTCTCCTATTTCAATAACTGTTTGTGGTTTTGCCTTAGCTCCAAATACGCCTGCCCAGTTCAACAGTGCATTGCCGCTGCTGGCCGGTACCCACCAATGTTTTTTACCACCATTAAACCTGGCTCCTGGTATTTTTTTTATTGCGGTAACCAAATATGGTTTATAAGCAAACTTTACTTCATACCCGTTATCTGTTTCCGTAATATCTAACATGGATACTTAGATTTATATGTTTTTAAAAAATTTACTTTCAATTTTTCGATATCATCACCAGGCTTTGCATAGATGAAAGTTTTAGCATCAATCCTCACAGTTATCAATTGGGAATAATCAACTTCCTTGCTTTTATACGTGGGTGGTCGTCTGCTCCTTTTTCTTTCCTCATCCATTTGAAGCCGTTTAACCTTTTCTTTTTTTCTTTCCTCTACCAATTTTTTTAATTGCAGTTTTGAATTATCTTTTTGCTTTTTTTTGACCGGTTTTTTAAGAGGTCGCTTTGCATCCAGCTTCATTTGATGCGTTACGATATTGGTACCATGTACAGCGATTTTCATAAAATCCAATACATCTTGCGTTTTACAATCAAGTAGCTTGGAAATTTCTTTTGCTGATTTTTGAAGCATCATATTTTTTATAATGCTTTGGTCTGTTATAGTAAATTCAACTGGCATTTAAATGGGTTTAGGAGATTACAATTCTTTTCTGCTTACCTACATTTACTAATTGCTCTAAATTGTAGATATAATCTTTTTGAGATACCTGTTTAACAAGCATTTCAGGCCTTTTATTAAAATTGGATACCAGGTCATCAATTGATATTAAAGCGGCCTTTTTAATACGATAAATGGCAATGATAAAAGCACGGTCTCTCCAGTATAAAAATTTTTCAAAGCGCTTGCAGTCGTTTGCTATTTCAATAGCTTCATCCCAATGAGTTATTTTAAGTAAACCATGCTCAAATATTTTAGTTAATTCAGGACTGCTGCCTTTCTGTTCCTGGGTTGCCATTTGTTAAAAGCCTTAGTGTAGTACCAATATTTATCTTATACATATCCAGAAACTCCTGCAGCTTGTTATAATCATTATTCTTTTGCTGGATATAGCAATTAATAAAATCCTGGGCTTTCCACTTTTCCACATTGCTATTTACTTTTGCTATATCCGACATGCTTTTATTTTCGGTTACCAGTATATAGTATATTGGCCGTTTTAATTTTTGCTGATAAAATACCGGTGCTGGCCATCCAATATTTTCAATTTTTCATTTTCTACCCTTACCTGAATAGGGTAATAGGAGAGCATATCATTGCCGCTTTCAATTTCTTTAATAATACGGCTGATCTTTTTTGGTTTAATGCCCGATTACCATTAACCATTTCAAAATTGTTATACTCTTTGGATTGAAAAACAACGATGGTGGAACTATTATGTTTAAGCATGGTATAATTATTTAGCTTGTTTTTTACTAGCAGGTTTCTTTTCTTTTGGTGCTTTGAATTGCTTTTTTGCTCCTGCAGGATTTTACTTTTGCAGCTACTTTTACGCCTCTTTTATCAGCAGCTACTTTCTGTTTATTAGTTATCTCTTCAAGCACAGTAGGGAAGTATTGACCGGCCACTTTTAAACAAACCAGAGCATCGGGAGTAAAGCCGCTATAAATAACAGTAGGTGGTAATGTGTCCAGGAAGAAAAACCGGGTCATTTGCCGTAAAAGTGATTTCGTCTACATCGGAAAAATTTTCTTTCTTAATTTTAAAAAGGCTGCGGAAGTTATCCCGCTCGTTGTAGGATAACTTATTGAATATGGCAAATGCAATGGCTTCCCTTTCAACTTGTGTAAATTCTTCTTTAAGTAAAGAAGCATTGGCATGAGGGTTAAAATGCGGCTTCAGGTTATCCCATACTTTGACCTGGTCTAATTCTTTAAAGCGCTTTTCCCTGCTTTTAATCCGTTCAATTTCTTCATCAATATCTTCGGCAGTTACTTCGCCGTTATTTTCCAGTGCTGCTTTAGCCTGTTTTTGAGAGCCAGATTTTTGTAATTCAATGTAGATATACTTGCCTTTATTATTGCCATCCACAATAAAAGCCATTTTGTATTTTCCGGATGCTATTTTTTTATTGTAAGCAATTATATCTTTATCATATTCAGCTACCGACTTTTTAAATTCTTCTTTAATAAATTCTTCAGTATCATCGTCATCGTAATCATTTTTATGGTTCTCCCAGTCAGGTTTTCGGGTGCAGATATTTCCCTAAAATCGTCGTATTCCTTTAGTACCGGTAAACTTTCCTTTTTAATTTTTTACATAGTCAGTTTCATTATATCCATCATTTACAAAAAAGCATTGCCGGATCTTCTTTTGCTTTTGCAAATTCTTCGATGAAGTGGATATCACTTTTATTTTTAAAGCAAATTATGTTTGTACACCTTGGACTTTTGTCATCATCCGGGAAGAGCTGGGCCGCCGCCGTATTAAATTGGCAATTGATACATGCCCCGGCTTTTATATCAATATGCGGATTTGATAAGTCAAAAGAAGCTTCATTTAAATTTCCTTTATACCTGTTAAGTATCCAGGAGGATAACTCCAAACGGTAATTTGGTTCATCAACATTATTCTGATTGTCAAATAAATCCTTTTGTGCAATTACAGATAACGGCGCTATTTGTAACGCATCCTGCAGGCTCATTTTATTACTGAAAAATACTTGCTGCCATGGCTCGATTAAATCATTTAGTTTCAGGCGCTGTTTAACAAACCAATCTTTTTACCAACCCTGGCCGCAACTTCAATAACTGAATATTTTTTATTTTCAATGAGTGAGTTAAACGCTACTGCTTCTTCCATGGGATGAACATCTTTGCGTTGCAGGTTTTCAATTATCTGGGCTTCCAATGCTTCGTCATCAGTCATTTCCCGGATTACTGCCGGCACTTCGGTTAGTCCAGCTTCTTTAGTGGCCCGGTAACGGCGCTCACCACATACAAGCATATATCCCTTCCCTTTTGGCCGTACCAATATTGGCTGCAATACGCCATTGGTTTTAATACTTTCTACCAGTTCAGTCATGGCAGATGTATCAAAGAATTTACGTGGCTGATTAACATCTGGTAATTTTTTTTACTTCTAAAAATTTAAACTCACTCATTGAATATTTTTTTGTGATTAATAATTGTTTGAATTTTTGGTATTATTGAATATGAGTTATTATTCTTCAGTTTTCTTTTTACGGCCTTTTTTTGGTTTAGGGTTTTCGATTTCGGCAAGATCAAGGTCATCATCACCGGCTTGTTCTTCTGCATCATCAAAATCCATTGCCAATTGTTGTTCCGGTGCTCTTTTTCCCTTAAATAAATATTCATCAACTTCATACAAGCAGGCCTGGATGTCAGATGCTAAAGCATCTATATATTTATATTCACTGGTCGAATATTTTTGAAAAGGAGTATTAAGACTGAAGGAGCCATATATGCCCCATTTTATACCGCCCAATGTGCAACCTTCTGTATCATCACTGCCGCCAATAGTAAACCCGCGTACAGCAAATGAAGAGATCTCCTCAGGCTCCCATTCATCAATATTTTTTACTTTGGCAGGCAAATCAATTTCTTCACACAATAAGGCCAAATGCTTATCAAGTTTTTTAAATGAATTTTTAAATCTTGATGCACCGGTACTGTGCAGGTTAATTTCATGTCTTTTTTGCCATGGCCCGGGAGTTCTTCGGTATATTCTACTTCCAGGAAAATGTCATCTTTGATTTTTGCTTTTTTAATTTTTACGTTACTCATCGAAAAGTGATTTTTGATTTATGGGTGCCGCCTTCTTTGATACCGGCACCCGGTTAATAATTGGTTTTTTAACAGCTGTTGTATCTGGTACAGCTTCTGGTTTTAATTCTATAGGATCTTCCGTTAAAGCGGATATGTTTACAGGAAACCGTTCTCCTTTGGTATTTTCCACTATACACATAGCTCCCTGTTTAGATATTACCTTTATCTCCTCTCCTTGTTTTCCATAAAGCACTTCTTGGTTTAAACAGGCTTCGCACATCTTCTTTTAATCGCATGATTCAACAATAGAATTTTGCCACTGTTCAAACTCTATTAACTGATCATTAGGCGAAGGGATAACAATCCTAAATATTCAGATGCCCACTTGCAAATAGCTTCTATATAAATATTAAATTCGGGTATCGATAATTTGGCGCTACTGTTAGAAATATCAATTACATCGCCTGTTTGCTTACTCACTATTCGCTTTCGTAAATGGATATGCTTCATTACTTCATGGGCATCTTCATTTGTCGTTACTTCATCATATCCGGCATCATATAACCTTTTTTTACCATTGGTACAACTACTCCCCAGTAATAAGCATTTTGAGGTATGCTACGTTTACGCATATCTTTTACAGTTACCAGGTGCTTACCATCTTTTAACTGGTTAAAAGCTTCTCGGAATTCTTTCATATTAATTACTTTCCGATTATTGATATGTATAATTACTTCTACCATTGTTTAAATTTTTTCTGGCAGCACTTGGCCTTTAATTTTTGCATAAGCCCGGTTAATACTTTCCCAGTCAGATTCATTTTGAAATTTTATATGCATGGTTCCTTTTTTAAAAACTTAAATTCAAAAAAGCCAGCGTCATACCAATGGTTAGTTGTTAATTGAGGCTTCATCCTATTAAAAACACTATATATTGTTGATACCTGATCGTAATTATTACCTGTTACATAACATAAGGCTTTCGTTAAATCCTGTAGTTTTTCATATTGCCCGCCATGACGTAGGCTATAACCACTACACCAGTATTCAACCATCCAATCCATTATGAATTTTTATTAAGCAGATGCCCTTCGTTGGTTTTCCATCCTGGCAGCCCATAGCGATTTTCATGCGTATATTTTGTAATATTATCAATTGCTTCCACTATTGCCCGATTCATTGTGTGTTCACGTGTACCGACAATTACCTCAAACATCCGGTAAACATTTTTCATGCTGAAAGGGTAATTTTTTCGATTATTTATAAACTCATTTATATCTCTCATAACTCCGCTCGTTACCCATTTTTGAATATTCATCTTTGCAAAACATACTCCCAACATTGGCGTTGCATGCCTTTTGCAAAATCTTCTTTACTTACCACATCCTTATTGTAGGAAACATTAAACTTAAATCCGCTGCCATATCCAACGAGGGAAGTATATCTATTCATTTCGTCCGCAATTGCCTGGTGCCTTTCAAAACATTTAACAGCAGCTAGGTAACTATTAACTATTGCCCTAACTTCGTTATGAGCTATTATGCCATTTTCCTGCGGTTCTTCATCTTCGTTTAAATAAAATCCATCATAATCAAACGATGAGGAAACAGCAGGTTTGAATAATCTTACCAAACCCACCTCAACATTTGTTTTGCGCTCTGCAGTATTAAAGCATTTGCCAAGGTTTACACTATCATCACCATAATTATCAATTATTTCTTCAAGTTGTCGGCGTTCACTGCTATAGCTATTCTTTATGGTTTCCCAGTTACATAAACTTATTATTTCGCATCCTTCAGGGGCTATTTCCCAGGCATGTAGAATATGCTTTGCAGCATTGCTAAATGGTGGGTTCATTACTATTAGCTGTATATGGCTAATATGATCAGCTTTACTTTTAGAAAGTCATGTCCAATAATGTTGCATCTACCATTTAGTATTGCCCTCAATTTGTCATTTATTTCACAAGCAGAAACGGTTTTTGCACCATTGGCATTTAACCATTCCACAATATTGCCACTGCCTGCGGATGGCTCTAATACATTTTTGCCATGACAATCAATACCCATTTGTTCAATGACATTTTGAGGAGTAGGAAAAAATTCTGCGTTAAACATTTTAGCTACTTTTTGTTAAATCAGAAAATAAATACCACCACTTAAAAGCAATTTCCTGGTACTTGGTTTTCCCATCTCTGTAAATGGAACTATCGCGTTTTACCGGCACCTTAAATACTTTAAAATTCACTTTTGAAATAAAAATTAAAATGTCATTGCTACGGTTTTCCAGATCCATATACCAGGCACGGCTTCTATCATAAGCGAAATGCCTTACAACTTCTTCGACTTGTTTTTGTGTTGTGCATGCAGTACTTTTTATATCGCCGCTCAAATCAATATCAGGCCGGAATAAATCCCATTTGCATTTGGCCGGCACCGTAAATTCAAACCCTTCATAATTCACTTTAAAATTGGGCTGGTAACTTATGTGCTGGAATTTGCACTGCTTCACAAATGCTGCACAAAAAGGATCTTTATAAAATGCTTTCTTCATTTCTTTAGCCGCTGCAAATTCATCAGCGTTATACTGGTAATCTTCACCCTGTACACTTAATTTGAAATAATCGACTTTTTCAGGCTCCGTAATCATAGCATCAATCAAAGTGCCATTGGCATAAGCCTTCCTTAAATCAATTATGATATGCTGCGGCAACCAGTATTCTTCCAGCCAGGTAAGGTCACTTTTACTCACAGCTGGGAATGAACGGTAATTTGTATCGTTAATGAGTTGCATTATTTTGCTTTACGGTTTACAGCCTTAAATGACTCTTCGTATTTAATAAACTTGCTTTCGATTTTTGTACCTGTTTTAAAAGCATGCTTTTCAGCCCAGGCTTTCATCTGATCAAGTTTAGTATTACCAATTTTATCAATTGGCAAATTCTTTCCTTCTTTTTCAAACCACATTGCAAAAATTTCTGTGAAGCCAACGGGGTGGAGTACTGTAATTTCATACCCTTGCCTTGCTTCCGGCCGATTATCAATTTCGGCTGTGGCCGCTTCTTGTTCAAACATAACCATGGTTGCATCACCCTGCTTTTTTAACATCGATTTTAGTTTCTTCCGCAGCTTTCGACTCGGCGGCTTGGGTATCGATTTTTTTCTGGTCTTCAATTTCACGTTGCCTTTTTTCATCATCCATCTTTTTTTGTTTGGCCTCATTTTCTTGTAGGAGTTTTTGAGCATCAGCGTCCTTTTTAGCTTTTTTCTTCAAGGTTTCCTGTTCATCAGCAAGCCTTTTTTCTCAACCAACTCGGCTTTTTTAGAGGGTAACAAATCAATTAGTTCATCCCTGTATAGTGAAAGTTCTACACATAATTGCTTGCATATTCGGTATGCTTCAATTTTATTATTTCTTCTGTGAAAGATTTTATATCATCAGCAGTATGATGAGATGCATAAAGCCCCAGATTAAAACTGGATAATGCCTCAATTTTTAAAGCCGTATTATAGCCTCGTAAAGTTGTACTCACTTCTTCCATCGTTTCAAGCGTTATATCATTGAAGGCAGCTTGCAGCTTTATTTTTCTTTCCCTTAAATAATCATTGTATTTAGTAAAAAGCCTTTTTTCACATTCCGCCCGTAGATCTATGGCTTCTTTATCCTTAGCTGCTTTTTGTTCCGCTTCCCTGCGTTTGCGTTCTTTTTCGGCAGCTACTTGTTGTGCGTAAGTGTTGCGATGTAATTGAATTTTTGCCGGAATGGTACCGGGCTTTTTAGGATCAAGTTCGTTTTCAACTTCCGTATACATTTTTTAAGCTGATCCATAATTTGAGTTACTGCAGCCCTGTTTTCTTTCATGGTTTTAGTTGCATCGGTAACATTGGTTAAGTATTTCATACATCTTTCATCCAGCTCATTACTCATTCCTTCTTCTTCAATAGCTGATAATATATTAGTACCAACTTGGATGGCTTTATCTTTCCTGATTTGACTGGCCTGTAATATTTCAGGACCAGTTTTTAAAACTTCAATAGAATTTTCAATGATAGCTATTTGGTTATTTTCTGTTTGCATTTTGTAAAAATTAATGAATGAATAATGGGTTAAAAATCATCGTCATCGAATGACTTGCCTTTGGCTGGCGCTGTCGGCTTTTCTTCAACAAAAGAATTATCATCTACAGGTGAAGTATTTTTTGCAGATTGTGTGGCCGGCTGTTGAATTTGTTTGGCTTCTTCGTCCAATCCATAAATATCTTCATGCACTATCTCTGCATCTTCGTCCACTGTATCGGATGCCAGGGCAGTAAATTTTGATTTTTCCAGTATTCTTAATTTGGGATAATTTTTAAATGCATGCTTAATTGTTTTGGCTTGTACCATTCCCGGTAAACCATCAGTCCATGCTTTACTATTTGGATCTTTGGAAAATTTGCGCAGCTTCTCAATTTCTGGCATTGTCAGTACTTTATAATCTGCGCTATCATCATTACGTGTTATTCGTAAATAGCATGCAATGATATTATCGTTTTTAGGGGTATGGTTGCTTCATGGTCTACAAATAATTGACCATTACGTGTACCTGTTTTAAAAATATCACCTTCATACACCAGTACCGGGTTGTCGGCATATTTAATCTGGCCTTGCTGCATGCGTAGTAATAATTCACCCTGGCCGCTTATTTGTAGCTGTGCTCTTTTTTCCCAGTTATTATCACCTTTTTTTACATTATAAGGAACTAAGTAAACATGCTTCATAGTTGGATCGAAGCTTAACCCATTTACTGCTACATCTAAAAAGCATCCATATAAACTTAACTTGCTGCATTCAGCGAGCTTGGCATTTTCCTGTAGCAACTTTGCAAAGTGAAATTTCTCTGCTTCATAATATTTTTCTCCACTTTTACCATTGAATGTTACATACAGTTTTTTAAACCTGTCTGCTACTTCAGGAAGGTTTACAATTTGAGTGGGGGAAGTAGTATCTAATTTTTGGATAATTGATACTTTTTGTTCTACTTTTGTACTCATATTAAATTTTCGTTTTTAAAGCAGGCGTTGGGCGTCTGCTTTTTTTATTGTTAATGAATAATTGATTGTGGAAAAAGCCGGCCGTAAACCGGCTTTTTAAATTAAAATCCTTGTTCTGTACTTTCAATTCAGGCATTATCATCGTCATCATCATCATCACCTGGGCCAAACTTTAAAATGTTTGCTTGCTTCATTTTGATTTTGTTTTTTTATTGTTAGGAAAATTGTTGCCATTGATTGTAAAATTTGGGAGGGCTTTTTAGTTTACGAAACAGTAATTGCCCTCCCTGTCCACAGGTCCTTATCTAACCTGATTTTCCATATACCTATATTTGATTAAAGAACTTTTTAAAATAAACATGCTGAAGTAGAAACAACGCAGGGTTTATCCGTGCCTACCATATGAAAACCTAGTTTGCGAATAAAAAAGATGGTTGGCTAATTGATAAATCTTTAAGCTCCCACTCTTTTATTAATTTATTTACATCTTGCTCAATTGTCAATCGGTCCTTTACTTTGCTATAATTTCTTTTAAACCTACTGATAGCATATAGCGTATTCTTTAATTGCCAATCCACCAGGCAATTATCTATTCTCTCTCTTATATTATTAAAATCATTTTTATAAGTTTCTTCAAGCACATCTGCGCTTATTTCTTTAGTAATATTTTTTCTGGCAATCATCAATTTGAAAAAAAGAAGTCCAAAAAAAATAATAGTGATACAGAAGAAAATCCAATACCCATTTATTGGAGTCTGTTGATAGCTTAGTTCATAATGGTGCATAAGGGTAATTTTTGAGGTGATTTAATTTAAGTATTTTGCTACCTGGGTATAGCGCTTATAAGTTCTTTGTACACTCTCCCAATTAGTAGCTTTGAATGGCATTTTATTGGCGTAGGCAAATTGCCTGAGTATTAGAATCATTGGAATTGCCGGTACGTAATTTTTTGTTTTCATATTAATATCTATTTATCCAGGTGATTGTTATTTTATCATTGACTTTAAGTGTATCACTGTTTAAAATATATCTACCTGGCAAACCTTTTATTCTTACAATGGATTGATCATCGTTTTTTTCAACATTTGTAACAGTATAACTTTTAGTAATGCTGCTTTTTGAAGCTGAACAGCTCATAGCTGTAACGGTAAGTGTAATAAGTAGGGTAGTAGTTAATTTTTTCATTTGGATTTATTTTTGTTTTCTTCTTAAAATGGTTTTATTCCGATTTGTTATAACATTCATCATCATTTTATCTGCCAACATCTTTCCTTTTTGTCCCCTTTTGGGGGAAGCCGGCGAGTCGACACTCACCAGCTTTCTCCTTAGCCCTGTGGCTTTTGTCTTTAGCTCATCAGCAAATGCTATTATTGAGCTCAATTCATTTATGATGGTGGTATTATCCATTATCCTTCATTTACGTTTATTTCGGAAATTATCTCAGAAGTCAATATTTCTTCTTCGCTTAAACCAGTCTCTTCTTTTATAACTTCCATGGCAGCAGCCTTAGTAAGATTTTCGCTATTTTTTTTAATCAATCGGATTACACTACCTTCTGTCAAATCCATAGCTATTGCTAATTTTAGCCTGGTCTTTTTATTATTTATTGCAGCTAAGGCTGCTTCTGTTAATTTCATGGGATGTTCTATTAAAATTTTCCTTCGATTTCATTTTTGCTATCTATCTTTGATTAGCAGAAATGCTATGCAAACTTACAAGATATATTTGTAAAATACAAACATTTTACAAATATTTTTATTAACAATACAATTTTTTATTGTGAATATTGGAGAAAAAATAGAGCAGATAAGACTTGCAAATAAACTTTCGCAAGAAGAAATGGGAAATATATTAAACGTTTCCCAGCAGGTTTACAGCAATTTAGCCAATGGTGTTACTAAAAATATTAAACCTGAAATAGTCGAAAAAATAAAAGAACATTTTAAAATTAATATTTTACAAGATAAAATTGTAAATGAAAATGCCCCAGTATTAATTGAGAATGCTGATGGTAAGCTTTTAGAGATGATGGTACAAGCTATTTCAACCTTGCGCGTTCACTCGCTTTATATTGCCGAGATTTATGCGAAATCTTCCGGCTCTCTTTCAACGGCTGTTTTGAAGGAGATGGAACGGCTATCAAATACTGAGGTTGGCAAAATAGTGGACGAATTAAAACTAAAGAGTTATTCATAAACATGGATTGTTTGGTATGGATTACAAAAACGAAAATAAATGAATTTTGCTAAAACCTTTAGTATTTTGCCAAATGTGCATAAAAAATGGCGGGACAATAGCATCGGTTCAAGAGGTAGTGCTTAACCCGCAGTCCCAAATACTAAAGCCCACGCCATAGCGTGAGCGTCTATATCTGAGGACTGCTGGAGAAAATGCCACTTTTCTTAAATCCTGATAAAACGCAAATATTTTCGATGCAAATGTAAATTCCTATATTTGAAAAATAAAATGTATTTCTACTTAGTAGTTTTACGATTCTATGTATCCGGTTAAAAGTTACTTATGAAACTCATCATTACATTAATTATTTTATCTTTTTTTATAGAAACGTTTGGGCAGAACAAGAAGAGCTATTTACAATTAGGTCCTATTGGGTACTTAAAAAATAATAATACCTTAATTGGTGGATGTATAGGATCTGGCTCAATAAAAGGAACTTCAGGTTTAGGTTTTGGAGTAGAAGTTTTAACTCAAAAAGACAACGGTATATTTATTCCAATTTATTTTGATGCAAGAGTTTATTTTAAAAAAACAGGATCTCGCCCATTTGCACTATTCCAACCTGGATTTATTATAAGAAATAAAACCATTACCATAAGTAATATTCAGTCAAAAAATACAGGCGGAATATACTTAGCAGGTGGAGTAGGATTTATATCCATGGCTTCCAAAGTCGGAATGACCTTTCAATTAAAATATTCAATGGTTTCAACAAAAACAACAATAGCAAAAACTAATCCTTACAACAAGGTATCTCAATCAACTAATAACCCAGGTTTTTTATGCTTATTTTTTGGTATAGCAATTTAAAAATTAAAATATTTATTATGAAAAAAATTACTATTGGTTTAATTATTCTTTTTACAATTATTATTATTTCGTGTAAAAAATCTAAGACTGGCTGTTATGAATGTAATACAACACAAACAGGTGTTGATACTGTAATATGTGATAAAACAAAAGCAGAAATTGATGCTCTTAATCCTAATACATTAAATAGCTGTATAAAAACAGATTAATTACCAATATTATAAACTACTATTTATGAAAAAATATAAAATTTATGCTATAGTTGATTTAGCGGCTCCAGGTGGATCAAGAATAAATGGTTTCATAGATACACATAAAGAATTTGCAACTGAAGAGGAAGCAGAAGAATGGCTTACTTACAATCAAGAATATCCACAATGTACTATAGTAAAGGTTTTTACGGAAATTTAGCTTGTAAAATTGCAGTTAATAGAAAAGTTAATATAGTTAATAGTAAATCCAAAATCAGAGGGTTACATAAAACATGAAAGTCGCTACAGCATTGGGTTTTAAAATTTGTGGGAACTGTTATTGTTCCTTACAAGCAGAGGGTCACAGGTTCGACTCCTGTAACTCCCACCCGGTACAGGTAAGGGTTTCAAGCAATTGAAGCCCTTCTTTATTTTAGGCTTCACGGCACAACCACAACCAGTTTAATATCAGTGTCTCTTAAACTTCTTTTACGGTATTTTTCCTTTATTTTTTGAACACCTTCGAGGGTTTTTTCTATTAGCGCCTTTAGCCGCCCGGCCTAAATTGCTTTTATGGTTAAGGTAACAAAATATGGCTCTTTACCTTTACAACATAAGGGGTATGATTTAATTTTTTTTTTCTGTGTTTTTTTATGCTTTTTACTAATAATGTTAGCATTTTATTGATAGCTTTTAATAGCTATTGATCTTTATTAACCAGTTTTTTCTTTTTAGCTTTTGCTGTTGTAAATAAACTTGCCGTGTACTGTTCGTAAAGGGTAAATAAAAACTCCATGCGGTTTGCATCAGTGGTAAAAGGTTGTGGGCGGTAGCATAAGTCTACTGCCTTATCTAATGCCTGGTGTGCTTTTACCAGTGCCGGGGGCATGGTAAGTGGGGGGTACAAATCTGCAAGGCTGCTATTAGGGAACATTGCCCGTGTATCCAACACATTTTGTGCGGCGGTTTCTACTCCTAACTTTTGTTTGTCGGCAGGGTTTAAGGGGAATGGGTAGTTGTTGTAAACTGTATCTTTTGAGTAACGGAAATCACTTTTTATTCTGCCACAAATATATTTCACCCATGTCATGTGCATAATAGATGTAAGCACTCCAAAATGAAATGTACTTCCATTCGGAATAGCCATACAGGAATCACTTATTATTGACTCATTATCAAAAAAACCTATAGGGATATATAGTCTATTTTCAGAAGAATGTCTTGGAACTACTATAAAGGCTTCCCCAAAATCTCTTATTTCTCCAAATATGGCTGGTGTTGTTGCTTTTTTAATCGTAGAAGGTCTAATGCTTTCTAATCTAAATTGTTTTACTAATTCAATCCTTTTCAATACTTCGGGCATCTGTTTTAATTCATTTGGTTCTGCATTTACCAACCATAAGCACCAACGATGATGCCCATTTAAGAACTCATGCGCCGAAATTAAAGGCTTTATAAATTTTTCTGCTTTAGGTTCTTTTAAAAGAAATTCATTTTTTTCTTCATCTGATAATAATAAATTGCCTCCATCTAAAGGCATATTTCCAAAACTAATTTTAGGTACATTGCATATTGGGTTTGATTTTTTTTCAATTAATATGTCTTTTGCATCAACCAGATAAGGATTAATATTTTTTGCCTTTATTTCGTGGGCATCGCCTTTAATATCTTGATAAGCATAAATTATTTTATTGTTTGTATCAAAATTAGCAAAGCCAATAATTACGCAATACACGGCTGCATTGCCTTTGGCCTCATTGCTCCATTTAAAGGTGCGGTGTGCAAAATGTATTTTAATATTGTATTTGTTTAGCATTTGCCCCCACAATATGCTGGTTTGCTCACCCTGCACAATAGAATTTGTAGAAACAAATGCTACTTTAATATTTGTATGTTGAATATATTGTGCAGCTTTTATATACCAGCCAGTTACATAATCTAAAGTGCCGCTGCCATCGATTTTGTTAAATAACTCTACAATTTTATCACGTTGGTTTTGCTTCATAATTTTAGCCCCAATAAACGGAGGATTGCCTAAAATATAACTTAACTCATCTTTATTTACAACTGCTTCCCAATCAGTTTCCAAAGCATCTGCATGTACAATTTTTGCTGCTTTTTTTAACGGCAGTCTTACAAAATATTGCCCAAATTCTGCGCTAATCAGCATGTTCATCTGGTGGTCAATCAACCACATGGCTACCTGTGCAATTTGTGCAGGAAATTCTTCATACTCTATGCCGTACATCATATCTACATCCAGCCAGATAATTTCACCTACGTTTAAAAATCCCTGCCCTGTTTTATGCAAAGCCTTTAAAATTTCTATTTCCAGCAAACGCAATTCACGGTAGGTAATTATTAAAAAATTGCCGCAACCACAGGCCGGGTCTAAAAACTTTAATGTGCTTAATTTTTTATGAAAATCTATAAGTTTATTTTTATTGGTTTTAATACTTTCAAATTCCTGCCAGAGTTCATCTAAGAATAGCGGCTTAATCAATTTTAAAATATTCTTTTCGCTGGTATAATGTGCGCCTAAATTCCGGCGTTCCTGTGGGTTCATTACACTTTGGAACATAGACCCGAATATTGCCGGGGAAATGCTGCCCCAATTTAAACCGCAACATTCTAATAAGGCATTTCGCATTGCCGTATCAAATGCAGCAGGCGGCAATGGTTCTTCAAACAGCTTACCATTTACATAAGGGAACTGGTTAAGCTGCTCATCAATATTTTTGAGCCTTTTTTCAGGGGGTGTATTTAATACATAAAACAACTCGGATAAACGGGCGGCAAGGTCGCTGCCATCTTCGGCAGTCCTGTTGGAAATAAAATCAGCGAATAAATCTTTCTCAAAAATGGTGGTATCTTCTGCAAACAAACAAAATAATAAACGCACCAAATACAGTTCCAAAGGATGCCCATCATATCCAATTTCTTTAAGCCTGTCATGCAGCTTGCCCATTAAATTGGCGGCCTTAATGTTTACAGGGTCCTGCTCTTTAAATACACGTTTAATATACCCTGCAATAAATCCAAAATGCTGCACATTATTTACAAAATCGGACAATATAAATTCATGCGTTTCGCCGCTTTCATAATCATACAGCCGAAAGGTTTCAAAGTCTGAAACCAAAATGTATTGTGGCAGTTCGTGTGCCTTAGTGGTCTGTAAATACTCCTTTGCCTGTATATAGGCTTTGTCAAGACTTTTACCTTTACTTTTCATTTCAATAAGCAAAGTTCCTTTCCAAAAAAGGTCTATATAACCATCGCGGTCGCCTAATTTTTTACCCTTTCTTCAAAGGTTGCTATCTTTTTCCGGGTAATACCAAATACACTAAAGAACGCTTCTAAAAATGGTTTGGCACCGGCTTCTTCATTATAAGTGCCTGCCCATTCTTTTGAGAAAGATAAGGCACGGTCTTTTATTTCATTCCAGCTTAAAGGCATGTATTAGTTTTAGGGTTTCGAAGATAATTTATTTTTTAAAACCTATGCATTCTCTATCTTCCCATTTTCGCTGGGTTGCTTTTTCATCCAGCAGGTTTTCCATTGCATCGTAAATTTGGTTTAACTTCACATCATGTTCGCCTAATCGGTCTTTTATTTCTTTGAGCTGCTCTTTTATATCGCTTTGCTTTAATAATACTCTCCTTACTTGTACAAAAGCCCTCATTATGGCAATATTCATATTGATTGCTTTATCGCTGTTTAATATGCCGCTTAATAATGAACCGCTATCAATTTTATTAAAATAAAATTGATAATTACTTGATTATATTGAATTCTGTGGTATATAAAATAGATAATTGATGGCGGTTTATTATCAAACTCAAGTGTTTATTCTCTATCATAAATGTGCTGGTATCATTCACGCATTTTTTATCATCCATATTTTTTTAATAAATATCAGGCTAATATCAAGCCAGTGGATATAAAGTTTATTATTGTTTCCAAATAATAGACTTATATAAATAGTTGTAGAATTAAGGCAACGATCTGGTTTTAATGTGGTAAAAATTTCCGGAAATTACTTTATCTGAACATCTCTTAAAAAGACTGGAGTAGTTTAAAGTACCCGGATCCTTATATTTCAGGATATAATTGATAATAGTTATGACCAAAGAAAAACTTGGCAACAATATTGAATTAGTATTCTATACAAAGTATTACTAAAAATAATTAATTTTTTTTATGAAACAAAACATCATAGATACAGAAAAAAGAGAAGGTGCAGTTGCAAGAAATATTGAAGAGCAAACTGCCAAACTACCGTCTGATTTATTTTTATGGGCAGCAGCCGGATCAATGGCTTTATCCTTATCACTAAAATTAATGGGTAAAAATAATAAGAGTTTGTTTGTAGGGCAATGGGCAGCACCATTTTTGCTTTTAGGGATCTACAATAAAATTGTTAAAGTGGCCGGGCATGATCAGGCTGATAATGGAACTGATATGTAAATTGATATTAGCAGCTGGCACCTTAAATAGATGTTTAACCTAATTTTATATTTATTTGAAAGCATACCATATATTGTTAGTTAATAGCAGGACTTTATTTAGTTATTCTTAATGTTATTAAAAAGAATGCACTTTCAATGTCAATAGTATCCTTAATCGATGGCCGCGTTATTGCGGATTTTTTAATCATCTTATAAATATTCATACTAATAATTAAGAGACAGGGTATCGGAAGCTTAACTTTGTACTTTATTGTTTCCTTATATAAATACCTGTATTTTCATCTATCAAATTAATCTGATAACATATTTAACATTTATCAATATTATATGCAAAACCTTCGTTCAATAAAATTTAAAAATGAATTTATTGATAATTTTGATGGTGATCAAAGCGGGGATTTACGCCCAAGGCAAACGCCAGGCATGTTATACAGCAAAGCTATACCCACGCCAGTCAAAAAACCTGCACTGCTGGCTTGGTCTGATGAATTAGCCGGTGAACTGGGGATAAAAAATCCTGTTGACCAAAATGATATTGATATCTTGGGAGGTAACCAAGTAACGGATACTATGTATCCCTATGCTGCTTGTTATGCCGGCCATCAGTTTGGTAGCTGGGCTGGTCAGTTAGGCGATGGCAGGGCAATTACTTTAGGTGAAATGCAAACACCTTGCGGTAAATTATGGGAGTTACAATTAAAAGGTGCAGGCCCTACTGCATATTCCCGCAGGGCAGATGGAAGAGCTGTGCTAAGGTCATCAGTAAGGGAATACCTGATGAGTGAAGCGATGTTTCATTTAGGCGTGCCTACCACAAGGGCCCTAAGTCTTGTAACAACAGGAGATCAGGTAATGCGTGATATGTTTTATGATGGACATCCCGGGTATGAACCCGGGGCAATTGTAATGCGGGCATCCCCCAGTTTTTTACGCTTTGGCAATTTTGAAATCCTAGCTGCAAGGCAAGAGGTATCTAACTTGAAAAAACTTGTAGATTGGACAATAGAAAATTTTTATCCCCATATAAAAAATCAAAATAACGAAAATAGAATTATCCTATGGTTTAAAGAAGTAGTAGAAAGGACAGCCGACCTGATAGTAGAATGGCTACGGGTTGGCTTTGTACATGGCGTAATGAATACTGATAATATGTCTATCCTTGGCCTCACTATAGATTACGGCCCTTTTTCATTTTTAGATGATTATGATATTAATTTTACGCCTAACACTACAGATCTCCCGGGCAGGAGATACGCTTTTGGTAAGCAGGCATCTATTGGTTATTGGAACCTTGGATGCCTAGCCAGCGCCCTGGCTCCTTTATTTCCTGATACACAAAAATTAACAGAAGCCCTTGAGGCTTATAAAGATATTTATGTGAGCAAGTATCAGGATATGTTGGGCAACAAATTAGGTTTAGATGAAGTAAAACCTACAGATATTGATCTTATGATAGAATTAGAAAAAATGCTAAACTCTATAAAACCAGATATGACTATTTTTTATCAACTTTTGATTGATTTAACTTTAGAGTTAAAGGATGAACAATATATAATTGATCATTTTAAAGATAGCTTTTATAAAGAACTGGATAAGAACCAGGAAAAAATGCTTTACAATTTTATAAAGAATTACCTATCCAGGATTCAAACTAATACTTGTACCCGGGAAATATCATTACAACGAATGAGAAAAAATAATCCACGTTTTATTTTAAGGAATTTTTTATTGCATAAATCTATCGAAGAATTAGAAAAAGGGGAGAATAGTCTCTTTTTAAAATTACAGGAAGCTATGAAAGATCCATACTCTAAAAATTTTGATGAATTTTTTGTAAGGAGGCCTGAATGGGCAAATGAAAAAGCTGGTTGTTCTATGTTATCTTGTAGCTCCTAGTTTTCAGATGCATATATTTTATCTGGAATTGCAGTAAACATTTCATAGTATAAATAAAAAAAGCCGCCTCATTTGAGACAGCTTCTGACCCCGAGCCAGCAGATATTTTGTTGAACAGACCTGGTTAATTATTCTTTACCAAAGTTGTCCATGACTGATCTGTAGATTGCATGAATACCTCCTTTTCTTTGGTGAATATCAAAATTAATAAATTAATGATAAATTTCAAATATACTATATATATTCAGTAAAATACATATGTAAGATATAGCCGCATATTAACATAATTCATACTTGTAAATTAATAACATCCATTACATTTGCTACAGTAAAAAAATATGCAAAACAAAAAGCCATAATAGATATAGTTAATGAAATTCTTGAAGCCTGCATATTAGCTTATCCAGTTTCTTCTTTTGTTATTAGTTTATACCAGCAGTATCAACAGCGGGGCAGTCTTAGTAAGAAGCAACTGCAGGGTTTGTATAGTAAAGCTGCAAAAATAGAGGGCATTAATTCCGGCAAGCTTGCAACGCTTGAAGCTCTTATAAATAAAATGCCTACAAGGTTTAAATCAGAGTTGCCAGAGTTAAAACCCATGTTTGAAAAAGATAAGTCTGTAGGTGATATGCTGAATTTAATTTTGTCAAAATATCCACAACATAAAGCAATCTTATTTCTTAAAGCAAAATATGATAATAATGAAACACTTTCTTCTGTACAAATTGTTGAATTAAAAAGGCTTTTACAATTACTTAAATAACTTTAATCATTTAAATAACATAAATATGTTGATACAAATTAATACTGATAATCATATTGAGGGTTCTGAAAACCTTATTGCACATTTTACTGAAGCGTTACAAAATACATTAAAACGGTTTAATGAATATATCACTAGGCTTGAAGTACACCTTGGTGATGAGAATGGTGCCAAAAAGGGCGACGATGATAAGCGATGCATGTTGGAAGCAAGATTAAAAGGAATGAGTCCTGTTGCAGTTACACACCATGCTTCTACCTTACACCTTGCAGTAAAAGGGGCAGCTGATAAATTAATTACTGTATTAGGAAATACACTTGATCAAAAACGTAATCATTAATATGAAATAAAATAATTAAAAAATGCCCGATTTTATCCGGGCATTTTTAATACAAAGATTTATTTCAAAAACAAGTTGTAATTAATTATTCCGGTTCTGCGGTTACATCCATTTCTCCGTCATCCTGGCCTTCTAGCCTGGCTAATTCACCTTCATCCAAATCATCTTCAGGAGATGGTTTATTATTTAAGTCAGGATCTTTTGCCATGTCTTTATCAGCCTGTTGATGAGCCGGAAGTATAATCTCTGCTTACTCCGTCATTAGAAGGGGTATTCACTGATGATATTTTATCTTTTTAAATAATTACAATTACTATACCTTAAATAATAGTTGGCTGTCTATAAAAACCTTAACTGTTATATGGTATACACATTTCCCCGTAATGTTTCTTGCAAACCTATTTGCGCTTCCATGGCTATTCTTTATTTTTAATTATGATTATGTTTTTTTAGGAGGTAAAGCAAATGCTATAGCCAGGTGCTCAAAATGACCTTTATGTGCACCATCACAAAACGGCAGCGTTTTGGATAATCCACATCTGCAAAATGAAACTACCTGTCTTCCTCCTAAATCATATTGGTTACCATTAGGATCAAATACTTGTATGTCACCCTCTACTTTTAAGGAACCATTGTTATTTACTGTAATCTTTGTAATAGCCATTGTATAATTTTTGCTAAAAGTAATAAAAGTAGTAGCAAGTGTTATAAATTTTATTACTTGCTATGAATGGCTATCTTCTTTTCTTTTCAAGGAATGAAATAATATTTTTATCCTGGGGCCGTTTGCATTAACGGTTCCCACTATTTGCTGGTGATCAAAATTCGGGAACTGGCGGTGAGGTTATTCCACTTCATTTGGATCGTTTACATCAACTATACTATTATCTCTTCCATCATATATAATTTTATTATCTGGCATATGTTTAAATTTAATAGTTAATTATAGATTTATAGCAAAAAATCATGCCGAATATTACTCATAAGATTATTATTAAATACAATAGTTTTGTAGCTGGCAACTTATTTGTTATGAAGTTGATATCTAAATCGTATGTATGAAAAATAAAGTTACTTTTAAAGGGATTAAAACTATTATTAAAAATACTTTCAAGGGATTTATAGAAGATAAGGTTACCAAGCTGAGCGGATCACTAGCTTATTCCACTATATTTTCCATGGGGCCGTTATTAATCGTAATTAGTTCTTTATGCAGTATTTTTTTAGGCAAGGATGCTGTAGAAGGTAAAGTTTATTATCAACTTGCATCTTATGTAGGTGCTGATACTGCTGTGCAATTGCAACAAATAATTAAGAATGCATCGCTTGCAGGAAAGAATACAATGGCAGCTATTATTGGTGGTATTATCTTACTTATAGGTGCTACTACTGTGTTTGCGGAGATACAGGATTCTATTAACAGTATTTGGGGACTCAAACCCAAGCCTAAAAAGGGATGGTTAAAAATGCTAAAAAACAGGGTTCTTTCCTTTTCAGTAATAGTTAGTTTAGGATTTTTATTACTGGTTTCTTTAGCGCTAACCTCCCTCATAGATGGGTTTAGCGGTAAGTTAAAAATAAGTTTTCCTAACACTACCGTAGTAGTTTTTTATATAGTGAATATTGTCGTAACATTTGTTATAACTGCTATAATATTTGCAGTAATTTTCAAGGTATTGCCTGATGCGCAAATCAAATGGAGAGACGTAATGGCCGGTGCTATTACCACAACAATTCTTTTTATGCTAGGCAAATTGGGTATTTCTTTTTATATCAGCAAAGTAATGTAGGCAGCACATACGGTGCTACCGGATCCATTGTAGTTTTATTGATCTGGGTATATTATTCAGCACTTATATTATATTTTGGGGCAGAATTTACCAAGGCGTATGCTTTGGAATATGGTTCTACCATTTATCCGAATAAATATGCAGTTACTACTAAAACTGTAGAAGTAGAAACAGGAGGGCTATCTATACAATCTAAGGAAAATAAAGAAATAGTGGTTACCTCCAAGCCAAAATCGAAATAAGATTTTGCATAAAACTAAAATGTTTAGTAAATTACCTGGCTTAACAGGTAATAAATATGTATGCAATTGTAGATATTGAAACTACAGGAGGCCATGCTTCTTCCAATGGAATAACTGAAATTTCTATTTTTATTCATGATGGTGAAAGGGTAGTGAAACATTTTACTACTTTAATCAATCCTTTACAAATTATACCACGTTATATAACTACACTAACGGGTATTAATAACGATATGGTAAAAGATGCACCTGTTTTTGAAGAAATAGCGCCTGTTATTTTTGATCTTTTGCAGGATAAAATATTTGTAGCCCACAATGTGAATTTTGATTATTCTTTTATTAAGCACCACTTAAAACAAGCCGATTTTGAGTTGGCTGTTAAAAAGCTTTGCACAGTAAGGTTAAGCAGAAAGGTTTTTCCCGGGCTGGCTTCTTACAGCCTGGGTAATCTGTGCCGTTCGCTTGATGTTGTTATTACTAACCGGCACAGGGCAGATGGCGATGCCAGGGCTACTGTTTTATTGTGGGAAAAAATGTTGGCAAATGATGGTAAAACTCACATGCAGGAGATGCTGAAAAAATCTTCCGGCGAGCAATGGCTACCATTATATTTATCAAGAGATGCTATAAAAGATTTACCTGATAAACCGGGAGTATATTCTTTTTATAATAGCAAGGATAAAATTATTTATGTGGGTAAGGGTATAAACATACGTAAAAGAGTAAGCAGCCATTTTACACACAACAGCCCGGATAGAAAGCGGCAAAATTTTTTACGAAATGTATGTAAAGTGACCTATAAGCAATGTGCCACAGAATTAGAAGCTATTGTTTTAGAAAGCACGGAAATTAAACGATTATGGCCTGTCTATAATCTTAGCCAAAAGCAGCCTGCACAAAAATTCGGTTTATATTTATTTGAAGATGGCAAAGGTTATTACAGGCTGGCTATCGATAAAAAGAAAAAACATTTGCCCAGCTTATACAATTTTAATTTATTGCATGAAGGATTGGTGCTGCTAAAAAAAATGATTCAGGAATTTGGATTGAATGAAAAACTTTGCCATATAGATAAAACGCCTTTTTACGAACAGGATTTTAATGCATTAGAGCCGGTCAATATTTATAATACTAAAGTAAAACTGGCCATTGATACATTACAAACCCAACTGCCTACTTTTGTTGTAGTAGATAATGGAATTACTGCAAATGATAAACTTTGTTTGTTGATGGAGAAAGGCTCTTTTTGGGGAATGGGCTACCTGCCTCTTGAAAAAGAAATAAAAGATATTGCTGAATTAAAAAATATTCTAAACCCATATACAGATAATGATACCATCAGAAATAGCATTTACTCATTTGTTGCCAGTTATCCTGAAAAGCAAATAATGCTTTCATAGATTTTCATGTTATTAATACAATAAATATTTTATTACATTTGCGCCCCGAGTTGTGTGATATCCGCATTAAACGGTTGATTAAAGAATTACTGATGAAGGGATGCCGGATAGAAATAAAAAGCACGGTGAGGATTTGTGCCAGGATTTTGTGCCGGACTTGCAACCTCATCCGTCCGCCATAGGCGGACACCTTCTCCAAAAGGAGAAGGGAAGTTATAGTCTTTTTGGCCGGAACTGGTATTGATAAAAGAAATGCGGCTGACAGCCCAAATAAAAATAAAAAAATGATGTATTCCCAGGCAATAGCACAAAAATTAAATATAAAAGTACAGCAGGTTGATACTGTTATTGGTTTGCTCGAAGAAGGATCCACTATTCCTTTTATAGCCCGGTATAGAAAAGATAAAACCGGGGCTTTGGATGAAGTGCAGATACAGCAAATACAGGAAGAAGCAAAATTTTTGAAAGAGCTTAATGACAGAAGGGATTTTATACAAAAAGCCATTACAGATCAAGGGAAAATGACAGATGCCATACAGCAAAAGCTGGATAGTGCAATTACCTTGTCAGTGCTGGAAGATATTTATCTACCGTTTAAGCCTAAACGAAAAACTAAAGCACAGGCGGCCAGGGAAAATGGGTTAGAGCCGCTGGCTGTTTTATTACTGGAACAAAAAAATATAGATGTGCAGAGCGAAGCAGCTGCTTTTATTACTGATAAAATTACAGATGCAGATTCAGCTTTACAAGGTGCCAGGGATATTATAGCAGAGATGATCAATGAAGATAGTACGGTAAGAGCCAGGCTGCGTAAGCTTTTTGAAACAGCAGCTACTTTGCAAAGTAAAATTATTGCTGATAAAGAAACTGAGGGCATTAAGTACAAAGATTATTTTGATTTTAGTGAATTGATTGCAAAAATTCCGTCTCACAGGATATTGGCCGTATTGCGTGGATTCCTGGAAGGTTACCTGAGAATAACTATTGCCCCTACAGAAGAAGCAGCTATTGAAATGATAGAAGATATTTATCTTAAAGGTTTGAGCAGTGCTGGTGAGCACATTAAAAAAGCAATTAAGGATGCATATAAGAGATTGCTGCAACCAAGCATGGAAACAGAATACAGGACTGCTTTAAAAGCCAAAGCTGATGAAGAGGCCATTACTGTATTTGCAGAAAATTTGCGCCAGTTATTATTGAGTTCACCATTAGGTGGTAAACGTATCCTTGCAATAGATCCGGGTTACCGCACCGGCTGTAAAGTAGTATGCCTGGACGAAAAAGGGGAATTGAAAAAAACAGAATTAATTTTTCCGCATGAGAATAATAAGGTAGCTGCTGAAGAAATTAAAATAAGAAAATTAGTAGAGGAGTATGATATAGAAGTTTTTGCAATCGGTGACGGAACTGCAGGAAGGGAGACTGAACAGTTTATTAAAAAATTAAACCTGGGCCTGCCTGTTTTTTTGGTAAATGAAGACGGGGCTTCTATTTATTCAGCTTCTGAAATTGCCAGGGAAGAATTTCCTGACCAGGATATTACCGTACGTGGTGCTGTAAGCATTGGCCGCCGGCTGATGGATCCTTTGGCAGAGCTGGTGAAGATTGACCCTAAAAGTATCGGGGTAGGGCAGTATCAACACGATGTAAACCAATTCAGGTTAAAAGAGCGTTTAGACCAGACCGTTATTAGCTGCGTAAATAATGTAGGCGTGAATTTAAATACAGCCAGCAAACATTTGTTAAGCTATGTAAGTGGCATCGGTAGTACGCTTGCTGATAATATTATAAAATACAGAAAGGAAATCGGCAAATTCACTAACAGGAACCAGTTGCTGAAAGTGCCACGTTTGGGGGGGAAAGCTTATGAGCAATGTGCAGGTTTTTTGCGCATTAAAGATGGGGACCAAGTGCTGGATAGCAGTGCTGTGCACCCTGAAGCATATCTTGTGATAGAAAAAATGGCTGCCGATAACAGTGTGCCGGTAAATGCTTTGATTGGTAATGAAGCTGCTTTAAAAAAAATCAGTGCAAAAAAGTATGCTACAGAACAGATTGGTGAGCTAACGGTGGCGGATATACTAAAAGAATTGGTAAAGCCGGGCCTGGATCCACGGAGCGAAGTACAGCAATTTGAATTTGCGAATATTTATTCTATTGATGATGTGAAAGCAGGCATGGAAGTGCCGGGTGTGGTTACTAATATTACCCGCTTTGGTGCGTTTGTGGATATAGGTGTAAAGCAGGACGGGCTGGTGCATGTTTCAGAAATATCGCATACTTATATTTCAGATCCAAGTGAAGTGTTAAAGCTAAACCAGAAGGTGCAGGTAAAAGTTACAGAAGTGGATACAGTTCGCAAAAGAATTGCTTTATCTATAAAACAAACACAGCCCGCTTCTGCTAATAAGCAGTATTCAAAAAGTAATAATAAACCGCAAACTAATATCTCAAAACCTATAGTAGCAGATATGCCATTAGGCGATGCGCTGGCAGCGTTAAAGCAAAAATTTAAAAAGTAAGTAGTCAGAACAAATATTTTATCAGCAATATTGGTTTAATAATTTTATAAATTTCTTTCTACTGATCATTTGTGCGCCCAGGCTTTCCAGGTGGGGTGTATGCAATTGGCAATCGATTAATTGCACGCCTTCTTTCTTTAACTGTGCTACATAATTGATAAAAGCAAATTTGCTGGCATTACTTACTTTGCTGAACATACTCTCACCAAAAAAACAATTTCCTAATCTTATACCATACAGGCCACCTGTTAATGTTCCGTTTTGCCAGGCTTCGGCACTATGTGCATACCCCAGTGTGTGTAGTTGAGTGTAGGCATTTATTGTTTCATTATTAATCCATGAGCCGGGTTGGTTTTTCCTTGGTACAGATTTACAATTGGTTATCACTTCTTTAAAAGCCCTGTTCATAGTAAATTTAAAAGTACCATTTTGCAAAACAGTATGCATGCTTTTTGATATTTTTAACTGGTCGGGGAATAAAACAAACCGGGGATCTGGGCACCACCAAAGAATAGGCTCATCTTCATTATACCATGGAAAAATACCATTCTTATAAGCCAGTAAAAGCCTTTGCGGGCATAAATCTCCGCCTGCTGCAAGTAAGCCGTCAATACCTGCCTTTTCTACAGGAGGAAAAGAAAGTACATTGTTTAAAAAAAACATGGGAAATAAGTTATGCAGTAATTTCTATAGTAGCATTAATGCCCCGGTCGGTAATGGCTTCGCACATATTTTTAAGCACATCAAAGCTACCTTGTTTTACAGCATATTTACCTTTGTAATGTATCAGCATAGCACATTGCTCGGCTTGCTGTTCGTTATGGCCGCAAACCTCCATGAGAGTGTCTATTACCCATTCAAAAGTATTAATCTCATCATTCCAGACAATCAGTACACAGCTTTCTTTACTGATTGTAAGTGTATCGGTTACTTCATTAATTTTAATATCGTATTTAATTGCGGCCAATTCGTTTATTTATTGTGCAAAAATAGCAACATTTTTTTCTCAATAACGTTATTTAAACAACAATTTAAAAAATTTTAATTTCTTAACAATTACTATAAAAAAAATAAACGATGTTTGACTTATGCTCTGGGGTAATAAACGAAAAAAACATAAGGAAGCCGTACCTGCCAGGCAGCAGGCTATTGTATTGCCATTGCATGGTACAAACAAGGCATTGGAGTTTTTAGTAGAATTTATTAATAATATAAGGCCAGCCAGTCCTAAAAATATTGATGAGGCCGAATTGAAATTTAAGGCTGTACTCTACCAGCTAAGCCAGGATAAAAGCGTGTTATTTTCGTTACGTAAAGCTCTTCTTTCCCAATTTACACAAACAAATATAGTTATTGCATTAACCGAAAGTGGCATAGTAAGCAGCCATGGCTTTTTTTATGAATTGTTTGGTAAAATAAAGCACAAAATTTTACCCGAATTAAAAAGTACCAATAATTTTTTATATGTTATCAATAAGGTTTTTTACAAAAAATCAGATCATACCTGGGTAGAAGGTGTAAGCATGGATTTGTGGGTACAATTTTTTGAGGTGCTTGGCATCCAAATCAATTTAACAGAACCCAAACTGATCACACAGCTATACCAGTCATTACATATTCTTAGTTACCGGATTGCCACATTAGGGCTTGAAAAACAATTAACTCAACGGTTTGATAATTTTGATACCACTATTTATCCTTTTTTAGAGCAAAACAGGCTGATCAATGAATATATACACCTTCATACTATTAATGGCACTGTTGAAAAACAGCAATTGATATTATACGATATTGTAGAAGCGTTACATAATTGCAACCAGAGTATCCGATGGATAAAAGAGCAACGCCAATTACATGGTACCGGTATGGCACAAACGCTTATTATAACCAGGTTGCAGCAGCAAATAGAAAGGTTATTTATTATCCTGGATGTATTAGATGCCAATAATGAATTTAATACCCAAAGATTTGCAGACTACTTTACAACTGTTGTGTACAATGAGAACAGGAAAAATTCTATCCGTAAGTTTTTAAGTGAGAATACCGGCTATCTTGCTTACCAGATAGCGGAGCATGGCGGACGGACAGGTGAAAAATATATTACTACAACTAGCAAAGAATTCTGGAGGATGTTTTGGAGCGCCTGCGGTGGCGGTATAATTATTTCATTTATTGGTATAATAAAAAACCTTTTGGGTAAGCTAAAAGTAGCACCATTCTGGCAAGGTTTTTTATATAGCACTAATTATTCGTTAGGTTTTATATTGATACATGAAACCCGGTCTACCTTAGCTACCAAGCAGCCTGCTTACACTGCTAATAATGTGGCCAGTTCTTTTGATGCACAAAAGACAGGAGAGCAGCCTGATTTGCGCAACCTGGCTATTACCGTGGCAAAAGTGAGCCGTACGCAAATAGCCTCATTTACGGGTAATTTATTGGTGGTTTTTCCATTAACTTATTTATTAGCCTGGCTTTTTTTTATAGCTACCGGTACTAAAATTGCTGAAGGTGCAGCAGCGCACCAGCTTTTGAAGGATCAACAGCCCGGGCATAGCCTGTCTTTGTTATATGCCTGCTTTACAGGGTTCTTTTTATTTGCCAGCGGGCTGATAGCTGGTTATGTAGAAAATTATGTAGTGTATGCAAAGATTTCTGACAGGATAAAAAGTGTATTTAAAAAAGGGTCAAGTGAAAAAAACGGTATAAGATTATTCATTATGCAGAAAATAATTTAGGGGCATTAGTCGGAAATATTTCTTTAGGTTTCTTTTTGGGTATGGCTGGCTTTTTTGGTAAAATATTTGGTGTTCCTTTCGATATCCGCCATATCACTATATCCGCAGCCAATACAGCAATTGGTGTTTTTGGTATGGGGTTTCATACAATCCCCGTTAAAGAATTACTGTATACTGTATTCGGGGTTTTTAGCATTGGGTTTCTCAACTTTGCGGTAAGCTTTGGCCTTGCATTTTTTGTAGCGGTAAAAAGCCGCGGTATTCATTTAAAAGATTACCCTGAATTTATTGGCATATTGTGGAAGTATTTTAAAAGATTTCCAAAGGATTTTTTCAAAGCTCCGGTTTTAAGAGAAGCAAGAGACTTGCGTTAGCAATAAAATTTTATTTTCAATAAAATTGTTGTTTATGTACCAGGCTTCTGGTTATTAATTTAGCTTCATTGGCTGCCTGCCCCGTCCGAAGGCGGGGTCGCACTCTTCTACATTTTATCTTTATTGACCTAGTTTAACCGCAGAGACACAAAGCCGCAGAGATGATACAATTAATTCTCCCATAAATTAATTGTCAATTCATCAAAACTTAAATCCGATTTTACCGAAAAAGAATGCGCCGCCAAATCCCATTTGTACAGCTTCCCACATGCCGCCTGTTTCTGTATTGGCAGAATCATGATAATCCGGATATACATCAAAAATATTGGCCCCTCCTAAAGTAATACGAATATTTTTACTGGCCATATAGCCAAAGGATAAATCAGTAGTAGTTTTGGATTTAAAATTCTGGACTTCATCTGCAAAGTTTACAATTTCTACCTTGGCAAAATTGCTAAATCTTAAATTGGCACTAAACTTTTTTATGGTATAATCAGCGTTAAAACTTAGCTTATGTGGTGGTGCACTGGCCCGCAAAAAATATTGTTCTCTTCTTCCATAATAAATATCTTCTTTACCAACAAGTGCAGGTATGGTTGTGATTTTATCCAGCTTCAGTTTATTGAAATTACCTGCAAAAGTTAACCCAAGCCTTCCACTACCAATTTTATGGGCATAAGAAGTAATTATATCTAATCCCGTAGTTTTAGTATTTACGGCATTGGTAAAAAATTGAGCGCTGCCTACATTTAAATCTGTTAAAATTTGTCCGATGGCATCATCACTCTGGTCAAACAAACCGGTTAATACAACCCTGTCTTTTATAGTAACGCTGTATCCATCAATGGTGATGGATAAATTTTTTATCGGTGTGGCAGTAAACCCAAAACTGGCATTTACAGATTTTTCTTCTTTTAATTGTGGTATGCCAACAGTTTTTGCAAGTATGCCATCATTGGAGGCAATAACCGTTTCATAAATTGCACCTGCTACCACATTGGTAAAAGTAGAGCTAAAGCGCACTTGTGGTAATGAGGGTGCCCTGAAACCCGTACTAATAGAACCTCTCATGGATAAGTTATCTAAAATTTTTAATCGGGATGCCAGCTTGAAATTTGTTGTCCAACCAAAATCACTGTAATTTTCTATCCTAACAGCGCCACTTACCATAAAGCTTTTAGTTATATCTATTTCGCCATCCCCATAAGCTCCCCAGTTTATCCTTGTTTTTTTATTTTCATCTTTTGGTTGAAAGCCGGGAAAACCTTGTGCCCCACCGGGGCGGAAAACAGTGTCTTGCAAATCCGGGCTGGTGCTAAAAACAACCGGGCCAAAATCTTTATAAGAAGCAAGTTCGCCTGCACATAATTTATATTGATCTTGCCTAATCTCTGTTCCAAAAGCAAGGTTAGCCCCTTTTGCTACATTGTCAAAAGCTTTATTAATGTGTAAACCAATAGTATTTTGTGCCAATTGAAAACCGCCTGAATAAAAGCTTCTTGGCGATGCTTCCTTCAACGAGGCGTTTATTGTTTTGTCAACATAATATTTAAATTGATTGCTTCCCAGGGTAGCATTAAAATCGGTATTCCATCCTTTAATTTGGCTGCGTATGCCTAAAGATATTGCTACATCGGTTATTTTGGATTCTATTAGCGGATCAAAGCCATTTGGATACACTGAAATAACATTTCTCTCACTTTCCGGTGTTCTTGTATACGCAAAAGCACTGCCCTCACGACGATTGGCACCGCCAAAAAAATAAAAACTTGTTTTTCCTTTTATTGGAACTCCACCATTGAGGTATAGGCTATAATTATCTGATGAAGCATCACCCATTTTCTTGCGATAGTTGTCAGGATATAATGTTTCAAAATTTGGCCTAAAGGTTTTTTTCTTTGTCAGATAATCACCTGTAATATTTATAAAACCATCATTTTTTAATTTAAAACCATAATTAATATTTGCATTAGTGGTTAAGCCGTCATTTTTTTTATCTATTATTTTTCCTTTATCTGAGTTTAATGATTTTCCCCATCCGGTAATAAAACCTCCGGTAGATATATTTCCTGTTAGCACATTAGTGTTTGACTTTAAAATAATATTTATTACGCCTGCTATGGCATCAGATCCATATTGTGCTGCTGCTCCATCCCTTAATATTTCTATACGTTCAATTGAAGCAGCCGGTATAGTGTTTAAATCTGTACCGGTATTACCTCGTCCACGGCTTCCAAATATGTTTACTAATGAGGATTGATGCCATCTTTTACCATTTACCAGTACCAGGGTTTGGTCAGGGCCAAGCCCACGAAGGCTTGCCGGGTCAACGTGGTCAACACCATCCCCACCGCTTTGCTTATTGCTGTTAAAAGAGGGTGCAACATATTGTAGTATTTGATTTAAATCCGATTGCCCTAAAGTATTCGTCATTTTTGCAATAGGGATAATATCTATGGGTACAGCAGTTTCGGTAGCAGACCGACGGAGGCTTCTACTACCCACTACTTCTACTGCTGCCATATTTATTGTAGAAGCACTAAGCGTAATATCAATGGTATTTTTTCCTTTTGCATCTATTTGCTGGGTAGACATACCTGTACTACTAAATTCTATAACGCCATCGGAATTGTTTATGGTAATAGAATAATTACCATCCTTATCTGTAATAGTACCATTATTGGATCCTTTCTCCTTTATTGAAGCGCCTTCTAGAGGCTGGTTATTTCTATCTACAACTTTACCTTTTATTATTTTTTGTGCAAAAGAGAAAATAGTAATGGACAGGAATATTATAAGAAGGGTAGAAATTTTTTTCATCTTATTAATTTGTTTGTTAAAAAATTTTAAGCGTACAGTAATAATAGAATTTGAAAAAAACAGGTCTAAGAAAATAGCTTTTTAGCATTAGTAAAAATACTTTATTAATAAAGTAGAAATACTTTTCAATTTAAATATATGGATATTTCAATAAATAGTATAGTTTTTTTGTAAAAAGTAAAATTGCCTAAGTTTTGCAAATAATTGGGGGATTACTTAAAAGCCCATAGCGAGTATTTACAATAAACTATAATCAGGATGGGCTGTAAATAAATTTTTTATATATTATTTTTGAAATAAAACTCAATTATTAATTTCTATTCAACTGTCTTTTGTATAGCTGAATTGTATTTTCCAACCCTAAATAAATAGCATCGCATATTAATTCATGCCCGATAGAAACTTCTGCTAAATTGGGGATTTGCTGTGCAAAATATTGCAGGTTATTTAAATCAAGATCATGGCCCGCATTAATTCCCAAGCCTAATTCGTTTGCTTTTTGTGCTGCGGCAATATATGGTGCTATTGCCATTTCTTTATTACCTGATGCAAATTGCTTTGCATAGGCTTCGGTATATAGTTCCACCCTGTCTGTGCCGGTGGCTTTTGCGCCTTCAATCATACTTACTACCGGATCTACAAAAATGGAAACCCTGATACCTGCATTTTTAAATATGGCAATCATTTCTTGTAAATAATTTTTGTGTTCAACAGTGTTCCACCCATGATTGGAAGTAAGCTGGCCTAAGGTATCTGGTACTAAGGTTACCTGGGCAGGTTTGTTGGCAAGAACTAATTCTACAAATTTTTTTTCCGTGCAATTGCCTTCAATATTAAATTCGGTTTTAATTATTTTTTTTAAATCAAATACATCCTGGTATTTTATATGGCGCTCATCTGGGCGGGGATGAACAGTAATGCCATCAGCACCAAAGCGCTCAATGTCCAAAGCAGCTTTTAGCAAGTCAGGATTGTTGCCTCCGCGGCTGTTGCGAAGGGTTGCAAGTTTATTGATGTTAACGGAAAGTTTTGTCATTATTTTTTTTCTAATATATTTTAAAGGTATTCAAAATAGCCTGCCAGCTGGTTTTTGCAGTTTGATTGAATTTGTATTTCAGCTTCAAAGATTTTGAGGTAGCATCTTCATTTTTTCATAAATTCATATGTCCAGCTTAATTCGTTTTTGGATTTTTCACTCACTTGATTATCTTGATTCATTATCTTTTCTATTGATTCAGAGAAAATGTTTTTTACAATTTTCTCATTAATCCAATTAAGTACAATTTTATCTGTTTCATCCGTTGAAAATGAGTTTACAAGTTTATAAGGTTCTGTATTTTTATATGATAAACTATTTATAATTAGATCTGTTACATGTAAAATACAATTAGTAGAGCTATTTTGCAGCCATGAATTTAAAATGGTATTTAAATCAAAATGTGCAATGCCAAACATTAAAATTATAGTATCAATTCTCTCATTAGGTAAAGGATAAATATTTAAACATTTTTCAAAGTATACAGTAGAAAAATTAGCCAAGATTTCAATTTCTTCTTTATGCCATCTTTCCAGAATATCTAAATCCAATCTGGTAAAAGTTGCCTCTGGCGAATGACAAGGAAAATCATTGTCAGCAACTAATTCTAAAATTCTTGGTAAAAAATATTTCATTTCCCATAATTCTCTGTCTGAATAGTTTCTTGCGAAGTTATAATAAGCATTTTGTAAAAGCTAGCTAGGGATAGCCATTAAGGGGGTATTTGCCAGCTCTTTTTCTTGTTTATCGGTTACACAACAAACTTTGCAAACTTCTAAAGTTTTTCCAATAGTATACTTTTCAAAAAGTTCATATGATTTCTGAACTATATCTTTTACTGTCATTATTAATTTAATACTTTCGTACTTTTTTAATAAATTTTAGTCGTAATGAAATCTACATGTGGTAATTAAAATTTCATCTTCTCTAACCTTGTATATCTCAATCACGGCCAACTGCCTGCAACAAAAGTATAAAAAAACACCCCGGATTTCCGGGGCAATTTTTTATATGTAATTTTCTATAAACACTTTACGAACCTTTGCACCTCAGCGCCTTCGCGGTAAATTTTAATACCTGTAATGTTCAGCTTTAAACGGCCCTTCTTTTGGAATGCCTAAATAAGCTGCCTGGTCATCAGTAAGCACATCAAGCACCACACCGATTTTTGCCAAATGCAAACGGGCTACTTTTTCATCCAAATGTTTTGGTAAAACGTAAACTTTGTTTTCGTATTTGGCATTATTGGTCCACAATTCCAATTGCGCCAATGTTTGATTGGTAAAAGAGTTGCTCATTACAAAACTTGGGTGGCCTGTAGCACAACCCAGGTTTACTAAACGGCCTTCTGCCAATACAATTACATCTTTTCCGTCGATAGTGTACAAATCAACCTGTGGTTTGATAGTGTTTTTTGTATGGCCGTAATTTTTATTTAACCAAGCCATGTCAATTTCAATATCAAAGTGACCAATGTTACACACAATGGCTTTATCTTTCATAGAGCGGAAATGCTTTTCAGTAATTAGATCCCTGCAACCGCTTGCAGTAACAATAATATCCGCTTCTTTCACCGCTTCTGCCATTGGTTTTACTTCAAAACCGTCCATAGCAGCCTGCAAAGCGCAAATAGGATCAATTTCTGTTACAATTACCCTGCAACCGGCTCCTTGTAAAGATGCAGCAGAACCTTTGCCCACATCACCATAACTGCCTACAACGGCAACTTTACCTGCCATCATTACATCGGTGGCACGGCGTATGGCATCTACCAACGACTCTTTACAGCCGTATTTGTTATCAAATTTCGATTTTGTGACCGAGTCGTTTACGTTAATGGCCGGAACAGGTAAAGTGCCTTTTTCCATTCTTTCATATAAGCGGTGTACACCAGTAGTGGTTTCTTCGCTAAGGCCTTTAACATGCTGGATTAGTTCAGGATATTTATCAAATACCATGTTCGTTAAATCGCCGCCATCATCTAATATCATATTTAAAGGCCGGTCTGCACCACCAAAAAATAAAGTTTGTTCTATACACCAGTCGCCTTCCTCAACTGTTTGTCCTTTCCATGCAAAAACACCAATGCCTGCAGCCGCAATAGCCGCAGCAGCCTGGTCTTGTGTACTGAATATATTGCAAGAGCTCCACTTTACTTCAGCGCCTAATGCTATTAATGTTTCTATCAATACAGCAGTTTGAATGGTCATGTGTAAGCAACCCGCTATTCTTGCGCCTGCTAAAGGTTTGCTGGCACCGTATTCTTCCCTTAAAGCCATAAGGCCAGGCATTTCTGCTTCTGCAAGCCTGATTTCTTTACGACCCCATTCAGCCAGGCTCATATCAGCTACTTTATAAGGAAGAGTGAAGTCAATAGTAGTATTATTGGTAATTGTTGACATATAATGAAAATTTTTGCAAAGTTAAAAAATTAGGGCCTAATATTATAATTTATTTTAGAGTTTATACACTTACTTTATTACCACGTACTTTATCACTTTTTCACCAAGCTTTTCATTAACCATTTCCATTATTTTATCTTTTTGATACAGTAATTCATTTTTTAGTGGTGCTACAGTAGAGCTTATAAAAAGTGTATGATTAATAATTTGAATTTTATCGGTGTATTTCGCCACGGTTTTTCCCATTATTTCTTCCCACACTTCTTCTATGCGTACGGCCTGTATGCCAGCATTAAGCTTACTTTTTTTTAAAAATTGCTGTATTGCATCCTGTAAAGAAATTTCCCCCATAGCATAAAGTTAAATAAATTGATCCGGGCTTTTATATTATAATTCAATTATTTGATAAGGAATACCCAGGTCGCTAAATGATTGAAACAACCTTTCTTTATGTGTATCAGTGATAAATACCTGGCCATCATTTTTTTTACTTACCCAGTCGAGTAAATTGTACATCCTCTCATTATCTAGTTTTTCAAAAACATCATCCAGCAATAAAAGCGGAGCGAATCCTTTATTAAGTTTTAATATTTCAAACTCGGCTAATTTTAGCGCAAATAATAAACTTTTTCTTTGTCCCTGAGATGATATGTTTTTAAATGACTGGTTGTTCATTTCTAATAACAGATCATCTTTATGTATGCCGGCATTGGTACGCTCAGTTATAAAATCTTTTTGCCTGAATTGGTTAAACAATTCACTAAAGCCATTAACATGCAGCTGGCTAAGGTATAATACATTTATTTGCTCAGCACTGTTGGATATTTGAGTATAGAATTGCCGGACCAATGGTATAAACTGAAGCGCAAATTCTTTCCTGGCAGTATAAATATAATTTCCAGGGTTTAATAATTGTTCATCCAATACCTCGAGCAAGGCCCAATCAGTTTTGCCTTGTTCAGCAAATCTTTTAAGCAGGCTGTTGCGCTGTAATAAAATTTTATTGTATAAAATAAGTTGTTGTAAATAAGTGCTGTTTACCTGGCTGATAATCGTATCAATAAATTTCCTGCGTTCTTCACTTCCTCCGGTAATTAAGTCAATATCATCAGGAGCAATCATCACGGCAGGGAATTTGCCGATATGTTCAGAAAATTTATTGTAAGGTATGTTGTTTAATAAAAGCTCTTTTTTTTCAGTATTTTTATTAATACAAACCAGTTTTTGGCTTTCATTATTCTTGCTAAAATTTATTGCTATCCTGAATCCATCGCTATTAAATTGGGCAATAAATGCATCTGTTTTTGTAAAGTAACTTTTGGTAAAGCATCCATAATAAATAGCATCAATTAAGTTGGTTTTCCCCTTACCGTTTAATCCGCAAATGCCTATTATCCTTTCTTCAAATTTAAATGAAGAGAGGGTATAATTTTTAAACTGTGTAATAGAAAGCTGGTCAACCTGGAGCATAAGAGCCTGCAAGATAAATAATAGTTGGCCGACTTCTGACAAAAGAAAATGCCCGGCCTAAAACTCAAATAATCTGCAGGATCCAGTAGACAAACCCCAAACTTGAAACTCCAAACCTAAAACAAGAAATTTGAAACCAAAAACTATAAACCAAATACTCAAAACCCTTATCTTTGCCGCCTAAATTATAAACCATTGGCTAACAAGTTTTCTAAAGAAACTTACCTGTATTGGTACGAATTAATGCTTTTGTTGCGCCGCTTTGAAGAAAAAAGCAGGACAATTGTACGGTATGCAAAAAATTCGGGGCTTCTGCCATTTATATATCGGGCAGGAAGCTGTGGCAGCTGGTTGTATGACTGCTACTAACCCGGATGATAAATTTATAACCGCTTACCGTGACCATGCCCTGGCTATTGCAAAAGGCGTAAGTGCCAAATCCTGCATGGCAGAATTGTATGCAAAAGCTACCGGGTGCAGTAAAGGTAAGGGTGGTAGTATGCATTTTTTTGGCGTAAAGGAAAACTTTTTCGGAGGGCATGGAATAGTAGGTGCACAAATTGGCACCGGTGCAGGTCTGGCATTTGCAGAAAAATACAGGGATACCAATAATGCAGTATTGTGTTTTTTTGGTGATGGTGCTGCAAGGCAGGGAATGCTGCATGAAACATTCAACATGGCCATGTTGTGGAAACTACCGGTAGTGTTTATTTGTGAAAATAATAATTATGCAATGGGTACTTCGGTAGCCCGTACAAGTAATGTATTGGATATATATAAACTGGCTGATGCATATGATATGCCCGGCGATACTGTAAACGGCATGAGCCCGGAAGAAGTGCATAATGCTGTATTAAGAGCAGTAAACAGGGCAAGGGAAAAAGGCGGGCCTACTTTGCTGGAAATAAAAACCTATCGCTATAAAGGCCATAGCATGAGCGACCCTCAAAAGTACAGGACCAAAGAAGAAGTAGAAGAATATAAAGGAAAAGACCCGATAGAACAAGTATTAAAGGTTTTAAAAGAACAATACAGTGTAGCTGACGCTGAAATAGAAACAATTAATGAAAGGGTAAGGCAGGAAGTGGAAGAAAGTGTACAATTTGCTGAAGAAAGTCCATGGCCGGATGATGATGAACTACTAAAAGATGTGTATGTTCAAAAAGATTATCCTTTTATAACAGATTAGAATGGGGTGATAAATGAAATTTTAATTAAATTATAAATAACACAATATACAATGGCACAGAAGGAAGGTACTGTAAATATTATAACAGATGATAATACTGCACAAGAAAAAGGGCTGCAGGCTAAGGCTAAATACAGTAAGCCACTGATTTTTTAGGAATTTTGGTTATTATTCTGGGAGGTGGTTTCCTTGCATATAAGTATATGTATAAAGCACCAAGGGAACAGAAAGCCAAAGATTTGGTTTTTCCTGCAGAAAAAATATTTGATAAAATGGCTACCAGTGGTTTCACTAAAGATTCCGTTAATTTAGCACTAAACGGAGGCAATGACCAGGGTGTGCAAGTGACCGGCTTATTAAAAATAGCTAAAGATTATAGTGGAACAGGTACTGCAAACAGGGCAGAATTTATGATAGGCGCCTGTTATCTTCACCTGAAAGATTTTGATAAAGCCATTAAATATTTAAAGGAATTTGATGGCAATGGCGCTGATCAGGTACAAAGTAAGGCATACAAAATGATCGGTCATGCTTATGCAGAACAAAATAAGAAAGAAGATGCACTTAGTTATTATAAAAAAGCGGCTGATGTGAATACTAAGGATGAAGCCGTGACTCCGGATGCATTAATGACTGCCGGAATGTATGCTGAAATGATTGGTAAACCTAAAGATGCTATTGAAATGTATAAAAAAATAAAAGAGAACTATCCTTTAAGCCAATTGGCTAAATCCGGCGAGGTAGATAAATATTTAGCAAGGTTAGGCACTACTAATTAATATTATTTAATATGTCAGTTGTTACTGAAAATTTATATGCTGCTACAGGCATCCTGCTACCGCCGGATGCCTGTGTTGTAATAGTGCGTACCGAATGGAATACAGCCGTGGTAGATGAATTACAAAAGGGGTGTATCCGTTTACTGGATGAATATAAAATTGAATATACTATCCTTACCGTTCCAGGCGCTTTTGAAATACCATTTGCAATAAAAATGTATTGGGATGTGCATAGCGAAACGATGGACAAGCCATATGCATTTATAGCATTGGGCTGTGTAATAAAAAGGCGATACCCCGCATTTTGATTATATCTGTAAAGCCGTTACTGATGGCATATTGCAGTTAAATTTAACCTTGCCGGTACCGACTGTTTTTGGGGTGCTTACCGTAAATAACCAGCAGCAGGCCGACGAAAGAACAGGCGGTAAGCATGGCCATAAAGGCGAAGAAGCTGCTATGACCGTAATAAAAATGCTTGCATTGCATTATCAACTAATAAAAATTTAAAGGCAGTTGTAACTTGATTGTTATCTAATTAATATAAATGAAAGTTCAACTTTTTATACCCTGTTTTATAGATCAGCTTTATCCTGAAACCGCCTTTAACATGGTAAAAGTTTTGGAAAAAGCTTGCTGTGATGTGCAGTACAATACCAATCAAACCTGTTGCGGACAGCCTGCTTTTAATGCCGGATTTTGGGATGAGGCAAGACAAGTAGCCACTAAATTTATAAAAGATTTTGATACAGTAGATTATATAGTGGCTCCAAGCGCCAGTTGCGTAGGTTTTGTAAGAAATTATTATGCAAAATTATTTGAAAACTCATCTCTGCACAATCCTGTAAAAGATTTAAGTAAACGTATTTTTGAATTTACAGAATTTTTAGTTGATGTGCTTAAAATAGAAAATTATGGAGCAGTGTTTTCTGCAAAAGCAACTTATCACGATAGTTGTGCTGCACTGAGGGAATGTAAAATAAAAGAAGCTCCCCGCAAATTATTAAGCCATGTAAAGGGATTAGAACTAGTAGAAATGACTGATGTGGAAACCTGCTGTGGGTTTGGTGGCACTTTTGCAGTAAAGTTTGATGCAATATCTATTGCCATGGCCGATCAAAAAACAACCCATGCATTATCTACTGATGCGGAATACATCATCTCCACTGATTTAAGTTGCCTGATGCATTTAGACGGGTACATAAAAGGGAAAAACCTTGGTATAAAAACTATTCATATTGCAGATGTTCTGGCAAGTGGGTGGGAAGATTAGTATTATAAACTTTCGCCACACTTTTTTCGTAAGTCCTATAAATTCTACACTTTGAAATATTTAATTGGTATTATAGTTTTATTGATTTTTATTTCCTGCAACGCAAATAAAAAGCGATTGTTCCGCTCAATTTTGTTGATAGCCTTACAGAAAATTATGCTGCGTCAGCTGTTATAAAAACTAATGAAGGCGAAATACAGTTTTGGAAAAATCGCGTACAGCCAGAAACTCCGGGGATTGTTAATGAGTTGAAATATGCTGCTGCTTTAATTAACCGGTTTTCTTTATCAGGCGATATAACCGATGTAAAAAAATCCGACAGTGTATTGCATAAAGCAATAACAGATTTTGATGGTAAAGAATCTGCTCCTTTTAGCATTAACGAGAAATGCAATTTTACAACACCGTTTTAAACAAGCCGATAGCTTATTACAGCTTGCCAAGGCAGTTGGTATAAAAAAATATGATGCTCTTGCCACCGCTTTTGATGTAAATTTTGAATTAGGAAAAATAATTGCTGCAGAAGGTAATTTGAACAGTATAAAAGCCGGTAACGATTACGGATATCAGTTTCGTCAATCCAGAATGATGCATTACAAAGGTGATTTGGATTCTTCTATCAACGCCATGCAACAAGCGGTTTTATTAGCCAATACAGATAGCAACCTTATGCAGGTTGCTTTAGCCAATGTTGCTGATCTTTATATACATACGGGCAAATTAAACAAAGCCTATGAAGCTTATACGCAATGTATAAAAATAAACGCTACAGATTTGCGTAGTATTATGGGTATGGGCTGGATAGCATTAATGTATGATAACAATGATTCTTTAGCTGAAAAATATTTCAGTTTGCACTTACCAAAACAAAATCTCCGGACCCTTTATTTAAACTTATACAAGTAGCGCAAAAAAGAGGAGATAGTTTAGCCGAAATAAAATTTGCTAATCAATTTGTTGCTGTGGCAAGTGATACTATGTATGGTAATATGTACAATAAATATTTGATCCAATTGTATACAGGTATTTTACATGATGATGCGAAAGCGGAGGAGGTGGCAAAAAAAGAATTAGAAAACCGAACTACTCCACAAACTTATTCCTGGTATGTATGGAGCTTATTTTGTAATAATAAAATAGATGAGGCATATACGGTTTATAAAAAAAATGTATCCGGTAAACCTTTGGAAGGCTTGGAGTTGTATTGGATGGGTAAATTAATGAAAGGATTAAATAAAGGATACAATGCCAATGAATTTTTTAAAGAAGCTGTTAAAAACAGGTGTGATCTTTCTCCTTCTGTTGTTAAAGACCTGGATGATCTTTTAAAAGAATAAACGTTGTATAGTCCAAAAAGCTGCAATAATGCTGATGAATACTGATAAGGGTATTACAATATATTTTCTATAATACGGTTTATGACCAAAAAGCTTTCCGAGTAAAAAGTATGCCCCGATAATTACGGTTAACTGCCCGATCTCTACTCCGATATTAAACATAATTAATGAAGTAAGATATGAATTTTGTGGTAAGCCTAATTCTCCCAGTGCACTTGCAAAGCCCATTCCATGTATCAATCCAAATAAAAATACAATGCCAATACGTGATGATTTAAAACGTGGAGAAAAAATATTTTCTAAGGCCACATACAAAATTGATAAGGCAATAATTGGCTCTACAATATTTGCAGGCGGATTAATCACATGGTACATAGCAAGGCCCAGCGTAACAGAGTGGGCTACAGTAAACGCAGTAGCCTGCCACAATACAGGTTTTAATTTTGGATTTAATAAAAATAAGCTAAGTATAAATAAAATATGGTCTAATCCTAACGGCAGAATATGTGTATATCCCAGTTTAAGATATAAAAAAGCAGCTTCTTTGCCAGAAAGGTTTTCCAATTCGTCTACTGTAGCATGTGCATATAAATGCTCAGAAAACAGAAAGAATAATTAAAAAAATTATAGCTTTTTTAATTATTCTGTATTTGTTATCTGCTAAATTATTCATTTGAAAATATCTATTTATTTAAAAAAATACAGCCAGTCTCAGCCTGGCAAAAAAAGGGGTACCTGGTGTGAAATGTAACTCTGATACCGGTGCCGGCTCAGACGATAAGCGGGATTCTGTTGCAAACTGGGCTTCATTCCATTTGATGTTGAATATATTTTCTACTGCAATTCCGATTTCATATTTAGGCATGGTATAATTAAAAGCACCGTCTAATAAAAAATATCCTTTAGCAATAATGGAATTATCTTCATTAGCTGGCCTGTCTTTGATATACCTGTAGCTAAGTCCTCCGTTAAACCCTTTTTGTTGCTTATAAAATAAACCTCCCACACTGGTAAAAACAGGCGCAAGTGGTATATAATCTTCGCCTTTAATTTCACCTACTGCCCTTGGTTTTGTAAAGTTAATATTGGTATTAAAAAATAAATTTTTGGTGAGCTGGTAACGTGCAATAATATCAATGCCATTGCGTTTTGTTTTACCACTTGGTTCAATAACACCGGCATCACCAACATATACAAACTCCTGCTCAAGAAATAAACTCCAGGCTGCAACACTGATAAATAAATTTTTACCAGGCTTTAATGTCATACCTATATCTGTGCCATAAGCTGCAGGTAATATTTGTTTGCCTTCATTGGCAACAACAACTCTTGTATCATTAGAATGAAACCCTTTTCCTGCTTTCGCAAAAATTTGCATTTTCGGGTTTACTGTATATTGGATATTTAATTTAGGGCTTACAATAGATGTATTGCGTGATGGTTGTTGTTGCACATTTAATTTATCCAGGTAACTAAATCCTAAATGGTCGAACCTGATACCTGCCTCAACAAACCATTTATCAACAGTTACTTGTTGCTGTGTAAAAGCGTAAATATTATCTCAGTGATATTGCCCAATTTTATATCACTTAAAAATTCTCGTTTTTTTGTATTGGATAACCTGCTGTCTGTAGTCATGTCATGCCGTATGCCTGCATTATAGATGGAGTTTAACTGGATTTTTCCGAAATAATATTTTTTGTTCATTTTTGATGTAAACCCAAACAGGTTACGTGACTCTGCCTGCTGTATCTGATCCCGGATTATATCATCATTTACAAAAAAAGTAAACTCGGAGAACAGGATGAATTTGTAACGGCTGTAAAAAGCCTGGTTTTCCCTAACTGATGCCATTATTAAAATAATGAGCAAGGGTAATGTTTGCATTATACCTTTCTGTATTACCGCCCTCTGTAGGGTCTATACTGCCGAAACGGTCTATTAAATTATTTTCCACAGCTCTTGTAGGAATTTGGCCCGAAGCATCCCATTTGCTTTTAAAAACCGAAGCCGAAGCAGTCAATGCAGTCTGATCAGAAATTGATAAATTATATTTTCCAAAAAAATTAAATCGGTTAAAATTTTGTTTACTGATTGTTGGCCCATCTGTATAATAAAAATCCCCGGCGATATATGCGCTTTGCTTGTCCTTATTTTTTTTCAACAGGTCAACCATTACTAAGGTTCTGAAACTATTAAAAAGCCCGCCTTCTATCTGTACTAAACTTTTTGGAATATTTTTAAATGTAGAAAAAGAAACATGCCCGGCAGTATTGAAGTTTCCCTGCTCGGTATAATATGGCCCGGCACCAAAATCGATATTATTAATTGTTTCAGGAATGATAAAATGTGCATCGGCATATCCCTGCCCATGAGCATGGCTAACCATATTTACCGGCAATCCATCCAGTTTTGTAATAGAAATAACCGTATTTATCTGTAAAAATTTTTGAATTTGATACATTTGAAAAGGTTATCGACACGCCATCAAGCGGCTGGCGACTGATAGCATCTACTACTTTTCCTTTAAGGTTATTCTGCGAATGTGCGGTAAAGTATAAAAATGTTAAAAGTAAAATAAGTATATTATTTTTCATTTTCAATTAATTAAATGGCATACATTATTTATTGTTACTTCTTAACAGAAATATGTAATCGTTGAAGGGATATAGTACCTGTTAAATACTCGTTATGATGGCATAAAAATGCGATAGGTACTTACTGTATAATTTAAATACATTAATAACTATTACTAGGCCCGGGGTGGGGGTGAGTCATTTTGAAAATAAATATTTATATACTTCTGAAGAGGATGTATAATAAAATTGGCGTGGGGATTGATATTTTAGTATGCTGTATTTTTCAGTATGAATAAAATATTCATTCGCAGAAATATCTTTTAAAAATAGAATTATTTTTTTCCGGAGCACTCTTTTGATATTTTCCCAGATTCTATATGAACATGGTATTGCCCGTTTTCATAATGTACTGTACTTATATGGCTTGAATACCAGAATATATGCGCAACAGTATCAGTAATATAAGGAAGCAATGGCTTAAACATTATCGTTGTATAAGTAAAAAGAAAAATATAGAGTAAAATTTTTTTCATTTTAGAGCGACAACATTAAAAGCTAAAGCGTATTGTTAAATTGGAATATAAATTTCAATTATAAAAGAGCGAAGAAATTATCTTCGCTCTTTGTATGTTTTATTAATTATTGGTGTGGTGCGGCTAAATATGGAAAAGTGGCTGAAAATGCTTTATCATTTGCATTTACGTGATCGCTTGTAAGGCCTGGATTGCTCATGCCATTAGAACCGCCGAAAATTAGTAATAATTCTACATCAATAACATCATCTGCTAATGCTCTTCCGGATAATGTATTGGCAGGCACACCATCAAAAAAAGTAGTAGGTCCTGTTGTTGAAACAGTCAATACATCTGTAGCCAAAGTAGCAGTAAGGCCCTGTGCATTTAAGCCTAACGCATTGGTAGTATACCCGGCATTTAATGCCAATAACTTATTTTGAAATTTTGTTTGAAAAGCAGCTCCCATAGTTGAGGGGGTAGTAGTATTAAATACATCTTTTTCTGCGGTATCAACAAATACTGTATTAATTGCCGGCCTTCCCATCTGGTCCTGCTGATCATAATAAACAATAGCTACTGGTTCATCATCTTTTTTGCAAGAAGTTATGAATAAGCTTGCGCCAATGGCAAGTGTAAATATTTTTATTGTTGTTTTCATCGTATAATTTTTTACTGATTTTTAAATTGATTAAGCTTTCTTTTTTGTTTCTAACCACACATTGATAGAGCCCGAACCTCCTAATAAAGATTTTGGAACTTCTACTACCACACTCATCACATTTGTACCTTTAAAAGTATCAGTACCCGGATTGCTGAAACTGGTTTGGGTACCGGCAATAATCAGTTTATACCTGTTTAAGTCAAAAAAGAAAGGATCATCTCTCGGGCCTGCAAAAACTTTTACGCCTGATGTGCCTGTGGCAATAGTAGCATTAGCAGCATTATGAGCAGTTACTACTACTTGTGCAGTAACACTGCTTTCTATTTTACTACGGATGCCTTTTTGTGCAGGAGCAATAGGACCAAATACCTGCATGCTGTTAGAAGCTGCATTGTATTTGCATTGTATAACAAGGTCTTCCACATTATCCTGGTTATTGTCGATATTAAATTCAATCAAAGTATTTTCATCAAATTTAGCAGCAGCTGTATTGGCGGGCGACAATAAGCCTTGTGTATTGGCTACAAAAACTAATTTACTTTGATCCTGTGCACGGAAAACATATAAATCAGTAATATCAGTTTTTGGTTGGTAACAGCAGGCGAATCAATATGATCAGCTGCATAAATAATTCCGCCGGTGATAAAGACGGATAAGCCAATCGCAGCCAGTAATAATTTTTTCCGTTTCATTTGTAGATAATTTTTGATTAATAATTGTATTTTGAGGTCGCTTACTTTTCACAGTTACGAGATAAGTTTACTTTTAGATTTTTATTAACGTAATTATTAAATTAAAAATATATGGCGTATTGGTTAGTGAAGTCAGAACCCTTTAAATACAGTTGGGATCAATTGGTAGAAGATAAAGAAACCTGCTGGGATAGCATCCGTAATTATACTGCCCGGAATAATTTAAAAGCAATGAAAAAACGTGACCAGGTATTGTTTTATCATAGCAATGAAGGAATGGAAATTGTTGGAATCGCCATAGTGTCAAAAGAATTTTATCCCGATCCTACTACAGATGGAGATACATGGGTAGCGGTAGATTTAAAACCTGTAAAAAAACTGAAGCAACCAGTATCTTTAAAGATAATTAAAAAAGATAAACGTCTTGAGCAAATGGATTTAGTAAGGTTAGGCAGGCTTTCCGTACAATCTGTTAAAGAAGAGGAATGGGAAATAATTATGGAACTGGCTAATGAAAAATAAAAATATTTAGCAGCTATGATAAAAAAAAATATTGTTGTGCTTACCGGGGCAGGCATTAGTGCAGAAAGCGGCTTGCAAACTTTTAGGGATAGCGATGGCTTGTGGATGGGGCATAAAGTGCAGGATGTAGCTACGCCAGGCGCATTTAAGAAAAATCCTCAATTAGTTTTGGATTTTTATAACCAGCGTAGAAAAGATGTGGCGGCAGCAAAACCTAATGCAGCCCATACAGGACTTGTGGATTTAGAAAAATATTTTGATATTACGATCATTACACAAAATGTTGATGACCTGCATGAGCGGGCCGGGTCAACAAATGTTTTACACCTACATGGTGAAATATTTAAAATGCGAAGCGTAGCCGATGAGAATACTATTTATGAAATACGCAGTGATATTACTGTAGGAGATAAGGCAAAAGATGGAACCCAGCTAAGGCCGCATATTGTTTGGTTTGAAGAACCGGTACCTATGATAGAAAAAGCCATTGAATGTATGAAGGGTGCCGATTTTTTTGTAGTGGTTGGAACTTCATTACAAGTATATCCTGCAGCGTCATTGTTGCATTACGCACCTTCATATTTACCTAAGTTTATTATTGATAAAAAAATACCAGCAGTGCAAAGTTATCCTAACCTTACCTGTATTGAAAAACCTGCAAGTGAAGGAGTAGAAGAATTAAAAAATATATTATTGCTCAAGCCTCTGTAATCTATTCTTGAATACCATCATTTTCAACAAAACCAATGCCCAGGTATTTTAATTCTTCCAGTACAGGAGTATAAATTTCTTTAATTACAGGAATATGCAACCCGGTTAAGGTAATAACATTGTTTAATATTAATTTAGCAGCGATACCTAATGGCAGCCCGACAGTTTTTGCCATGGCTGTCCGCAGGTTATCTTCACCTTTTACAATCAGGCTGCTGTTAATAAGATGTTTTTTCCCGTTTAATGTATATTCAATTTCATGCAGCATTACAATCATGTCTTTATCATGCGGTTGCATGGCTAATTTATTTTCTAATAAGTATTGTAAGATATCAGCAGAATTTTTTGCAGCAGCAGGAACTATATCCTGGTCAAATAAACACAAATATTGCAGCATATATTTATTGCTTTCATTTACCGATGGTAAAATATTTGCAGACCATTTTGCAAAGGTTAATCCTGTCGGATCAATTGTTTTTGTATCATCAGTTAACCCCGCATCTGCAATAGCTTTCCAACCTGTGCAAAATCCAGGGTGGCGTAAAGTAGTTCTTAAAAAGGTAACAGCTTTTTCTAAATGATATAAGGGAATATAACTTAAAGAGTCCCTGTTAGGATAAAAAGCCAATGGTTCTAAACCGTCAACATGAACCTTGTTGCAGTCCTTAAATAATTCTTCATATTTTTTATGTACCAATTTGTTGTTCAATTTATAATCTGCCCCCGCTTTGCCTGCAAGTACCACATTGCGTGGGTTCCAGCTTATTTTGTAATGCCAGGGGTTATCATCGCTTTCAGCAGATACTAATCCGCCACAATGGCTTTTAAAACAGGTAATTGTTCCTCCTTTATATTCTATATCATCTATGATTTTCATGGCGCTCATATGATCGATACCCGGGTCAAGGCCCATTTCACAAATGAACAACAAATTTTTGCTGTCAATATTTTTTTGTAATTTTTTAATATTATCGTCTATGTATGAAGCAGTCAATAAATTTTTAGAAAAAATAACGCAATCCTTTGCTATTAAAAAGTGCAAAGAGGGAGGCATCAGCGATATTACTATATCTGCACGCTGAATTAAAGTCGATCGTTGTTCGTTATTCGTGATATCAATTTCAATTGCTTCAGCAGCGATGCTGTTTTTTGTTTTTAATAAAATTTGTTCTTTATTAGCATCTGCAATACATATTTTCCACATATTTGCAGGGGCATTTTCAATTAGATAATCTATTAAAACAGTGGCCGATTTTCCGGCGCCAAATAAAAGTATAGTTTTCAAACAATATTTTTTGCAAAGTAAATGAATTTATAGGATTAGGTAGAATAAGCGCAAATTAAAGATCTGAAATTACTTACTACTGTTTTTTAATAAGTTTTGTTACCCGGCCTCGAAAAAATAGCGTAAAGAAATTTACAAAGTGAAGCGTAAAGCAGCGAAAATGATAATATAAAGTACAAAAGCTGATAATGGTATTGGTTCATTAGTGTGCAAAAGTTCAAGTGTAGCTTTTTCGCTGTAGCGCAACGAAGTAAATTTTAGCTATTTATTCGCAGCCTTGATTTTTTTGTTACTTTTTTTATTAAGAAAAAAGTAAATAGAGGGTAACTCAATACCATAGTAACTTTGAACTTAAAATTCCTAATCCTATGAATTAAAGCGAATTTTATTTTTAACAAAATCCTGTATGGAATTTAAAGATTACAGCATCTGATGGTTCACAACTATACAACTTATTAATTTACCATATGCAAAAAGTAAAATTCCTTACATTTCTAATCAGTATAAGCCTCGGCTGTAATTCAGCCCCTAAGCCTGATCCTGGATCAATTCCCGGAAATAAAAATCCATCATCATTAAAGAATGAATTGAAATTTGATACTTCAGTAAAAGTTGTTCATATCCTGGTAGCTTTATGCGATAATAAATACCAGGGCATTGTACCTGTTCCTGATAAAATTGGCAACGGCCAGGATCCTGGTAATAACTTATATTGGGGATGTGGCTATGGTATCCGGAGTTATTTTAAAAATAGCAAAGAATGGAAGCTCATCAGGATACAAAAGTTAACAGGCGTAAAACTTGAAAGAATAATATTTAAGCACAAAACAAAAAATTATTATTTAGTAGCAGATGCATTTGACGGGCAATACATTCAACAATGCACTGAAGATTTTTTAAACAGCTGTTCCGGAAAATTAAAAGATACTGTACAAATTAATAATGTTACAATCGGAATTAATGGAAATGCCCGGTTGCTTTCTTACATTGGGCATGACGGGTTAATGGATTTTCAATTATCCCAAACCTTTGAAAATACAGATGGTAAAAAAAGGGATTGCATTATTTTAGCCTGCATCAGCAAAAAATATTTTGCACCACACTTAAAACAAACCGGTGCTTATCCATTGGTATGGACAACAGGATTAATGGCACCTGAAGCCTACACGGTGCATGACGCTATTTCGCCTTACATCAATAATCAGCCACATGATACTATACGAATGGCAGCCGCTAAAGCTTATTCCAGGTATCAAAAGTGCAGTGAAAAAGCGGCTAAGAATTTATTGGTAGGAGGTTGGTGATGTGGTTGTACATCTTGTTTTAAATTGTAAAATTCTTAAATATATTTTTTTTATTTCGTTTACTGGCTCTTTGAATTGCGCCGTCCTTTGAATTGCACCGCCCTTTAGGGCGGTGATAATAATATCATATTTTTATGTGGCTTTAGCCACAAAAAATAATTTATATTTTGTACCGGGCTTTTATACACCTATTCAACTGCATTGGCGTCGCACTCTTGTACAATATATCTATATTGAACTTTTTAAAAAATCACCATCAATAATAAGCAGCTTAACACCATTTTCTGAAACCGAACGATGAGAGCTAAGGTCATCAGAAACAACATAAGTCATTCCCTTCGTTAGAACAGCACTTTTTCCATTCTCAAATTCACTCACAAACTCTCCTTCCAGGCAATAAACGATGTGGCCTTTCTGGCACCAGTGATCGGCTAAATAATTTTTAGAATATTCCACCAAACGGATTCTAAGGCCGCTAAACTGAATGGTTTGCCAAAATGCTGTTCCCGTTTCTCCGGGATATTCAACTTTTTCAATAAGAGTCCAGTCAATAGTTTGAAATGGGATGTTGATCATTTAAATAGTATGATTTTAGATTACAATATCTTGAATTTTATTATTCACATTCTTTCATCTTCCGCTCAACCAATTTTCCCTTTTTTTTCATCCCATTTATAGCACTGTTCTTTTATTAAAACCATTTTATTTTTAACTACTTTATACTCTGCAGTGGTTACAGAAGCCCCTGCACAACATTGGTTTCGTTCTGTAATTCTTTTAGTTTTATTATTAAACTCCAATGAAACACCTGAAAAGCCACTTTCAAAAAATGTATTGGTTTTAGCATCAAATAAAAAATATAAGCTTGAAGTATTTGGGCCTGCGTAACTTGATTCAAATACAGAAAAATCTTTAATTCCATCAAAATTGTAATCACCAACAGTTATATTATTTAATCCCCGAAGCTGGCAGTCAAGGTCAATTTTCTGAAGAAGCTTATCTGTTTTCTTTTCCAATATTTTTACTCCTGTTACCACATAACCGTCCCCGGAGATAATAAGCTTGAAGTATTTATTGCCCAACGTAACGGGCTGAATAATTTCCTTAATGCTGTCACCATTATTTAAATTTTTACTTAAACTTATCTTAAGTTGCTTTTTAGTTTTAAGATTTGTCCAGGTGCCAGCCATTGCATTATTTTCAGCATCAAAATTTTCAAAAACTAATGATGCAATATTTTTTTTTGTTTTATCTTTTTCAAATAGTGTCAATTTACCCTTTTGTATTTCACCATCTAAGATAATTGGCTCATCAAAATCGGAATAGGCATAAATGGCCCTTACTTCTTTGTCCAAATAAATGTCGGTAACCAATTCAATTGGATATTTATCAATAAACCCCGAATAGCTTACCTGGCTAAATGATTTAAACGAGGCTAAAAGAAATGCCAGTATGTAAACTGTTTTTTTCATTCAAAGTAATTTAAATACAAATTTAGTATACAATTTTTCATAGCAATGCGTTAGCGGTCATATAGCTTAGCCTATGATGCACAGAAGCTGATGCTTACTTCTTTAATGACACTCCTAATAGCTTATAACCTTCTTCCGTTCTAAGAAACACGAAATGTTCCTGAAAATCTATTTCATAATCTTTATAGAAGCCTGCTTGAATACCTGTTAATGATTTCCGACTTTTTTTATAGTATGTCAGCATAACATCAAAAGCAGGAAATCTTTGCCTGTTATACCCACAAGCATCATAATATTTATTAAATAGTTTGCTTTCACTCATAAAAGGACTGGTACTTTCCTGGCTGATGGAAAGCTCTTTAAGACTGCTGGTTTGAAACCTTTCTGCTGTAAGCGCTTTTGGAAATGCATTCAAAAACTTATTTTTATTTATACCTGTCCAGCCATTTTTTTCCGACCAATACGTTACTTCCGCAAAGAGGGTACTTAAGATGCTTTTCTTTGAATTTAATGTTGGGAGAAAAGAAGTGTAAAACCATTTTGCAAATTCTTTTTCATAGTTAATAAAAGAATAGGTGGTATTATTTCTTCCTTTAATAGTAATGTAAATACTTGTATCGACTGATGCGTTGTTCACTTTTTTTGAATACCAGTCAATACTACCTAAATCAATTTTTAAGCTGTCGGCAAGTATTTCATTTTTATCGTTGATTAAAATTGTTTCTCCACCGCTCCAGCCTAAGTGCTCACAATTTAATGTATCTGTGATGATATCGCCCAGGCATTTTCGTGTGGCATTTCTTAGCGCAACAGAAACTCCATTGTGAAAAGGTAAAGCTTCATTATACATTGCAGGAATTACAGCTATTCCATTTTTGTCAAAAAAACCGACCCTGTCTTTCTTTTTGTCTTTGAATAATATTTTTCCTTCACTTTCACAATCAAAAGTAAAGTCAAACGCAAACACACTGTCTTGTCCAATCTTTCTACCATCTTTCAGTAAATAATACGATTTGCTAAAACTGGCACCAGGTTCAGCTACAGCAATAATGTTATAAAATGTGTCTGCATTTGTAGGGTATACAAAGCTGGCCGGGATTTTAATATTGCCTTTTAAATCTTTGTAACCCGACAGTTCACTAGTTGTATCAAAAAAACGTACCCAGGCATTTTCTGACTGTGCAAATGAGGCCTGTGTTAGCAATAATATAATTATGAAAAAAGTAGTTTGTTTCAATGATGGAAGTATTATAATTAAATGAACAAATGTAACTCAAATATAGCCCAATCTCATATTAATCAAAAATTAAATAAGTGCTTAAGTAATGTTTTTAAACAAATAATAAAGCAGTATTATATAATGCCCAATTCACATTCTGCTGCTTCATGGGCTGCAGGATGCGAAAGGCCGATCCGCCTTGGGCGGAGAGGGCCCGGAGTGCAACGGAGGGCCGTAGCGATAGCGGAGCCTGCAGCAGCCTGGACAAATGCTGATTAATGATATAAAGCCTACAGCCCCAAAGTTTTTTTATAGGCACACGGATAATACTGATGCAACGGATTAAAACGGATTTTTTATATAAATCTGTATCATCAGTATTATCTGTGTTCCTATGCCAGTTTTTGTTTTGGCCATAAAAAACGGATAAAAAACAAATTTGCCGTGTAAATCCGTACTATCCGTTTTATCCATGTTTCCATCACCAGAAACCACCTAAAATCGTTAACTTCGCCACCTATTAACTATTATGGAAAATTTAGACAATTTAAACGGAGAAGATACCAATAACAGGGGCCGCATCATACCTGTAAATATTGAGGAACAAATGAAAACTTCTTATATCGATTACTCGATGAGCGTAATTGTAGGAAGGGCATTGCCGGATGTAAGAGATGGCTTGAAACCGGTGCATCGCCGCGTTTTATTTGGCATGAAGGAGCTGGGCAATGGAAGTAATAAACCTTACAAAAAAAGTGCCCGTATTGTGGGTGAGGTGATGGGTAAATTCCATCCGCATGGAGATGCGTCCATTTATGATACGATGGTACGTATGGCGCAGGATTGGTCGATGCGGTATACCTTGATAGATGGGCAGGGTAATTTTGGCAGCCAGGATGGGGATCCGCCAGCTGCTATGCGGTATACAGAAGTGCGTATGCAAAAAATGGCCGAGGCCATGCTGGAAGATATTGATAAAGAAACGGTAGATTATCAACTCAATTTTGATGATTCATTACAGGAACCAACGGTACTGCCTACACGAATTCCGCAATTATTATTGAATGGCAGCAGTGGTATTGCTGTAGGTATGGCAACCAACATGCTGCCGCATAACCTTAGCGAAGTGATAGATGCCTGCATTGCTTATATTGATGATAATGATATTTCTATAGATGATTTGATTAAGCATGTAAAAGGTCCGGATTTCCCCACTGGTGGTATCATCTACGGTTTTGAAGGTGTGAAAGCAGGGCTGCATACCGGTCGGGGCAGGGTAGTGCTTCGTGGAAAAGTAAATATTGAAACGACTAAAACCGGGAGGGAAAAAGTAATTATTTATGAAGTGCCTTACCAGGTAAACCGGGATACGCTTACCGCCAAAATCGGTGAGCTGATCAATGATAAAATGATTGAAGGCATTGCTGATGTAAATAATGAGAGTAATAATAAGGAAGGCACCCGTATTGTAATTGACCTGAAAAAAGATGTGGTAGCGCAGGTGGTAATTAACCAATTGTATAAGCAAACAGAGCTGCAAACATCCTATGGTATTAATAATGTAGCATTGGTAAAAGGGCGGCCAAGAATATTAAACCTGAAAGATTTGATTTCGGAGTTTGTGGATTTCCGTCATGAAGTGGTAGTGCGCCGGACGAAATTTGAATTGCGTAAGGCGCAGGAAAGGGCGCATATTTTAGAAGGTTATATTATTGCGCTGGATAATTTGGATGCAGTGATTAAACTAATCAGGGAATCCTCTACGCCAAATATAGCCCAGGAAGGATTAATGACCAGCTTTGCAATGAGCGAAATACAGGCCAAGGCTGTATTGGAACTTCGCCTGCAACGCTTAACCGGCATGGAGATTGATAAAATAAGGGAAGAGCATGCCGAGATTATGAAACTGATAGACCACCTTAAAGAAATTCTTTCTAACGAAGGGTTACGTTTTCAAATTATTAAAGATGAACTGCTGGAAGTAAAACATAAGTTCGGTGATGAAAGAAAAACAGAAATAGTGTATGTGGGCAATGAAATGAATATGCTGGATTTGATTGAAGATGAAGATGTGGTGGTGACCATTTCGCATTTGGGATATATTAAGCGTACATCTGCAACAGAATACCGCCAGCAGCGCAGGGGCGGTCGTGGTGCAAAAGGCAGTAGTACCAGACAGGAAGATTATATCGAACATTTGTTTGTAGCCTCTACGCATCATACATTATTATTTTTTACGGAAAAAGGCAAATGTTTTTGGTTAAAAGTATATGAAATCCCCGAAGGGGACAAAACCAGCAAGGGCAGGGCCATGCAAAATATGGTACAGATACCTGCGGACGATAAGGTAAGGGCAATTATTGATGTAAAGAACTTTACTGATGAAGATTATGTAAAAGGCCATTACATTATCCTGTGTACCAAAAAAGGAATTATTAAAAAAACTGACCTGGAAGATTTTAGCAGGCCACGCCAGAATGGTATTAATGCCATTAATATTTTAGAAGGTGATCAATTGATTGCAGCCCGTATGACTGACGGCAATTGCGAAATAATGATGGCGGTAAAAAGCGGCAGGGCTATCCGTTTTAATGAACAAAAAGTACGTTCTACCGGCAGGGGTGGTATTGGAGTAGGCGGTATTGAAGTGGATGATGAAAAAGATGAAGTAGTAGGAATGATTTGTGTAAATAAAGAAGATAAAACCAAAACTATTTTAGTGGTAAGTGAAAAAGGTTTTGGTAAACGTACCTTTCTTGATGACCCGGAAACGGGCGAAGCCAATTACCGTATAACCAACCGCGGGGGCAAAGGTGTAAAAACGCTCAGCGTAACCGAAAAAACCGGTGCTTTGGTAGGCTTGCTGGATGTAACTGATAAAGAGGATTTAATGATTACCTGTGTATCGGGTGTTACTATTCGGATGGGAGTGAGCCAGATCAGGGAGCAGGGCAGGGCTACACAAGGCGTAAAATTAATAAAGGTAGATGAAGGTGATAAAATTGCTGCTATTACGCAACTGGATGAGCAGGAAGTGGAAGATGAAATTTTGAATGCCGATAATAAAGATATTAATGATGATGTTGTGGAAGGCAATACTTAATATTTATTAATATTTATTGAATTTTACAGGAGAGGCTGTCTAAATGGGCAGCCTTTTTTTGAAAAAATAAAAGAGGCTGCCCTTTTTAGACAGCCTCCTTTTTTATAACTATAATAATTTACCGTATTATTCTTTTATTAACTTGATTACTTTTTTACTATTATTAATATTGATGTGTAAAAAATAGTTACCCGCAGGCAGATTATGAGCGGGTAAATTAAAGTTGTATACTGATGATACGCCATTTGCTACATTAATGCCCTGCGCATTTAATAAGGTGTAAGCATAGTTTGTTATTACGCTCCCTTTAAAATTTACTTGCCAGCTGGTATGTGTTGGATTAGGGTAAATGGATATTTTTACTTCATTATGAATATCATTTACAGGAAATTCATTTTTTGTATTTGAATTACTATTATTTAAAGATGGCAATTCAACTTTACTATCAACTTTCCCAGCCAGATTAATAGTATAAGTACTCTCGTCCAAATCATTATTTTTAATAATCAGCTTTCCGTTTTTATTGCCTGTTATATTAGTAGCATTCATTCTTACAGTTATATTGGCACTAAGGCCCGGGTTAATAAAATTAAAGGGTATGCTTACCTGGCTAAAATCCCCTGTAATGTCAATGCCATCAAAAACGAGTTGATTATTTCCATTATTTTGTATGGTAAATACCAGGTCTTTATTAGTAAAAGTCTGTACTGTACCAAAATGCTGGGTGCTGTTGGTATTAAGATTTTTATTGCCTTGTTTGACATTAATTTCCGGTAACGGCTGTTTGTATTTAGCTATATAGCTAAATGTTTTTGGGCCTGATAAGTTAAATACCCCGTTTTCGATATCGAAATCAACTGTGCCTTTAAATTCTCCAACAATATGTATGTTGCCTTGCACATCTAAGTTGATGCAATTCCCCACATCTGCTTCAGGCCCGCCGATTTTTTTTGCAAAAACAAAATTACCCTTGCTATTTAATTTGGAAATAAAAATATCTGCCCCACCATTGCTTGTCATATTAAATACTGGTCTGCCAGGAAAAAAATCGGCTGTATGCCAAAAAAAACCTGTGGTGTATACATCTCCCATTGCATCTGTGGTTATTGAGGTAGGCTTTATATTTCCTTGCAAATGTGTTGCCCAATCGAAGTCTCCGTTTGTTGTTATTTTACATATAAATGCTTCGGAAATTTGAGTTGAAGGAGTGCTTATCAAAAATTCATTAACACCTGGATCAGCATCAATAGTGTTCCAAAAATATCCCGTAACAAGTACATTGCCATTTGCATCAGTAGTAAGGGCATTGCTATGCATTTTACCATTACCACTTCCACCCAGTTGTTTTGCCCAAACAAAATTCCCGTTTTTATCCAGCTTGGAAATGAATACATCTGAAATACCTTTTGGTGACATTGCGAATATATTTTCAAATCCATCTGCAGGGTTAAAATCTGCTATTTTCCAAAAATGTCCTGTGGTGTATACATTGCCCTGTTTATCCAGGGCTATTGAAATTGCAGCTTCATCATCCAATCCGCCCATCCTTTTTGCCCATAAAAAATTTCCATTTATATCCAGCTTGGAAACAAAAATATCTTCTTCTCCTACTGAAGTAAGATTAAAAACAGCATTTCCCGGGTTAAAATCTCCTGTACCATTTAAATGGGCGGCTGCATAAATATTCTGTTGGTCATCAGCTGCAATACACATTTTATGTAACCATGTTTGATCTGCGCTGCCAAAACTTTTTGCCCAAATAAAATTCCCGTCAGTATTTAATTTCACAATAAAAACATCTGAAAAATTCGATTTTTGTGTAAGGTTAAAAATATCATTTCCCGGATCAAAATCTACTGTACCGGTAAATGTACCTATTATGTAAATATTGTTATTTTTATCAATAGCAATTGAGTGATGTACCCCGGTGGCATTATTCCCATATTCACCTATCTGTTTTGCCCAAACAAAATTGCCATTAGCATTTAGTTTGGTGATGTAACAATCTCCCAGGCCTTTTGAAATAAAATTAAAAATGCCCGGGCCGGGATCAAAATCTATAATACCCCCAAAGTTACCTACTGTATATGTATTGGCATCTTTATCTAATACTGTGTTTTCTGCTGTTGATAAGAATTCGGGGTGATTGCTAAAGTCACCATTTTGTTTGGCCCATTCTAAACTTTGAGCGTTACTTAATTGAAAAGTCAATAATAATAATAGAATTGTTGAGTTTGTTTTTAACATCGATTTATTTTTGTAGTTAAATAAAAAATATTAGAATATGTATAAAGAAGATCGACTTAATATTAGATTATCCGAATTGTTAGCTTAAAAATATTTAAAATATAGTTAAAATATATCTATGTTAATAAGTATATTTTCATATTATATAATATATTATATGTTGTAACTAAAATGGCATACTTAAATAGTTACATTTTAGTATCCCATTTTTAAATCTTAAAGATTAATCTACCCAAAAACTTTTATTCCTTTATCAGCCTGATTGCGCCTTGTACTTTAATATTATTTACACGGAGCAAATACATGCCTGCCGGTAAATTTTCGGCAGCCAGGTAAAAATTCCTTGCTGTTATTTTACCATTGCTTACAACCATGCCTTGTTTATTTATCAATGTGTAATTACTGTTGTTTAGGTCTTCACTGAAGCTAATTGTCCATCATGCATGTGTAGGGTTAGGATAAGCTGATGATATGGCATTAATGGATTTAGGTGTAGCAGGTTTTTTAATATTACTGTTTTTGCTGGCTTCTTCATCCGGTAAAATTTTCTAAATAATATCCTCCACTGTTCCTGTGAGGTTAATCACATATTCATTTTCATCAAAATCGCTGTTTTTGATAGTTATTTTACCCATTTTAAATCAAGCGTTTGTGCATGCATAGAGATATAGCAGAGCGCTAAAGTTGCTGCAAATAAAATTTTGGTCATAAAAATTGTTTTTAATAGAATTATTTTTTACTTTTTTCTTGAAAAGAAAAACATATACCTTAATATTAGATTTATTAAAATAAAGTTAGATATTTTATTAAGTGATATATTTATATATATAACAAAAAGGTGATTTAAGTTAACACTAATAAGATTTCAGTTAATAAATTATCCAACACTATATTATCCAGCCCTGATAGGCTTTTATCAAATTAAAACACTATTGTTAATATATGTTAGTATATCAACAATAGTGAGTGGTTTTTCAAAATGAAATTTAAGTTTTGTTTATGTAATTATTCTTTAATTAATTGAATAACGCCATCAATTTTAGTATTGTTTATTCTTAAGAAATACATACCAGCTGGTAAGTTTTGAGCGGCTACATAAAAGTTATTAGCCCTGATAACACCCGTTGATACTACACTTCCCTGTCTGTTGATTAAAGAATAATTGCTGTTACCAACATCTTGTTTTAAGGTTATTTTCCATCCCTGGTTAGTAGGGTTAGGGTAAGCTGTTGATATCGCCTGTAGTTTTACAGGAGCATTTACAGCGCTGCTTTGCTGAGGTTCATCGGGTAAAGCTTTTTCAATCATGTCTTCTACTTCACCTACAAGGTTAATTATATAAGTGCTTGCATCTAAATCATTATTTGTAATAGTAAGAGTACCCATTTTTAGACCTGGAGTATTAGTTGCTTTCATTCTAACGGTAAGGTTTACACTAGCACCAGGATTAACCACATTGGCATGAGCTACGCCAGTTTTGATAAAGTCGCCTGCTATTTCAATAGAATTTAAATTAAGCTTGGCAGTACCGGTATTTTGAATGGTTACAACAATATCTTTATTGGTATTGATGGCTACGGTGCCAAAATCAATTTTTCCACTAGTTGGTATATTTATATTACCCTGCTTAGCATTGATTTCAGGGAATACCAACTCACCTGGTAATGGAACAATAACAGGCATTTGATTGTATTTAGCAATAAACATGCTATGCCCGTTACTAATATTACCATTAAGACTGGTAAGGTTTTTTACACCTTCATTAGGATCAAAATCAACTGTATTGCTAAAATTACCCACTACATGAATGCGTTTATCAGTACTTAAGCAAAAAGCATTGGCTACATCATATCCAATGCCCCCAATTTGTTTTGCAAACATAAATTCACCTTCGCCTGCGCTCAGTTTGGAAAGAAAAATATCCCTGCTTCCTTTTGATGTAAGAAAAAATTTATTATTATCCCCGGCTTTAGGATTAAAATCTACTTCTCCTTCAAAGTTACCGGTTGTATAAACATTATTTTCCTGGTCCACAATAATCTCATTAGCACAATCATTGCCGATCCCACCTATTCGCCTAGCCCATTTAAAACCCCCATCAGCATTTAATTTTGTGATAAAAATATCGTTGCCACCAGCAGAGGTTAAATTTTTATTATCACTATTTGGGTCAAATGATCCTGTACCCGTAAAGGTTCCTGTAATGTATACCCTGTCATTTAAAACTGCAATTGAATTACTGAGATCATTTCCACTGCCACCCAGTTGTTTTATCCATACAAAGTTTCCTGCTGAATTTAATTTAGAAACGAAAATATCATTTGCGCCCTTAGCTGTTAAATTTTTTACAGCAATACCTGGGTCAAAATCACCGGTATTGATAAAGCGGCCAGTAGTATATGCATTGCCTGCCTGGTCTACAGCTATATGATATAAAGCTGTAGTTAGTGAAGGGGAATTTTGTAGCCCCCCGAATCCTTTTACCCATTGGAATGTGCCGGAACTGTTTAATTTAAGCACATAAATATTGCCATCTTTGGCAACGGCACTACCTGCACCCGGGTCAAAATCTGTAGATGAGTTGTCATATACCCATCCTGTGGCATATACATTAGCATTGGCATCTACAGCAATGGAGTAACCGCGGCTGCTTCCATCAATTCTTTTTGCCCATTTAAAATTTCCATCAGCATCTAGTTTGGAAATAAACGTGGTATATTGAGAATTATTAAGAATAAAAGATTTATTTGGCGACGGATCAAAATCAACAGGTCCGCTGCAATTTCCAGTAGTATATATATTGTCGCTGGCATCAATTGCAATAGATAATCCCATATCGCCACCGGTTGAACCCCATTGTTTTACCCATTTAAAATTTCCATTGGCATCAAACTTGGTTACAAAAACATCGGTGTTAAATAAAATAGATCCTTGTGCATTTGGCTCTATTTTGGCAGTTAGTATAGCTGCCGGATTCAAAACGAATGACGGATCAAAATTAACTTTGCCATTAAAACTACCTACCGTATAAACATTTCCCTTACTATCTACCGCTGTAGACATAGGTGTAACGTCATGGCTGTTTGTTTGAGTATTAATTTTCTTTGCCCATTGATAATTAAATTGTGCTTGTAATAGTATGCATAGAAAAGCACACAGCACTGTTAGTGAAGTTTTTTTCATTTTTTTGTTTTTAATTAGAATATTAAATTTTACCAGTTCTATTGAATATGAATTAAATAACAGTTTAAAGCTATCTGAAAATAATATCGACTAAAATGTTATGTAGTTCTTATACTACATAAACTTACTATTTCTACATAACTAAAAAATAAAAAACTCATGTATATGGTAATTGCATTAACAAATACTATTTTTCACTTAATATAAAATTTTTTAGAAGCTTAATATATGATCCATATACATCAATGAAGCGTATATTCATTTATATTTAATCCTGATATTATGGTTCATTTAATATCTTTATAGGGACTAATAATTTTTAATTTTCAAATGCGGAAAATAGCTTTTTTTACTTTCCTGTTTTATTTTGTATGTAATACATATACAAGCGCCCAGCCTGGTAAAGACACCTTTTTTTTAGCCAAAAAAAAGGGCCTTTTAGGTAAATTAGGGAGAAGCATTTCTACAAATGCACCACCTACAATTCCAGTAAAAATTGTTAATCCTTTTTTGCAGTATAAAGGAAAAATCATACGATATATTGAATTTTTATCATTAGGATTTGAAAGAAATATCTATGATACTACCCTTATAAAAAATAGTTTTGGTATAAGAATAGCCAGGCAAGTACATAAAAATACTACCAAAAATGTAGTAAAAAATAATCTTTTTTTTTAAAGAAGGGGATCCATTATATCCATTATTGCTGGCAGATAATGAACGTCATTTAAGAGAGCTTTCTTTTATCCGGGATGTACGGATTGTTATAGACACAATAGCCGGTAATAAAGATTCTATAGATATTATTATAATTACTAAAGATGTATTTTCTATTGGTGGAAACGTTGATATCAGTAATACCAAACGGGGTGAGCTTGAAGTAAGAGAGGAAAACTTTGAAGGCACTGGTACTAAAATTGCTTTTGCCGGCTTGTACGATAAGGAACGCAATCCCCAGTATGGAATAGGCGGAGAAGTAATGATAAGAAATATACGTGCCTCTTTTATAAATTTTACAACCGGCTTCAAAAATTTTAGAGGAGCATACAATAGTGGCATGCAGCAAGAAACTACTGTATACGCAAAAATTGAAAAACCTTTAGTAAGTGCTTACCTGGCCAGTACAGGGGCGCTCGAAGCATCTTATAATAAAACGGATAATAATTTCAAGTTGTCGGATTCAGTATATAAAACAGACCATAACTATAATTATTTAAATATAGATGCCTGGTATGCGTATAGTTTTGGTGGAAAAAATCTCCGGTCTAAAAATATGGAAACCAGGATAAGATCTTTTTTTGCCTTACGTAGTTTTTATCAAAAATTTTTTGATAACCCTTACAGTTTCTATGGTTTGATGGATTACAGGTATGTTAATTCAATGGGACTACTGGCATCAATTAACGTTTTTAAACAAAATTTTTATAAAACAAGTTTTATTTATGGCTTTGGTATATATGAGGATGTTCCACAAGGGTTTAATTTATCACTTACTACCGGGTGGAGTAATAAGAATAAGCGCAACCGTCCATATGCCGGTCTGGATTTTTTATATACGCATTATAGTGAGAAAGGATTTTATAATGCTTACACTTTCAGGACGGGTAGTAATTTTTACAGTAAAAGATTTGAAGATTGTGAATTACTTTTTAACATAGATCATTTTACCAGGTTAAAGTATTTAAATGCAAAGTGGTTTAACCGTAATTTTTTAAGTATAGGATTTGCTTACCAGTTAAACCCGGTTGTTAATACACCTTTATTTTTAAATAGCATGTATGGGTTACCATATTTTAATAATGGTTATGTCATAGGTGATTTAAGGGTTACAGGCAGGGCTGAAAGTGTATTTTATGGCACATCCAAAATATTCGGTTTTAGGTTTGCACCTTTTGTATTTGCAGATGCAAGCCTTTTAAAACCAACAAAAGAAAATTTAAGTAAAACAATTTTATATAGTGCATTGGGGGGAGGGGTACGTTCCCGGAATGAAAACCTGGTTTTTGGAACCATGGAATTACGGGGATATTATTTTCCCAGGACTAATGAAAATTATAAAAACTGGAAAGTAGAATTTAATACCGGCTTAAGATTTAGATTTTTAAGCCAGTTCATAAAACGTCCTGATTTTGTAATATCCAATTAGGTATACAACAACATGAATTATTTATCCCAGGATTTACATTAAGTCCAGTGCTTTTGCAAAAAAAGTTACATTAAAAGGCAATACCATAGAGCAATAAGCACCAATTGGTGAATATAATACTGCAAAAAAACCAACCACAGAAGCTAAAAATAAAATCCAATATAATCCTGTTTTCTTTTTGTTGTTTCCATTCTATTAATTTTTGCAAATATAAGTAAGAAGCTTTACTATTTGATGAAGCTATTTAAACTTTTAAGATTGATGGTGCTTATATTGCTGCCGGTGGGGACACCGGCGGCGGCAGACCGCCTAGGATTTCTATGATATAAAAAAATAAATTTACAATTATTTTATGCTACTTTATTCACATATTCTTTTGCTTATTAACACAGGATACTACCCTTGCTATTAATTTATTTTTTACCGCATTTAACACACTCATTTTATTTTTTCCTTCGGCTACTTTTCGTTCATAATATTGCTTTAAATCAACATCTAATTTTACTGCAGTAAGGGATGCCATATGTAGATTGCATTTCAATTTTTTATTTGCCATACTATGTACTTTAGTTTTCCCCCTTACACTGGTACCGGATGAATATTCAAATGGGGCTACACCACAATAGCATGCCAATTTTCTGCAATCATTCATCACAGAAAAACCGTTGGTATAAATGATAAAATTGATACCTGTAACAAACCCAATTCCTACTACAGAGGTGATAAATTTATAAAGCTGTTTTAAATTGTCATCGGCATTTACAATTTCAATGATTTTTGCTTCTACAGATTTCAAATCTTTATCAACTGCTTCAATTGATTTTTTTATAGTTTTTCAAATCAATGTTGCCATTTCTTTATTACCCACATCTTCAAACTCACCAATTGGAGTAAGTAATCTTTTTGTGTTTCCACTAATCTTTCTCTTAAAGATGCTAAGTGCTTAATCTTATCAACTGTAGCATCCATTGGCTTCCAAAGGCGTATTCGGTCTAAATTTTTAGAGCAATAAATAGCAATTCGTTTTGAATCTATCTTGTCATTTTTGCCTCTTTCTAATGCTGTTGATTTTTTAATTCTGGAAGCATGCTCTACCCAAATATCTATGGTATTAATAGCTAAAAAATTGGTGAGTGTAAAACAATAAAGTCCTGTGGCTTCCATGCAAAAAATTGTCTCATTAACTACAATATTTAAGTTCTTTAGCCACTGTGAAAGCTCTTTCATGCCTACATTGTCGTTGGCAAATTTTTGATGTGTAATTTGTTGCAAATGAAGCAAAGCGATGTCTACTGTCTTTTTTGAAATGTCTACTCCAAAAAAATAATTGTACTGTTTCATAATTTTTATTTTTTTAACAATCAGTGATATAAGTTTCTTTGAAACCTTAATAATAGTCCCTGTCGACTAAATTTCTATCCGAAGCATCTTATATCAAAAGAGCCTGTCTTAATCCAAGGATATACCATTATGTATGCTCGTGTCCATAGTGCACAGGCTCTTTAGGATTGTAATTATCCACAAATTTAAGTTGTCAACAAAGAAAAAGAAGCAAAAAAAGAAAGTAGTAATAGTAATTAAACTTATAATAATATTCATAAGGCAAATCTAAAGGCCGGTGTCCCCACCGGCCATCTTAGCGCTATAGTAGTCTTATTAATAAAAGTTTAAACAGCTTCAATTTTAAAACTAATAAGCAATATTTAAAAATATCATTTTATAATGTGTATTTTTTACATTTAGTTAAAACATCCTATCTTGCTTTTTTTAAACTGTTTTTAATGACGATACATTTTTATTTGCGATTTGCCTCCACTTATGGCCAAACGCTTTTTATTTGTGGTGATACAGAACTTTTAGGTAGTAATGCAATTGATAATGCCATACCGCTTAATTATGTAAACAATGAATTTTGGAAAGTAAGCATAGCGTTTGATCCTAAAACCAGTATTAGCGATATCCAGTATTACTATATTTTGCGCTATGATAATAATGAAGAAATAATTGAAGGGAATGACGACAGGATTATTAAACTATATGATTTAAAAAATATAAGTGAATGTGTATTGGTAGATACCTGGAATCATATGGGCGAGATTGAGAATATTTTTTATACCCAGCCTTTTCAGCAGGTTTTATTAAATAGCAACAATAAATTTGCAGCCAGGAAAAATATTAAAACTTATACACACGAATTTAAAGTAAAAGCACCATTATTGCAGCCTGATGAAGCCATAACAATAATCGGTAGTTCTGCATCCTTAGGCAACTGGCAAACTGAAACTCCTGTTTTATTATCAAAAAAAGAAAGATGGTGGAATGTAAAGCTTAACCTTACTGAAGATATTTTTCCTGTTACTTATAAATATGGGGTTTATAATATAAAAGAGAAAAAATTTATACAATTTGAAACCCGTTCCGACAGGGTAATTGAAGGCAATACAGCTGCACAAAAAATTACCATTTTACATGATGGTTTTGTTGCTGTAAAAGCCAAACCGTTTAAAGGTGCAGGTATAGCTATTCCACTTTTTAGCCTGCGAAGCAAAAATAGTTTTGGAACCGGGGAAATAACAGATTTAAAGCTATTGGTAGACTGGGCTAAAGCAACCGGACTGAAACTAATCCAGCTATTACCTATAAACGATACAACTGCCACACATACCTGGAAAGATTCTTATCCTTATGCAGCCATATCTGCCTTCGCTTTACATCCTCTTTATCTTAATTTGGATAAAGCTGCCGGAAATAGCGATGCAGATATTATTAAACCATTAAAGAAAAAACAAAAGCAGTTAAATAGTTTGTCCAAGCTGGATTATGAGCAGGTGATGAAGTTTAAATTAAGCGCAATAAAAGAATTGTACCAGTCACAAAAAGAAAAATTTCTTAATGATACGGCATACTTTACTTTTTTCGATCTCAACCGTCATTGGCTGGTTCCCTATGCAGCTTTTTGCTATTTAAGGGATAAATATAAAACTGCTGATTTTAACCAGTGGAAATCTAATAAAATTTATAAAGAGAATGCCATACAACGGTTGGTAAGCCCCAACCAGAAACACTATGATGAAATTGCCATTCATTATTTTACCCAATATCATTTACACTTGCAACTGACCGAAGCTACTGCATATGCACATAAAAATGGTATTATTGTAAAAGGCGATATTCCCATTGGTATTTACAGAAGCAGCGTAGATGCATGGACTGAGCCGGCTTTGTATAATATGGATGCACAGGCCGGTGCCCCCCGGATGATTTTGCAAAAAAAGGCCAGAACTGGGGATTTCCCACTTATAACTGGAAGCAGATGCAGCTCGATAATTTTTCGTGGTGGCGCAAGCGTTTTGAGCAGATGAGTAATTATTTCGATGCATTCAGAATAGATCATATCCTGGGATTTTTTAGAATATGGAGCATTCCTTTACACGCTGTAGAAGGGATTTTAGGCAGGTTTGTACCTGCCATACCTGTTCATATTAATGAATTATTTGGTAGAAATATTTCGTTTAGCTATCACCGTTATTGTACTCCTTTTATCAATGACGAAATTTTGTATAATTTATTTGGTGATGAAACGCAATATGTAAAAGATACTTTTTTAGAAGAAGGTAACAAACTAAAGGAAGCCTTTAATACCCAACGTAAGGTAGAAGCATATTTTAACTACGACAATAGTAATGAAAAAATAAAAATTGGTTTATACGATTTAATCAGCAATATTATTTTAATAGAAGAGGAAGGCAGTGAAGGAACAAAATTCCACTTTCGGATTGCAATGGACCAAACTTCTTCATTTCAACATTTAGATGCACACAGCCAGCAACAATTGAAAGAATTATACATTAATTATTTCTACCGGCGCCAGGAAGATTTTTGGAAAAAAGAAGCCATGCACAAATTGCCCGGCCGCCGCAGCAGTACCAATATGCTGGTTTGTGGCGAAGATTTAGGCATGGTGCCATCATGTGTGCCCGATGTGATGAAACAGCTGGGAATATTAAGTTTGGAAATACAACGAATGCCTAAAAAAGCCGGGACAGAATTCTTTCATCCAAACGATGCGCCATATTTAAGCGTGGTAACCCCCAGCACACACGATATGAGTACAATAAGAGGGTGGTGGGAAGAAGATAAAGTAAAAACAGCACGTTTTTATACAAATATTATGGGTCAGCATGGCGATGTGCCTTTCTATTGCGAAACATGGATTAATAAAGAAATCATTTTGCAGCACTTGTATTCACCTGCCATGTGGAGTATATTTCAATTACAGGATTTATTAGGAATGAGCAAAAAATTACGTAGGGAAAATCCACATGAAGAAAGGATTAATGAGCCGGCAAATCCTGCGCATTATTGGAATTACCGGATGCATTTAAATCTCGAAGAGTTAAATAAAGAAACAAGTTTTAATGAAGAGTTAAATAAAGATATTTCTGCCTCCGGCAGATGATAATATTTTTGTAACCGGCATTAGTTCTTTGGGCAACATCGTTGCAGCCTGCCCCGTCCGGAGGCGGGGTCGCATCTTGTACCTTTAATTCTTTATTCAGCAGATTGAAAGCATGCTACAGAATAAAATGCAAAAAAACTTTGCTCCTTAGCGCCTTTGCGTGATAAATATATTTATGAAAATAAAATATAAAATATTCCATTTGCCTTTCAGGCATCCCTTTACCATTTCAAAAGGCACTAAAACACACCAGCCAACTTTAATTGTTGAGCTTGACCATTTTGGAATCAAAGGTTACGGAGAAGCTCCGGCTATCAGTTATTATAATATCCCCGTAGAAAAAATGGTAGAAGACCTGGAAAGCAAAAGACAATTTATAGAAAAATTTTCTTTTACCGACCCGGAAAGATATTGGCATTACCTTCACCATTTGTTTCCCCAAAATTCTTTTTTGGTTTGTGCTCTGGATATGGCCGGCTGGGAAATTTATGGTAAAATGAAAAGAAAGCAATTGCATGAATTATGGAATTTGGATATTTCAAAATCCCCGTTAACAGATTTTACCATTGGTATCGATACTATTGAAAATATGGTTGCAAAAATAAAAGAGCAGCCCTGGCCAATTTATAAAATAAAAGTGGGAGTTGATAATGATGTGGAAATGGTAGAAGCTTTACGAAAGCATACCGATGCTATTTTTAGAGTGGATGCCAATGCAGGATGGACATTAGAGCAGGCACAACAAAAAATCCCTGTTTTAAAAGAGCTGGCTGTGGAATTTATTGAGCAGCCTTTGGCCAAAGACAACTGGGAGGGCATGAAAAACTATTTGAAACCTCACCGCTTCCATTAATTGCCGATGAAGCCTGTGTATCTGAACCTGATGTGGAGAAATGCCACCGGCATTTTCATGGCATAAATATTAAATTAACCAAATGCAGTGGCATTACGCCGGCCCGCAGGATGATTGCCAGGGCAAGAGCGCTTGAAATGAAAGTGATGATCGGCTGTATGAATGAAAGCAGTGTAGGCACTGCGGCTATTGCACAATTAGCGCCTTTACTGGATTATATAGATATGGATGGGCCTTTATTATTGAAGGAGGATATTGCTGAAGGGGTGAAGTTTGATAATGGTAAAATTATTTACAATGATTTGCCTGGATTAGGGATTAAGTTAGAAGGGATTTAATTTTACAATTTCTTTGCGTCCTTTGCTTCTTTGCGGTAAAAAAAGTCGCTTCAATAAAAGCTCAATAGCGGTATGCCGTATAAGTGAGTGACACAACAATGATGAGTAAAGTGATTATGTTGATAACCAAAAAATTAATTCCCCAGCAATTTATTTTTCAGCACATCATATTCTTGTTGTGTAATGCCACCTTTTTGTAGCAGGTCAAATAGTTTATGCAATTCATCTGCAATCATTTGTTGCGTAGCAGTAGCACTAATATTGGGCGAAGATTTTGCGATCGCTTCAGCCAGTTGAGTAGCCTGGTTGCTTATTTGTGTTTTCTTACATTCTTCCTGGGCATGTGTTATTGTATCTTTCAGCAATTTTGGTTTATGGATGAGATTGTAAACAGTTTCTCCCATTTCTGCAGCAGTTTGTATGTCTACATTTCCAAAGCCAAAAATTCTTCCCCATAAGGATTGGTCATATTCTACATTATTGATTTTATCCAAAGGGCTTTCTTTGGAATAACGTGTAAAAAAGCCACTTTCATCTATCACACGGAGGTTAGTTACTGCCCATAAGTTATGTCTCCATTCAATAAAAAGATAGAGAGGATATAATAGTAATACAGCCGATATAATTAAACTGATATTAATATTGTTAACAAACCATATCAATAATGTTGCTGCCAATAGCCATGCAAAAACAGGCAGCACCAGTTTTATCCAGTGCTGCCGTATAATTAATAATAACTTTTCTTCTTTTTTTAATTCAGTTCGCATAATAATTATCTGTTATCTGCTGCAAAGTTACCAGATTTTTACCCTGCTGGTATCCGCTAAAAATAATTTGTCTTTAGGCTGTACAGAAAAAGTAGTGTAAAATTCATCAACATTTACAAAGGGCCCGTTAACCCTGTATTTTGCTGGTGAATGGACATCTGTCATCAAACGGTTTTTTAATTCCTCATCCCTCTGGTGGCCCATCCATCCCAGTGAGTATCCTAAAAAGAACCTTTGCATGGCTGTAAGGCCTGCAATTTTTTCATTCTTTTTAAACTGTTCAGTTTTTTTAAAAGCATCAATAGCAATTAATATGCCCCCAAGGTCGGCAATATTTTCGCCCAAGGTAGCTTTGCCGTTAATGTGCGATCCTGGCAAAGGTTCAAAAGAGTTGAATTGATTTACCATTACATCGGCTCTTTTTTAAATTCAGCTTCATCATTTTTTGTCCACCAGCTTTTCAAATTTCCTTTTTCATCATACTGCCTTCCCTCATCATCAAATCCGTGTGTTATTTCATGGCCGATAGTGCTGGCCCCGCCGTATCCAAATACAGTAGCATCATCCAGCTCTTCGTCTTTATAACCGGGTACGGTAAAAATTCCTGCAGGCAAAACTATTTCATTATTGCTGGGGTTGTAATAAGCGTTATACGTTTGAGGCGTCATGTCCCATTCATCCCTGTCTACAGGTTTGCCCAGTTTATTAATATTATAATTATGCCACCAGGTATTGGCATTAATTACATTTTGAAGATAGCTTTCTTTAGTAATTTCTAAAGCAGAAAAATCTTTCCATTTATCCGGGTAGCCAACTTTCTTTTTAACTGCGGCAAGTTTTATCAATGCTTTTTGTTTGGTGCTGTCGCTCATCCAGGTAAGCTTTTGAATTCTTTCTTTGTAAGCGATGCGTACGGCTTCCACCATATTTTCATACCGATTTTTTGCAGTTTCATTAAAAAATTCTTTTACATACAACTGGCCCAGCAATTCGCCTACGGCATTTTCTTCAGCCCTTATTACCCTTTTCCAACGGGGCTTGCGTTCTTTAGCACCGGAAAACAATTTATTAAATTCAAATACTTCCTTGCCAAATTTTTCGGGTAAAAATTCAGCAAATCTTTTTACCAGCCTGTAGCGAAGCATGCTTTTTAGTATTTCTACATTTGTATTTTTTATTACATTTTCCAGCTCTTTGATATATTCCGGCTGGCCAACAATTACCGAATCCGTCTTGCCGATACCGTTAGTTTGCATGTAATTTGCCCAATCCACCGAAGGTGCAATGGTAGTTAAATTGTTTACAGCCATTTTATTGTAGTTCGCATACGGGTCTCTAAGATCTTCCAGCTTGCGGTGCACCTTGGCCATCTTAGTTTCTACGGCCATAATATCTTCGGCGGATTTTTTTGCTTTTGCAGAATCATCACCAATCATTGCAAGCATAGTGCTTATATTTTTTATATAAGCATTTCTGATATTAACAGTAGAAGAATCTGTTTTAAAATAATATTCCCTTTCTGGTAAGCCTATGCCGGCCTGCCACATTTGCAAGGCATTTATTTCACTGTTTTTTGCGTCCTGCCACACACCAAAGGAAATCAGGCCGTCTACACCAATTTTATCAAATTGTGCCAATACAGTTTGTAAACTTTTATTATCCGTAATGCTGTTTATTTTATCCAGGTAAGGTTGTAAAGGTTTGATACCATCTTTTTCTATTTTTGCCGTATCCATGGCTACCTGCCAAAAGTCTCCGATTTTTTGTGAAGCGGTACCTTTGGCAGCATTTTCTTTAGCAGCATCTTCGCTTATTTCTCTTAACCGTTTTGCATTTTCTTCAACTACCAGGTTGCCAATGCCCCAGTTGCTCTCCTCGTTAGGGATAGGATTATTTTTTATCCATCCGCCATTTGCATACATAAATATATCATCGCCGGGTTTAATGGTAGAATCAATATTAATGGCCAAAACATCTGCTTTCGTTTTTTTATCTTTATTATTACAGGCTGATGCACAAAAGCATACAAGCGCAATGGCAATTAGTGGCTTCATTAAATTTTATTTTAGTGTTTAAAAATAAATAATCATTTTATTATTATCTAAAATTTTTTATAAGCGGAAACACTTTTATTTTTACTTATGACTCCAGAAAGATACGGCAGGCTCTCAGCAGTGTTGAACAAGCGGCAACCAGATTTAACAATTGTGTTGGAAAATGTATTTGACCCTCATAATATCTCTGCTGTGATGCGTACCTGCGATGCTGTAGGCATACAGGATATTTATATTTTAAACAGTAAAATACCACCACATAAAAAATGGGGGGCAAAAAGTTCTTCCAGCGCAGCCAAATGGCTTAGTATTCATCAGTTTACTGATGCTGCTGAATGCTTTACTGAATTAAAGTTAAAGTATAAAAAAATCTATACTACGCATTTAAGCAGCGATGCCGTGGGGTTGCATGAATTAAACCTTACCGAACCAGTTGCGCTGGTTTTTGGTAATGAGCATAGCGGAGTTAGCGAGGAGATAATAGACATGGCCGATGGTAATTTTATTATACCACAGGTAGGCATTATCAAATCGCTCAATATTTCAGTGGCTTGTGCAGTTACTTTATACGAAGCCTTCAGGCAAAAAAGTATTGCAGGGCATTACAACCAATCAAGATTTGAACAGGAACAGTTGGCAGCATTGCAAAAGGAGTGGGGGTTTATTGATGAAACGGAATAATTTTTTTGTAACAAACAGTTGTACTTTAACCAGCTTTAGTTGTAGCTTGCCCCGTCCGAAGGCGGGGTCACTCACTTGTACGGCATATCTTTATTGAACTTTAATCAAATTTGTAAAAGTGGCAGGTGGGGACACCAGCCGCAAAATGGGTAATAAAAATTTTATTTAAACAGGCTCTTAATTAAATACTTAACCAAATAATCATTGCAATTTTTTATCTTGCAAACTAATAATTTATTACCAGAAAGTATAATAGCTGCATGCGCAAATTCGAAGATACATATCGCCACAAAGGTTTACGAAAAAAACTGATTGAAATTTTAAAACAAAAAGGGATTACAGACGAAAATGTGCTTAATGCCATAAACAATATACCCCGCCATTTTTTTTTAGATAGTGCCTTTGATGAAATTGCATACGAAGACAGGGCTTTTCCTATCAGTGAGGGACAGACGATATCGCAGCCCTACACAGTAGCTTATCAAACACAGCTGTTACAATTAAAACCTTTTGAAAAAGTATTGGAAATCGGAACGGGTAGCCTTTACCAGGCTACAGTGCTTGCAGAAATAGGCGCTAATGTTTTTACTATCGAGCGGCAAAAAAAATTATTTGATAAAACAAAGCAATTTATTTTAAAATCAAAATATCCCAATATCAAATTTTTTTTCGGAGATGGATACGAAGGTTTGCCGACTTTTGCGCCTTTTGATAAGATAATTATTACTGCTGCAGCTCCATTTATTCCCCCAAAATTAATTGAGCAATTGAAAATTGGAGGTAAAATGGTATTGCCAATTAATGAAGGGGGAGCAACAACGCATGCTGCGCATAACAAAAAACTCAAATGGGACAATAAATGAAGAAGCCTTTGAAAATTTTTCCTTTGTGCCTATGCTTACGGGTAAAACAAATTAAAAAAAGACAAGAGTTACGAACTCCAAACTTTAAACCTCAAACTCTAAAACGATCTCATGCGTATTTTTTCCAGGTTTATTTTTTTATGCAACTTATGCTTTGTAGTATTTGTAGTTTTAAGATTTATAGAAAATGCTAATAAGAAACCAGGGAATGCCGGGGCGATTATCAAATTACAGCCATTGGAAAATACCCTGGTGATTTTAGGATACAGCGCCATTATTTTTAATTTTATTTACCACCTGGCTTTACTCATTTTTCTTGCTAGCAGATCTGCAAATAATTTACCCAAATGGATTATTTGGATTAACTTTCTTTTTTTAGTTGTACAAGTTTATTATTTCTTTTTTTACGAATAACTTTTCCATGGTACATAAAATTTTAAAGGATCGGTCTACACGTTTATTTATAATCTTATCTGCAATATTTATTACCAATGCATTAATAGCTGAAGTAATCGGGGTAAAAATATTTTCTTTAGAAAAAACCTTTGGATTTAACCAATGGGTATTTAATATTTTTGGAGAGCAAGTGTCTCCTTTTACGCTCACAGCAGGGGTGCTTTTATGGCCGGTAGTATTTATTATGACAGATATTATTAATGAATATTATGGAATGAAGGGGGTAAGGTTTTTATCGTATTTAACTGCAGTGCTTATTATATTTGCTTTTTTAATTTATTTTATAGCTATCCGTCTTACTCCGGTTGACTGGTGGGTGAATTCAAGTGTTGCTAACGGTGAGGATAACATGCAAACTGCATATCACAGTATTCTTGGCCAAAGTAATTGGATCATAATTGGCTCTTTGGTAGCTTTTGTTATAGGGCAACTGGTAGATGTAGCGAGCTTTCATGGCATTAAAAAAATTACAGGTGAAAGAAAAGTATGGCTTCGGGCCACAGGCTCTACGCTTATATCCCAATTGATTGACAGCTTTATTGTAATTTTTATCGCTTTTAAAATAGGCCAGGGGTGGAGCTTTCAAAAAGTATTGGCTATCAGCTTATCCAATTACCTGTATAAATTTATTGTGGCCATTGTGCTTACCCCGGTTATTTACTGGATACACAATGTCATTGAAAAATATTTAGGCCATGATAAAGCGAAAGAATTAAAAGAAGCTGCAATGGCAAAAAAATTGTAAGTATTGGGTTAAAAAGGATTGATTAAATTTGCCGGGGATAAAATTCTCCTTTATTAAAAATTCGCCTGATGAAATTTGTATTGCTCTTTTTTTTCTTTTTTCTTTCTTTCTTTTCATATAGTCAGTCCAGTAAAATAAACAGTTATCAAGGTAAGTGGACTTTTACTCAGTATAATGAAAATGTTATTAAAGTAACTTTTACTCCCAAAGGTTATTTAACCAACGAAAATATAAGTGATGCTGTAATTATTAATCCTTCTAAAAAAATAACGATACCTATATCCATACAAAACGATACGGTATTTATTGGAAATAACAAACAAATAAAGTTAGCACCGGTAATTCAGAAAGATGAGTATAAAAGCTTTCAAATCAAGTTAGCTGATGGTGAAAAAATTTTTGGTGGTGGAGAACGGGCATTGCCTTTAAACAGGCGGGGATACCGGTTTAATTTATACAATAATCCCTGGTATGCCTATGAAATGGGTGCAGACAATCTCAATTATTCCGTACCATTTTTTACATCATCCGGTGGATATGGGTTATTTTTTGATAACCCTTCCAGGGGATATGCTGATATTGGCAAGACTACTGGTAATATTTTAGAAGTTGGTTTTATCAGTGGAGAATTAAACGTGTATATTATTTTCGGAAAAAATTATAAAGAAACTTTGTCTTCTTATCACCAGCTTACAGGTACACAGCCTTTGCCGCCACGCTGGGCTTTTGGTAATTTAATGAGCCGTTTCGGTTATACCAGCCAATCACAAGTGCAGGATATTGCAGCCAGGATGCAAGAAGAACATATTCCTTTTGATGCGATTATTTTTGATTTATTCTGGTTTGGGGATAGTATAAAAGGCACTATGGGAAACTTTGATTGGGTAAATAAAAAAAAATGGCCTGATCCCAAAAAAATGATCAGCAATTTTAAAAAGCAACATATTAATACCATATTAATTACAGAGCCGTTTATTGTACAATCATCTTTACAATATAAAAATTCTTTACCCTACCAGGCAGTAGACAGCGCTGGTAAGCCTTATATGCTGGCAGATTTTTATTTTGGCCCGGCGGGCCTTATTGATATTTTTAGAAAAGATGCCGGGCAATGGTTTTGGCAAAAACACAATGCACAAATAAAAAACGGCGTTGATGGATGGTGGGGCGATTTGGGAGAACCGGAAAGACACCCTCATCACTATACCATAATTTAAAAGATTATGGATATAAAAGATTATTTAAAGCGGATGAGGTGCATAATATTTATGGTCATACCTGGACTAAACTTTTATATAATAATTATGCTAAAGAATACCCACAGAAAAGATTATTCAGCTTAAACAGGAGTGGCTTTTCGGGCAGCCAGCGATATGGAATTTTCCCCTGGAGCGGTGATGTAAGTAGGACCTGGGGTGGATTAAATGCCCAATTACCAGTTATGCTGGGCATGAGCATGAGCGGTGTACCTTACATTCATGCAGATGCAGGTGGTTTTGCAGGGGGCGAAGGCGATAATGAATTATATGTCCGCTGGTTGCAGTTTGCGGCTTTCACACCTATATTCAGGCCGCATGGTACAGCTTTGGATTCAATTGATAAAACTGCATTCAGCTTTCCAAGTGAGCCGGCGCTTATTGAACAACCTTACAGGAATATTGTAAAAGAAGCAATACAGCTCCGATATAAATTGTTGCCTTATAACTATACTTTGGCGTATAAGCAAACAGCTACAGGCGAACCATTGGTAGCACCATTGTATTATCACTTTCCGCAAGATACTGTTGCTTTAAATATCAGGATGAATTTATGTGGGGCGAAAATATCCTGGTAGCCCCGGTGCTGCAAAAAGAAATTAAGGAACGAAAAGTGTATTTGCCAGGAATTGGTATAAATTATCTGCTGCAACTTCATCACAGGCAGATAGAAAAATTTACCAGGGTAGTATAAATGTTCCGGTTGATTTGAATACCATCCCCGTATTTATAAAAGCCGGAAGCTTTATACCCATGACATCCATTTCATCCGGGTTAACTACAAAAGATTTTAAAACTGACAGTCTTACCATTCATTATTATTATGATAAAAATTCATCAGCATATACTTTATTTGATGATGATGGAAGTTCCAGGCAATCCTTAAATAATAAGCAGTTTGAATTAATAAGCATGAATGCTTCATCGGCTTCTGATCAATTAACATTTACTTTTAAATCAAATAATGGAAAGTTTAAAGGAAAACCTTTAAAAAGACATATCCAGTTAATGATTTATGGAAGAGATATCATTAATAGGAAATTACATATAAATGACATTGAGAAAAAAATGAGCACCATTATTTCCGGAAATAAGTCTATTCCCGATTTTACAAATTACATTTCTTTTGATTTTACAGGCAAACCTGTTACAATAGAAATAAAATAAAATTACATGAATTATATACAACTGGATTTTGAATTAACCAACCAGGATCGGGCAGATCAATTAATTGCTTTACTCAGTGAACAGGGATTTGAAGGATTTGAAGAAGAAAAAAATCATTTGAAAGCATTTATTGCAGAAAGTAATTTTAATGAAAATGAGATTAAATTACTGACAGGTTTATTTAATGATTTGGTATATGTAAAATCTACAGTCAAAAATATCAATTGGAACGAGCAGTGGGAAAATTCTTTTGAACCCATTAGGATAGGTTCATTCGTAGCTGTCCGGGCCAGCTTTCATCCGCCTGTTACTGATGTACAGCATGAAATGATCATTACTCCGAAAATGAGCTTTGGCACAGGCCATCATGCTACTACATATTTAATGTTACAGCAAATGCAGCACATCAATTTTTGTGGCAAATCTGTATTTGACTTTGGTACCGGTACCGGTGTTTTAGCCATTTTAGCACAAAAACTTGGGGCAGCAAAAGTTATTGCCATTGATAATGATGAATGGAGCATTAATAATGCTAAGGAAAATATAGACAACAATCCTCCGGTTGACATACAAATTTATCAATCAGATTGTATAAAAGAAACAGAACAATTTGATATTATTTTAGCCAATATAAATTTAAATGTTATAGTTGATCATATGCCATCTATTACAAGTATTGCAAAAAATGGAGCTGTTATTTTATTAAGCGGTTTTTTTAAATCAGATGAAAATACCATATTGTCAGTTATGCAAAAATACCAGTTAATACATAAAAATACTGTCGAAAGAAACGAATGGATATGTATAGCAGGAGAAAAGAAATAATAAGTTACAACTATATACATATTGTTAATAAATAATAGAATAGAATTAATAATTATTAACTCACTAAATAATTTACTAAATTTGCCATTCACTCATGTTTGAATCATATGAAGGAACTGGCATTTATTGTTCTGGCTTATTTAATAGGATCCATACCCACAGCACTTATTATTAGCAAAAAGTTTTTTGGTATTGATATAAGGGATTATGGCAGCGGTAATATGGGTGCCACTAATACTTTTAGGGTATTAGGCTCTAAGTATGGTACCATAGTAATGATAATAGATATATTAAAGGGAATAGCAGCTGTTTCTCTATTTATTTTCCTGCCTTATTATTACAGCAACGAATTAGAACGGATTAATTTTATGATAGGCCTGGGCCTTTCTGCAGTGGTAGGGCATATTTTCCCCATATTTGCTAACTTCAAAGGCGGAAAAGGCGTAGCTACCTTATTTGGAATGATCCTTACTGTACAGCCTGTTATCGCTTTGAGTTGTGTAGGGGTTTTTTTACTGGTGCTTTATTTAACCAGGTATGTATCGTTAAGCTCTATTTTGGGTGCTTTAATGTTGCCTGTTTGTGTATTATGGATATGGAATGAAAATGAAATATTATATAGAATATTTGCTCTGGCTATTGCTGGATTAGTAATTTTTTCGCATCAAAAAAATATCGGAAGAATTTTGCGGGGAGTAGAAAGCCGGATTCCTATTTTGAAATACCGTGATAGAAAAAGAAACCGCAGAAAAAGTGATTAATACAAACATCTCTGCCTGTTACCTTAACAGGATTAATCAAAGTTGGTACACCAATTGTTTATAGCATATTAAATTAAGCAAAATGAAAAAAATAATTATTGCTGCAATAGTAATGTCCTCTATTGTTGCTTGTACAAGAAATGCTGTTACCGGCAGAAAACAATTGGCTTTATTTCCCGAGCAAACTTTACAACAAGAAGCTTTGAGCCAGTACAAAAGTTTTTTATCCCAAAACCAGGTGCTTTCCCAGAATGTTAATAAAGATGCAGAAATGGTACGAAGGGTGGGTACAAGAATTGCAAAAGCAATTACTACTTATTATACACAAAAAGGGCTTGAAGAGCAGTTGTCAGGCTACAATTGGGAATTTAATTTAGTGAATTCCAAAGAAGTTAATGCATGGTGTATGCCCGGTGGTAAAGTGGTAGTGTATACCGGGTTGCTGCCTATTACACAAAATGAAGCTGCATTAGCTGTTGTATTAGGACATGAAATAACCCATGCTGTTGCAAAACATGGAAATGAAAGGATGAGCCAGGCTGCATTTGCCCAGGGGCTATCTGTAGCAGGAGATCTTTTTACCTCAGGTAATCCCAAGGCTAATAATTTGTTTAGAAATGTTTTTGCGCCCACTGCACAAATAGGTGTATTGTTACCTAATTCACGTAATCAGGAATTGGAGGCTGATAAGTTCGGGTTGTTTTTTGCTGCAATGGCAGGATATAATCCACGTGAAGCGATACCTTTTTGGCAACGCATGGCGCAAGGTGGTGGGCAAAAACCACCTGAATTCCTTGCTACTCATCCCTCTGATGACAAGCGTATAGCTAAATTACAGGAATATATGAATGAGGCTTTAACTTATTATAAGCCGGTAAAAACTTATTAAAATATCAAACCTCACTTAATGTGAGGTTTTTTTATAGTATTGATTATACTCCGATAAATTTATGTACTTTTGCATACTATTTGCTTAGCAGTCCTGCCATAAAATCTTATTTGTTACTTAATGTAACATATTACACATAATAATGGGTTATTCATATTAATTAATCAAACTATTATCTATTATGATCCTTACATCTTTACAGCCATTACCAGAAAAAATAGAATTACAGGATGAGAAAAATTTATTGATTCAAGGACTACCTTCTTCTGTGGAAAAACAATTTTCCAAGTTTTTTTTCGCTAAAAATGTTACCCCGTTATTAAAAATTAAAAAGATAGATTTTGCATTAGTATTTGCAGTAAATCAAAAACAATTAGCCGATATATTAAAAGATGTAGTACCTGTTTTACAAAGTGATGCTAAACTTTGGATTGCTTATCCAAAAGTAACTTCAAAAATAGTTAGTGATTTAAGCAGGGATAATAACTGGGAATTTATTTCAAATTATGGACTTGAGTTTGTACGGCAGGTAGCATTAGATAATGTGTGGACTGCAGTACGATTTAAAAAACCAGAAATTATTTCAATTAAGGTTAATAAATTAAACAGGAGTGCCGTAAAAGCATCATTATAGAAGAATAACTTCAAATTTATTCATCACTGGCTTCAATAGTATTTTTATAATATTAGTTGAGGCCATTTTTAATTATTAAATTTTTTTGCCTTTTGCATAACGTCCCAATCCCTTTAGAAATTGTTGTTGGAATTCCCTTTTAATATAATAATTTCGCAAACCAGCTTAATAATTATATATGGCAGAAACCTTAGGCATGCTTTGTGATAAATTGACTATTGTAAAGCTTAAACAATATCACACAGAAGAAATGGATAGATTGAAAAGCCTGGCTTCACAGGCATTGCAGTTGCAAAACGAAATTGATGCGTATATAATTGATGCTATTAAAGGAAATATTCCACCCGACCGGATCACCTTCGAAGCTAATAAAGTATTTAAAAAGAAGGAAATGAAGTGGCTGAAGTTAACGGCAATTTCGGAGAAGTTTTTTATCAGTTGGCAGAAGTAAACTGTAATTTATGGCATGAGCAGGAAAAAGTATATGAATTTGAAAAAGTACCTGTTGAAAAAAAAGATGCTGTTGTAAAAAAATTGGCACTGCTAAACCTCGAAAGAAATAATTGTATTGATGCTATAAACAAGCAGTTTTCAAAACTTATTACCCAAAAAATAACTCATAATAAATGCACATCCGAAAAAGAACAACATGCCGAGTATGTGGATCTTCCTCTTTAAAAAAAGTAATTGATCTTGGACCACAATACCTGCAAGGGTCATTTGTAAAGCCCGGTAAAGAAATGCCAAGCACTCGTAAAATTGACTGTACCCTGGTACGATGCAATCCTGAAGAAGATGAAAATGCATGTGGATTATTGCAAATGGAGCATTCGGTACCACCCGAAATTTTATACGCAGCATACTGGTACCGGAGCGGTACCAATAATACCATGCGCAATCACCTGAAAAGTATTGCAGATAATATTGTTGAGGTTATCAATAAACCTGATGCTTCTGTGTTAGATATTGGCTGCAACGACGGAACATTATTAAATTATTATCCTAAGGATTTTGTTAAGTATGGCTGCGATCCAAGCGATGTGGCACAGGAAGTAAAAAATGCAACTGTTGTGCAGGATATTTTTCCTCAAAAAGATTATTTAAATTGCTGGAGGGTAAATCGCTTGATGTAATTACATCCATCGCCATGTTTTATGATCTGGAAGATCCAGTAGAGTTTGTAAAAGGAATTAAACTGTATTTATCGGAAAAAGGCATATGGGTTTTTGAAATGAGTTATATGCCCAGAATGCTGGAGTTGGATTCTTACGATACTATTTGCCATGAACATTTGGAATTTTACAGCCTGGCAGTTTTGGAGAAAATATTATCATTAGGAGGTATGAAAATATTTAAAATTTCTTTTAATGAAATTAATGGTGGAAGCATTCAGTGCTATGCTACACATAAAGAAAATAATTCTTTTGATACAAAAGAAAATTATTTACTTATTGACCAGGTACGGCATAAAGAATTTGACCTTGAATTAGATACAGATAAACCTTACAATTTATTCCAGGAAAGGATAAACAAACTTAAAACTGAGTTGCATAACCTATTAGTTAAATTAAAAAAAGAAGGTAAGGTGGTACATGTTTATGGCGCATCCACCAAAGGCAATACTATTTTGCAATGGTGTGATATCGATCATACATTGGTAGAGTATGCTGCTGAGCGTAATCCTGATAAATATGGAGCCACTACATTGGCTACTAATATTCCTATTATCAGCGAGGCAGAAAGCAGGGCTATGGACCCCGACTATTACCTGGTGCTGCCATGGCATTTCAAAGAAGAATTTATTGAAAGGGAAAAAGAATCTTTAGCTAAAGGCACTGGCTTTATTTTCCCGGTGCCTGTTATTGATATTTATAAAAAATAGTGATGGCAAAAAAAAATATTCTTTTTGTTTCCCATAAAAAAGCACAATGTGGTGTATATGAATTTGGTAAAAATATCAGTAATGTTTTACAGCATGCTGTAAAGTATAATTTTATCCGGATTGAATGTGAATCTTTGCAGGAGTTGAACGCCGCTGTTCATGCAAATAACCCTGCTGCGATTATTTATAATTATCATCCATCAGTATTTCCATGGATGACTTCTAAAATTGCCCCTAAATTTTTTAAAAATAATCTTGGATCTATCCGGGTGCCGCAGGTTGGTATTATACATGAAATAACACAAAAAGTAGCGGATACGGCTACTAATTACAGGAAAAAAATTATTCCTGGCAAGGTTGCCCGTTTATGTAATTCTTTATTCGATTATTATATAGCTGCAGATCCCACTTTATTGTTAAAAAATCCTATAGTATTTAAAACCGGCAGGCTGATTCCTGCATATAAAAATAATTTTTCTTTACCATCAATAATAACCATTGGAAGTTTTGGATTTGGTACTCTACAAAAGGTTTTGAAAAAATTGTACAGCAAGTACAGGCTGAATTTGATGAAGCTATTATCCGCTTTAACATTCCTGCTGCAGATTTTGGAGATAAAAACGGGGTGAGCGCAAGAGCTATTGAAGCCAATTGCAAAGCAATGATTAATAAGCCGGGAATCCGGTTAATTGTAACTCATGATTTTTTGGATGATCAGTCCATGCTTGATTTTTTGGCACAAAATACAATTAACGTATTTTTCTATGAAAGTAGCGAAAACAGGGGCTTATCCAGTGCTATTGATAATGCAATGGCAGTACAACGGCCCATTGCTGTTTCTAACAGCATAATGTTCAGGCATATTCTTGCAACAATACCGTCGGTTTGTATAAAAGACAATACTTTAAAAAATATTATAAAAAACGGCTTTGCGCCTTTACAAAAATATTATGACGAGTGGAATACTGGTAATCTTTTATGGGAATATGAAAGAATATTAGATGCTGTTTTTATAAAGCAGCAAAATCCTTCCATGGCACGAATGGGAATTATCAGGACATTGCAATCAAAATTAAACAGGGTGTTCTCAATTCCGGATAAATCTTTTACCTGGCTAAGGAACTCTGATAAGGCACACGATGATGATATAACACCGCAGCCACAAGCTTATTATGAGCCATTACAAATCCCTCCGGGAATACCATTAAACAGGATATTGGATAATGCAGCCCGTGAGTTGTATAAACCGGCCATTAATAAATTGCATGAGCTGGTACCTGTTACCATGGCTAAAAAAATAGCAGAAGCAAATGTGCAGCAGGGATTTGTATTTGATACTGTTCACCGGTTTATACCACAATATAAGCAGCCGAAAATATTATGTGTTGGAAGTTATGAGGATACAGCATCTATGGGTTTGCTAAAGATGGGTTATACAATTGAAGAAATTGATCCTATGCTAAATTACTATTTGCAGGAATATTATACCAAGCCCTCAACCAACAAAAATTCATACGATATAATTTTTTCAACATCAGTAATTGAGCATGATCCAGATGATACGTCTTTTATACAATGCATTGATGGATTGTTAGCACCGGGCGGTGTCGCAATAATCACTTGCGATTTTAAGGAAGCATGGAAGCAAGGCGATCCTAAGCCCGAAGTGGATGCAAGGTTTTATACAGAGCAGGATTTAAAAGTGCGTTTATTATCTTTAATGCCGGATTGTAAATTAGTAGATGAACCGGATTGGAAATGCGAAAACCCGGATTTTAATTATTTAGGCAAATACCAATATACTTTTGCAACATTTGTTGTAAAAAAAGAAATACATATTTAAATGAAAGCTATAATTTTTGGTGCAGCAGGCCAGGATGCATTTTATTTAAGCCAACTATTGCAAAAAGAAAACTACACTATTATTCCTGTGTATAGGAAAAATAATAACCTGCTTATTGAATACAATAAAGTAGCTGATTTAATAAAAAATAACCAGCCGGATTATATTTTTCATTTAGCTGCCAATTCCACTACAAAACATGAAGTGTTATTTGAAAACTATGCTACTATCAGCACCGGCACACTAAATATTTTGGAAGCAGTTAAAAATTTTCACCACATACAAAGGTTTTTATTTCAGGAAGCGGGTTGCAATTTAAAAACGAAGCAAAGCCAATAAGTGAAACTGATGAATTTGAAGCCAGGGATGCCTATTCTATGGCACGTATACAATCTGTATATGCCGCAAAATATTTTAGAAAGCTTGGTTTAAAAGTCTACATTGGTTATTTTTTTAATCACGACAGCCCGTTGCGTACGGAGAGGCATATGAGTAAAAAAATAACGGAAGCGGCTAAACGCATTTCAAAAGGCAGCACGGAAAAATTGGAAATAGGAGATATTACTGTAAAAAAGAATGGACTTTTTGCAGGTGATGTGGTTAATGCAGTTTGGACATTAGTTAAACAGGATAAAATTTACGAAGCTGTTATTGGCTCTGGAATAGGATATTCGATAGAAGAATGGCTGCAGCAATGCTTTTCAATCGTAGATAAAAACTGGAAGGAACATGTAATAGTAAAAAATGATTTTATTCCGGAGTATTGCCAGCTCGTTTCTGATCCTGCTTTAATTTTTTCTTTAGGATGGAGACCTGAAATATCATTTGAACAATTAGCTGAAATGATGATGAATGATTCTAATTCATGAATGTACCCCAAAAAATAATATTAGTTCAGCTTTTCTCCAATGGAGATTGCTTATATGCAACAGCGGTGGCACGGCAAATCAAAGCAGATTATCCGGGTTGCCACCTTACCTGGGCTATTGCGGATTTTTGTAAATCCATTATTAGCGGTAACCCTTTTGTAGATGACATAATGGTAGTGACTGATGTTGCTAAAAATGATGAGGCTGCTTTTAGAAAGCTTAAAAAAGAATTGCTTAATAGGAAAGATAAAGGTGAATTTGATGAAGTTATTATTACTCACATCATGGGAAGTAACCAGGCTAATTATGATGGATGCATTCGCTCTGCAATTTTTAGGGGATATCACAAATTGATTACTTTGCCTGTAACCCCGGTATTGCGTTTGTCAATTGAAGAACAGGAAAAAGCAAATTTATTTGCGCATCAGCATGAACTAAATAAATACAGCCAGGTTATTTTATTTGAATTTGCTCCCCAAAGTGGCCAGTCAAAAATTAATAAAGATTTTGCAATAGAACTTGCTGAAGCTTTAACCGGGCAAAAAATGTAGCAGTTATTCTTTCTTCGGCTAATAAAATTAATAGCATCAACAAACAAGTTATTGATGGAAGTGGATTAAGCATCAGGGAAACCGCAGCACTAACTCATTATTGTACATTGCTGCTGGGCTGTTCAAGCGGTATTACGTGGTTAAGCACATCAGATGCTGCAAAGCAATTGCCAATGGTTCAATTGCTAAACCCTGAAACCAACTGGGCCAATCCACTATCGAGAGATTTTGAAAGATTTGGATTAACTAGCTATCAGTTAATAGAGCTTATACATTTTGACAAATCAAAGATATTGGACTGTATAAAAATTGCCATGGAAGATTTTAAATTAGCCAGAAAAAAATATCATCAGTCTATTCCTTTACATTTTAGAACAACACGAAGTATTGTTTATAATCTTTTATGTTATTTGCAATTTGCAGCAATAGCAAAGCATATAAAAATTAACCGGAAGGTGTATGGTAATAAATTTTCTTTTTATAAAGAAGTTATACTTGGCTTCATCATAGCCCCATTTAAATTGGTAAAAAATTTTTTTACAAAAAAATTATAGTATTCGGGGCTGCCAGCAGCATAATTCATCTCATCTTCGGTACCGGCTATACGCTGCTACTCCTCATCCCGCAAAATGCGGGAGGGTATACGCTTCTATCCGGCAGCCCAATGTCATTTAGTTAAGAATTGTACTTTACTAATATCACCCCTTTCAGGGTTGTTATACTTATTGTGATTGCTTATTTATCTACAATAATTACATCCCTTCGGGATTACTAACCCCAACGGGGTGCCATTACTGTAGTAATCAATAGCAAAAAATGTTCAAAAACCCTGAAAGGGTGACATTAGTTCCTTAGCTAAATGACATTGTCCGGCAGCCATTGATCAGTTGAATTTTTATTCATCTTTTTATTTTCAGAATAATACATCTCCGAATGGTGCCATCCTGATTTATATACTGGTAGCTCCGCCCTATAGGGCGGAGGAAATATTAAAATAAATTAATAATGGCTTTAGCCATAAACATTTTATAGGTTAGTGGCTAAAGCCACATAAAAAGATTATGATTATTTGTCACCGCTCTAAAGAGCGGTGCAATTCATAAAAAGTAGTATAATGATACAAAGCATAGTTGCGCAATTAAGCTTAAAATATGCTTCGATAAAAGATGAGTCCGGGTATGCGGTACAAGGAAGTGACCCCGCCTTCGGACGGGGCAGGCTACAACGATGCTGAGGAAAAATATTAAGCTGGTAACAAAATATTTCGTCTTATTTTAATTGCTGGAATTTTATTTCTTCTTCCATCATTTCATTTACCAGCATCTGTAAATCATATTTTGGCTTCCAGCCAAGTTTGGTATTTGCCTTAGTAGCATCCCCAATTAATAAATCTACTTCTGCCGGGCGGAAATACCTCGGGTGTATGCCTACAACTTGCCTGCCAATTGGCAGTTGCCATTGTGGATTATTACATTTCACCACGAAGGCTTTTTCTTTTTCATCAGTGCCTTTAAATTCTATTTCTATACCCAGGTAATTAAACGACATCCTTATAAAATCCCTCACTGAAGTGGTGATGCCGGTTGCCAGCACAAAATCTTCCGGCTCGTCCTGCTGCATCATCAGCCACATACCTTCTACATAATCTTTTGCATGGCCCCAATCTCTTTTTGCATCCATATTGCCAAGCAACAGCATATCTTCTTTTCCTAAAACAATTTGGGCAACACCAATTGTTATTTTTCGTGTTACAAAACTTTCACCTCTCAACGGGCTTTCATGATTAAATAAAATACCATTAACAGCGTACAATCCATAAGCTTCACGATAATTAACCGTTATCCAATATCCGTATAATTTAGCTACGCCATATGGAGACCTGGGATAAAAAGGTGTGTTTTCATTTTGTGGAATTTCCTGCACTTTGCCATATAATTCAGAAGTGGAGGCCTGGTAGAAACGTGTTTTTTTCTCTAAATTTAAAATTCTTATTGCTTCTAAAATTCTTAATACACCAATACCGTCGGAATTGGCTGTATACTCTGGGGTTTCAAAACTTACCTGTACATGGCTTTGTGCTGCCAGGTTATAAATTTCATCAGGTTGTGTTTGTTGTATAATGCGTAAAATATTCGAAGAATCAGTCAGGTCACCATAATGCAAATGAAACCTCTCTGCTATTTTTTTATTAAAAATCAGGTGGTCAATCCTATCCGTGTTCATTAAAGAGCTGCGGCGTTTTATCCCATGCACATTATATCCCTTTTGCAATAAAAGTTCTGCAAGATATGCACCATCCTGGCCGGTTATTCCTGTTATTAATGCTGTTTTCATATTTTCTTTTTCATAAATGGTTCAAAAATAGTATTAAAACTTTAAGTTTGAGTTTAGTTAGCTAATATTATCATGGATCTTTCTATAATTATTATCAATTACAAAACGCCGGTGTTATTGCAGCAGTGCCTGCAAAGCTTGTATGCATTTACTATAGATGTGGATTTTGAAGTGATTGTAGTAGATAATCATTCACAGGATAATACCGGTGAAATGCTGGAGAAATATTTCCCTGTAGTACGATTTATTAAAATGACTTACAACGCCGGGTTTGCAAGGGGCAATAATGAAGGCATCAGGCAAGCAAAAGGGAAAATGGTGTTGCTGTTGAATTCGGATACAATTGTAGAGGATAATGCTATTGGTATTTGTTGTAATAATTTTTCCATATCCGGTTATGTTGCCTGCGGTGTACAATTATTAAATCCTGACAGGACTTCCCAGATCTCCGGTAATTATTTTATGAAAGGCGGTTTAAATTACCTGTTGCCATTACCATATGTAGGCGCTATGCTTAAATGTATTGCAGGTATTTTTAAAGTGAAAAAACCAAATGTACAACATGCTAAAGGGATTGTAGAAGTAGATTGGATAAACGGTGCATTTTTAATGGTTAAAAGAGACGCTATAGAAAAAGCAGGTTTGCTGGATGAAGATTTCTTTTTATATGCTGAAGAAGCGGAGTGGTGCAGCAGGTTGCGAAAAATTGGTAAACTTTGTATTTATGGGGATTTAAATATTATTCACCTGCAAGGTGAAACTGCCAATGAAACCTTCGGGTCATCAGGCAAAGGATATTTTAATTTATTTGACCGCAAAGGATTGCAAATTATGTTGTCTAATTTTTTAAGAATAAGAAAACAATTTGGGGTTAGGTGGTTTTTAATTGATCTTTTTTTTTATTTATTTACTATACCAGTTTTTTTTGTTGGAATGCTGTCATCTAAATTGATTTATCAAAACCGGAGTAAGTATACATTTAAGCAATGGGCAGCATTTAGTAAAAATGTTTTCAGGCTGATCGGATTTTCAAAAAGATTATAGCGGGAAGGCCATATTTTTTATAAAGTGTTATAATATTTTAAGCAATAGCAGCTGCAGCCTTTTTAGCAACATTTCCCCAATAAAAATGATCAAAAAATTCAGGTGGTATATCACTAGCATCATTGCATTCTATGATTTTTCCGGCAAATTTTTTCCAGTCATCATTTTCCAATACTTTCATTTTTTCACCTGTAATTGTTAAAGGGATACCGATAGCGCCATTTGCTGTGCTAATTACTGAAACATTGTATCCTAAAGCTTCTACTAGTTTTGTTTTGATGCCCCCGCCATCTGTTACGGGGTTGATAAAAATATCTGCAGCTTTGAAAAATAGTGCAATATCATCTACAAATCCTGCATAAATAATATTTTTATCACTGAAATCTTTTAATTCATTATAGGATGCAGGCAAATTTTTTCCACAAATAATTATTTTGTATTTGAAATTTTTCTCAGCTAAAAGTAAGGGGTTAATTTCTTTTAAAATAATATCAACTGCATCAAGATTGGGTTTATAATTCAGGTGCCATTAAACAATATAATTTTTTCTTCAGGCTTTATAGCATATCGGGCAGTTATAATTTTTCCGGCAGCTAATATTTCCTCAAAGGAGGGAGTTCTTTTTAATTCAAAACCATACGTAATGGTAGAACATTTTTCGGCATTTAATTTAAATTTATTTATGGCGTAAGCTTTATCGTCATCATGTATAAAAAAATTAATATCAGCCCTCCTGTGTGTAAATTTTTCATAATTCCATAAAATGCCCCACCACCATTTATTCATACTTTTAAACCTTAGCGCTTCTATATTATGTGAGTGAACAACCAGCTTTATTTTGCAAAACCATTTTAGCAATACACCCAGCCATCCATAATAAGGATGCTCAATAATTACATGGGTAATTTTATTTTTTTTAATAATTTTTTTTAGAGAAAAAAAATAAAAGATATTAATATAACGAAGCGGATTGTTACTTAAAATATTCAGTACTCTATAATTTTCAGCAAAAGCAACATCATTATTTTTTGTAGTTATACAAATCAGGTTTACATGCGAAGCAAAAAATTTATAAAACAAAGCAATGCCTTTTTGACCACCCATTTTTGGCGGTAAAAAATTGTAAGATACTATGCTTAATATATTCAATGTGTTATTTTAAAGGCCCGGAAGGTTCAACCAATATTTTTTTATTGTTTTTATTTTTTATATAATACACAATAGCTGCTATGAGTGACAAGTATATTAAAATATAGCTCCAGATTGTTATATTTCTGCCTATAATAAATGATTTAGGTTCAAATTTAAATTCTATTGTATGCTTGCCCGACGGTACATACAAGCCACGTAACACATAATTTACCTTTGCATAACCTGTTTTTTGTTCATCTATATAAGCATTCCACCCGGCGCTGTAATACACTTCACTTAATACTGCAAATTGTGCGGTGGATGAAGAAAAAGTATAACTAATATAATCATTTTCTCTTTTAGCTAATTTGATAAAAGCTGATGAATCAAATTGTGGCAATTGTTTTATTGTAGCCTTAAAATCATTATTTACTACCGCAGTATCTTTTAAGTTGGTATTATCCAATGCCAGCATTTCTTCATTTGCTGTATTTACAAATTTTATACCTTTTACCAGCCAGCAGTTTCCAAAAGCACCAGGGTTTATTTGTGCCACCGGTGTGCCTGCCTGGTCGGGTACAATAAAATATTTGGTATTCAGCATATTAAATACCTGCATGTTGCCTTTGCCTAATTGGTTTTCAATAATATCCTGATACAGACCAAGTTTGGCAGGATGGTAACCGCCAATAGAATTGTGGTGATAAGATGTTAAAGATTCATTTGTAAAATTTACAGTTTGGTTAAACACCCTTACGTTAGCATGATCAGGGTCCTGCTTTATTTGCAAATCAACAGCAGTGGGGGTGAAGTTTGCCTCTACTTCTTCTGCTTCCCTGTAATTATCAGCGTTTAAATATTTCTGGTCAATGCTTAATAAATCGTAGCCGGTAAGGAAAATCAAGCTAACGGTAAGCAACAACGCATTTATTTTTTTCTTTACAAATAATCCTAATAATAATGCCGCAAGGGTTATCAGCACAAACGTCCTGGCCAAATCTTTTCCGGCTAAACTTTTCCGGTCTTCCCTTAGGGCTTTTATTAATCCTTTGCTCATTTCATCTGCCTGTTGTTCCAATTGAGGTGGTACCGGTTGCCCAGGCTGAACCTGCTGAAAATTTTGTTTGAAATTATCTTTTATCTGGGCATCGCCTTTGCCTGTATAATCGGTAGTAAAATAAAACAGGCTTAATACAAGCAATACACCAGCTGTAATTAAAACAGATAGTTTTAGTTTTTTCCATGCTTCTGTCCAGTTATTTTCTGTACTTATTAACTGTGATAAACCTAAAACGCCTAATAATGGGATACATAATTGTGGGATTACCATGGCCATGCTAGGTGCCCTGAATTTGCTGTAAAAAGGTAAGTAATCCAGCATAAAATAGTTAAATGCCTGGAAGCTGCTTCCCCAGGCAAATACAATGCCTATAATACTTGCCGTTGCTATCCACCACTTGTGCCAGCTTTTTAAATACACCATTCCAAAAATGAATAAAAAACAAACAATTGCACCTATGTATGCGGGCCCGGATGTAGTTTCACTTAAACTGGACATACCGCCCCAGTAAGAATACCCGTTTGTTATGCCAACAGCATTTTCTTCAGGCACACCAATTTCAGTTAATTTTTCAACCATTTTCGCAGAGTTGTCATGTTCATCCCCACCGTTGCTACCGCCAAATAATCCCGGGATCATTATGGTAAAAGTTTCCATTTTGCCAAAGCTCCATCGCAAAGCATAATCTTTATCCAGACCTCCTTTGGTTTTGTTATTTGTGCTGTCTTTTTCTAAGCTAAGCTGCGATACGCCGCCCCTCATTGATTCTTTGGCATATTCAAATGTAGGTAGCATGGTCACTGCTGTAGTGCCAAGGCCAATTAAACCTGCCACTAAGCCCAGCGTTAATGCTTTGAGTGCATGTGCAATTTGTTTTTCTTTAATGCATTTAATTAGATAGGCAACAGCCATTGCTGCAATTATAATTATGGTATAGTAAACAATTTGTAAGTGATTTTGCCCGATTAAGTTGGACGTGAAAAATGCAGTAATTACAAATCCTAATAAATATTTTTTTTGAAACAATAGCAATATTCCTGCTATAACCATGGGAGCAAAAGCTATGGAAAACATTTTAGTATTATGGCCTGCGCCAATGATAATAGGGTTGTAGGTTGAATAAGCGTAAGCAATAGCTCCTAATATGCCCAGCCAGGGATTAGCCCCGCCCACAAGGCATAAAATATAAAAGCATAAGCAGGCTAAAAAGAAAAAGCTTATTGGCATCGGGAGACCTAATGAAAATATTTTATTAATGTAAGTAACCCCTTCACCTATATTGGTCTGCGAATCCATTGCAATCTGGTAAGCAGGCATTCCGCTAAACATGCTGTTCGTCCATAAAGGAAAATGCCCTGTTTTTTCTTTTGCTTCAAATGATTGCTGCGCCATGCCTTTCCATCCCTGTATATCATGCTGGCTTAATGTTTTGCCTTCCAAAACCGGTTTGCAATAAATAACCGACACCAATAAAAAGACTATAACTGCTACGATATGTGGCAATAATTTTTTAAAACTGACTTGCTTCATGCTAAAATATTTTAAACGGCAATTTAAAACCAAAACACAATAAAAAGGCTGCTTATAAAAAGCAGTTACCGTTTTTGTAACCGGCTGTGGTACCCTGATTGAACTGCGGTGGCGACGCTCCATTCAACAGTTGTATGGATATTTAGCTTTTATTGAAGCGGGCATGATCACGCAAAGACGCTAAGGAGCAAAGATAGATATGCTTTGTGGCTTAACAACTTTGCGTCTTTGCGTGAATAAAGATGAATAAAGATATAAATGTATAAGAGTGCGACCACCGCCTCTGGCGTTGCAAGCTGCAACGGCTGTTTAATAGCTGCAAAAAAGTTAAGTACAAAAATAAAGAAGTCAAGTTTGAAAAACTTGACTTCTTTATAACCTAATAAGATATTAACAATTCAACATCCTTACTGCCCCATCCCGGATTGTATATTTTGCATATTATCCATTTCGCCCCTAAGGTTTTTACGTTTAAATAATGACACATCGAATTTTCCGAAGCGCCAGTTAAAGTTTAGCCTTACCAGTTGTGGATCCCTGCGGCGTTCATTATCCTGGATAAAAAATTGTGATTCGGCATGTGTGGCATACAGCCTTGTCCTGAAAACATCACTCATCTGTAAAGTTAAAGAAGCTGTGTTTTTCCAAAAATCTTTTTTAGCGCTATGTCAAATGAGTAGATAGGTTTTATAAACCCTTGCGCACTCGCCTGAGATTGGCCAAAACCACCGCCACTGAACATACCGCCTCTTCCGCCGCCCCGGCCACTGCCACCGCTTGGGGGCAGCAAAGTTTTAGCTGTATAATCTCCTGAAAATTGTATAGAATAATTTTTTGGTAATTTAAAGTTGTTGTTAACTTTTTAAAACCAGCTGAATAATGAATTATCTACACCACCTTCTAAATTGCCGGCTTCCAAAGTGGCGTTAAAAAGATTAATGCTTGTAGTAATATCCCACCATTTGGCAATTTTATTTTTACCGGTAAGTTCTAAACCATATGTATAGCTTTTATTGGCATTTGCATAAGTGCTAATAATTACACTATCGGTTTTTCCGGGGTTTGGATTGATATCCCTGTATTGAAAACGGGTGATCAGGTTGTCCGTATTACGAAAATATAATGTTGCTAAAAAACTGTTATTGGCTTTGTATTGATTTTGATAAGAAAACTCCACCAGGTTGGTAAATTCAGGTATTAAATCCGGATTGCCTTTGGTAAGGTTTAATGAATCAGTATAATCAATAAAAGGAATCAGCTGGAAAAAATTGGGCCTGTTGATTTTTCTTGAATAATTTAATTGTATATCCTGTTTATCCGTTAATCTATAAGATAAAAATGCACTGGGAAATAAACTGAATGGAAATTTATTGTCGAATGTTTTATTTTGTGAAATAAGGTTTCCATTGTATTCGCTGCTTTCAATTCGCATTCCCAGTTGGAAACTAAAGTCTTTTATTTGTTGTGAATAGGTAGTATAGGCTGCATATACAGCATCGTTAAATTCGTAATTATTGCTTAAGCCAGGAATTAGTATAAGTTGGTTTGGCCATTCCTTACATAATTATCATTAAAGCTGGTAAAGTTTCGCAGGGCTGCCCTTACACCCATTTCCATTTTAGAAGTTTTGCTCAACGGGTTTACAAAATCCATTTGTGCTGTAAAGAAATCAGTAGTTCCACCACCACGGCTTTGCTCAGCTATTACAGGTGATTTTGGATCATTATTTAGTAAAAAATATTGTGTATTAAAGTCATTTACATTTTCATTTTTACTGTTGTTATAGTTTATATCTGCTGTAAGTTCTTTGTCGGCTTTAGCAAAATTATGTTTAAAACTTAAGGCAGCGCCATAGTTGGTAAAGTTACTAGTGCTATTGCTGGTTCTAAAACCCCTGTCAGCAGAAACAGTTTGAGGGATATAAAAAGAAGTGTCACGAGAAATATTTATTTGGTCATTACTATTAAACTCGCCCTGAACATAGTTGCCCCCGATAGTCAGTGTATTCCTGTTATCAATCAGGTAATCCAAACCTAATCTTCCAAAACCAAAATATCCGCGGTTTATAGGGTTGTTATTTTGGTTTAAATGTACCACGCCAGTATCTAAAAAATCGGTACGAATACTGTTGACCGTACTTATAGATTTCCGCAAACCTAATTGGGCATTGGCGAAGAAATTTACTTTTTGCTGTTTAACATTAAAGTCACCACCAAGGCTTGGCCTGGCCCTGGAATCAATATTAGCCCTTACGCTACCGTTATAACCGGCTTTCCTGTTCTTTTTTAATACTATATTTAATATACCTGACCCGCCACCGCTTGCATCAAATTTGGCAGAAGGGTTGGTAATTAATTCCACTGTCGCAATGGCATCAGCAGGTATCTGCTCCAGCGTAAGGGTAGAGGGCCTTCCATCTACAAATATTTGCGGTGGTGCATTTCTTAAAGTTACGTTACCATCAATATCAACATTTACTGATGGTACATTCCTCATTACGTCAATAGCAGTACCACCTACACTGGTTAAGTTTTTTTCTACATTAAATATTTTCCTGTCAATGCTCATTTGTAAGGCAGAAGATGAAGTAGCAGATATAGTTACATTACTTAATTGCTGGATGTCTACTTCAAGCTTTATATTGCCTAAGTCTTTATCTACGCTTTTTAGCATGCTGCTAAAATCGCCGTTTTTAGCAGCATTCATATCTATATTAAAATTTACTTTTTGCACAATTTCTTTATAACCGATAGCAGTAATTTTCAAGTTGTATGCAGCCATTACCGGTAATCCTTCCAGGCTAAATTCACCTTTTTTATCTGTAAGCATACCGGCTACTATTACATCTTTTCTTGTTTTGGTAACAGTGTCCATTTTGTTTTGGATAAGCTGTATGGATGCGGCATCAATTGGTTTGCCTGCTGCATCCAGTATTTTTCCATAAAAATGGCCTACATTCATATTTTGTCCTCTGCCCCCGGGTACTTGTGCATAAGTCAGGCTTACTGTACATAATAATATTATTATCACAACTAAGGTGTTCATCGATTTTATCATTACTACTTTATTGATATTTTAGAATTAAAAAAAAATATTCATCAAAAGTCCTGATTTATGTCTGGTTAAACAAGTACTTACTTGATGAATGGTAACATGTAATTTTAAGAAGCACTAGTAATAAAAATAATTTTAGCAATAATCTGTATAATACCTGTTAAAGTACCAAAAAGTATAGCTACATATTGTAGCCGCTTTTTTGCATGAGTGTTAAAGTTCGCTTCTATTTCATGGAGTGTAATATTATTGAGCTTTTCTGTTATTATTTTTTCTATATCGAGTTTATCTTTCAAATTATCTATATAGCTTTTTATTAGTACCGGAAACAATGTTTCCAGCTCATTTAAAAACGCCTGTTTTAATTGATTAATTGTTTTATCACCAATAAAAGCAGCAATCATGGGAAATACATCTTTTAATTTATTTCGTAAAAAATTATCAATATGTTTTTCAATATCCGGTTTTAATTGCTGGAAGTTTTTAGGATCTGTTATTCTTTGTTCTATTTCACTATAGGATATAAATTTACTCCTGAGCCATTGGGCAAGCTTTTGGGCCAATAATTGTTTTTTTTTAGGAAAGACACCTTGTAATGTTGTGCCAAAAATCTTAACCGGTTGTTGTGGATAGAATAATATTTTTATAACTATCCGGGAAGTTAGCCAGCTACAAAACACAGGAATTACAATAAGCAAAATACATTCTACCCAAATCATAATGAATAATTAAAGCGCACAAAAGTAGCGGAATAGCAGGGCCTTTCAAAACCATTTTATGCGATGATACTACAAAGTTTTTATTGCATGTGAGTGAGTTCAATAAAATATTTCTATTAAAAGATGTTTTTCATTATTTTTGCAGCATAATTAAACGGTAGCTATAGCTCAGTTGGTTAGAGCATCAGATTGTGATTCTGAGGGTCGTGGGTTCGAGCCCCATTAGTTACCCATAATGGGACAAAGCTGAAATATTCAGTTCTGTCCCATTTATATTTTGGGGGAAACCCTCGCCAATACTGTATATCATACAAATAGCTTCATTGATTCGGGCGGTTCGATAATTCTCTCCGACAAATTCCATCGTTTAGAAATTATTCCAAATTTGATTTTTTGTCATAATTCTAGTTGCAAGTATCCTAAGCTCTTTTGCAGTTGCTGTGTCTTCAAAAATCTTATCCAAAGTGTCTAAAAGTGTTGGGATTTCATCATCATTGTCAACTATTAGATATGAAATGTCTGTGTGAGAAAACTTTAAATAACAGTCCGAGATTTTTTGATTGTATTGCTCTTTGTCTTTCATATAAATCTTTCCGTCAATCCATAACAAAGCACCTTTTATATCATCTTTTGGAGGTATATAACGCCATTCACGTTCATTATAGAATCTGTAATTTTCATCATTCACTTTGCCCTTCACTAACCTGCCTTCATAATTCTTTATGTAAGAATAATACTTTTGAAGTTCTGAGGATTCTATTGTAAGATCATGTCCTTCATTTCTTAACTTCAGAAATTGGTATGTCGCAAAAGGAAACCATGGGCAATGCGGCTGGGGCATTGTTCATTTTATGAAAACTGTATTCTTCCAAACAGTATTTAAATCTTAAACCTTTGCAATTAATAATCCCAATTAGCGAATCGAGATTTTGAGTATAGTGGATAACGCTATTTGTGCTTATTGCCATATTCAAAGTTTAAAGATTTTCTATGCTCATAAAGTCGGTTTTAATATTTCGGCCAACTATCGAATATACGAACATATAAAATATATTTCCAAATATGGATATGCTATATTTAAGTTGATATTAATTCATTGTAACAATTTTACGAAAAAAGTATTATCAAAATCTTGATTTCGTAAAGCAAAAAAATATATCAAAAATAATTAACTATCCTATTCACCAAGCCAACCAATTTGTTTAAAGCCGTCCAAAACTACAGCTAATGAAATAGTAAGCATTATCAAAAAAATTCGGAATATGGATATTTATGGGTAATTTTATGGATATTTGTTATATTTATGGGTAAATATGGATAAAAATATGGGTATTAATATCGATAGTATCAAAATTACAACAGAAATTCTTTCATTGATTTCTGGAATAGATGAATTTAAAGGAGCGTGGAAAGCTATCGGACAAATCGCACCGGAACAACTAACGGCTTTAAAAAAAATTGCTACTATCGAAAGCATTGGTTCCTCTACACGTATTGAAGGGAGCAAGCTAAATGATAAAGAAGTTGAAAACCTGCTTAGTAATTTATCCATGCAAAAATTTACTTCAAGAGATGAGCAGGAAGTAGCAGGATATTCGGCAGTGATGAATTTAATCTTTGAAAATTATGAAATCATTCCTCTAACAGAAAATTACATTCAACAACTGCATGCCGAATTACTGGAATACAGCGAAAAAGATTTCTGGCATAAAGGACGTTATAAAAATCACCCAACCATGTTGAAGCTTTTGATCCTTACGGTAAAAGTCTTGGTATTGTTTTTGAAACATCGAGTCCGTATGAAACACCACTACGAATGGAAGAACTGGTGGCTTGGACAAATCAGGCCTGTGCGGAAAAGAAGTTACATTCTTTGCTGATTACGGCAATATTTATTGTTGAGTTTTTAGCGATTCATCCTTTCCAGGATGGAAACGGCCGTTTATCCAGAGTGCTTACAACCTATTTACTTTTAAAATACGGATATGCTTATGTGCCTTACAGTTCGCTGGAAGCAGTAATTGAGCAAAGTAAAGAAGGTTATTACCTTGCTTTACGACAAACACAGGGAACACTTAAATCGGGGAATCCCAACTGGCAACCCTGGATATTATTTTTTTTAAAAGCCCTGCGACAAAAACAACGGCTCGAAGTAAAGCTGGAAAAGGAGAAATTGCTGATGGGCCAATTACCGGAATTATCCTTACAAATTCTTAACCTGGCAAAATCCCGTGGACGTATAACCGTAAGAGAAATTGTTGTGCTAACCAACGCTAATAGAAATACAGTTAAAAAACATCTTGAATCTTTGGTACAAAATAATTATCTCCAACAGAATGGAGAGGGTAAGGGTACCTGGTATTCGATTAAAAGTTAATTGCTACTAAAATGATATTTGTATAGAAGAAATATAAGTTTCTTAAAACTCTCAACACAGCTGAGAGAAATTAAGTTATCGTTAGAAATAATTTCCAGGGAGGTTTTAACTTTTATAGGAATTACCATTCATGTAATTTTAAGAAAAGATTTGCGTTAATACAAGCTTTTTGCCCAATAATATCTGCGTTTTTTCGTTATTTTTACTACATGCAACAAATTGTGAAATTTATGATGAGTAAAAAATTTATGCCTGTTATCCTGTTTCTTACGGGTGCCAGTTTATTTATAGCTTTTAAAAGCCAGGGAAATACTGAAAATAATGATAATCCAAAAACTAAATATGCAAAAATATTACGCAATATCGGGTTAATATTGGAAGAAGGTCATTTTAGTCCTAAAAAGATTGATGATGCCTTTTCTAAAACCGTGCTGTATAAATTTACAGCGGAGCTGGACAATGATAAAAATATCCTTTTACAATCGGATGTTGAATCCTTTAAAAAATATGAAGATGTGGTGGATGATGAAATACATGGGACTAAGGAAATAGAATCTTTTTTTTCTGTTAATGAGGCCTATCAAAAAAGATTGAAAGAAGTATCTGTTTTGTATACAGAATTGCTTAGCAAGCCTTTTGATTTTTCTGCCAATGAATCTATTCTGCTTGATCCTGAAAAAATCAGCTATCCTAAAACTGAAGAAGAGCGAAAAGACCGGTGGCGTAAAGGCTTAAATATTTAACCTTAAGCAGGTTTACGGACATGCAGGCAGACAGGGAAAAAATAAGGGTACCAAAGAGTACAAAGTGAAAGCTGATACTACTTTAGAAAGAGAAGCAAGAGAGCAGGTAAAAAGCAAATTGAAAGATACTTTACCACTAAAAGAACAGGGAAACTATTGATGAAAATTTCAGCAGTTTTGTAAATGTTATTACCGCGGAAATGGATCCGCATACCAATTATTTTCCTCCCGTGGATTTACGCTCTTTCAACGAAACTATGAGTGGCAGGTTCTTTGGAATTGGGGCCCAGTTAAAAGACGAAGATGGAAAAATTAAAATAGCCAGCTTAGTTACCGGTGGTCCGGCTTGGAAAAGTGGGGAATTAAAGGAAAATGATGAGATTTTAAAAGTAGCCCAGGGTAATAGTGAACCGGTAGATGTAACCGGGTATGCAGTAACCGATGCTGTAAAGTTAATAAGGGGAGCTGAGAAAGGCACGGAAGTTAAATTAACTATTAAGCGTATTGATGGGTCATCAAAAGTGATCAGCATATTAAGAGATGATATTAAGTTGGATGATGTATTTGCAAAAAGCGTTATTATTAATGGAGAACATAAGATCGGGTATATTAATTTGCCTGAATTTTATGCTGATTTCAGCAGGGAAGATGGGGCCAGGTGTGCAGTAGATGTTGCTAATGAAGTTAAAAAACTACAGGCTGAAAAAGTGGAAGGTATTGTACTTGATCTTAGAGGCAATGGTGGTGGGTCTTTATATGATGTAGTGCAAATGGCAGGACTTTTTATAGAAGAGGGCCCTATTTGCCAGGTAAAAGGACGGGATGAAAAAGCTACTGTTTTAAAAGATAAAGATAAGAATATATTATATACCGGGCCATTAACTGTAATGGTAGATGAAATGAGTGCTTCAGCTTCAGAAATATTTGCTGCAGCAATCCAGGATTATAAACGTGGTATTGTCATAGGCAGTACTTCTACCTATGGTAAAGGTACAGTTGAACGTAATATTCCGTTAAATCCGCAATCAGAGAATAAATTATTTGGAAATAGTAATACAGAAGATTTAGGAAGTATAAAATTGACCCTTCAAAAGTTTTACAGGATAAATGGTGGTGCTACCCAGCTTCGTGGTGTAGTTCCTGATATTATTTTACCAGACAGGTTTGACTATTTAAAATTCAGGGAAAAGGATAATGAGGCTTCCTTAAGCTGGGATGAAATAGCAAAAGCCAGTTATATGCCCTGGACCAGTACATTTAGTACGGATGCAATTATTGCTACAGCTAAAGAGGAGCTGAATAAAAATACAACTTTTGAAAAAATTAAAACTGAAGTGAACTGGCTGGCTCAAAACAATAATAAAGAAGTTCCTTTAAACCTCGAAAAATATAAAGAAGAGCAAAAACAATTTAAGAATACATTTAAACAGTTAGATGATTTGAGTAAAGCACAAAAAGAGTTAGATGTAAAAAATCCATTGTCAGATATGGCATCTATCAATGCCTCAAAAGAAAAATCTGAAAAGAACAAACTGTTTATAAAAAAAATAAGCAGTGATATTTATATTGATGAGACAGTACGCATAATGAATAATATGATACGTCAAAGCAATCTGGCAAAAGCTAATTAAAACTATTTTGATTAATATTGAAGCTGTTTAAACTTTTATTAATAAGACTGCTATAGCTAAGATGGCCGGTGGGGACACCGGCCATAGCCGTTTGCCGCGGCCGGTGTCCCCACCGGCCGCAATATAAGCACCATAATCTTAAAAGTTTAAACAGCTTCATTCATAAAAAAATCGCAGCCATTAAAAAGGTTGCGATTTTTTTTATGAAATTATTTTAAGTTACATATATCTTTCTTCAATAACCTTTTTATGGTGGTAGCAATGCCCAAGTGTGATAAAACCAAAACTTAAAACAGTAGCAGGATTATTGTTAGATACACCACTGCGAATCAACATTTCTTCGTTAAAACTATCAAACAATAGTTGGGTGGATTGCCGGACTATTATAAATTCTGTTACTAAACTTTGCCAGCTCCTGCTATTGGCATTAGAATTAGCCGCATAAAAGTTTTCATCAAATCCTGGTAATGATAATGTTTCTTTACGGGAAATACATAAAGCCCTGTAATTAAAAATCCTTTCCGCATCTGTAATATGTTGCATTACTTCTTTGATAGTCCATTTGTTTTGGGCGTATGCATAAGTGGATTTTTCTTCAGTTATGCCATTAAGAAAAGCAGTAATAATATCAAACTGGGTTTTAAAAGCTGCCTGCAATTCTTCTTCCGGTACCAGGGTTACATATTTTTCAAAATAAGCAGGGTAGGTGGAGGGTAATGGTTTAGCCATACTGTCAATTTTAAAAAGAAAGATTACAGGGCTATACGCTATACAGTAGACCTCTTGCATAATTCATATTTTTTGTTCAAACTCACCTTTAATTCCTCTCCGAAGGAGAGGATAAGGCGAATTATACAAGAGGTCTGGTGATAAATTATTCTATGATAGCCATATAATCTTTAAGTATATTTATTATTTGATTATCCTTTTTTATTATTCGTCATTTTAGGTTTAGGCAGTGTTTCTTGTGTTTGTTTTTTATCGCCTTTTAAAGTCGATGCCAGTTTAATAGCTTCAAATGCATTAACTAATCCGCCTGTTTTAGAAAGGCTGCTTAAATCTACTTTTTCATCAGTACCTGGTTTCTTAACCAGTTCACCAGGATTTTTTGCAGATTTTTCAATAACATATTTTAATTGTTTTGCACTTAACGTAGGATAATGCTCCAATACAAAAGCAGCTATCCCGGCTACTACCGGGCAAGCCATACTGGTACCGCTGGCATCTCCGTATGTATTACCACCCGGAACAGTAGAATAAATTTTTACGCCAGGAGCAAATACATCAACTTCATTTTGACCATAATTACTGAAGCTAGCAGTAAGCCCGCCGTTGGTAGGGTCTCCGCTGGCGCCTACAGTTATCCATACATTACTTTTTGTTTTTTTGTCTTTATAATTCGGGGTAGGAAAATTATCTTCAACATCCACATCTTTAGCATCATTCCCTGCAGCATGCACCAATAAAACATTTTTGCTTTCAGCATATTTTACAGCATCATCCACCCATTCTTTTTCAGGAGAAAAATCTTTCCCAAAACTCATGCTGATAATCTGGGCGCCATTGTCCACAGCATAGCGAATAGCATTTGCGATATCCTTATCATGCTCGTCACCATCAGGCACGGCCCTGATCATCATTATTTTTACATTATCTGCAATACCATCCATACCTTTATTATTATTCCTTGCTGCAGCAATTATACCTGAGCAATGCGTACCATGAAACGGGGTAGAAGCCATTACATCATTATTTCCATAAAACCTGTCTTTAATATCAGTTTCATCATCACCTACAATTTCCTGCCTGTAATTTTTGGGGACAGTTTTTTTTGCATCTTCCTTTCTCATTTCTCCTTCAATATAATCTGAAAAACTTCCAACAAAATCTTTATTAGTAGCGTCCATCTGGTTATTTGCTTTCATTAATCCTAAAATAGTGGCTTTTGATTTTTTAGCCCCATCGTCTGAAGCAGTATAAGCATCCAGCTCAGTGCCAGTATAAACATCTTTGCCTAATGCAGCTTTAAGTGTACTATCACTTTTTGATACATTGTCAAACATTTTCTTTAAAAAACTTATATCCAATCCGGTATTTTCGCCATCACCCAATACTTTTTTCTTTGACTTAAGCCACATGCCATATTCTTCCTGGTTAAATCCAGTAGTTGTTTCAGGCGAGGCATTATCATATTTATCTTTATACCTGTGATAAACCCTGGCTGCTTCGTAACTGTCTTCTTTTACATTGCGGCCATCTTTGCCACCGATAAAATTCCAGCCATAAATATCATCAATATAGCCGTTCTTATCATCATCAATACCATTGCCAGGTATTTCTTTAGAATTGCGCCACATTACCGGTTTTAAATCTTCATGCAAAGTATCAATGCCGCTATCAATTACTGCCACCAATACTGTTTTGCTTTTAAGCTTTTTACTTTTTACAAAATCATAGGCTTTATCTAAGCTTATGCCATATGAGCCTGAGGTCTCCTTATCCAATAAATGCCAGTTTTTCGGCTGTGCAATAACTGTTGCCGACAAGGATAATACCGTTCCTGCAATTATTAAAATCTTATTCATACCTTATTATTAATTTTTATATTATATTTTATACTAAATTAAGTGTAGTTTATTAAATTTCTGTACCGTTTATCCTGTTTTTGAAAAATTTATATATTAAATTTTATTCCTTGGGCCAATGGAAGCTTGTCTGTGTAATTAATGGTATTGGTTTGCCTGCGCATATAAATTTTCCAGGCATCACTACCACTTTCCCTGCCGCCGCCTGTTTCTTTTTCACCACCAAAAGCCCCACCGATTTCTGCCCCACTGGTGCCAATGTTTACGTTGGCAATGCCACAATCACTTCCGGTGGTAGATAAAAATTGCTCGGCTTCCCTTAAATTATTCGTCATGATAGCCGATGACAAACCCTGTGGTACATTGTTCTGCAAATAAATCGCCTCGTCCAGCGTTTTATATTTCATTATATAAAGGATAGGCGCAAAGGTTTCATGTTGTACTATTTCAAAATTGCTTTTTACTTCAGCAATACAGGGCTTTACATAGCAACCACTTTCATAACCTTTGCCTTTAAGAACACCGCCTTCTACAATAAAATTACCACCTTCAGCTTTACATTTCTCAATAGATTCTAAATACGCTTTTACAGCGTCAGTGTCAATTAATGGCCCTACATGATTTTTTTCCTGCAATGGATCGCCAATTTTTAATTGTTTATATGCATTTACCAGTTTTTCTTTAAACTGGTTGTATATTTTTTCATGAATGATTAATCTCCGTGTAGAGGTACACCTTTGGCCCGCAGTACCTACAGCCCCAAAAGCAGCACCTATCAACGCCATATCCAGGTCAGCATCTTTAGAAATGATGATGGCATTGTTACCGCCCAATTCCAATAAATACCTGCCTAACCGCTGTCCAACTGCTGCACCTACAGCCTTGCCCATACGGGTGCTGCCCGTAGCAGAAACCAATGGTATGCGGCTGTCATTAGCCATCCATTCACCTGCTTCCCGACCACCAATTACCAACCCACTAACGCCTTCGGGTACACGATTTTTTTAAAAACTGTTTGGATAATATTTTGACACGCAATAGCACATAAAGGAGTTTTCTCACTCGGTTTCCAAATACAAACATCACCACATACCCAGGCTAGCATACTATTCCAGCTCCACACCGCCACCGGGAAATTAAAGGCAGAGATAATTCCAACAATCCCTAATGGATGATACTGCTCATACATCCTGTGCCCGGGCCGTTCACTATGCATGGTAAGCCCATGCAGCTGGCGGGATAAGCCCACTGCAAAATCACAGATGTCTATCATTTCCTGAACTTCGCCTAACCCTTCCTGTAAGCTCTTGCCCATTTCATAGCTTACCAGCTCACCCAAAGATTGCTTAAATTTTCGCAGTTCTTCACCAATCTGTCTTACCACTTCACCCCGTTTGGGAGAGGGCCAGGTACGCCATTCCATAAATGCTTCAGTTGCTTTATTCACTACCAGTTCATAATTGGCCCTATCAGCGCCCTTGCAGGTAGCTATCAGCTTTCCATCAACCGGTGAAAAGCTTTTTATTTTTTCTCCTTTTGCTTTTGGCCATATCAGTCCTGTAGATACGCCATTGTTATCATCTTTAATATTAAGCGCTTTTAAAAATTTCATTTTTATGTTTTACTTCGTAAAAAATTGTTGCTTTTGTTATCATCAGTTGTACCTTGAATGTGCTTCATTGGCGTCGCACCCTTGTACCGCATGTCTTTATTGAGCTTAAATTACGTTTTGTTATTAATGTTCAGCTCCTACGGAGTTGGTGATTATTTATTGTATCTATAAATATCAAACTCCTACTGAGTTGAAAACCTCAAACCTCAAACCTCAAACCCCAAACCCCAAACCCCAAATTCCTAATTACAAATTCCCAATTCCATTACCTTAATCCCCATTCTCAATACTGCTCGCCTTCATTAGGAAAATACCTGCCCTTTACATCTTTTACATAATGTTGCACAGCACCTGTTATCTGTTCAAACAAATCTAAATATTTTCGTAAAAAACGTGGCTTAAATTCGGTATTAATTCCCAGCATGTCATGCATCACCAGCACCTGTCCATCACAATTACCACCGGCACCAATTCCAATAGTAGGTATACTTAAACTTTCACTTACTTCTTTTGCCAATGCTGCAGGAATTTTTTCTAATACTAATGCAAAGCACCCGGCTTCCTGTAACAACAGCGCATCCTTTTTCAATTTATCAGCTTCTGTTTCTTCTTTGGCCCTTACCGTATAAGTACCAAATTTGTAAATGCTTTGTGGGGTAAGGCCTAAATGCCCCATAACGGGTATGCCTGCACTAACAATTTTTTTTACGGAATCTATTGCCTCTGCACCACCTTCTAACTTTACGGAATGTCCGCCGGTTTCTTTCATTATTTTTATTGCGGATGCTAAAGCGATTTCTGAATTGGACTGGTAAGAACCAAAAGGCATATCCACCACCACCAGGCACCTGTCAATGCCACGTACCACACTTTGGGCATGGTAGATCATTTGGTCTAAGGTAATCGGTAAAGTAGTCTGATGGCCCGCCATCACATTGCTGGCGCTGTCGCCGACCAAAATCACATCAATACCTGCCTGGTCAAATATTTTCGCAAAAGAAAAATCATATGCAGTGATCATGGCAATTTTTTCTCCTGCTGCTTTCATTTTTAATAAAGTGTGGGTAGTTACTTTTTTTATTTCTTTATGAATAGACATGTAATAATTGTATGCGGATGGGAAAGATTTTTTATTGATTAAAATGCAAATATCGTTTTTAATTACTGAGTTTTAGCTAGAAAATGGTACTCATTTACGTACTTATAAAATTGGTTGCTTTGATAATCATAATTTTAAAAGCGGATATATATCCAATTACTAGCATTTATCAGTTGTAACTTCTACTTTCATTCTTTATGGGCATTATTACAGAGCTACATTTTTATCTGTAGGTGTAAAGAATATACCAGCTTTTTTTACGAAAGCAATTACAAGCAAAGCTGCAACATTTATTAAGCAATAAACTTTAAAAAATGACTAAATATCGGCTATTTGGCCGATAAATTTATTATGTCAAAAAATTATTGTAATAAAAATTTTGAAAAATCAGATATAATTTTAATTGTTTTCCCGGGTATGATTATAAAGTTAAATAATTATATGTCGTGTAGATTATCTTTTTACTTAAGAAATAAATAACAGAACAAAGCTCATCCGCCAGGGGCAGACCACGAAATATACTGCAGGGTACCAAAAATTATGCTTTTACTTCTTCCCATAAATGTCTTATCAACCCGTCGGCTAGGCCAATTTTGGGTACATGAATTAGTTCTGCCCCGGCCCAGCGCATGGCATTAATATAGATTTGCAAAGCCGGTACTATTACATCAGCCCGATCTTCTCTTAAATTAAATTTTATAATTCTTTCTTTTAAAGAAAATATGCTTAATTCTTTGTAATAATCCCTCAATAATTCCAAAGAAAGTGGTTTGCCGTCTTTGCGGCCGCTCATACTGAATATTTTATTGATATTGCCACCGCTGCCAATTGCTATCACTTCTTTATGGCCTTTGATAAATGCTTTGATCGCATCTTTCATTTCATTCCAGTCAGCATCATTTACCGTTTTTTTCAGTAAGCGGATAGTGCCGATATTTATTGATTTTTTTGAAGTGAGTTTTCCATTGCTAAAAAAAGATAATTCTGTACTGCCACCGCCAACATCGATATACAAGTAACTATGGTCTTTATCCATTTTTTCGGCAATATGATTTTCAAATACATAGCCGGCTTCTTTATCTCCGCTTATTATTTCGATAGAAATACCTGTTTCTAATTTAATTTTCCTGATAATATCACCAGCATTTTTTGCATCCCTCATAGCACTTGTAGCGCAGGCTAATACATGTGTAACTTCATAAGCATTCATCAGGTATTTATAGGCCTTCATTGTTTGTAATATCATCACAGTTTTTTCATTTGAAATTATGCCACTTTCAAATACATCAAAGCCTAACCTTAATGGGACCCTTATTAAATTCAATTTATTAAAAATGGTATTGCCCAGTTCGTTTTCTTTTACTTCTGTTATTAATAACCTTGCTGCATTACTGCCAATGTCTATCGCTGCTAATTTCAATATTGTAAATTAAAGAGGTTAAATTTATTGCTGCTAGGCAGCAAAATTAGCTGCCATCTGCCAACTATCAATCAACTATGTTGATAATTTTCGATATAAATAATTATAAGTTTCTACCTGGGACCTGATTTTTTTTGTATTCCTCGGGTTTACGTAAGTATTACTAAGTTCATTATCCAATATCCTGGCTTTGATATTATCTTTTAACTGGATTTGCAATATCTCTTTAAGCTCTTCCTGGATTTCTTTTTTAAAGATGGGGCAGGCTACTTCGATCCGGTGATCAATATTGCGTACCATCCAGTCTGCCGAAGAAATAAATACTTTTTCATCACCACCATTATGAAATATAATTACCCTGCCATGTTCAAGGTATTCATCAACAATACTGACTGCCTGTATTGGTATTTTATATTTTTTGCTTTCGGTAAACATGCAGCATATACCTCTTATAATCATTTTTATTTCTACCCCGGCTTTGGCAGCTTCATATAATTTTTCGATTAATAGTTCATCACTAAGAGAGTTTAACTTTAAAGTAATAGCAGCAGTTTTTTAGATTTAGCAGCTTGAATTTCTTTATTAATAAAAAGTGTAAGTTGCCTGCGCATGGTAACCGGGCTTACCAGTAATGTTTTGCAAGTATTTAAAGTATCAATTTTTGTTTTGGGCTGCTCAATATAATTAAAGATATTATCCATATCCGCCATTATATTTTTATCGGAAGTAAGTATACAATAATCTGTATATACCGAAGCTGTTTTTTCATTAACATTTCCGGTGCTGATAAAACCATATTGAGTAATTTTATTTTTTACTCTTTTCTTTATCAGGCATAACTTTGCATGCAGCTTCATATTGGATAAATCAATCAAGACTTTTACCCGGCTTCTTCTAATTCTTCTTTCCATTCCAGGTTTGCTTCTTCATCAAACCTTGCTCTAAGCTCAAGCGCTACAGTCACTTCCTTACCATTACGCACTGCATTAGTAAGGGCATTAACAATTTTTGACCTGGTAGCTAACCTGTAGCAGGTAATTTTTATGCTTATTACTTCAGGGTCTATTGCGGCCTCCCTTAAAAGGTCAATCACTGTTTCGAAAGAATGGTAAGGGAAGTTCAATAAAATATCTTTTTTTAAAACAAGGTCAGCAATACGGTTGTTATTATGGAAAGCAGGATGTATGAAAGGTTTTTTTCGAACGTTTTTTTGTTCAAAAACACTTTCAGGAAAATTGATAAAATCTTTAAAATTATGTATCCTTCCACCGGGAATTAAATTGCCTTTTAACGACAAGCCAATTTTTTTCACCAGGTAAGTTAACAGCGAAGGTTCAATATCTTTATCAAAAACAAAACGTACCGGCTTGCCTTTTTTTCTATTTTTAAGGCCTTTTTCTATTTTTTGTATCAGGGAAGTAGATATATCATTATCAATATCAATTTCTGCATCCCTGGTTACTTTTATAATATGGCTCGAAAATGTATCGTATCCAAAAAATGAAAAAATACTGGGCAGGCAAAACCTGATAATATCTTCCAATAAAATAATATGCTTTTCATTTTTGTGCGATGGCAAAATTAAGAAGCGGGGCAAGCGCCTGGCGGGACTGATACCAGTGCAAATTTTTGTGGTATGCTTTTATCTTTGCTTGATAATTTGCAAGCCAGGTAAATAGATTTATCGTTTAAGATAGGAAAGCCATGTATGCTTTCTATCATTAATGGTACGATATTGCTCCTTATCTCTTCATTAAAATAATTAAGAATAAATTTTTGTTGTATCTTATTGATTTGTTTTTCTGTAACTAAAAATATTTTTTGTTTTTTTAAGGCTCTCAAAATGTCATTCCAAACCCGCTCAAATTCCTGCTGCTGCTCCATCATTTTTTCCTCTATTTCTTCTAAAATACTTTGAGGGTTTATTTCCAAATGCATTTTTGCTTTATTGCCCATTTCTATCATCCGTTTAAGAGTGGCCACCCTTACCCTGAAAAATTCATCCAGGTTGTTGGAAAAAATTCCTAAAAATTTTATTCTTTCTCTTAACGGAACCGTATCATCGGCAGCTTCCTGCAGCACCCTGGCGTTAAATGATAACCAACTGATATCTCTTACAATCATTTTCTTTTTTTGCATATTGTACAAATTATTTATGCGTTAAACTTTAAGCAAAATATCTATTGCATCTAGCCTCTCATTCTTTTTATAATATTAGTAGTAGAAAAACCTTCAATGATAGGCGCTATTTTTACTTGTCCGCCATTAGCTATAACTTCTTTAGCTCCTACAATTTCGTCAATGGTATAATCACCACCCTTTATTAATACATCGGGTAATATAGATGTAATTAAGTGGATAGGAGTGTCTTCGTTAAATATAACAACAGCATCTACCATTATCATTGAGGCTAATATCAATGCACGGGATTGCTGGTTATTAACTGGTCTTGTTTCACCCTTTAATTTTTTTACTGATGCATCTGCATTTACACCTACGATTAATATGTCTGCATATCCGGCGGCATCGCTTAATGAACTAACATGTCCCTGGTGTAAAATATCAAATACTCCATTGGTAAAAGCAATTTTTTTATTAGTTAGTCTCCATCGCTTTATTTGCAACAGTAAATCAGGAAGAGTATATATTTTACCGGGAATAATTTGTACGCTTTTCAATATGTTTTTTTTTATTTATAAAAAATAATATTCCTGAAAATATAAGGCCGGATATTAAAATGATAGCAGTGGACACTCCCCACATCAGCCAGCCAAAAGCTTCGCCCACTGCGGTATCAATTTTATATAATTGTGATACAAGGTATACGGCTGTAGGGAAAGTGCCCAGTCCGCCGGGTGTTATTATCATGGCTAAGGTAGCTAATGTAAGTACGGCGCAGGCCGCATCAAGCCCCAGGTGTGATACATCTTTTATAGCTGAAAATCCAATATATATTTGCAAAAGATACATGCTCCATATTAATAATGTATTAAACAAAAACCATCCTCTTTTTTTTAAATTTTTGATGGTAGCTAAGCCTTCTGACAAACCGGCAATAAATTTTTTTATTTTTTGTACGATACTATTATGCTGGTATTTTTTTACAAGCCATTTTATAAATAAAATTATTAGTACAATGGCGCTGACTATGATTAATAATTTTATCCAAACAGGCACACCACCATTATTTTTAAATAATTCTGAAATATTATTTTTAACAAAGCCTCCTACTAATTTGTATTGAATTAATACTGTGAAAAAGATAAAAACCAGGTAACATATTAAATCAAATATTCTTTCTATAATAATAGTTCCGATTAATTTTTGCGGGGCAATTTTTTCATATTTTCCTAAAAGCGTACATTTTAAAATTTCTCCCAGCCTCGGCACAAAAGAGTTGGCGAGGTAGCCCACCATTGTAACACCAAAAATATTTATTATTAAAGGCTGGTATCCTAAAGGCTCAATCAGTATTTTCCAGCGGCAAGAGCGGCTGAGGTGGCTGGTGAGCGACATTAACACAATCGGAATAATTAACCAAAAATTTACATTTGATAACGCATATTGAAATTTTACTTCCTGCTCAGGAGTCATTTTATGAAACTGCCACCATACTAAAAAAATACCTGCACCTAAAAAAAACACGTATTTTAAAACTGCTAATATCTTTTTCATAAATAATTACAAAATTACAAGGTAGCTTAAATGCAAATGATAGTTAGTTTAAATTAAGTTCCATATTATCAATCAAACGCACATCATTTAAAAAAGCTGCTATCAATGCTACAATTTTTGTTTTACCATCCCAATATTCCTGTATGGCTAAATTATCAACATCAGCAAATTCTATATAATCAACTATAAAGCCATTGCTTTGTAAATATTGCGTAGCCTTAGTTTTTATATCTTGCAAAGGACCGGGCCTGGTATTGTCTTTAATAAAAGTAAGCGTTTCAAATATTTTTATGGCCTGTTTTCGCTCTTCGGCACTTAACCTGGTATTCCTGCTGCTCATAGCCAGGCCATCTTTTTCTCTCAAGGTAGGTCCGACAGTTATTTGCACAGGTAATTTAATTATTTGTACCAGCCTTTCAATCACCATGCATTGCTGGTAATCTTTCTGCCCCAGGAATAATTGATCGGGATGTATAATTTCAAGCAAGCGGTGCATTACCTGGCAAACTCCCTGAAAATGCCCGGGCCGGTATTTGCCTTCTAGTATTGTTTCTAAATAACCAAGATCATATTGTTTAGCTACATACCCTTCCGGGTATATTTCATTATTTGAAGGTAAAAAAAGAACTTTACATTCATTTTTCTCTAACAGCTCAATGTCTCTTTCTATTGTGATTGGATATTTTTCAAAATCCTTGTTATTATTAAACTGTGCAGGATTTACAAAAATGCTGCAAACAGAAATATCATTTTTTTTGTTACAATTTTTTATAAGCGATATGTGCCCCGGGTGCAAAGCGCCCATAGTAGGCACAAAGCCGATAGACTGTCCCTGCTCTTGTTTGTCCTGCTAGATAATTGGTAATATCTCCTATATGTTTAAACACTATCATTTTTATCTGTATTTAGGCTTGGGTGTCGATAAAGCCTCAATTTATTAAATTTATTGTACCTTTGCAGCCCGTAAGAATCAACTCCAACTAATAAAGTACAAATGTCAACAAAGAAAAGGATTTTATTCATTGCTAATGAAATGTCTCCCTACCTCGAGCTTACAGAGTTTGCTGAAATAGTAAATAAGCTGGCTGTAAAAGCTAATGATACAGGCATGGAAGTAAGGTGCATTATGCCCCGTTTTGGAGTTATCAATGAAAGAAGGCATCGTTTGCATGAAGTTGTCCGTTTATCTGGTATAAATGTATCAATAAATAATGATGATTATCCTTTGGTGATAAAGGTAGCTTCTTTACCGAATGCCAGGTTAGAAATTTATTTTTTAGATAATGAAGATTATTTTAAACGTAAATCTATTTTCCATGATGAAAAAGAAAATTGGTTTGATGATAACGGGCTAAGGACAGTATTATTTTGTAAAGGTGCCCTGGAAACGGTTAAGAAATTTGGATGGCCCCCTGATATTATTCATTGTAGTGGCTGGATGACCGGTTTAATACCCATGTTTTTGAAAACTGCTTATAAAAAAGAGCCGGTATTTAGTAATAGTAAAGTAGTGTTTACGATTGGCCAAAATTCATTCAAAGAAAAACTTGGAGCTGATTTTTTGAAGTTAGCTACCATTAATGATAATATTACCAAAAAAGAATTAGAGCCCTATAAATTAATTAATAATGCAGCATTATTCAGGGGTGGGGCTACTTTTGCAGATGCAATTACATTTGGTGCAGAATCTGTAGATAAAAAACTTGTTGAAGATTTTTCAAAAGTAAAAGGTAAAAAAGATAATAAAGTATAATGCTGAAAATGATTTAACAGACTATTTACAATTATATTCCGACCTTGCTAAATAGAAAAATTTACCAACCTTTTTTAAATTCTTATTGTGCAAAGAAGATTTTTATACATCGTTTCGATTATTGTTTTTTCATGTTGTTTTTTTATTGTAAGCTGTAATAAACTCGATACTACCGATATTGGCAGTGATTTAATACCTGTGGTTGATAATGTGAATACTTTTGATACTGTATTAACTGTTGTTTCTGCCCAGGAACTTTTTGAAGATACTACCAGGATAGGCAGAAGTGAAGATCATGTTTTGGGCCGTATCAGCAATGATCCCCTTTTTGGCACTACTGATGCTAATATATATGTACAACTTAAACCTACTTTTTATCCTTATTATTTTGGTTCGGCAAACGATACTATCAATCCCCAGTTAGATCCAAAAACCGGTTTTGATTCCGTAGTGCTTTGTTTAAATTATCGGGGTTTTTGGGGAGATAGCACAATACCCCAACAAATTACAGTAAAAGAGGTGGTAGATGAAGATTTTAGAGATTCTGTCCTGGTTACCAAAAAATTAAGTTACAAGCCAACTACAGGCGCTACCTTAGGCAGCACTATTATAGATATCAGGGATTTGCCCAAATGGCAAACATTTTCAGGTAGAAAAGATTCCGTAAGAAACCAGATACGGATAAAATTATCAAACGCATTTGCAAATAGCATATTTAATAGTGATACGACTGCTCCGGGGGGAAATTTCAGGACTGACTCTTTGTTTAGAAAGTTTTTAAATGGTTTTGCAATAGAGGCGGGCAATATGGGGAATGCTATTATGTATAGCAACTTAGCTGACAGTACTACAAAGCTTGAGGTATATTATCGCAAAAAAAATAAAGCTGGAATCGATACGACATATTCCTCATTTAAATTAAATACCACTCCTAATGGCTTTAATGGCAACTTTTCTGCCACTGCTAATAATGTTACCAGGAACAGGGTAGGTTTTCCGATTTCAAATCCCGGGCCTGATGAAATTTATTTACAAACTACCCCGGGCACTTATGCCAACTTAAGCATCCCGACATTATCAACTTTTGGAAACAGGATTATACATAGGGCAGAATTAATTATTGAGCAGGTACCTACTGATCCTTTATTTGATAAAGTATTTTCGGTGCCGGATTATTTATACCTTGATTTGCGTGATACCCCCGCAATACCGGAAAAATGGAAACCCATTTATTTTGATTTAGATCCTGGTACAAATTATAATCCTGATAATGCATCATTCTTTTTTCCGGCTAATGGTGTTGATTTTAATTACTTTGGAGGATTTGCAAGAAACAAAACAGACCAGTTTAGCAACGCTATCAAATATTATAATGTTAATATTACCCGCTATGTACAAAAAATTATAACAACAAATATTCCTAATTATTCATTCAGGTTATTTTCTCCGTATTCTATAACTTATCCACAGTATAATAGTGGAGAATTTCGTTATCGCAATAGCCTGAGTTTTGGAAGGGTTAAAGTTGGTGGCGGGAGTCATGCAAATTATCCTATGCGCCTGCGAATTATTTATTCTAAATTATAAATGTATAACATATTTATAAAGCTTCTATATTAATTTATAGAAGCTTTGTTGTTTATCAGTTACAATCTTATCTTTGCGATCTTAAAAAAAACATATGCCGTATTTATTTACATCAGAATCTGTAAGTGAAGGTCATCCTGATAAAGTAGCCGATCAGATAAGCGATGCCTTAATTGATAATTTTTTAGCTTTTGACCCTGCCAGTAAAGTGGCATGCGAAACCCTTGTTACTACGGGTCAGGTAGTGTTGGCCGGGGAGGTGAAAAGCAAAGCTTATTTAGATGTACAGGAAATAGCACGAGGAGTAATCCGTAAAATAGGATATACTAAAAGTGAATACATGTTTGAAGCCAATTCTTGTGGTATTCTTTCGGCAATACATGAACAATCTGCTGATATAAACCAGGGGGTAGATAAAAAGAAAAAGGAAGAGCAGGGTGCAGGCGACCAGGGAATGATGTTTGGCTATGCTACTAATGAGACAGAAAATTTTATGCCACTTGCTTTAGACCTGGCACATTATATTTTACAAGAGCTGGCAGCATTGCGAAGAGAAAATACAGCAATAAAATATTTACGTCCTGATGCGAAAAGCCAGGTTACTTTAGAGTATGATGACAATAACCAGCCTATCCGTATTGATGCGATTGTAGTATCTACGCAGCATGATGACTTTGGCGATGAAGAAAAAATGCTGGCCAGGATAAAAAAAGATATCATTAAAATTTTGATACCCCGGGTAATTTCAAAATACCCAAAATATGCCAATTTATTTAATGATAAAATAAAATACCACATTAATCCCACTGGTAAATTTGTAATTGGCGGTCCTCATGGAGATACCGGATTAACAGGCCGCAAAATTATTGTAGATACTTATGGCGGTAAAGGAGCACATGGCTGTGGGGCTTTTAGCGGTAAAGATCCCAGCAAAGTGGATAGAAGCGCTGCATACGCAACAAGGCATATAGCAAAAAATTTAGTAGCTGCGGGTTTATGTGATGAAGTATTGGTACAGGTTAGTTATGCTATTGGCGTAGCACAACCTACAAGTATTAATGTAGTAACTTATGATACCGCTAAGGTAAATTTAACTGATGGGGAAATTGCTAAAAAAGTAATGAAAATGACTTGCTTTGATATGCGCCCATATTTTATTGAGCAACGTTTAAAATTGCGTAATCCGATATATAGCGAAACTGCCGCATATGGACACATGGGTCGTAAAAATGAAGTGGTAGAAAAAATATTTACATCGCCTGACGGGAAAGTAATCAGAAAAAAAGTCGAACTGTTTACCTGGGAAAAATTAGATGCAGTAAAAGAAGTGAAGAAAGTGTTTGGGTTGTAGCCAGGTCTGACGGTCTCCGTCTGACCAAGTTAAGAACATTTGCTCTTCTGAAGGCAAAGCCTTCGAAGAGCATGGTAAAGTAAGTGAAAATATTTATGTGAAATAGTTCTATTGCTGAATAGAAATCCTACCGGTGAAAAGCTGCCGGATACGCAAGGCCGATCCGCCTCAGGCGGAGAGGGCCCGAAGTGTAACGAAGGGCCGGAGCGATAGCGGAGCCTGAAGAAGCCGGTACAAATGCTGAACAATGATTTTTTGGTGACAGCCCTAAAAGAAAAAAAATATTTATCGTCTTACCGTCTTCCCGGCCAAAATATTAGCCGGGAAGACGGTAAGACGATAAATATTTATAGAAATAATCAGACTTAACTTTGCAATGTGAAAAATTTTAGACAACAACAACATCGGCCCAAAAAAAATACTTTGGTTATTGGTAGAAAAGCAGTAATTGAAGCTATGCAATCGGGCAAACAATTGGAACGTATTTATTTGCAAAGTACCGTACATGGCGAAATTATTGATGAGATAAGACAGCTGGCTGAGCAATACCTTGTGCCTGTCAATAAGGTACCTGTAGAAAAATTAAACAATTTTAATATCAGCAACCATGAGGGTTGTGTAGCACTTATTGCGAAAGTGCAGTACCAAAACCTGCAGGATATTATTTCCTTTATTGTTGATAAAGGCGAAGCACCGTTATTTTTAATTTTAGATGGAATAACTGATATCAGGAATATTGGCGGCATTGCCCGTAGCGCTTTTTGCTTTGGGGTAAATGCTATAATAATTCCTGAAAAAGGAATAGGGGCATTAAATGAAGATGCTATACTTACATCTGCCGGGGCTTTGGAAAAAATTGCAATTTGCCGGGTAAATAATTTGATGAAAGCAGTAGATGAATTGCATTTGAATGGCATTAAAGTATTTGCCAGTGAGATGAAAGCAACAAAAAAAATATTTGATGTAAACTTTAAAGAGCCTTGTGCTGTAATAATGGGTAGCGAAGATATGGGTATACACCCTGCATTATTAAAAATTTGTGATGAACAATTTCAAATACCAATCAATGAAGATTTTGAATCGCTGAATGTGTCGGTAGCAACCGGTGTTATTTTGTATGAAGTAGCTAAACAGCGATATTGTTAAAGGTAAATATGTTGAGATGATAAATAAATTCCTTAAATTAAAACATATTTACAGTTTAACAAATCAACATTTTCACATCTTAACAATTTAACAATGCCAACGCCCATAAAACTTATCGAATGCCCACGGGATGCCATGCAGGGTTGGAAGCATTTTATTCCCACAAATAAAAAGATAGCTTATATTAATGCTTTGCTGAAAGTTGGCTTTGATACTATTGATTTTGGCAGCTTTGTATCATCAAAAGCCATCCCGCAATTAGCCGATACCAGTGAAGTAATTAGGAATTTGGAGTTGGGTATTGGGAAAACAAAATTATTGGCTATTGTTGCTAATGTTCGTGGTGGTGAAGAGGCTGTAGCATACGATGAAATTTCATATATCGGTTTTCCTTTTTCAATATCTCCCACCTTTCAGCAGCGCAATACGAACTCTACGATTGAGGAATCTTTTAAAAGAGTGGAGGAAATACAAAACTTATGCATCAACAATAAAAAGAAATTGGTAATTTATATTTCAATGGGTTTTGGCAATCCGTATGGTGATTTGTATAATGAAGAAATTGTTTTTAAATGGTCGGAAAAAATTGCAGGTTTGGGTGTGAAAATTATTTCTTTAGCTGATACGGTTGGAGTGGCTACTGCAGAACAGGTAAAAAGCATTACTGCATCTTTAATTGGTTCTTTGCCAATGAGTGAAATTGGGGTGCACCTGCATTCTACACCTCATAACTGGAAACAAAAAATAACTGCTGCCCTGCAGGCAGGGTGCAAGCGCTTTGACGGGGCACTTAAAGGAATTGGAGGATGCCCGATGGCTGATGATGCGCTGGTGGGAAATATGGATACGGAATTAATGATACCATATTTTGAAGAAGAAAAAGTGTTGTATAACATCAATAAGGAAGCATTAGCTGAGTGTAGCCGGATGGCTGCAGAAATTTTTATCTAATTAATTATTGTTATGAATTTTCATTTGGAATTTTCTCCTAAACCATTCTCCACAAAAATTAAGCATCAAAATAAGTTATTGTTAATTGGCAGTTGCTTTACCGAAAATATTGGTTCTAAATTAAGTCAGCATAAATTTAGCACACTGGAAAATCCTAATGGTATTCTTTTTAACCCGGCCAGCATATGCACTTCACTTAATTCTTATGTTCAAAATAAGCAATACAGTCTGGATGAATTGTTTTATCAAAATGAAACCTGGAATAGCTGGGAGCACCATAGCCGTTTTTCTCATCCTGATAAAGAAGTTTGCCTGGAGGGCATAAACCAGTCGCAGCAGCAGGCTCATGATTTTTTAAAAATTACAGACTGGTTATTTGTCACATTAGGCTCGGCATTTGTATACGAGCTATTTCCCTTATCCGGTTTTTGGAAAGGGGCAGGAGGTGAAGTTGTTGCCAATTGCCATAAAGTTCCTACTGATAAATTTAATAAGCGATTACTTTCGGTAAAAGAAGTTGTATTGATGGTTGATGCTGCCATTAAAAATTTATTAGTTTTTAACGCGGAATTAAAAATAATTTTTACCATAAGCCCGGTAAGGCATTTACGTGACGGATTTATAGAGAATAACAGGAGTAAAGCTATTCTTATCCAGGCAGTGCACCAATTAGTGGACGAATACCCGCAGTTATTTTATTTTCCTGCTTATGAACTGGTAATAGATGACCTGAGGGATTATCGTTTTTTTGCAGAGGACATGGTACATCCGAATTATTCGGCTACCAATTATGTGTGGGATAAATTTATTTCATGTTGTATTGATGACGAAACCAAAATTATTATGCAGGATATTAATTTGATTAATGCTGCAATGCACCATAAATCTTTTAATCCGGCTTCTGCTCAGCATAAAAAATTTTTGCAGGTGCATGTAGAAAAAGTACAAAAACTTAGGAATAAATTACCATATATTGATTTTGATAAAGAAATTGAATATTTTTCAATATAAATTATTGATAGGTTTAAGATTGCCAGGTAACAATTTTGAAAAAAGCAAAATAGCAATTCAGCAATTAAATATATATTGGGCTTTTATCGAAGCGGTTTTTTACCGCAGAGGCGAAAAGTTCGTAAAGAAATCCTTAAAATAATCTCCGTGTAAATCCGTTTCATTAGCGTCGTCCGTGTTCCTATCCGGCTTTTACAATAAACCCGTTTGCAATAAATACATTGCCATTTTCTAATTCTAAGTTATAGATTGGTCGTGCCGATAGTGTAGGAAGAAAATCGATTTTTTGTAAACTAATCGACTGGATACTTAAAGCACTTTCGGTAAAGTAAACATTATCTTTAATTTGTAACTTTTCAATTTTTTTTCAGTTATGTTATCATAATGTGCTGTCCATTTTTTTTGACTGTCAGCAATAGCTACCTCTTTCGAAATATGTACTCCTTCGCCTATCAATTTTATAGTAAAAAAAGGCTGGTTGGCTGAACAAAATATCCATTTATTTCCTGTAAATGTCAATTTAATCAGGCTGCCACCGGTTTGTATTAATTTTTTCACCTTGCAGCTCCCAAAATTCAGAGAATCAATATTGTAAGTTTTTACAGCATCTCCCTCTTTTATATCTTCTATATTTTTTTCAGTACCATCTGCCATAAAAATTTTTGTTCCGAAGGTTACACCCTGGGGTTGATTATTAATAGCAGTTTGTTCTTGCGAAAAACTAGCCTGAAGAAAAAATAGCGTTGCAAAAGCGAATAAAATTATTCTCCTCATAATTTTTTATTTTGTTTTAACAATAAATCCGTTTGCAATAAATGTGTTGCCATATTCCAATTCTAAAGTGTAAAAATCTGTTACATCATCTATTGGCAAAGGCACAATTTCAATCAAATTAACCAATTGCGGAAAAGCTGGTTTATTATCTTTTAAATGATATAATTCATTTCCAATTTCCAATTTTGAAGATATCTTATCTATAAATATTTTATTAGATTCTTTTGGATTTATGGAAGCCCACAAAAAATCTTTACAAAAGAACCCCAGGTTTTCAGTACAAGTAACAGATTTGTTTTTAGAAGTTATACTGTATAAAGGACCGGATTTCTGTATTATCTTTTTTACTTTATTAGCCATAAAGGTTATGTTAAATGGCGGCAGATCCAGATATGTTATTACAGAATCTCCTTCTTTAATATCTATAATTCTTTTTTCAGTATTATCGCTCATTAAAATTTTTGTTTCCGGGCTTACGCCTGCATAGGAAGCTTGATCTTTTTGCCCGAAGCCCGATTGTGTAATAAACATCAAACAGCAATAGCCATATACTGTAAATATTTCATCTGGAGATTTATTAATATTAATTAAGGATGACTATTTAATACTTTTTACATACTTCTCACCATGTTTTTAATTCATTTTTCGTAAAAACGTATTCTGGTGTAACAACCTTCTCATCATCATTTACTTCATACCAGGGAGATAAATCATCGTTTGAAGGGTTAATTAATACATGAATATCCTGCGCAGGCATATAGCTTTGTGCCAGTAAATATAGTTTTTTACCTTCACCATTTACAGCTACATCCATTACAATAACTGCATGGCCTGGAAAACCACCCCTTATAATTACATCCCCGGCTTCAATAGCTGCAAAATCACTTTTTGTATTCAGTTGTTTCGCCAAAGATGCAGAGCCGCACATCCCAAATACACGGTTCAGGTAGTTATTAAAATTATTCCGTTCGTAAGGCTTGCTAAATTTATAAGCTGTACCTGCATTATCAAAAAATTCTATGCTATCATATTTTTTTTTGTCAAACAGGTATTCAGACCTTAAGCGCATCACTGCATCCGCACATTGCTGCAGATCTTTATTGCCTACTGAAATATCTAAAACGGCATACTGTGCCAGCTGGTTGTTTTTCTTTCTTCCATCATATAAATAAACGGTTTTATCTTTTTTTACTGATACATGTTGCAACCAGGCAGAAAATGACTGCGGTTCATATTTTTTCCTGGTATATCCCCCGGGAAGAGGTATTTCGTTTACCGCATTATAATTGAGAGAAGCAGAAAGGGTTTTAGTATTATTTGTGGCGCTATCAGTAATAAGTAGCTTTTCAGGTGTTTTACTATTACAGGCAATACTGGCCAGGATAAAAAATATTATCAACGGTTTACAATCCATAAATGTTAATTTTGTAATTATTTACTACATGATGCAGTTATTGATTAATTCCACATTAAAACCAAACATTAAATATGGCTTCGATATTAATTATTGATGATGAAAAAGCAATAAGGAAAACTTTAACAGAAATATTAAGCTACGAAGGATATAAAATTGATGAAGCCAGCGATGGAGAAGAAGGCTTGAAAAAATTTGCCGATAAAACATATGATGTAGTATTGTGTGATATAAAAATGCCTAAGGTTGATGGTATTGAATTTTTAGAAAAAGCAAAAGATATAAACGCTGATGTGCCGATAATAATGATAAGCGGGCATGGCAATATTGATACGGCCAGATGCTGTAAAAAAGGGGCTTTTGATTACATAAGCAAACCTCCTGATTTAAACAGGTTGCTCATTACTTTGCGCAATGCTTTGGATAAGCAAACCCTGGTAACCGAAACTAAAGTGCTTAAACGTAAAGTAAGTAAAGTACAGGAAATAGTTGGGAAAGCATTGCTATAAAGAAGATAAAAGATACTATTGATAAGGTAGCGCCTACTGATGCCCGGATATTGGTGACCGGAGATAATGGCTCAGGAAAAGAATTAGTAGCAAGATGGATACATGAAAAGAGCAACAGGAATAGCGGCCCGATGGTAGAAGTAAACTGTGCTGCAATACCAAGTGAATTAATAGAAAGTGAATTATTTGGCCATGAAAAAGGTTCTTTTACATCAGCAGTTAAGCAGCGCATTGGTAAGTTCGAAACAGCTAATGGCGGCACATTGTTTTTGGATGAAATCGGCGATATGAGCCCAACCGCACAAGCTAAAGTATTAAGGGCCCTGCAGGAAGGGAAAATTACAAGGGTAGGTGCAGAAAAAGATATTAATGTAGATGTAAGGGTAATAGCTGCAACCAATAAAGACCTTTTGAAAGAAGTAGAAGATAAAAACTTCAGGCTGGATTTATATCACCGGTTGGGGGTAATCATAATTCATGTGCCATCTTTAAACGAGAGAAGGGATGATGTGCCATTATTAGTGGACTACTTTTTAGATGTTATTGCCAGTGAATACGGACAGGCTAAAAAAGAAATAGAACCTGAAGCTATGGATGCTTTACAACAGCATGACTGGACGGGTAATATCCGTGAATTAAGAAATGTAGTAGAACGCCTTATTATCTTATCTAATAAAATAATAACAGCTGATGATGTAGAAAATTATGTATTGCCTAAAAAATAAAGTATTTACTCTGTAGGAGTTAAATATTTATAGAGAAAGATAAAGCACCACAACGGGACTCCGTGGGAGTCCAACATTTTGGGTAATTTAGTTGAATCCCTCCGGGGTTCTCAAATCATTTAAACCCATTCTATAAATAGTATTCTCCTACGGAGAACTAAGCGTTGGATCATGCTAAACACAATTGAACCAGCCGGATGAGATAAATTATATCTTTCGGACAATTGTAGTGAGGGCACCAACCGCTAATTAGGCAATAAAAATTCTATTTTTAAACAGGCTCTTAAAGCCTGAATATTTATTAATATAAAGTAATATGATCCCTCAAACTATATATTGTATAAGTGGCTTAGGTGCTGATGAACGGGTATTTACTAAAATAAATATTGAGGGCTATCAATTAAAAGTAATTCCCTGGCTTACACCATTGCGTAATGAAACATTACCACAATATGCTACAAGGATGCGGAGTAACATTGAAGAAGAAAACCCTGTAATGATGGGCTTATCATTTGGTGGAATGGTAAGTATTGAAATAGCCAAACAAATACCTGTTAAAAAATAATTCTAATATCCAGTATAAAAAATAAAAATGAATTACCAAACTGGATGAAAGCAGTTGCCGCATTAAAAATGCATAAAATTTTCCCCTTAAAGTCTACTAAATTAACTGAACCTATCCAAAACAGGGTGCTGGGTATTAGTAGCCGGGAAGAAAAAGAATTAGCCCGTTCCTTACGGAAGAAAGCCAACCCGGTATACATTAACTGGGCTGTACATGAGGCATTAAACTGGCAGAATGAAGAAATTCCTGCACAAATTTTTCATTTGCATGGCAACGCAGACAAAATGTTTCCCATAAATAAAATAAAGGCTGATATTGTATTGCCTGGTGGCGGGCATTTTATGATAATGAACAAGGCAGATGAAATAAGTAAATATGTACAGGATTTTTTAAAACACTAACTTACTTTTTATTCTTTTTCTACCATTCTTCCATATTTTGTGTTAAATAGTCTGTAAATTATTTTTTATTAATTCGTGTCAAAGAATTTAATATGGTACTTTTGAAGCTTTAAAAATTTACTTATGAGTATTGGCTGGATTATTTTTATTATAGCTACGATAGGATGGCATATAGGCATGTATGGCATGTTTAAAAAAGCCGGAATAGAAGGCTGGAAAGCATTTATACCATTTTATAATACCTGGTGCATGGTACAAAAAATGGGTTTAAAAAAATATTGGTTTTTTTTCCAGTTAGTGCCTGTTGCCGGGCAATTTATCAGCATCTGGATTACCATTAAGTTTGTAGAGCATTTTGGAAGGTTTGGATTTTGGCACCATGCTGCAACGGTTTTCCTCCCGTTTATTTATTTTCCCTACCTGGGTTTCTCTAAGCAGGAGAGGTATGCAGGTACCGCTGTAGTAAAAAATTATAAAAAATCCACTGCCAGGGAATGGATAGATGCCGCAGCATTTGCAGTGGTAGCAGCTACGCTTATTCGCACTTTTGTATTTGAGGCATATACCATCCCAACACCATCCATGGAAAAAACCTTGTTGGTAGATGATTTTTTATTTGTAAGCAAGTGGGCTTATGGCCCCGCATACCGAATACCCCCATTGCAGTACCCTTTGTGCATCATACTATACCCTGGATAAATACAAAATCATATTCAAAGCTATTTATATTCCATACACCCGCTGGTTTGCCAGCCCTGTAAAGCGTAATGATGCTATGGTGTTTAACTTTCCTGCAAATGATACATTGATTAACGATGAAAAAAACTTTGGATCGCAGGTAACTTATTATGAAGAGATGCGAAGAATTGGCAGGAATGCAGTATGGGAGCAATACGGCGATATTATTATTACAAGACCTGTAGATAAGCGGGAGAATTTTATTAAACGTTGTGTAGGGTTACCGGGTGATAATATAAAACTTGTAAATGGAAAGCTTTTTATTAATGATAAGCCGGAAGATTATTTTCCGCAATCAGAACGTATGCATTTGATGACTGTTCCTGCCGGGACTGCATTAGATAGAGAGAGATTAGAAGAATTTGGAATAAAAATAAGGGAATCTCAAAACGATCTACAGCAATATGATGAAAATATTTACCTGGTAAATATTACTAATGAAGAAAAAGCGAATTTGAAACTACCTGAAGGGTACAAGATTGAAGACTTTATTTCCCCGCCGACTGGTGATTTGTTTCCTTATTATGATACATCGCATCATTGGTCTGGTGATAATTTCGGACCGATATGGGTGCCTAAAAAAGGCAGTACTATTGAGCTTACCCCGGATAATGTTATACGTTACCAAAGGTGCATACAAGTGTATGAAGAAAACAAGTTTGAGAATAAAGGCGGAAAAATTTTTATTAATGATGTGGCAGCAGATCGATATACATTTAAAATGGATTATTATTGGTTAATGGGTGATAACAGGCATAAATCATTGGATAGCCGTTATTGGGGCTTTGTGCCTGAGGACCATGTTGTGGGTAAAGCATCACTGATATGGTTTAGTACGGAAAATGGCCCGAGATGGAAACGTATATTTACCTGGATTAAATAATTTTTGTAAAGCAAGTTAAAAAATATACGTTCACATTACCAAAATGTCCTCTTCGTATTTACGAAGAGGATTTTTTATCGGTAAAAGGGAAGTTTTAGTTTCGCTAAAAGTTCAATAGTGATATGTCGTACAAGAGTGCGACGCCAATAATGTTGAAAAAAATTACTACGGGTTGGCCAAAAAGAAATATATGCAAAAAGTAAATTTTAATATTGAGTATGAAGTGTATTCTTCAATTGATGATTTGAATAAAAAGGATATGGAACTGCTGGCTACAGCAAGAGAATTTACAAAAGAGGCTTATGCGCCTTACTCCAATTTTTATGTAAGTGCGGTAGCAAAGTTGGTAGATGGTAATATTGTAAAAGGTACCAACCAGGCAAACGCTTCTTCTACTGTGGGCACCTGTGCTGAAAGGATTTTACTGGGAAATGCCGCTATTTTATTTCCCGGTGTAGCCATTGATACTATTGCCATTAGTTACGATAATAAAAACGGGGACAGCGCAAAAGCAATTTCTCCCTGCGGCATGTGCCGGCAATCTTTAGTGGAGTATGAGCAACGCATGAAACACCCGATACGCCTTATTTTGAGCGGATTGTCAGGTGAAGTGTATGTAATAAAAAAAGCCAACGAATTGTTACCGCTGGCTTTTAGTAATGCAGATATGCAATAAATTATTTTTCTTTTGTAACTGGTATTTCCAAATGTAAAGCCACTTCGTCGCTTACATCACCATCAGTTTTGCCAATACCAAAATCACTGCGTTTAATGGTGAAGTCTCCGGAAAAATTTCCACTTGTATCAAGGCCTGCCATTAATGCTTCCTTAAAAGTAAATGGAATAATTATATCTTTTGTAATACCTTTTATGGATAATGTACCTATTACGTTATAGCCTTTATCAGTTTTTTCAATTTTTGAAGATGTGAAATTAATAGTTGGATGATTAGCAGCGTCAAACCATTTTGCACCTTGCAAATGACCGTCTCTTTCTGATACACCTGTATTAATGGTCGATACATCTATGCTGCAATTGAATGAAGAATTAGCTAAATCTTTTTCATCAAACTTAATTTCACCTTTTACGCCTTTAAAGTTACCAACCATTTCTTTGCCATGTGCCTGCATGGTAAATTTTACCTGTGCATTTTCGTTGTCAATTTTCCAGTTAATAATTTCCTGGATGGTAAATGCAGCGCCTGCTAAAATAAAGATTGCAGCAGCTGAATAAATAAAAAACTTTTTCATAATAAAAACAATTTAGTGCAATTAACGCAACTGGCAGCAATAAAACAAAAAGCTACTGTTAAAATAATGTTTGCACGCCATGTGCAAACATAGCTTCGTAAGTGCAGCAGCCATTTTTTTCGCCATAGTTCTCCGGCATATCCTATTAAGTCGCCATTGCTGCCGATTACCCTGTGGCAGGGAATAATAATTGCTACCGGGTTGCTGCCATTGGCAGTGCCTACTGCTCTTATTGCTTTTACATTTCTTAATTGTTTGGATAATTGAAGATAGCTGGTAGTTTTTCCAAAAGGGATGGTTTGCAAAGCATTCCACACGGACTGACGAAAAGCAGTACCCTCTAATTGTATGGGTAAATCAAATGTTCTTAAGTTCCCTTTAAAATATTCATCCAATTGATGGATACATGTTGTTTCTACCGGCGATATTTTTTTTTCTGTAAGGGGGCTAATACTGGCTTCGTCAATAAAGCTAAGTTTTATCAATGCGTTTGAAGAAGTAATTATTTCTATAAATCCGATATGCGAGGAGAAGTATGTGTTATAAGAAGTCATTAATTTATGCTAAAGTTAATCGCTTTGCCGAGTAATTTCAAAAGATATTTTTTTATAGGTTAAGTACTAATAACAAAATCCCGGTTATTTAAATCCGGATTTTGTGTAAAATTATAATAATTTAGCGCCCTAATTACTAATCCCGGCCTTAATTATTTTACCACTTATAAAATTAGTACTGCCTATTTGCATACGGTATAAATAGTATCCATTTTTAATCTTTTCAGTATTCCATTTTAACTGGTGCTTTCCTGGCTTTGTTAATACATTATCTAAAAGTACAGCTATCTTCCTTCCCTGCAAATCATATACTGCTAAAAAAATATGGTCTTGTTCTTTATTTTGATAAGTAAACATAACCTGGCTGCTAAAAGGGTTTGGATATGCCGTTATTGAATTTTTATCTTTTTTAGCAATGTTGTTTACAGTCATTTTATCTTCCGGAACTGTTTCTTCGATTAAATTATTTATGTAGCAATTCACCGGATTTGGAACATCAGGAAATTTTGTACAAGCAGATAAAGCGATTTTTAAGTGGCATCCTTTTTTAGCAAGCATTCCATTGGTTAACCTTATTTTTTCTCCTGCGGTATAATTAATAATTGATCCGGAAGCCACAGCGTTATAAGCTTTTATCGAATCTTTGGCATCAAAATGATTAATACCGCTAACAGGTTGGTTTAAAATAAGATAACCGGGTGATTTATCTGAGCAACAGAATAACATTTTTTGTTCTAAAGAATATCGCATCTGCCAGATTTGTTCTTCAGTAAAAGAAGTTCTGCAATTTTGAGGGCTATAAGACATTATATTATTAGTGAGGGGGTCATAGCTATCGCCATGTGCATCTTTGGCCGTACCGATATAGATACAGGTTTTGTTATTTACTTGTTCACTCTTACAAGAATAATTTAAATTTGGATCTGCCGGGGTATCGCAAAAGCCGTCTCCGCCTGTATCGCAATTGCTGCCATCTACAAATTCATCGCTCATTGAGCAAGTGCCTTCTCCGCTTCCATGCGTATGCGCAAGGCTTAAATAATGCCCGATTTCATGAGTCAGCGTTGTAGATTTCACTACATCTTTCATCACTACAATTCCGCCTGCGCTTCCAAATCCTGCATATGTTGCCACAGTGCCTGTAAAATATATATTTAATACATTTTTTACATTGTACATCTGTTTTAAAGTTTTAAAGTCTTCTTCTGAACAATCATAAAAATTATTGTCATAAATATAATTTACCGGGCCGCACATCACCAATTGAATGCCAGCATTGTTGGCAGTAAAATATTTATTCACGGTATCAATAGCTGCAACCAGCTTAGATTGGGTGAGGCCGCAGTATTTGGTATTATCGCCTTCTCCTGTTTTTTTTATTAGAATATGTATTTGTGCTGGCATTGTCAAAAGCTGCATCTGAGGCTTATACATGCCACCATTACCTTTCCATTTTTTTATATTCTCGTGGCGTTGTATGGCAGTAGCACGTATAATATTCATTTCCTGCTGAGATATGCCAGAGGGGCATATTGTTTCTTCCTGGGCTATACACTTGTTTGCGTTTACCAGCAAAATAATACAGCCAGTCATATATATTAGTAACTGTTTCATGTAATTTAATTTGAGGTAAACAATTATTTATTTTCTATATTGGCTATTTTTTTACCCAGCGTTTCATTTTCTTTTTTAAGCAGCTCTATAGATTTGTTTTGTTCAATTAAATACAAGGTGAGTTCTTCGATTTTTTGTAATAAAACGGCATCCATTTTGCCTAAATTATTACCGTTTTCTTTTACTTCTTTTTCTGATGGAACTTCAGGTAAGTGTTTGTTTTCTTTGATAAACTGTTCTACTTCATGCAAAGGCTTTAGCTTGTAATCATTTTGGAAAACATAATCAGCCCAGCCGTTAATGGTTACTTCTACTTCCTGTGCTGTAATGGTACCTTTTACTGCCAATGCGGATTGTGGGGTAGTAGTGCCAATGCCTACCTTGCCATTTCCAAATACAGTCATTACCTCCTTGCTATCACCGGCAAGAAAAGAAAACCTTGCACCGGTATGTCCTACCTGCAAACGCATCTGGCCGGCTTGGATTCCGAAGCCATACCATGAATTGGCATCATCATGTAAAGCTAATTTTTTGAGTTTTATCGTTGTACCCAATGATAATAGCGTTTGTGGTGCAGCGGTACCAATACCAACATTAACTTTATCATTGCCAAGCGTTAAACAATTGCTGCAATTAACTTTTGTGCCGGCACCAATAGCGGTAGCGTTACTTAAATTAGTAGCATTCATTCCTGCATTATCGCCAATAAATGTATTGCTGTTGCCGGTAGTATTACTGTACCCTGCCTGTATTCCAATAAAAACATTGTAATTGCCAGTGGTGTTGGCAACACCTGCCAATGACCCAAAAAATGAATTACCGGTGGCGGAATTAGTGGTTTTAATGCCAGCACCCATTCCAAAAAATGAATTGAAATTTCCGGTGGTACCAGATGTGGCTAATTTGTCATTTTTTGTGAAAGAAGGATAGCTAACCAAACCGGTTTGTGCTGTTGAAAAAATTGTAAGTGTGAGTAAAGGCATAATGGTACAAAATACTAGTGAGTACTTGCGTAGCATAGTTTTTAATAGTTTGTATTAGATTATAATTATCGTTTCTTGAAATTACTATGCAAATGTAGTAGGTTTTTTAAGGCTGCTAAATTAACTTATTGTTAACAAGCTGATATAATTAACGTAAGCGCAGTTTTACTTTACAGAGGAATTTTTAAAAGATGTTATTATTTATTTTCCAGCAAGTTAGCCAGCAATAATAATTCTTCTTTTTTGTATTGATTATTATCGTTATCAAAGCATTTACTAAGTTCTTCTAATAAAAATTGTATTATTTTTTTATTGCTTTGCTGCCTGAAGTAAGAAATTATGGGAGGTACGGATATGCGTTTAAAATAATTTTCCACATCTTTATGGGTATATATTTGGCCATTTAACGGATCGATATAAAAACTTATTTTTTCTGATGAGTGCCCAACAGGATTTAGTAAATTGTAATGAGGATCAAAATAAGCCATAATAAACTGTTTAGGGATATTGATCGCTTTTACCGGAATATCCAGTAGTTCGCATAAAACTAAATAAAGTATGCCGTTACTGATAGGATTGCCTTTTTTACTTTCTAATACTTTGTTAAGCAAAAACTCTTCAGGTTGCGCATAAGCGATTTCAGTACCTGAAAGTTTGAAATAATTATATAAAATGCTGGTAATAACATTTATTTGTTCAAGCGGGGTAAGATAACTGTTTAATTCAAGCCAGGTATTTCTTCTTATTTTTTTCAATTTCCTGCAAAATGATCCCGTGCTGCATATCAGGATAATGGTATTTGGCCACCAGTAAAGCACCTTCTAATAATCCTGCACTGCCGTTTTTCCAATTTTCAAATTCGTCTGTCAAATCTCTGAAATGTACACGGTGTATTATCAATTCAATTCTTTCCTGTATTTCCTCATTACTGGTATTTTCCCAAAGAGATTCAAGATTAGGTATGATTGCTTTACCTAATGAAATTATTCTTTCGCTTACGGTTATATACACTTCTTCATCGGGATCATCTATAAGATGCAGTAATGCTGATATTTCTTTATTTTCTACCAAAAAAATTGATTTTAATATTTAAATTTCGTGAATTGTAATGATAATTGTATTCAGTTTTTTATAGTTTGTATTAAGTTTTTAACAGATGGCCTATTTCAGCATCGAATGATAAATGTTGTAAAAATAATTTATTTAAAACTTCTTTCTCTGCTCCAGTTTTGGCTATTCGTTTAGGAATAATAAGTGCTTGTATTGAACTTGTGAATAAAAAATAATACGCTTCGTTTTCATATTTTTAATAAATGATTTCCAACGAAAAACACTGTCAGATAAATTATCTTTTAAAGACACACCTGTTTCGGAAAAAATAATTTCCTTTTGAATAAAATAACTGCTGTTACTTGGATTTACTGCAAACTGTTTTGCAGCATTTATATATCTGTGGCGGATACGAAAAGATGAAAATATGATTAATCCAAAGTATAAGAAGTAAAAAGCATACCGGAAATCTCCATACATTTTGAATATATCCGAAGTTATAAGCAAGATAAAAATTACGATACTTACAAACGCTTGCCGTGCTAAAAAAATAATTTTCTTTTTTCTATTTTCTTCTGCATCCCAATTTACATAAATAGAATAGTTGACAAAATCCTGCTGTGTAAGTGCATAATTAAATGTTAACATGATTACTTATGATTTCTTTTTTCGTGCAATTTTTTTAGGCGGATTAGCTTTTAGCTCTTCAATGATTGCTTTTACTTCTTCAATGGTTAAGTCTGCAGCTTTTTCCTGTTGCTCTTTATTTAATTTATAATTGCGCAGGCCTTGTTTGATATAAGGACCATATGGCCCTTTAAGAATTTGTATTTTTTCTTTTTCAAATACTTTTATTGTCCTTTCGTCTTTTGCTTTGCGCTTTTCCTCAATCATAGGTGCTATTTCTTCAAGCTCTACAGTATATGGATCCATTTCTTTATTTAAGGAATAAAACTTTTTATCATGTGCGGCATACGGGCCAAAGCGGCCAATATTTACTGCCACATCTTCACCTTCAAACTTACCTAAATTGCGGGGAAGCTTAAATAATTCCATTGCTTCTTCTAAAGAAATAGTTTCTATACTTTGGTTAACTTTTAATTTAGCAAAACGCGGCTTTTCTTCATCATCCTGTGCCCCGATTTGTACCATTGGGCCATAGCGGCCCATCCTGGCTAAAACCGGTTTGCCTGAAACATCAGCTCCCAAAACTCGTTCCCCAACAGAGCGCTCAGCTGTTTCTAAAGTATGTACCACACCTTCATGAAAGGGAGAATAAAAATCGCCTACCATTTTATTCCACTTTGTCTTTCCTGCAGCTATTTCATCAAACTCCTGCTCAATATCTGCTGTAAAGGAATAGTCCATCACTTTGTTAAAATGCAGGTTCAAAAAATCCGTCACTACTAATCCTAAATCTGTTGGAAATAATTTTGATTTTTCTGCGCCGGTATTTTCCTTCTCTACAGTTTTTGCTATGGTATCATTTTTTAATTTCAATACCCTGAACTCTCTTTTTACACCTTCTTTATCTCTTTTCTCTACATAATTCCTTTTTATAATCGTGCTGATAGTCGGAGCATAGGTGCTCGGTCTTCCAATACCCAGCTCTTCTAATTTTTTTACCAGTGATGCCTCTGTATACCTGGCAGCATGCTTGGTATACCTTTCGGTTGCACTCATTTGTATAAATTGGAGTTCCTGGCCGACAGTAAGGGAGGGTAGCCTGCTCTCTGATTCTTCTTCATTTTCTTCATCATCGTGACCTTCCATATACACTTTTAAAAAACCATCAAATTTTAAAACTTCTCCGCTGGCTGTGAGTTCTTCATTATTAGTGCTGATATTTATTTTGGCTGTGGTTTTTTCCAGTTCGGCATCGCTCATTTGAGAAGCTATGGTACGTTTCCAGATCAATTCATACAACCTGTTTAAATCAGCATCATCTACCGAATGGTTTTCCATATAAGTAGGGCGGATGGCTTCATGAGCTTCCTGGGCACTGTCATTTTTATTCTTGTATTTGCGCAATTGTAAATACTTAGCCCCATAGCTTTTATTGATCTCAGCTTTTATACCTTCAATAGCAGTTTCGCCCAGGTTTACGCTATCAGTACGCATGTAAGTTATTTTACCACTTTCATATAATTTCTGTGCCAGCAGCATGGTTTTACTTACGCCATAACCTAATTTACGGCTGGCTTCCTGCTGTAAGGTAGAGGTAGTAAAAGGTGCGGCAGGAGTACGTTTCCCGGGTTTTACCTGTACATCCTTTACAGTATATTTTGCACCAATGCAACTTTGTAAAAATTTTTCAGCGTCTTCGCTGGTATTTTTTTTTTCCTTCTGCTTTAAAATTTACAGCTTTGTTATTAATATCTGTAGCAGCTAATGCAGCCTCTAATTTAAAGCTCGCTACAGGTTTAAACTGATTGATTTCACGTTCTTTCTCCACTATCAACTTTACAGCTACACTTTGCACTCTTCCGGCGCTCAAGCCACCTTGCATTCCGATTTTTTTTCCACAATACCGGGCTAAGCTCAAACCCTACCAGCCGGTCTACCTGGCGGGCTTGTTGTGCATTTACCAGGTCCATATTAATAATACGGGGATTTTTTACCGCTTTTTCTATGGCAGGTTTGGTTATTTCATGAAAAACAATTCTTTTGGTGGTTTTAGGATCTAATCCTAATACTTCTGCCAAATGCCAGCTGATGCTCTCTCCCTCACGGTCCTCATCCGAAGCCAGCCATACTTCATCACTTTTTTTGGCTACGCTTTTTAATTCTTTTACTACTTTGGCTTTATCTTCGGGTACAATATATTTAGGCATAAAATTATTTTTGATATCTATGCCCATATCATTCTTTTCTAAATCTCTTATGTGGCCAAAACAGCTTTTTACTTCAAAATCACTGCCTAGTATTTTTTCAATGGTTTTGCTTTTGCCGGAGACTCTACTATCAATAAATTTTTAGCCATTTAATTGTTTTTTGTATTACTAACGTCATTTTCTGTCAATCATTGCAGCGATACTGTATTGCATCATAAAACAACTGTAAAATACTAACAGGGTTTGTTAATATATTTTATAGCAATAAGTTATCTGATGCAATAAAAAGTAGTGCAATATTAGTGCAAAATTAAAAAATCAAAGTTTTTTGTAAGGTTGGGGGTGGTAAATTTGATAATAATGGTAATTGTTTATTTGTTTTACACCTCATATCCAGGGAGAATATAATTGTAATAATAAAAAGATACCCTGAAATGAAGCGGCTTAATAGTAATTCAACTGAGGAGTGGCTGCGGGATAGGAATGAAAAGCACGGTGAAGCTTTGTGTGCAGGCTATGTGCCGGACTTGTAATGGATAGCCCGTACTAGTGTTGAATAATAATATGCTGACCACGACCCCAAATTACGTTATAAAAATCCCATTATGATTTCTTTTACATCCTTATCTCTATAAATTCTTTTATGACCTAACCCTTTTGTAATTACAAATTTAATATTTGGGGGGTTGTCATTTTTTACCTGGATTACATCTTTGAACGGGGTAATGTCATCATCTTCATCATGTATCCAAAGTATAGAAGCAGTAATATTTTTTACAGCCCTCCTGATAGAAAACCAGGCCGCTTCTTTACCGATAATTTTTAAAATAATATTATCAAATGCAGTACGTACTTTCTTATTATTTAGCCGAAGCATGTCAAATGCACCATTTACCGCAGATAAGGTTTCTGTGGCAGGCGCTATTAAAACAACTTTAGTAAAAACCGGGTGTTCTATTTCCTCTAATGCCAAGCTTACCGCAATGCCGCCAAATGAGTGGGCAATAAAATTATCAATTGGACCATATAACAGCATAACCTGTTTTATCATGGCGCAATAATCTATCACATTTACAGTATTACCATCGCTAAGGCCATGTGCAGGTGCATCGAAGGCTAAAACTTCGTAACCCTTATCAATTAATGGCTGTACCAGGTGGTGAAATTTATGTGCTGCCGAACCAAATCCATGAAGAATTAATACTTTTTGTTGCTGTGGATAATTCCACCTGAAGCCATGAATGTTTTTATTGTTTAAATTAAAAGAGAGCCGTTCAGCGTGTTCAAAAACTGCAGGTGTGTAGGGCTTGGACTTTAAATACGGGGTACAAAATAAGTGGAATGCATTTTCTGCTGCTCTTGTTGCGGACAGAGCAGATAAAATTTTAAATTTTGTTCGTATGTATCCAATTGCTAATCTTTGTGAAAGTTTCATCCGTACTTTTGAGTTAATATTTAAAAGTTCCTGTATCAGCATTAAACTGTACCAAAACAAAGATAACACTATGAAAGTTGTAATATTAGGAGCTGGTAATGTGGCGAATATCCTTAGCAAGAAAATTAAAAGCGCCGGGCATGTTATTGTACAAATATTTAACCGCACTTTAGAACAGGCCAGGCAGTTAGCAGAAGAATTAGGTTGCTTATCCTATACTAATGAACTTACACATATCAATAAGGAAGCTGATATTTACGTTATTGCTGTTAAAGATAGCGCAATTGAATTACTGGGTAACAGCCTTTTCTTAAAAGATAAGCTGGTAGTGCATACTGCAGGATCTGTACCTAAAGCAGTGCTTGGGAAGGTCTCATCATGTTATGGAGTTTTATATCCTGTACAAAGCTTAAGAAAAGGTATGAATCTGGATGTTGATATACCTTTTCTTATAGATGGAAAGGATGATTCCGTTATTAAAAGTATTGAAAATTTTGCCGGCTCAATAACTAAAACAATAAAAAAGGCAGATGATGCAGAGCGGCTAAAACTACATGTAGCTGCAGTGGTGGTTAGTAATTTTTCAAATCATTTGTACGTATTGGCTGAGGATTATTGCCAGGCTGAGGAGTTAGATTTTAATTTTTTAAAACCATTGATAAAAGAAACTGCTGAACGGATAAATAAATTTTCGGCACGTGAAGTGCAAACCGGGCCTGCATTACGCAATGATATTATCACTTTAGATAAACATTTGCGGGCCTTATCCGCTTATCCTAAATTAAAATACATTTATTTAAAAATGACAGACAGTATTATAAATATTGATAAGTAAAGTAATAATAAATAAATTTTTAACATTTAATATAAAAATAATTTTCCTCAAAGTGTGGCTAAAGTCTAAATTTGTACAATTCAATTTCACCAGGTTTTAAAATATAAACGATTAACCACAATGTTTCAGCCTATAGTAGCTTTAAAAGATGTAAATATTTACCAGGGTAGCAATTTAGTGTTAAGCGATATTAATATAGTAATAGGTAAAGGAGAATTTGTATACCTGGTTGGTAAAACCGGCACGGGCAAAAGTAGCCTGCTAAAAACTTTATATGGTGATTTGCCCCTTACTCACGGAGCCGCTAACGTGGTTAATTATGATTTAAAAGAGCTGACCTGGAAGACGGTTCCTTTTTTACGGCGTAATTTGGGGGTAGTGTTTCAGGATTTTCAATTGCTTACTGACAGGAATGTAAATGAAAATTTAAAATTTGTTCTTAAAGCTACCGGTTGGAAAGATGGTAAATTAATGAATGAAAAAATTGCTGATGTATTAGATAAGGTTGGTTTGGGAAATAAAGGATTAAAAATGCCTTTTGAATTGAGTGGCGGGGAACAACAAAGAGTTGACGTGGCAAGGGCATTATTAAATTCGCCCAAATTAATATTGGCAGATGAGCCTACCGGCAACCTGGATCCTGAAACCAGCGATGAAATAATGCAGCTTCTTTTCCAGATTGGTAAAGATTACGATACTACCATAATTATGGCTACGCATGATTATATGGTAATCAATAAATTTCCTGCAAGAACTATCAAAACTGAAGACGGGAAAGTATTAGACAATGCATCTATTACTATTTAGCAGTATAATATTATGGCCAGAATAATTGCATGATTTCCTGCGCATTTTTGCTGTTGTTATATAAATCATACAAATACATTTGCCTGGCTTTACATGCTTCACCAGAAAAAGGTTCGCTATAAAATTCCTGTACAAGTGCTTCATAAACAGGAGCAGTATAAGCAATAACACAAAGATTTTCTAAACCACTGCCGATTACACCTGCAGTATTTACTATACAATGCCTGCCGTTAAATAAAGCAAATAATAATTTTAGCTTAATACCGGTATTATTAAAAGAAGGTAAAATATTAATTTGTGCCTGGCGGATTAAATTTATCATTTCATCGTTGGAGGGGTTGCTTACAAGACGTACATGCGGAAAAGCTGCTATTATTTTTTTTAATTTTACAGACGGATTTTTTCCTGCAATTACAAATGGTAAAGGTAAATCATTAAATACATGTTGTAAAAGCCATAGGGCAGCTTCTTCATTTTCATTAACAGATAAGTTGCCATGATATAAGCAAAAAAGAACCCGTGCCTGTTTCATTATTTGTTGTTGACCAAGGGATAAATACCGGCAAGTACCTTACAGTTTTCGCATTGAAATTATTACTATAAAAATTTTTATCAGCTATGCTAACCGCTAAAAAGGTGTTTTTTTCAGCAATCGCAGTTTCATATTTTTTCAACAACCTGCTTTCATAAAGAAAATATATTTTTTTATGAAATGATTTTCATATTTAGCCAAATGTTTATAGTATTCACATTCTACATTATGCAGCCTGATAACTATTTGCCTGTTTTTTAATTTACCTGTATGCAGTAAGTAAGTACAATGAATTCCTTCTAACAAAACCGGGTAGCTGTCTTTCGATAAATTTTTTAATAAATTTTTATCCCGCCTGCTATTTACAATAAAGGGAATAGTAAAAGAAAAACTAAAAATATTTTTTTTTCGGGGATAATAATTAACGGTAGTGCAATATTTATTCAGTTCGTCCTGGCTTTGCCTTTGCTGCTGTGTAAAGCAATGCAGGTGAATGATGATGCCATTACTGTGTAACTCTTTTATCTTATAAAATAAATCAATAACACCGCCATAATCAGCAGGCCAGGGAACATCATGTGTTACTATATGTAAATGTTTTTCACTCACAAAAATGGTTGATAAATGGCCGTTAATTTATTTGATTCATTTTCCCAGCAAAGCTCTTTAGCAGCTATACTGCAGTTTATTTTATATTGATTATATTTTTCTTTATCAGTTATCATCTCTTCAATCACGTTTGCAATATATGTAGGTTTGTAATCAGTAATACAAACCCCACAACCATATTGTTCTATAATATTTTTTACTTCGGGTATTGCCGTAGCTATCACAGGTACTCCTGCATGCATATAATCAAATATTTTATTAGGCAAATTGTATAAGCAATTTAAATCGTCAAAAGAATCAAGGCTGAACCCAATATGTGCTAAAGGCGTATATCTTTTTAACTCAGATGGCGAAAGTTTCTCTATCATTTCAACTTGATTTTCCAATTGCCATTCTATTCTCTTTTCTTTAATATAATTCCATTGGTTGCCACTGCCAATCATTACTAAAAAATAGTAAGATGGCAAATATTTCATTGCTTCCAATAATTCAATTCCTCCCCTTCCTTTGTTTATTCCGGCGCCTTGTAATAATAAAATAGTTTTATTCTTCAAATGCCCAGGCAGCTCTTTCTCTTCTATATGTACAGTTACCGGTACATTGCGAATAACTTCTATTTTATTGCCATATTCCTGTTGATATGTATTTTTTACTGATTCATTTACTGTGTACACGGTTGGCAGTTTTGGGAAAATCCAGTTTTCAAAAAATTTCCAGATTCTTTTTTTTGTAGGGGAATTGGCTAATTCTGGTACACCGGTAAAATATTCATGCGTGTCATAAAACAGGTATTTACCCCTGCATTTTCCTATTATATAATTGGGAATTAATACATCCAGGTCATTAGCTAAAAAGTAATCCGTTTTGCTGAATAACAACTTTAAAAAAAGTTTACTATTAAATTCTGCATATTGTAAAATTCCTTTTCTGAAAAAACACCGGATTCTTTTTGCTTTAAATAAATAGTTGTCTAAAGGCAGGCTGTTTTTAAAACTCCTTGCAATAACAGTTACCTCGAAACCCATTTGTTGTAAGGTATTGGAAATACGTATTACCCTTTGGTCTGTAGTTAAATCCGATATAACGGAAACAGTAATACGCTTTTTATTCATTTATTGGTTATTAATCTTAGCCTTAAGTTATTTTATATTTATTTAATTACTACGATGATATTCTACTTTTTGCCTTGACGCAAAAAGTAGCAAAAAAGTCAAGGCAGGAACGATTACAGCCCGTTCCTGCCTTACAGCTTTATTCAACTTTTGTACTACTGTAGTTTCAGCATTAGTTATTAAATCTGAAATTCAAATTTACATGATAAAATCATTACCTGTTTTAATTTCTTATGGCTAATTTGTCTAATTATGTAGCGTAGATAATATTTTTTTTATTTTAACGCTTGCATTACCGTCTCCGAAAATATTTCTCGTAAAGTTTGCCGGTAAAGTTGGCAAAGCCAAAAAATTATCAATAATTAATTTTGTATCAGCGCCGGTTGATACAGCACAATTATCTTCTACAATTTCAGGCCAGAAGGGTTTGTCCATTACTATCAATGCTTTTTTATGCAAAAAATACGCTTCCCTGCAGGTACCACCACTGTCGGTAATGATGTAAGAGGCTGAAGTTAAAAAAGATTTCATATCTGCATATCCTAATGGCTCCAATATTGTAAAAGAAGGGTTGCATCCAAAGGTCTTCATCATTTTTTTTGTATGCGGGTGCAAAGGGACAATTACAGGAATTTTTTTATTAATAATATTTAATGCATCAACTATCTGGTGCAGCGCATTAGTATTGGAAATATTTGCGGCCCTGTGCACGGTGCAGGCTACGTATTCTTTTTCATTAACAACAGACTGGCTGCTGCTCCCTAATTTATTAAAAGCATCCAGCATCAAATCACCTGTATGATATATTGCTGAAGTAATACTGGTTCCGTATCCTTCGCTTTGCATTGTGCTGTAGTTTTTACCGGTGCAGCATAGGTTTACGTCCGCTAATCTATCCGTCAATAATCGATTAATTTCTTCAGGCATGCTCATGTCGCCTGTGCGTACCCCGATTCAAAATGCACTAATGTAATATTACTTCTCTTCGCTGCTATTGCTGCAGCCAAAGTTGTGTTGGTATCTCCATATACAAAGCAATACAGTTATCATTTTGCCTGAAATATTGTTCTAATTCGTCCGCCGCTTTGGCTATAAATAAATTTGTAGAAACATTGTTGATATTAAAATTTATATCCGCCACGGGAATATTCAATTCCTCAAAAAATAAACCACTCATTGAATGGCTGAAGTGCTGGCCTGTATGAATAATTTTTTGGGTAAATAAATTATCCGTTGCTAATTCATTGTACAATACAGCCAGTTTAATAAACTGTGGTCGGTTACCTACAATATGTATAATGGTTTTCAAATTATTGCTGTGCGTATATTTTCTCTATAATTTCTACTGTTTTTAACCCTTCTGCTGCGCTGGCAAATTCGTGCATTTCATTATCAAGTGCCAATAATAAATTTTGATAAACCTTATCATGATTGCTCATGCTGCCCTTGTAAAAGCCATATGCATTTGCAGCATTGCCTTTTTCCAAAACAGGTGCAGGGATATTTTCCACATTAAAATATTGCAGCTCATTTAAATATTGACCGCCGATTTTTATACTCCCTTTTTCTGCAATAATGGTTAGGGAACCTTCCATATTTTGCTGGTAAGCGTTTACGCTGTAATTCATAGAGCCTATAACCCCTGATTGCATTTCAAATATTATTACCCCACTATCTTCAAATGCGATACCGGGATGCTGGTAATTTTTTTTATGGATTGTATGTCAGCCACATCGCCAAAATACCAATATAATAAATCTATAAAATGACTGAATTGTGTAAATAAAGTTCCTCCATCCATGTCCTTTGTTCCTTTCCAGCCGGTATAATAACCAGGTGGCCTGTTCCAAAAACAATTGAGCTGAAAACTGAAAATTTTTCCCAGCTTATTATTTTTTGAGCAAATCTTTTACAAATGCTACGGTGGGTTATACCTGTTTTGTTTTACTACAAATAATCTTTTATTGGTTTGAGTTGCTGCTTCAAGCATTTTTCTTCCCGTCATTTGCTGTAATACAAAGCGGCTTTTCACATAGTACATTCTTATCAGCCAGCAAAGATTGTATAGCATGCGCAGCATGCAGGCCATTTGGTGTACATATGCTAACAACTTCTATATCTTTCTCATTTTTTAATAATTCATCTAAAGCATAGTAGGGCTTTGCATTATATTTAATTGCTAAAGAATCAGCCCTTTCAGGGACGATATCACAAACAGCAGCAAGCGATGCTATACGGGAAATTTGTTCTGCATGGCGGCACCCAATTCTACCACAACCTATTATAGCAATCTTTTTTAGCATTAGTAACCGCAAATATGACAGTTTTATTAATAAAAAACTGAAAAATGTTGGTAATTTTTGATATATTGAATACTGGATTCTTACTTTTAAGTATAAATTATCCAATAATTAAGGATAAACAATTTACTATTAGTCTGATAATTAGATTTTAAATCTAATATTTTTCTTACTTTTGCAAAATAATATATAAGAAATTAACAAAGACGTTATTTAAAAAAAACTGAGATGCCGTATTTAACAATCGAGAAAAAAACAAAAATTTTTACTGATTTTGGTGGCAAAGCTACCAATACAGGTTCTATTGAAGGACAAATTGCTTTATTGACAGAGCAGATTAACCATATATCTGACCACCTTAAAACCAACAAAAAGATTTTCTTCACAAAGAGGTTTAATGAAAATGGTGGGACAGCGCAAACGCCTGTTGACTTACTTAAGTAAACATGATTTGACAGGGTATAGGGCATTACTGGAAAAATTAGGTCTACGTAAATAACTTACTATATATACGTAATATGAATGTATTCCCAACTGTATTTATCCTCGGTTGGGATTATTCTTTTTACTCACTTTATTCTTTTATCATTTTAGTAGCTTAATTATTTATTATGCTGACTGAAATTTAAATTACTTTATATGTCTTTTCTACAACCAAAAAATATTACGTTTGATATAGGCGGTAACAGGATGGTAACTATTGAAACGGGAAAACTTGCCCGCCAGGCAGATGGAGCCGTAACCGTGCGCCAGGGAAATTGTGTGATATTAGCAACTGTTGTTGCTAACAAAGAACCCAAAGAAGGACAAAGCTTTTTCCCACTTTCGGTAGATTACCAGGAAAAATTTTCTTCCGCAGGCCGCATACCCGGTTCATTTTTCAAAGAAAAGCCAGGCTGAATGATTATGAAATATTAACCTCACGTTTGATAGACAGGGCTTTGCGTCCTTTATTTCCTGAAGATTATTTGTGTGATGTACAGGTATTGGTATCATTGATATCATCTGATTCGGAAATCATACCCGATTCATTAGCTTGTTTGGCGGCTTCTGCGGCATTGGCTGTTTCTGATATTCCCATCCAGGAAATTATTTCTGAAGTACGTATAGCGCAAATAGAAGGCCAGATGGTAATTAATCCTACAAGGACAGAATTGGCAAAAGCTGATTTTGAATTTATCATAGCAGCTACCGACAAAAATATCATGATGGTGGAAGGCGAAGCCAAAGAGTGCCAGGAAGAAGATTTGATCAAAGCCATTGAAATGGCCCATGAAGCGATAAAAATACAAATTAAAGCACAGGCCGAATTGCGGATGCTGGCAGGCGTTACTTTAAAAAGAGAGTACGCTAAACCTTACCGCAACGAAGAATTAAATCAAAAAATAATTGCTTTTGCAAAAGATAAAATGCATGCCATTGCATCTGCTGCTTCTTCAAAGCATGAGAGGAGCGATGCCTTTAAAGCTTTGCATGATGAAGTAAAAACATATTTGGGCGAAGAACTGCCTGACGAAGATAAAAAGCTGATCGGTCATTATACCGGCGAACTGCAATATTATGTGGTACGTGATATGATTTTGAATGACAGGAGGCGCCTTGATGGAAGAGGAACTGAAGATGTAAGACAGTTAGCTATGGAAACGGATGTATTACCTACGCCGCATGGTTCTGCATTATTTACAAGAGGAGAAACACAGTCTTTAACTACGGTAACCTTAGGCACGCCATTGGATGGATTATTGGTAGAAAGCGCTGCAAAATCTGATTACACAAAATTTATTTTACATTATAATTTTCCGCCATTTTCTACCGGTGAAGTAAAAATGATGAGAGGCGTGGGCAGGAGAGAAGTAGGTCATGGTAATTTGGCCATGCGTTCTTTAAAGAAAATGATGCCGGGTGTTGATTATCCTTACACCGTAAGGGTAGTAAGCGATATTTTAGAAAGTAATGGTTCATCATCAATGGCTACCGTTTGCGCAGGTTCTTTGGCATTAATGGATGCAGGTGTTCCTTTGGTAAAACATGTAAGTGGCGTGGCAATGGGGCTGATCAAAAAAGAAGACCAGTTTGCAGTGCTGACAGATATCTTAGGAGATGAAGATCATTTAGGCGATATAGATTTTAAAGTAGCTAGTACACGTGATGGTATTTGTGGTGTGCAAATGGATATTAAAGTAGACGGGTTAAGCATGGACATTATGCGCCAGGCTTTGGCACAGGCACGCAAAGGCCGCCTGCATATTTTGGATGCTATGTACGCATGCATGACTGCTGCAAGAGAAGAAGTGAAACCACATGCACCACGGATGGTGAAATTATTTATTGATAAAGAATTTATCGGTGCAGTAATCGGGCCACAGGGTAAAGTGATACAGGAAATACAAAGGGAAACCGGCGCTACCATTAATATTGAGGAAGTAGGTAGTGTGGGCGAAGTAAGCATATTCTCTCCGGCCAAAGAAGGCCTGGATAAAGCCGTAGCATGGGTAAAAGGATTGGTAGCAATGCCTGAAGTAGGCGACGTGTACGAAGGCACTGTAAAAGGCGTAAAAGAGTTTGGTGCATTTGTAGAATTTATGCCAAAAAAAGAAGGCTTGCTGCATATCAGTGAAATAAGCTGGAAGCGTTTGGAAACCATGGACGGCATTTTTAAAGAAGGCGATAAAGTGAAAGTAAAACTGATTGGCATCGACCCTAAAACCGGCAAATTTAAATTAAGCCGCAAAGCCTTAATGCCAAAGCCGGAATCTGCTTCCCAATCGCAGGAAGGGAATAGAAGCTAAAGTTTGTAAATAATAAATGTAAAAGGTTGAAATTGATTTTCAACCTTTTTTTATGTGTGGATGTTTATTTGGTTACCGGCATTTGAGCCCTGGTGTAGCTTCATTGGCGCTGTGCCCCGCCAACGGCGGTGGACGCTCCATTTAACAATTGAATTGCTATTTGGCTTTTAATATAAAATATTATTCATTATTGTTCAATAGAATTGTTTTGTCAAAATGATTATTGCTCCTATTTTTGAGTTATAGGTTTATTTTAAATGGCATTATGTGAATTTCAAATTTTCCAAAGAACTTATTGGCTTACCCAACAAACCCACTAACCAATTAAGGCTTTACAAGCTCTTAGACGATAATAATCAGGTAGTTGGACAATTTTTTTATTACCCAAAAGAGAAATTAATATGTTTTGGTGACAGAGAATTATCAATTGAAGTCATTACAAAATTTATGAAAAAGACAAAATATTTTTTGGTCGATAAAAACAATAATAAGCAAATCGGCGAGTATGAAATATTTGGAGGTTCTGGCACTAATACTTTTTGGCAAGATGTTCCATCTTTACCAACAGGTACAATTAAAATAGACGGGATATTATTTAATTTCAGAAGAATACCTACTGGTATTAAATATTCATTTTTAAAACAAGACACTTGGGGTTATTTTAAATTTCGACTTTATGCAATTAAGGGACAGGAATTTTATGAATACTTTTAAAAATAGACCTTCCGGTTTGGAGTAAAGCAAACTACATAAAGTACAGGCCTTTCATCGGGACAATTGCATCAAACGCTGACAATGTATGTGCAATTTTAGCAGGATTGTATTTAATAGAAAAGGAACTTGATTATGAAGATACCAAAAACGCCGGATAAATACTTATTCATAGCAACATCTCCTGAAAGGGCTACCGTGTACCCACATGTTATTTAATAATAATACTTATCGCAAAAATTATTTTTAAAGTATAATTATTTTTATGTTTGAGTATTAAAATTACTTTTTATAATTTTTTTTGACAAAATGATTATCCTTAAAGCCTTAATATTAAATAAATAAAACATCTGGGTACACGGTAGACCGTACCGGAGACATTGCTTAGAATACAAAAACTATTTTGTGCCGGAATAACCAAGAAAAATTTTATTCTTTAAAAATCAATCTGCCCTGCAATTGCAGGGCAGATTGGTCAGGTTAAGCATGATTTAATCAATAATGACCTGTTTCGATTGTCTTGTTGCGTTATTTTTACAAACAGAATGTATTTGCCTTTTTTAATGCCCCTGATGTCTAATTTTTGTTCCAGGCTGTGGGTAAACTTCCATTGTTTTACAAGTTGATTGGTATAAAAATCATATAACTCATATTGAACCATTGTGGTTTTGGCAACCTTTTCCATTGCATGTTCATTCAATTTTACATACAAATCGTTTTTTGCAGGATTAGGCGACACGCTAAAAAATAAAGATTGGCCAGCCACAAGCGGTTCAGCAGGAATATCTGGTATATGACCTGTATTGCAGATGGCTTCGGTCCATTCAGAATAAACATATTCTGTACCGCAGGTATTCTTTACCGTTACTGAAGCAGAAAAATTATTGTTTTGTTTTTGATAGGGCTTGCACTTGTCCACTTGTATTACTACAGTGTTTTTACTGGCACTACCAATGACTTTGCCACCAAATACCTTCCACAAATAACTCGTTGCATGAGGGGTGTTTACGCTTAAATTAAGGTATTGGCCTGCATATATCTTAGTCTGGGTAACCATGCCTTCAATATCCAGGTTGGGGATGCCTAAAGCTACCTGTTTAGTTATTTTTTTATTTATTCCACAACCTGAAACATCTGCACTTAAAGTCACTGTACTTCCGTCAATTAATTTTTTTATATTGGTAACGGGAGAATTCGGTTGCTCAATAACAACATAATTGTTGGGGTTTGCACTCCACAAAACACTTGCATTGCAAGGCAAATTATCAATTTTATATTGTGCAGTATTGCAAAGCAGTGAATTTCCGGTTATCGATAAATTGGGGAGCGACAGGGACGTTGTAGAATTATATGTTTTGTAGTTATTATTATTTATTTTAACTGTTGCACTGACATTTGATAAAGCATTTGTGCAACCGTTTGCAGACAAAGTAATAGTGTTTGACAGTGTGGAAATATATTGTGGCGCCGGCTGGCCTTTGTATAACCATCCATTATTGGCGTTGCCCAAATCCCATTCATACGAAGTTACATTTGGCGAATTGTAAATATTGGTTACGGTAAAAATCTGCTCCAGTGGTAAAGCACATAACTTATTAACCGAAGTTGGGCTTAAGGAAAACGCTGGTGTGGGTGGAATTTCGGTTATGGTTATTTTCCGAATGGAAATAGATTGAAAACTACCAAGATAAGATGGGATTGCAGCTATATATAAATATCCATGTTCAGATGCAAAAGCAGGTAAATTATAAGCATAATCCAAAAAGGCATTGCCTAGAATCGACTGGATGTAAGTGTTATTTGCAGTAATATTTTGAACATTATTGCAATTACCGGAATAATAATAAGTATTACTGGGCAATAACTGTAATGAACAATTAGGGAAATCAGGATTTGGTTTAATCCTTGCTGCATTAACAACAATTTTATATGAATGGGCTTTTTTGAAAATATAATTAATTTTATATTCAGTACCTAATGATGGGGTTTCATTGGTAGATTTACAATCAATGATAATGGATTTATCAATCACATTATACCGGGGCTGCCCAATAGAAGTCTGATGTGATATTCCATTAATATTGACTGCGTTTGCAAAGATATTGCATGGAAGTGGGTTAGGTGGGGCCCATGTTTCATAATTGATTACCGTTTGTGCAAAAGTGAGATGTACAAATAATAGTGTGCAGGCAAGGCTTACGGTTTTTAAAATTTTTGAATACATTGTCAAATTTTTTTTAAGTAAAATTGTTTATCCGGCAAAAATAGCCGTTGCGATAGTTAAGTTTTGGGCTAGTTAGCAAACACACATTTTCAGTAAGCGTAACCAGTTTTCAGGTGAGTATGTTTATGAATTATGCCCATAATTATATTTTATAGTAGTATATTTTTAATAGCAGCGGGCAACATAAAATGCTAGTCTGAAATCAAAAGGTGATGAAAGCAGCTTTAATAATTTTATTTTATTGGGTTCATTTAAAAGTTACGAGTATTTTATTTCGCTGCCCAATGGTATACCGATGAACCGAGCGTGGCAACGATGCTGCCCAATGAACCAATGCTCATAACAAAATCATTACATTAAAAGCGAAGCTTTTTATCAGCAAAAAATTTATTCAAAATATCTTTTATGGAAGGATAGGTGTTGTTCATCAAATTTTTAATTTCGGCAGTTGTTACCCATGTTGCTTGTTCAATATCTTCTTCCAACTGCGGTTGTAAAATTTGATTAGCAGCGCAGGTAATGTAATACCAATGCGTAGTTTTGATCCAGAATTTTCCATAAGCTTTATATGTGTGGTAAGTTTCACCTATTTTATTTTGTAGCGTAAGGTTTTTCAGGCCGGTTTCCTCTTCTACTTCCCGTACGGCAGTGTGTTCAATATTTTCGCCAGGTTCTACCTTTCCTTTTGGCAAATCCCATTTTTGTAAACGGTAGATAAATAATATTTCATGGTGTTCATTTTCAACAATACCGCCTGCGGCTTCAATGCCTTCAAAATGGCTGAAAAATTTTTCTTTTAATATTTTCAGATCTTCATAGCATAATGTTGTGGTGATGAAATTATCAGTTTCAATATTTTTTAAAACTGATGTGATGGCGGCATCGATATTTTCTGCGGTGAGTTGTTGTGCATCATCCTTTTTATCGGAAAGAGCAACTGTTTTATCGCCAAAATATATGTTAATGTGCATTAAACTTTATTTCAACAAAAATAAGCGGCTTGCAGCTAAAAATACTTTCTTTACTTTGCAGCATGACTAATGAAAAAACTGTGGCAGAAAAATTACTGCAAATTAATGCAGTAAAGTTAAATCCTAACCAGCCTTTTACCTGGGCCAGCGGTTGGAAGAGCCCGATTTATTGCGATAACAGGAAAATATTGTCTTACCCTTACATCAGGGATTTTATAAAAAGTGAAATGTGCAGTATAATTTTTGAGCAATACCCGGATGCTGATATCCTAGCCGGTGTAGCTACGGCTGGTATTGCATGGGTGCTATGGCTGCCGACCAGCTGAAGCTGCCATATGTTTATGTAAGGCCAAAGCCAAAGGAGCATGGAATGGGCAATCAAATAGAAGGGTTTTATGAGAAAGGGCAAAAGTGTTGGTGATAGAAGATTTAATTTCTACAGGAAAAAGCAGCCTGCAAGTATGTGAAGTACTTAAAAATGAAGGCCTGGAGGTAATGGGCATGGTGGCAATTTTTACTTATAGTTTTGCTGTAGCGCAGGATGCATTTGCACAAGCTGGTATTCCTTATACTTCGTTAACTAATTATACTGCTTTAATAGATCTGGCCACAGAGAAGGATATAGTAACAGCCGAACAGCAGGATACTTTATTAAACTGGCGACAGGACCCTGCAAACTGGCATGGTATTTAATATTACTTAAGTATAATTTTATAATATGAAATCAATATTTGTATCACTATGTATGTTTTTTATGGCATTTAATGCCGGTGCCCAGATAAAAACATCAGATAAGGCGGTAATACAAGTTCCTGCTTTGCAATGTGAAGAAGGTGCTGCCATTATAGAAAAGTATATGGTTCGTCAGGGTGGGGTGCAATCTATAAAAGCGGATTACAGGAAAAAAGTAGTGAAAATCAGCTGGCTGACTGACCGCATGAACCTGGATGACATACGTGTTGAACTGGCTAACCTGGGATTTGATGCAGATGAGGTAGCAGCTGAGCCAAATGCTGCCAAGAAACTACCTGCCTGTTGCCAGAAACAACCTGAGCAGTAGACCTCTTGCATAATTCATATTTTTTGTTCAACCTCACCTTTAATTCCTCTCCAAAGGAGGGGATAAGGCAAAATTATACAAGAGGTCTAGTCCAAGAAATAGGACCAAAGCTACGTTGTATAGCTTTTAGTTAGAATACTGAAAAATTGTGCTTTCCTTCATAATTTACCGGGAAAGACTTAAAAACATTGGCTTTACCTATTGTTATCCTACCGGTTACCTTTACCGTTACCTCATCAGTAAAAAGCGAAGAAAAAGAGTTTTTAAATATATTCTTCATATCTACATCAACTTTTAAAGGCATCTCAAAATCTGCTCTTTTGGGTATGGAAATTTGTAATATTTGTGAGGAATGCCCCAGAAAATTATCATTAATATAAATATCCAGTTCGGTGCGTTTTAGCTGTAATCCAAAATTATTGGGGTTGTAGTAAATCAAATCCATTTTAATGGCTGAAGAAGCAAACCCCATTTTATCTACGCTAAGATTTTTAAAATCTTTATAAACCAAATCTTTGGGTGTACTACAGGATGCCATAGCAAAAATTGCTATCGGCAGAATTTTTATTAACCATTTGATTTTATTTTCCATTCATATTTATTTCATACACAAGGTATAAAAATTCCATTTTGAATGATTTTTTAATAAATAATAAATTTTAAGCGCTAATTATTTGTGCGACTTTTTGTCGCCTAGACATTATTAATTTTTTTTATTGAAAATTATTAGAGAAAGTAAAATAATGACTTTTTGGCAAAATTATTTTGAGCCTGCTAATGACTTAAAGAAGGAGTGTGGTCAAAAAAGACATAAGGGCCGTTAGATCGGCGATTATATACTACTTCCCACAAACCATTTAATTAATTGATAATCAATGTATTAAAATCATACTCATCGCTAAATATTAAATAAAAATTGAATAAAATATTTGTTAATGTGTGTAATTTTTTTAAATGGTCGAATTTGGGTAAAAAGCGTATTTTATGGGTTGAAAAATATATTTGAGTATTTTTTAATTACTGACATAATTTCATACCTTTATGAAAATTTTAGATATGGAAAAAGATATTCTAGATATTTTACGTGAAAAATGTGAGCGTGTTAATGGCGTTCTTATTTTAGATCATAAAAAGGTTAATTTATTAGAAATATTAAAAGACTTAGGATATAGGAACGCATTTACTGGTCAATTTGATTTAGATGCTCAAAGTCATATTTCGAGTAAAGAAATTTTGGAACAATAAATTTACTGCCATCTTCACCGACTATATTTTTTTCTTCAACGTGTTTTGTTGCCCAATCAAACAAATGCTGGATTAGTTTATTAAAACTATCTGCAACTTCTGTGCTTTTATCTGCTCTAACGACAAATGATCCTGATAAATAAAGAGCTGAATTATCTTTCTCACTTTGGTTTTTAAATATAATATATAAATTACCTACTAAATTTTTGTAATCGGGGATTCCGTCTACTTTCATATTATGCCATATTCCAGTATAGGGGGTATCGTGTAATAAAATATCTTTATTTAGTTCGCTAACAATTTCTACATCTAATTTAACAGCTTCAATCATTATATTTTCAAACCTTTCTCTTAAAATTATATTCATCTTATTATTTTTTCTTATTTGTGGATTTACGAATAGGAGGGGTATTTAAGGCACGGGTTAACAGTTCTTCAAAAGAAACATCAACCTTTAAAGGTTTTTCATTGGTTGGTTTTTAATATCTTTTTTACCGCTTTTCATTACTGCAATTTAACCATTTTTAGTTTTAAAATGTGTTAATATAAAAAAGTCATATATTGGTAGTCCTATTTTAATCCTTAACTACCCTTTATGACATTTACAAGTGCAATACTCATACCCATAATAGCCTCAATTATAGGAGCATTTTTTGGCTTTATATGGCAAATAAAAAATGATAAGAATAAAGATAAGAGAGGTATTCTTCAAACTTTAATGGCTTATAGGGGTGTTGGAGCAATGGAACATGATTGGGTTAAGGCTTTAAATATGATTGATATAGTATTTTATGGCAATCCTAAAATTAAAGTACTTAGGAAAGAATATTTTAAACATCTTTGCGAGCCTCTTTATGATACTGGTTTGCATGATGTTATTTTGACTGACCTCCTTTCCGAGATGGCAAAAGATATTGGCTATAGCGATTTGAAACCCACCGATATAGAGGATTATTACTGCCCCAGAACATTATATACAATGTACGGAGTAAAGCCCGATATATCCGAGCAGAAAGGGAATTCTCTCTCTTAGCCAATTCTTCGTAGTAAGCTGGTTTTTTACGTTTATTTGGGGGAGGAGTAGTATATATTTTCGTGTTCATTAGTTTACTTTTTGGATTAAATTATTGTATGTCAATCTACCTTCAACATTTTGCATGGTGAGATTAAAGCGTTCATTATCTTTTACTTTACGGGTATTATATCGGTATGCTGTTTCTTCACAATAGCGGTGCAGGTGTTTTGGGCTTACCTGATGGTATGTACCAAATATTGTCCTTTTTAGAATAGAAAAGAAGCCCTCAACAGTATTTGTATAGGTTATTCCATTTCTATATTCACTTTGTGAGTGGTTAACAAATTCATGCCCTGCGAACTCAAATTTTAGTCCTTGATAGGATAGGTGGGTATCGGTAATTACTGTAGCTGAATTGTGTATATTTTTGCGTACAACGTCTTTAAAGCTGTCTTTACCTATTACTGTAAGCCTGGCTTTGCCATCTCTTTGCACAAATCCCATAACTGGAACTTTGTTTTCCCTACCATATTTACGCATTTCTTTTAGTTTGCCCCTATTCATATTTTCCCATTTGCCACCAACATACGTTTCATCTACTTCAACAATACTATCCATTTTGTCTATCGGCTCACCCATTAATTGCCTTACCCTGTGCAGTACAAACCATGCAGATTTTTGAGTAATGCCTAAATCCCTGCTAAGCTGTAAACTGCTTATTCCTTTTTTATGAGCCGAACATATATAAATAGCAGCCATCCATGTAGAGAGGGCAATTTTAGAATTTTCCATTATTGTGCCAACGGTTACGGTAAAATCTCTTTTGCAGGTCTTTTCTTTACAACGGTAAGTTTTGCCATCTTTTAATTTATAAGGATTAGCACCCTTGCAATGTGGGCAAATTGGGTTGCCTTTCCACCTCATTTGCTCCACATATTCCCTGCAAACTTTCTCATCTGAAAGGTTCATCATCAATTCTTTTAAATTCTTAAAATTCATCATATGTTCTAATTTTTTTACTTCAACTTAAATTTTAGGTAGAGCAAAAACAGGCTTCTAATTATTTTAGTAAATGCACATTTGTCAGGTCATTCAAAAAGGGTAGGCGACAAACCTAAAAACCTGAAATTAGGAATATTTTGCTAAATGGGTTAGAATCGGCTTGTGGGAAGTGATATATAGTTACCGTTAGATCTTTAAAAACATCAGCTAAAATTATTAGTATACTTCAGGAGTTTTATTTTTATTAAGCTAAATTACTCTACTAAATTATTTACTTAGTATTTACATGTATAAATAATTGATTTACATTTATAAATATTGTTTATATAATATTAAATTTAATAAAATACTTCAATTGCTTATTAAATTGTAACCAAGTCTGGTTAAATTATACATTTCTCCATACTGTTTTTAATTTTTTAATGTAATTATATGATTTTCATGTATATATATTGTTTTTCAATATTTTAATTTTATATAATTTATACATAATATTATTTTATATAAATAATTTTTTAAATATATTTTTTAAGGCCAATGGAGAAGGTTTTTTAAATTTTTACCGTGCGGTATTGGCAGAGATGTTTTTAGGGATTAAATCAAAAGCAATTTTATTGGTTGAATTTAACATATGTCAATATGTCTTATTTTCATTTTTTTCAAATGATTAATATTACAATAATAAATAGATGCACTAGTAACAAGCTTTACGTTTGTCATTTAATATATCTATTTAATTATATTTATTTTAAAAATAATAATAAAATATTTTATAATATGATAGAGTTTATGAATAGCCTGTTTAAGTTAACCAGGAATATTTATAACCCGATATATTTTAAGAATATACAATTACAGCAAGGTTAACAACCTTTTACTAAGAGTTTTATTGAAATCGTTTGAAGTAATATATTAAGAATAGGGATTAGTAGCTTCTACCTGTAATTTTAGTTTATCCAGTTATCCCTTTCATCAGGACTAAATTTCCAGGGGCAAAATTATTTTCTACATTGCTGAACATGGCGTTCAGCTCCTGGGAGCTTTACTATCTTCCATCACTAACCCACGGCGTAATTCCATAATAATATCCAGTGGAGAAATAGCTACAGGGCATTCTTCTACGCAAGCGTTACAGGTAGTACACGCCCAAAGTTCTTCCGGTGTAACATAATTATGCAATAATAATTTGCCATCGTCTTTAAATTCCTTGTTTTTATCTATGTTTTTACCAATTTCCTGTAATCTGTCCCTGGTTTTCATCATAATCAACCGTGGACTTAATAATTTTCCAGTTGTTGTAGCCGGGCAAGCAGCGCTGCACCTGCCACATTCAGTACAGCTATAAGCATCCAGCAGGCTTTTCCAGCTTAAGTCAAATACATCTTTGGCACCAAACTGTGCTTTTTGATAAGAAAGAGTACTTTGTGGAGGCTCAGAGGCTGCCGGTACCAACTCGGGCTTCATCATATACAATACCTCATTTTGTACATTTTGCATATTATCCATTGTGCCCATTCTTTTCAACCTTTTATAATAAGTATTGGGAAAAGCCAAAATAATATGTAAATGCTTGCTGTAAGGTAAATAATTCAAAAAGGCGAATATCCCAATAATATGAATCCACCAGGCAGTTCTTTCAATGTATACTAAAGTGGTTGACGATAAATTTTCAAATAAAGGCACTATCATACCAGAAAAAATAAAATTGCCAGTATTATTGTAGTGCATGTTTCCCTGCAGCTGTAATGCCCTGTCTGTAGTATTCATAATAAGAAACAGGCTCATCAAAACAATTTCAGTAATTAATATCAGGTTGGCATCAGTTCGTGGCCATCCCCTTAAATCCTTGCTGATAAAACGCCTTAGCCTGATAATATTTCTTCTTACTAAAAAAATAACACATACAATTATCACACCTACGGCTAAAATTTCAAAAAAGTTAATGATAAAAGTGTAAAAACTACCTAAATATGATAAAAAAAGGCGGTGTGTTCCGAAAACCCCATCCAACAAAATTTCCAGCACTTCTATATTAATAATGATAAAACCTGCATAAATTATAAAATGCATTAATGCCACCAGTGGGTATTTAAACATTTTTTTTTGCCCAAAGGCTAGCAATAGCATGTTTTTCCAGCGTGCAGGGGGGTTATGACTCAGGTTTTCTTTTTTACTTAAAAAAATATTGCGGCGGATTTTAATAATTTGTTTTGTAAACAATCCAATAGCAATAATAGCGATTGCTAGGAATAATATTTGCTGTACTACCATACCATTTATTTATTTCGCTAAGATATGTGGTTTATTTAAAATTATGTTTAGGTCATTTACTCACCGGTTTCGCCATGCGGCGCATCTACAAGTTTGGATTACGCAGAGCCTTTTTGCCTGAAGTAAACAGACAATATTACAATAGCAAATACAGATAAAAATTCGCTTTGCCAGTTTTGAAAAGAGTCGAACCAAAACCTTGAATCCTTCGTATAATTTAATATAGATTCAGCAGACATACCTTTTAAAAATAATTTTTCATTTTCATCTTTAAGGCTGCCGTAAAAATGTGAGTAAGGCCTGCCACCTTTGTTTCCTTACTTCGCCCCGGTTAACACAATAAAAAATAAAATATATTTCATAATACGATTATTTATTTACACTTAACCGCCAAATTACATTGCTGGCATGCTAAGGAAATACCCCCTGTTAAGGCCAATATATTCAGCCCGGTACTATTTTTTCTCATAAAAATATTCATTAAAGTATTTCTAAAATAATGCCATAATTTTTTTTGGGCTGTAAGCATATGTTATTCTATTGAGCTTTAGTTGCGGCTGTACGCAGTACTCCTCGTTCACCGCCTGCGGCGTTTCACTGCGGGGTACTTGCTGCCATCCGCCAGCCATTGGGCAGTTAAGCCATGTTCAGCACATTACAATATACCTTTCGCATAATTCTCCTATCCTCTCCTTTGGAAAGGAATTAAAGGTGAGGTTGAACAAAAAATATGAATTATGCAAGAGGTCTAATACAAGGTAGTTATAAAAAAACAAAACCCTCCAATTACGAAGAGGTTTTTGTTTACGAAACAGTTTTATTAAACTGCAAAAATTTGTTGTTTAATTTTTCATAAAAGGCACCGGTGTAGCATTGGTTCCTATTTTAAAATAGTATTGTCCGGCAGTTAACCCAGAAACATTCCACTGGATGTTATTAGTAGAAGCTTGTAAGGATACCTTACGTGTTTCCAATAATTTACCCTGTATATTGAATAAGCTAATGGTTTCTTTCTGTGACATTTTTACAGCACCAATATTAATATTAATCATGTCTTTAGCCGGGTTAGGATAAGCAGTAATAGCAGCTGCATTGCTGAATTTTACCATTACTATTTTAGAGTAAGTAGCCGTAGCATCTTTATCTACCTGGCGAAGGCGGTAATAATTAGCATCATTGATTGGAGCAAAATCATTAAAAGCATACTGTTGGTTTTGTGTAGAATTACCCGCAGCTTTAAGCGTGCCAATTTTTTCAAATTTGCTGCCATCAGTAGAGCGTTCAATTTCGTACCTGTCGCTGTTTGCTTCTGTAGCCGTCATCCAGCTTAACTGTATGAGTTTGCCTACAGGTTTAGCAGTAAAAGAAGTCATTTTTACCGGCAATATAACGCCTGGAGCCAAAAAACTGGAAATAGTAAGGTTGCCGCTGCCGCAACAATCATCTAAAGCATTTACGCCCCAACCGATTATATCGCCGGCATTGACTATCCCCGCATAATTGCCTACCTGGTTTGGGCTACTGTTGTTGGTCAATTGTGTACGTACGCCGTTAATATAAACATATGCAGGATCAGCACCGCCATTTCCATCTGTGGTATTATACTCCCAGCTAAACGACCATGCTCCTGACACTTCTGCGGTAATAAGAAAATCTGTATATACATTAGAGTTAAGGCTGTTGGCATCACTGCCGTTTATTGTAATAGCTACAGGTTTTAAACTGCTATCAACAGAGCCGTTTGAAACTCCATATAGGAAAGTTCCCCAGTTTCCTGCAGAATAATAGTCTGCAAATTGTGCTTTTGTAGATAAATTAAGAATACATATAAAAGTAATAAGGGTCAAAAAAGGTTTCATAGAATTTTTTTAATTGTTAGAAGGGTTGTTTTTTGAAAAAACGTGTCAGGTTTAAATATATTGTTTAAATAAAGTAATTTTTTATTGTAAGCCGGGTTTGAACATTATTTATTGAAAAAAACTGTAGAAATACTGTAACGTAATGTGGATAATACGCTCTTTAGATAAAATAAATTGACATATGCTATATGTGTAATGTATTGGCACGATACCTGTACTAATTAAAGTATTCAGAGGTAATTAATTGTTCATCATTTAAAAACTTCAATTATGAAAGCATTCAATTTATATATTGGTTTACTGTTATCATTTTTTATCCATAAAAACAATTTTGCTCAAACTCATTATCGCTCAGAAAATTCTCTGCACAGGCCTTTAAATAATAATGTTAATAATAAGCACCAGTCGGTAATTTCACAACAAAATTTAAATATACAGCCTGTTAATATTGGCTATGAAATGAATAAAACAGCAATGGGAGGTAAGTCTGATTTGACTAAAAGTATTAATAATAATTTGAATAATTTAGCGACATCCGGTAAAAATTCAATTAACAATGATAATGTTACATCATTGCCTTTGCTAAACTACGAGGCATCTGTTCAAAATTTCCAAACTTTATTATCATGGAATACAAGCCATACTACAACAAACAATACATTTACAGTAGAACGAAAAACTTCGAATGGGGTATGGTACAAAATAGGCAGTGTGCAATATGGCACAACTACACCCACAGGTATGCAATATGAATTTATCGATGCTACTCCAGTAAATGGAAATAATTTTTATAGACTTAAGCAAATAAATAATGGAATACCTGCTTATTCAAATGTAATACAAGCTAAATTGAATAGAGGTAACGTACAAGGATTATTATTCCAAAATTATCCCAATCCTTTTGTAGAAACTACTGTCATACAATACCAGATGCGTAACACCGGGCCGGTTAAAATAGTAGTATATGACTTAGATGGCAAACAGCTTGCTGTGCTTGTTAATCAAAACCAGGCCCAAGGTACGTACCAGGTGGAATGGAAGAGATTTTCCCGCCGGAACGTATATATTTAAAATAGTTACCAACGAAGATAATATAACTCAGAAAATGATAAAAAGCAGTTAACTGCTTTTTATCATTTTTTGTATATAGTGCAAACCCATCTGAATGAGCACCAGCACATAGTGGATGTAGGATGTAAGCGCCATGCTAATGTTTCACGACTGTTGTTGGTTGTAATTCCCAGGGTCCATAAACTATTATCCTTCTTTCTATTCACTACATATGCTGTCTGTTGTAAAGAATCCGGATTAAAAATATCTTTTTTTACATATTTGCGTAATTGCGTTACAACTTTTTGTTTTATTTGTTGGGCAGTCAAACTATCATTATTATTATTAATTTCCCTGAATTTATCTTCATCATCGCCATCATATATTTTATATATGGAACGATTTCCATTAAATGTAGAATGTGCCAGGTTGGCATAAGTATATCCTTTTGCATCATCTTCATACCCACCTTCAATAGTAAACACACCAGTAGGATTTTTACCTAAAATAATAATAAATGCTTCTGGAATATCTGATGTAACGGTTTTGGCAATATATTTTATCATATTACCTTTTAAAGGTATCCAGGCAGTAACCTCAATATTCTCTGATGATACAGGGCACATTTGTGCCGTGCTATTAAATATCAAACAATTTAAGAAAGTCAATAACCCGATAATTTTTTTCATTTTAATATTTTATTCTTATCAAGATGTAAAATTGGTTCTTTTACATATTATCATGCTAAGATTTTAGCAAGATAACCTGCATTAATACTTTTGTATTTGATGCATAGCATTCTACTGCAGATAATTTGTACATTTGCGATTCAAATTAAAAGACATATGAAAGAAGTCTATATTGTATCTGCCGTTCGCACTCCAATTGGTAGTTTTGGGGGGTCTTTAAAAAGTTTTTCCGCAACTCAGTTAGGGGCTGTTGCTATTAAAGGCGCTTTGGCAAAAGCGGGTATCAAAGCAGAACTGGTAAACGATGTTTTAATGGGATCGGTTATCCAGGCTAATCTGGGCCAGGCTCCGGCCAGGCAGGCAGCTAAATTTGCGGGTTTGCCTGACGAAGTAAATTGCACTACAATTAATAAAGTATGCGCCAGTGGTATGAAAGCTATTTCGCAGGCAGCTCAGAGTATAATGCTGGGTGATGCTGATATAGTTGTGGCAGGTGGTATGGAGAGTATGAGCAATGTTCCTTTTTATACAGATAGTATGCGTTGGGGAAATAAATATGGCAATACTCAATTAATTGATGGGCTTGCTAAGGACGGCTTAACAGATGTTTATGATGGAAAGGCAATGGGCAATGCGGCAGAATTATGTGCCAGTACTTGCGGTGTAAGCCGTGGGGAGCAGGATGCATTTGCTATTGAAAGTTATAAGCGTTCACAGGCCGCTGTGACTTCAGGAAAATTTGATAATGAAATAGTACCGGTAGAAATTCCGCAACGCAAAGGAGATCCCGTTTTATTTACAAAAGATGAAGAACCTTTTAATGTAAAGTTTGATAAAATTCCTGAATTAAAAGGCGCTTTTATTAAAGACGGAACAGTTACTGCTGCCAACGCATCTACTATGAATGATGGTGCCGCGGCTTTAGTATTAATGAGCAAAGAAAAAGCTGATGAATTGGGATTAAAACCCATAGCTAAAATAATCAGCTATGCTGATGCAGAGCAGGCACCGGAATGGTTTACCACTACTCCTTCTTTGGCTGTGCCAAAAGCAGTAAAAAAAGCAGGTTTAAAAATGGAAGATATTAGTTATTGGGAATTAAATGAAGCTTTTGCTGTTGTGGGTATTGAAAATACCAAACGCATGAAATTAGATCCTGCTAAAGTAAATGTAAATGGCGGGGCCGTATCATTAGGACACCCATTAGGTTGCAGCGGGGCAAGGGTTATTGTAACATTAATTAATGTACTAAAACAAAATAATGCTAAATATGGGGCAGCAGGCATTTGTAATGGAGGTGGGGGAGCCAGCGCAATGGTAATAGAAAATATTAGTTAATAATTATGTATTGTAAATGATTTCTGCATCTGTGACATTGAACCGCAACTGAATTGCGCTTTAATTATTTACTTACTTGCAAAAGTGAATGTTAATATTTACTTTCATGCTACCAAAACTAATTTAAATGAAAAAAACGATTCTTTTTCTTGTATGTGCAGTAATGCTTTTTTCTGCTCCCGCAAAACGTCATCATCATCATCATCTTATTCTAATGAAATTGAAGGTTTAAATGCTGAGTGGAAATATAGTTATGCTTCAGACAAAAATTCTCCTAAAGTGGCCTATAAAGATTTGCCGACTTTAAATTTTAACCAATCTAAAAATACGGTTTCAGGGTATGGTAGTTGCAATGAGCTAAATGCAGATTATACTATTGCTAATGACCAGCTTTCTTTTAGTAATATGGAGGTCACTACTGAAAAGTGTGATAACGTAGCCATTGAAAAATTTGTAATTAATTTTTTAAAAAATGTAGGTTATTATAAATTAGAAAGTAATAAGCTTTTTTTGTACAGTAAAAGTAACCGTTCAAAGTTTATTGTATATGCAAAAGGGTAAAATAGTATTAAATATTTTTATAGAAAGCCGATACGCATTGTATTGGCTTTTTTATTTACATGCCTCTAAAAATATTTAATACTGATAATTAAAAAGTTCATTTATTCATCCTGTTAACACAATTTGTTCATCTGCCCGTTATAAGATAAATTTGCACTTTACATAATTTTAAACCAATTACATGCGACAAATAGCGTTCAGGGAAGCTTTAAGAGAAGCCATGCAGGAAGAAATGAGAAGGGATGAAAGGGTTTTTTTAATGGGAGAAGAGGTAGCGGAATACAATGGTGCGTATAAAGTAAGCCAGGGAATGCTGGAAGAATTTGGAGAAAAAAGGGTAATTGATACACCTATAGCCGAGCTCGGCTTTACTGCCATAGCAGTAGGCGCTGCACAAAACGGCTTGCGGCCCATTGTAGAGTTTATGACCTGGAATTTTGCAGTATTGCCCTTGGATCAAATATTAAATACAGCCTCTAAAATGCTGGCCATGAGTGGCGGGCAGGTTGGATGTCCAATTGTTTTCAGGGGCCCGAATGGCAGCGCAGGCCAGTTAGGTGCACAACATTCTACTGCATTTGAATCTTTATATGCCAACATTCCCGGTTTAAAAGTAATCTCAGTAAGTAACCCATATGATGCAAAGGGTTTACTAAAAAGTGCCATACGTGATGATGACCCGGTTATTTTTATGGAGAGTGAAGTAATGTATGGGGAAAAAGGTGATGTGCCGGAAGAAGAATATTTAATACCAATCGGCAAATGCAATATCGTAAGGGAAGGTAAAGATGTTACCATTGTATCCTTTAATAAAATGATGAAAGTAGCATTAGGAGCTGCTGAAGAATTGGCTAAAGAAGGTATTAGTGCAGAAGTGATTGATTTAAGGACCATCCGCCCGTTAGATTGGTTTACCATTTTGGAAAGTGTGAAAAAAACCAACCGGCTGGTAATTGTAGAAGAACAGTGGCCATTTGCATCTGTATCTTCAGAAATTACTTATCGCATACAAAAAGAGGGGTTTGATTATTTGGATGCACCCATTCGCAGGATAACTTCTGCCGATGCACCTATGCATTAGGCACCAAACTTGGTAGCAGCATATTTGCCTGATGTGCCCCGTACCGTAAAGCTGGTTAAAGAAGTAATGTATTTAAAAAAATAACCAATCGTTACAAATCCAAGCCGCATAAAAATAATTATACCAAACAATAGATAGATATATGAAAAAATTATTAGCCGGTTTAATTATTATTTTAGCAGCAATGAACACACAGGGCCAAAGATTGTTTTTTAATGTTTTTGGAGGGATAAGCAATTACCAGGGCGACTTGCAGGAAAAACGTTACACATTCGACCAGGCCCACCCCGCTTTTGGTATTGGGTTGTCTTATGAAATAACTGATAAATTATTTGCAAGGGCTAATATAACCATGGGAAAGTTAAGCGGCAATGATGCAAAAGGATCTAAAAACCTTACACGTAACTTAAATTTTTCTTCTCCCATTACAGATGTGCATGCAGGATTAGCATATAATTTTATGAATTTGTATGAAAGAAATGTAACTCCCTATGTTTTTGCAGGCATCAGTTATTTTAGCTTTAGTCCATACACACAGGATTCAATAGGACAGAAAGTAAACTTACAACCATTAAGTACCGAAGGCCAGGGGTTTGTCAGTGGTAGGCCTGTATATAAATTATCACAGTTTTCTATACCATTTGGTGGCGGTGTAAAATTTGCTTTAAGCGATAATTTTCGTGTAGGCCTCGAGGTGGGTGTACGAAAAACCAATACAGATTATATTGATGATGTAAGCACTACTTTCGTTGACCAAAATTTGTTGCTTGCTAATCAGGGTCAACTGGCTGTAGATCTTGCTTTCAGAGGCGATGAGCTAAAAACCGGCCTTACTTATCCTGCCGAAGGAACTTTAAGAGGAAGCTCTAAAAATAAAGACTGGTATTATTTTTCAGGGGTTACCGTGGCTTACCGTTTAGGTGCAGGAGGTGGCAAAAAAGGGATAGGCTGCCCAAGGGCAGTATATTAATTTTTTTGTAGTCGGCTTTAGTACCTTTATTCACCTTCATTGGCTGCCTGCCCCGTCTGAAAGCCTATCGTATGGACACATCTTTTTTTAGCAAAAAATTAGTGCCTATTAATTAATTGGCCGTGAAATTAAGAATAAAGAACTAATGTTGAAGCTACAGTAGTGCAAAAGCTGAGTAGGGCTGTAAGGCAGGAACGGGCGGTAATCGTTCCTGCCTTGACTTTTTTGCTACTTTTTGCGTCAAGGCAAAAAGTAGGGTAATAGAATTAACTAAAAATGTAATAAATAACACCATGACTTAGCCCAAACTCAATTCGTAAAAAGATGTGTCCACACGATAGGTCTGAAAGCGGGGTCGCACTCTTGTATAATATATTTTTACTGAACTTTTATTTAAGTTTAAGTGGGAGAATAAAAAATATAATGTAGGCTGATTCTAACAAAATTTTATTATTTCTTCAATTTTGCAATAGCCCAAAAAGCAAGACCCAGGCCCACAATTATTAATTCAATTGAAATTATACCCCGGTCGGTTGAAATTAATGCAGAAATTATAGCAGCCACAAATCCAATAGCTGCAACTACTAATCCATAAGTTAAGTTATTTTTTAAAGCTTCTTTTTGATTTTCATTGATGATATCCTTTGCAACTTTTCTTGATAACTCTTCCGGGAAACCTTGCTTTTCCAAACGGGCATATAGTACTTCTTCGCTTAGGCCGGAATTTTTAAGCTTTAAACCAGCCAAATATGCTTTATTTATTATTTCTGTATTCATTATTATGAGTTGCAGGCCATGGTAGCCTTAACAACAAAGATAATAAAGCTCAACAATAGCATATAGCACAAGTGAGTGACCCCGCCTTCGGACGGCGCAGGCTACAACGATTATGAGCAAAGAACAAATGTCCGTACCAAAAAAATAACAACTTATACTCTTTTAACTGTTTTACATTTGTATAGAAATGTAAAAAATGGCATATCGCTCCTTAGAAAATTGTTTATTGGATTTAGAAAAGACAGGTCAGCTTATTCGCATAAAAGAAGAAGTGGACCCGTACCTGGAAATGGCCGCAATTCATTTAAGGGTGCACCAGGCCAAAGGCCCCGCTATTTTATTCGAAAATGTAAAAGGCTGCAAATACAGGGCTGCCTCCAATATTTTTGGCACGCTGGAAAGAAGTAAATTTATTTTCAGGGATACATTATCGGTTGTTCAAAAATTAATTGAATTAAAAGATGATCCTGTAAAAGCGATCAAAAGCCCTTTTAAAAATTTTAGCGCAGGCATGGCTGCTTTAAAAGCTTTGCCAAAGAAAAATCCTTTTAGCAAACCTGTATTTTACGAAGAAATTAAAATCTCCGATTTGCCTTTGATACAGCACTGGCCAAAAGATGGCGGTGCATTTGTAACATTGCCTCAAGTGTACACAGAAGATGCAGATAAACCCGGTATTATGAATGCCAATTTAGGGATGTACCGCATACAATTATCAGGAAATGAGTATGCGCTGGATAAAGAAATCGGGTTGCATTATCAATTACACCGGGGGATAGGGGTGCATCAAACTAAAGCTGATAAAAAAGGTACACCATTAAAAGTAAGTGTGTTTGCAGGCGGGCCACCCAGCCATAGTGTAGCAGCTGTAATGCCTTTGCCCGAAGGGATTAGCGAAATGACATTTGCAGGTGTGTTGGGTGGCCGCAGATTCAGGTATGCCCACCTGGACGGGTATTGCATCAGTACCGATGCGGATTTTGTAATTACCGGAGAGGTAATGCCGAACAACAATAAACCGGAAGGGCCATTTGGGGATCATTTAGGATACTATAGTTTGCAACATGATTTTCCTGTAATGAAAGTGCATAAAGTATTTGCAAAAAAGAATGCCATATGGCCCTTCACCGTAGTAGGCAGGCCTCCGCAGGAAGATACCAGCTTTGGTGCGTTAATTCATGAAATAACAGGCCATGTCATGCAACAGGAAATACCTGGTGTAAAAGAAGTGCATGCGGTTGACGCTTCTGGCGTACACCCGTTACTGTTAGCTATTGGCAGTGAGCGGTACACACCTTACGCACCTGCAAAGCAACCTGCAGAAATATTAACCATTGCCAATCATATTTTGGGCACGGGCCAGCTAAGCCTGGCTAAATTTTTATTTATTACCGCTGATGATACCAATAAGCTTACAACACATAATGTGCAAGCCTATTTTGAATTTATTTTGCAGCGTATACAATTGCAAAGAGATGTGCATTTTTATACCAACACTACCATTGATACATTGGATTATTCAGGAACAGGTTTAAATACTGGAAGCAAAGTAGTGTTTGCGGCATATGGAAAAATTATAAGAACGCTTACTGTAGATGTTCCGGATTGCCTGAATGAATTGCATGAGTTTGAAAATCCGAAAATCGTTATGCCTGGTGTAATTGCTATTCAGTCCAATCCTTTTGTAAATTATGAGCAGGCAAAAAAAGAAATGGATATTTTAAATGATCAATTGAATAGCGAAAATCAATTAAACCAGCTTCAAACCGTTCCCATTATAATTTTATGTGATAATTCAAGCTTTATAAGTGAATCTGTACAAAATTTTTTATGGGTTACTTTTACCCGTTGCAATCCTTCACATGATATTTATGGTATAGGAAGCTTTACAGAGAACAAGCATTGGGGCTGTAATGGCTCTTTAATAATTGATGCAAGAATAAAACCCCATCATGCACCGGTTTTAGAGCTGGATGCAACTATTGAAAGAAAAATAGATAGGTTGTTTGCGAAAGGCGGTAGTTTACAAACGATCATAAGTTAATAAATAATTCAAGTTGCTAATTACTTTGTACAATAAAGATCAAAAGTTGAAGCTACAGTAGTACAAAAGCTAAATCCGTCCGCCTCAGAGACTGTTTAAGAATTTACATCAATTATTGTTATGTGGAAAAGTGGAAAAAAAGGCTGTAGTTAATTGTAGGATTTATCACTAATTGAGAATTACAACAAACGCAATTAGTATGATAAGCTACCCTACCTGTTTAAACGACAGCCAATGGCAAGTTATGAAAAGCTTTTTGAATATAAAAGGAAACGTAAGCATGATTTGCGACAAATTCTGAATGCCATTTTTTATTTGGTTAAAACAGGCTGCCAATGGCGTATGCTTCCTGGTGAATTTCCAAAGTGGCAGATAGTATATTACTATTTTAACCGGTGGAAAACCCTGGTGTTATCGAAAAGGTCCGATGCTTTTTAGTAAAATTGTTAAGGGTGAAACAAGGTAAAGCACCGAACTTCTTGTAGGCATCTTGGATGCCCAGTCGGTTAAAAGTACATTGGTAAGCAAGAGCAGCAATACCGGTTATGATGGAGGTAAAAAAATCAAAGGGATAAAACGGCATATTGTAGTAGATGCTTCAGGGTTGTTACTTTGTATAGTGGTTCCCCCTGCAAGCATGGCCGATAGAAAAGGGGGAAAAGTTGTATTAGAAAAACTTAGTAACCGTTGGCATGGGATTAAAAAAATATTTGCTGATGGAGCTTACCCATTACCAGGCAAAGCAGCAGAAAAAAACCAGGTGCTGGGGGGATATGAAATGGAGGTGGTAAAGCGTTCTGAATTAAAAGGGTTTAAAGTAGTTCCCAAAAGATGGGTGGTGGAAAGAACTTTTGCATGGAACGAGACAAACAGGAGGAATGCTAAGAGTTATGAGAGACTTTCTAATACTGCTGAAACAGTTACTGAAATCTCTGCTATCCGATTAATGTTAAAACAATTTGACACTTAAATTCTTAAACAGTCTCTTAGGCGGAGAAAACGGGATGTAATTCCCGCTTTCAGACGGGGCAGGGTGTTTTCGGATGCCTTTTGTCGCCTGTCCCGTCCGAAGGCGGGAGTTCTTTTTTGGACAAGCAAAAAAGAACAATATAATTATAGATTAGAAATATAGAAGTTGCTATGAAAATTAATACATAACTAGCAAATTGAGTATCATAAAAGTTTATCTTTAGATATGCGTATTTATCTCTCCATATTAATTTCTACTTTTCTTTTAAGCTGTAAAGGCCAAAATAATCCATCTTTAAAAGTAAACAAGGACGATAATACTCTACTATGGCAAGTAACCGGCAATGGCTTAAAATCACCAAGTTATTTATACGGTACTTTTCATTTAATGTGTAAAAATGATATTTTGATCAGTGAGCAGTTAAAGCTTGCTTTAAAGCAAAGTAATACGATATACCTGGAATTAGATATGGATGATCCGGCAACATTGATGGGCGGATTATTGCTAATGAATATGACCGATGGTAAAAAATTAAAAGATTTATATACTGAAGAAGAATATGTAAGAGTGGAAAATTTTTTTCAGGATTCCCTTCGCACACCCATATCATTTATGCAAAGCATGAAGCCCCTTTTTTTAATGAGCTTGTTATATCCTAAAATGATGCCTTGTAAAAATATTAGCGGGGTGGAAGAAGCAATAATGAAATTAGCTAAAGAAAATAAAAAAGAAGTAAAAGGTTTGGAAACCATGGCTTTTCAGGCATCAGTTTTTGATAGCATACCTTATAAAGAGCAGGCAAAAGAATTATTAAATAGTATTGATAGCATGGAATACAACAAAAATGAACTTTATGCTATGATGAACGCTTATAAAAACCAGCGGCTGGATGAGTTGGAAAAATCACTTAAAAAAAGCGAACTAACATCAGGTGATAATGAAAGTATACTCATAACAAAACGAAATAGGAACTGGGTACAACAATTAAATGCTATCATGAAAAAAGAAAGTGTTTTTGTTGCTGTTGGTGCCGGCCACCTGCCAGGAGGAGAAGGTGTAATCAATTTATTAATAAAAGAAGGATATACAGTAAAGCCTCTTTATAATAAATAATTTAACCAACAATACTTATTTTCGTGCTAGAAAATAATGCATGAAGCTCATCAAAGCCTTTTTTCGTTTAATACGCTGGCCAAATCTTGTATTCATTGCATTAACGCAATGCCTGTTTTATTTTTGCATCATTTTGCCTAACCTCCCTCCTTCATATTTAGCACTGCCTAATGGAATAAACTTATTTGCATTTGTATTAATTGTTGCTGCATCTGTGTTAATAGCTGCGGGCGGTTATATTATTAATGACTATTTCGACATTAATATTGATCAAATTAATAAGCCTGATAAAATGGTAGTTGAAAAACTGATCAAACGGAGGTGGGCAATTTTTTTTCATCTTGCGATTACTACAGCAGGTGTAATCTGCAGCTTTTTTGCTGCTTTGCAAACTAATATGATCATCCTTGTTGTAAATATTTTTTGTACTTTATTGCTGTGGTTTTACAGCACTACATTTAAGAAAAAATTACTATCGGGCAATGTCATTATTTCACTACTTACCGCCTGGACAATATTTGTATTGTATTTCAGTACTAATGCCAATTTCATCGTTGCCCGCAATTATGATATGGAAACTTTACTATCCATGAAGTTTATCTTTAAGTTAGCTGTTTTATATGCCGGATTTGCTTTCATTATTTCATTGATAAGGGAAGTAGTAAAGGATATGGAAGACATGCATGGTGATGCCAGGTATAATTGTAAAACAATGCCGATTGTATGGGGGATACCGGCCACAAAAGTATTTGCAGGCGTATGGTTAATAGTTTTAATTGGAGCTTTAAGTATTATCCAGTTTTATGTTTTACAATTTAGCAGATGGTTAAGTGCTGTTTATTGTATAATCCTTATTATAATTCCTTTACTTTTAATATTAAAAAATTATACCATGCTAAAGCAACAGCTGATTATCATCGGTTAAGCACCATAATAAAACTGGTAATGCTTACCGGTATTTTATCAATGATATTCTTTAAATATTATGCATTTTAAAAATAATTTTATATGCAACCAGTTATTTTAGCTTCACAATCTCCTCGGAGGAAACAACTATTGGAATGGGCAGAAATACCTTTTACAATTCTTGTAAAAGAAACGGCTGAAACTTATCCGGTAGATTTAGATAAAGAACACATAGCTATACATATTGCCGTTAATAAGGCAGAAGCTGTGAATAATGCTATTACAAAAAATGAGTTCCCGGAAATAGAAAACAGTATGCAGCATCTACCCATTTTAGCTGCGGATACCATTGTGGTTTTAAATGATGAAATAATTGGAAAGCCCCGTGACAGGGAAGATGCAATAGATATCCTAACCCGCTTATCTGGTAAATTCCATCAGGTAATTACGGGGGTTGCCCTTTTTTCAAAAGGTGAATTTATCACCTTTGCAGATGTTACCGAAGTGCAGTTTCATGATATTACCAAAGATGAAATAGAATTTTACGTGGATAAGTATAAGCCATATGATAAAGCCGGTGCCTATGCTATACAGGAATGGATTGGTGTAGTAGGGATCCATTCTATAAAAGGTGATTTTTATAATGTTATGGGGCTTCCCATAAGCAGGGTAGTAAAAATATTGAACACATTGAATGAATAATTATACACTTCGGAATGACAGAATTTTTTTATTTAAAATCCGTACGGTAACTTTATAGCCGCTAACTATAAAAATACCTTAATGACCGAAAAATTGCTCCAGTATATTTGGCAATTTCAATTATACAATAAACAACAGCTCGCCACTACATCAGGTGAAACCATTGAAATTATACATCCCGGTATCAGCAACACTAATCAAGGACCAGATTTTACCAATGCAAAAATAAAAATCAATACTACTACCTGGGCCGGTAATATTGAGTTACATTTATTATCCGCAGACTGGCATCGTCATAAACATTCTGAAGATAAAAATTATGGCAATGTTATTTTGCATGTAGTGTGGCAAAATGATGCAGAGCTAAGCCTTCCATTTGCAACATTGGTTTTGCAGGACAGGGTTTCCAAATTATTGCTGAACCGGTATAAAGAATGGATGGATAAAAAATCTTTCATCCCCTGTGAGAATAATATTGTTGCAATAAATGCTATAACCTGGCTTGCCTGGAAAGACAGGCTGCTTGTAGAAAGGCTTCAAAATAAATCTGTTTTTATTTTTGATTGCCTCCAAAAAAATAACAGCCATTGGGAAGAAACATTATGGTGGCTGATAGCAAAAAACTTCGGGATAAAAGTTAACAGTGATGCATTTTTAAGCATAGCAAAATCCATCCCGGTTAATATATTGGCAAAGCACAAAAATCAGATTCACCAACTGGAAGCATTGTTATTTGGCCAGGCAGGTTTACTGGATAATGTTTTTTTGGACGATTATCCCGGTATGTTGCGTAAAGAATATGAGTTTTATAAAAATAAATACAAACTTTCCAAGCCATCCATTCAATTATTTTTCTTGCGCATGAGGCCGGCTAACTTTCCTACCATTCGCCTGGCACAGCTGGCTATGCTTGTACACAAAAGCCTGCATTTATTTTCTGCAATAAAAGAATCTGCCTCACTCCAGGAAATAAGGGCTTTGCTTGATATAACGGCAAATGATTACTGGCTCTACCACTACAGGTTCGATGAAGGTTCAGCATATAAAGAAAAAAAATTAGGGACACAAATGATTGATAATATTTTAATCAATTCAGTTTTGCCTATACTATTTGCCTATGGACATTTTAATAATGAAGCCACGTACAAAGATAAAGCCATTCAATGGTTACAAGAGGTAAAAGCTGAACAAAATAATATTACCAAAGCTTTTCAGGCTATTTCTATAGAAAATAAAAATGCATTTGATTCGCAGGCATTGCTACAATTAAAAAATGAATATTGCAATAATAAACGTTGCCTGGATTGTGCTATAGGAAATAAAATTCTTAGAATAGTCTAAATACCTTTGCACTAATTTAAAATTATAGAGATAACTACCAATTATAAACTACGTTTACCATCACATCCTTACTCAGGCTTTCAGCTACAGGACAAGTCTCTGCAATTTTTTGCAATAGCACCTTCTGGTCATCATTTAGCTGTAAAGTAGCAGGAAAATTTAAATTAATATCAATTGCACCTATTCTTCTGGGGTCCGTAATCATATGCTTGGTTACTTCCATTTTGGTACCTGCTAAATCCAAACCCATACCGGCTGTTTTTATAGCCATAGTAGTTATCATACAGGTGGCTAAAGCTACGCATACCGTATCAGTAGGACTAAAACGTTCTCCTTTGCCTTTATTATCCGTAGGTGCATCAGTTTCTATAATGGTGCCGCTTTGTTCATGAGTGCATTCGCACCTTAATACACCTTTGTATATTACCTTAGCTGTCATAAAATTATATTTATTATTATTGCCTGGCATAATCACAGATTATTTATGTGAAAATCTGTAAATCTGTGATAAAAACTGCATAAATTTACTAAAGTAAAAAGCATTCATGAATAAATTATTTATTACAGTTATAATACTTTCGTTTACTACCGCATCTTTTGCGCAGGATACCCTTTCTCAAAAGCAGAATAAAAAAGAGCAACGTAAGCAGCGGATCAATGCCTTGGTAAAACAGGAGGAAGAAGGGGTAATTGCTTATCAAAAGCATATCATGTTTTGGCGCCAAATTATTTAACGACGGGTATGGCGGTTTTATAGAAATCGGCCGGGGAAAATCAATAACAAAAAGTTTATTGTTTCAACTGGAAATCAGTGAGCGAAAACACCCAAAAGAAGAAAAGCAAAATAACCCTTTTGCACCCACTGCACCTATTATTTATGGAAAACAAAATTTCTTTTACCCGGTAAAATTAGGTGTACAGCAGCAATTTTTATTAGGTAATAAAAGTAATAAAAATGGGGTTAGTGTTACCGCAAATATAGGCGGAGGGATATCGTTAGGATTGCTAAGACCTTACCAGCTTGAAGTCGAAAAAGATGGAGAACGGAAATTTGTGCAATATGATTCACCGGACAGTTCACTATTTTTAAACGGGCCATTTTTGGGGCCAAGTTTTAGTACAGGTTGGAAAGAACTTACAGTTACCCCCGGCATTTATATAAAACCTGCATTCCGTTTTGATTATGGACGGTATAATGAAATGGTATCTGCTGTAGAAATAGGGCTGACAGGCGAATTTTACACAAAAAAAATGCCACAGGTGATTTTTAGTAAGCAGCAGCAATTCTTTTTTTCTGCTTACGTAGCAATTCTTTTTGGGCGGAGGAAATAACAGGCTAAAGGTTTGAAAGAGATAAAAGGGGCAAAGAATTAATCAATTTGTATATCCCTTTTTTCACCTTTCCTCTTTTGTCTCTTAGCCGCTTTTAACTACTTTGTAACCAGCTTTGGAAATTCTATTTAGCATAGTTGTGTCACTCACTTTTACGGCATACCTTTGCGCAGCAAAGAATACTAAAAATTTATGACAGAACTTCCGGTAATAGATGCGATAGTGGAACAAAAGCCTAAAAAGCCAAATTGGCTTAGGGTAAAATTACCTATTGGTGAAGAATACAAGCATGTACGGGGATTGGTGGATACACACAAGCTGCATACCATTTGCGAAAGCGGCAATTGTCCTAATATGGGCGAGTGTTGGGGTGCCGGTACGGCAACTTTTATGATTTTGGGCAATATTTGTACCCGCAGCTGCGGATTTTGTGCAGTAGCTACCGGTCGGCCGGATGCGGTAGATTGGGATGAACCGCAGCGTGTAGCAGAAGCCATTCATTTAATGAAAGTAAAGCATGCTGTAATTACATCAGTAGACAGGGACGAATTAAAAGATGGAGGAAGCATCATCTGGTACAACACTATTAAAGCAGTAAAAGCATTAAACCCTGATACTACATTAGAAACTTTAGTGCCGGATTTTAAAGCACAAAAAGAAAATATACAACGCATTATTGATGCTGCACCCGAAGTAGTAAGCCACAACATAGAAACAGTAGAAAGGTTAACCAGGCAGGTTCGCATACAAGCCAAATACTGGCAAAGTATGGAAACATTAAAAATATTAAAAGAAGGTGGTATGCGTACCAAAAGCGGCATTATGCTTGGCTTGGGCGAAACTATTGATGAAGTAAAGCAAACCATGCAGGACCTTCGCAATAGCAATGTGGATGTAATAACCATAGGGCAATATTTGCAACCCACTCAAAAACATTTAAAAGTAGCCCGTTTTGTACATCCCGATGAGTTTGCTGAATTGCGGGAAGCCGGTTACCAAATGGGGTTTGATTATGTGGAAAGCGGTCCGTTGGTCCGTTCGTCTTATCATAGCGAAAAGCATGTGATAGAGGGCTGGGGAAGGGGTAAATGGATGGAAGAAAAAAAACAATAATAAGATAAATAACGTTCCTCTAAGTTTTACTGTTGAATGGCTGGCGGACAATGTCATTTAGCTAAGGAACTAATGTCACCCTTTCAGGGTTTTTGAACATTTTTTGCTATTGATTACTACAGTAATGGCACCCCGTTGGGGTTAGTAATCCCGAAGGGATGTAATTATTGTAGATAAATAAGCAATCACAATAAGTATAACAACCCTGAAAGGGTGATATTAGTAAAGTACAATTCTTAACTAAATGACATTGAGCTGCGGGATAGTAGCGCATACCCTCCCGCATTTTGCGGGAGAGTAGCAGCGAATAGGTACAGTTGAACAAAATCCAAATGCTCATAACCCACTACATTTTACACAATTTATCATGCACTGCCAGCACCTGTAATATCAACAGCTGTTGTTCATCGCTAGTAATTACAAAATCGCACAACCGCATTTTTATTGTGTCATCAATTTGTTTGTTCATTCTGGCTTCCACATCTTCTTTGGTTATTTTGTCCCTGGTCATTGCTCTTCGTATACGCATTGCAGTGGGAGCGTATACGCCAATTACATAATCTAAATCTTTTTGTGCACCACTTTCAAAATCAATGCTGCTTCTTTGATGGCAGGGTGAGCTCTGCAACCTCATCCATTTATCAGCATCAGCAATTGTGGCAGGATGAACTATGTTGTTTAGTTTTTTCAGCTTTTCAGGATTGTTAAAAACCATATTAGCAAGTGTTGCCCGTTCCAGTATTCCGTTTGTATAAATATCTTGGCCAAATTCCTGTTGCAGCTTTTTTTTCAATTCAACATCTTCATTCATTAATCGTTTGGCTGCTTCATCTGCATAATACACAGGAATGCCCAATACTTCGAATATTTTAGCCACAGTAGTTTTACCACTGCCTATGCCCCCGGTAATACCCACTTTTATCATAAATTATAAAATAAAAATTCCGGTCTTGAAGTTAAACTTCTCCACCGGAATATTATAAATTATTAAAAATTATTTAACTGCTGCAACTGGTTTATTTACATTGGCCGTCCATTCCATGCTTATCGCACTTCTTTCGAGTTTAATATAACTGCCAGGACTGGTTTCCAGCATAAGTGTGCCATCATCATTTACTTTATTTACGGTACCGTGTATACCGGCAATAGTTACTATCTTATCGCCTTTTTGCAGGTTATTGATAAAAGCTTTTTGTTGTTTGGCTTTTTTTGCCTGTGGCCTTATCATAAACATCCAGAAAACCACTACCATCAAACCCATCATTATCATGGTGGTACTGCTACTGCCTTTGCCTTGCGCATCCATTAAAAAAATACTTAAAAATTGCATATTGTGTTATTGTTGTTTTAAAAATTATTTTTTCTCCGTTACTTCACCTTCCAGGATTAGATCATTAAAAGGGGGATAGGCATTGGAAGCTACGGTTATTGATTTTGTATTATGACCCAATTTGCCGTTGCTGTCAAAAACTACTTTAATGAATCCGGTCTCACCGGGCATTATAGGTTTCTCCGGTTTTTCCGGTACGGTGCAGCCGCAAGATGCAGTGGTTTTGGTGATTACCAAAGGATTTTTTCCGCTGTTTTTAAACCTAAAGCTGTATTCTACTTTTTCCCCTTCTGCAACACTACCGAAATTATATAAAGAATCAATGATTTCAACTGTAGTATTTTCTTTTATTGCTTCGGCAGTTTGTTGCTGGCTGTCATTCACTACTTTATCACTATTTCTTGGGTTACAGGATAATAAAAAAAATCCAATTGTTGCTGGTAATAATATTTTTTTCATGTTATTATTTTTGAAACGGATTATACATATGTAAATACATACAGTTTATAAATGTATGACTATATCGTACTGTTTTTAAAACTTTTTTTATGTATTTTATTTTGAGCAAATAACTCTTTAAGTATATTGTCTAATAAACCATTTACAAACTGCCCGCTTTGAGGTGTGCTATACTCTTTAGCTAAATCAATATATTCATTAATAGTAACTTTTGTAGGGATGGTTTCAAAAAATAAAAACTCACATACGCCCATTTGCATGATAATCATATCTAGCGAAGCTATCCTGTCTGCATCCCAGTTTTTAAGCTTAGGTTGTATAAGCTCCATACTAATCTCCGCTTTGTCTAGTGTAGTTTGCAAAAGGGTGGCGGCAAATTCCTGCTTTTCCTTACTTATAAATTCTGTCAGCTTATATGAGCCTGGCTTTTGTAGAAAATTCAATACCAGCAAATTCATCATTTCAGCATCATCGTCCCAATGAATAAATAATTCTTCAAGATGTGTGATGAAATCTTCATTGGGCAGCATTAAATCAGTAAATATAAATTCCAGGATGCTTTTTTCAGTTTTTTTATCCCGGCTTTGTATTTCAATATATTCTTTGTATTCAGTAGTATTGGTTAATTGCAGGTATATCTTTTTTAAGAGGTCATTATCGACTATATGTTGGGGTTTAAAAAATTCTTTAACTGCAATAAAAGCAGGGTTTTCAACGATTTTCCATAGGAGCTCGTTGCCGGCAATTTTAGTATTTATATTAAGATCATTGGCTGTTGGTAAATGTTTAGCTGCTTTTTGGCGGGCATCTTTTTCTGAAAAACGGGCTACTTCAGTTATAAAATATATCAGGTAAGTTAAAAGATTACGGCTTTGTTCTATTTTTTTATTTAAAATAGATTGGGCCTCACCGGGTTTCATTTCACTATTAATGCTGTCAATTATATATAATGTTTGCATCACCTTAACCCTGATATTTCTTCTGCTGATCATTGCTTTAAGAACTTTTTTTGGAAGCGCAAAAGTACAACTTTATGGCATGTATAACATTCAATATTGATTTAATAATTTAAAAATGCAAAATTGTCTGTTTTATTCATATTAAAACTGCCATATTTAAATAAAGGCTGTCAACTATTCTACTTGATGAAATTGGTATAATATTAGAGAAGCTAGTGTAAGCCTACCAAAGGCTCTTCACTTAACATTTAAATAAAAATTAATACAATTATGGCAAAGTCTAAAAGCGCTACTGAAAATTTAGCTATTACACCTTTACACGACAGGGTTATTGTAAAACCAGCTGCAGCTGAAGAAAAAACTGCTGGTGGAATTATTATTCCTGATACTGCTAAGGAAAAACCTCAAAGAGGCATTGTGTTAGCGGCAGGTCCCGGAAAAAAAGATGAGCCAACAACTGTACAGGCAGGTGATGAAGTATTGTATGGTAAATATGCAGGAACTGAAGTAACTATCCAGGGCAAAGACTATTTAATAATGAGGGAAAGTGATATCCTGGCAATTGTATAAGCAATTAGCTAATTAGCGAATGTGCTAATTAGCTCAATCCAAAATAGTATAATTAAATAACAAAATTATTAATCCCGTGTTTATTAGCGCATCAGCTAATTAGCACGTTAGCAAATTACATTTATTATGGCAAAAATGATTTTCTTCGATATCGAAGCAAGAAATAAAATGAAAAAAGGTGTTGACACCTTATGCGATGCAGTAAAAGTAACATTAGGCCCTAAAGGCAGAAATGTAGTAATTGACCGCAAATTTGGAGCTCCGTCAGTAACAAAAGATGGTGTTACCGTAGCTAAAGAAATTGAACTGGAAGATCCGATCGAAAATATGGGTGCCCAAATGGTAAAAGAAGTAGCTTCTAAAACTGCAGATGTAGCAGGTGATGGTACTACAACCGCAACTGTTCTGGCCCAGGCAATAATCAGCGAAGGTTTGAAAAATGTAGCAGCAGGCGCTAATCCAATGGACTTAAAACGTGGTATCGATAAAGCTGTGATAAAAATTGTAGAAAACCTGAGAACACAAAGTAAAACAGTAGGCAACGATAATAAAAAAATTGAGCAGGTGGCTACTATCTCTGCTAATAGTGATAGCGCTATCGGTAAATTAATTGCTGAGGCAATGGCCAAAGTAGGTAAAGAAGGAGTAATTACCGTAGAAGAAGCAAAAGGTACAGATACGACTGTAGATGTTGTAGAAGGCATGCAGTTTGACCGCGGTTACATCAGTCCGTATTTTGTTACTAATAGCGAAAAAATGCAGGCTGAATTAAGCAACCCTTATATTTTAATTTATGACAAGAAGATATCTACGATGAAAGATATCCTTCATATTTTAGAAAAAGTTGCTCAGACAGGCCGTCCTTTGGTTATCATTGCAGAAGACCTGGATGGAGAAGCATTGGCAACATTAGTGGTAAATAAATTACGCGGCACTATTAAAGTAGCTGCAGTAAAAGCTCCGGGCTTTGGCGACAGGAGAAAAGAAATGTTACAAGATATAGCTGTGTTAACTGCCGGTATCGTGGTAAGTGAAGAGCAAGGGTTTAAACTAGAAACTGCGGATCTTACTTATTTAGGCTCTACCGAACGTATAACTATTGATAAGGATAACACCATTGTAGTAGGAGGTAAAGGTAAAAAAGCCGATATTACTGCACGGGTAAATCAAATAAAAGCGCAGGTAGAAACTACCACCAGCGATTATGATAAAGAAAAATTGCAGGAGCGTTTGGCAAAATTGAGCGGAGGTGTGGCCGTGTTGTACATTGGCGCAGCAACAGAAGTAGAAATGAAAGAAAAGAAAGACAGAGTTGACGATGCGTTACATGCTACAAGAGCTGCCGTAGAAGAAGGAATTGTACCAGGCGGTGGTGTAGCTTATGTAAGAGCTGCCGATGCCTTGGCAAAATTCACTGGTATAAATGAAGATGAAAATACCGGTATCGCTATTGTTCGCCGTGCTATTGAAGAGCCACTACGTACTATTGTAGAAAATGCTGGTTACGAAGGTAGCGTAGTAATCAATAAAATAAAAGAAGGTGAAGGCGATTATGGCTTTAATGCCCGTACCGAAAAATACGAAGCCTTATTAAAAGCTGGTGTAATCGATCCAACTAAAGTTACCCGTGTGGCATTGGAAAATGCAGCTTCTATTGCAGGTATGATGCTTACTACCGAATGTGTAATTGCTGATAAACCTAAGAAAGAAGAAGCTCATGCACATCCTGCACCGGATATGGGTGGAATGGGGTACTAAACTAATACGCAATTTATATTGCAGATATTGTCCCGCTATGCTACACATGGCGGGACTTTTTTTGTTATAAATATTTATTTTTTAACGTGTTTGCTATTATAAATATTTATTGTTAGATGAAGCAAAAGAAGTTGTGAGGTTGTCTAAGAAAGTGATCAAACTATCTAAAAAAAATCTTGGTGGACAGGGCTTATATATCAAAGACTTTGTAAATGGACTTGTTTGAATAATATAAAGTGACATTAAGAGTTTCGTTTAGAAACAATCAACATGATTATAAAAAGCATCCCAAAAATATAAACTAAAAAGACAATGGTTGAAACCTTCTTTGCTCAAATGTGTGATCAGTTATACCCTGAAACGCAATTATGGTAAATCTTAGAAGGATTAGCCGCAAGAGTGGCTTCAAAACTGTCTTACATGTCAATTTTGCATTGGATCAACCATTAGAATGGAAAAAAGCCAGCGCAAATCAAACATGCTTGAATGCTTGAGTTTTTAAATTAACTCATCATCAGAACATTCACGCTTCTCTGTAGAATATTAAAAGCAATCTCTGCCATTAAATTTTCTTTATCCAATGTTGGATTTACTTCCGTGATTTCAAAGCAGCATACTTTCCTGTTTTGCATGAATTTGCTAATTAAATCTTCTGCTTCTCTTTCTTTGAGGCCATTTCCTACAGGTGTGCCCGTACCTTTTGATATGGAAGAATCCAGGCTGTCCACATCAAAGCTTATATAAATATCTGTACAATCGCTTAAGTACCTGAATACTTTCCGGGATATGTTTTCTGCACCATTTCTTCTTATTTCACTGGTTGGTATTACTTTTATTCCATATTTTTCAATAATATATTTTTCTTCTTTTTCAAAATCCCTTAAGGAAATAAGTACAATATCTTCTGGTAAAACCTTCGGACAAATTTTTCCTGTATTTTTAAGCTGTTCCCATAATTTGGCAGTTTTTTCATCGATATCGTGGACTTTGCAATCTATATTATCCTCGGCAATTGTTACGGCCAGCGGCATTCCATGCATATTGCCAGACGGGGTGGTGTAAGGCGTGTGCATATCTGCATGTGCGTCAATCCAGATCACACCCAGTTTACTTTTTGGCTTTGCCATTTTTATTCCTGCCATTACCCCCCCTGAGTTGCTATGGTCACCACTTAAAACAACCGGGAAAAAATTGCCTTTAATTGAATCCGAAACTGCTTTGCTTACCCTTTCATACATAGTAACTATTCCGTTAATCCTTTTGGCATATGGGGATTGGATAGGTTCAAATAGTAACTTATTTTCAGCCTCTATTTTTTCTGAAGGAAAATGAACAAAGAAATTACTCATGAAATCCAAAGCAGCTATTTTGATGGCATCTATCCCCAAACTGGCACCACGGGTGCCAGCACCAATTTCTGAAGGAATTTCTATTAACTTAATATTTTTCATATTATTGGATTATCTTAATAATCATTGTCATCAAAGATAACATACTTGAGTTGCCTTTTAAAATCTTACATTAATAATGTAATCATTTATTACAAACCTTACAAACATATCTTCGGTATACCACTTTTCCTGTCGTGTTTTCTGGATTACATTTTTATGCTCCTGCATGCTGTAAGCAAAGTTTTTCATATCTGTTTTGCTTTCCCAAATACTGAAAGTAGCTTGTTTTATCCACGGTATCTCACCAATTCCGTAAGAAGTAACAAAACCTTTGGAAGAAGCCATTTGGGAAGCCACGGCATTTACATTTTTCCAAAAATGTTTTAGCCTGGATAAACGGATAGTAGCCCTGGTTAGCACCGCAATTTTACCTTCATAACTCGATTTTACCGGCAATTCGCCAAATACTTTTTTGCCATCCCACAAACCATGCCCTTCTATCGGAGTTAGGAGATAAGTGTACGAATTACACTGAAATAATTTAAGCCATTTTGCAATAAAAGAACCATATAAATTTTTAATCAAATTGTCCTTTTTATCAACTGCCATCTGTCTTCTGTCAACTGTTAAAATAGCCCATTGCTGCAAATCGGGAGTTTTATCAAATGTGCCGTTTTTACCGCTGCCCATTAATTTATAAAAACTGATATTTTTATTTAACCATAGTGGTAACCTGAAAACTCCCATTGCTAAAAAAGCAAAGGGAGTATAGCAATTTTTATATTTAATAATAGTTAAGGATGTATACAATATATATTAAATTAAAAATATATTTTTTAAATTAATGATACAACGGTAATTTTACTACGCCAATTTTGGTAAATCTAATAATTCTAATAATGAAAAATGTAAAAAACTCGAAAGTTTAATTAATGATTTGTACGTGATTAAATTATTTTCAGTGTATGGTGGTGAGGCATCTCAACACTATCAAGTAATTACAATTCTTGGTCAAAAGTACGGAGCATGGACAAATGATGTTGGTACAGCCTTTTCATCTAAAAAACTTGATTATTAAATTAATTTATTCCCGCTTTTATTGAAAGCGGGAATAAATTAATATTTCGAAGTATCTTAAAACTGCTCCAGCTTACTAAAGAAAAAATCTCCTTCAATCCGTGCATTTTCATCGCTGTCACTTCCATGAATAGCATTTTCACCAACAGATGCGGCATATAATTTACGGATGGTACCTTCTTCTGCATTAGCAGGATTGGTAGCACCAATTAATTTACGGAAATCTTCTACTGCATTGCTTTTCTCTAAAATCGCTGCTGTAATGGGGCCGCTGCTCATAAAATCTACCAGTTCGCCATAGAAAGGTCTCTCTTTGTGTACAGCATAAAATTCTCCTGCCTTCTCTTTGCTTAAATAGGTCATCTTCATGGCAATAATTTTATAGCCTGCAGCATTTATTTTTCTAAAATTGCCCCGGTGTTTCCTTTCTTCGTAGCATCGGGCTTAATCATTGTAAAAGTTCTGTTGCTCATTGTTTTTAATTTTTCAGGCGCAAAGATAGCTGGATTTCAGTTTAAAGTTTCAAGTTTGAGGTTTGTAGTTTGAATGGCAAATGTAATTACTCCAGTTTTTTATTTATTTTATGAATAAAAAACGTATTAAAAAACCTCAAACTTGAAACTTTAAACTATTTTCGCGGCGCTTTATGCAGCCAATACAAAATTTATATACAAAACTAAGCACTCCCTGCAAAGTTGTAATTACTATGCATCAAAAACCGGATGGTGATGCAATGGGTTCTACTTTGGGGTTATATCATTTTCTTAAGCAATTTGATCATGAGATTACTGTAATTTCTCCCACCAACTGGGCTTCTTTTTTAAACTGGATGCCTGGTTGTGATAAAGTGCTTGATTATGAAGTACAAACCGATAAATCCAATAAAATAATTGATGATGCTGATTGGATTTTTTGCCTGGATTTTAATACCCTTAGCCGCACTAAGCGGATGGAGGAAAAATTAGTCAATGCGGCAGCTACACGTATTTTAATAGACCACCACCAGCAACCCCAGGTTGAAGTATTTGAATATGGCATAAGTGATACTGCCAAAAGCTCTACCTGCGAAATGGTTTACGATTTTATTATTAATGCCGGGCAGGGAGATAAAATAAATGTTGAAGTTGCCCAATGCCTGTACGCAGGTGTAATGACAGATACCGGTTCTTTCCGCTTTCCTTCCACTACTGCAAGTGTGCATCGTATGATAGCGGATTTAAAAGAAAAGGGCCTGGAACATAGCATTGTCCATGAAAATTTATTTGATAATTTTTTAGAAAGCAGGTATAGGTTTATCGGTAATATTTTGTCTAACAGGATGGAAATATTTTATGAATATAATACGGCTTTAATTACTATACCCCAATCTGATTTAATAAAGTATGATGTAAAAACAGGTGATACAGAAGGGTTGGTAAATTTTCCGCTCAGCATTAAGGGGATTAAATTAGCATCTATAATAATAGACAGGGGCGAAGAAAGAAAAAGCTCTTTCAGGAGCAAAGGTGATTTTGATGTAAATACTTTTGCAAGAAAATATTTTAACGGCGGCGGGCATTTTAATGCAGCAGGCGGCTTTAATAAAGAGCCACTGGAGGTGGTAGTGGATAAATTCAAAAAAGCAATGATAGAAAATAGGGAACAATTAAGCACCTATCAATTTTAAATAAAATAATAGTAAATGAAACAGTTTTTTTATGTGTTAACCAGTGCCGTTTTGATATTAAGCGGTTGTACAGAAAGTTTTAAAAAGGAGATAAGGGACTGGAATATAAAATTATATCCAGCGGAAACGGAAAAAAAAATTGCTTATAGTAATTTCATGCAGCTCCATATTAAACAGTTTTATAAAGATGCAAAAAGGGATACTACTTTAAGTGATACAAGGATGGAAGGTATGCCTCAATTAGTTCCTTTGGATTCTACAAGCTTTCCGCCGGAGTATTATAAAATTTTTCGCCAGGTCAAAGTAGGAGACAGCGTAGTAGTAAGGATGAAAACTGACAGCCTGATGAAAAATTCTTCACCACAAAATCCGCCGCCGCCTTTTATGAAAAAAGGGCAGCATATTTATATTACTTTAAAAGTGCTTAATATTTTTGATACTCCCCAACAGGCTGATAGTGCTAATAAAATAGCTTATATGGCTAAAATGAAAATCGACTCGGTGAATGCTATAGGTATATTGGCAAAAGATGATAAAACAATAGCAGATTACCTGGCAAAAAAACAATATTAAAGCTTCAAAAGCGCCATTAGGTACATATGTAGAAATTATTGAGCCTGGCACTGGTAACCTTATTGATACCAGTATATCAGTAAAAGTGAACTATACCGGCAAAACACTTGCAGGAAAAGTATTTGATTCAAATACCGATCCCCAATTTCAACATGTAGACCCTCTTGTAGTAAATATGAAAGGTGGGGTAATTAGGGGATGGACAGATGGCTTAACACTTTTGAAAAAGGGTGCCAAAGCAAGATTTTATATCCCGTCGCCATTGGCTTATGGCGCTCAAGGTGCAGGGGCTGATATTAAACCCAATGAAATATTAATATTTGACATTAATGTAATTGATATTGTTTCCCAAGAAGAAGCTATGCTTCAGGCTGATAAAGAAAGAATGCAGATGGAAGCTATGCAAAAACAAATAAATGAAATGCAGAAGGCACAAGCTGATACCAGTAATAAGAAGAAATAATTTAATAAAACTACAAAAAATGCTCCTGTAATGCAGGAGCATTTTTTATATAAGCATTAATTAAAGTAACAGCTTCTCTGGCTTCCTTTACATCATGTACCCGTAAGATATTTGCCCCATTCATTAGTGCTATTGTATTTAATACTGTAGTTCCGTTTAAAGCATCCCGGGGAGTAACCTGTAATGTTTTATAAACAGTGCTTTTCCTGGATAGTCCTGCCAGGATAGGTTTGTCAAGCATTTTAAAAATACCCAGTTCCCGGAGTAAAATTAAATTTTGCTCAATTGTTTTTCCAAAACCAAATCCCGGATCAATAATAATATCCTTAATCCCGGCCTTTTTACACTCATCAACTTTATCTATAAAAAAATTCAGTATATCTTTTACTATATTTTTATATAATGGATTTTGTTGCATAGATCCGGGTGTGCCCTTCATATGCATGCATACATATGGAACGCCCAATGCAGCAACCGTTTCAATCATTTTATCATCCAGGCAACCTGCGCTGATGTCATTAATTATACTTGCACCTGCAGCCACAGCCTCTTTGGCCACTTCACTGTAATAAGTATCAACAGACAAGATTATTTTTGGATGTAGCAAATGAATTTTTTCAATAACGGGTATTACCCTGCGCAGTTCTTCATCTTTATCAATACGTTCACTGTAAGGTTTTGTACTTTGTCCTCCAACATCAATAATACCAGCACCTTCGCTGATCATTTTTGTTGATAAAGCCAGTATATCATCAATATTTTTAGTTAAATGGCCTTCATAAAAAGAATCAGGCGTAGCATTGATAATACCCATGACAACAGGTGTATCGAATGTTAACAGTTTTCCTTTGCAGTTTATAGTAAACATCAGTTGTTTTCGATTATTTTTGGGCTAAGTTACAAAACTCATAAGTATAAGAAATGAATACCAATCAACAATATGATATTGCAATACAATCCTGCAAAGAAATTTTTCTTAAAAAAACATTGGATTATGGCACTTCCTGGAGAGTATACAGAACTATTTCAATTGTAGACCAGATTTATATTAAAGCAAAAAGGATCAGGACTATTCAGGAAAAAAAATTACAAAAAATAGGCGATGATATTAGAAGTGAATTTAAAGGTATTTTAAATTATGCCGTGATAGGATTGATCCAGCTTGATTTAAATAATGATGCACTGGAAGAAATACCCGTGGATACAATAAGAAAATATTATGACCAGAAAATTGATATTGCCAAAAAATTAATGGAAGATAAAAACCATGATTACGGTGAAGCCTGGAGGGAAATGAGCCAGGAAAGCTTTGCCGATCTGATTTTAGCTAAATTATTGCGGATAAAGCAAATTTTAATCAATGAGGGGAAAACCCTGGTAAGTGAAGGAATTGATGCTAATTATTTTGATATGATCAATTACGCTGCTTTCGCATTAATATTGATAGAAGAAAAAGTGCACCAATAATAAACCCGTACATATGAAACCAGCCATAAATATTGTAAGAATTATAGTAGGTATTTTATTTATTTTTTCAGGAATGATAAAAGCCATTGACCCGTTAGGACTGGCTTATAAAATGCAGGAATTTTTTGAAGTGTGGGCAAAAGACGGATATATACCCGGGCTGATGATGTATTTATACAAATATGCATTAGCATTTGCCTTGGTGATGATAACCCTTGAAGTATTGCTTGGGGTGGCATTACTGCTTGGCTACGCAAAAAAACTTGTTACGTGGTTGTTGCTTTTATTGATAATATTTTTTACATTTTTAACCAGCTATGTTTTATTTACAGGCAAAATAAGGGCTTGTGGTTGCTTTGGAGATTGTATTCCATTAACTCCTGTGCAAACATTTATTAAAGATATTATTTTGCTGCTGTGTATTATTATATTACTTATAAAACGTAACCTTATCAGTAACGTGTTAAAGCCTTTCGTATGCAAGAGCATACTATTTATTACATTGTTACTAATGGCAGCATTGCAATGGTATGTATTGCACCATCTTCCTTTAATTGATTGCTTACCCTATAAAAAAGGAAATAACATCTTAGAGCTACGCAAAATGCCAGCTGATGCAGTGCCTGACAAATTCGATTACATATTTATTTATGAAAAGGGTGGGGAGAAGAAAGAATTTGCAGTTTCCGCTTTGCCTGATAGTACCTGGAAATTTGTAGACAGGAAGCAAACACTCGTTCAGAAAGGTAAAAACAACATACCCTTGATTAATGATTTTTTTTTAAGAAGCCTGGATGGAAATGATTCTATTACTGCTATTTTATCCCAACCGGGAGAATATTATTTATTTTTTATAAACGATTTTAATAAAGGCACAAATGCATGGTCAACCGCCTTTGTTGATTTATGGCAAACTGCAAAAGATGCAAACCGAAATTTATATATTGTAACAGCACAGCCTGCTGCCGCCGATACATATTTTAATCAGTTAAACAAGTTTGGTATTCCTGTATTTACCTGCGATGCAACTGCCATTAAAACAGCAGCACGAGTGCTTCCTGCAGTTTTTTAATGGATGGACCAGTAGTAAAAGATAAAAGAAGCTGGAGAGATATCAAAAAATTAAAATAGCATTGTTTTGAATTATTTTATTAAAAAAATGTGGTATGGCATATTGGTATTACTTGGAGTGGTAATATTGGTTTTTATTATGTTCCAGGGTTTTGGCGATCCGGCAAAAATGATTGTAGGTCAGTCTGGCGATAAAAAAACCATGGATAATATCCGCAAAGACCTTTACCTGGACCAGCCCAAATGGAAACAATTTTTTTTATATCTGAATGATGTTTCTCCTTTAGCCATTCATACTAAAACTGATATTGAAAAAAAACATTTACAAGGCCTTTTTATTGGTGGCAGCACCAAAGTTGGCATTAAAATACCTTATCTCGGAAAAAGCTACCAGACAAAAAAGGATGTAGGAAAAGTTTTAATGGAAGCTTTGCCCGGTACACTGCTGTTGGCTGTATCAGCTATGTTGTTTGCAACGTTCTTCGGCATCTTTCTGGGTGTAATTGCTGCTGTAAAAAAAGGCACATGGATGGACAGCTCTGCAGTACTGGCAAGTATCACGGGCATTTCGGCGCCATCTTTTTTTATGGCCATTATTATTGCCTATTTTTTTGGTATAGTGCTTCACAATTATACCGGGCTGAACCTAACCGGTAGCTGGTTTGATATGGATGTAGTTACCGGTGAAAAATACCTTACCCTAAAAAATTTAATATTACCGGCTTTTACTTTAGGCATAAGACCTTTAGCCATTATTACCCAACTCACCCGCAGTTCTATGCTCGATGTGCTAAGCCAGGATTATATACGAACAGCTTTTGCAAAAGGATTATCCAAAAGACAGTCATTTTTAAGCATGCACTGCGCAATGCATTAAACCCGGTAATTACAGCTATTACGGGCTGGTTTGCAGAATTGTTGGCCGGTGCTTTTTTTATAGAATATATTTTTGGCTGGAAGGGCATAGGCAAAGTTACCGTGGATGCTTTGGAAAAATTAGATTATCCCATTGTGATGGGGTCTGTATTATTAAGTGCCTGTATTTTTATTGTAATTAATATCCTGGCTGATGTGCTGTATGGAATAGTTGACCCGAGGATAAAATCAAGTTGATTTTTTTGTACCCGGCATTTTATCTTCGTGGCATCACCGTTGCAGCCTGCCCCGCAAAATGCGGGGTCGCACTCTTATACAGTGTATCTCTATTCAGCAACATTTTACCGCAGAGGCGCAAAGACGCAGAGTAAGGATTTTATATCTCTCCGTCTTTGCGCCTCTGCGGCAAAACTTTATTTCTGCAAAATTGATATGGCGCCATAATTTTCTCTTATAAATCCTTTGTATTTAATTAATTTCGCATAGTATTATCGTTTATATACTAATTTGCTTTAATAATTCCGAATTTAAAGTTTAATAAGGATTTCATATCTGCAATCCTGTCATTAAAAGTCTGGAAAAATGTTTCAACGGCATTTTCAAATAAAGTATAATTTTCGTAGTATTTATTCTTCATTATTTTCTTTTAAAATACCGCCATAATCTTTCTATTAAGTTTAAGTTTGGACTATAAGGGGGTAAATAAATAAGGTCAATGCCCAATTTTTTTGCTTTTTCCTGTACAATATAACTACGCTGGTATCTTGCATTATCTAAAATAATACAGATACTGGTAGCACTAGAATACTGTTGTCTTAATTCTCCTAAAAATGCTTCTATCACTTCGGCACAACAATTTTCTTCTGTCAGCATAATAGTTGGTTCAAAAGTTACCGGGTTAACTGCACCAATAATATTGAGTCGCTTTCTTCCAGTGTTGGCCAACACTTTTTTAGTGCCCTTAAGCCCTGTTGGTTGCCAGGCGTAATCGTTTTCATTATTGTGTATCTGGTGCATAGGGTCTAAATACAATAATATTTCTTTATCATCATTACAGGCACACCTATAAAGTTGATCCATCAATTGTATGAAAGATTCCTGTATTTGTTCTGAGGAATTTTTCCTGGAATCAGTCTTGTCTTTTTATAAGAGCAATGGAGTTTTTTTACAATAGCGGCTTAACCAACTATGCTCTACTGTAATTGAATGCTTGGTTTCTAAAAAATCCTGCAACTCAGAAAGCTTGCCGATGGATTGCTCCCTGATATGCTTTATCAGTAAATCTTTAATAGCATCCAAAGCAGAGGGCCTTCTGCCTTCATAATGCAATTTACTTAAGCCTCCCAACCGGGCTTTATTAAACAGCTTAATCCAATCGGTTACAGTGTCTATATTAATACCGAGAGTAGTGGCTATTTCTTTTTTAGGAAACCCTTCATGCGCCATCCAAATACATTGGTAGCGACGAAGTATTTTCCCATCTTTTTCGCTGCGTCTTAGTCTCTTTAATGCTGAAACCTCATCAGAAGAAAGATCAATTGTGTAAGCCATATATATTTGAGTTGGTTACGCAAATATAATAAATCGGAATTATTTAAGCAAATAAGTATACAAAACTAAAATATAATCTATGGCACTTTGGATCACTCTAGGAGTAGTATTCTTACTTATTCTATGGCTTATCGCTACTTATAACACGTTTGTAAAATTAAAAATCAAAATTGATAATAGCTGGAGTGATATCAGCGTGTTTTTAAAAAAGCGGTTTGACCTGATACCTAATTTGGTAAACACGGTAAAAGGATACGCTGCCCACGAAAGCCAGACTTTGGAAAAAGTAATCCAGGCCCGTAATGTAGCGCTAACAGTACCTGCCGCGGATGTAGCAGGTCAGGCCGCCGCTAGTCAAAGTTTAACCACTGCAATGAGGGGTTTATTTGCGCTTGCAGAAAGCTACCCGGATTTAAAAGCCAACACTAATTTTTTAGAATTACAAACCGCTTTGCAAAATATTGAAAGCGACCTGAGTAATGCCCGCCGTTACTACAATGCCACTGTAAGAGAATTTAATACTGCCATCCAACAATTTCCGGGTGTTATAGTAGCCAATATGTTTGGCTTTAAAGCCCGTGAGTTTTTTGAGTTGGAAAACCAGGATGAAGCTAGAAATGTAGAAGTAAAATTTTAATTGCATTGAAATTTCATATTGCAGCTTTTTTATTTTTTTTTATATGTACTGGTACTTCTTATGCCCAGGAGGCTTTTACTATTAAGCAATATGATATCGCAGTTAAGGTAAATCAAGATGCTTCATTAGATATTACGGAAACAATTAATGTCCGTTTTTCAAAGCCGCGTCATGGAATTTTTCGGCTGGTGCCTTACAGATATCCTATACAATCTTTACCGCCAGGAATGGAAAAAGCTAAAAGACAAATGGAGTGGAACTGGTATGCCAATACACTTGTAGAAGATATCCGGGTAGAGAAGCATGATTTTGATATAAATGTTGAGGGAGATTATAAAAAGATTATAATAGGTTCAAAAGATAAATACGTGGATGGCAATCAGCAATATGTTATTCACTATACAATAAAAAATGCCATTAATTTTTTTAAAGATCATTCTGAATTATACCTTAATTTAATTGGGAACAGGTGGCCAGTTACAATTGATAAAATAAGTTTTTCAATTCAATTATATAATAGCTTACCAGTAAACCCACCTTATTTTATAGCAACAGGATATACCAGATCCAAAGCAAACAATACAGTGTCTAAATGGACTGAAAAAAAATATTTTCTGGTAATACCACCCGGCAGCTTAATAGTAAAGAAGGGGTGACCGTTGGTATGATTTTTCCAAAAGATTTTTTAACTGAAACTAAATTTTCTGAACAGGTCCCGTTAAAAAGCTTTACCGTAAAAAAATATGATATTTATGTTAAAGTAAATAAGAATGCTACTTTGGATGTTACAGAAACAATACATCTGCACTTTAACAAAAGTGAGGAAAGCTTTTATAGAATATTTAAGCCACAACGGTTTCGCTATCCATTTAAGGCATTATTGTGGAGTGAAGTAGATGAAGTTATGACGTCGCAAATTCCCAGGCCCCATCCGCCTGCCATAAAAAATATTGTTGTAGATAATCAGGATTTTAGTGTGAGGGATTTTAGTGGTTTTTTAAAAACAATAGATATTAAATCTAAAGCCGGAGGTTTTACCGGTGATCAGCAATTTATTATTAAATACCGGATTATTGATGCTATTGATTTTTTTGAAGATCATTCAGAATTATATTTCAGTTTTATTGATGCCGCTACTAACGCAATTGATACAGTAAGTTTTTCTGTTGAACTGTATAAAGCCTTACCTGATCAACCTATTTCATTTGTACGTACAGGCATTAATAGTTTCAGACAAAATAATCTTTCAGGAAAATGGGCAAATAATAAAATTTTTTCAGGTACTACAACAGCAAGATTTGAACCAGGCCAGGAACTAACTGCAGGCATTAATTTTCCAAAGGATTTTATTACCCAACCTAATTATAATTTACGTGGTATAGAATGGCTTATAGCCCCAGGGGTAATTTTTATCATTATGTTTATCATTTGGATGATATGGGGCAAAGATGATAAGGTAACAATTCAAACAGAATTTTATCCACCTGATAGTATCAGTCCAAACGTAGCAGGTTATTTAATCGATAACAGGTTAAACAGGAGGGATCTGACTGCTCTTATACCATATTGGGGCGCTAATGGATATTTGAAAGTAACAGAAGAAGACAGGGATGTGCTTGGCGTTTATAAAAAGAAAAAGTATTTTTTAAAAAAGCTAAAAGAGCTTCCTGCAAATGTTATGGCTTTTGAAAAAACACTTTTCAATGGCATATTTGCTTGGAAAAATCCGGTTGAGTTAAGTGATTTAAAAAATTCTTTATATACAACAATGGATACTGCTAAAGGGCAGTTAGAAGCTGAAATTGATTCCCAGGCCTACTATGTGAAGAATTCAAGAAAAATTGGAAAAACTATCATTTTAGCGATAGCTGTATTAATTGTTTATGCAGGTGGATTTATAATAATAGGATTGATATCGGAAGGTACTATATGGCAAGCCGCGGCTTTAATATTCAGTCTTATCATTCTTGTATTATTTGCATTATTAATGCCAAAGAAAACAAAAAAGGCAATGAGGTCTATCGCAAATTAGCTGGATTTAAAGAATTTATTAAACTGGTAGAAAAGGATAAACTTGAAGAGTTGTTAAAACAGGACGAAAATTATTTTGATAAAGTCTTACCATATGCAATAGTTTTTGGCGTAGCAGATAAATGGAAGGACAAGCTTGAAGGATTACATATACGTCCTCCTGAGTGGTATAAAGGCGATCATACAACTTTTACTGCTTCCTCATTTTTGAGAAATATTGATCGCTCAATGAATGAAATGTCCAGGAGTTTTTATAGTTCGCCTCCCAGCAGCAGAAGTAGCAGTAGTAGTGGAAGCAGCGGAGGAAGCTGGAGTAGCAGTGGTCGTAGTAGCGGTTCTTCCGGAGGTGGTTTTGGCGGCGGTGGCGGCGGGAGCTGGTAAATAATTTGTGAATACTTAATTTTTAAAATCTGATTATCGTGAAATTATTTTTTTTTACTTTTCTGTTAGCGTTTACTATAATGGGTACAATACAAGCCCAGGAATACTTCACCATTAAGCAATACGATGTTGCCGTTAAGGTAAATAAAGATGCTTCCTTGGATATTACCGAAACAATAAAAGTAAACTTTACCCAGCCACGGCGTGGCATCTTCCGGCTTATCCCATTTAAATATAAACTTCAACCATTAGGCGATGGAATAGAAAAGGCAGACAGGCAAATGGAATCAGGCGGGTATACCCATACACTTATTGAAGATATAAAAGTGGAAGGGTGGGAATATAAAGTAAGTAACCAGGGCAATTATAAAGAGATAAGAATAGGCAATGCAAATAAATATTTAAATGGCAATCAGCAATATATTATTCATTATAAGTTACTTAATGCAATAAATTTTTATAAAGATAAATCATAGCTTTATTTTAATGTAATTGGAGACAAATGGCCTGTAACTATTGAATGTATAAATTTTTCTGTTAACCTATATGATTCGCTACCTAATTCTCCGAAGTATTTTGTAGCTACAGGATATGCAGGTTCCCGGGAAAATAAAACCATTTCTAAATGGAATAGTAATAAAGTTTTGTCGGGCAGTACAACTCAGCAATTGTATGCATATTCAGGACTTACAATTGGGGTCGTTTTTCCAAAAGATTTTTTAATTGAACCTAATTATAATTTACGTGGTATTGAATGGCTGGCATTACCAATCGGTGCTTTCCTGGTAATGTTTTTAATTTGGAGAAAATGGGGTAAAGATGATGTTTTAACTTTGCAAACTGAATTTTATCCACCCCAGGCATAAGTCCAAGTGTGGCAGGTTATATTATTGATGATAAATTACACCGGAGAGATTTAACAGCGCTTATTCCATATTGGGGAGCCGCAGGGTATTTGCAGGTAAAAGAATTGGAAACAAGCGCATTATTCGGAATTATTAAAAGTAAAGATTATGAATTTACCAAATTAAAAGAACTGCCAGAAAATGCAATGGCATTCGAAAAACATTATTTAAAGGAATATTTGCTTCAGGCACAGTGGTAGAACTTAGCAGCCTTAAGAATAAGTTATATACCAAAATGGACGAAGCCAGGCAGCAGCTACAGGCAGAAGTTGACAGGAGTGCTTATTATGTAAAATATTCAAGAGGTTTACTTATATTCCTGACAGTTGTAGGAGTGCTTGCAGTTTTATTTGGTATCATTTCATTAGTAGCAATTTTAGCTGATCTTTTAACTACTTATTGGCTTGGTCTTTCTTTTATAACCACAGGAATTATAATTATAATATTTGCTTCAGTCATGCCCAAAAAATCAGTAAAAGGTAATGAGCTTTATCAAAAGTTAGCAGGCTTTAAAGAATTTATAAAATTGGTAGAGAAAGATAAGCTAGAACAATTTTTAAAGCAGGATGCACATTATTTTGATAAAGTTTTGCCTTATGCAATTGTATTTGGTATAGCTGATAAATGGAAGGATAAACTGGAAGGATTAGATATACCACCGCCTGACTGGTATTCGGGCAATTACACAAGCTTTAATACAGGCGTATTTATGCATAGCCTTAATCATTCTATGAACGTGATGAGCAGCAGCTTTTATAGTGCACCCAGTAGCAGTGGCAGCAGCGGTGGTAGCTGGAGCAGTGGGGGTAGTAGCGGCGGGTCTTCTGGCGGTGGTTTTGGCGGAGGCGGTGGTGGCAGCTGGTAACTTAAAACAGTACTATATTTTATATAATTTTTATTAATGAAAGATATTTCACAGTTTAATAAGGTTTTTTTTATTGGAATAGCCGGAACGGGGATGAGTGCTATAGCACAATACCTGGCAGGAGTCGGAAAAGCAGTAAGTGGCAGCGACAGGTACTTTGCCCCCGACAGCTATAATGATGCAAAATTTAAACTGGAGAAGGCAGGAATCAATTGTTTTCTCCAAAATGGCGAAGGAATCACTGCTGATACAGAATTAGTGATAGTATCTACTGCAGTAGAAGATTCAGTGTATGAAGTGCAAAAAGCAAAGGAATTAAATATTCCAATAATCAAACGATCTGAATTACTGGCGATAATCGCAAAAAGTAAACGTACAATTGCCGTAGGCGGTACTTCTGGTAAAAGTACTACCTGTGCTATGATATTCGATATATTGCAATATGCAGGGTTGCAGCCCAGCATAATTAGTGGTGCAGGTTTAATTAGTATTATAAACGAAGGCAAAATTGGTAATGCAAAAGTTGGGGCAGGCGAGTGGCTTATTATTGAAGCAGATGAAAGTGATGGCTCAATTATTCAATATTTCCCGGAAATAGGATTGCTCTTAAATATAGATAAAGATCACCAGGAAATTGATGAACTGATCGGGATTTTTAATACGTTTAAAAACAATACACAATCTGTTTTTATTGTAAACGAATGCAATAAATTAGCCCGGAATTTATCGGAAAATATTACTAATGATTTTTCTTTGGATGAAAATTCTGGTGCAGGTTTTATAGCTACAGATTTTCAACAGCAAGGATTTAACATAAAATTTTATATCAATGGCACACAATTTTCCGTTGAAACTGTGGGCAGGCATAATGTAGAAAATATTTTAGCCGCAGTAGCAGTAGTGCATCATTTACAAATAAGTATAGAAACTTGTGCAAAAGCTTTAAAAAATTATAAAGGAATTTACAGGCGCCACCAGGTTCTTGGGCACAAAAATGGTGTGTGGGTAGTAGATGATTATGCACATAACCCTGTAAAATGCGCAGCATCTATCGCAGCCTGTCAGCCCGTTGCGCCTAAAGTGATTGCATGGTTTCAGCCTCATGGATATGGCCCTACAAGATTTTTGCGTCATGATTTTGTAAAAGAAATTGCAAGTGTCTTAAGAGAAGAAGATGAAATCTGGATGAGCGAAATATTTTATGCCGGTGGTACGGCAGTTAAAGACATTTCATCAAAAGAATTAATTGATGATATTAAAATTTTAGGCAAAAAGGCGTATTTTGAAGAAGATAAAAATAGTTTTTTGGAAGCTGTACGTCCGCACCTGACAGATAACTGCGTATTATTATTAATGGGTGCAAGAGATCCGGGTTTAGAAAAATTTACGCAGGATTTATATAATAAATGATAGATTAATAAATTAAATACTTAATTATGAAAGGAATATGTACACTTTTATTTATAGCTTTTTTTGTTACAGCAAGTGCTCAAAAAAAAGGTGCTATTACACAAAGGATTTACAATTATTACCCGGCCAATGGACAGGTAACCTTGTATACACAGATTATAAAGATGATTCAACACTAATAAAATTAAAACTGAATTTATCTATCACAGCTACCACTGGAGAAAATTTTTCCCTGAAATCTGAATACACAGAACCCAACGGAGAAATAGTAAAAGACAGCTCTTCATTGTTTATTGATGATAGCGCATCTGAAGTTACTTATGGCGGAGATATTTATTCAATATTGAAGGTACGGAGAACAGGTAGTCAATTAATTATTGTAACGACAATGGATGGCAAGGATAATAACCAGGATGCCGAAATAAGGCACACTTTCAACATTTCAGCCAGGCAGTTTATTATTTTAAAAGAAGTAAGGTACCTGGATAAAGCGGAAAAATTTTTCACAAGACATAAATTGGTAGTCATTAAATAATTTAATTAAAAATTGACTACACTTATTATTAATATTAAGCAACTGGTAAATGCTACAGAAAGTTATTCACTTTTACGGGGCGATGCTTTAGCAATATTACCGGTTATAAATAATGCTTTCCTTCTGGTTGAAGATGCAATCATTATTGATTATGGAAGTATGGATGAATTGAAAAGTAAAATTCCTCTTCTTCCTCAAAATGTTATTGATGCGACAGGGCAATTTATTTTGCCTGCCTGGTGCGATAGTCATACACACCTCGTATTTGCCGCCACAAGAGAAGATGAGTTTGTGGATAAGATAAAAGGGTTGACCTACTCAGAAATTGCTGCAAAAGGTGGTGGCATACTCAATTCAGCAAAAAAAGTACAGGCTGCAAGTGAAGATGAGCTCTTTCAGCTGGCATGGATGAGATTAGAAGAAATCTCTAAATCAGGTACAGGTGCTGTAGAAATAAAAAGCGGTTATGGGTTAACGGTAGAAGCTGAGTTAAAAATGCTACGGGTAATTAAAAAGCTCAAGGAAAAGTCTTCATTAACAATCAAATCAACATTTTTAGGTGCACATACATATCCTTTACAATATAAAGAAAATCATCAGGGCTATATTGATGAAATTATCAAAGAAATGCTGCCGGTGATTGCACAGGAAAAGCTGGCAGATTATATTGATGTTTTTTGCGAAGAAGGATTTTTTTCGGCAGAAGAAACGGAGCAAATTTGCAATGCAGGCATTCAATATGGTTTAAAACCAAAAATACATGCCAATCAATTAAATCTTTCGGGTGGGGTACAGGCAGGCGTAAAGCTCAATGCAGTTTCTGTAGATCACCTGGAAACTATGGACGAAGCTGCTATTCAGTCTTTAGCACAATCAAACACTATCGGCACTTTATTGCCAACTGCCGCTTTCTTTTTACGCATGCCGTTTCAGCCTGCCCGGCAATTAATTGATAGCGGTTGCGCCATATCGTTAGCAACAGATTATAATCCCGGATCTTCTCCCAGTGGAAATATGAACTTGGTTATTGCCATGGCCTGCATTCAAATGAAAATGCTGCCTGAAGAAGCTATTAACGCGGCTACGATAAACGGAGCTTATGCCATGGAAGTAGCAGACAGCTTAGGTACCATTACTATCGGGAAAAAGCAAATTTAATTTTCACAAAGGCTATGCCATCGCTAGTATATTTGCCTTATTCTTTTGGAACGAATTTGATTGATAAAGTGATGATAAACGGTGAGTTTGTGTAATTTTTTGTTACCGGCATTTGAGCTTCGATTTGACGATGGTGGCGACGCTCCGTTCATCGGCGGTATTGCTATTTAGCTTTTATTGAAGCGAAAAATTAAAGCATTTCTTTAGCTACCCACATAACTGTATTTTCCTTTTTTTTATATTTTTTATATAAACTAAACATTGGCGGAATACAATTATTTATTTCATTTTCCTTAAGAATGCGTATCCCGATAAAAAAACCATGCATCACATTAATTTGTTTTTCAGCCATTATAGAAAATATCTGTTTGTCATCAATATATATTTTGCCTTTTAGAATATCAAGAAGATTTTAAAACATTATCAATATCAATTCTGTTGATATAAGATTCAAAACCACTAATGTTTACAACAACTGTAAAGGCGTTCTTGATATGGCCTTTAGGATTTTTAATACTCTCAAGTAATTCAAGCACATTTTTTGTAAAAACTTTTTTATTATTTGATTTTTTGTCTGGCTCGTAGGTATTGGGAAATCTTCCATTGTTCCAATTATCTCATCATAATAATTACAGAGATAATAATTGATGAATTCTTGTTCTAAATCGCTCATAATAAGTTATTTATTAAAATTGATTTAATATTTATACAATATTATAAAATTCTAATATTTTTTGTAATTTTATACTATGCTTTTACAACTGGAAAATACTAATCAAGAGAATATAAATAGGCTTCTTGCATTTGCCAAACAGCATCATTTGGATTTATCATTAATTGATGACGAAAATAATTATTTATTACCTGGTAAACCACTTACCCCAAAGCAATTAACACAGATAATAGAAAGCAGCCGAAAAAGTGGAATGATCTCAATGGATAACGCTCATCAAATAATTCGCAATAAATACAATGCAGATTAATTATACTACAGATGCATTTGCTTCTTTAGTTTGATTGGTCAATTTTATTGAATCTGCTAATACAAAAAATGCAGGTTTGCGTTGGTTGAGCCGCTATGAACTGTTTCTTCAGAAAGCATTGTTTAATCCTGGTAAAGTAAGGCTTTGCAATAATTCCACCTTTAATCAATTAAATCTTCGCTGTCTTTATTTTAATGACTGGATAATTGCGTTTTCTATTGCAGAAAATTATATTTTAATAGAAGTGATTTTACACAAATCACGGTTGGGTGATTAGTCATTTTTTAGTGAAGCAATTCAATAAACTTCGATTTTTCAATCTCTTTCAATATCTCTTTTTTATCCATATCCCAGTTAATAAGTTTGATTTTATCAAAATCAGCATATTTAAGATTCCATGTTGAAAAATCTTTTTTCGGATTGTCAGGAATATAATAATCACACATCGGAAATTTTAGCACCCATTTTGTAGTTGAATTAATGTTGCTGTCTTGCCATGAAGAAGATGAACGTGGTTGATAAACTTCTATCTTACCAACAGTTTTTATATTGCCATTAATCTTTGTAGAATCACTATAAAGGAACTTATTAAAACATAAATAAATTAAATTATTTTTGAATCTAATTCATAATAGCCGCTTGCTTGTATTAAATGCTTTTTCTGTTGCTCTGATTCACTTAGCATCATGTACGATCTTATTTCATACAAGATATTGCCATTCGCATCCAGGGAAAATTTGTCTGCTGTAATTCCTGTAGACGAGATTGATAACCATTTACGCTGTAAGTAACTGTTCCAGCGCCCTGATAGATCTTTATTTTGAATGGATTGGCCATTCGCTATGGTAAAGCTCATTATCAAAATAAATAACTCAAGTAAAAATATTTTTTTCATAACGTAAAGATGCCAATTACTTTTTTTTACACAAAAAATACTCTTAATAATACAATTTGTCTCATTTTTCCTAACTTCCCGCTATGAAGCACTTTAAATTCTACTCTAAAAAAGATATCTTATCGCTTACAAAAGTCCGCCGCTTTGAAACAAAGCTTGGTGAGCGGATTCAATACCTAAAAAGTGATGGTGAGTGGCCGGAAGTATTGCAGGAATCCAATGCAAAATATGTTTTACTCGGCATTCCGGAAGACATAGGCGTAAAAGCAAATTATGGAGTAGGTGGTGCAGATACAGCCTGGTTGCCATTTTGTCTTCTTTTTTAAATATCCAGAGCAATGATTTTTTTAGTGGGAGATCAAATATTGATGCTGGGTCATTTTGACTTTGGTGATATAAAATACCTGATAGAAAACCATGCGTATAACCAGGATGAATTAATTGATGCATACAGGCATGCTGTAAATATTATTGATGAAGAAGTGGAAAACATGCTTAAAGTAATTGCATCCTGCAAAAAAATTCCCATTATAATTGGCGGTGGCCATAATAATGCATACCCCATTATTAAAGGGGTAGCTAAAGGCCTGCACAAAGCTGATGTATTGCCACTGGCACAAATTAATGCCATTAACCTTGATGCCCATACAGATTACAGGGTTGCAGAAGGCAGGCACAGCGGCAATGGTTTCAGGTATGCAGAAGAAGATGGCTACCTGGGAAAATACTGCATGGTAGGGTTGCACGAAAATTATATACCGCAAAATGTTTTAATGGATATCCACAATAATCCATTTATAGATTATATCAGCTACGAAGAAATTTTTGTACACGAAAGAAAAAATTTTATACAAGCCGTAGCACACGCAACCGGTTTTACAGAAGATACATATGCCGGCATAGAATTAGATATGGACGCTATCGAAAATGTATTAAGCAGCGCATGCTCACCCGTATCCATCACACCACTACACGCCAGGCAGTATTTGAATTTCTGTGCTACAGATACAAAAGTTGCTTACCTGCATATTTGCGAGGCAGCTTCACAATTAGCAGATGGCCGTAAAAGTGAAAGCACCGGAAAATTATTGAGCTATTTGGTTAGCGATTTTATAAAAGCGAATTATTAAGCTATTAGCTACAAGCCTCAAGATGAGCTTCATCCTTGTAGCTAATAGCTTGGCCAAATCCGCTCTGCAATTTTAATTCTTCCACCACATTAAATATTATCGGGCACATGGCATAATGCATCAATGTGCCAAAAAGCCTGCCGGTAAAATTTGGCTTGTGCAAATGTGGGAATTCCCGGCACTCAGTAAACCTTTGCTCATAAATAGTGCAACTTTTACCACCCAAAAAAGCGCAAGGCATTTTATTCATCACCATCTGGCCCATCTGGCTTACTTCCACATATTTTTCTTTAAATGCTTCTACAGGTACTTGTAAGTGATCCGACAAATCTATAGTTTCCTTTTCTGTGATATTTATCATTAATATGCTGCAGCACCTTCCACATTGTGTACAATCTATTTGTGGAGTTATGGCTTCGTTTATTGTATGTACAAGATGATCAACTGTATCACCTGGCTTGCTTTTTAGAAAAGCCCTGAAGCTGTCATTTTCATTTTGCTTTTCATCAGCAATTTTTGCTATTTCATCCAAGTTTGTTATTAATTGCTGCAACTGAATAATGTTAATGGTTAAGCAAATATATTATCGATTATTATGTTAAAGCCATTAAATATTCATTTTGTACACATGTGTTAAAAAACACGGATATAAAATCCAATGTCATTTATCTATATTTGTTACAAATTAAAATACTAAATAAATTAGTATATTTGCGCCTTTAATTTTAATTTGTCGCTCATAGAACCAAAAGTACAAGTGAGTGACCCCGCCTTCGGACGGGGCAGGCAACAACGATGATCCCATGAAAAACTACTGTTGACAACCAAAATATTACTATGGCAGATAAAGATTTATTTAATTATACGGAAGATTCTATAAAAAGCCTGGATTGGAAAGAGCATATCCGTCTCAGGCCGGGCATGTATATCGGGAAGCTGGGTGACGGCAGCAGTCCTGATGATGGTATTTATGTGTTAATGAAAGAAGTGATTGACAATTGTATAGATGAGCATACCATGGGCTATGGAAAGCATGTGGATGTAACCATTGAAGGAAAAGCCATTACTGTAAGGGATTATGGAAGGGGTATTCCTTTAGGCAAAGTGGTGGATGTGGTGAGTAAAATAAATACCGGCGCCAAATATGATAGTAAGGCATTTCAAAAAAGTGTGGGGTTAAACGGGGTGGGTACCAAGGCTGTAAACGCATTAAGCCATCATTTTAAAGTAACAGCTTTAGAGAGGGTAAAGAAAAAACTGCTGAGTTTGCCAAAGGTGTGCTCATTAAGGAACATAAAGAAACCACCACAAAAGAAGAAAACGGTACATTGGTAACTTTTATCCCGGATGAAACTATTTTTAAAAACTTTCATTTTGTACAAGAATACCTAGATAACCAGTTTTGGAATTATTGTTACCTGAATGCGGGTTTGGTAATGAACCTGAATGGAAAAAAATATGTTAGCAAAAAGGTTGCTGGATTTATTGCAGCGCAAAACGAATGAAGATGAAATACGCTACCCGATCATTCATTTGAAAGGGGATGATATTGAAGTAGCGCTTACACATGAAAACGGCTATGGTGAAGAATATTACAGTTTTGTAAACGGGCAGTTTACCACGCACGGCGGTACCCACCTGGCAGCTTTCCGGGAAGCATATGTTAACACCATCCGTGAATTTTTTAAAAAAGATTATGATGCAGCCGACATCCGGGGAAGCATATGCGCTGCTATCAGCGTAAGGGTGCAGGAGCCGGTATTTGAATCACAAACCAAAACTAAACTTGGATCGCAAAATGTAGCAGAAGGCGGGCCAAGCATGCGAAGTTTTATCGGTGATTTTTTAGCACGGGATTTAGATTTATTTCTTCACAGGAATGCTACTGTAGATGCAATAAAAAACGCATTGAGCAAAATGAACGGGAGCGTAAAGAACTGGCAGGAATAAAAAAGCTGGCCAATGAAAGAGCAAAAAGGCCAACCTGCATAATAAGAAATTGAGAGATTGCAGGTTTCATTACAATGATGAAGCTGCAGGTAAAGACAGGGATAAAATTGCAGAAAAGCAAAAAGAAAGTACGATTTTCATTACCGAAGGTGATTCGGCAAGCGGTTCTATTACTAAAGCACGCAATGTAGAAACACAGGCTGTTTTTAGTTTGAGGGGCAAGCCCTTGAATTGCTTTGGACTGACTAAAAAAATAGTGTACGAAAATGAAGAGTTTAATTTGCTGCAGCATGCTTTAAATATTGAAGAGGGCTACGAAGGATTGCGGTATAATAATATTGTTTTTGCAACAGATGCTGATGTAGATGGCATGCATATCCGCCTGTTGCTGATGACTTTTTTCCTACAATTTTTTCCTGATTTGGTAAAAAACGGGCACGTTTATATTTTACAAACGCCTTTGTTTAGAGTAAGAAATAAACAGGAAACTATTTATTGCTATGATGAAAAGGAAAAGCAGGCTGCAATAAAAAAGCTAGGCTCTAAACCGGAGATCACACGTTTTAAGGGACTGGGAGAAATCAGTCCGGATGAGTTTGCACGCTTTATCGGCCGTGAAATGAAATTAGATCCTGTATTATTATTGCCTGAAACACATGTGCAACAACTGCTGGATTATTATATGGGCAAAAATTCGCCGCAGCGCCAGGAATTTATTATTGATAATTTAAAGGTAGAGATAGATTTGGCAGAATAAAATTAAAAATGAAGAATTAAAAATTAGGAATGTTGTATGGGTAAAGAGAAGAATTAATTAAAAATGAAGAATTAAAAATTAGGAATGATTTTATGGGCAAAGAGAATATCATTGTGGTTAAATCTTATAATTTTGGGTTAAGGGTAGTTAAGTTATATATGTTTTTGGGGAAGAATAAAATTGAGAGAGAAATTCTTATTCAGTTTTTAAAAAGTGGTACCTCAATAGGAGCGAATGTTGAAGAAGCTGAGGGAGCGCAATCTCATAAATATTTTATACATAAAATAGGAGTAGCATATAAAGAAGCCAGGGAAGTCCATTATTGGATAAGGCTTTTAAAAGATAGTGAATTGTTAGAAATTAAATTAGCAGATTCATTTATTAGCAATTCTGAAGAATTAAAAAATTAGCATCCATATAAAAACTTCAAAAGATAAGTAAGGGTGATTGAGGATTAAAAAATTCTAATTTTTAATTCTTCATTTTAATTTAATTTAGCATCAATATTAAAAACTATCCAAAGATAGGGCAGGGTAGTATGAAATTAGAAAATTTTTAATTCTTAATTTTTCATTTTTAATTAATTACATGATACATATAGTTTTTAACGAAGCCGATATAAAAGTATTGGAACAGGCGATTGAATTAGACGAAACCCTGAAAGGTGATATTATTCAGATAAAAGACGATTATGCTGTAGGGCCTTTACAAAATATTTTTGTTGGTGAAGGAATAGAAAACAGAAGAAATTGGTGGAAGGATGTTTTGTCTGGTGGAGACTATGATGGAAAAGCCGATAGCACTGATGTGGATGATTATAAAACTGCTGCTGAACTGGTAGGTACAATGCGCAGGAATGAAGAGGAAATTATTTGGATCTGGGCGGCGCAAAATAAGCATGATGTGTGCGGTTATTATTGGTTATTGAATTATTTAAAAGAGTTCCAGGGAAGGGTTTATATTTTATACTTAAACAACCTGCCTTTTATTAATGAGAAAGGCAATATTTTTTATCCGCAGTGGCTGCATGAAATTCCGGCAAAAGAATTTTTAAAAGCAAAAAAATTAGCCAGGGAAATTACCCCAAGTGAATTTGAAGTAGACCCGGATGAGTGGAATAAATACAGTACAGAAGATAAAGGTGTGAGATTGCTTGAAGGCGGTAAAAAATTATTATCGCAGGATTATGATTTTTATGATACTGATTTAAAGAAATTCATTACTGGTGAATGGCAAAAAGCGTCAAAGGTTATTCATCAGTATTTAACTAAAGCAAAACATACTACCGGTGATGCTTATTTATTATGGCGGTTAAAAACCTTTGTAAAAAATAATGAAATTGATGTGCAGGGAGAATTAAAAAATATGAGAGATTTTGAGGTGAAGGTGAAAGCTCCGTAGGAGCGATATGTTAGGAAAATACGTTAACCCAATGCCAAATACCTATTCACAATTATATATTCAGATTGTGTTTGCCGTAAAAGGAAGACACAATTTGATTAAAGAATCATTTAGAGAAGAGTTGCAAAAATATATTTCAGGTATAATTTTAGAAAAGCAGCAAAAACTTTTGGCTATCTATTGTATGCCGGACCATACGCATATTTTGGTAAGTATAAAGCCTGATTTGAATATTTCAGATCTAGTAAGGGATATAAAATCAAATTCATCTTTATTTATTAAACAAAAAGATTTTTGCAAATCTTTTAGCTGGCAACATGGTTTTGGAGCTTTTTCTTATTCAAAATCACAATATTTAAATGTGGTAAATTATATTTTAAATCAACCTGTGCATCATAAAACGAAATCGTTTCGGGAAGAATATTTGGATTTTCTGACTAAGTTTGAAATACAATATGATGAAAAATATGTGTTTGAATTTTATGACTGATTGAATTGAGGAAAAGCTCTGAATATAAAAATGTTGAATAGAAATTCTATCGCTGAATGGATGCCGGATTGAGTGAAAAGCCCGGTGAAGCTTTGAAGCCAAGCTAATGTGCCGGACTTGTAACGGAAAGCCGGAACAAAGATTGATTAATGGTATACAGCAGATAGCCCATAAATTTGTATTTTAATTTAAAATATTTAACATACCGCTCCTACGGAGCTAAAACAATGGGTAATAATTTGTTGCTACTGACATACCGCTCCTACTGACATACCGCTCCTACGGAGCTAAAAACTGAACATTAAAAAATTATGGCAAAAGCAAATAAAGAAGAATACTTACACACCGACACAGGCATTTCTGGCCAGTACAAAACCTGGTTTTTAGATTATGCCAGTTACGTAATATTAGAAAGGGCCGTACCAGCTGTAGAAGATGGGTTAAAACCTGTGCAACGAAGAATATTGCATGCAATGAAAGAAATGGATGATGGCCGTTTTAATAAAGTTGCCAATATTATAGGGCAATCCATGCAATATCATCCGCATGGGGATGCCAGCATTGGCGATGCTTTGGTAAATATGGGGCAAAAGATTTATTGGTAGAAACCCAGGGTAATTGGGGAGATATCCGTACCGGTGATGATGCAGCTGCACCAAGATACATCGAAGCAAGGTTGTCAAAATTTGCTTTGGAAGTAGCCTTTAATAATAAAACTACAGATTGGGCTTTAAGTTATGATGGCCGGAAAAATGAGCCGGTAACACTACCCATGAAATTCCCGCTTTTATTGGCGCATGGAGCAGAGGGAATTGCGGTGGGGCTGGCCACTAAAGTATTGCCGCATAATTTTTGCGAATTGATAGAAGCCACGATAAAACATCTTAAAGGAAGAAAGTTTGATTTATATCCTGATTTTCTTACAGGCGGTATGATTGATGTTACCAACTATTCTGAAGGCATGCGTGGGGGAAAAATAAGAAACCGGGTGCATATTGAAGAATTTGACAAAAAAACATTACTGATAAAGGATGTGCCCTTTGGCGTTACCACTACACAGTTAATCGATTCTATTATTAAAGCTAATGACCAGGGTAAAATAAAAATAAAAAAAGTAACGGATAATACCGCTGCAGATGTAGAAATACAAATTGATCTTGCGCCGGGCATTTCACCCGATATTACCATTGATGCCTTGTATGCCTTTACAGATTGTGAAATCTCCATCTCACCCAATACCTGTGTAATTGTAAATAATAAGCCGCAGTTTTTGAGTGTACACGAATTGCTACGGCTTAGTACCGATCAAACAAAATTACTGTTACAGAAAGAACTGCAAATTAAGCTGGCTGAGCTGCAGGAAAAGTGGCATTATACTTCATTGGAGAAAATATTTTTTGAAGAAAAAATATATAAAGAGTTAGAAAAAAGCATGAAACATGGGATAAGGTTTTAGAGGCAATTGATAAGGCATTTACTCCTTTCAAAAAAATGTTGAAAAGAGAAATAAGCAGGGAAGATATTATAAAACTAACTGAAAAGCCTGTTCGAAGAATTTACAAACTGGATATAGATGACTTAAACCAGCAGATTAAAGGGCTCGAAGCTGATATTAAACAGGTTAAATACGATTTAGCTAATTTAGTAGATTTTGCAGTGGCTTATTTTGAAAATTTATTAAAAAAATATGGCAAAGGCAGGGAACGTAAATCAGAAATAAAATTATTTGATACCATACAAGCCAAGCATGTAGCCATTGCCAATACAAAATTATACATGAACCGGGAGGATGGATTTGTTGGTACCAGTCTTAAAAAAGACGAATTTATTGCCGATTGTTCCACTCTCGATGACATTATCGTGTTTACCAAAGGGGGAATAATGAAAGTGGTAAAAGTATCTGACAAAGCTTATATTGGCAAAGACATTATTCATGCAGCAGTATTCCAGAAAAATGATGAGCGGACTACTTATAATATTATTTATGTAGATGGCAAAACAGGAACCAGCTATGCCAAACGGTTCAATGTAACAGGCGTTACCCGTGATAAAGAATATGATTTAACCAAAGGTGCTGAGAAAAGTAAAGTCCATTATTTTTCTGTAAATGCCAATGGTGAAGCAGAAGTGGTAAAAATTTTATTAACACCCGGGAGTACAGCACGCAATAAAGAGCTGGAGTTTTATTTTGAAGAACTCGAAATTAAAGGCAGAAGCAGCATTGGAAATATTGTTACTAAATATCCTGTTAAATCAGTAAAATTCAAAGAAGCTGGAAGGTCAACCCTGGATGCTAAGAAATTATGGTTTGATAATAAATTCGGCCGCCTTAATACAGAAGAAAAAGGGGAGTACCTCGGCAAATTTGAGGCGGAAGACAGGCTGCTGGTGATGTACAATGACGGCAATTATGAAATAACCGACCAGGAATTGACACAGCGTTTTGATACGGAAAAGATATTGCTGATTGAAAAATTTAATCCGGATAAAACTATTACGGCGGTTTATTTGGATAATGAAAAACTACAGTTTAATATCAAGCGGTTCAAAATTGAAACCACCACTTTGCACAATAAATTTCTATTTATAAAAGAGGGCAGTGGAAACCGGTTAGAAACTGTTACTACACAGGATGAACCCATTTTAATTGTTCAAAGCGGCCGTGGCCAGCAAATCCGGAAAGCCAAATTTAAAGTAAAGAATATGGTGGAAGTAATGGGTTGGAAAGCAGTAGGGGCAAAACTTACAGAGTTTTCAAAAGTGTGGAGATGGAGTGGGAGAAAAAGACAAAGACAATCCGCAAGCGGAACTGTTTGAATAAATTTTTGTAATAGTAATATTGCTGTTTTTCGCTTCGGTGGTTGCCTGCCCGTCCGAAGGCGGGGCGCACCCTTGTACTGTCTATCTATATTAAACATACATTTTATTGTGTTACTATATTTGAGTAATAATTGATGCAGCAATAGCTAAATTACATAAATATCTAAACTGCTGGCAGTTGGTAAAAGTTATACAATACTTGGAGCATGAAAAGAAAAAATCATTAAATTGTCAACTGCAAAAGAAATATTAATGGGACCTAAGTTTTATGATGCTTTAATTTAAAAGCTATTTATTGAAATAATAAGTAGTAAATAATAGATTTTTATCAACCTTTTATTACTATTTTCGTTATTGTACAAATGATGTAATTATTTGTATTTTATACCTGGAACTCTCTTTGAAAGAATTAAAAATAATAAAATGGCAGAAACTGCTATAAAAACTTTACATACTAGTGCATTACAGCGTATTTTTAAAGTAATACGCCTGGAAAAAAATGAAATTTCAAGCATATACTTTTATGCTATATTAAGTGGTTTAATCCAGCTTTCGTTGCCTTTAGGTATACAATCACTTATCAGCTTTGTATTAGGCGGGTCTTTATCAACTTCGCTTGTTGTTTTAATTGTATTGGTGGTATCTGGTGTTTTTTTTACCGGTTTGCTACAAGTCAATCAAATGAAACTGATAGAAAAAATACAACAAAAAATATTCGTCCGCTACTCATTTGGATTTGCTGACCGTATTCCAAAACTTAACCTTTCCGCAGTAGACAATTATTATTTACCGGAATTGGTAAATCGTTTTTTTGATACTGTTCTATTGCAAAAAGGCATTTCAAAAATTCTTTTAGATATCCCGGCAGCTTCTATACAAATCTTTTTTGGTCTAATACTCCTGTCATTTTATCATCCGGTATTTATATTTTTTGGTATTAGCTTAATTACAATAATTTTCATCATTTTGCGACTAGCCGGCGGTAAAGGCCTGGAAACAAGCATACAGGAAAGCAATTATAAATATGCCGTTATTGGGTGGCTGGAAGAAATAGCAAGAGTAGTAAAATCCTTTAAATTTTCTAAAAATAATACACTGCATATTGGTAGTACCAACAAGCTGGTAACAGGCTATCTGGATAGAAGGACAAGTCATTTCAAAATATTACTTATTCAATACTGGAGCCTTATCGCTTTTAAGGTATTAATAACAGCAGCTATGCTTATTGTAGGCAGTATACTTTTGGTAAATCAACAATTGAATATCGGCCAGTTTATTGCTGCAGAAATTGTGTTACTAATGGTAATTACATCTGTAGAAAAGATAATTGTAAACTTGGATAAAGTATATGATATATTAACATCAGTTGAAAAACTAGCAACCGTAATTGACAAACCAATAGAAAAAGTGGTACTATCCAATTTAATCCCCTAACAGAAGGCATTTCGATAGAAGTAAATAATTTGACATTTGCGTATGAAAATGACGTTAAAAATAAAGTTTTACAAAATGTAACTTTTAAAATTCGCAAGGGCGAAAAAATTTGTTTAATGGGCCCACAAGGGGCAGGAAAATCTACTTTACTTAAATTACTTACGGGTGCTTATCCTGATCACGAGGGAAATATCTTGCTAAATAATATTTCCCTGGGAAATTATGATTTGCAATCTTTACGAAATAATACAGGTATACTGCTAAGCCAACAGGATATTTTTAATGGCACATTACTGGAAAATATAACGATGGGTAACCGATCAATTACAGTAGAGCAAATTTTAATATTAGCCAATCAACTTAATCTTAATACTTACCTGGCTGATCTGAAAGATGGGTTTAATACACAATTATATCCTGCAGGAGAAAAATTATCCCGTAAGATTATTCATAAAATTTTATTGCTGAGGGCTTTAATTAATACTCCACAACTTTTATTGCTGGAAGACCCGTTTGATATGGAACAATCTACCAGGGAAAGTATAATGAATTATCTACTTACACTGGATAGTACAGTTATAGCAACTTTTAATAATATAGACCTGGCAAAAAAGTTTGATACAATAATTTATTTCCAGGATGGTATTATCAAAGCATATGGTAAATGGGATGACATAAAAGATTCTTTATAAATTAAAAAATATTCTACGCAATGGATTATGTGAATATTAAGATTGAAGAACAATTAAATAATTTAAATTTAACTGCTCTGCACTTCATATATAAAATAAACACCAAAAGCCGGATAAAATATTGGTTTATTGGAATATTTGTGTTTTTATTAGTATTATTATTTATTCCATGGACTCAAAATATCAGGTCAGCAGGAATGGTCACCACTCTGCGGCAGGAGCAGCGTCCACAAGAATTGAACTCTGTAATTCCCGGCAAAGTGGTAAAATGGCATGTAAAAGAGGGAGATTATGTAAGTGCTGGTGATACTATATTACAACTGTCAGAAATTAAAGATGATTATTTAGATCCTAATTTATTAGGGCGCACCCAGGAGCAATTATCAGCAAAGCAGAGTAGTATTGAAAATTATAAAAGCAAGGCCAATACTGCTGATGTGCAAATCAGCGCTTTATCACAGGGCCGGGTTCTAAAAATTTCACAAATAGAAAATAAGATGCGCCAGCAACAAATGAAAATACAAAGTGACAGTATGGAAATGCTGGCGGCCAGGAATGACTTTACTATTGCTACAGAACAGTTTCGAAGGCAGAATAGTATGTATGATAGCGGACTTGTTTCTTTAACCCAGCTGGAGCAGCGTAATGTCAGCTTTCAAAATGCAAATGCTAAAAAGACAAGTGCAGAAATTAAGTATTTAAATGCAAAGCAGGAATTAGCTATCCTTCAAATTGAATTAAATGGGGCTATTCAGGATTATAATGAAAAAATATCAAAGGCATCAGGTGATAAATTTCAATCTTTATCTCAAATAGCAACAGGACAGGGCGAAGTTTCCAAATTGCAGAACCAATACATGAATTATGATATCCGCAGTAAACTGTATTTTATACTGGCACCACAAAGCGGACAAATTACCAAAGCAAAGAAAGCTGGTATTGGCGAAATATTAAAAGATGGTGAAATGATCGTAGAGATAGTACCTGATCAAATTGAATATGCGGTAGAAATTTTCGTACGCCCGGTTGATTTGCCTTTACTAGAAAAAGGGCAGAAAGTAAGATTTATGTTTGATGGCTATCCGGCAATTGTGTTTAGCGGCTGGCCAAAAGCATCTTCAGGTACATTTGGAGGAAAAATAGCTGCTATCGAAAATTCTGTGAGTGATAATGGTAAATTCAGGGTATTGGTGACTGAAGATGATAATGACAGGCCATGGCCAAGGCAGTTAAAAATGGGCACAGGGGCACAAGCTATGGCTTTGCTTAAAACTGTACCTATCTGGTATGAAGTATGGCGGAATATAAATGGTTTTCCACCAGACTACTATAAAGAAAAATATAAGGATGAAAAGAAAAAATAATATAATAAAATGAGGATTGAAAAGATAATTAGTTTTGTATTTTATTTTATACTTGCCTATTTTAAAACATACGCTCAGCAAAAATCGGACTTACATATACTTTCTATTGAAGAATTTATCAATATTGTAAGGCTATATCACCCAATTGTAAAACAGGCTGATATTAATATACAAATGGCTAAGGCCAATTTACTAAGCGCAAGAGGTGGATTTGATCCTTCATTTTATGTGAATAATGAACAAAAAACTTTTGACGGCAAAAACTATTATAATTATACAAATCCTGAATTGAAAATCCCTACATGGTATGGAATAGAAGTAAAGGCAGGATTGGAAAACAATAGTGGTCAATTTCTAAATTCGGAAGCAACCAGCGGTCAAACGAGCTATGTTGGATTATCTGTTCCCTTAGCAAAAAATTTATTCATAGATAAGCGTAGGGCTACGTTACAGCAATCTAAGATATTTATCAATTTAAGCAATGCAGATAGGTTAAATACTATAAATGATATAATGTTTGATGCTTACGCTGCCTATTACAACTGGGTAAAAGAGTTTCAGCTATATAATAATATCACAGAAGCAGTAAAAGTAAATGAAGCAAGGTTTGGCCTAGTTAAAATAGGATACCGCCAAGGAGACAGGCCAGCCATTGATACTGTAGAAGCATTAGCACAATTACAGAATTTTCAGTATTTACAAAGTGAAAGTTTAGTGAAATATAAGAACGCAGCTTTAGAAATTTCTAATTTTTTATGGATTGAAAATAACACACCTTATATATTAAGTGATGAAGCTCCGCAAATTATTACAAGTCTTGATGATAAGCCAGTCCCTATAATAGATGAACTTTTATATACTGCCAGCGTTAATCATCCCAAGCTTAAAATGTTTGATTACAAATTAGCGTCTTTAGTGGTAGAGAGAAAATTAAAATTTCAAAGTTTACTGCCTACGGTTAATTTAAAAACTAATTTATTAAATAAAGGATATAGTGTATTGAAAAATGCCAGTATACCTTTTTATGAAAATAATTATAAGTTTGGGCTGGATGTAGGAATGCCTCTGTTTTTTCGTGAAGGCAGGGGAGCATATAGAGCCGCTAAATTAAAAATACAGCAAAATGAGTATGAATTAAGTATGCAACAACTAGAAGTATCCAATAAAATTAAATACTATTATAATGAAGTGGTTGGTTTAAAACAGCAAATTCAAATCAGTGAGAATATTTATAAGAATAATCAGCTACTTTTTAGCGGAGAAGATACGAGGTTTAAAGGAGGTGAAAGCACGCTTTTTTTGTTGAACAGCCGTGAAAATAAAGTGCTAGAAACTTTTCAAAAATTAATTGAGCTTAGATTTAAACTGAATAAATCTTTGGTGGCACTTCAATGGGCTGCCGGACAATTAAGATAATTATAATTTCGGTCTGATAAAAGCCAAGTAATGGTATTTTGTACAAGAATGCGACCACCGCTTTTAGCGGGGCAGGCTGCCACAAATGTTTTGAATAAAATTATAAATGCCTGTACAATAAATTTAATTTAACGCAGTTAAATTTTCTTCCACAGAAAAATCAACATTGCTGTAATCTTTTATTTCTTTGTACAATGTATCCCGTTCTATTGGTTGCCTTTTTACTTGTTTGATCAGGTTAACCAGTTCGGCTGTATTCATTGCCGGTGTTTGTTCTTCACTGCCTGCCATAGAATATATTTTTGTAGAGTCATCAATTGTGCCATCAATATCATTTACACCAAAAGATAAGCTGAGCTGTGCATTTTGCCTGCCCAGCATAGGCCAGTAGGCTTTGATATGAGCAAAATTATCCAGGTAAATTCTTGCAATGGCATACACCCGCATGTCTTCAATCACCGAAGACTCTGGCACACTGCTCATGTCATTATTTTTATTTCGGAATTTTAAAGGGATAAAAGTATTGAAGCCACCGGTTTTATCCTGTAGGTCTCTTAACCTTTTCATATGGTCGATGCGGTGTTCGTATTTTTCAACATGCCCGTACAACATGGTGGCATTGCTATGCATGCCCAGGTTGTGTGCGGCTTCGTGTATGGCCAGCCAGCCTTGTGCATCTACTTTATCCCCGGCAATTTGTCCCCTGGTAGCTTCATCAAAAATTTCGGCACCACCACCCGGCAAAGAATCAAGGCCTGCTTCGTGTAATTGTTTCATGCCTTCTTCTATAGAAAGTTTTGCTTTTCTGAACATATAATCCAGCTCTACCGCTGTAAATGCTTTTACATGTAAATCGGGCCGGTGGCTTTTTATTTTTGCATCAGCTCAATAAAATAAGCCATGTTCATTTTTGGTGTACACCGCCTACAATGTGCACTTCAGTAATAGGCTTGCCATCGTAAGTTTTTACAATATCCAGCATCTGGTCAATACTCAGTTCCCAGCCTTCTTCTTTGTGTGCATACAGGCGGGAGTAGGAGCAAAATTTGCAGCTGAATACACAAACATTAGTTGGTTCGATATGAAAATTTCTGTTGAAATAAGTTTTATTGCCGTGTAGTTTTTCACGAATATAATTCGCCAATAATCCTACAAAGGGTAGGGAGGCTTTTTCGAAAAGTAAAATGCCTTCTTCGTCTGTTATGCGCTGATTGCTTTTTTACTTTTTCGGCAATAGGTTTAAGCTCGTTATCGGTAGTGGAATCAATTAAAAAATCTATGGAATCGCTCATTGCAATTTTTTTTGCAAAGTTAATACATAATCAGGAAGTCAAGTTTTAGAAACTTGACTTCCTGATTATGTTACCCGCTTTCTTGGTTAAAAAAATTTTGTTCTCCTGTATTTATTGTTAAATAAATCAATATCTTCCTGTTTAAAAATCTTCATCTTGCTTTAACAATCTTTATAAAAACAAAACCACCTTATGAGTATCAAGTTTCGCCTTACTATAATGAGTTTTTTGCAGTTTTTTGTCTGGGGTGCATGGTTGATTACCATTGGAACTTATTGTTTTATTGCCAAGGGCTGGACAGGCGCCCAGTTTGGCGCTATTTTTTCAACACTGGCCCTCTCTTCATTATTTATGCCTGCGCTAACTGGTATAATTGCAGACAAATGGCTGAATGCTGAAAAACTGTATGGGATATTGCACATTTTATATGGATTGGTGTTATTTTATGTTCCTTATGTAAATGACCCGGATACATTGTATTATGTAATTTTTGCAGCAATGATTTGTTATATGCCCACTATTTCATTATCCAATTCCATTGCATATACCATTTTAAAAAATAATAGTTTTGATGTGGTAAAGGTCTTCCCTCCAATCCGTGTGTGGGGAACTATTGGTTTTATCGTAGCCATGTGGACGACCAACCTTACAGGAAGCAAAGACAATGCAAACCAGTTTATAATAGCTGCTGTAATGGCAATATTTTTAGGAATATATTCTTTTACGCTGCCCAAATGCCCTCCTCAAAAATCTATTGCTAAAGATGCATCTTTTATTGAGCAGATGGGTTTAAGCGCTTTTAAATTATTCGCTAATTACAAAATGGCGTTGTTCTTTATTTTTTCCATGTTTCTAGGTGCAGCTTTACAGCTCACCAACATGTATGGCGATGCTTTTTTAAGTGGGTTTGAAAGCATTCCTGCATATAAGGAATCATTTATTGTACAATATTCCACCATTATCCTGTCTATTTCTCAAATGTCTGAAACCCTGTTTATTTTAGCTATACCCTTTTTCCTTAAACGTTTTGGCATAAAAGCAGTAATGTCGTTTGCTATGTTTGCCTGGGTATTACGCTTTGGGTTATTTGCTTATGGAGATCCTTCTTTTTTAGGTACAACTATGATTGTGTTGTCATGCATTGTGTATGGTATGGCCTTTGACTTTTTTAATATTTCCGGCTCTCTTTTTATCGAAACACAAACAGATAGCAGGATAAGGAGCAGCGCTCAAGGCCTTTTATGACCATGACAAATGGGGTAGGCGCTTACCTTGGCAGTATAGTAAGTGGGTTTGTTATTGACCGGTTTTATTCGTTACCAGGCGGTTCAAAAGATTGGCATGGTATCTGGCTGGCTTTTGCCGGTTATGCACTGGTAATTGCAATTTTGTTTTTAATATTCTTTAAGCACAAGCATGATCGAAATGCAATAAAAAATATACAGCATTAAAAAATGCTTTGCATTTTTAATTATTTTGTCACCAGCTGCAGTTTTCCATAGCATCATCGTTGCGTCGCACTCTTGTACATTATACCATTATTAAACTTTATTGATGAAGTATAAAATTGAAAAACCTCCAAAATTATTGGAGGCTTTATTAATAATTTACAGTTAACAAATTAACTAATCAACTAAAATTACATATGCTGTTCAATCTTTTTTACAAAGTTAGCTTTAGGTTGGGCACCCACTAACTTATCAACCACTTTACCGCCTTTTACAAACAAAATAGCAGGAATACTTGTAATACCATAAGTGGTAGAAACCTCAGGGTTGATATCTACGTTCACCTTACCAACATTTACCTTACCATCATATTCTTTTGCCAATTCTTCAATTACACGACCTATTGCACGGCAGGGGCCGCACCATTCTGCCCAAAAATCTATAACGGATAATTTATCTGAATCTAAAACATCGGTTTTAAAGTTCGTATCTGTGAATTCTTTTGCCATAATTTTTAATTTTATAGTTAAAACTATACAAAAATACATCCAAATTTATAATTGTGTTGTATTGACATATGCACATTCGTTTTGTCAGTGTTAATAAATTTTAACAATTTTTATGTAATACAAATTGAATTATAATCCTATTTATATAAATTATTAAATGAAAAAAATTACTTTTTTAGCAATTATTGTCTTTTGCACAATTAATACCTTTGCTAAACCTAATGAAAATAAGAGTTATATTTTTTATACCGATGGGGGCGATACTTTAAAATTTAGGATTGAAAACAATAAGCTATACTTCATTGATGGGATTGTGTTAAATTATCAACCATCAAATAAAAAATTTTATTTAAAAAAATAATCAATACCGGAGCTTACACTAATGAAGAAAGTTATATCCTTTATAAAAAGGAGTATATTATTTCTCCGGTCTATGCATCAAATCAATTGCAGTCAGCGGCCTTAACAGTAAAGACGTATTTTGGTAAAAATCGCCTGATAAATTCTTACACAAAAAAATTTAGCAATCAAAATAAACAACAAGGGAAGTTTTTATTAAAGTATAAACTTATACAAGAGTATAAAAATTATAAAAAATATTGCGGTAAAGAATTTGATCAAAGCCTGCTGGGTGATACAGCTTATGTTGAAGAACCACGTTTTTTAGAGGCTGATCAGAATTTTGAATATATATATTTAATAATGACGGTACAATTACCATAGATCCGACTGGATTTTCATATTATATAAATGTAAAAAATACTACTAACCTGAGTTCGGGATAAGAAAATTTAAAAAATTATAAGTATATAGTTATTCTACATTGAAATTAAGAGTAAAGAACTAAAGCAGAGATTACAGTAGTACAAATGTTCAGTAAAGCTGTATGGCAGTAACGGGCAGTATTCTTTCCTGCCTTGAGTTTTTTGCTACTTTTTGTGTCAAGACAAAAAGTAGAGTAATACAATTAATTGAAAAATAACGAATTATAGAGTAATTTAAACCGAACTCAGGTTGTTACTTCCGCTTTTTTAGTTTCATTCAATTTAATTGCTCTAAAGCATCCGTATTAATTGGAAAAACTAAAACACCAAATTCCTTCGCATAATATAAAAGAGCGTGCTAAATTTATTTAACGTGTTGTGCTATTAAAATTACCGTTTTAATAGCACAACACGTTATTATTTAGTTCTTTATATATTTATTGCCCCAAATTGTGAATATTGAGCTATATATAAAGTATAAAGATTAACTTTGCACTTCTGTTTTTAATTAACCTAATTTTAAAACTATGACAAAGTATCTTTACGTTAACCTAAAGGTGTTGACCCTTGTAATATTCTTCATCACCAATGTAGAAGTCGATGCCCAAATTTTTAAATTAAAATCTAATCCCCAAATTACGACTGTAAATTTCGATAATTATAATACCCTGCCTGAACAAAATAAATGGGAAAGAGTAGATGATAACTCGCTAGTGCCGCCTATTGCTGCTGATTTTACCAACCCACAGGTACTTTTTGTAATTGACCATACGTTGGATATGCCAGATATTAAGGTTACTTGTAATGAACATTTGGTTACTGCTGGCCTCGTATTAGAACCTTTTAATAAATCCATCTACTTTGATTCTAACAATGGTGTAAACTTTAATTCTTTTGATGTTGGAGGGAATGGTACAGGTGAAACCATTGCCCATTTCTCTGGGAGTTCATCTATTAATAACTTATCTATATCAGCTAATGCTGAGATTTATCTTCAATTTTTACAACTATTAGCGTTAGCAATGCATTATTGCAACGAGGTACAATTCAATTTACCCACGGTAAAATAGCGTTGACAAATAATGCAACTTACACATTTGCCGGAGGTACAATAAGGTTTACCCACGGTGATGATCCCGATGAATGTATTGCAGGGGCACCAGGTACATCATTTACTGTAAGTGATATGGCTACTGTCAAAAATATTTATTCGCTCCGCACAAATGGTTTAGAAAATGGGCCGGATAATCATTTTCAATTTGATAATGTGGCTGACATTACTTTACCGGATATGACTTTTAGGGGCAGGTATTTTTTTAATGGTTGGCCTCAAACGACAACAGGCTCGCTGATACCCGGTAATGTAGAATTACTAAGCACTTCCGACATGTTTGAAAATGTGGCCCTCACACTCAGCAAAGATATTAACACCGATAGCTTGGCATTGGACGGTTCAATCATTTTAGGAGATAAAAACCTTACCGTAAAAAAAACCAAAATAGGTAATATTTGGCCTTTTGGCCAAGGACAAGCCGCAAATTATCCCGGAAGAAAAGTAGTAACAAACGGTACAGGCAAAATGTCTTTCCTACCCTTTACCGGCCAGGCAATATTTCCAGTAGCACATACCACCAATCTGGGTAGCAATTATATGCCAATAAGAATCAATAATACTGCGGGGCCAGCGGAGGGCTTTTCTGTGAGGGCGGCAGATAATGTTCAATTTGCTTACAATCCAAACCTTTTTAAAACCAATACATCTACCTGGCTAATTGATGAAACAACACCTGGAGGAAATACAGCTGTATTATCTTTTCAATGGGATAAAAGTGCTTCGGAAATTGGGTTTGTACTTAACGATGCCCAAGCTGCCCATTTTGATGGTAATAATGTTAACCTGGTTACCGGAACCCCCAACAATCCTGATAACATCTGTGAAACATTTGTAACTGCACCCGTAACACAGTTTAGCCCTTGGAGTATTTTCTCTCCTTTTAAGCCTTTGCCTGTAAGTTTAATCAATTTTAACGCTACCCTCATAAACAAAAAAGTAGCCCTTAACTGGAGTACTGCTACCGAAACAAATAATGATCGTTTTGAAATAGAACGAAGCGTAGATGGTATCAATTTTAATAAAATAGGACAAGTAAAAGGTAAAGGCAACAGTATATTGATTACAGATTATAATTACGATGATGATGTAAAAGGAATAAACGGGAGTATTTTTTATAGATTAAAACAAATTGATCTGGATGAAAAATTTGCTTATTCACCAATAAAAAGTGTTACCATTACTGCTGAAAAAATATTAGTTAACATCGGCCCTAATCCATTCATCGATCAAATAAAAATAAATGTGAACGCTAATAAGGCAGGCAAGATGGTTATAAGATTGCTCAACAATAATGGGCAGGCTGTAATAACCTCTAAATATGCTACAAAACAGGGAGTAAATGAGCTAAAATTAAATAGTTTAAGCAACTTACCTAAAGGCCTGTATACATTAGAACTAACAGATGTAGAGGGAAACAATAGCAAAATATACAAACTAATTAAATAAATTATTTCTCTTTTTAATCAATCGAAAGTCTGCCATACAGCAGACTTTTTTTACGCCTTTGGTGTTGTGCAAAAGACTAAGTGAGTAGGTGTCACCAATAAAATAAGAATTCCTCTACAGTTACCAGCCAATCTTTTGCCCGCTGGGTAATTTGTGCAGGAGTTGCGCCATTTGCCTGTTCTATATCCAATACAGGCGGCATGTCACCTTTATCCAACTGAACGGTTTCGATAAAATTTGCTGCCTGGGCTTTGCCGCTTTTGCTGCTTATGAAAAAATGATATGCGCCACGTGGCAAGCCCGACTTTTTGCTGTTGTACCAGTTTTTCCTAAACATATTATCAACCCGGCCAATACCTTCGGTGGCTTTAATAAATGAAAAACCTACTTTTACATTTTGGTCTTTCATGGCTTTTACATCTTTCCAGTCTATGTTATTCTGATGGTGGCTGATATCTATTCCATGTATTTCATATTTAGATGGAAGGCTGATGCCAAAAGCAGGGTAGCGTACAAATTTTGCTTTATTAAAATAGTTGGTGAGGAGATAAATGATTATTGAAGCTGAGTTCGGGATAAGAAAATTTAAAAAAATTATAAGTATATACTTATTCTACATTGAAATTAAGAGTAAAGAACTAAAGCAGAGATTACAGTAGTACAAATGTTCAGTAAAGCTGTATGGTAGTAACGGGCAGTATTCGTTCCTGCCTTGAGTTTTTTGCTACTTTTTGTGTCAATACAAAAAGTAGAGTAATACAATTAATTGAAAAATAACGAATTATAAAGTAATTTAAACCGAACTCAGGTTAGTAATTTTTCAGGTAAATCAGAGTTTGGATCTTGTATTCATGATTATAGCTATACAAATATTAAAAGAATAGACGAAAAATTACAATATTTTTCAATACAGCGAGGCTGATGGTGGGGTCAGCTTTTCATGTGGAAAATACAAACTTGTAAGTAAAATAAGGGTTAAACCTGTTTTATTTAACAATATATTATCTGATAAAATTTCAGATGGATTTTAATGATGAGTAATACCAATGTGAAATATAAAACAATCCAACGCCCCCTTCTACAAAGGAGAAGGGCTGGGGATGAGGTAAAATTAAATGGACTGTTTTATATTTCACATTGGCATAACAATTAAAAGATAAAATATTTAAAATACAAATGGCCCGTTAAAATAATTTAACAGGCCATTTGATTTTTACACCAAACAATCTTTCAATAATCTATTAAAAATATACCCCTGCTCTTAAAGAGAAATTATTTAAAATTACTTTTGCATCATTCCAGCTTTTATTTCTCGTAACATCTACAAAACCATTCTGAAAGCCTAAACCAAGTGATAAAGTTGTTTTATCATTTAGAGGATATTCAATACCAGCGCCCAATAATAAGCCACCATTAATAGGAACAATATGGCCTGTAATTTTTTCTTTTGTAATTTCCGGCTGGCCATCTACGGTGGCATCTAAACGGGCACCAATATTTACGCCTAAATAAGTACCGAATTGACCCCAATATGTTAAATTACCAATAGGATTTGTTTTTAACTTCAGCGCTAAAGGAATTTCCAAATATTGAAGGCTAACCTTATATAAATTTTCATCAGCAGATTGTCCATTTTCAAATAGACCTTTATCATTTTGATATCTTAATTTACCACCTCCATGGGTTATTTGCAAACCCGAAGCAATAGCGTAGTTAGGGTCTATGATAAAATCTGCCATAAAGCCATAGCTGATACTAACCTGAGAGCCATCTTTGCTAACAAATTTTTCTTTAGGGCCAAGCCAACTGATTCCCGGGTCTAGTTTAAAACCTATGCGTATTTTTCTGCCCCCATCATCTGAAATACGGCTGGATAAGCCTTCTTGTGCAAACGAAGCCGCAGATAAGAATAACATTCCAAAAAGAACTAACGAACGTTTCATATAGTGTTGTTTAATATTTAACTTGTTATTAATGAGTAAATTAATTTATAATGTAAAACTAGCAATTCCAGCAGTATTGTTTAATCCGTATAGTAATGCGCATGTATGCAAAGAATGTACCAAACGCTAAAATAAAATAAGTTTTATTATTTTAAACAATCACAAGGGACATCAGAAAACCGTATCTACAAAATCTACATATGTATTTGTAGAATAAGAAGACCCGCCAATATAATCCTGTGCAAATGACATAAATGCAGTTTGACATCTACCCTCCAATTCATAACCGACAGCTGCTACGATTATTCGATTTAAAATACGGCCATATTCATTTTTGCGTGTTGTCCAACCATAACTGGTAATAATTGTTTTTAATGGTTTAATATTTTCCTTACTATATGCTTTAGCTACTTTGGTTAAATGAGCTTCCAGGGTTTTATTTTTTAATCCTGCTGTATATAAACATGTAGCCAGATCATTTTTGTCTATCAATTTAGATTTTATGTTTAGCGTTAATTCGCCTGATCCTGACATTTTTTTAGAATCTAGGGCGGCACCCGGTATAACCCTGATACCGGTAGCTATGGCTTCCAGCTTTAGTATATGTTTGCCCTGTGTCATTTTTTTTTCAGATTTAACAATAAATTCTCCCCATGCCCGTGCCGGGATGCTTATAATTTTCGAAGAGGGATTTTTTAATTCCAGCCCCCATTCCATCATATTTTTCTTTTGCTCATCATTCCATATTTCAGATGGAAGTTTTATTGTATGGGCTAATTCTCCATCTAAATAAAAATTTAAAACATAAGTACAAGCGGCTGGAAAAGCTAAAACCTGTTTAGTTAGTGGTTTATGCAAAAAAACATACATAAACAAAGGCCCGGTCATATCATAGCTGCTAATAAAATCTGTTTCTTTCATTTCGGCAAAAGTTACCGGTTTACTGGTAAATTTTACTTGCTTTTCATACTTATCATGTACATCAGAGATAACTCTTGCCTTTTTAGTGGCAGTATTAGTAACCTTATTTTTTACAATGTCTAAAATACCTTGTGCTTGTAAAGAAAAATGAAATGTAATTAGTAATAAAAATATAGTAATCCTTTTCATGTGTTATTCTTTTAATAAAATAATATCGATTAATAGTCAACTATATGATTTAAATTAAAAATCCTCAGATCCATCTTTTATGATCACTTTATGCCATATAATCTCTTATTTTAGAGTATGGGTATCGGGATTTATTTATATCCGGCCAAAAGAATAAAATAAGTTGAAGCTTACCCGGTTAATTAAATAATTTATATCTAAATAATAAATGGTAATTAACTGTTTTGGATTTTACAGATTAGGTGGCAATCACAACACTTACTCCAATCTCACTTCTTTCGTTTAAAAAAATAGCCATTTCATCATTCATTGTAAATCCTTTCTCTAAACTATACATGCCTACTTTATAATTATTCCTGCTGTCAATAATATTAAATTTAATAGAAGTTTTACCCGGGTGGGCTTTTACATTTTTATCAATAAAATCAACAAAATCCTCATTAATGAACTGTGGCTCTACATCAATAATTACCTGTTTGGTAAGTGTCGTTTTAACAGTTTCGAGTAGGTGGATCTTGGCTAGCCTGAATTCGTATTGATCACTATTATAGCGCTGCTTAAATCCGCCTTCAACCATTACTATCATTCCTTTTTCCATATAATTATTATAGCGGACATAGTCTTCACTCCAAAGCATGAATTCACTTTTTCCGCTAAAATCTTCAATTGTTAATATTCCAAAATCTTTTCCTGTTTTTGTTTTCCTATGCTGGGCATCAATAACGAGTCCGGCTAAACGAAATTGCTTTTGCGGGGTTAGGTATGTCGCTGAGATTATTTTTAAACTCATTATAATCATTCAGAGCTGAAATATTGTAATGCTTTAATTCAAATTTATAATTGTCTAAAGGATGACCGCTCATATACATGCCCGTAACTTCCTTTTCATGATCCAGCTGTGTTATTAACGGCCAGGGCTCACAATTGGAAAGCTTTGGTGGTACTATTTCCGGCATTTCCAGGTCACCAAATAAAGTATTGGTAGTTGTTGCGGCCTGTGTCTGGCATACATTGCCGAACTTTATAATTTTTTCTAATCCCATTACATCCCCGGGTGCCTGGTAAAAATATTGTGCCCGGTGTATTGCTGCAAAACAATCAAATGCACCTGAGTAAGTAAGGCTCTCTAAAGATTTTTTACTAACAGCTTTTTGATTTACCCTTTTTACCAGGTCAAAAATATCAACAAAGTGACCACGCTTATTTCTTTCTTCAATAATATTTTCGATTGCATTTTCTCCTACGCTTTTTAACCCGCTGAAACCAAAACGGATCTCTCCTTTTTTATTTACCGCAAATCCATTTTGAGATTCATTAATCATATTGTGCAAAGGCTTCCCAGTCTGTCCATATTTTTTCTAATGCATTTTTGGGATGACCTTTTTTTGTGGCTCCTTCCACAAACTGCACTTTCATTTTATCCAATACAGACCGTTGCTTTTTACCCATTGCTTTGCGCAGCACATCAGCATCACCTTTACTAAAACCCGCCAGCTTTTACGAAAGCAGCATTACCTGTTCCTGGTACACGGTAATACCATAAGTTTCTTTTAAAAATTCTTCCATGTCAGGCAGGTCATACACTACTTGTTTTTTGCCGTGCTTCCTGTCTACATATTCAGGAATGTAAGCCATAGGCCCTGGTCTGTACAAAGCATTCATGGCAATCAAATCGTCAAATTTATCAGGTTTTAATTCCCGTAAATATTTTTGCATCCCCGGGCTTTCAAACTGGAAAGTGCCATTCGTATCACCTTGCTGGTATAATTTATAAGTTTTTTCATCTTCTAAACCAATAGTATCAATGTCAATTTTTATACTGTGATTCTGCAGGATTAAATGCAAAGCAGTTTTTAAAATACTTAATGTTTTTAATCCTAAAAAATCCATTTTAATTACACCTGCTTCTTCGATCGTTCCCCCTTCAATTTGTGTAAGCCATAATTCAGATTCTTTAGAAGTAGCTACCGGTAAAAGATCAGTTAAATCCTGTGGGGCAATAATTATTGCAGATGCATGAATACCTGTGTTGCGAACAGAGCCTTCCAATATTTCCGCTTCATGCAGTACTTTGCTTTGTAAATCATCACCTTTATATAATTCCCGTAATCTTTTCACATTTTCTATATCATCACCTTGCAATTGTTCTTTTTCTTCTAAAGATTTTTCTCCATCCTTTGCTTCTTTTATAGTAAAGGGTGCATGCAATAAACGTTTTAAATTTATACCCGGCCTTTCTGGAACTAATTTTGAAATTGCCCTGCTTTCCGCCAAAGGCAAATCCATCACCCTTGCTACATCTGCAATGCTTGATTTGGCAGCCATTGTACCATAAGTGATAATTTGAGCTACCTGGTTCTTACCATATTTTTGTACTACATAATCTATTACTTTCTGCCGTCCTTCATCATCAAAATCAGTATCAATATCCGGCATTGATTTACGTTCGGGGTTTAAGAAACGCTCAAACAGTAAATTGTATTTTATAGGATCAATGTTAGTAATGCCAATACAATACGCCACTACGCTGCCGGCAGCAGAGCCCCTGCCCGGACCAACAAATACGCCCATATCCCGGCCGGCTTTGATAAAATCTCCTACTATTAGAAAATACCCTGCAAAGCCCATTTTATGAATAATGCCCAGTTCAAATTTTATTCGTTCTTCTGCTTCCGGGCTCAGAATTTTATATCTTTCTTTTGCACCTGCCCAGGTTAAATTTTCTAAATATTCATCCTGCAATTTAAAACTGGGCGGAACTACAAAACGGGGTAATAAAATATCCCTCTTTAAATCCAGCAGCTCTACTTTGTCTACAATTTCATTGGTATTATCTATAGCAGCAGGGAGGTTTTCAAACACTTGGGACATTTCCTGCGTAGTTTTTAAAAAAAACTGGTCATTGGGAAATGCAAAGCGTTTGTTTTTTGCCAATACATCATCATCTGTAAATTCTCTTAGTGCTGGGGTGGCTTGTTTTTCCCCGGTATTGATGCACAACAATATATCATGGGCATTAAAATCTTTTTGATCTACATAATGGCTGTCATTGCTTGCAATTACTTTTACTTTATATTTTTTTGCAAAACGCAGCAATACCTCATTTACCTTATCCTGCTCAGGCAAGCCATGCTTTTGCAGCTCCACATAATAATCTTCCTGAAAAATATTTAACCACCATTTAAATTCATTTTCACCTTCAGCTTCTCCTTTTTCTAATATAGCCTGTGGTACCAATGCCCCCAGGCAACAGGTTGTAGCAATTAGCCCTTCGTGATATTTATGAATTAATTCTTTGTCAATACGTGGATATTTGGAGTACATGCCTTCTATATACCCCAGTGAAGTTAATTTAACCAGGTTTTTATATCCCAAAGCATTTTTTGCCAGTAAAATCTGGTGATGGCGGGGATCTTTTTCTTCTTTATTAAAAGTTTTTCTCAGCCTGTCTTGCGTAATATAAAACTCACAACCTACTATAGGCTTTACTTTTAAGCTTCCATCCTCATTTTTATGGTTATAGGCTTCTTTTACAAATTCAAATGCTCCAAACATATTTCCATGATCACTGATGGCTAAAGCCGGCATGCCATCTGCAATGGCTTTTTTGTACAGGTTTTTGATAGAAGCAGCCCCATCCAGTAAAGAGAATTGCGTATGTACGTGTAAGTGAGAAAATTTCATTGTATAAGGAATATGCTAATTTCTAATGATTATCTAAATATATTTTTTTGTACCTGGCTGTATTACTGCTATTAGGCTTTATTGGCTGCCTGCCCCGTCCGAAGGCGGGGTCGCACTCTTGTACAGTGGTTCTTTATTCATCGTATATCCATAGTAGTAATAACCATTACGCTTGTCTTAAAATTAAAAAATATGTTAATATGCAAATATCGTAAACAATAAAAACAATTGCCTAAGCGTTTTTCCACAAACCAGGTGAATTACAATAAATTATTAAAAATCATAATGTTATCATAAAATTTTTTTTCTCTGGTGTTTACCCCTTACATTTGCGTTCGTTAGAAAAATATTTATTAATTAGTTTGTAGGACAAGGTTTATAGTTTTAGGAAAAGATAATCAGGCAATTGTAAGAATAATAAAGACGACTAAAGAACAGAAGATTAAGTTGATACTTACGTGTAAACCCAAAATTTTACGTATGAAGCACTTTCTTTTTGTTTCTGTTGCCGTAGGCATATTTTCAGGAACATCGCTTAATTCAAAAGCACAGACCAACGTAAATTTTTTACGTTCTGATTTTAAAGGGGCATTAAAAAATTCCATTAAATTAATTGAAGGTATTGAATTAAACCAGGAGAATGTAGTTAATCCTGAATCTCAAAAGGCTACCGTTTACATTCCGGCTTATGTTGTAGAACCAGATATTGTAAAGGCTACAGTTACAATTAATGCTATAGAAGCATGCTCTGCATTACAATTTAAATATGCCATGCTAACTAACCAGGATGTGGAAAGCATCAAAGATCTAAATTTATATTCTTTTATCGAAGAGTGGTGGGCTACCCGTTACCGGTATGGTGGTACAACAAAAAGCGGGGTAGACTGCAGCGCATATGTCGGTGCCTTATTAAATGAAGTGTATGGTTTTGTAGTGCCACGCACCGCAAAAGCTCAATACGATGTATGCGAAAAAATAGATAAAGAAAATTTATTGGAAGGAGATTTGGTTTTTTTTAATACCAGGGGCGGTGTTAGCCACGTAGGTTTATATGTGGGAAATGGATATTTTACTCATTCTTCGTGCAGTAACGGGGTTACTATTAGTAAGCTGGAAGATAATTATTACAGTAAAAGATTTATTAGCGGTGGTAGAATTAATCAATAATAATATATTTATTATATACTATTAAGAAAGGAGCTATTATAGCTCCTTTCTTAATTAATTTAGTTACTTTTTCTTGGAAACACAATATCCGTTTGAACCTTGTAGGGGTCAACAGGTTTGCCATCTTTATCTATAGGGTCGCTTACATAAATTTCATAAGGTGCACCTGTCGGAGTTCTTTTATTTGCTTTCATCCTTTCTTTAACAGCTTCGTAAGCCATATATGTAAGTTGGTATGGCCCATAAAAATGTACAACCACCACACTGTCAATTCCTATTTCTTTTACTTTAATTTTTGGAGATAATGCCACCGGTTTTTTATCTACAGGTAACCCTGCTTCAAAAAAGAAAGGTGCTTCTTGAGTTTGATACCAGGCCATTGGTGGTCCCACTACCTGTAATCTGTTTTTGCTAATAACTTCTTTTAATTTATTACCATATATTTCTGCAAGTTTAATAGAAATACCTTCCTGTGTGCTGGCACTATCTTTTATTACAAGTACTATTTTCTTTGTAGAAAGCGTGTCTGTAATATTTAAAATAGGAGGCCTCACCACTATTGGTTTATTCACATTTGTATTTTCTGTATCACTTTTGTTAACTATCGTATCAGTTGTTTTGGGATGTTGTGTGTCATTTTTGGTATCATTGCAGGCAGTTATCAATAAACCGGCTGATAAAATAATTATGGCAGTTAAATTCTTTAATTTAATATTCATATTGTAAAAGTAGGTTATAGTAATTATTTATGGTTGATCTATAATTTTCTTATGTTAAAGGAAAATTTACACTGTAAAGATGCAAGTTGCTATAAGATTACACAAAACTATTAAAGTAAAAAATCATTAAATTCTTTGGCACCTGGTAAGTTTAAGCAAGCATTGTTACAAAAATGATATTGTTTTTCCATATATGAGAATCTTAAAGTACGTTTGCAGCCCGAACTTTACAATATGTATACAATAATATTTAATTTTGAACAAAAAGGGTTAAAACCCGTCACATTACAAGATATCGAGTCCGATCAATCTTTACTGGAAGTTGCTTTAAAAAATGATATAGAACTGCATCATAATTGTGGTGGAGTATGTGCTTGCAGCACCTGCCATTTATATATAAATAAAGGAGAAAACCTGGTAGAGGAACTGAGTGATAAAGAAGAAGATTTTATTGACAGGGCCGTAAATCCAAGATTGAATTCCAGGCTGGGCTGCCAGTGTGTATTATTACAGGGTGATGGTGAGATTATGGTTACACTTCCTGACCAAACCCAATTTTTAGGCGAATAATTAATAAAAATTAAGATTTATGACTTTTGAACCTCCAATAAACTGGAATGATTATGAAGATATTGCTATGAAGTTATACGAACGCTTTGGGGATGATTTTAATGAAAGTAAAATTTACCGCATCCGCTTTACTGACTTGCTTAAATGGATTTTAGAAATACCGAGGTTTGAAGGTAAAGCCGCAGAAAGCACAGAGGGGCATTTGGAAATGATACAGAGCAGCTGGGTATACGAATGGAGAGATAATCAAAAATAATTTACCAAATATGTTATCCTTATTTAAATATATTGACACTTTTGTTTGTGATGTAGACGGTGTACTTACAGATAGCTCCCTAATTTTGGTAAATGATGGACAAATGGCACGAAAAGTAAATATAAAAGATGGATATGCACTTCAGCTGGCAGTAAAAAAGGGGTACAAAATTATTATTTTATCCGGTGGAACATCGGAAGCTGTATTACAAAGATTTTCTAAACTGGGTATTACTGATATATTTTTAAATGTAGACAATAAGGTAGACAAACTAACTGCATTTGTAAATGCAAATAAACTGACTTGGGATAAAATGCTTTTTATGGGAGATGACATACCTGATTATGCATCTATGCAATTGGTGGGATTGCCTGCTTGCCCTTTAGATGCCGTACCGGAAATAAAGCAAATTTCTAAATACATATCGCCGCTAACAGGTGGTAATGGTTGCGTAAGAGATGTGATTGAAAAAGTATTAAAATTAAATGGTCATTGGGATTTGAATAACAGTATTGCTTCTAAATAAAAATATACTCAATACAGCATTATATGATTAATTATAATCCTAAAGAATGGTTTAAATTTATTTTCCGCTTTCACAAGTCAGATACCGTACGCAAGCTCTTTCCATTTATAGTATTGCTTTGCTTTTATTCCTGGGGAGTTGTTTATTTAGAAACAGAATATTTTAAATTATCGGAAAACAGCCATGTAAAAAATATTCCTATCATGCATAACCTACTGGGGTTTGCCATATCCATGCTGCTTGTTTTCAGGACCAATACTGCGTACGACAGGTGGTGGGAAGGGAGAAAACTGTGGGGAAGCCTGGTAAACAATAGCAGGAACCTGGCTTTAAAATTGGCAGTCATGTTGCATGAAGATGATAAACAGCAAAGGCTGTTTTTTAGAAAAGTAATTCCATCTTATGCTTATGCACTACGCCATCATCTATTGGCAGAAAAAACCAGGGTGGAATTATTTGAGGATGATGATCACAAACATTTATTTACCGGAATTGATAATCAAAAGCATGTGCCTAACCAGATAGCTTTACTAATATATAAAAAAATCCATCAATTATATGAGCAGGATAAAATAAATGGCGACCAGCTGATTGTACTAAATGGCGAGCTGCAATCATTTACTGATATTTGCGGCGCTTGCGAAAGAATAAAAAATACACCTATTCCTTACTCTTACAGTGTTTTTATAAAAAAATTCATTTTTATTTATATTTTTACTTTACCCATCGGGTACGTTTTCAGTTTAGGATATTATGTAATCCCGGTAGTGGTTTTTATATTCTATGTACTGGCCAGTTTAGAATTAATTGCAGAAGAAATCGAAGACCCTTTTGGCAGGGATGCGAATGATTTGCCTACTGATAAAATTGCACATAATATCCATTTGCATGTGGCAGAGATACTATAATTATTTTTTAAAAGAAGCCAGGTTTTAGAGAAGTCAAGTTTTTAAAACTTGACTTCTCTAAAAATTGATTATTAAACAGCGTCTGCCTCCGGTAGAACAAGCTTTGCAATAAAGTTAATTTCATGTTACCTTTGTTAGTATACAAAATTAAAATATAAGGATAATACAGTCATGAAATTTTTCCCGGAATCGGCATTAGTGCAATTGGAATATGAAAAAATAAAAACGCTGCTGGCAGAGCATTGTAAAACTGAATATTCCATAAACAGGTCTGCTAATTTAAGGATACATACTAAAAAAGAATTTATTGAAACAGAGCTTCAGCAAACCTACCAATACTTTTTGATCAGTCAAAGTGGCCAATATTTTCCTAACGATTTTACTATAAATATTGCTAAAGACCTAAAATTATTAGGGATACCCGGCGCTGTGCTTAATGGTGAGCAGTTTATTACCATAAGACGGCTGGCAGAAAATACCAATAATATTTTCAGGTGGTTTGATAATGAAAGAAGAACAGCTTACCCGGATTTAACAAAGGTGATTGAAAATTTTTATTACGAAAAAGTAATCATTGAATTAATTGATGAAATTTTAGATGAAACCGGTAATGTAAAAGATAATGCAAGTGAAGAACTGGCCAGCATACGGTTAAACCTTTATAAAAAACGCAATGAACTGCGCCGGGTGTTTGACAGGTTAGTGAGCAAGCTGAATAAACAAGGTTACCTCGCTGATATTGAAGAAAGCTTTATCAATGGCAGAAGGGTTTTAGCGGTATATGCCGAGCAAAAAAGAACTGTAAAAGGTATTTTGCATGGCGAAAGCGACAGCCGGAGGACTACTTTTATAGAGCCGGAAGAGACTACAGAATTAAATAATGATATATTTTCCTTAGAACATGAAGAGGGCAGGGAAGTGTATAAAATTTTAAGAAAACTTACACAGAATACCAGCGTATATGCGTCACTGTTAAAAGCATATCATGACATTGCAGGTGAATACGATTTTATAAAAGCTAAAGCAAAATTAGCAGCTGAGATGGATGCTACAATGCCACAGCTGTATGATAAAGCACATATTCATTTAATAAAAGCTTTTCATCCGCTGTTATACTTATACAATAAAAAAAGTAACAAGCCCATTGTGCCGGTAGACATTACTTTGAATGATAAAAGCCGGATCCTGGTAATAAGCGGCCCCAATGCCGGCGGTAAAACAGTTACTTTAAAAACTGTAGGTTTATTACAATTGATGATGCAAAGTGGTTTGCTGGTACCCGTTCATCCCGATAGTGAAATGGGAATTTTTAAACAAATAATGATTCATATCGGCGATACCAAAGCCTGGAATTTGAATTAAGCACTTACTCATCGCACTTAAAAAATATGCGGCATTTTATGGAAAGTGCAAATGGAAAAACATTATTTTTTATCGATGAGCTGGGTGGTGGAAGTGACCCGAGCCTGGGTGGTGCTTTTGCAGAAGTGATTATGGAAGAGCTGGCTTTTAAACATGCTTTTGGTATAGTTACTACGCATTATTTGAATTTAAAGGTTATGGCTAATAAAGTGCCGGGCATTATTAACGGCGCTATGCAATTCGACGAAAAAAATTTATTGCCTTTATATAAACTAATCATCGGTAAGCCAGGTAGTTCTTATACTTTTTCCATAGCAGAACGCATCGGGCTTGATAAAAAGTTAATTGAAAAAGCCAGGCGCCTTGTTGATGAAGACCATTTCAGGCTGGATAAATTATTAAACAGGACAGAGCAGGACCTTCAAAAAATTGACCAGGAAAAAAAAGAGCTGCAACAGTTGCTTAAAGAAAATGAACGCCTAAAAAAGGAAATGCAGCAAGTCCTGGATAAAGAAAAACACCAGCAGGAAGTAGAAATACTCAAACAGCAGAATAAAATATCTGAAGAAAAATTGCGTACCTGAAAGATATGGAAAGACGATTAAAAGCAATGGTAATAGAATGGCGCAAAACTGATGAAAAAGATAAAGTGGTAAAAATGATTCATGCCTTATTATTCAATCAAAAAGAAAAATCGTTACCGAAAAACAGCAAAAAAAGTTAAATGAAAAATTTGAAGAAGTAGGCGGTGAAATCAATATTGGCGATAAAGTAAGGATGAAACAAAACAGGCAAATAGGTATCGTAAAAGAAATACGCGGCAAAAAAGCTCTGCTCCAGGTGGGCATAATGCCTATGACTATTGAATTAAAAGACTTAGTAGTGGTTAAAGATAAAAAAATTGAAGAATAAATTCATCTGGGGCTGTGAGCTTTTGTTAGTTGATTAAACTTTAGTTGCGGCTGTACGCAGTACTCCTCGTTGACACTGCGGGGTACTTGCTGCCATCCGCCAGCCATTGGGCATTTAAGCTATATTCAGCAGGTTATACTCAATACTGTTTTTCCAAATCAAACAGATTTTATAAATAAAATCATCAAATTAATAATTTATTTGGGAGTAGAAATATCAACCCTTAATTTTGCAGCGGAGAGTTGGCAGAGTGGTCGATTGCGGCAGTCTTGAAAACTGTTGACTGTTACAGGTCCGGGGGTTCGAATCCCTCACTCTCCGCCAGCAGAATTCGAATCATAACAAAAAGGCTTTTAGCACATTGCTAAAAGCCTTTTTTGCTTTAGGTTTAATATTAGCTCAGGTACTAAAAATTAAGGTATTAAATGTTCAGTCACAAATTGCCCGTAATAGCTTTTTCTCATTTACTGTACTATTCTAAATTTTTGTTGTATTTCTTTTTCTGTACCGGTTACTCGAAACTGCTTATTTCTGTTTTGGTTAAATAATATTTCAGAATATCATCAGGAATTATAATTGGCTTTTCTTTTCGAATTATGTTAGTAAAGCCATATGCATTTATCAATTCTAAATAAACTTCTTTCTGTATAGCACCTGATACACAATGTTTGTCATCACATTAGTTAATTAATTGTAAATTTTAAATCACTAACAATAAAGTATAATTATAGATAATTACGAATCGTCTGAGCTTACGTTGAATTTTTTACCCAGATTGAGTATGGTTTGGACTAAGTTTTTTATAAATCTCGTTTGTTTTATAGTGGCTTGTTTTTTGTTTATGTACCCTCGTAAATCAATATATTTTATTTAATAAAATAATATAAACATGAAAAAATTACTTAGTGCATTAACGATCATTGGCTTAACAGCAACTGTTACAGCTCAAACTACTCAACCGGGTACTGGCAGTGGGTCTGGAACTCAAACCCCCGGTATGTCAACAACAATTGATACCGTTCCGGGTAACTCAGGTCATAGAAATCCTGATGGCTCGTTTCATAAATCAAACCCTGATGCTACTGATAGTTCCATTTATAATAATGGAAACGGGAATAATGGTACCAATACCACACCTGGCACAAATGGTACAACGGAAAACGGAACTAATATGAATGGCACTCCGGCAACACCAGGTACAAATGGTACAACAGGAATCGGAACTGATGCGAATGGTATCAATACTACACCTGGCACAAATAGTACAGGAACAGGAACCGACATGAATGGTAGTAATACCACACCAGGTACGAATAGCACAACTGGTAGTGAAACCGATATGAATACAGGCAATAGCAATACTGTTTCTGAAACTACAGAAGACCGTGTTTTCATGAGAAATAATAAAGTCTTTGTAGTTAAAAACGGTAAAACTACACAATTAGTTAAAACCATGAAACTTAATGATGGCAGTACTATTATGGCTAATGGAACAGTAAGGTTAAAAGATGGCAGCACCATGAAATTAAAAAATGGTGAACAAATAAAAAACACTGCTAACACTAGTAATGGTAAATCAAGAAAATCAGCAAAAGGCACAACTTCTAAATAAAATATAAAAATAAGGTTGCTATAATGGCAACCTTATTTTTCCATTATTTAGAGATATTCAAAGATTATCCTGGAAAGAAATAAAGAATAATACATATTAATTTTTGTATGCAAAAAGCTAATCCCAAAAAACCATTACGTAAACCCCAACATCAGGATCGTCCGGGTAACGAATATAAAATGCAACCTGTGCCGGTAAGTGATGACAGTAAGCCGCAAATAAACAAAAAATTAATAAATAAAATTGCACTTATTACTGGCGGAGATAGTGGTATTGGCAGGGCCGTAGCATTACTCTTCGCCAAAGAGGGTGCTGATATTGCCATTTCATATTTAAATGAACACAACGATGCAGAGGATACTAAAAAACTAATAGAAGATAAATATGGGTGCCAGTGCATTTTAATCCCGGGAGATATATCAAAGGAAAAAGTTTGTGCAGCAGTAGTTTCAAAAACAATAAAAAAGTATAATAAAATAGATATTTTGATAAATAATGCAGCTATGCATTATGAAAATAAACATCTTGCAGATATTTCTTCGGCAATGTTATTGCAAACATTTTCAACAAATGTTTTTTCTATGTTTTGGATAACACAAGCAGCATTGCCGCATATGAAAAAAGGCAGTTGTATAATTAATACATCTTCGGTTACAGCCTACAGGGGCAGTGCATCATTAATTGATTATGCTTCCACCAAAGGTGCAATAATATCTTTTACAAGGAGTTTATCAGCAAATTTGATAGAAAAAGGTATTCGTGTAAATGCTGTAGCACCAGGACCAATATGGACACCTTTAATTGCTGCCAGTTTTGATAAGAAGAAAGTAGCTAAGCATGGAAGCGATGTTCCAATGAAACGGGCCGGAGAACCAGTTGAAGTAGCTCCAAGTTATTTGTTTTTAGCTTCTGATGACTCTTCATATATAACCGGACAGGTACTTCATCCTAATGGCGGAGAAATAGTTAATGGGTAAAAATCAATGAAAATATTAATTGAAAAAAATTAAAAATTCCAAAGGGTAAGATACAGGAAATTATAAATAATCCTGAAAAATCTGCAGCTGTAGCTAAGCTTATTTATATACATGATTCTGAACCCGGCATTACACGTTTAAAAAAAGGAAAAGGATTTAATTACCTGGTAGGTAATAATAAACTCACAGATAATAACGAATTGAAAAGAATCAAAAGCCTGGTTATTCCACCTGCGTGGGAAAACGTTTGGATATGTCTTTTAGCTAATGGCCATTTACAAGCTACCGGCATCGACGTTAAAAAAAGAAAGCAATACAAATACCATCCCCTGTGGAATACACTTCGCAATCATACAAAGTTTTATCGCCTTTATGAATTTGGAAAAATTTTGCCCACAATACGGTTGCAATTAGAAAAAGATTTATCACGTCCGGGGTTGCCTTTAGAAAAAGTTTTATCCGTTGTGGTAAGTTTAATGGAGCGTACTAATATTAGAATCGGAAATTGCTTTTATGAAAAATTATACGGCTCTTTTGGATTAACTACTTTAAAAGATAAGCATGTAACTATATCGGGTAGCGAGGTAAAATTTTTATTTAAAGGAAAAAAAGGCGTAGAACATAATATTAGCATAAAGAATAAAAAGCTGGCTGCACTCGTAAAGAAATGCTGGGATATTCCGGGAAAAGAGTTGTTTCAATGGCATAAAAGACAAAGGTTTTTTTCATAAGGATGCAGGTGAAGAAGCTTCTGAATGGATAAAAAGTTTTAAAGTATTTTCTGAATCTGCCAATAAAGATATAGACTATATTATTTGTAATAATAAAGCAACATTAGCGTATTTAAATAATTTAGGCTGTATTGAAATAAATCCATGGAACTCTACCACAAAAAATTTAGATAAGCCGGATTTTAGGATTATTGATATTGACCCTTCAGAAAAAAATACTTTTGAGCAGGTTATTACCACAGCTAATGTTTTTAAAAATATGCTGGATAAAGCCGAAGCCTCATCCTATTGTAAAACTTCCGGTGCTACAGGTTTACATGTATATGTTCCCATGGAAAAAAATATTCTTATGAACAGGTAAAAGATTTTGCAGAATTGCTATGCATAATGGTAAATGAGCAGCTCCCTGGTTTTACTACCATGGAAAGAAATTTACAAAAAAGAGGTAATAAACATATTTATCTTGACTACCTGCAAAATAGACGGGGCCAGACTATAGCTGCACCTTACAGCTTACGTCCACGTAAAGGTGCTACAGTTTCTACACCTTTATCTTGGAAGGAAGTAAAACATGGATTACAACCATCTGATTTTACTATTTTTAATATTCATAAGCGAATAAATAAAAAGGGACCTCTTTTCAGAGGTTTTAAGTAAAGGAATAGATCTTAAAAAGTGCATAACCAAACTTTCGTAATATGTGGAATTAATTCTACATTTTGCCTGCCCGGTTAATTATAATATCTTTAAAAATGCCGACCCTGCTCATTTATAAAACAGGCACAATATTCTATCAGTAAATAATAAAATTGTTAATTTATTTAGTATAAGGATGGCCATCAAAAGGATTTTAAAGAAAACAGGTAAAGTTTTTATCTATATACTGTGTGTTATACTTATTATAATAATTAGTGTTGTTATATTTATTAATACTAATTATGGTAAAAAAATTATAACAGAAAAAGTACAATTATATCTTCAGAAAAAACTGCATACTACAATTACTATTGCATCTATTGATTACCGGCTACCAAAATGGATAGAAATAACAGGTATCTATGTTGAAGATTTGCATAAAGATACTTTGCTATATGGTGAAAGATTATCTGTTGATTTAGACATGCTTAAATTAATAAAAGGAAACACGTATATCCAGAAGGTTGAGTTTAAAAATATTTATGCAAATATTTCAAGAACGGAAAACGACTCTTTGTTCAATTATCAATTTATTATTAATGCTTTTTCCGGTAATAAGCCCGATAACCAGGTAAATAAAGATACTGCCGCATTGAAATTAACATTGAAAAAATTGATTTTTAATAATGTTCGTTTAAACTTTAATGACAAGTATACCGGCACGAATATTACAGCAAGAATTGGTGAACTCAATGCTGAAATAAATAAATTTCAACCAGACCGCCTGCAATTTGAAATAGATAAATTTTCTACATCAGGCGTAGATTTTTCTATGATTACTTATAAAAGTGATACTTCGCAAAATAATTCATCCAAAGATACTACTGATAAAAATGCACTATGGTTAACAGCCAATCAATTTGACCTGAGGAATGTAAATGTATCAGTAAAAAATGAGGTTAACGGTATGTATTATGCAAACTGGTTGCAGCATTTATCCTTATCAAAAACCAACCTGGATATGGCGAAGCAAACCGCCTCACTGAATACTTTAGTACTGGATTCATCTTTTATAAAATTTATCTCTCCGAAAGAATCTCCAAAACCTTCGCAGGATACTTCAGTATCTGCTACTGCCTGGAATATACAGGTGAATCAAATATATATGGCCGATAACCAGCTGCAATTCGACAATAATGCATCACCAATAAAAGACGGATTGGATTTTTCACACCTGGATGTTAAGCGTATCAACCTCAATACAGGTATAATAAAGTATTCGGCGGATAGTATCATAGCTGACATTAACCAATTAGCTTTTGCAGATAAAAGCGGGTTTCAAATTGATACCACACACGCTGGCATATCATACAATAACAAAGGCGTTAAGGTTAGGGAATTATATATCAGAACACCTCAAAGTGTTATAAAAAATACGCTGGAATTAGAGTATGATGATATTAAACAAATCACTGCGGTTCCTCAAAATACTTTAGTAAATGTTAAACTGGATAATTCTATAATAGCAATAAACGATTTGTATACTTTAATGCCTTCAGTAAAAAAATCTTTGCCCCGGCAAAAATTTCTAAATAGTACAATACATTTAAATACTGAAGTAAGAGGTAATTTGCAACTGCTTTATGTTCCCTTTTTACAATTAAGAGGGTTTGATGGAACAATGATAAATGCCAAAGCTATTCTTTATAATGTTACAGATTCTAAAAGGCTGGGTTATGATATTAATGTGTTTAACACTACAATTCCAAAAGGACATACAAAAATTTTTACCACCAGGTAGTTCTTTGAGTGCAAAATTTCCTTTAGCAATTAATATTAATACCCATTTAAAAGGTAATATGCAGCATAGTACGGCTGTACTTAATATCAGTAGTAATGACAAAACTTTTAGAATTACAGGTGCTGCAGATTTAAAAAATATTAATAATCCCAATGCACTGCAATATAATGTAGTTATTAAAGACAGCAGGATAGAAAAGAATCTCATTATTTCACTAGTACCTTCAAAATCATTGCCTCAATCTATCAGGCTGCCGGAAATTATATTATTAGCAGGAACTGTTAAAGGGGATATGAATAATGTGCAGACAAATCTTTTATTAAATGGATCATATGGTACTGCAAGTATCAAAGGGTACATAAATAATTTCAAAATAAAGAAGCCGCAAACTATAATGTTAATCTGACTACTCGAAACTTTAATCTGGGGCAATTATTAAAACAAGATACCGTAATCGGAAATATTACTTTGTCTGCATCAGCAAAGGGCAGGGGATTCAATTATAAAACCATGAATACTGCTATAAATGCTGGTATACAAAGTGCAGGATTTAAAAAATATGATTATAAAAATATAGCTTTAAATGCCCGGTTGAATAATGGAAATATTGAAAGCAATGGTAGTGTAAATGATCCTAACCTTCAATTAAATTATAGCGCTACAGCTAATTTACAAGGTAAATATCCTGCTATTGATGCGACTCTGATATTAGATACAGCACAGCTATATGCGCTTAATTTGTATAAAGACACCGTAAATGCTTCATTTATGGCGTATGTCAAAGCACTAAGTCTTGATCCAAAAAACCTGGATATGTATGCATTGATTGATTCTTCTAAAATCAATTTTAAAAACAAATCTTATTCCTTAGATACTATTGCACTAAAAGCAAACACATCTGATGGAAATAATAATTTATCTTTTAATTCACCGATAGCAGATATAAAAGCTAATGGAAATTTTGAATACGATAAATTGAGCGCATCTGTTATGCAATATGCAGACAAGTATTATAATATAACTGATACTGTTATAGCAAATGGTTCACCCCAGCAAATTTCTTTTGAAGGTTTGATTAAAGAGCATCCATTGGTAAAAGATTTAGTACCTGCTTTGGAATATAATAATATAGATTTTAAAGGCAGTTATACCTCAGCCGGTGAAGATAGCGCTTTAAACCTTTCAGTTAATTTGCCATACCTGGTTTACAATACAAATAGTATCCGTAGCGGAAGCATTAATATAGCAACATTTAATGAAGCTATTAATGCGCAGGTGGCATTTGATACTTTGAATGTAAATGCTAATAGATTTTTTGCTGCTAAAATTACCGCAAAAGCAATGGGAGACAGCCTGTCGGTAGATGTAGCAACACAGGATGATAAAAAAACAGATCGCTATTCACTAGGTGCTACAATAGTTAAAAATGATGAAGCATATCTTTTTTCTTTAAAAAATAATTTACTCTTAAACTATCAAAAATGGAATGTAGCCAATAATAATAAAATCACTTATTCACCAGATGGAATATTGGTCAATAACTTTGTGCTAAGCAGTGATTCTGCAATAATTTCTGCTGCAAGTAAAGAGAATATATTGAATAGTCCTATCAATATAAGCATCGAAAGCTTTGACATAAAAAATATTGCAGCTTTGGCCAATAGCGATACTTTATTAGCCAGTGGAATTGTAAATGCTAAATTCTCTTTAAGTGAATTTGATAAAAAGCTACCGGCATTTACCGGTAATGCAGAAATTTGAAATTAGAATTTCAGCAACAACCCGTAGGAACAATAAAATTATTTGCGCAAAAACAAGATGATAATACTATTTCAGCCACTGTGGATCTTACAGAAAATGGAAATGCAGTGAATATTAAAGGAAATTATTTTTTAAACAATGATCAGAAACAATTCAGAGCCGGTTTAAATATTAATCGTTTAAGCATGGCTACCTTGCAAACCTTTTCCAAAGGCAACCTTACAAGATCATCCGGAAACATCAATGGAAATATTTCTTTGCAAGGAAAATTTTCAGATCCCCGGTGGAATGGTGCTTTAAATTTTGATACTACCCAATTCACCATTGCAAAATTAGGAACTACTTATACATTGGATAAGCAAAAAATTAATTTGACTTATCCAGAAATATCATTTAATAATTTCACTATCAAAGATTCTACGAATAATTCTCTAAAAGTTGATGGCCGGATCACTTCAAAAACAATAGCCGATTATGATCTTGATTTAAAAATAAATGCTGATAATTTTACTTTGGTAAATGCTCCTAAGGCTGTTGCCAACCAGGTGTATGGATTTGCAGCAATAGATGCCGATATTGCTATTTCGGGTACTTCTGCCAGTCCTGATATACAAGGAAATTTATCATTAAATGATAAAACTGATGTAACATTGGTTTTACCTGAAAAAATATAAATAAGGATGCTGCTGTTTCTGTAGTGCGTTTTATTGACAGGGATACTTTTGCTTTGCCTGAAAAAAAGGCTTTTGTATTAGCAGCAGAACCTAAATCAAATATTGCACAATTTCTCAATTATAATCTTAATATTGAAATAAGCAAAGCTGCAGCTATCACTGTTGTAATTGATCCTTCAGCCGGTGACGAATTAAAAATACAGGGGGATGCCCGGTTAAATGCTGGTGTTGACCCCGGAGGTAATATTATCCTGGCCGGAAATTATGATTTAAGTAAAGGATATTATATTTTAAATTACCAGTTTTTAAGAAGGCAATTCAATCTTTTGACAGGAAGCACCATTGCTTTCAGTGGCTCACCAACTGATGCACAAATTGATATAAATGCCGAGTACATAGCTAATACATCAGCAATAAATTTATTGGGCAATGAAATAGGAGGGGTAGATGCAAAAACAGCCAATACCTTTAAACAAGAAATTCCATTCAGGGTTTTGTTGTACATAAAAGGAACTATGAAAATACCAGAAATTAGTTTTGATGTTCAGTTGCCCGATGAAAATACCCAATTATCCAGCCAGCTTCGCACTACTATAGAAAATAAATTGTCACAATTAAGAAATGATGTAGCTGCTATTAATAAGCAGGTGTTTTCTTTATTATTGTTGAATCGTTTTGTTGGTGAACAAAGTACAGACTTTTTTAAAGGTAGCGGTTCTGGTGGCGGATTGGATAATACTGCCCGGGAAAGTGTAAGCAAATTTCTGTCATCTGCGTTAGACCAGGTAGCTGCAGATTTGTTTAAAGGTGTGGACATTGATCTTAACCTGAATAGCTACCAGGATTATAGCTCAGGCGACCAGCGCCAGAAAACAGATCTGAATGTTGCGGTGTCAAAAAATTTCCTGAATGATCGTATAAGCATTAGCGTTGGTAAAAATTTTGGGATAGAAGGACAGGACCCAAGTGCAAAAGCTGCACAACAAAAAGGGGCAGCTTTACTACCGGACGTAACTGTAAATTATAAATTAACTCAAGACGGAAAATACTTGTTGAGGGCATACAAAAAATCACAGATGGAAGTAATACTGGATGGATACGTGGTAGAAACAGGAGTAGCTTTTATTGTTACCCTTGATTACGATAAGTTCAGGGAATTATTTAACCGGAAAAATAAAAAAGAAGCTAAGTAAATGAGAGTATTAATTATATATAGTATATTTTTTTTACTGTTTGTAAGTAGTTGCAAAGTAGCAAAGTATTTGCCACCCGGCGAAAAGCTATATAAGGGATCTACAATAAAAGTTAAAAAAGAAGGCGATGTAAAAAATTCTGCACGTTCGCTGAAAAAGCTACTAGGCCAGGCTGTAAGGCCAAAGCCAAATAAGTTTATATTAGGCCAGCCTTATAAAGTCTGGTGGTGGTACGTGATTGGTGAGCCCAAAAAGCAAAAGGGCATAAAAAAATGGCTACGTGATAAATTAGGAGAACCACCCGTACTTGGCAGCAGGGTAAACGCAGTCACTACTGCTGAAAATATGACTGCATTTTTAGAGAATTTGGGATATTTTCATTCTACGGTAGCCGGAGACATGGTTAATAAAAACTATTTTACAAAAGCTGTTTATGAAGCTAAAGTTTTCCAGCAATACACAATCAAAAATATTACCTGGGTAAGTGAGAGTTCAACTTTATAAAAATCTTTAAATAAAAAACAAAGAAGAAGCAAGAGTATATTAAAAGCAGGTAACCCATACAGGCTTAGTGATATACAAGCTGAAAGGGAGCGGTTAGATCTTTTACTAAAAACCAGGGGATATTATTATTTTAATCCTGATTATATTTTAGTATATGCTGATAGCACCATTGGTAATCATGAAGTAAATTTATTTCTGAATATTAAAAACACAACTCCTGATCAAGCTAAACATGCATATAAAATTAACCGCATTACAGTTTTTCCAAATTACACTCTACTAAATCCCCCGCCAGATACCAGCAAAACAGGTACTATAGAAATTGATAGTATTTTAATCAGGGATACCATAAATAATTTTAAACCCGAATTATTCAAACGGACCATCACTTACAGGCCAGGTAGCACTTACAGCAGCATTAAACAAAATACAACACTTAACCGCCTTATTAATTTGGGGACTTTTAAGTTTGTAAAAAACCGCTTCGAACCTACAAAAAGTACAATAGATTCTAATTTATTAAATGTATATTATTATTTAACACCAGCCAAGCAAAAATCTTTCCAGGCAGAAATTGATGGTTTTTCTAAAGAAAACAGGTTTATAGGATCACAGGTAAGTGTTAACTGGAAGAACAGGAATACATTTAAAAATGCTGAATTATTCACAGTTAAGGCCTATGGTGGTTTTGAAGTATCTCTTAACGATTCTCTTAAGAGAAATAACAATTTTAGAGTCGGAGGAGAAGCCACTTTAAATTTTCCGAGATATGTTATCCCATTTATACGAATAAGAGAGAGTAATTTGTACACCCCACGCACACAGCTGCTTTTAGGATATGAATTTTTTGTAAAGCAAAGTTTATATACAAAAAATGTATTCCGTTTTCAATACGAATTTAATTGGAAAGAAACCAGCAATAAACAACATATTTTAGCTCCTATTGCTATTACATATTTAAATGCAAGTAATATAAGTGATACATTTAAAAAAGAGGCAATTCAAAACCCTTCAATACTTTTTAATGTTTATTCTGAAGCCATCTTAGGTTCTTTTTATTCCTACACATTTAATACCCTAAATCCTGTTGCAAGAAATCAATGGTATTTTTATGGCAGTTTAGATTTATCAGGTAATATTGCAGGGTTGGTTACAGGTGCAAAAAACTTTCGTGAAAAAACAGTTTTAGATGCTCCATTTGCACAATATGTAAAAACAGATGTGGACTTACGCTATAAAAAAACCTTTAGAAATAAAATGCAATGGGCTAACCGTTTACAGGTTGGGGTAGGATTGCCATATCATAATTCTGCCTTACTTCCTTTTTCTAAACAATACATTATAGGAGGATCAAGTTCATTAAGAGGATTTCCTGTACGCACAATCGGGCCCGGCAGCTATTTGCCTACTATTAATGATCAAAGGTTTTTTCAGGTTATCGGAGGAGATTATAAAATTTTGCTAAATACTGAATTGCGCTTTCCTTTATTTGGTAAATTTAGTGGTGCAGTATTTGCTGATATAGGAAATATATGGACAAAAGATACTATCTTGTTTGGTAAGGCAGGCCAGCTAAAAAAAGATTCGTATAAAGAACTTGCAGTAGCTTCCGGATTAGGTATCCGTTTTGATGCAAGTGTAATATTAATAAGATTAGATCTGGGAATACCACTAAGAAAGCCTTTTTTTACCAGATGGGCAACGCTGGGTAACTGACCAGTTTAATTTTAATGATAAAGCATGGAGAAGGGATAATCTTATACTAAATATAGCAATCGGGTATCCTTTTTAATGAAATTAAAAACTATAAATGAAGAAATTCTTAAAGTACTTTATAATAATAATAATTCTTGTAGGTATTGGTGGTTACATCTTCTGGCAACAATATAAAAAGCGTTTTATAAAAGATACCATTAGCGATTCTATTATAAAAAATACAGATAGCCTTTATACTATTAACTATGACAGTTCCTCGATTGATGAGATCAATGGTAACGCATCTTTTTATGATCTTCAAATTCAACCGGACTCTGCAATAAAAGAATTGTTTAAAAGCAGGAATGATCTTCCTAATGCTTTATATAATATTAAAGTAAAAGAAATACAGGTTGTAGGAGTAGATGTTGCAGGATTGGTTAAAAAGGAAAATTTGACAACAAAGAAAATTGTACTAAATCAACCTTCCATCCAGATTACTAATACAGGAGCTGATAAACCAAAAGAATTTACTTATAAAGATACGCTTCAATTGTATCAACAAATATTGGGAAAGTTTAAAAACATTAACGCCGGTGCAATACAAATAATTAATGGTTCAGTTCTTATAACTGATAATAAAGGCAAATCATTAACTACACTGGAAAATATTAATGTGGAACTTAAAAATTTTTTAGTTGATAGTACCCGCAATTACCAAAATGTAATCAGCTATTTTATAAAAGATGTGAAAATTACGGTAGAGAATATACAGCTTCCCGAATCAAAAAATGATACACGTATTAACATGGTAGGCATCGAATATGACGCTGCAAAAAGAATATTGTATGTTAAAGAAATCCAGCAATATAAATCGGATGCAATTCAACCGTTAACTGATCTTAAAAATATACAAATAAATCAATTAAATACTGATGCCTTTATTTTATATCACGAATTAAAGGCTGGTATGATAACTTGTGATGGGGGATTAGTTACTATTTACAAAAATACCAAGCAAGACAAAACAAAAAAGAATAATAATATAATTCAATTTTCATCAAACATAATTGATGAAGCAAAAATTGAAGGGGTAAAGTTAGGCAATACTAAAGTAATCATAAGCAATCCTTTACGTCCCGGCGATGAGCCTTTTATTATTAATGACGTAAAATTTACTGCAACAAAAGTAGCCAGTGTAACAGAGGCAAGCACTGTAGCTCAAATGATAAATACTGCAGATTGGGAATTATCTGCCGGTAATTTTTCTTTAGTTACAAAGGATAAATTATATAAAATAATAGCAAATAATATTTTAATAAATAATTTAAAATCTTATGTAGAAGTTAAGAATATAAATATTAAGCCACTCTTGACTGAGGCGGCATTTGTTAGAAAGAGCAGACACCAGCGGGATAGGTTTGATTTAAGCTTTAATAATATCATACTTCGGCAGGTAAATTTTAAAAAATTAATTATTGATAATTCGCTTGAGATAGAAAACGCTTCATTACAGCCGGTTATGAAAATATTTAATGACCGGACTTTGCCGCCAGATCCTAATAGCAAAGTAGGTAAATATCCACACCAGTTATTATTAAAAATGGGCTTGCCAATATATATAAAAACTTTACAGGTAAAAGATGGAAGCATAGCTTATAAAGAAAAGGCTGTAAAATCTAGATTAACAGGAAATGTTTTTTTTACACATCTTAATGCCACAATAAATAATCTGACTAATATAAATCAAAAATACAATCTAATGCATTTTGTAATTTAAATGCCAGCGCATTATTTTTAGGCAAGGCAAAGTTGTCTACAAGATGGCGATTACCTTTAAGTGCAGGAAATAAAAACTTTACAGCAACCGGTACAGTAAAGCAAATGAATGCAACACTATTGAACCAGATAATTGAGCCATTGGCAATGGCTTCTGTAAAGGAAGGCAAGATAAAGAAATTGGATTTTAACCTATCCGGTAATGATTATAAAGGCACAGGAGACGTCCTGTTTCTTTACAATGATCTTAATGTTGAGATTTTAAAAAAAGGAAAAGATGATGAGCTTAAAACCAGGGATTTAATAAGTTTTTTTGCCAATAAACTGGTGAAAAATGAAAACCCACGGGGAGACGAAACCTATACAGGCAAGGTTGATTTTGAAAGAGATATTTATAAGTCGTTTTTTAATCTACTTTGGAAAAGCTTGTTTGATGGGGTTAAAAAAACAGTACTGGGTAAAAAAAATAAATAAATAATTGCTAGTCTTTATATAGCTTAATTTATAATATGCTGTTTAGTCTGGGTTTGAAAAACCTTGTTCAATTTTATGCATCAATGTAGAAATAGGCCCTTCCATTTTATTAGTTTTATCATCAAGCGTAGTATCACCTAATAATTCACCGATATTTAATATAGCAGGGAGATAAGGTAATATATTATTCCTTTCAGACGTTAATGTATCTTTAATACCGGCTATTTTATCCTCGTCTTTTAGATTGTCCTTTATAATATTTACTGCCTCCGCTGATATTTCATTAATCTTTATTTCTGTTTCCGCCTGGGTGTATGATGAATAAGAAGCTATTCTTTTTATAACTTCAGTTTTTTGTTTGCCAAAAATAGTAGCTGCCCAATTTAACGGATTTGAATTATTTAAAACTGTTTGTACTCCGGCATCAGTTTTCAAAATTTTATATAAGGCTGTTAATACTGATGGTATAGCGGCCTGGGCCAAACGTGCTTCCGGATGTACAGCGGCTTCTAATGGTATATCCTGTGTATTTGGATCCACTTTTTTTAAAGCAGGGTATCCTAAATTTTCTTGTATTTTTCCAGTATTTGTATCGACATAGAAATATTTTTTAATGGGTAAAAAGATAAATATACCTTTTAGTAAGAATAATTGTACCAAATATTAGGTAATATTTTATATATTGATATCTTTCCATTAATGATAACTTTCTAAAATCTATTTTAATAATAATTAAAAAAAGCAAGCATATTATTTTATCCTGAATTGCAATTTTATGTACCCAATTTGTAGAATAAATTACCCAATAGTAAAAAATTCGCTCAGTATTCATTTTATAAAACCTGAGGAATACAGTATTCACGAGTATATGAAGTATAAGAAAGAAAATGGTATGAAGTTGGATCTTAATTAATAAGAATTCAAACAATCCATTATTAAAATTTTATTATATTATGAGCACTCCAACCGGATATATGACCACACTAAGTTCAATATTAGAAAAATTACGTGTAAAAAAACGTGATAATGAATTTAGAATGTTCCCAGAAGGATTTGGTATAGGAAACGGAAAATTTTATAACCCGGAAGAATTAAAAATAATTAAAACATACCGTTTTGAAGGCGATTCTGACCCTTCTGACTCATGTGTAGTATATGTATTTGAGGCTAATGATGGGTTGATCGGATATAGTATTGATGCGTATGGAGCATATAGCAACCATGAAGATGATGGTTATGACGATTTTATCCGTAAAATTTCTATGGAAGAAAGAGATGAACAGATAATTTTTGAATAGTTGTTATTACTTTAAACTTTTATTGATAAAAGGTATTGCCATAAATGCAATACCTTTTTTTATCAAATTTTTTATTTTATAAATAAAAAATAATAATTACTTTTTATTATTTTTATTACTATATCATATTTATAATCTAAATGTCTCAATTAAATATTCAGGCAAATTCTGAAAAATTTCAGTTTCTTTCTAAAGAAGGGGAAATGGGTAGGCTTATAAATTCTATTGATTGGTCAAAAACAGCTGTTGGAATACCAGATAACTGGCCTCAAAGCCTGCGTAGCACAATTAATATAATTCTCGAATCACATTTTCCAATGTGCATTGCCTGGGGTACAGAATTTATTCAATTTTATAATGATTCTTATAAGTCAATATTGGGGGCTAACAAACACCCTGCGCTTGGAATATGTTTTAAAGAAACGTTCGCTGAAATATGGGATATAATTAGTCCTATGCTTTATGGTGTTATGAATGGGAAATCTGTTGGGCTTAACGAATTTATGTTGCCACTTAACAGAAATGGATATACAGAAGAGTGCTACTTCACTTTTTCGTATAGCCCTATCCGTGATGAATCCGGGAAAGTAGGCGGAGTGTTAATTACAATAATTGAAATTACTGAACAAGTAATAAGCCGGAAAAAAATTGAAGAAAATGAACAACGTTTAAAACTTGCTATACAAACTACTAATCTGGGAACCTGGGAGTATAGCTATGATAATGATGAATTAATATGGTCTGAAGAGTGCAGGAATATATATGGGTTACCAAAAGAAACTAAAATAAATTTGCAGGTTTTTCGAGACTATATTTATCCGGAAGATAGGGAATATGTGCAACAGGAAATACAAAAATCTAAAAACCCTGATAGTGCAGGAATCTACGATATAATATACCGTATTGTACAATATGGTAATAATAGTATTCGGTGGATAAGAGCACAGGGAAAAGTGTTTTTTACCCAGGAAAAAATCCCGGGCAAATTTATTGGCACTGTGCTGGATATTACTGAGAATAAAAATGCACTTTTAGCATTAGAAAATAGTGAGCAACGGTTAAATATTGCTATTGACGCGGCAGAATTGGGCACATGGGAGCTTGACCTGGTAACAAAAAAAATTGAATACTCCAAACGATACCTGGAAATATTGGGTTATCATGAATCTGAGCATCCGGAACATAAAGAAATTTTAAAGCGTATCTATCCTCCCGACATATCTGTGCGTGAACAAGCAATGAAAGATGCTTACACTACAGGAATTTTAAATATGGAAATCCGTCTTCTAGGCCCTATAGAAAAATCAATAATATGGATAAAATGCAAAGGAAAAGTTTTATAATAAAATGAATGTGCCTCAAAAAATGATGGGTACAATTATGGACATTACCGAAGAAAAAGAACAGCAGGTTGAATTGCGGGAAAGTGAACAACTTTTTAAAACCGTGGCAGATACGGCTCCTGTAATGGTTTGGATGGCAGGTGCTGATACATTACGTTATTTTTTTAATAAGGGATGGCAGGATTTTACAGGGAGAGAAATTGCGCAGGAATTAGGAAACGGCTGGATAGAAGGTGTACATCCTGATGACCTTAAGCCATATCTGGATACATATTTATCGTCTTTCAGTACACAAAAAGAATTTCGTATTGAGTACCGGTTAAGGAGATATGATAATCAGTTTAGATGGGTATCGGCTAAAGGTGTACCCAGGTATGCAGTTGATGGAACTTTTATTGGTTTTATTGGTTGCTGTATGGATATAGATGAGTCCAAAACCATATCAGATAAATTAAAGGAAAATGAAGCACGTTACAGGCAACTGGTACAAAGTATGCCTGCAGCCGTATATACTTGTGATGTTGAAGGCAGGATAATGCTTTTTAATAAAGCTGCAACCGTTCTTTGGGGACGCATGCCCAAAACCCATAAAGAACTGTGGACAACGTCTTTTAAGATGTATGATACCAACGGGCAGTTATTAACGCTTAGTCAATCCCCCCTGTCATTAGCTTTAAAAGAAGGCAAGGCATATGAGGTAGAATTTGTTATAGAACGTTTGGACGGAGCAAAACGTAATGTATTGGCACATGCACGTCCATTATATGATAATAAAGACAAAATTATTGGAGCTATTAAAGTCGTAGTAGATATTACCGAAAGGAAACTTGCAGAGTTATTGTCACAAGAAAATGAGCAAAAATTTCGTTTCCTTGCCGATTCAATACCCCAGCAAATATGGACAGGTGACAGGTTGGGCAATCTGAATTATTATAACAAGTCAGTATATGATTATTCAGGCTTAACCTTTCACCAAATTAAAAATAGCGGATGGGTGCAAATAGTTCATCCGGATGATCGTGATGAGAGTATACGCAAGTGGATGCACGCTGTAGCAACAGGAGAAGATTATAACATTGAACACCGGTTTCGCCGCCATGATGGAGAATACCGGTGGCAATTAAGCAGGGCGCTGCCGCACAAAGCCAGCACCGGGGAAATACAAATGTGGGTAGGTACCAGTACTGATATACATGAAATAAAGGAAATAGAACAGCAAAAAGATTTCTTTATAAGTATGGCCAGCCATGAGCTAAAAACGCCGGTTACTTCTATTAAAGGATATATACAGATACTTCAAAGCTTTTATGATGAAAGCAAAGATGATTTTCTTAAAAACTCTTTAGGAAAAGTCAATAATCAAATCCTGAAATTAACAAAGCTTATCTCAGAATTACTTGATTTATCAAAAATAAAATCTGGTAACCTGCAATTAAATAAGGAACATTTCTGCCTGAATAAAATGATAGGTGAAGTTGTAGAAGAAATTAAGCATATTGAACCTGGTTATGAAATTATTTTTTCTTCCGGTAATAAAGAAATTACAGTATATGCTGATAGGGAAAGGATAGGGCAGGTGCTTGTTAATTTTTTAACCAATGCTATTAAATATTCTCCTAATTCAAAAGTTATAAATATAACAAGTAATATTGCAAATAATTATGCAGAAATTTCTGTAGCAGATAATGGTATAGGTATCAACAAGGCCGATCAGGAAAAAATATTCCAGCGTTTTTACAGGGTAGAAGGTAAAAGCGAAAAAACTTTTCCCGGATTTGGAATCGGGTTGTTTATTGCATCGGAAATTATACAAAGGCACGACGGAAAAATTGGTGTTAATAGTACCCTTGGAAAAGGATCAGTTTTTAATTTTTCTTTACCGGTAAATTTATAGAAAAATATATGTTAAATGAAAAATATCATGTTGTAGTAATAGATGATAATGAGGATATCCTTTTCATGTTAAAAACAATGTTACAATTAAAAGGATATAAAGTTTCAATAAAAGAAAATGCAGAAAATATCGAGCCATTTATCGAATCAGTCCTGCCTGATGTTATCCTTATGGATATGTTACTTTCTGGCGCAGACGGACGTGAAATTTGCAAAAATCTGAAAGAAAATCAAACCATAAAAAGTATCCCGGTTATTATGATGTCTGCTTTACCGCAGGCAGAGCAATTATGCCTGGCAAATGGAGCAAACTTTTTTTTAGGAAAGCCTTTTGAAATGAATGATCTGCTCCAAACCGTTTCAAAAGCAATAGCTTCTAATGAGGATAAGGATAATGATATGTCTGCTTATATCCAATAATTAATTACTATAAGTGTAATACCGTACTAAAAGAATTAACTTTACACCGGAATGAAACACCTTTTTACACTTAATAAATACTTTTGGAAATATCGCTGGCACTTTTTCCTTGGTATATTGTTTGTTATTTTAACCAATTATTTTAGAATTCTATCACCACAAATTACCGGGTATATTGTAAACTCGGTTGTAGCTGCTATTAAACCTGGCGCAATAAAGCATACCAATTATGATGCAGGTGTGCAGGCTATAATTAACTGGTTTGAAAATAAACCCCATAATAAAATTTTGTTTGCAGGTTTAATACTTTTACTGATTGCCTTAATCAGTGGATTTTTCTTATTTCTGATGCGGCAAACTATAATAGTGATGAGCAGGCACATTGAATATGATCAAAAAAATGAAGTATACAAACATTATCAAACCCTTGATATAAATTTTTACAAAACACATAGCACAGGCGACTTAATGAACCGCATAGCAGAAGATGTCAGCAGGGTAAGAATGTATACCGGGCCCGCAATAATGTATTTTATTAACCTGGCTGCCGTTATACTTTTTAGCGTATACTTTATGGTTAAAACTAATCTTACCCTCACCATAGTAGCTCTATCACCTTTGCCGATATTAGCTATAACTATTTAGCTTGTTAACAATACCATCAATAAAAAAAGTGAAAAAATACAATCCCTGTTAAGTGATTTAACTACTAATGCTCAGGAATCTTATGCAGGCATAAGGGTAATAAAAGCCTTCGGGCAGGAAAAAACAATGCTTAACTTTTTTAAAAAAAATAGCGAAGATTACAGGCATAATGCTTTGAGCCTGGCAAAAACAGAAGCCATCTATTTTCCCAGCATGGCGCTTCTTATCGGTATAAGCACTTTGATGACAGTGATGGTAGGTGCATTAATGGTGGGTAGAAATGAAATTTCTATAGGTGTCATAGCAGAGTTTGTTTTATATATTCAAATGCTTACTTTTCCTGTAAGCGCTATTGGCTGGACAGCCAGCATGACCCAGCGGGCAGCCACATCCCAAAAAAGAATAAATGAGTTTTTATTACAGCAAACAGCCATAAAAAACAGTGAAAATAGCATTCTGGCTAATTTGCAGGGAAATATTGATTTTAATAATGTAAGCTTTACTTATCCGCATACCGGTATACAAGCCATAAAAAACTTTTCTCTGCAAATAAAAGCAGGTGAAAAAATTGCCATAATCGGCAAAACCGGGGCCGGTAAATCTACCATTGTGCAATTACTGTTACGCATGTACGATATACAGCAGGGCAGTATTACTTACGATGGCATATCTGTACCTGACATCGATTTGAACTCATTACGACAGCAGATAAGTTATATACCCCAGGATATTTTTTTATTTAGCGATACCATTGCAAATAATATAAAATTTGGTTTAAATAATGCTTTGATGAGCAGGTTATACAAGCCGCAAAGCAAGCAAGTATACACAACGAAATTGAAGGTTTTCCGTTAGGATATCAAACTCTGGTAGGAGAAAGAGGAATAACCTTAAGCGGTGGTCAAAAACAACGGATATCAATAGCCCGTGCATTAATAAATAATCCTAAAATTGTAATTTTGATGACTGCCTGAGTGCTGTAGATACCAAAACAGAAAAAGAAATAATAGGAAATTTACAAACATACCTTACCAGTAAAACAGCAATTATCATTACCCACAGGATTTTCTCTCTTTTGAATTTGATAAAATAATTGTATTAAATGAAGGGGAAATTATAGAAACAGGCACACACCACGAACTTATAGCAAAAAATGGTTATTATTCAGAAATGTATGCCAGGCAACAGGTAAATGACGAGACCTAATCCGGGCTTATGGTAAATTTGTTAAAGTGTATTTTATTCCAGGGTTATTTTTTGTGATTTGGAAAACAGTTTTATCTTTGCTGTTCCGTAAATTGAACAATCGTTTTATAACTAAAAAATTTAAAAAACTGTGGGGTACGAAAACAACGACAAAAAAATGGAAAGCGTTTATAGCAAACGCATCAGGGCCGGAAAACGTAGAACTTACTTTTTTGATGTAAGGGAAACACGTGGTAATGACTTTTATTTAACTATCACCGAAAGCCGCAAGCGCTTTGACTCTGATGGGTATGACAGGCACAAAATTTTCTTATACAAAGAAGATTTTAACAAGTTTATTAAAGGCCTTAATGAAGCCGTTGATTATGTAAAAACAGAATTGATGCCTGACTTTGATTTTGATGCTTATAACTACGATACACCTTATGAAGGTGAAGAAGGGCAAGCAGGTACAGTGCAAAATAATGATCTTGTTAACTCAACCGCTACGGCTACTGATGTACCTATAATTCCGAAAGTAGAGGAACCTGTAGCTACAACTAGCGCACCACTTGACAATGGCAGCAGCGAAGAAGTGGATAAATGGTAATTGAATTTTCTGCATAATCAAAGCCTCTCACATAATAGAGAGGCTTTGCTATTTCAACACACTACATATTTTTTACTTAAGTTTACGTAAAAATACTGACAGGTAATTTTGCTTTATCCGGATTGATTTGTTATATTTGGATAATAATATCTAATTAATCTATTCCTGATTTTTTAAATGTTGCAATTAAACCATAGCACTATGAAAAGCATTGTTACATTTTTATTACAGTTAATAAAAACAATTACCCAGCCTAATCTTCAGCAACCTGCTGTGCAACCTTTACCCGCTTTCTGGCAAATGATCCCTATAAAAAATATGGATAAGCAGCCCAATAATAATTCTTATAACTAAAAATGAATAAGTACTCCGGTATATAATTTTTATTTAAACAAACCCTTTCACTGGAAATATATAGTAAGCTTCGTGTTATTACTTGGTGCAGTTTATTTCATGTTTAAAAAATAAATAATTGTACACCGGCAGCATCGCATCCATCAACAGTGGTCCCGCTATCCGCTCATACTCCGCCACAAAATCTACGCTCTGACTCGTCCTAAAATAAGTTTACAGGTTATATAAATGTGTTTTTTATTTACTGTAATTTTTTGGATGTTCAAAGTTAGGCTTTGAATGATAATAGTTTTCCATAATTTTTCTGTTTTAAGTTAATGTTACAATGTATTTGCTCTGGTGTAAGGTTACCTATGCTCATATGTGGCCTTTGTTGGTTATAAAGTTTTACTGTCCGCTTAAGTATAGCTTTAGCTTCTATAATATTTGCAGGTTTGCAGAACTGCAAATACTCATCCTTTATAATCCCATTAATTCTTTCAAAAGGGCATTTTCTAAAGGGTCGCCATTTTCAGTCATACTGATTGTAATATTATTTTCATTTAATAATTGTACATAGCTATTACTACAATACTGTAAGCCCCTGTCACTGTGGTGTGTAAGCTTAAAATGGCCCTGCGGGGTCAAGCCGCAAAGGGCTATTTTAAGCGCTTGTTACAGTGTGTACACTTTCCATATTCTCTGCTACAGAATACCCTACAATCTTACGGCTGTAAGCATCTGTTATAAAACTTATGTAAAAGAACTGCTGCTTTGCTTTCCAGTATGTAATATCACTTACCCATAACTGGTTTATACCACAAGGCGTAAACCCTCTCACTAAATTAGGATAACGCCTGAACCAATGCTTTGAGTTGGTCGTTATAGTAGTACGTCTTTTCTTACGTACCAGTAGTCCATGAACTGCCAGCAAATCAAATAAAGCATCCCTGCCCATTTTATTTGGTTATCAATCATGAAGATTTGTAACATCTCATAAAGCTTACGGGTGCCCATACGCCTATGCAACAAACGGATGCGCTTCACCTCTTCTATCACCAGCTTTTGTTCTATATCACTACTATAACAAAACCAGCTATACTGATAATGAGCCTGCCGGGTAATACCAAACCATCCACATAGCCTGGCAAGGCCTATATGGGAATTCCTTTTCATAACCATTATGGTTTGGTGTTGAACTTTTTCTAATAGGAACTTTTAGTTGCTGTTCTGCTACATCTATCATCGTAGAAAAGCAAACAGCTTTTTGCTCTGCTTCCTAGTTGTTGTTCCAATTGTTTTATCCGAACCTCCAATTCTTTAATTTGGGCATCGCCACCTTCCAAGCTATGAATGCTACGTTTTGACATAGATAACCTTTCTGCAAACTAATCACTCTTCGCTGACATCCATTAACATCATAACCTAAACGGCGCATCCATTTTACTATCAAACCATTTTCTTTCTTTCGGCCTGTGTATTTTTCCCATATAGCTTGCTTCGTCGTTGGATAGGATAAATACTCCTTAATAATTAATTCTTTCTCTGCATCACTAAAATAGTACAACTCATTTGACTTATACTGACGAATAATATTATGACCCATCTTAATCAAATTTGCGTAAACCTATTTTAGGACAAGACAAAGTAGGGCTGTAAGGCAGGAACGGGCGGTAATCCCCGCTTTCAGACGGGAGCAGCCGCTCCCACTTTTTTGACTTTGCTACTTTTTGCGTCAAGGCAAAAAGTAGGTTAATAAAATTAACTAAAAATGTAATAGAATAACACCATGACTTAGCTCAAACTCAATTCGTAAAAAGATGTGTCCACACGATAGGCTTTCAGACGGGGCAGGCTGTTTTCGGGCGGCTTTGTCGCCTGTCCCGTCCGAAGGCGAGAGTTACTTTTTTTCCGCAAAAAAAGTAACAAGAATAATTTTTTGTACTAAAAAAAGCTATTCACTGCAATACTTTAAAATTATAACTAGCAACTTGAATTAATTAAATATAAGCTTACCTATCCTCCCATTACCACCTGCAAAAAAAACATCTTTCCCTTTTTTAGCCTTGCGGCTTACATGAAAACCTTCTGTGCTTATCCATTTCCAGTTGACACCATCATCAGTGCTGTAGTCCACACCATTCAGGCCTGTACATACCCAGTTTGTTTATTGATATATTCCACACAGCTCCTGTA